>NSJK01000034.1 GCA_002632325.1 Lysobacterales bacterium | reverse complement strand
TGCCACTGAGCGTGCTGTTGGCGATGAAGACCTTGCTGTTGGGGTCTTCGGGCCCGATCAGGCCGGCCAGGCCCGGGGTGAAAATTCCTCCGCCGTCGCCCGACCCGGCGCCTGTGTGGCTCACTGCGTTGCCCGTGATGTCGCTGTATTTTGCAGAGACATCGTTCAAGGCGTAGATGCCGCCGCCGCGCGCACTCGCACCGGACGCGATCGCGTGGCATGAGCGGACGGCGACGTGGTTGAGCGACACCTTTCCGTTCGAGCGAATGCAGCCGCCCTCAGCCGAAAGTCCCTCGGGCATGCTCAGGTAGCCGTTGGCGACCGTGAGGTTGTTCACGGCCAACGTGCCGCCGAGGCCGTCATGTCGAAAGACGCGATCATTGCTGCCTTCGATCGCAAGTGCGTCCTTGCCCGGTCCGTTCAGGGTGATATCGGCCTGCGCAAAGACCACGGCGCCGGTGGTCAGCGAGATCGTGCTGCAGGTCAGGCTCGACAGGTCGATGGTGTCGCCGCTGGCCGCGTTCTCGGCCGCGTAGCGCAAGCTGCCCGTCGTACCGGTGCCGGTAACCGCTTCACTGCAGGTGTCGACCGTCCAGGTCGTGGCCGCCGTGGCTGCCAGCGGCGTGACGAGGCACAGGGCCGCCGCGAGGCAGGCGCCCAACAGCTTGCGCCGTGGCTGGCGACGGATGGGGAGAATCGGATCGGTCATGCTGCACTCCGCAAATCGTGGCTGAATCCCTTGGGCTCACCGGCATGTCCGGTCGCCAACCTGACACAACGGAGTCTGGCGGGCAAAACCACAAGCCATCCGCCGGCTGCCCGGCAGGCGCAGCGCATGCCGCAGGCGCCGGTCGAGCATCGAGCCTTGTCCTGCCGCTGCGCCCAATTGCGCCTTGTGCAGACAGGGGCATGCCTGGGGCGTGCATGGGTCGGGTCGTGGCATTGATCTTGCCTTGACCCACCGGGGTCAAGCCCGCGCAGGCGTGGCGTTCGAGGGGGATGGGACCATGAGGCAATCGCAGCATCAGGGCAATTCGGCGCGCAGGGCCGCGCGATCAGACCGGGCACGGCTCGTCGGCGCCGCGCTGGCACTGGCGCTCTCCACGCAGGGCTTCGCGCAGGGGCTGCCCGCCTTCCCGGGCGCACAAGGCTTTGGCGCAATCGCCAGTGGTGGGCGCGGCGGCGCGGTGTACGCGGTGACCACGCTGGATCCCGATCCGGGCGGCGTGATTCCGGGTTCGCTCAATCATGCCTTGCGCCAGTCCGGGCCGCGCACGATCGTGTTCCGGGTCAGCGGTGTCATCCACGGCATCGCCAACATCGTGCACGGCGATGTCACGATCGCGGGCCAGACTTCGCCGGGCGGCATCATCGTGCGCGGTCTCATCTGCGATGGCCATTACGAGCAGAACGCTTGCGACAACGTCATCGTGCGTCACCTGCGCAGCCGGCCCGCGTGGAACCTGGCCGTGCCAGCGGGGGGCGAGCGCCTCGACGATGCGCTGCGCCTGGACGGCATCAATCGCGCGATCTTCGACCATGTCTCGCTCGCGCACGCGACCGACGAGGCGCTGCAGATCAGTTGGGCCTCGGACATCACGGTGCAGGATTCCATGCTAGGTGAAACAGTCGGCTCGCATGCCGACCGCGGCGGTGTGCTGATGAACTACTCACACGCCGATCACCCGCAGGACCGCATCGCCCTGATCCGCAACCTCTGGTATCGCGTTGGCGGACGCATGCCCGAGATCACCTGCGAGGCGAGCAACTACGACGGCGATCCCGGCCTCATCGCCAGTTGCCAGAACACACCGCTGCATCTTGAGCTGGCCAACAACCTCTATGTCGATCCGGGTTTCCTGCTCTGGTACAACCGCGATGTCGACCAGGTGCCGGCCAACGGTCCCTACCGCGTGCGCATCAACGCGGTCAGCAACCGCTTCGTCGCGCGCGCGAGTTATCCCTACGGCATGTTCCTGCATGATCTGCTCGACGTGGCCGACAACCAGCTCTACTTCAGCGACAACCAGCTCTCGCTGTATCCGTCATGGAGCGACTACCAGTTGTTCTACTGCTGCAATGATTTCGCTCAGGAAGGCCCGAACAGTGACCTGGGCGTCGCGCAACGACGCAGCACGCGCCATCCCTTCCCCGCCGTGACCTACGTGTCTTCCAACCAGCTCCTGAGCCGCGTCGCGGCGCAGGCCGGCGCATGGCCGACCGATCCGCTCGACCGCCGCTGGCGTGATTCCACGCGCGCCGGACTGCCGCCCGCGGTCGACTGGGGCACGCCGCTGGCCAACGACGACTTCGATCTGGATTTCAATCCCGCGCAGCCACCGGCCGCACCCGCGGACACGGATGGCGATGGCATGCCCGATGCGTTCGAACAGGCGCATGCACTCAACCCCAACGATGCCAGCGATCGCAACGGCGGCGGACTTTCGCTCGGCTGCATGGGCATGGTCGGCTACACCAATCTGGAGTGCTATCTGCAGCAACGTGCGCTGGCGCTGGGTGATGCGATCTTCGAGGATGGCTTTGAAGCCTGAGGCGACGCTTCATCACGACTCGCGATCGCAGTTTCGGCGCGCGCCCTCATCCGCCCCTGCGAGGCACCTTTCCCCGCGGGGAGAAGGATTCACGCTCAAGCCTCGCGTCGCGCGACCGCGTGATGCGGCGCGTGTGGCATGATCGGCGAGCCTGACACGCATGCCACCACGCACGCGCGCCAACCGATCCGCAGCGATGCGCAGGCGCGCTGCATTGCCACGGTGATGACACGATGAATGCCGCACACAAGGCCGCCGACCTTTCCGCATTGCGCCAGCGCGCAATCGACGCTGCGCGACAGGCCTACGCGCCGTACTCGAACCTGAGCGTCGGTGCGGCGCTGCGCTCGGCGCGCGGCGAAGTCTATGCCGGCTGCAATGTCGAGAATGGCGCCTATCCGATCGGCGGTTGCGCCGAGCGCGGCGCGATCGCCACCGCGGTGCAGGCCGAGGGCAAGGACTTTCGCCTCGCCGCGATCGCCGTCGCTGCCTTTGCCGTCGATGGCACGCCGCTGCCGGTGTCGCCGTGTGGCGCCTGTCGTCAGGCGCTGGTCGAATTCGGCGCCGATGCGCAGGTGACCTTCCTGCAAGCCGACGGCAGTTGGATCGAGGTCGATGCCGGCGCGCTGCTGCCGTATCGCTTCATCCTGCCCGAGCAGTAGCCGCGCACGTCAGCGTGGCGCCGACAGGCCCGCGGCACGACCCCGCGCCAGCACGCCGGCGACGATGCGATCGCAACGCGCACCATCGAAGGAAAACGCATCGGCGAGCGCGAGGTCGATCTGGCTCGCCATGCCTTCGCGCAGCAGGCTGCGCGCACGGAACAGGCGCGTGCGCACGGTGGCTTCGGGAATGTCGAGCGCCTGCGCGACTTCCTCGGCGCTCAGTTCCTCGACCGCGCGCAGCATGAACACCGTGCGGAAGGATTCGGGCAAATCGTCGATGCGCGCCTCGATCAGCTTGCGCAGGTCGGCGCGCATCGCCGCGAATTCGGGCTGACGATCGGCCTGCTCGGTGAGCAGGTCGCGGGTATCGGTTTCATGTGAGCTCATCGCCGCCTCCAGCGGAATGACAGTCGCACTCTTGCGCCGCAGCCGACCCAGCGCCTCGTTGGTGACGATGCGCACCATCCAGGTCGACAGCTTGGCTTCGAAGTTGAATTGGCCGAGGCTGCGCCAGATCAGCACATAGGCTTCCTGCAGTGCATCCTCGGCGTCGAGGTCATCCTTGAGGATGCTGCGCGCGCTGCGAAACAGCAGGCGATTGTGACGGCGCATGATCGCCTCGAAGGCCGCTTCGCTGCCCTGCGCGGCAAGCCGCACGAGTTCGGGCTCGGCCAGTGCGCCCAGCTGCGCAGCCGTGAATTTGCTTGCCGCATGAATCATGATGTCGCCCCCGCGCGCAGCTTCGTCATCGCCGTTCAAGCCTTGCCGATCATCGCCAGGAATTCGCGGCGCAGCTCGCGATCCTCGCGCAGCGCACCGCGCATGACCGTGCTGCGCATCATCGCACCATCATCCTCGACACCGCGCCACTGCATGCACAGATGGTCGGCCTCCATCACCACGCCCAGACCATCGGGGCGGATGTGGCGCTCGAGTTCGTCGGCGAGCATGACCACGGCTTCTTCCTGGATCTGCGGGCGACGCATGATCCAGTCGCACAGTCGCGCATACTTGGACAGGCCGATCAGCTCCGACTGCGCACTGGGCAGCACGCCGATCCACACCTTGCCCTGGATCGGGCACAGATGATGCGAGCAGGCGCTGCGCACGCGGATCGGACCGACCACCATCAACTCATCGAGCTGGCGGTCGTTCGGGAACGCGGTGAGTCTGGGTGGCGCCTGATAGCGTCCGGCGAAGACTTCGTCGAGATAGAGCTTGGCGACGCGGCGCGCGGTATCGGCGCTGTTGTGATCGTGCTCGGTGTCGATCACGAGACTGCGCTGCAACTCGTGCAGGCAGGCCGCGACTTCCTCGCGCAGTTCGTCGAGTTCACCCGGCGCGATGAAGGCCGCGATGTTGTCGTTGGCATGAAAGCGCTGCCCGGCCTCGAGCAGGCGGGCGCGGATGCGCTCTGACACGGACACGGACGCGGGCTGCGCATGTGCTTCTTCGCGGCGCAGGCTGGCGACGTTGCTGCTGGGGCTCATTGCGGTTCTCCAGGCATGGGCGGGCGCCAACTGCCGGATTGGCAGTCCACGCGGCTCGGGCATCTCCCGCATCCGGCATCTTGGATGCAGCCAGTGGGCGCCGCGTTCCCGCGGGCGGCGCCGTGGTTCCCGGAAGTGCACGACGGGGCGGCGGCAGGAGTGGTGCGGGAGCGATGTAGGAGCGACGGCAGTCGCGACCTGCGGTCGCACGCGAGCACAACGCCATCGCCCCCGGCATTGCACGACAGGGCTGCGGCAAGAGCAGTGTAGGAGCGACGGCAGTCGCGACCCATGCCGCACACAACCACGCGCCTCAAACGCTCGCGCGCCCTGCAAACCTGCGACACCCTGGTCGGGCCTGCCGGCCCTCCTGCGAAAGCAAACGCATCGCGGCCGCGCACCAGCGCCACGCAGGAGGGGTGCGGTGCAGGAGCGGTGCGGGAGCGATGTAGGAGCGACGGCAGTCGCGACCCATGCCGCACACAACCACGCGCCTCACACGCTCGCGCGCTCTGCAAACCTGCGACACCATGGTCGGGCCTGCCGGCCCTCCTACTCCAGCCAGCGCAGCAGGGGCGGCGGCGCCGAGGCCTGCGCACCGAGCCGGAACGCGGCGCGCACGCGCACGGCAGCGCGATCGGCATCGGCGGCGCTGCGCGCGTGGATCAATGCAAGCGGCTCGCCATGGCGAAGCTGCTCGCCGCAGCCGCGCACCGCGGCAAGGCCGACCGCATGATCGATCGCCGCGGTCGGCGTGCGCCGGCCGCCACCGAGATCGACCACGCATTCACCCAGTGCGCGCACGTCGATCGCTTCGATCCAGCCATCGGCATCGGCCGCAACCGCGCGCTGCACCGGCGCCTGCGGCAGATGGCGCTGCGGATGTTCGAGGAGATCACCCGGGCCACCGAGCGCGGCGATCATGCGCGCGAAGCGTTCGGCAGCGGCGCCCGAATCCAGCGCCTGCTGCAGACGAGCGCGTGCGCTGGCGCGATCGCTTGCAAGGCCGCCACGACGCAGCAGTTCGGCCGAGAGCGCAAGCACCAGTTCGCGCAGGCGCGGACAGGCGTCGCGGCCGCACAGCAGATCGAGGATCGCGCGCAATTCGAGTGCATTGCCGGCTTCGCGACCGAGCACCTGGCTCATGTCGGTCAACGCGACGGCCAGTTCGAGCCCACTGCCCTGCGCGACCGTCTGCATGCGCGTGGCGAGCGCGGTCGCTGCGCCTTCATCGGGCGTCTGTGCACCGCTGCCGGTCTTGACGTCGAGCACCAGCGCCTGCGCGCCGCCGGCAAGTTTCTTCGACAGGATCGAGGCGACGATGAGATCGGGCACATCGACCGTCGCGGTGACATCGCGCACCGCATACAGGCGACGGTCGGCGGGGACGAGGTCATCGCTCTGACCGACGATCGCGCAGCCGACGGCGGCTACCACCTTGCGCAGGTGTTCGGGCGCGGGATTGACGTTGTAGCCGGAGATGCTTTCGAGTTTGTCGAGCGTACCGCCGGTGTGGCCGAGGCCACGTCCCGAGATCATCGGCACGAAGCCGCCGCAGGCGGCGACCAGCGGCGCGAGCGCGAGGCTCACGCAGTCGCCGACGCCGCCGGTCGAATGCTTGTCGAGCACCGGGCCGGGCAGGTTCGACCAGTCGAGACAGCGGCCCGAATCGCGCAGCGCGAAGGTGAAGTCGCGACACTCGCCCGCGTGCATGCCGCGCCAGGCCACCACCATCGCGAACGCGGCGATCTGGCCTTCGCTCCACTGCCCGCTGCCGATGCCCTGCGCGAGCGCGTGGCATTGCGCGGCATCGAGACGCCGTCCTTCGCGCTTGCTGCGGATCAGCGCAGCGGCGGGCCAATCGCTCATCGCGCTCACGCCAGCAGCGGCAGCAAGGCGTCGTAGAGCGCGCTCGCGCCGATGCGAAAGTGCGCGGGCGTGATCCAGCCATCACCGAGCCGAGCGCGCGCGAGGTCGAGATAGAGTGCGGCATCGGCGAGGCTGCGTATGCCGCCCGCTGCCTTGAAGCCGCAGCGCCCGCCGTGTGCGGCGATCACGTCGAGCATGATCGCGCCCGCTTCGACGGTGGCATTGACCGCGACCTTGCCGGTCGAGGTCTTGAGGAAATCCACGCCGGCCGCGATGCCCAACTCCGATGCCGCGCGAATCTGCGCGGATGTGAGCTGGCCGGTTTCGAGGATGAGCTTGAGGCAATGCGTGCTGCCGCAGGCCTTGCGTGCGGCGACGACGACCGCCTGCGCGGCGGCGCTGTCGCCGGCCTGCAGCGCGGCCCATGGCATGACCAGATCGACCTCGTCGGCGCCCGCGGCCAGTGCGCGACGGGTTTCACGCTCGACGCGCGCAGGATCGCTGCCACCGTCCGGGAAGTTGACCACGGTGGCAACCTTCACCGCGCTCTCGCCGAGCGCGCGCCGCGCG
>NSJK01000024.1 GCA_002632325.1 Lysobacterales bacterium | reverse complement strand
ACCTCCACGCGCGGCAATTGGTCCAGCTCTATGCGCGGCGCATGCAGATCGAACTGTCGTTCCGTGATCTGAAATCGCATCGTTACGGCGATGCGTTCGAGGACTCTCTGACGCGCAAGGGGCCGCGGATCGCCATCTTGTTGCTGCTGCACGCCATGGCCGCGTTCGCCAGTTGGCTGGTGGGCCTGGCCTGCGAATCTGCCGGTATCGATCGCTGGTTGTCGCCTCATCGTGCGCCGCGCAAGCTTTACTCGACGATGCGCGTTGGGCGTGAAGCCCTGCGGCGCGGATGGCCGTGCGGTTCGGTCTGTGCGCTGCTCGACCGTCTGCGACAACCCAATGCGGCGTTGCTCGATCAACTTGGCATTCCTGCGTGAAAACGTGGGGAAACCTCAGGGACGGAGTAATTATCCGTTTGAATTTTCCTCTGACAGCTCGACGGTCCGCAGTCTGCCGCGCGGGCGAACCTGGACCGGCCGGTTGAGCACCTTCGCGACCATGGCTTGAAAGCGCGGGCTACCGAGCGCGCGCTGCTGCTGGATGTGTGAACGGATGGCCGTGAGGTCTTCGTCGTCGAGGCTGGAACGCAGCCATTCGGCGTAGGCGCGCGCTCGCTCGTCCGGATCCGCTCCGAGCGCGCAGTACACGGGGTGGGGGCTCAGGAAGTCCAGGGGGGACAGCCCGAGATTCGCCCGCGCAACAAAGGGGACGGAGTAATTATCCGTTTGAATTTTCCTCTGACAGCGCGACGGTCTGCGGTCTGCCGCGCGGGCGAACCTGGACCGGCCGGTTGAGCACCTTCGCGACCATGGCCTGGAAGCGCGGGCTACCGAGCGCGCGCTGCTGTTGGATGTGCGAACGGATGGTCGCGAGGTCTTCGTCGTCGAGGCTGGAACGCAGCCATTCGGCGTAGGCTCGGGCTCGCTCGTCCGGATCCGCTCCGAGCGCGTAGTACACGGGGTGGGGGCTCAGGAAGTCCAGAGGGGACAGCCCGAGATTCGCCCGTGCGCTCGACCAGGGATAGCGCGCTGGGTGTAAGCGTCCGCCCACCACATCTTCCGGTTTGATCCGAGGGCTGCTGCCATCCACGCCCCTTGGCGTGAATGGAACTTGGCGATGTCGGACAAGCGTGTGGTGTGGGCGAAGCGGGTTGCGGCGTGGCGGTCCAGTGGCGAGTCGGCGGCGGGGTTTTGCCGCACGCGCGGGTTGAGCCACGCGCAGTTCGTGTACTGGCAGCGGGCGCTGCGTGAGGCGCAACCGGGGTCGATGGGCCTGGTGCCGGTGGTGGTGGAGGCGGCCGGGTCGGCCGATGCGCCCATTGAACTGCGCCTGCCCAACGGCGTGCAGGCGCGCTGCGCGAAGGTGGCCGATGCGATCGCGCTGGCGCGGGGCTGGTCGTGCTGAGCCCCAGCGGCTGGTGGCTGGCGTGCGCGCCGGTGGATTTGCGCTGCGGCGTGGATCGCTTGCTGGTGAAGGTGCAGGCCGAGTTGGGGCAGGCGGTGAGCGAGGGCGGCGCCTACGTGTTCCGCAATCGAGCCAGCACGCGGATCAAGGTGCTGTGCGTGGATGCGACCGGCGTATGGCTGTGCGTGCGCCGATTGCACACGGGCAGTTTCCATTGGCCACGCGCTGGCGAAGCCGTGTGCGCGGTGTCGGCCGAGCAGTTCGCGTGGCTGTGCGCAGGTGTGGAGTGGCAACGCTTGTCGGGGCGAATGGAAGGCATTGGCAAGGCCTTCTAAATGGCTATACTCGCCGCATGGATGCAGCGACGCTGGCGACGATCACCGATGTGGAAGTGCTGCGCGCACTGGTGGTCGAGCAGGTGGCCGTAATAAAGGGGACGGAGTAATTATCCGTTTGAATTTTCCTCTGACAGCGCGACGGTCCGCGGTCTGCCGCGCGGGCGAACCTGGACCGGCCGGTTGAGCACCTTCGCCACCATGGCCTGGAAGCGCGGGCTGCCGAGCGCGCGCTGCTGTTGGATGTGGGAACGGATGGCCGCGAGGTCTTCGTCGTCGAGGCTGGAACGCAGCCATTCGGCGTAGGCGCGCGCTCGCTCGTCCGGATCCGCTCCGAGCGCGTAGTACACGGGGTGGGGGCTCAGGAAGTCCAGAGGGGACAGCCCGAGATTCGCCCGCGCGCTCGACCAGGGATAGCGCGCTGGGTCTTCGACCATCGCGGCGCGGACGGGATTGAGCTCGATGTATCGATAGACGGTGAGTGCATAGCGCTCGGTGTCGACCAGGCATGAGTGGAAGCGGCTTTCCCAGAGCGTCCCGGTGCGGCCATGGCGACGATTGAAGGCGCTCACGTAGCACTGGTTCAGACGTCTCATGGCGTAGGCAAGATCATCGGTCCGGTCGGGTGTTGCGAGCAGGTGGACATGGTTGGTCATCAACCGCTGACAGTCGCCGACTGCACCAGCAGCGCACTGGTGATGAGGTAACTCGTGGTCGCCATGGCAGGCGACCACGCCTGCTCGTCGGCTCAGAGCAGATCGTCGGGCAACGTCATGGCGTTCCCGCTGGCGAGGTGAGTGAGTTGCATCGAAGCAGTTTCCGGCGGGCGGCTTCCAGTGCAGTTGCCGCATTGCTGTCAAAGGCCTACGATGATGTCATCGAATGCATGAGAAGGAGATGCTCCATGGCCGTTCTGACCGTCCGCAACCTGCCCGACGAAGTGCATCGCGCCTTGCGCGTGCGCGCCGCCGATCACGGGCGCAGCACCGAGGCTGAGGTGCGCGCCATCCTCGAATCCGCCGTGAAACCGGCAGGCAGCCTGAAACTTGGCTCCTTGCTGGCCGATATCGGGCGCAAAGCCAAGCTCACCGATGCCGAAGTCGATTTGATCGCCGAGCGCGACCGGTCGCTGCCGCGAGAGATCGACTTCGGATGATCCTGCTCGATACCAACCTGATCTCCGAGCCGCTGCGCCCCACGCCAGAACCGGCGGTGGTGACGTGGATCGACGCCCAGCCCATCGAGACCTTGTTCCTCTCCGCCATCACCGTGGCGGAATTGCGCGCCGGTATCGCATCCTTGCCCGCTGGCAAGCGCCGCGACGCTTTGCGCGAGCGCATCGAGACGCAAGTGCTACCGCTGTTCACAGGCCGCGTGCTGGCCTTCGACTTGGCCGCGACACAGCCCTATGCCGGCCTGCTGGCGAAGGCCAAGCCCAAGGGTCATAAGATTGCGCTGGCCGATGCCTACATAGCCGCCATCGCACTGGCGAACGGGATGTCCGTGGCCACGCGCGACGTCGCACCATTCAAGGCGGCGGGCGTCACTGTCATCAATCCTTGGCCATAGCAGACCGAACAAAGGGGACGGAGTAATTATCCGTTTGAATTTTCGGTTATAGCCAAGGTTGGCGGAGTCAACTCCGAAGTGCACCACCACGGTCGAAGGACGCCCCTGGCTTGGCTTGAGGCCAGTCCACCCGAAGGCAAGGCTCGATGCAGCCGACAAGCGTCCGCGCTCACGCGGGCGGCGGGGGCGGCGCCTGTGCCTTGGGCAGCTCGACCAATGCGCGCGGCGTGCTGCGCCAGTAGCCACCGCGCGTCCACGCGGCGAAGCCTTCGCGCATCCAGCGCACGAGCGCACTCGCCAGCCACAGCGCCCACACCAGCATCGCCACCTGATAGCACCACAGCGGCAGGCTGAAGGCTTGCGCGAGCGGCAAGGCATCGTGGCTGCGATCGGCGAACCAGCCGAGCTGGTACTGACTCGATTTGTAGCCGACTACATGCATGTCGGGCGCGCCGAGCAGGCCGTGGCGGATCGAGTCGAACAGGAACAGCACCGCGATCAGGGTGAAGAACACCATGCCGATCTGCATCAGGTTGAAGATCGCCTCACCCTTGGGCATCGCGGCGCGTGCGCGCCAGCGCAGCGCAAACAGCCACGCGATCACCACGATCAGCGCTAGCCACGAATAGGTCGAAAAGCCGATGCCCAGGAGCAGCCACTGCCACAGCTTGAGCGGCGAGTTGGGCAGGCGCGAGAGCGCCACTGCAATCAGCAGCATCACCGCGAGCTCGCTCCAGTAGAGCACCGCGGGCCCGGTCGCCGGGCCACTGGTTGCCAGCAGCCAGCGGTCACGCGGCAGACTCATGGTGAGGTCGATGTTCGCCGCGGGCAGGCCAAGCGCAATTGCAGGCGTGGCGATGCGCGTGCCCAGCGTCTGGTTGTCGCGGAAGCGGATCTCGAAGCGATGCGAGCCGGGCAGCAGCGGCAGACTGAGCTTGCCATCCTGCGGGCGCAGGTTGAGCGGAGCGCCGTCGCGGCTGAGGCCGAGCAGTTCGGCATCCTTGGGCAGGCTGATTGCCTGTTCGCCGCCCTGACTCGCGCGCAGCGTGAGCACGAGCGTGGTCGTCGAGGCGCGCTGACCGACTTCCTGCGTGAGGCCGACCGAATCGACTGCGCGAGTTGCGCCCTGCATCGCTTCGGGTTGGCTGATCGCCAGCGCCAGAGTCTCGCCAGGCAAGGGATCGAATTCGAAGGCCATTGCTTCGCCTGCTTGCGCATCGAGCGGCGCCACGCGCGGAACGCCGCTGTAGTCGACATGCCACTTGAGTCCGGCCACCACTTGCCAGACCTCGGCATGCGCATCGAGCGCGGGCGCAATCAGCTTGAGCGATTCGCGCTTGTCGAAAGTCGAGGTCCAGCTCGCTTCATCCTCGCCATCGGCGAGCGCGACATTGACGGTGCCATTCTCGACCTTGAAGCCGCTGCTGGTGACATGCTCGCCTTCGAGCAGCGGGATCGCCACGGTGAAGCCGCCTTCAGCGGGCGCGATGCGCTCCACGCGCGTCTCCACGCTCCACTCGGTGTCAAGCAGCAAGGTGCGATGCACGCGCACGAAGGGCGCGAAACGCTGCGCATCGACGTGGGCGCTGGTCTCGGCCGCGTTCTCCGCACTGCTGCGCGCGCGGGTCAGGGTGAGGGTTTCGGTTTGCAGGCGGCCGTCGGCGAGGCCGGCGACTCCCCAACCCTCGCCGACGAAGTGCGCACGCATCGGGCGCAGCGCAAACGCGAGAGCAACCTTGTCGCCACTCGCATCGAACACGAGTTCGACGCGATGCACGCCGCGTGTGAGCGCCGTGCGCAGCGTGCTGGCATCGCGCGCCAGCGCATCCTGCACCACGCCATCCACGCGCAGGCTGCGCAGCGTGAGCGTGGTGGCATCGAAGGGCAGCGGCACCGCGCTCGATGCTGCGACCTGCACATCGAGCGCGACCGTCACCTCGCTGCCGCGTGCGCTGACCTGCGCATTGGCGATCGCGGCGCAGTTGGGCGCGCACTTGGGCACTTCGGTGAGGCGCGTGCGCAGCTCGTTGAGCAAGTTGTCGGGCGGGAAGGTTTGCGCCATGGCCGGCGTGTGGGCGCACAGTGCGGCAAGACCGAGCAGGGCGAGCGGCGCGGCGCTGCGCAGCTTGCCAAGCACGTTGCGCAGTTGCGGCTGCAGCGGGCGCAGGGCAAGGCCGACCAGCAGCAAGAGCAGTCCGGCAAGCACCACCCGCAGCGGCCGCACCAGCCACGGCGGCGCGATCACCAGACGCACGTCCTGACCGGCGAGCACGGGCCCGCTCCAGCTCAGTTCGTAGCGATGGCCCAGTTGCCAGTTCGGTTCACCGTTGCCGGTCTGCACGATGGTGGGTTCCTTGACCTTGACCAGAGCGCGCGGCGGCAGGCGCGAGCCGGAGACCACGATCGAATCGAGCGCCGATTTCGACGCTCGATTCGCCATGTTTCTTGCTTCGGGCGGCGGAGGCGGCGTAGCGGGCGCAGGCATTGCGGCCGGCGCATTCATGGCGACCACCTGTGCTTGCTCGGCATACTCGGCAGCGGATTGCTCGGCTGGCGCGATGTTGCCGGCATAGGCATCGAGGATGCTGACGTTTTCCAATTGCGGATGCAGGGCCAGTCGCACCTGCCAGGCGATGAAGGGCAGGGCCACGAGCAACAGCAGGGCGAGCGCGCCATTGCGCAGCCAGGCCACGCCGGTGGCGAGCCGCCCTTCGGGCAGGGCGCGCACCAGCACGATCAAGGTACACACCAGCAGCAGGGTCCACAGCGGCGCACCCGGTTCCTGATAGCCGAGCAGCAGGTAGGCAATCGCGGCGAGCCCACCGATCAGTTTGAACGCGCGCCAGGCGAGCAGGATCAGCACCGCGGCGAGGAACACGTCGAGCAGGGTCCAGGCGGCGATCCAACTGCCGTTGGCGCGGTCGGCGCCGGGCGCACCGAGCAGGCGATAGCCATTGGGCAGATGCAGCACGGTCTGGATGCTGTCGAAGCTACCCTGCCAACCACTGATCGGCATCTGCAAGCCGGCATCATTGATGCGCAGGCCGGCATCGACGTTGATCGCAGCGTGGCGCCATTCCACGCCGCTCAGACTGGCCTGCGCGCCACGCGTGATCTGCAAGGAATCGCCGGCGCGACCACCACCCAGCACCGCATGGGCGCGTTCGAGTGTGAATGGCGCGGCGACATCGAGGCGCCAGTCGCGCAGCATCTTGCCTTGCAGGCGGTCATGCGCGAACCAGCCATCGCCGGCGAAGTCGAGCCACATTTCCCGCTGCAGGGTGAGGCGGTTGCTTTCATCACCCGCGGTTCCGCGCGAGCGCTCCTCGACCGCGAGCTTGCCATCCTCGCCCATCGCGAAGGCAGGCAAGGCGCTCCACCCCGGTGGCACGTTGCTCTGGCGCGGATCGACCGGCAGGGCGCTGCTCGCCACGCTCACGCGCAAACGCGGATCGGCGGCGTAGCTCCAGATTTCCTGCGCCGGCCAAGGCGCGGTACCGAGCCGTGCGGTGACTTGGGTCAGCGGCGCGGTTGCGCGCGCTTCAAGCGTGAGCGTGTCGCTGCCGGGCTGCACGCGCACGCGCAGACGGCCATCGGCATCCAGACGCGCAGGCCAGTCACCATCGAGCGCAACCGGCGCAAACCCCGCGGGCAGGGCCGGGCCGATCGTTTCCTCGCGCACCTGACCCGAGGCGTGCAATTCGATCACCGTGGTGAGCTGCGCGGGCACGCCATCGCTGAGGCGCCGGAACACGCGCAATTCGAGGCTGTCCGCTGCAGGTGCGATTGCGGTACTGCGGCCCAGGCTGAGCTCGTTGCCGTCCTGCTGCACCGGAATGATCGGCTTGCCATCGACCGAAAGCGCCACCACGCCCAGCGCAACGGGAACCTGCAAGCTCTGCGGACGCTGCGACCAGATCAAGCGCCCGCGCAGCTCGTGGCCGCCGACCGTGAGCCACACCGCAGGCCCATTGCGATCGATCACCGCGGCCGACTGGCCGTCGAGCGTGACTTCTTGCGGCCAGTGTTCGGCATTGCCGGGCAGGGGTACCCAGCCATCCGCATCGACGCGCCAATGCTGGCTGAACTGTGCGCCATCCGCCTTCGCCGCAAGCGCGAGTGTGCCGGGCCAGGCACACAGGAAATCGTTGGCACTGTTGCCGGCACGTCCGGCGATCAAAGGACAATTGCGAAACTCCTGCCCCTTGAGCACCCAGCCTTTCCAGGCGTCGAGTGCGCCGGGTGCGAGGGTTTGGGCGTGACCGGCAGCAGCGATCAGCAGCAAGGTCAGACAGCAGATGCGAACGAGCAATGGGCGCATGGGGGCAGTCCTTGGGTGCGGAGTGGGTCTTGAACGGCAGGCTGTCTGGCTTGGGGTTTTTCGCTCTCGACTTGAAGATCGATCCTTCGTTGGCGCGTGGCCTCGCACAATCTGGCCGGCTTCAGCGACTCGCCGGTATCGTGAACTCGTCGTCGCGCGGACAGGCATTGCGCAGGCGCTTGCCGCAGGTACGCGGAGCGAGGTTCCTGTCCAGGCACACGCGCACTTCGACCAGATCGCCACGACTGCAATTGAGCTTCATCATGTCATCGTCGAGTCCGGGGTTGGCGCGCTTGAATGCGTCGCGCAACTGTGCCGAAGTCATCGTCAGATCGCGGCGCGGGGCCTTGAGTTCGGACGGCGTCTGCAAGGCGGCAAAGGCGCGGTCGATGAGGGCGAAATACTTGACCGGCGTCAGGCCCGAGCAGCTGCCGTGCGCGCCCCATTCGTGATGGATCAGGCGCCGGCTCGGCATGAAGGCGAGCGCAGCGTCGGCGGTCTGGCGATCCACGCCACGGTCGGTGGCACAGCGCTGTGGGCCGCCACCGTTCTCGTACTGCGGCCACAGACCATGCACGATGAAGCCATAGCCCTTGCGACCGCATTGCTCGGTCTCGTCGGGGTGCGTCTTGCAGTAAGTCGGTGACCACGACAGCGCGAGCAGGAAGTAATCGTAATCCCCGGCGCGTTCCGATTGGCTGGCGCTGTCGGCGCGTGCCGGCGCATCGCGGTGACGCTCGCGGGCAATGCCGGTGGACGCGACGCACAGCGCCAATGCGATCAGGGCCAGACGGAAGTGCTGCATGGATCGACTCGGCAGGGAGGACTGCCGCGCACGCTAGCATGATCGGCGCGAGGCGTCCGCAGCACGCCGCATCGCGCTATGATGCGCGACTTTTTCCGCAGCCAGACAGCGCATGACCCGTCGCATTGCAGCCCGCCGTTCACCGATCCATGGCAACGGCGTCTTCGCCCTCGTCGACATCGCCAAGGGCGTCGAACTCATCGAATACCGCGGCCAATTGCTGACCGTGGCCCAGGCCGATCGCAAGTACGCCAACACCAGCGATTCGGGGCACACCTTCCTGTTCACGCTCAACGAGAAATACGTGATCGACGCCAATGTCGATGGCAGCATCGCGCGCTGGATCAACCACAGCTGCGCGCCCAACTGCAAAGCCTTCGTGCACGAGTCGGCAGACGGCGACCCGCGCAAGGATCGCGTCATCATCGAGGCGCTGCGCCCGCTCAAGGCCGGCGAGGAACTTACCTACGACTACGGCATCGTGCTCGAAGAGCGGCTCACCCCCAGGCTGAAGGCGATCTGGGGCTGTCGCTGCGGCTCGCCACGCTGCTGCGGAACCCTGCTCAAGCCCAAGCGGCCACCGCGGCCGAAAAGCGCCGCCAACGCGCATTCGCGCAAGGTCTGAGCATCGTTTCGAATCGCCATTTGCCAGCGACCGGTCAGGGCACGTAGGATCACCACCGGACGAACCCACAGGTCAGGATGTGGACGGCGAAAAGGTCATCGCATGCGTTGGCGTCGGTGAGGCCGAGCTGGCTCATCTGCGTCTGTTATTGCGTTCTTGCGCCAAGGAACTGACCAAGCCCTGGCGTCTGGGGCAGGAGACGGGCGCCGACCTGCTGATCGTCGATCCCACCGATTTCGCCGGCGGCATGGCCCAGGTGCGCGCACGTGGCACCGGCATCCGCTGCGCTGTGTTTTCCGATGCGCCCGCGGCCGATGCCGATTTCGTGCTGCACAGGCCGCTCCAGCGCGGCAATCTCATCACCCTGCTCAATCGAGTCGCCAGTGGCGAAGCGCGACCTGCAGCGCCGCGTCGTGACGCGGCCTTCCACGTCAATGACATCGGCATCGGCATGGTCGAGCCCCTGCCGACCGAAGTCGAGCGGCGCGGCGCACCCGGCCTCGACGATCTGCTCAAGGCCTGGCCCAACGAATTTGCGGCAGAGCCGACCTCGCACACCAAAGAGCGTGTTGCGATGGCGCCGCCGCCGCGTTTTGCCACGCGCGAGGCCATGCTTGAGCAGACCGCGATGCGGACGATGCGCGAATATCTCGATGGCGAACTGCTGCGCGCGCCGGCGCGCGTGGTGCTGGGCAAGGCGCCCGCGCTGATTTTCGACCCCAAGCATCGCATGGCCTACATCGCGGGGGGGCTGCACAGCGTGGAAGCCTATGCCTCGACGCGCTGGCGGCTGTGCGACTGGGTCCCGCTCAAGAGTGCCGAACTCGCGCAGGCGCGCGAGAAGCTCGCGGCGCTGTCGTATGCGCAACTGATCTGGCTCGAGGTGCTGTTGCATTCGGCCGGCACGCTCGCACGCCACCTCGATCCGAAAGCGACCTTCCGCCTGCTGCAGTGGAGCGATGTCGATCCCAACTACGGCTGGGTGTTCCGCATCGCCTCGACCATGCTGCAGCCCTTGCGTCTGCACGAGATCTCCGCCGCCTCGGGCACCAAGATGGGCGACGTGTTCAATGTCGTCAACGCCTACGACGCGATCGGCTTGATCGAGTCGCGGCTGCCCGATCCGGGAGACAAGGAGCGGCCGGGCAAGTCCTTGTTCGGGCGATTGCGCGCGCGGCGCTGATCTCATCCTCGCGTGGCGGGTGTTTCGGCTGACGCCGGGGTTTTGCGTTGCCTTGGTCGTGTTCGCTTTCGCTTTCGCGAAAACCGACTGGCGTCCGTGCCTGTTCGTCCCGCATCCCCGCGCACGGTCGCGATCGATTCAGCTTGCGCCGAATCGACTGGGCTGGTTTGGCTCGGATGTCTGCACGACAACCCATCGACGTCCTTGTTGGTTCGTCCCGCATCCCTGCGGTTGGGATTTTCGGCTTGCGCCTAAATTTCGCATTTGACTTGTGGTGCGCGGTTTCGCGAAAACCGACTCGCGTCCATGCCGGTTCGTCCCGCATCCCTGCGGGCCGGTGGCTTTCTCTTGCTTGCCCAAGAGAAAGTCACCAAAGAGAAGGGCACCCTCGCGGCCCCGGTCACGCGCGCATCGTGCGCGCGTGACTGCGCAGACGCGCTGCGGGGTTTGCCGACCGTGCATCCCTGCACGAACGGCAAACTCGGCGCGATCCATCGCGCCGCCCCTGCGGGCCTCTTCTTCGCGCGCCTGCCGCGGCCGAAAGGGGTTGAAAAGCGCAAGCGCGGGCATCATGCCCGCAAAAGCAGTTGTGCTTGGGCATTGTGGTTTTTTGCTCTTGCCTGCGAGTCCAGTCGGATTCGGTGCTGCGCACCTTGATCCGACCTGCGTGTTGCGAGTGTTGCAGGTCGGCTCAAGCGCCGCAGGCGCGGACCGACAATTGATCCGCGACAAAACGTCGCGCTGCTCTTGCTTTGGCGCGCAGGAGCGCGCTGCTACCAATCCCCTTCGGCGACGGCGGGCGATGGCCGAGATGCCCGCAGGGTGCGCGCGATGGAGCGCGCGCATTGCGCCGTCGGCACAGGGATGTGCTGTCGGCGCAACCAGCCATCGACCGCGAACCTTGCGCGCGCAAGGCGGCGCTGCCGGGGTGTCCTTTTTTGGGGATACCCTTCTTTGGACAAGCAAAGAAGGGTATCCGGCCCGCAGGGATGCGGGACGAACAGGCATGGACGCCAGTCGGTTTTCGCGAAAGCGAACACGACCAGGACTCCGTGTGCGGGCAGGATGCCCGCGCTTGCGCTTTTCAGCCCCTTTCGGCCGCGGCAGGCGCGCGCAGATCAGGCCCGCAGGGGCGGCGCGATGGATCGCGCCGAGTTTGCCGTCAGACCAGGGATGGTCTGTCGGCAAACCCCGCAGCGCGTCTGCGCAGTCCCGCGCGCACGATGCGCGCGGGACCAAGGCCGTGAGGGTGCCCTTCTCTTTGGTGACTTTCTCTTGGGCAAGCAAGAGAAAGCCACCGGCCCGCAGGGATGCGGGACGAACCAACAGGGACGTCGATGGAATCTCGTGCGAACGCACCAGCAAAATCGAGCCAGCGACGGCGGCGCAAGCCGAAATTCCCAAGCGCAGGGATGCGGGACGAACCAGCATGGACGCCAGTCGGTTCTCGCGAAAGCAAACACGACGAGGACAACGCATGGTTTCGGCGCCAGCCGAAATTCCCAAGCGCAGCGATGCGGGACGAACTCATGCGGACGGTCGGCTTTCGCGAAGGCGAACAAGGCAAGGCGCACAAACGGCGCGGCGCGCGCCGAAACGCGCGCAGCGAAGCTCACCCCACCGTATCCCCTGAACGATGCGCGATCCACGCGCCGATCAAGGCCGAGCCGTATGGAATCGCCTGGGCGGCAAGAATCGCGATCCACAGTTTGCCTTCGACGTAGTGGATGCCGATCGAATTGATCATGCCGGCGATGCAGGCCATGAGCGCGAGGAACAGCAGCAGTTCCTCGCTGACCGAGGTGAATGGATTGGGCTTGGCGCCGATGCGTCGGCTCTTGGCGGTGCGGATGAATTCGCCTTTCTTGCGCCACAGGCCTTCGAAGATGCCGCGCGCGATCGCGTGGGAAAGGCTCATGCTCGCCACCGAGGCGGCGATGGTGTCGCGCCAGGAACAAGGCACGCGCACGCGGTAGAGGATGATGCCGAAGGCGGCTTTGAACAGGAAAAAGCCGATCAAGGGCACGAGGAACAGGTACATCGGCAACATGAAATATTGCGGCGCGAGCACCATGCCCAGCGTCCACAACATCGCCATCAGCGTGAACACCAGATGCAGGGCGTCGCCGAACCACGAGAACCAGCCGGTGAGGAAATGGAAGCGCTGGCCGCGCGTGAGCGTGGAGGTCTTGGAGATCATCCAATCCAGTCGCGCCTTCATGATCTGCATTGCGCCAAAAGCCCAGCGGTAGCGCTGCGATTTGTAGGCCTTGAAGTCCGCCGGCGTGAGGCCCTTGCCCATGAGTTCATCGACATAGACCAGCTCGTGGCCGGCCTTCATCAGACGCAGGCCGAGTTCGGCGTCTTCGCAGATCGTCCACTCCGACCACGCGCCGGTATTGACGAGTACATCCTTGCGCACCATCGTCATGGTGCCGTGCTGGATGATCGCGTTGCGCTCGTTGCGATGGTGCATGCCGATGCGGAAGAAGCCGTCGTATTCCCAGTTGGTCATGCGTCGGAATTCGTTGTGCTGCCATTCGCGGTGTGCCTGCGGGCACTGCACCACGGCAACCTTGGGATTGTTGAAATAGCCGGTGAGCGCACGCAGCCAGTCGCTGCGCACTTCGTAGTCGGCGTCGATCACCGCCACCACCTCGGCGCGCGCGTCGGTGACTTCCAGGCCATAGTTGAGCGCGCCGGCCTTGAAACCGCCCCAGGGTTCGAGATGGAAGAAACGGAAGCGCCGGCCGAGTTTGGCGCAATGCGCCTCGACCGGCTTCCAGATTTCCGGGTTGCGGGTGTTGTTGTCGAGCACCAGCACTTCGTAGTTCTCGTAGTCGAGCGCGGCGAGCGAGTCGAGCGTGAGGATGACCATCTCCGGCGGCTCGTTGTAGCAGGCCAGATGGATCGACACGAAGGGCTGCGGATCGCCCGCCTGCGGCGTGAGCGGCTTGAATTCGCGCAGCCAGTACGGGCGCCAGATCACCTCGGTGAATTCGAATCCGTTGATGAGCAGGATCAGGATGATCGCCAGCTGCGCCGGGAACAGAAGCAACAGCATCGTCCAGTCGAGCGGACTGAGGTAGAAGTCGTAGGGCAGGGTCGCCATCCACACCAGGATCGATGCCGACAACTGCACGAGGATGAGAAAGAAGAACAGACCAGTAACGCGGAAGCGGATGAAGTGGCGCGCAAACCAGAACATCGGCAACAGTGCGAGCAAGGATGCCGCCCCGGCCTTCCACGGCCACAGTGGATCCTCGATCACGGTGCCGGTGAAGGAGAATTTGGGCTCGCGCGCGGCGTTGAACACGCCCCAGTAGGCTTCAACGCGACCGCCAATCTGCTCCTTCCACGGCTGATCGATCGCTTCCATCACGTAGTAGTCGATCTTCTCGCGCGCGGCGACGTTGAACCAGTCACGCAGGAAATGCGCCTCGTCGGCGATCGAGGGCTGTGCGTACTCGCGGCGATTGCCGTTCGACGGCCAGCCGACTTCGCCGACCACGATCGGTTTGCCCGGGGATACCTGATCGACGATCTCGCGTAGCGACTTGAGCTGGCCGAGCACGAAACCGATCGCGTCCTTGCGTGGCACGCGCTCCCAGTACGGCAGGATGTGCACGGTGACGAAATCGACGTGGCGGATGAGGTCGGGATTGCGCTGCCAGGTGTCGAGCGGTTCGGCAGTCGATACCGGCACGTGCAGTTGCGCGCGGGTGCGGTCGAGATAGGCGATCAGATCGCGCACCGGCAAGTCGCCGCGCAGGATCGTTTCGTTGCCGACGATCACGCGGTCGATGTTGTCGTTCTTGCGTGCCAGCGCGATCAGCGCGGCCAGTTCACGTTCGTTGCGCTCGGCGCGACCCTCGATCCAGGCGCCGGCCATCACCGTCATGCCGTAGAACTTCGCGATGCGCGGGATCTGCGGGTTTTCGAAGCTCGAGTAGGTGCGCAGTCGCGGTGTGTAGCGCGACAGCATGCGGATGTCGCTGTCCAGTTCCGACTCGCTGGGAAAGATGAACTTGGTCGGATCCTGATACCGCTGCGAGGGGTTGTAGGCGAAGCCGCCGACCTTGCCGTGCCAATCGGCGATGTGCACGGGCCGATTGATGAATGCCCACAGGCCGATGTTGGCCACGGCCACGAGTACCGTCACGGTCAGCGCGCGCCAGAAGGATTTGCGCACGACGGGCGCGGAGACGACGGTCAAGGCACGATTTCCTGGGGGCAAAACGGTGAAAAAAACGCTCCGCAGCATAGCCGAAGGCTGCGCGCGCGCTCAATTGCGCGGCGAGCGCTTCACTGCGGGCGGGGCGGAGTCGACTTTCCGACGAGCTGGCGCAGGCGGCCGACGAGGATGGGCAAGAGCGCCAGCGTGGCCATGCCAAGCAGAGGCAGCAGCACGCGTCGATGGGCAAAGACGTTGAGCGAGACATGGCCCTCGCGCAGGATCGTTTCCATCAGCCCGGCGCCCAGCGCAGTCTCGAAGCCGATCATGATGCTGCCGCCGACCACGGTGGCGAGCGTGAACAGCCACAGCGGGCAGCGTAGCCAGGCCAGCGCGACCGTCACCGCGCCGAACGGAAAGAACGGCACCAGGCGGAGGAACATCGTGTAGCTGGCCGGATGGGCGTGATAGCCGCTGCGCAAGCGCTCGACCAAGGCGGGCGGTTCATGACTGCCGCCCTCGAAGGCCGAGCGGCTGGCGAAGAACAGGATCAGCGCGCCCAACGAAGTGCCGATCGATGACAGCAGCGTGCCTTCGACCACGCCGAACAGCATGCCGCCGGCGAACACCACCACGATGGCGCCCGGCAGGCCGGTGGCAATCGCCAGCATCATCATGCCGACCAGCATGAGACGGCTGAGCAGCGGATGGGTGACGATCTGTGCGAGCAGGCTCGCTTCCTCGGCGGCGATGTGATGCGGATCGAAATGCCGCAACACGCCCGAGGCGAGCAGGCCCGCACCGAGCACGATCAGCAGCAACAGCGGCAGCAGGGATTTGAGTCGCTTCATCGGCAAGAAAAAAGGGGCCGGTTGCCCGGCCCCGTGGAGATCGGTGATCGGCAAGGATAGCCGCTCAGGGGCTGGCGTCGAAGCCGTTGGCGAAGATGCGGTCGACGATCAGGGAGATCACCTGTCCATCATGGTCGCCGCTGCGCGCCGCGGTGAGGTTGTCGAGGATGACCCCGCTGACTTCGGACACGTCGGAATTGCCGTGTGCATTGGAGACGCTGGCGAAATCGCGCCGGCCCGGCTGCGACAGCAGGATGTGGTCGATTTCCTGGGTCAGACCGCTGAAGTTGAACGAATAGCGCCCGCTCGGATCGGCTTGGGTGCCGGTGTCGAACAAGGCCGGCGACGGCGCGACATAGCTTGGGGTATCGGTGTTGGCCGCATTGCCGCTGAACCAGTACAGGTTTGCGCCCTGATCCGCGGTGCCTTTGATCATGCCGGTGACATCGGCGTAGCCATCGCTGAACTCGTAGGCATTGAAATCACCCGCGACGATCAGCGGCACGCTGGCATCGCCGACCAGATCGAATGGACCCTGCGTGATCACGCCGCTGGCATTCTGGCGCGCATTGCCGGCGCCGGTGAGCGTGCTGCCGCTCTGCCAGGCCTGCGCGATCTGCGCGACCTGCGCCGCCTGTTCGGCGCGCTTGGGTCCGACATAGGGCTTGGCCGGCAATCCGCTCATCGAGCGGTCGTAGATTGCGAGCAGGGCGAACGGGTAGCCGTTCCACGAGGCCTTCATCAGCACCGGCGGACGGTCGTTGAGCGTGCACGATGCACCGCTCGAACAGCTGACCGTCTGCGTGTTGAGGAAGAGCTGGGTCACCGTATCGACGACCACGTCGCTGCGCGCGAGGATGCCCAGGTTGATGCCGCCCGGATCGTTGCCCTGCATGAGCCAGGGCACGTAGCTGGTGCCGCAGCGCGAGTTGACGCTCTGGGCAAGGTCGGCGAGCACGTTGCGGTTCTCGATTTCCTGTACCGCGAGCACGATCGGCGACTTGAGCACGTCGCAGACCTGGATCGCCCACTTGGTGCGACGCAGGGCGTATTGCGCCGCAGTCGGGCAGGTGTCATCGGCGCCGGTGCCGGCGCAGGTGTCGTTGTAGGAACCGTTGTTCTCCGAACCATCGGCGACGTCGTTGAAGAAATGCAGGAAGTTCTGCGTGCCGATCGTGAGCATGCCGTCGATCGGATCGGCGACCGGGCGCACGGCGTCGGCCGGGGTCACGCGCTGCAGCGTCGTCATCTCGCGCGGGAACAGTTCGTAGAACGGTGTCGGTGATGTGCTCGGCTTGTAGCTCTGGATCACGCCCGTGACCGAGAAGGTGGTGCCGGCGTGATAGACGAAATCGCTCGGATCGTCGTAATCGGGATCGTCGTGGTTGGGATCATCGCTGCCCGCGGCAAAGCCGAGACCGTTGTAGTACACGGTGAGCACGTGCGGTGCGCCGCCCCACACCGGAATCTCGGGATGGCCGACCACGCCGGGAAAGGCCGCGCCGGGCTTGCGCGCGGGACGCGGTTCGCTGGCGAGTGCGGCGTAGAAGCCGGATGGGTTGCCGGTATGGATCGCGTCGCTCCCGCCCGAACCGTAGGTCGCGCCGGTCACCTGCGCTTCGTTCATCGTCACCAGCATGCCGTCGAGACAGGCAAAGTTGCTGGCTTGATAGCCGTCGTTGGCGGGCACGATCGTGCTGCCGGTCGCCATGCAGATGCCGGTGGTCGGGTCTTGGGTTGGCGGATGGTCGTCGAGCAACCAAGGCTGGATCGTCGCACCCGAAGCCGCGGTCATGCTGTAGCTCGGCGTGGTGAGTTCGGTGATGCCATTGAATTCGGTGACCTTGCCGGACACGCTGACCACGTTGCCCAGCGCGATTCCGCTCGGCGCCGAGCCGGTGTAGACGTAGATGCCATCCGAGGTGGTGGTGTCGCCATCGCCGTTCGGATCCTGGATGAAGAAGCCCTTGCTGCCGATCGCGGTGACGATGTTGCCGGTGGTCGTTACCGTCTGGCCGACCAGCGGAGAGGCCGCGCCATGACCCTGAATCGCCATGATCGTGATCGGCGGCGCGGAGACCGTGAGCGCGATGTTCGTGTTCGCGCTGCGGCTCTGGGCATCGACCACGCTGACCGGCAGCGACTTGGCGCCCGGCAGGGTGCCCGCGTTGACCGTGGCTGCATAGGTGAAGATTTCGCCGCCGCTGCCATTGGGGCCGACGTGGGTGAACGTGGCGGGATTGGCATCGCCAATCGATGAGAGGTCGGCGGTCACGCCCAAGCCGGTGCTGGCCGGGTTGGCTCCGGGGATCACGGTGACGGTAAGCGTGCTGCTGCCGCCCTGCGCGACCACGGCAGGATTTGCGCTGCCGCTCGCGCTCGGGTTGGTCGGGCCGCCGCCGCCGCATGCGTGCAGCGCAGTCGAGGTGTTGCGCGGCGTGGGCGCGCCGGCGGCGAAGTCACTCGCGTTGTCGTCGGTGTCGGTACAGCCAGCGCCGGCGCGCAGCACCGCGGTGGTATTGCTCGGCGCCGGCGTCGGGCCGCTGCCTTCAAAGCAGTTGGCGCTTGCACTGAAACCGACGAAGTCGACGATCGCGCCGCCGGTGGGGCAGGCCACGCTGAGCGCGGTGGTGCTGCTCACCAGCGCGGCCTTGCCGCCCGTGCCCGACATCGCGATCGTGCCGATGGCATCGGGCGTGGGCAGGTCGGTGGTGCCGCCTGTTCCGGCCGCCTGCTGGACCAGGTAGTACTGCCCGGGCTGCAGGGTCGTGGCGGTGAGGTTGGTCACCTGCCAGCTTGCGCCGCCCGCCGAGGTGTACTGCACCGACCAGCCGGCCAGCGATACCGGCGCGCTGCCGGCATTGAACAACTCGATGAAATCGTTCTTGTAGGTGGCGCCCGTATTGCCGCCACCGCCATAGGCCTGGCTGATCACCACGCCGCTCGTGCTCGCTGCCGCGATCCCCGCGCCCAGCGCCGCCACCAGTGCCAGCGCGAAGCCGGCCAATTGCTTGAATCGTGTCATCGTCATCCCCGTTCTGAAGTACAAGCTCCCCTGCGCGCAGTGTGCGCGGCAAATGTTTCAAACATCCTGTCGCGTGATTCTCCCGCGATCGGGGCGGCGCTGCCAGTGTGAAGCAGATCTGGCGGTGGCTGGGCTCGCCGGGCGCCGGCGCGCATCAGCCAATCCGGGCGAACACGGTGATTTCCTCGCGGTCGTGGTAGAGCTGGCGCGCACGCAGGTCGCGCAGGCCGGGCACGCTCTCGCGCAGCAGGTCCAGACATAACTGCACTTCGTCATAGCGCTTCTTCATCGGCAGCTTGAGGTTGAAGATCGCGTGCCGGCACCAGCCCTGCGCGAGCCAGTGCGCGATGCGCGCGGCGACGCGCCGCGGCTGCTCAACCATGTCGCAGATCAGCCAGTCGACGGCCTTGACCGGCTGGTAGTGGAAGCCGTCCTCGCGCAGATGCTCGACCAGACCCGAGGCCATGAGCTGCGCATCCATCGGCCCATTGTCGACTGCAGTCACGCGCAGGCTGCGCTTGACCAGTTGCCAGGTCCAGCCACCGGGCGCAGCGCCCAGATCGACCGCGCGCATGCCGGCCTTGAGCCAGCGTTCGCGCTCACCTTCGTCGAGCAGGACGAGCAGGGCTTCTTCGAGCTTGAGCGTGGAGCGGCTCGGCGCCTCGCGCGGAAACTTCAGGCGTGGAATGCCGCCAGGCCACGGCGCGGCCTGCGCGATGTCGGCGGCGGCGAGAAATGCGGCATCGGTCGCGGTCAGGCACAGATGCAGTCGCCAGCGCGAGTTGCGCTCGAGCAGACGGCGCTGCTTCATCGCCGCGATCAGGGCGGCATTGAGCCCGCGGCACAGCGGCGCGAGATCGCGGGTGGCGTCGCTGTCGGGCGTCTCCACCCAGGCGTCGCACCAACGCCGCCCATCGGCCTCGATCAGCGGCAGCAGCACGCCGAGCCGGTCCTGCGTCGGCAGTGCCTGCGCATTGCCGAACACGCACAGCAATTGGCGCGCGAATATCAGGCTGCGCCAATGTGCCTGCGCGGCGATGGCCTGCTGCGCCTGCGCATCGGCCAGCACGTATTCGACGTGGGCGCGATCGCGCTGCGCGCGTGCATAACCGCTGCCGCCGCCGCAGCGGGCGTCGAGTGCCGTCAGTTCCTGCGCAGATTCGCTCTCGAAACCGGGGCGGCAATAGGCAAGCAGGCTGGAAGCTGGGGTGGTGGGCATGGTGGTCGGGTCGCGGCGAAGCGCGCATCATGCCTGTGCGCTGCAGCACTGGCGAGTGTGACCGGATGTCGGTTTTGCCTGCCAAATTGCATATACGGTTTGACGTGGGTTGGCCTTCAACGTCAGGAGTCGAGTTCATGAATCATCGAGTCGTGCGACGCGGCGTGTCCGTGTGTGTGCTTGCGGTCCTTTTCGGAAGCGGCGCGGCCGGTGCGGCCGTCACCGTCAACGTCGACACCAGCGCCGACGTGCGCGCCTTCAGTCCGCTGATCTTCGGCGTGAACTATGGCGATGACGCACGCAATGCGCAGATCGGTTATCCGCTGCGGCGCTGGGGTGGCAACTCGACCACGCGCTACAACTGGCAGGTCGACGTGCACAACACCGCGTCCGACTGGTACTACGAGAACATTCCCGGCGCCTCCGACCGCAGTCAGGTGCCACCCGTAGGCAACTACGCCGACTCTTTCATCGACACTGCGCGCGACTATGGCGCCGATGTGCTGATGACGATCCCGACCATCGGCTGGACGCCGCGCGCGGACAGCCCGCAGAACCATCCCTACTTCGCCGGTTTCTCGGTCACCAAGTACGGCGCGCAGCAATCCACCGACCCCTGGGATCCCGATGCCGGCAATGGCGTGCGCCAGAGCAACGGGCAGCCGATCACCGGCAACGATCCGAGCGACACCTCGAGCGCAGTCACGCCTGCGTTCTGGCAGGGTTGGATCAATCATCTCAAAGCAACCTTCGGCGCAGCCAACAGCGGCGGCGTGCGTTTCTACTCGCTCGACAACGAAGTGATGCTGTGGAACTCCACCCACCGCGACGTGCATCCGGATCCGACCACTTATGACGAAACCCTTGCCAAGGCGCTCGCCTATGGCGCGGCGATCAAGCAGGCCGATCCGACCGCGCAGGTGACCGGCCCGGTGACCTGGGGCTACTGCGACCTGTTCGGTTCGGCTGCCGACGATTGCCTGGATGGCAGCGATCGCGCCGCGCACGGCGGCATGCCCTTCGTGGCCTGGTATCTGCAGCAGATCTGCGCCAATCCGATTGCCGGCGGCGCGCGTGCGGTGGATTACCTCGACCTGCACTACTACCCGCAGGGCGACAACGTCTCGATGAGCGATGACGATTCGGCGGCCACCGCGCAGCGCCGCTTGCGCGCGCTCAAGGAACTCCACGATCCAACTTGGGTGTCGGAATCCTGGCTGTCCGACCTGGGCGATTTTGATTCCAATCACTACAGCAAGCCCAACCTGATTCCGCGCGCGCGCGCCTGGATCAACCAGTACTGCCCGGGTACGAAACTGGCGATCACCGAATACCGCTGGGGCAATGACGGCACCGCCAGCGGCGCGGTCGCGCAGGCCGAACTGTTCGGCATCTTCGCGCGTGAGGGTGTGGACATGGCCACGCGCTGGGTCGCACCCGAGGCCGACACCCGTGTCGAGCGCGCGTTCACGCTCTTCCTCAATTACAACGGCAGCGGCGCGAAGGTCAGCGGCAGCAGCGTGCGCGCGACCAGCGGCAATGCCGATCAGGTCGGCTCCTATGCCTTTGTCGGCTCGGGTCGCACGATGCTGCTGCTCACCAACAAGATGACATCGACGCAGTCGGTGACGGTCAACTTCGCCAGCTCACCGGGCGCACAGTGGAATCTCTACGGCTTCGATGCCAACCAGGGCGTGCATGCGATCAGCAACGGCACGCTCGCGGGAAACACGCTCACCTTCAATGCGCTGCCGGCGATGAGTGCCAACCTGCTGGTGATTGCCGGCAACGACGTGATCTTTGCCAACGGCTTCGATTGACCCCGCGCCACGCCTTCCCGTGGAGCGGAGCTTGCTCCGCTCCCGCGCGCCGCAAGCCGAGCAAGCTCGGCTCTACAAAAGCGCGCACCGTCACCGTCGTAGAGCGGAGCTTGCTCCGCTGCGTTTTCCGCCCCGTTGCCACGTCGCAAGCCGAGCAAGCTCGGCATTAAAAACCAATGCTCCGTAGAGCGGAGCTTGCTCCGCTGCGTTTTCCGCCCCGTTGCCACGTCGCAAGCCGAGCAAGCTCGGCTCTACAAAAGCGCCGCAAGCCGAGCAAGCTCGGCATTAAAAAACCAACGCTCCGTAGAGCGGAGCTTGCTCCGCTGCGTTTTCCACCCCGATGCCACGCCCCAAGCCGAGCAAGCTCGGCTCTACAAAAGCGCCGCGAGGCGAGCAAGCTCGGCTCTACAAAAGCGTCGCAAGCCGAGCAAGCTACCGCCCGGCCGGTTCAATAGGCAGCGCCGCCCTGCTGTGCGTAGAGCTTGAACACCTCGCGCGCCTGCTCGCGCAGGATGTCGCGGCGTACCGTGATGCCGCGTTTTTCCAGCTCGCCGATCCAGTCTGCGGGCAGCGGCCCTTCGTCGAACTGCGACAGCTCCATGACATCCTGCGCGCGCGCGCCGATCAGCAGTTCATCGATGCCGGCCCAGATGCTCGCGCCATAGCATTGGCAACAGGGCTGCGCGCTGGTGGCGAGTGTGTAGCGGCCACCGTCGTCGTTGAGCCGATGGCGCTGCAGATGCTGCTGGGCGAGCATGAAGGCCATCATCTCGGCATGCGCGACCGAGCAGTTCTGCGGTACCACGCGGTTGACGCCGACCGCGACCAGACGGCCTGATTCGCTGAAGATCGCCGCGCCGAACGGTCCGCCGCCACGATGCTCGACATTGCCGCGCGCCAGCGCGATGGCCAGAGCGACGCGCTCTTCGTCGCTCGTGCAGCTGCGCTCGAAGTCGATTTCGTTCTTGATCCAGTCGGGCAAATTCAGCGCAACCGAGGTCGGGGTCATGAATGGCTTCCGCAAAGTGGGAGACGACGGGCCGCGCGTCCCCTCTGGCGGCAGACGACGCGATTGCCAGTGTGCCTGATTGCCTGCAACATCGCGCGCTGCATTTTTTCTGGAACGCGGCATGCACGGCTCGGCCCGAATCGAAATTTCCTTGTCGCGCAATCCCGGCCTGGATGCCCTGCGCGGCCTGTCGATCCTGCTGGTGGTGCTGCACCATCTGGCGCTGCGAATTCCGCTCAAAAAGACCGCGCTTGCAGATTTCCTGCCCGGCCGCGTGCTGGGCGCGCTCAGCTACAGCGGCTACGAAGCGGTGTTCGTGTTCTTCGTGATGTCAGGATTTCTCATCGCCAGCCACTGTCTCGCGCGCTGGGGCGGTCTGGCCGAGATCGATCTGCGCGCGTTCTACGCACGTCGCGCCGGGCGCATCGTGCCGTGCCTCTTGCTGGTGCTTGCCGCGCTGTCGGCAATGCATCTGGCAGGAGTCACCCACTTCGTCATCGACAAGCCGGAGCAGTCGCTGCCTCGCGCGTTGTTCGCAGCATTGGCCTTGCATCTGAATTGGTATGAAGGCGCGACTGGATACCTGCCGGGCGGGTGGGATGTGCTGTGGTCACTCTCGATCGAAGAAGCCTTCTATCTCGGCTTTCCCTTGCTGTGCGCATTGGTGCGCAGTCGCGCCCTGCTGTCGCTGCTGCTGGCGGCACTGGTTTGTTCGATTCCGTTCTCGCTCATGGCGATCACCGACAACGAAATCTGGAAAGAGAAGTCCTACCTGCCGGGGATGGGGGCGATTGCCGCCGGCGTACTCGTTGCGCTGGCCGTGCGGCAATGGCCGCAGCCGCCGCGTGTGCGGGTGGCCGTCATCGGCGGACTGGGGGTTGCGGGGCTGCTGGCGATCCTGCTGGCGATGCGCGAATTGTGGCCAGTGCTGCACGATTTCGTGATGTTCTGGCATGTGTGTTCCGCGGCATTTCTCGTCTACGCACTGGCGCATTCGCGCCGCGCCGGCATGCGCGGATGGGCATGGCTGCGTTCGATGGGACGCTACAGCTACGAAATCTATCTTGGCCACATGTTCGTCGTGTTTGCGGTGGTGGCCGCATTCAACTCCAGCGGCGCCGATCTTCGCCGCGGCTGGCTGTGGTATGTGCCGGCCGTGCTGGCCTGCTGGGCACTTGGCGCGCTGGTCGGCAGACTGTATTCCGATCCGTGCGCACGTGCGCTGACGCGGCGCCTTGCGCGCCGCGCGCCTTGATCGCTTGCGCTCAGCGCTTGGCCCAGGTGTCGCGCAGTGTGACGATGCGGTTGAACACGGGTCGCTGCGGCGCATGATCGTGGCGGTCGGCGACGAAGTAGCCGAGCCGTTCGAACTGCAGGGCTTGCTCGCCTGCGGTCTGCGCTGCTGCGGGTTCGAGCCAGGCCTGCACGACGCGCTTGGACGCCGGGTTGAGATGGTCGGCGTAGCTCTTGCCATCGCTGTCATCGTCGGGATCGGCCGCGGTGAACAGGCGATCGTAGAGGCGCACCTCGGCGGCGAGCGCGTGCTGCGCGCTGACCCAATGGATCGTGCCCTTGACCTTGCGTTCGGCGCCGGCCATGCCGTGGCGCGTCTCGGAATCGAGTGTGCAGTGGACTTCGATCACGGCGCCTGCGGCATCCTTGATGAGGTCGGTGCAGCGCACGATGCCGACGCCGCGCAGGCGCACTTCACCGCCGGGGACGAGGCGATGGAAGCCCTTGGGCGGCACTTCGGCGAAATCCTCGCGCTCGATCCACAACTCGCGCGCGAACGGGACCTGGCGCATGCCGAACTCGGCGTTCTTGGGATGGTTGGAGAACTCGATCGTTTCCGCATGGGAGGCATCGAGGTTGTCGATGACCAGTTTGAGCGGATCGAGCACGGCCATGCGCCGCGCCGCGCTCGCGTCGAGCACTTCGCGCACGCAGCCCTCGAGCACGCCGAACTCGATCACCGAGTTCTGCTTGGTCACACCCGCGCGTTCCCAGAACTGGCGGATCGCGGCGGGCGGAAAGCCGCGCCGACGCACGCCCGCGAGCGTGGGCATGCGCGGATCGTCCCAGCCATCGACCAGGCGTTCGGCCACCAGCGCCATGAGCTTGCGCTTGCTCATCACGGTGAAATCGAGATTGCCGCGCGCGAACTCGATCTGCTGCGGGCGTGTCGGCTGGATCCACAAACCGGCCTTGCGCAAGGGTTCGGTCAGGCTCGCGTCGGTCGGCAGGTCGAGCTGGTCGAGGCACCAGTCGTAAAGCGGGCGGTGATCCTCGAACTCGAGCGTGCAGAACGAGTGGGTGATGCCCTCGACCGCATCCGAGAGCGGATGCGCGTAGTCGTACATCGGGTAGATGCACCAGGCGTCGCCGGTGTTCTGATGCGTGAGCCGGCGAATCCGGTACAGCGCCGGATCGCGCAGGTTGATGTTGCCCGAGGCCATGTCGATCTTCGCGCGTAGCGTGCGCGCGCCATCGGCGAATTCGCATGCACGCATGCGCCGGAACAGGTCGAGATTTTCCTCGACGCTGCGTTCGCGGTAGGGCGAATTGCGCCCCGCCTCGGTCAGCGTGCCGCGATACGCGCGCACCTGTTCGGCATCCAGATCGCAGACGAAGGCCTTGCCCAGGCGGATGAGTTTCTCGGCGGCGAGGTAGAACACCTCGAAATAGTCCGAGCTGTGGCGCAAGAGGTCCCATTCGAAACCCAGCCAGCGCACGTCGGCCTTGATCGCCTCGACATACTCCATGTCTTCCTTGGCCGGATTGGTGTCGTCGAAGCGCAGCGCGGTGGTGCCCGAGAACTCGCGCGCGATGCCGAAGTCCAGGCAGATCGCCTTGGCATGGCCCAGATGCAGGTAGCCATTGGGCTCGGGCGGAAAGCGCGTGCGCACGGCCCCGCCGTGCTTGCCCGCGGCCATGTCGGCGACGACGATCTGGCGAATGAAGGAATGGCCTGCGGCCGGTGGCGTGGTGGTGTCGGTCATGCGATTCAGCCGCAGGGGCGGCGTCCATGGACTGGCAAGCCCGCGAGTTTAGCGAGCGCAGCTCCGAAAGCGAACCGCCGGCGCGTCCGGCTTGACGGGGCTTGCGCAGGGGCCGACATTGAGCGGTGCCGCCGGGTTGCGGCCAGCGGGGCATGACCATGCAGATCGTCTATCGCGCCGACACCATCATCGATGCCAACCTCGTCAAGGGTGCGCTCGAGGCCGAAGGCATCGGCGCCTATGTCGCGGGTCAGTATCTGGTCGGCGCGATCGGCGAACTGCCGCGCTGGAATCTCGTCAACGTGATGGTCAGCAACAGCGATGTCGAGCGCGCATTGCCCATCGTGCGCGAGATCGAAACGGCGCTGGCAGCGCCGCTTGCATCCGATGCCGCGGGTGATCGCGAAGACCCTTTGCCGGACGGGATTCTTCCGGCTTGAAGCCCGCGCTGCGATCGGGCCGTGGATCGCAGCGCGGGCAAGCCTGCGGATTTCCGCTCAAGGCTGGGGCGCGACGCCGAGATAGGCGCCGGCCGCAGCCACGGTCGCCCAGATTTCGTCCTCGATCGCAAACGACTTGTCGAACAGGCGTTCGGCGCTGTCGCGGTCACCGGCGAGCAGGTACCAGGCGCCGATTTCGGCGATTTCGGTCTTGTCTTTGGGATTCTTGGCGACATAGGCATCAAACATTGGCTTGGCCCGTGCCCATTCGCCGGCTTCGCGGTAGATGCGGGCGATGCGGATCTCGTCGCTGGCTTCGTGCTTGCCACCGAGGATCTCGTCGAATATGGCCTGTCCCTGAGCCTTCTGTCCACCCAGGTACTGGATGCGGCCGATCGCAATGCGCTCCCAACTGCCCTTTCCGGCCTGTATGCGGGCAGCGTCGAGCAGCGCCTGTGCCGCTTCGGCGTTGGACTTGCCGTGATAGAGCGAGGGATTGTTCTTCTTCGACGCGGCAACGCCGACGCCAATGCCTGCGATAAACATTCCTGCCGCCATGACGGCCGCAAACCTTGCCTTCATCTGTGCATCTCCGTTGTGGGGACGCCAAGCATAGGTGACACCGTGCGCGCGGTCACCGGTGGCGGCCCGGTTCAATCGAAGCCGTCGGCAAAGATCGGGTCGGCCAGACAAGTGGCGAAGTTGAGCGTTGAGCCCCACGGGATCCAGGCGAGGAACTGCGAACCATCGGCAGCGCGCAAATGGTCGGCTTCGACGAGTACGGTGGCCGGGGTGCTCACCTGATCGAGCGTGCCGCTGGCGCAATTCGCGTCGGCGCAGGTCCAGGCGTTCATCCAGTTCGGGAAGAAGCTGCCGAAGGCCGCGCGTCCGTCGCTGGTCAGGTCCAGGCCGAACAGCAGGTCGCCTGGCGCTTCGGGGGGCAGCATGCGATCGGTGGCGCTGCTGCAGGGAACGTCGTTGCAATCGAGCAGGGCGCGGTGCCCGCCCTGGCTGTCCAGCGCCAATGGCCGCCCATCGCCGCGGATGACGAGGTCGGTGCGCGTCGGATTGGAGATCGATGAGGGAACCGCCAGGGTGGTGTGCGTGATCGCGTCGCAAGCGCTGTCAGTGCAGCGCGCGATGAGATAGTCGGCAGAGGTCGAGGCGCCATGGGTGACCAGGTAGCTTGCCGCCGGATGGCCGTTGGCGTCGATCGCCAGGGACGGCGCGAAGATCTGCGAAGTGCTGTCGGGCGGCACCGCCAGTGTCTTCTCGCTGCCGCTCTCGCAACTGTCGTCGTCGCAGGCGTGATAGATCAAGTGACCAGGGCGCGCGCCCAGCGTGCTGTCGATGTAGAGGAACGCGGGTGCGCCATTGGCCTGCAGGACCATCGGATTGGCACTGAAGATGCCCGTGGCATTGGGCCAGATCTCGACCCAGTTCACGCTGGTGCAATCGGCATCGACGCAGTCGAAGTAGCGCAGGCCGCCACGGTAGCTGCCGACCAGGGCCGGTCGGCCATCGTTGCGCACCACGATGCCCGAGCGCTCGAAGAAGTTGGTCGAGGTGACCACCTGACTCGCCTGGCCGCTCGTGCACAGGCGATTGGCGCAGGAATAGACCCACAGTGTTTCCTGGTTCTGTACGTCGTCGCTGACCATCAGCACCGGGCGACCATCGGCGCGTTCGGCAATGCGTACATGGGCGATCGGCGTGCCCGAGGCCCCGATGGGGAGTTCGGTCTGGGTGAAGCTGCAGGCTGCGCTTGCCTGATCGGCTGGGGCGGCGCCCAGAAGCGCAGTTGCGGCGGCGAGCAGACTGAGGTGACGGGCATTCATGCGCTGTCCTTCTGCGTTGACCAGTCCACGCGAAGCTAGTCGCCGCCGATCGCCGCTTTTGCGGGCTCCGTCACAACGCGGCAAAAGCTCATAAGCCTTTGCCGGCTGTGGCTCAGGCACTGCGAATCGAACCCTGATCGAGGTCGCCCTGCAGGGCCTGCAGCACGGCGAGCGCGGCCAGACCCGCGGTTTCGGTGCGCAGGATGCGCGGGCCCAGGCGCAGGCCGCCGAAGCCACCTTGGGCGAGGGTGGCGAGATCATGTTCCGACAAGCCGCCCTCGGGGCCGACGACCAGAGTCATCCGCATCGACTGCGGCAGGCTGCGCACGCCAAGCGCTCCCAGTGGATCGAGCGCGAGGCGCAGTTCGCCTTCCACGCCGGGCGTGGCGGCAAAGTCGGCCAGGCGCAGCGGCTCATCGAGCTGTGGAAGTTGATTGCGCCCGCATTGTTCGCAGGCCGAAGCGAGCACGGCCTGCCAGTGCGCCATGCGTCGCGGCGCGCGTTCGGCATCGAGCTTGACCTCGGTGCGGTCGGTGACCAGCGGCACGATGCGGGCCACGCCGAGTTCGGTCGCCTTCTGCAGGATCCAGTCCATCTTCTCGCCGCGGGCGATGCCCTGGGCGAGCGTGATGCGCAGGGGACTTTCCATGCTCGCCACCGTTTCGCGTGCGAGCACGTGTGCGGTGACGCCGCGCTTGGCCAGCGAGGCGATCTCGCCCGAATACTCATCGCCATCGCCGTTGAACAGCCGCAGGGGATGGCCGCGCTCCAGACGCAGCACGCGCACGAGATGCTCGCCAGCCTGCACCGGCAGCTCGACTTCGTGGCCGGCGCGCAAGGGATGCGGGACAAAGACTCGGGGAATGCGCATGGCGATCCTGCTGTCACGATCGATCCGCGATTGTGCGCAAGCGCGCGCACTTGCGCCAGCCGGGCTCAGCGCAGTGCGAGCTCGATGCCCTCGACGGCGACCTCGACCATGAGATCGATTTCCTCTGGCGTGATGCAGTAGGGCGGCATGAAGTAGATGACATTGCCGAGCGGGCGCAGCACCACGCCGCGTTCGAGGCCATGGCGATACACGCGCAGGCCGCGTCGCTCGCTGCCGGGAAACGGTGCACGTGTGCTCTTGTTGGCGACCAGTTCGAGCGCGGCGATCATGCCGGTCTGGCGCACGTCGCCGATGTGCGGATGAGCGGCCAGCGGCGCGATGCGTTTGGCAAGATGTGCAGCCAAGGCGCGATTGCGTTCGAGGATCGGCTCTTCGCGCAGCACCGTGAGCGTGGCCAGCGCAGCGCGGCAGGCCAGCGGATTGCCGGTGTAGCTGTGCGAATGCAGGAAGGCCTTGCCGGCCGAATATTCGGCGTAGAACGCGGCATAGACCTGCTCGTGGGTGAGCACGGCAGACAGCGGCAAGGTGCCGCCGGTCAAACCTTTCGAAAGGCACAGAAAGTCGGGAACGATGGCGCCCTGCTCGCAGGCGAACAGGCTGCCGGTGCGACCGAAGCCGACCGCGATCTCGTCGGCGATCAGGTGTACGTCGAAGTCATCGCATAGCGCGCGCAGGCCGCTGAGGTAACTCGGATGATGCATGCGCATGCCGCCCGCGCATTGCACCAGCGGCTCGACGATCACCGCGCAGACTTCGTGGGCATGGCGTTCGAGCAGGCCGCGCATCGCCGCGAGCGCACGCTGCGCGCAGTCGATCGCGGTTTCGCCGGGCGCGCACGCGTAGGCGTCGGGTGAGGGCGCGAAGATCGGTTCGAGCAGCAGTGGCGCATAGGTCTGGCGATACAGCGGTACGTCGGTGACCGACAACGCACCGAGCGTCTCGCCGTGATAGCCGCCGGTGAGTGCGATGAAGCGCGTGCGCTCGCCGCGACCGATATTGCGCCAGTAGTGGAAGGACAGCTTGAGTGCGACTTCGACCGCAGACGAGCCGTTGTCGGCATAGAACACACGCCGCAGTTCGCGCGCATCGCCCACTGCGCGCGGCGCGATGCGCACGAGTTCCTCGGCCAGATCGATCGCCGGCTCATGGGTGAAACCGGCCAGCATCACGTGATCGAGCGTGTCGAGCTGGTCCTTGAGCGCGGCGACGATGCGCGGATCGCGGTGGCCGAGCAGGCAGGTCCACCACGAGCTCACCGCATCGAGATACGCCTTGCCGTCGTGGCCGTGCAGCCAGACGCCTTGCGCGCTGGCGATCGGCAGCATCGGCAGGGTCTGGTGGTCGTGCATCTGCGTGCACGGATGCCAGACGACGGCAAGGTCGCGCGCGACCAGTTCGGCAGTGGGGGAGGGCATGGCGCTGCTATGATCGGCGGCAGCCCCATTGCCACACAAGCTCGCCATGCGCCGCAATCGTCACTGCAAAGCCCACGCCGCCGACAACCGGGGTTTCACCCTGATCGAAATCCTCGTCGTCGTCGTGATCCTCGGCATCCTCGCCGCGATCGTCGTGCCCAAGGTCATGGATCGCCCCGGCGAAGCGCGCATCGTCAAGGCGCATCAGGACATCTCCAGCATCGGCAGCGCGCTCAACCTCTACAAGCTCGACAACTACGCCTACCCGTCAACCGAGCAAGGTCTCGAAGCGCTGATCGCCAAACCGACCGGCCAGCCCGAAGCGGCAAACTGGAAGGGCCCCTACCTGCAGGCGCGCAGCGTGCCCAAGGATCCTTGGGGTCGACCCTACCAGTACGCATCGCCGGGACAGCATGGCGACTTCGACATTTCCAGCTTCGGCGCCGATGGCAAGCCCGGTGGCGAGGGCGAGGCAGCCGACGTCGACAACCGCAATTGACGCGATGGACACGGCGAACCATCACCGCCGATGGGCGCACTGAATCGCCAGATCGCCCCATGCTGCATTGCCCGGCGCCGCCGCGTGACTCGCGTGCGCGGCTTTTCCCTGATCGAGATTCTCGTCGTGGTGGCGATCGCTGCGGTGCTGGCCTACGTGCTGGTGATCGCCGTCAGCGGCAATACCGCGCGTCAACTCGACGGCGCAGTCGAACGCTTCCAGGCACGACTCGCGCACGCCTGCGATCAGGCTCAGCTCGGCGGACGCGAATTCGGCGTCAGGCTCGCTGCCGACGGTTATTCCTTCGCACGGCTTGATGGCAGCACGTGGCGCGTGCTCGGCGGCAATGACGAACTGCGTGCGCGGCGCTGGCCGCCCTCGCTGCGCGTGGTGCTCAGGCGTGAGGGCAACACGCTCGACCTGCAGGACAAGGTCGCCGATGCGCCGCATCTGGTGTGCTTTTCCTCGGGCGAGCTCACGCCCTTCGTGCTCGATTTCGCGCTCGGCGATCCGCCTTTGCAGCGGCGCCTGATCGGCAGCGCCGATGGCAGCCTGCGGAGCGAGAACCGATGAGCGCCGGCATTCGCCAGCGTCGCGATGCGGGCTTCACCTTGATCGAAGTGTTGATCGCCTTGGTCGTGGTCGCGGTCGCGCTGCTCGCGCTCTCGCGTGCGGCGAGTGTGCAGATCAGCAATTTCGATGCCCTGCGCGAGCGCACGCTCGCCGGCTGGGTCGCCGCCAACGTGCTTGCCGATGCACGCATTGCACCCGAGCGACCGACGCCGGGGCGCAGTGATGGTCGCGTCGAACTGGCCGGGCGCGCATGGCGCTGGCAGCGCGAGGTGAGCGCCATTCCGCAAAGCGAGATCCTGCGCATCGAGGTGCGCGTGTTTCACGGTGATGACAAGGATCCTTCGGCGAGTCTGAACGGCTTTCGCGGGTTCGAGCCATGAACGCAACGCGTGCGCGCCGGATCGTGCAGGGTTTCAGCCTGCTGGAACTGGTGATCGCGGTGGCGATCTTCGCGGTGATCGCGGCCGCGGCCTACGGCGGCCTGTCGACGATCGCACGCACGCGTGCGGCGCTGGCTGCCGAGCAGACGCGCTTCGCCCAGGTGCAGCGCACGCTCGCGGTCCTCGCGGGTGATCTCGCCCAAGCCGTCTCGCGCAGCGTGCGTGGCGACAGCGGCGCCGAACTGCCCGCGCTGCAGGGTCGCGCCGACGCGATCGAATTCACGCGCGTGGGCTTTGCCAATCCCCTGGCCGAGGCGCGCAGCAATCTGCAGCGCGTGATGTTTTCGCTCGCTGGCGGCAGCTTGCGCGAAGGTCGTTATCCTGTGCTCGACCGCGCGCCCGGCTCGCAGCCGGACTGGCGCGAGCTCTTGCCCAATGCAGGCAGTCTGCGCCTGCGCTATCTGGGCTGCGATCGCGTCTGGCGCGAGAGCTGGCCGCCGAGCGAAGGTTTGCCTTGCCAGATCGATGTTGCCGCTGTCGCGCAATTGCCGCGCGCGGTCGAAGTGCGTATCGCACCGCCCGAACTGGGCGAGATCCGGCGCGTGATCGAATTGACCGAGCCGGCGCCGTGCCAGATGACGGGCGGGCCACGCCAATGCGCAGGCTCGCCGTGAGTCGCCTGCCTGCACGCGCGCGCACCGCGATGCGCACGGCACGCACGCCTGCGCAACGCAATCGAGGAGTCGCCCTGATCGTCGCCCTCTTGGTGGTGGCGCTGGCGACGCTTCTCGTCGCCGCCCTGCTCGATCGTGGCGAACTCGCGCTCGCGCGCACCCGCAACGGGCTGCGCGCGCAGCAGGTCGAAGCCTATGCGCAAGGACTTGAAGCATACGCAAGCCAAGCGCTGCTGCTGCCACGCGATGGGCCCGACACTGCGAACAGTCCATGGGCACAGCCGTTGCCGCCACAACAAGTTCCCGGCGGCATGATCTCGGCCTCGATGCGCGATCTCAATGGCTGCTTCAATCTCAACAACCTCGCGCCAGGTCAATCACCCCAATGGAAGGCGCTGTTCGTGCGCCTGCTCAAGGCACAATCGATCGCGCCGGCTGTGGCCGATGCAGTTCAGGCCTGGCTCGATCCCGAGCGTGCGAGTGGCGCCGATGCGAGCGCCTATCTGGGTGCGCGTGTGCCCTACCGGCCGCACGGCGGCTTGTTCTCGCATGTCTCCGAGCTGCGCCTCGTGCGCGGAATCGACACCGCCGCCTATGCGCGCCTTGCGCCTCAGGTCTGCGCGTTGCCGCCGGGCACGAAGATCAACGTCAACACGGCGGGCGTGCCCTTGCTGCAGGCGCTGGCCGGCACCGGCGAAGTGCCCGCGACGGTCGCGCTTGCGCAGCGACTGTGGCAGAACGGTCGCGCCCAATGGGCGCAGACGGATGCATTCTGGCAGGCGACGCCGCTGGGCAGGGTGCCTGCGGATCTGGCCGCGCTCGTCGGCGTGAACAGCGTCGCCTTCCTGCTGCGCGGCGATATCGTCTTGGACGGCCTGCCATTCACGGTGTTTCGCGTCGTGCTTGTGCAGGGTGGTCGCGTGCGTATCGTGCAGCGCAGCCGCGGCGCCGATGAGGCGCTGGTCGCTGCGGCCTTGCCCGACGCGCGGTAGCGCGTCGGTGTCGCTCGGAGTTTCGGCTTGCGCCGAAAGATTGCGCTGTCCTCGTCGTATTCGGCTTCGCGACAACCGACTGGCGTCCGTGCGCGTTTGTCCCGCATCCGCGCCACTGGGGATTTCGGCTGGCGCCGTAGCCGCTGGGTCATTTGGGCTTGTGCGTTTGCGCGACAGCCGACTCACGTCCGTATGGGTTCGTCCCGCATCCCTGCGGGCCGGTGGCTTTCTCTTGCTTGCCCAAGAGAAAGTCACCAAAGAGAAGGGCACCCTCACGGCCTTGGTCCCGCGCGCATCGTGCGCGCGGGACTGCGCAGACGCGCTGCGGGGTTTGCCGACAGACCATCCCTGGTCTGACGGCAAACTCGGCGCGATCCATCGCGCCGCCCCTGCGGGCCTCTTCTTCGCGCGCCTGCCGCGGCCGAAAGGGGCTGAAAAGCACAAGCGCGGGCTTCCTGCCCGCACACGGAGTCCTGGTCGTGTTCGGCTGCGCGAGAACCGACTCGCGTCCGTGCGCGTTCGTCCCGCATCCGTACGCTTGGGCGTTTCGGCTTGCGCCGAAAGTTTGCGTTGTCCTTGTCGTGTTCGCTTTCGCGAGAACCGACTGGCATCCGTGCGTGTTCGTCCCGCATCCCTGCGGGCCGGTGGCTTTCTCTTGCTTGCCCAAGAGAAAGTCACCAAAGAGAAGGGCACCCTCACGGCCTTGGTCCCGCGCGCATCGTGCGCGCGGGACTGCGCAGACGCGCTGCGGGGTTTGCCGACAGACCATCCCTGGTCTGACGGCAAACTCGGCGCGATCCCTCGCGCCGCCCCTGCGGGCCTCTTCTTCGCGCGCCTGCCGCGGCCGAAAGGGGCTGAAAAGCGCAAGCGCGGGCATCCTGCCCGCACACGAAAGATGTCGGATCCGGTGCTGCGCACCTTGATCCGACCACCGAGCCGTGCCGAAACGCGACGATGCCTTGGCTTTGGCGCGCAGGAGCGCGCTGCGGTTTCCAATCCCCTTCAGCGACGGCGGGCGATGGCCGAATGGCCCGCAGGGTGCGCGCGATGGAGCGCGCGCATTGCGCCGCCGGCACAGGGATGTGCTGTCGGCGCAACCGGCCATCGACCGCGGACCTTGCGCGCACGATGCGCGCAAGGCGGCGCTGCGAGGGGCGCCGTTCTCTTTGGTGGCTTTCTCTTGGGCGAGCAAGAGAAAGCCACCGGCCCGCAGGGATGCGGGACGAACAGGCATGGACGCCAGCCGGTTCTCGCGAAAGCGAACACGACGAGGACAACGCAAAACTTCGGTGCGAGCCGCGGCGTGCGAGCGCGCGGATGCGCGACGAACGCGCACGGACGCGAGTCCGTTGTCGCGCAAACGCACAAGCCCAAATGACTCAGCGATTACGGCGCCAGCCGAAATCTCCAGTGGCGCGGATGCGGGACGAACGCGCACGGACGCGAGTCGGCTGTCGCGCAAACGCACAAGCCCAAATGACCCAGCGATTACGGCGCCAGCCGAAATCACCAGTGGCGCGGATGCGGGACGAACGCGCACGGACGCGAGTCGGCTCTCGCGCAAACGCACAAGCCCAAATGACCCAGCGATTACGGCGCCAGCCGAAATCCCAGTGGCGCGGATGCGGGACGAACCAACAAGGACGTCGATGGGTTGCCGTGCACGAACACAAGGCCGAGTGCCCTTGCGCATCGGACGTGCTTGAACATGTGCCGGCACCGGATCATGGTGCCCATGTCCACGCATGCCGTGGGCGCGGTGCCGGGCGTCCAGTCGAGCGCGGGCGTCGCGTACAATCACCGCGATTCGACCCCTGACCCGAGCCGATGTCCGATCGATTGTTCCTGCGCCTTGCCGCTGATGGCAGCCTGAGCTGGCTGCGCACGACCGCGTCTACTGCGGCGGTGCGGGCCGTGCCCGGCGTGCCGCCGGCACCGGCGCTCGCGCAGGCGCGCGAAGTGATCGTGCTGGTGCCGGCGAGCGAGGTGTTGCTCACCCAGACTGCGCTGACCGCGCGCAATCGCGCGACCTTGCTCAAGGCGCTGCCGTTCGCGGTCGAGGATCTGTTGTTGGCGCCGGTGGACAGCCTGCACTTTGCGGCTGCGTCTGCACACGAGGGCAAGGTTGGCGTGGCCGTGGTCGCGCGGGCGACGCTCGATGGCTGGCTCGATCGGCTGGCCGCTGAAGGCATCGTCGCCGATGTGCTGATTCCCGAGTCTCTGGCCTTGGCGCCACTCGATGGCGGTGCGCGCGTGCTGCTCGATGCGCAAGGCGCGCTTGTGCGCATGGGGCCGTGGTCGGCCTTTGCCTGCGCGGTCGATGAGCTGGCGTCGTGGTTCGCGGTATTGCCTGCAGCCAGCGCTTGCCTCGTTCATGATGCCCGCGGCGCGGGCGCTGCCGCACTGGGATTGCCCGGCACGATGACTGTCGAAGTGGTGCGTGATCCGCTGGCGCTGCTCGCGGCGCAAGCCGCGGAATTGCCGCTCAACCTGCTTGATGGTGAGTACGCAATCAGGCGCCGCCGTCGCAGCGATGGCGCACGCTGGTGGCGCGTCGCGGCAGCACTGTCCGCTGCGGTCGTCGTGCTCGCGGTGCTCACGCTCGGCACGCAGGTGTGGCGCCTTTCGCGCGAAGCCGCGCGACTCGATCTGGCTGCGCGCGAGGCCGTGCTCAAGGCGCTGCCGGATCTGGATGCCAAGGTATTCGATCGCACCACGCCTGCGCAGTTGGTTGCCGCGCGCATCGGCACCGGCGGTCAAACCACGACGCAGGGCGTGCTCGGCGTGCTCGATCGCATCGGCCCGGTGCTCGGCGATGGCGGCACGCGGATCCAGACGCGCGCGGTCGACTATCGAAATGGCGTGCTCGAACTGGCGCTGCGTGCGCCCGATCTCAACGCGCTCGATCTGGTGCGCGAACGCATCGCCATGCTGCCCGGCTGCAAGGCCGAACTCACCGCCGCCAACCCCGGCGCCGATGGTGTCGATGGCCGCGTTCGTGTCGAGATCGGCAAGCAGACGCAGGCGGTGCAGCGATGATCAAGACCTGGTGGCAAGGCATGTCCGAGCGCGATCGCCGCACCCTGGCGATCGGCGCCGTGGTGGTGGCCGTGATGTTGTTCTGGGCGCTCGTGTGGTCGCCCATGTCGCAGCGACGGGCTGCGCTGGAGCAGGAGGTGGCCACTCGGCGAGATGAACTCGCGGCGGTCGAGCGCGGCACTGCGTTGCTCGCGCAGCAGCACGTGGTTGGCCAGCGTGCGCGCGGCGATCGCGCCGGCAAGTCGCTGCTGGCGCTGGCCGACGCGAGTGCGCGCGATGCAGGCCTTGGCGCAGCGATCAAGCAAATCGAACCGTCCGGTTCGGGCCACGTCAAGCTGAGTCTGGAGAACGCGAACTTCGACACGCTGGCCGCTTGGCTGGAAATCCTGTCGCGCAGTTATGGTGTGGAGGCGAACGAACTGTCGGCCGACCGCGCCGATGGCATCGGTCTGGTCAACGCGCGCGTGACCTTGCAGGATGCGCCGTGACCGAGGTGCGCGGTCGCCGAAATTTCTCCTGATGTGGGTGAGCTCCTGATGCGCAAGTCCCGGATTTTCGTGCTCGTGCTGCTGCTGGTTCTGCTCGGCGGCGGCATCTACCTGTGGCGACTGCCCGCCGAAGTCGGTTATCGACTCATCGCCGCGCGCATTGCGCCAGCCAGTCTGAGCGGTCTGCATGGCACGGTATGGGATGGCCATGCCGATGGGCTGAGCGTGCTCGGCAATGATCTGGGCGCGCTCGATTGGCATCTGTCGAAAGGCTCGCTGCTGGCAGGCAAGCCGCTTTTCGATCTGCGCATTGCCGGCAGCGACCTGGAGTTGGCCGGTGCGGTCGAACGCCGCGAGGGTTCCTTGCGCGTGCAGGATCTGCGCTTCACCGTGCCGGCGCAGCGCTTGCAGGGATTGCTCGAAAATGCCGATATTTCCCTGCGCGGCAGCATGAGCGGCACGTTGGCCACGGCGACGCTGTCGCGTGCCGGTCTTGCCGATGTGCGCGGCGACGCACTGTGGCGCGATGCCGTGATTGCCACTCCGCGGGCCGAAATCCATCTGTCGGGCCTGAGCGCCGGATTCTCGACGCAAAGTGATGGCAGCATCGCCGGAACCTTCAAGGACGATGGCAGCAGCGCACTCGCGGTCGACGGCAACTTCGTGTTGCGTCAACCGAACTACGAGGCGCAAGCGACCTTGCGCGCACGCAATGCTGATGCAGAAGTCGAGCAGTTGCTGCTGGGTATCGGTGAGCGTCAGGCCGATGGCTCGACTCGCGTGCAGGCGCAGGGCAGCCTGCTGCGGATGCATTGAAATGAAGCTGGATCGCGATTTTCTCGAATGCGCGCTCGAGGTCGCGCAGCGCGCTGCCGACGCCGCGCGGGCGGTGATCCTGCCACACTGGCGGGCGCGTGATTTCGAAGTGGTCACCAAGGCAGATCTCACGCCCGTCACCATCGCCGATCGCGAGGCCGAGGCGGCGATCAAGCGGGTCTTGCGCGCGGCCTTTCCAGACCATGCGTACTTCGGTGAGGAAGAAGGCCGTGAGGGCGAGGGCGATTTCCTCTGGCTGATCGATCCGATCGACGGCACCAAGGCTTTCGTGCGCGGCTATCCGATGTTCTCCACGCAGATTGCGCTCATGCATCGCGGTGAGCTCGTGCTTGGCGTGTCCGATGCGCCGGTCTACGGCGAGCGTGCGTGGGCGCTGCGCGGCGGTGGCGCCTTCCTGCGCGTTGGCGACGACGAGGCCAGACACCTGCAGGTGTCGGCCGCACAGGCGTTCGATGCACAGGCCGCGATTTCCACCGGCAATCTCAAATCCCTCGCCGCCAATGCCTCACGTTGGCAGGCCTATGGCGATCTCGTGCGCCGCGTCGGGCGCATTCGCGGCTATGGCGATTTTCTGCACTACCACTTGCTGGCGCGCGGCGCGATGGATCTGGTGATCGAATCCGATCTCAATATCCTCGACATCGCGCCCCTGGTGCTGATCGTGCGCGAAGCCGGCGGCGTGTTTACCGACCTCGATGGCCAGGCGATCGGTCTGGAATCGCGCAGCGCCCTGGCCGGCACGCCGGCACTGCATGCGCAGGCGTTGGCGGCATTCAATCCCGATTGATGCGGCCGCGCCACGTCGGCGCAGGCTACAATCGGGGGATGCGAAAACCCCCACACATCCTCGCGGTGCGTCCGATCGACGCCAGCCGCTTTCTGCGCGCCGAGCAGGTTGATCTGGAGTTCTCCAACGGCCAGCGCCGCACCTTCGAACGATTGCTGAGTTCGGGTCTGGGCGCCGTGATCGTGGTGCCGATGCAGGACGATGACAGCGTGCTTCTGGTGCGCGAGTACGCGGTCGGCGTGGATCGTTATGAACTGGGTCTGGTCAAGGGGCGGCTCGATCGCGACGAAACCGTCAAGCAGGGCGCTGACCGCGAACTCAAGGAAGAAATCGGCCTCGGCGCGCGCGAGCTGCATGTGCTCGGCACGCTGTCGGTCTCGCCCGGCTACATGACCGCGATGACGCAAGTGGTGATCGCACGCGACCTGTATCCCGAACAACTCGATGGCGACGAGCCCGAGCCGCTCGACGTGGTGCCGTGGAAACTGTCCGAATTGCACCGCCTGCTCGAACATTCCGAAGTCACCGATGGGCGCTCGATCGCGGCGCTGTTCATGGCGCGCGAATATCTCGCCGGTCGCTATCGGCCGCAGCCATGAGCACGCCGGACGGGCTTGATCTGCGCGCGCTCGCGCAGGCTGCGGGCGAGATTGCGCAGCGGGCGGCGCAAGCAATTCTCGAAGTCTACGAATCGGAGTTTGCGGTCGAGAGCAAGGACGACCGCTCGCCGCTGACCGCTGCCGATCTCGCTGCCAATCGCATCATCGTCGACGCGTTGTGCGCGCTCACGCCCGCGCTGCCGGTGCTGTCCGAGGAATCGGCTGCGGTGGCATGGAGCGAACGCTCGCAATGGTCGCGTTACTGGCTGGTCGATCCGCTCGATGGTACGCGCGAATTCGTCAAGCGCAACGGTGAATTCACCGTCAACATCGCCCTCATCGACGCGCACGAACCGGTGATCGGCGTGGTGCAGACGCCGGTGAGCGGCGAGCTTGCCTGTGCCTGGCGCGGTGGTGGCGCGTGGTTGTCCAACCCCGCAGCAGGCATTGCGCCGCGCCGTCTGCAGACACGCTCGCGATCTTCGATGCTTGTGGTTGCCGGCAGTCGCTCGCATGCCTCCGAGCGTGAAGCGCAATTGCTCGCGCGGCTCGGGCCAAGCGAGAAAGTGCCGTTGGGGTCCTCACTCAAGTTCCTGCGCATCGCCGCAGGCGAGGCCGATCTGTATCTGCGGCTGGGCCCGACCTCGGAGTGGGACACTGCCGCCGGGCAGTGCGTGCTCGAGGAAGCCGGCGGCGCGGTGCGCGATCTGCACGGGCAGTCGTTGCGCTACAACGCGCGCGAGTCGCTGATCAATGGCAATTTCTTCGCAGTCGGCGCGCGCGATATGGATTGGTCCGCCCTGCACGAGATCTGAGGCGTCGGGATTGCGGCAGGTGCCGGAAACATCGAAGGGATGCTTCCGGCACCGACCTTCAGTTGTCGAAGCCGTTGGCGAAGATCAGGTCATTGTCCGGCTCCTCGGTCACGCTCATGCACGTCGAAAACTCCGAGGTGCTGCCCGAGGCGCTGGTCGCGGTCATGGTGAGGGTATCGCCGATTGCGACCTCGGCTTCCGGCAGCCAGATCGTGAAGGCAGCCGTGCAATTGAACGAATCGCAGACCTGACAGATGGGTCCGCCGCCCGGGCAATAGGGCGCATTGTCGATGGTGAGGAAGCTCGCCATGATCGGAGTCTGTCCTTCGCCATGACCGTTGTCATCACAGCTGCTGCCGGCGAATACTTCGAGCCGATACGGTCCGCCGATTGTCGAGCGCAGCGTGCCTTGAACGCGGATCGGGCGACCGGCAGGGAAGAAGCCACTGCTGCGCAATTGGGCAGTTTCGATCACCGGGAAATTCTGCCCGCCATTGCCGGCGCAGCCGAGGGTGGGGTCGCAGAATTGCGGATCGGGATCATTGTTGCTGACACCGTTGCTGCCCAGATCGATGCCCAGGGCCGAATTGCGCGCGATGCGATTGCCGGCGATCCGGTTGCGCCCGCCTGCGCTCGCCATGATGCGCACGCCATCATCGCCGTTGCGGCCGATGCTGTTGTCGGTGATCTGGTTGTCATGCGCGTCGGACTGCACCATCACGCCCATGCGGCCATTGCCTGCGGTGAGACTCAAGGCGCCCAGGCCGCCGCCGATGCTGTTGTTGGTGATTTCGTTGCTTTCAGCGGAGGCGCCCGAGAGCAGGATGCCGTCTACCGTATTGCCGCCGATGCGGTTGCCGCTGATGCGGTTGAATCCGCCGTTGATGCGGATGCCGGTGCCGTTGGGCAGGGCGCCATTGCCGTCCTTGTCGAGGCCGATGAGGTTGCCGCTGACGCGATTGTTGTCGCCGCCCGCGCCGAGGAAGGTGGTGATCAGGACGCCGACATCGCTGGACCCGCCGATGAGATTGCGGAATGCCAGGCTGTTGCCGCCGACAACGGTGAGACCGCCACCGACCAGACCTATGGCCTGGACATTGCCGGACAGCAGCGGGCCACTGTTGCCGATGCGACCGCCGAACTGGTTGCCATGGATCGAATGCCCCTCGCCGAAGGCCAGGGCAATGGCGAGATCAAAGCCCTCGAAGGCCAAGCCATTGGCCGCGACATAGCCGCTGCCGATGTTGTTCATCGCTTCAATGCCGATACCACCAGCGCCGCTGAGAACCACACAGGGCACGGCGTTGAATCCGATTTCACTGCTGTTGGATTGCGAACCCGGCTGCGAGCGGCCATCGAAGCTCACGCTCTCGTGGACCTGCAGAGCGCCTGCCAGGGCGATGGTCCGCGGGCAGCTGCCCGGGATGTTGAAAGCGATGCGGTTGAAGCCAGGCGCGAGATTGGCGTTTTCCAGCGCTTTCGCCAGCGAGCCAGTGCCCGCGGAACTGGTGTTGGTGACGGTGAACGTGCCGCTGCCGTCGACCGCCGATTCCAGTGCTCCGATGTCGACTCGCGGACCGACCACGCGATCTCCGCCGGCGTGATCGACGCTGGGCAGTCCGTCGGGAACGATCGCGGTGCCGGCATTGATCATCGCCGATCCCGGCTGCGGCACATAGGACGAATCGAGTTGTGGTGCGGCCGACACGTTGCCGCTTGAGCCTGGCAACAGCATGCCGCCACTTTCGAAGGTGATGCCGTCGAAACGACTGTTCATGGCCAGCAGGTTCGCCTCGGCCGTGATGTCGTTGCCCGCGTCGCGGCTGAAAATGCTGTTGTACAGGAAGGCCGTTCCAAGACCCTGACTGTCGTTGCTGATCAGATCCAGGCGGCCATTGATCACCGATGAATTGACCATTGTCAGCGTCGAGGCCGAGTCATAGCTGTCCTCGTCGAATGCGAGGTAGATGCCCACGCCCGTGCTGGCTGCATAGTTGGTATCGGGTATGGTCACCCCGTTGCTGAAAAGCGAATTCTCCACCATGACGTCGTGGCACCACCCGATCGCCTCGAACATCGCCTGGTCGATGCGAACGCGGCTCAGGGAAATCGTGCGCCGCTGCGACGGGCAGTCGCTGAGCACGGGGCTGAACATGCGCAGATGTGTTCCCTGGAAGGTCATGCCGGCCACCGTCGCGCTGCCGGTGCTGGTGCGGATGCTCAGTTTTGACTGGTTGCTGCTGACCAGGGTCGTTGCGCCCGGCGTCAGCGAATAGTTGTTGCAGCCGACATCGTAGCCACCGCGAATCGTCAAGCGACCCGCTGGCACGACGTACTCCAGATTGGTCGCGTAACTCAGGTCATTGCTCAGGGTGTAGGTGCCGGCACGAACCTTGATCAGGCTGTCGGCGATATCCACTTCGGCATCATCGAGCGCGGCCTGGAATTGCCCGAATGTGCCGACGCAGTACTCCGTGGCCGCAGTGGCCGGCGGGGAAAATGCGGCAAGGCCGATCAGGCCAAGCAAGCAGGTGCGAAGCATGGGGCTGTGCATGTACGTCTCCGTGGTTGAGGGCGGTTACTGCCATTCACGGAAAACGCTTGCATCAGGGGCCACATCCTTGGGCGCTGCTGCGGTCGGGCTCGGGCGCCGAGGATCACGCCGGGTCTTGCGGTCGCTCCTGCATCTTGGCCTCGTCCCACAAGGCATCCTGCTCGGTGAGCGACTTGCCCGCGAGCGTTTCGCCCGCGTTCGCGGCGAGCGTCTCCATCGCGCGAAAGCGCCGTTCGAACTTCGCGTTGGCATGGCGCAGCGCCTGCGAGAAATCGATCTTCGCGTGGCGCGCGAGATTGACGCAGACGAACAGCACGTCGCCGATCTCGTCGGTGAGGCGCGCGTGGTCGCTGCCCTTGGCGAACTCGGCGCGTACTTCCTCGATTTCCTCGGAGAGCTTGGCCAGGACCGGCGTGACATCGGGCCAGTCGAAACCCACCCGCGCGGCCTTCTTCTGCAACTTCAGCGCGCGCTGCCATTCGGGCAGGCCACGCGGGATTCCCGCCAGCGCGCTGGCGTCGACCGCGCCCTTGGCGCTGCGTTCATCCGCCTTGATCGCTTCCCAAGCTGCGGTTTGCGCGGCCACCGAATCGAACGAGGCATCGCCGAACACGTGCGGGTGCCGGCGTACCATCTTGTCGCAGATCGCCGCAACCACGTCGGCGAACGCGAAGTGTCCACCTTCCTCGGCCATGCGCGCGTGGAACACCACCTGCAGCAACAGGTCGCCCAATTCGTCGCGCAGGTCGTGCATGTCCTTGCGGTCGATCGCATCGACAACCTCGTAGGCTTCCTCGATCGTGTAGGGCGCGATGGTGTCGAAATCCTGCTCGATGTCCCACGGGCAACCGTGCTCGCGGTCGCGCAGGCGCGCCATGATCGCGAGCAGGTCGTCGATGGAGGGGCGTGGGGGAGACGTCATGACGTGGGGAGCTTGGCAGCGAACGTGGCCGGGCACGGAAGCCTGCCATTGTAGATCGCGCTGGCGCCAAGCTGCCGCGTTTGGTGCTCTTGCGCGAGTCGAGCGCGACCCCGGCTTTCTCCGCGGGCGACAGTCTCCGGGGAGTTCCGGGTTTGTCCGAGATGAACCTGGCCCCTCGCTTGCGAATGCTATTCTCGCGATCTGTTCCGCGGGAGAAATGGCCATGAAGCGTTTGTCCGGTTTGTCGCTGATGTTCGCCGCCGCGCTGTGCGCATCGTCTGCGTTCGCGGCCGATCTGTTCATCGATCACGTCAACGGCTACACGCTCGATGGCAAGGGCAAGTTGCAGCATTTCGAGGCGATGCTGGTCGAGAACGGCAAGGTCGTCGCGACCGGCAGCCACGCAGCGCTGGCGTCGCGTGCGGGCGATGCCCGAGTGCTCGATGGCAAGGGCCGTACCTTGATGCCCGGCTTGATCGATGCGCATGGTCACGTGATGGGGCTCGGACAGGCGCTGCGGCAGATCGATCTCACCCCCGCGAAGTCGCTCGATGCGGCGCTGGCGATCATCAAGAAACATGCAGACGCACATCCCGAGTCGGCGTGGCTGCTCGGTCGCGGCTGGAATCAGGAAATCTGGAAACTCGGTCGTTTCCCCACCGCCAAGGAACTGGACAGCGTGGTGTCGGATCGCCCGGTCTGGCTCGGTCGCGTGGATGGTCATGCCGGTTGGGCCAACAGCGCCGCACTCAAGCTCGCGGGCATCGACAAGGACACGCCCGATCCTTCGGGTGGTCGTATCGAGCGCGATGCGCAGGGGCAGCCCACAGGTGTGCTGGTCGACGCGGCCATGAAGCTGATGGCGGCGAAGGTGCCCGCGCCCGATGCGCAGGAATCATCGCGCATGCTCGATGCCGCGCTGGCCGAAATGGCGCGCGTGGGCATGGTGGGCGTCGATGATGCCGGCGTTACCGCCGCTACGGTCGCGCTGTACAAACACTACGCCGATGAGGGCAAGCTCACCGCGCGCATCTACGCGATGATCGGCGCCACCGATGCGGATTTCGACTTGCTCGCCAAGGACGGGCCGATCAAGGGCTACGGCAATGACTTCCTCGACGTCCGTGCGGTCAAGCTCTATTCCGATGGCGCGCTCGGCAGTCGCGGCGCGGCGATGCTCGCGCCGTATTCCGATGATCCGCACAACCATGGTCTGCTGTTCAACACGCCCGAGCAGATGCAGGCGAAGATCGGCAAGGCGATCGGCAAGGGCTACCAGGTCGGCGTGCATGCGATCGGCGATGCGGCCAACCGCGAAGTGCTCGATGCCTATGCCGCGGTGTTCAAGCAGGAAGGCGGCAAGGAACTGCGCAATCGCATCGAGCACGCGCAGGTGGTCGATCCAGAGGACATTCCGCGTTTCGTGCAGTTGGGTCTGATCGCCTCGATGCAGCCGACCCATGCAACCTCGGACATGAACATGGCGCAGGATCGCATCGGCAAGGCGCGCATGCGCGGCGCCTATGCCTGGCGCACGTTCCTCAAGCAGGGCACGCGCATCGCGGGCGGCTCGGATTTTCCGGTCGAGTCACCCAATCCGTTTTATGGCCTGTATTCGGCGGTCACGCGTCAGGATCACGATGGCAAGCCGCCGGGCGGCTGGTACCCGCAACAGGACATGAGCTTGCCCGAGGCGCTGCGCGCGTTCACGCTCGATGCGGCCTATGCGAGCCACGCCGAGACCACGCGCGGCACGCTCGAACCGGGCAAATGGGCCGATTTCATCCTCATCGACCGCGACATCTTCAAGGACAAGCCGGCGCGGATCTGGTCGACCGTGGTGCTCGAAACCTGGGTGGGCGGCAAGCGCGTCTACGCCAAGCCCTGAGGTGCCTCAGCGCTGCAGGATCGGCCTGGCGAGCGCGAACAGTTCGTCGGGCTTGGCGATGGTCACGTTGCGGCCTTCGACGGCGATCAGGCCGCGATCCTGGAACCGCCGCAGCACGCGGCTCACGGTCTCGGCTGCCAGACGCAGGTAGTTGGCGATGTCGCCACGCGACATCGCCAGGTGCAGGGCGTCAGGCGGGAAACCGCGCTCGGCGTAGCGGCGCGCGAGGTCGATGAGGAAGGCGGCAAGGCGCTCGTCGGCGGAGTAATCGCCGGCCAGCAGCGCGGCATTGCCGATGTCCTTGCTCAGGCGACGGAACAGTTCCTGCTGGATGCCGGGCATGCGCGTGGCCAGCGTCGCCAGCGCGGGGAACGAAAAGCGGCAGACTTCGACCGTGTCGAGCGCGACCGCGTCGCAGGGATAGGTTTCGGGGTGGATCGCGTTGAGTCCGACCAGTTCGCCCGGGAGGTAGAAACCGAGCACGAGCTCGCGGCCCTCGATGTCCACTACCCGCGTCTTGACCATGCCCGAGCGCACCGCATAGAGCGCACTGAAGCGCTCGCCGGTGCGGAAGATCGCCTGGCCAGATCGATAGTTGCCGACATGCTCGACCAGACAGTGCAGATCGCGCAGCGCGAATTTCTCCACGCCACTGCCAAGGCAGACCGAGCCGAAGGCGCAGGTGGAGCAGAAGTTGTAATCGTCGCCATCATCGGCGATCGGGTTGAGCGGCAACAACCGCCCATGCACCGTGTGACCCATTCGCGACCAATCTCCGCGGGTCGACCCTCACACGGCGCGCGAGTAGCGGATGTCGGGCGTGTCGGCGTAGCTGTCGAAACACATCGCGATGTTGCGCAGCAGGAACTGGCCACGCGCGGTCACCGTGATCTGCTTCGGCGAGCACGTGACCAAGCCATCGGCTTCCAGCGGCCGCAGGTGATCGAGTGAACGCTTGAAGTAACAGGCGAAGTCTACTAGATAGCGTTCCTCAAAGGCACGGATATCGAGCGATCCGGCGCACATCAGGCGTCCGATGAGGTCGGCACGCATGAGGTCGTCGTCGCTCAGGCGCAGGCCACGCGCCACCGGCAGGCGATTGTTGTCGAGCGTGGCGTAATAGCCGGTGAGATCCTTGGCGTTCTGGCTGAAGCTGGCGCCGACGTGGCTGATCGCGCTCATGCCGAAGCCGACGAGGTCGCAGGCGGCATGGGTCGAGTAGCCCTGGAAGTTGCGCTGCAGGGTACCGGCTTCGAGCGCGAGCGACAGATCGTCGCCGGGCAGGGCGAAGTGGTCGACGCCGATGTAGAGGTAGCCGGCCGCGGTGAGTGCCTCGACCGTCTGTTGCAACAGACCCAGTCGCGTGCCGGCATCGGGCAGGTCGAACTTGTCGATCTGGCGCTGCGCCTTGAAGCGTTCGGGCAGGTGCGCATAGCCGTAGGTGGCGATGCGGTCGGGGCGCAGCTCGATGACCTGCTCGAGCGTACGCGCGAACGAGGCGGTCGACTGCCTGGGCAGGCCGTAGATGAGATCCAGATTGACCGAGCGCACGCCGGCCTGGCGCGCGCCATCGATCACCGCGCGGGTCTGTTCCACGCTCTGGATGCGGTTGACCGCACGCTGCACTTCAGGATCGAAATCCTGCACGCCGAGCGAAATGCGGTTGATGCCGGCCGCGGCGATGCGCTGCACGTATTCGCCGTCGCAGAAGCGCGGATCGAGCTCGGCGCCGAACTCGCGATCGGGCTTGCGGCTGAAGGAAAAATGTCGGCCGATCGTCTCGATCAGCTCGACCAACTGATCGGCGCTGAGGAAATTGGGCGTGCCGCCGCCGAAATGCAGTTGGGCCAGACAGCGGTCGCGGTCGAACTGCGCGGCGACCGCTTCGATTTCGCGGTACAGGCGCACGAGATATGGGCCGGCCTTGCCCTGATCGTTGGTGATGATGCGTGCGCAGCCGCAGTAGAAGCAGGGTGAAAGGCAGAACGGGATGTGCAGATAGGCCGAGATGTCGCGCGGAATCGGGTCTTCGTTGGAGGCGCGGATCGTCTCGCGCAGTTGTGCCTCGCCGAATTCGCTGCGGAAATGCGGCGCGGTCGGATACGAGGTATAGCGCGGTGCGTTGACGTCGTAACGCGCGACCAGGGCGCGGTCGAATACGGGGCTGGAACGGTGGGCAATCATGCGGCGATCTTGGTCGAGCGCCTGTTCTGTTGCCTTGATCCCGGTCAAACCCGCATGGCGTGAGCCATCGTGCGCCGGCGTGGCCAGCGGCCCCGGCATTCCGCGACAATGCCGGGCGAGGCCGATGCCGAGGGTTGCATGAACAGTGTCGATGGCGGGGCATTGCAGGATCTCAACGATCTGCGCCTGTTTGCGGCGGTGGTCGAACACGGCGGCTTTTCGGCCGCGGGGCGCGCGCTGGGCACGCCCAAGTCGCGGCTGTCCAAGCGCGTATCCCAACTCGAGGAGCGCCTGGGTGTGCGGCTCCTGCAGCGAACCACGCGGCGTTTTGCGGTCACCGAGATCGGCAAGCGCTTCTATGCGCACTGTCGCGCCGCACTCGACGAGGCGCAGGCGGCGCAGGAAGTGATCGACGAACTGCGCGCCGAGCCGCGCGGTGTGGTGCGCCTGAGCTGTCCGGTATCCCTCGCACAGACCGTGCTCGCCGAGGTGCTGCCCGATTTTCTCGCCGCACATGCGCAGGTGCAGGTGCAGGTGCTGGCGAGCAATCGCCGCGTCGACCTCATCGGCGAGGGCTATGACCTGGCCATCCGCGTGCGCGAGAAGGTCGATGCCGATGCCTCGATGATCGTGCGGCCGTTCGGTCAGTCGCGCATCCTGCTGGTCGCCAGCCCGACCTTTCTGGCGATGCATGGCCGCCCGCAGACGCCGGCGCAGTTGCAGGCCCTGCCGCTACTGTCGATGTTCGAGAGCGATGGCCTGCAGAAGGTCGACTTGTTCGACGAACACGGCAGCCGCAGCAGCATCGAGTTGCGGCCGCGCATGGTCTGCGGCGAGTTCGCGGTGCTGCTCGCGGCGGCGCTCGCCGGCGTGGGCGTGGCGACCGTGCCCGATTCGGTCTGCAGCGCCTCACTGGCGCGCGGCGAACTGGAGCTGGCCTTGCCCGGTTGGAGCATGCCGCAAGGCATCATGCATCTGGTCTATCCGAGCCGGCGTGGCCAATTGCCGAGCGTGCGTGCGCTGGTCGAGTTCCTCGTCGAACACTTGCCGCGCGCGATCGACGCGCAACACCTCCAAAGTCAGTCCACGCCATCACGACCCACCGCGCAGCTGGACCCAGCCGCGCCCCGGCCGGCACGCAAGGGTGTCGCGGCGGCGGCACGGGCGCCGCGCTAAGCGCGGGCCGACGGCAGCTACGAACAAGGCCCGGGCTACACCGGCCACGTCACCGACGCGCGCACGGGTCTGTCCTACATGCAGCAGCGCTACTATGATCCGATCGCGGGAAGGTTCCTGTCCGTTGATCCGGTGCCGGCGAGTCCGGAGAGTTTCAATCGGTATTGGTATGCCAATAACAATCCGTACAGGTTTACCGATCCGGATGGTCGGATGGTTTGTGATGGGATCGGCGGTCGATGTCAGGACATGCTTCGAGATTTGGAGAAGAAGGGTAAATTTCCGCTCCAGAATGAATCCAATACAAAACCTAGCTCCAGCGGCTGCGACGCCGACGAATGTAAGGAATATCAGCAATTAAATCAGGGAATCTTGCGGAAACAGGGGGAGGCACTTGAGGAGGCTGGCATTTACGCTGCCAAGGAAGGCGCGATGCTGTATGGTGGAGGGCTATTTGGAAGGATGGCCGGGAGGATTGGTAGGTTCTTCGGGCTTGGGGGCGCAAAGTGGACACTCGGCAGCGGAAAGTCTGCGACGAAGTGGGCCAACCAAATGGCCAAGCGCGGGTGGAACGAAAGGCAGATCGGAGAAGCGCTGAGTACTAAGGGCATACCGGCACGAAATGCTGTCAACCTTGGCAATCCGGCCACGCGGCACGTTCACCCTGAGACAGGGCAATCGGTTGTCATCGACAACAGGACCAACGAAGTCATTCATGTTGGCGGCGAAAATTTCGATTATTCCGACTGGGACCTGCCGCCGTGAGTGAGGCGATCGTTTACGTTCGATTGCTGGACGAGGGCACTGATGTCTTCCGCCCGACGTTGGCGGACCGCACATCAGAAGGCTTCTACAAGTTGAGGCCAACGGAGGACTACGACCCGGAGGATGAGCGCTGGGAGTTCTTGCCGGGGCAGGTTGTCCGGTGTGGGCTCATCAAGCTACACGGAGGTGAGCGACTTGTCGCTGTTGAGCTTGTATAGATTGCTGATCACCGCGTTCGTCCTGATCGTTCGTAAGCGTCCGCCCACCACATCTTCCGGTTTGGAAACAAAGAGAACAAAGGGGACGGAGTAATTGAACAAAGGGGACGGAGTCTGAGGTTTCCCCACGTTCTCGCGAGCAAGAACAAGGGTTTGCGTAGGATTTGACTGGATAGAGATGCGCGCATGGTGCACGCTTCAAGGCGACCAAGCCAGCGAAGAGTGACGATCCATGCGCGCC
>NSJK01000023.1 GCA_002632325.1 Lysobacterales bacterium | reverse complement strand
ACCGCGTTCCAGCGAAAACGCAGGCCGAACATCGGCGCATCGAGCAGAGCCTGCACGAGCAGATCGTGCACCGTGTTCGAATGCAGGTAGCGAGCGACCTCGTCGAGCGGAAAGCTGTGACTTGTCGACAGCGACAGCACGATCGCATCCTCGGTCGCTGCGGCCTGCAGTTCGAAGTTGAAGCTGCGGCAGAAGCGCTTGCGCAAGGCCAGACCCCAGGCGCGGTTCACGCGACTGCCAAAGGGCGAGTGGATCACCAATTGGGTGCCGCCGGCCTCGTCGAAGAAGCGCTCCATCGCCAGTTCGTGCTGGGTCGGCAGCATACCCAGGGCGAGGCGCGCGGCGCCCAGATATTCGGCAAGCTGGCGTGCGGCTTCGGCGTCCAGACCCAGCTCGTGTTCGAGCCAGCTCAAGGGCAAGGCGCCCTGCGCGGTGTCGCAGCGGCGCGCGAATTCGCCGCGCAGGCGCGAGACTGCCTGCGAAAGTTCATCGGTTCGCCCGGGCGCCTCGCCGAACCAGAACGGAATCGAGGGCGGTGCGTTCTGAGCATCCTCGACGCGCACGCGACCGCGCTCGATGCGCACGATGCGATAGGAATGGTTGCCGAGCTGGAAGATGTCGCCGGCAAAGCTTTCGACCGCAAAATCCTCGTTGACGCTGCCGATCAGGGTTGCCTGTGGTTCGAGCATCACTTCGTAGTCGGCGGTGTCGGGGATCGCGCCACCCGAGGTCAGCGCGGTCAGGTGTGCGCCGCGACTCGCGCGCAGCACGCCGTGCACGGCGTCGCGCTGCAGCCATGCTCCGCGCGGGCCGTGGCGCGTGGTGTAGCCCTGCGCGAGCATGCGCAACACCGCCGTGAAACTCTCGCGCGTGAGTTCCGCGAACGGCGCCGCGGCGCGCAGGCACTCGTACAGCGCCGTCTCGTCCCAATCGCATGCGGCGACTTCGGCGACGATCTGTTGGGCGAGCACGTCGAGCGGCGCGCTGATGGTGCGCAGCGCATCAAGCTCGCCGCGACGCACTGCATCGAGCAGCGCCGTGCATTCGACCAACTCGTCGCGCGAGAGCGGAAACAGGCGCCCCTTGGGCGTGGCACCGATCGCATGGCCGGAACGCCCCACCCGCTGCAGGAAGGTCGCGATCGAACGCGGTGAACCGATCTGGCAGACCAGATCGACATCGCCGATGTCGATGCCCAGTTCGAGCGAGGCGGTTGCCACCAAGGCCTTGAGCTCGCCGCGCTTGAGTCGCTGTTCGGCATCGAGGCGATGCTCCTTGGACAGGCTGCCATGGTGCGCAGTGACCGCCTCGCGGCCCAGTTGTTCGGACAATTGGCGCGTGAGGCGCTCGGCCAGACGCCGCGTGTTGACGAAGATCAGCGTGGTGCGATGCGCTCGGATCAAGGCCTCCAGTCGCGCATGCACCTGGCTCCAGACCTCGCCCGACATCACCGCCGCAAGCGGTGACTCGGGAAGTTCCAGTGCCAGATCGCGCTCGCGCTGATGCCCTGCATCGACGATCACGCAATCGGCTGCGCGCGTCGACCCAACCAGAAATCCCGCCACCGCATCGATCGGTTTCTGCGTCGCCGACAAGCCGACGCGCACGAGTCGTCGCCCGCACAAGGCTTCGAGTCTTTGCAAGGACAAGGCGAGGTGCGCGCCGCGTTTGCTGCCGTAAAGCGCGTGGATTTCATCGACGATCACGCTGCGCGTGCTGGCGAGCATGCGTCGGCCCGAGGCCGAGCCGAGCAGGATGTAAAGCGATTCGGGCGTGGTCACCACGATGTGGGGTGGCCGGCGCTTCATGCGCTCACGTTCGGCCTGCGGCGTGTCGCCGGTGCGCACCATCGTGCGGATCTCGACATCGGGCAGCCACAGGTTGAGCAGTTCATCGCGGATGCCCGCGAGCGGCTGTTCGAGATTGCGCTGCACGTCGTTGGACAGCGCCTTGAGCGGCGAGACATAGACGATGGCGGTTTCGTCAGGCAAGGCGCCGTCGACGCCGCGCCGCACGAGCTGATCGATCGCGGCGAGAAACGCCGCGAGCGTCTTGCCCGACCCGGTCGGCGCCGCGATCAGGGTGTCGCGGCCGGCGCCGATCGCGGGCCATGCCGCCCTCTGCGCCGGGGTCGGCGCGCTGAAATTGCGCGCGAACCAGGCGGCGACTGCGCGATGGAAAATCGGGTGCACCATCGCGCCAGTCTAGTCCTCGCCGTCGCAGGCGGTGAGACGGCCTACAACAGGCCGTAACGCCGCATCAGGGCTGCTTTCACGACTTGGGCGAGTGCCATGTAGACGACAAGGATCAGCGCCAGCCACGGCCACCACATGCCGGGCAACGCGGTGAAGCCGAACTGGGCGGCGAGCGGCGAGTACGGCAGCCAGGCACCCAGCAGGCAGATCGCAAGGCCGGTGACCGTGAGCGCAAGGCTCGCACGGCTCTGCACGAAGGGCAGCCGGCCGGTGCGGATAACGTGCACGATCAAGGTCTGCGAGAGCAGCGATTCGACGAACCAACCGGTCTGGAACAGTGCGGCGTGCTCGGGCGCATTGGCCTTGAACACGAACCACAGCAAGGCAAAGGTCGCGTAGTCGAAGATCGAACTGACCGGGCCGATGCACAGCACGAAGCGCGTGATCGAAGCCATGTCCCATTGTCTGGGTGCAGCCAGGTATTCCGCATCGACCTCGTCGCTGGCAACCGCAGTCTGCGAAAAATCGTAGAGCAGGTTGTTGAGCAGGATCTGCACCGGCGCCATCGGCAGGAACGGCAGCAGTGCGCTCGCGCCGAGCACGCTGAACATGTTGCCGAAGTTGGAACTGGCGGTCATCTTGATGTACTTGAGGATGTTGCCGAACACCTTGCGGCCTTCGAGCAAGCCTTCCTCGAGCACCATGAGGTTCTTGTCGAGCAGGATGATGTCGGCCGCTTCCTTGGCGATGTCGACCGCACTGTCGACCGAGATGCCGACATCGGCAGCGCGCAGCGCGGGACCATCGTTGATGCCGTCGCCGAGGAAGCCGACCACGTGACCGTCGCGGTGCAGAGCTTCGATCACGCGCACTTTCTGCTGCGGACTCAGGCGCGCGAACACCTGGGTGTCGCGGGTGGCGGCGGTGAGCTGCGCATCGTCCATTGCCGCGATCTCGGGGCCGACCAGGCAGCGCTCGACCTCGAAGTCGACCTGACGGCAGACGTTGCGCGTGATGATGTCGTTGTCGCCGGTGAGGATCTTCACCGCCACGCCATTGCCAGCGAGCGCACGGATCGCCTCGGCCACGCTTTCCTTGGGCGGATCGAGGAAGGCAATGAAGCCCATCAGCACGAGCTCGCTTTCATCGGCGACCGACCAGGCGCTGCGCAGATCCACCGCGCGCATGCCCAGTGCGATCACGCGAAAGCCGTCGTCGTTGAGATCGCGAGCGACGTCACGCGCGCGGCTGGCGGCATCGGCCGTCATCGGTGTGTCGCCGCGCTGCGCATGGTGCAGCGAGCTGCAGATGCCGAGCATTTCGGCCACCGCCCCCTTGGCGATGAGGAAATGGCGACCGCCGCGATCGCGCACGATCACCGACATGCGCCGGCGCGTGAAGTCGAACGGCACCTCGTCCACCAAGGTGTATTCACCCTGCAGGCGTTGGCAGGTATCCGCATCGGCGGCTTCGAGCACGGCGATGTCGAGCAGGTTCTTGAGCCCGGTCTGGTAATGGCTGTTGAGCCAGGCGTATTCGAGCACGCCGGCATCATCCTGACCGTCGATGTCGACATGCCGTTCCAGAATGACCTTGTCCTGCGTGAGCGTGCCGGTCTTGTCGGTGCACAGCACGTCGATCGCGCCGAAGTTCTGGATCGCGTTGAGGCGCTTGACGATGACGTCCTTCTTCGCCATCGCCATCGCGCCCTTGGCGAGATTGATGGTGACGATCATCGGCAGCATCTCGGGCGTGAGGCCGACGGCCACCGCGACAGCGAACATGAAGGCTTCGAGCCAGGCGCCCTTGACCACGCCGTTGAGCACGAACACCAGCGGCACCATCACCGCCATGAAGCGGATCATCAGCCATGCAAAACGCTGTACACCCTTGTCGAAACTGGTCGCCGGTCGCCGCCCGGTGAGTGAACCGGCAATCGCGCCGAAATAGCTGCGTTCACCGGTGGCCACCAGCACACCGGTGGCGCTGCCGCTGATGACGTTGCTGCCCATGAAACACAGGTTGCCCGCCTCGAGCGGCGCGCTGGCCTGCAGGTCGACGCTCGCGTATTTTTCCACCGGCAGGGATTCGCCGGTGAGTGCGGATTGGTTGACGAACAGATCCTTCGCCGCGATCAGGCGCAGGTCGGCGGGAATCATGTCGCCGGCCGAGAGCTGGACGAGATCACCGGGAACCAATTGTTCGATCGGAATTTCGAGCTTGTGCGCGGCAGGCGCCGCACTTGTCACTTCTGCTTGCGCGTCTGCGGGCTTGCGCCAAACGGTCGCGGTGTTGCTGACCAGACTGCGCAGACGTTCGATCGCCCTGCCCGTGCGCGATTCCTGAAAGTGGGACAGGAACACCGCCATGCCGACCATCGCCAGCATGATCACTGCCCCCATCGCGTCATCGCCGAGCCACGAAACGACTGCGAGCACGCTGAGCAGGATGTTGATCGGGTTGGTGACCAGTCGCAGCCCGAGTTCAAGCAACAGGGCGCGCTTGCGTTCCTGCGCAATCAGGTTGGGGCCGAATTCCTCAAGCCGTGCCTGTACCTGAGTCGGATCGAGCCCGTCACCGTCGATGCCCAGACGTGCCAGCACGCGCTGGCGGTCGAGGCGCGCCAATTCGATCAAGGGCTGCGCAGCGGCACTGCGCGCACCGCTGGCGCGCGGACTCAACGGCAGGCTCGCCGCCATCACGCCGAGGGAGTGGAACGGAAATTTCAACATCGCGAATACCGGGGCTGGGCAGACTGACCGCTGCCGCCTCGGAGTTCACTGCGTTCAAGCCTTGCCCTGTGCGGGCCACATCAAGGTTTGAACGTCGGCTCCGTGGTGGCAGCGCTGCTTCGTCTGGGGCTACTGCAACTTTCCACGGAGGGAACCTCGTTGATCTTCGGAGCAAGGCGAGCGAAGGCTCGGCACTGCGCGCCGCGCATTGTCTGGATTGATGCTGTCAGGATGCTTTCGGGCGTTGCAGGCGCGCGGCAATCGCGTCGAAGAAGCTCGCAGGCAGGCTTGCCGTGACCGGCACGAACCACTGGCCTGCACGCGCAAACGGCAGGCATTTGACCGCGTCCTTTTCGGTCATGAGGACAGGCCGCGCGTCGCCGAATTCCAGATCGGATGGCACGAAGGCGTGATGATCGGCAAATGCATGAGCGATGAGCTCGATGCCCTTCCCGCGCAAGGCATCGAAGAAGCGCTGCGGATCGCCGATCGCGGCCACCGCATGCACCGCCGTGCCGCTGAAGGAGGCGAGTGGACGCGACGCGGTATCGCCTGCGAGCGCGATGGCTTGACTGCCTTCCAGTTGCATCGCGATCTCGCCCTGCTGCGTCTGTCCACCATTGCAGACGCGAAAGTCGTACTCGGCAAAGCGTGTCGCTGGCTCACGCAAGGGGCCGGCGGGAAGCAAGCGACCATTGCCGAAACGACGGCGGCCATCGACAACGCAGATTTCCACATCGCGCACAAAGCCCGGATTCTGCAGGCCATCATCGGCGAGCACGAGATCGACGCCCTGCGCAAGGAGCAAACGCGCAGCCTGTGCACGATCGCGACCCACGGCGACCGCAGCGCCCGTCCGGCGTGCGATCAGCACGGGTTCGTCGCCGACTTCAGCCGGAGTCGAATCGGGTCCGAGCAGACGCGCTTCACGCGCGCTGCCGCCGTAGCCGCGACTGACCACGCCGGGCTGCCAGCCGCGTGCGCGCAAGGCGTCGACCAGGGCGATCACCAGCGGCGTCTTGCCGCTGCCGCCGGCAACGAGATTGCCGACACAGATCACCGGCACCGCGATGCGAGCAGGTCGCAACAGGCCGAGTCGACAGGGCAAACGACGCAGGCCGACCAGTGCGCGATACAGCGGCACGAGCATCAGCAGCCACCACGGCGCTGGCTCGCCGCCGTACCAGATCCCTTCGATGCGCTCGCGCAGACCCATGGTCCGGAACTCAGTCGGTGCCAAGCGCGACTGCGGTGTCGTCACGAAACTGCAATCGATGCAGGGCCGCGTAGTGGCCACCACGCGCGAGCAACTGCTGGTGCGTGCCCTGCTCGACGACGCTGCCGCGATCGAGCACCACGATGCGATCGGCATGCTCGATCGTCGACAGGCGATGCGCAATCACCAGGGTCGTGCGATCGTGCATGAGGCGCTGCAGCGCGTCCTGGATCAGGCGCTCCGAGCCGGTATCGAGCGCACTGGTGGCCTCGTCGAGAATGAGGATTGGCGCATTCTTGAGCAAGGCACGTGCGATCGCGATGCGCTGACGCTGGCCGCCCGAAAGCTGGCTGCCGCCTTCACCGACACGGCTGTGAATGCCCAGCGGCAACTGGGCAATGAACTCCATCGCATTGGCCGCTTCGGCGGCGGCGATGACCTCGGCCTCGCTGGCCTGCGCCAGCGCGCCATAGGCGATGTTGCGAGCAATCGTGGTATCGAACAGCGTGATGCCCTGCCCGACCCAGGCAATCTGGCGGCGCAGGCTGTCGAGGGTGTACTCGTGCAAGGATTTGCCATCGAGCAGGATCGAACCGCTGTCGGCTTCGAGGAAACGCGGAATCAGGTTGGCCAGGGTCGATTTGCCGCTGCCGGAACGCCCGACCAGCGCCGTGACGGTGCCGCGTGTGCAGGCAAAGCTCACTGCGCGCAAGGCAGGCGCACCAGCGCCGGGATAGGTCACGCCGACATCGCGCAATTCCAGATCGCCGCACGCGCGCTCGACTTCGTGGGTGCCGTCGTCGACTTCGGGCGCGCGATCGATCAGGGCAAAGATTTCCTCTGCCGCAGCCAGGCCACGCTGCAAGTTCGCCTGCACTGTGGTCAGGCGCTTGAGCGAAGGCAGGATGCCGCCCATCGCCATGATCAGCGCGGTGAACGCACCCGGCGACAGGCTGTGCAACATCGCGGGTTGCGTCGCGAAGAAGATGATCAAGGCAAGCGAGATCGCCGCGATCAGCTGGATCAGAGAGCTGGACAGGCCATTGGTTGCCGCGACCTTCACACCCAAGGCGCGGGTCTGCTCGGACACGCTGTTGAATCGCGCCGACTCAAAGCTCTGACCACCGTAGACCTTGACCTCGCGGTTGGCGGCCACGGTTTCCTCGACCACACCGCTGACCGTGCCCATCGAAGCCTGGATGCGATGGCCGATGCGCCGGTAGCGCCGCCCGACGTAGACCACGAGCGCGCCGACCAGAGGCACCATCACCAGCAGCGCGAGCGTGAGGCGCACGCTCGAATTGAGCATCACCATCACGTAGAACACCACGCTCAGGCCGTCGACGACCGCGATCTTGACCGAATCGGTCGAGGCCTGCGCGACCTGCTCGGCGGTGTAGGTGATGCGCGCGATCTGGTGGCCGGAAGGCTCGCTCGCGAAGAACGAGGTCGGCAAACGCAAATACTGATCGAACACCTGCTGGCGCAATTGCTGCACCACGCCGCGTCCGATGTAGGCCGTGCCGTAGTCGGTCACGTAGACCGCGACGCTGCGCACGAGGAAGATCGCCACGATCACGATCGGCATCCAGAAGATCGTCTGCGGATCGCGCGCGACGAACAGGTCGTCGAGCATCGGCTTGATCGATTGCGCGAACAGACCCATGCAGGCGGCGTCGATCACCATCGCCAGCACCACCAGCACAGCGATTGGCCAGTAACGCTGCACATGCCCGAGCAGGCGCGCGTACAGTGCCGCGCCCGAACTCTGCGCGGCCTGTGGGGTGCTCACTTGCCTGCCGTCGTGGTCGGCTGGGTGGTGGCGATCGACAGATGCGTGAAGCCGAGCTGGGCGAGCGCATCCATCGCAGTCACCACGGCCTGATGCGGCGTGAGCGCATCGGCGCGCAGGATCACCGGGCGATCATGGTCTTCGCCCGCGAATCGACCGATGCTTTCCTTGAGCGAGTCCAGACTCGGGTTGAGCACTTCGTTGTTGTCGATGTAGAAGCGTCCGTCGCGATCGATCAACAGCACGAAGGCATCGCGCGTGACCTCGCTCTCGTGGCTGTCGGCCTGCGGCAGGGTCACCTGCATGCGCGAATGCTGCACGAAGGTCGTGGTGAGCACGAAGAACATCAACAAGGTGAGCAGGACGTCGATCAGCGAGATCACGTTGATCTCGAAATCGTCCTCGCGGCGTCCACCGGCAATGCGCACGCGAACCTCAGACCTTGGCCGGGGCTGGGCGCGTTGGTACGCGCGGCGCGGGGACTGCAGCCGTTGTGGCAGCAGGCGCGGCCTCGCTGGCCACGGTCAGCTCGTCAGTGAGCAGAAACACCTGACGCTCCATTTCCACCACCAGATCCTGCACGCGACCACGGAAGTAGCGATGAAAGGCATAGGCGGGAATCGCCACGCACAGGCCTGCGGCGGTGCAGATCAAGGCCTCGCCGATACCGCCGGCCATCTTCATCGGGTCGCCGACGCCGCTCACCATCACCGCGAGGAACATGCGGATCAGGCCGAACACCGTACCAAGCAATCCCAGCAAGGGAGACACCAGTGCAATCGTGCCGAGCGTGACCAGAAAGCGTTCGAGCCGGTGCACGACGTGACGGCCAGTGTCCTCGACGCGCTCCTTGATCACCTCGCGCGGGCGGTTGCGCACCGACAATGCGGAGGCCAGCAGTTCACCCAGCGGCGAATTGGTGCGCAGGGCATCGAGGTGACCGGGATCGAGCGAGCGCGAGCGCGCCCACTGCCGCACCTCGTCGCCGAGACCTGCCGGGACGATCGCCTTGCGGCGCAACGTCCAGAAACGTTCGAGGATGATCGCCAGCGCGATCGCGGAGCAGAACAGGATGGGCACCATCGCCCAACCACCGGCAAGCAGGAGTTCCAGCACGCAGCACCTTTGGTCCGTCCAATCAGGGCCGCCGCGCCTCGGGCGCGGCAAGCTCGGCGATCATACCAGCGCCGCCGCATCATGCCGTGTGCAGGCTTCACTCGCGCCAATGACGGCGTTGGCGCTCCCGTTCGCGAGCCGCCAGCCGAGGCGGCGCCGTGGCCGGAAAGTCGAGCGTGAGCGCGCCCGCGACCGCCGTGTTCTCGAGCGCAATGCCGCGCTCGGCGTAGCGCGCCACGGTTTGCAGGTGGGGATGACCGAAGCGGTTGCGCCAGCCTGCCGAGACGATCGCCAGTTGGAGATCGAGCGCATCGAGGAAGGCTTCACTCGATGAAGTGCGGCTGCCGTGATGCGGCACCAGCAGGACCAAGGGCGGCCCGTCGCCCGTCGCTGCGGCCACCGCCGGTTCGCGTTCGGCACCGATGTCGCCGCTCAGCAACAGGCGACCGCCGGTGCCGCTGACGAGGATCACGCAGGAGCGGGCGTTTGCGCGCGTGCCGTTCTCCTCATCAGGCGCTGGTGACAGGACGCGGAACGTCACCTCATCCCAACGCCAGGCCTGCCCTGCCCGGCACATCTCGGCGGCGACATCGATACGCCCGGCTTCGCCGGCGAGCACCCGCGCCGGCGGCAGCGCCTGCACCACGGCAGCGGCACCGCCGGCGTGGTCGTTGTCGCCATGACTGATGACGAGCGTGTCGAGCCGACGCACGCCGAGCGCATGCAGGCTCGGCAGCACCACGGCATCGCCCAGATCGAAGCCGGAGCGAAAGCGCGCGCCGGTGTCAAAGACCATGACGTGGCCGCGCGTGCGCACGATCACGGCCAAGCCCTGACCGACATCGAGCACGACCGCCTGGAATGCGCCTGCGGCCGGCAGCGCGATACGCGGCCACAACAACGGCAGGAACAGCACGATGCCCAAAGCGCGGGCCGGCACGGCGCGCGGCAGAAACAACCAGAGCGCGCCGACCAGTGCGAGCAGCAGCGCCCAGAGTGACGGTGGCGGAAGGTAGCCGTGCGCGGCCGGCAAGGTGGCCGACCATTCCAGCAGCCGCCACTGCAGATGGCTGAGCCAGGCTGCCGCCACGAGCAGCGGAGTGGCGATGACCGGCAGCGTGAGCAGGGCCAGCGTTGCGAGCAGGCACAACGGCACGATCACGAAGCTCACCAGCGGCACGGCCACGAGGTTGGCAAAGGCCCCGATCAATGAAGCCTCGCCGAAGAACCACACGCCCAGTGGCAGCAGCGCGACCGTCATCACCAGTTGCCCGAGTGTCAGTTCGCGCAGGAAGCCACGCATCGAATGCGTGCCCCGTTCGATGCAGATCATGAGGAAGGCCACCCCGACGAAAGACAGCCAGAACCCCGGCGCGAGCGTCGCCAGCGGGTCGAAGGCAAGCACCGCCAGAAGGGCGAGCGCGAGCGTATGCAGGCCGGCGCCGTGACGACGCGCAAGTCGCGTCAGCGCGAACACCGAGATCATCAGCAAGGTGCGCACAGTCGGCAGACTGCCGCCGGCAAGGATGCCGTACAGCGTCGCCGTGCACAGGGTGGCCACCGCCTGTGCTTGCGGAAACGCGATGGCCAGACCAAGACGCGGCCAGCACGCCCACAGCAGCCAGGCGAGGACGGCCCCGAAGGCGCCGGCGACGCCGACGTGGAAACCCGAGATCGCGATCAGATGCGAAACCCCATTGATGCGCGCGACTTGCCAGTCCTCGTCGTCGAGGCCGCGCGTGTCGCCGATCGCGAACGCGCGCAACAAGGCGGCATCGTGCGGATCGGCCACGCGCGCAGTGATTGCCTCGGCCAAGCGCTCGCGCAGACCATCCACGCACCATGCGGCCGTATCGATCTGGCGGTTGGCGGGATCGCTGCGCACATGGCCGACCGCAATCACGCCACGTTCGAGCGCTTGCCGCTCGCTGTCGTATCCGCCGGGATTGACGAAGCCGCGCGGCCGCTTGAGGCGCAGGCGCAACTGCCAGCGACCGCACGCACGCAGGCTCGCCGGCGCATCGTCATACCAGGACAGCCGCAACAGGCCGTGCAGCGGCACCGGCGCACCGGCGAGCGCCGCCGACTCGACGCGCAGGCCGAATCGGGTGGCTTCCTCGCGTTGACGCGGCAGGCCCTCGATACTTCCGATCACTTGCACGTCTTGCCCTTCGAGTGCGTACGGCAAGCGTGCCTGCATCGCGAATTCGGCACGCAGCGCGCACCACGCGAAGCCCAGCAGGACGGCCGCGAACAGGCGCAGGCGCGGCAGGCTCAGCAGGCCGATCGCGAACGCCAAGAGGCCGATCAGCCACGCGCGTGTCGGCAAATCGGGCAGCGCATGCACGCACAGCGTGCCCATCAGCATGGCCACGGCGCCCGGCACGCCGATGAGGGCTGCGGTCAATGCGCTCGGTCTCGCCAACTCGAAGGCTGTCCGTCGAAGGTCCATCAATCCCGATCCGCCGTGTGCGGCGCGGCGCAGCGTGACTCGGGAGCGGCCCATCCGATAGCGGCAAGCGGCGCGCATCGGTGTAGGAAAATCGATCGTCGCGCGCGAGGCCGTCACGTCGATCGGACGTCGAGCTCGTGCGTGCGGACAATGGGCGCCTCGGCTACGATCTGACGCAGTCACCAGAAGGGGATCTGCAATGACGAAGCGGGGATTGCTTGCAAGCATGCTGAGCGGGTTGGCTCTGGCCGCAACTGCGCATGCCCAGGTCGATCAGGAAAATCTCGACGATTACGGCACCGGCATCATCAAGGACTATGCCAATCTGCGCTCGACCGACACCATCGAGTGGGTGTGGATCGCGCCAGGCGTCAAGCTCAAGGAACATCGTTACGAGGTCAAGCCGGTCGACAACCTCACGTCCTACGACGATGAGGACATGGAAGACATGATCGACAGCGGCCTTGCACGCACGATGAAGCGCATCAGCGAACGCAACGCAGCGGGAACCCTTCTGCAGATCACCCCTGCCGTGTATTGGGCCGAACGCGGCAATGCGAACAAGCTGTGGGTGCCCTACAGCGGCGGGCATCTCGCCCAGGCCGGCGTGGGCCTTGAGCTCGTGATCATCGACGACACCGGCAAGGAAGTCGCCAAGTTCCGCCATTCCGGCCGCGAGGGCTACCAGCTCAGGGATGCGGCGGAAGAAGTCATCGACGATCTGCGCAAGTACATCAGCGCACATTGATGCGCTGATCCGCGTTTCGCGGTCACGCCTTCCGACTTGCCGGCCTGAGCGATCCGCCGCTCAGTTCGAGCACGCGATCGGCGCGTGCGGCGAGCGCCGGGTCATGCGTCACCAGTATCAGCGCGGTGCCGATCTCGCGATTGAGCTCGAGCATGAGCTCGTAAACCTGTCGCGCATTGTTTTCATCGAGATTGCCGGTCGGCTCGTCGCCGAGCAGACAAGCCGGCTGCGTCACCAGTGCGCGCGCGACTGCGCAGCGCTGGCGTTCACCGCCCGAGAGTTCGCCGGGTTTGTGCTCGAGTCGCGCGCCCAGTCCGACCCGATCGAGCAGGGCCACCGCACGCTCGCGTGCCTGCGCGATCGCGGTGCCGCGAATCAGCAGCGGCATGCACACATTCTCGATCGCGGTGAACTCGGGCAACAGGTGATGGAACTGGTAGACGAAGCCGAGCGCGCGGTTGCGCAATTCGCCGCGCGCACGATCGGACAGGCGCGACATCACCTGACCATCAACGACGACCTCACCCGCAGTGGGCGCATCCAGGCCACCCAGGATATGCAGCAAGGTGCTCTTGCCCGAGCCCGAGGCGCCGATGATCGCAACGGTCTCGCCGCGCGCGACCGTCAGGTCGACGTGGCGCAGCACTTCGGTGCGCAGTGCGCCTTCGGCATAGGTCTTGGCAATCCCGCGGGCGTGCAGCACGCAGGCTTCGTTCGTGGCAGCGGCGGCGATTGTTGGCTCATTCATAGCGCAGCGCCGCCGCAGGTTGGGTGCGCGCCGCGCGCCAGGCCGGATACAAGGTGGCCAGAATGCAGAACACGAAGGCGGTCAGCGTGATCCAGATCACGTCGTTCCAATGCAGGTCGCTGGGCAACTCGCTGATGTAGTAGACATCGGGCGAGAGGAAGGTGACGTGGAAAGTGTGCTCGATCCAGCGCACCAGTTCGGGCAGATTGAGTGCGAGCAAGACGCCGAACAAGACGCCCAGTCCGATGCCAAGCGCGCCGACGAGGATGCCCTGCACCATGAAGGTGCCCATGATGCTGCGCGGGCTCTGGCCGAGCGTGCGCAGGATCGCGATGTCGGCCTGTTTGTCCTGCACCAGCATGACCAGGGTCGAGACGAGGTTGAAGGCAGCCACCGCGACGATCAGCGACAGGATCAGGAACATCACCTTCTTCTCCATCGCGATGGCCTTGAAGAAGTTGCTGTGGCCCTGCATCCAGTCGGTGACACGGTAATAGTTGCTGCCCAGATTGGCGGCGAGGTCCTGGCCGATTTCGCGCGCGACCGACCAGGCACGGAACATGTCGTCGAGCTTGAGGCGGATCCCGGTCGGGCCGTCGAGCCGATACAGTACCTGCGCATCGTGCATCTGCATCAGCGCAAGTCCCGAATCGAACTCCTGCATGCCGGCGGCGAAGATGCCGACCACGGTCATGCGCTTGCTGCGCGGCAGGGCGCCGATCGGCGTGACGCTGAAGGTCGGCGTGTAGACCACCACCGCATCGCCCAGATCCACGCCCAGAGTTTGCGCGAGTTCCTGGCCCAGCACGATGCCAAAGCGCCCTTCGACGAGATCATCGAGCGAGCCGGCCACCATGTGCGAGCCGACATCGGAGACGCGGGCTTCGAGTCTTGGCTCGATGCCGCGGATCAGCGCGCCGCTGGTGTGCACGCCCTGCAACAGCGCCTGGCCTTCGACATAAGGCGCGGCACCGATCACGTGCGGATTTTTCTGCGCGCGCTCGATCGCCTGCGGCCAGTCGCGCACGCTGCTGTCCACGCCTTCGATGGTGGCGTGTGAAACCATGCCCAGAATGCGCTGCTTGAGCTCGCCGTCGAAGCCGTTCATCACCGAAATCACGGTGATCAGCGCGGTCACGCCGACCGCGATGCCGAGGATGGACACCAGCGAAATGAAGGAAATGAAGTGGTTGCGCCGCTTGGCGCGCGTATAGCGCAGACCGATGAAGACTTCCAGCGGACGAAACATGAAACCGGGATCCTTGAGGCGCGGCGCCGGGCGCGGCATTGCGCAGACGGCGGCGCAGAGTGCCGCAAGGGCGCCTCAGCGGCAAGTATGGACATGCAAGGATGGGCTACGGGAATGTCGCGCATGTCGTATTGTCTGCATGCCGACCTGCCCCCAAATGACCCGCATGAACGATCAAGCCATCGCATCCACGCAACTCCATCAGGCACTCGCACGAGCAGTCGCCCAGATCAACGAGGTCGTTCTGGGCAAGCGCCACGAGGTGAGGCTCGCCTTCACCTGTTTGCTTGCCGGCGGGCACCTGTTGATCGAGGACATGCCGGGCGTGGGCAAGACCACCCTCGCCCATGCACTCGCGGCCACACTCGGCCTGAGCTTCCAGCGCATCCAGTTCACTGCCGACTTGCTGCCCGGTGACATCATCGGCGTGGGCATCTTCGAGCGCGAGTCCAACCGTTTCCAATTCCATCCCGGGCCATTGTTCACGCAGTTGCTGCTCGCTGACGAGATCAATCGCGCCATGCCGCGCACGCAGAGCGCCCTGCTCGAAGCGATGGCCGAGGAACAGGCGACCGTCGATGGCGTGACGCACAAGCTCGATGCGCCGTTCTTCGTGATCGCCACGCAGAATCCGCTCGACATGGCCGGCACCTGGCCCTTGCCCGATTCGCAGCTCGACCGTTTCATGCTGCGCTTGAGTCTGGGCTATCCCGACCGCGAGGCCGAGCGCACGATGCTGGGCGGCGGCGATCGTCGCGAGTTGATCGCAAACCTCAAGCCTTGCCTGTCGGCTGCGCAGATCCTGCAGTTGCGTCAGGCCTGCCGCCGCATCGTTGCCAGTCCCGCGCTGATCGAATACGTGCAAGCCCTGCTTGCTGCAAGCCGTGCCGATGGCGATATCGCAGTCGGACTGTCCCCGCGCGCAGGCCTTGCCCTGCTGGCTGCGGCGCGCGCGCATGCGCTTCTGGCCGGTCGTGACCACTGCCTGCCCGAGGATGTGCAGGCGGTCTTCGTGCAGGTGGCCGAGCATCGACTGGTTGCCGCCGCATCGGCGCGGCTCGATCGGCAGCGCCTCGCGCAGCGCCTGCTCACCGCCACGCCGGTGCGCTGAACGATGGGCGCCGCGCTGGCTGCCGCGCGCAACCGGCTGCTGGCCTGGGCCGAGCGACGCCTGCCGGCACTGACGCGGTTGCGCGCCAGCGAGACCTTGCCGGTGCAACTCGATCGTCGGCGTATCTACGTGGTGCCGACCCGCTTCGGGCTGGGCTTTTCGATCCTCTTGCTGGTGATGCTGCTGGGGGCGCTCAACTACGGCAACAATCCGGCCCTGCTGTTGACCTGTCTGCTCGGCGCGACGGGCGGGGCCAGCGTGTTCGCCGGATTTCGCGCGATGAGCGGATTGCGCCTGCAGCAGGTTCGCATCGCCGAAGTCCATGCGGGCGATGACGCACACCTCAGTCTGGGCTTTGCTGCCGATAGCCGCACGCGGGCGAGTCTGCGCGTACGCATGGGCGAGGTCGACACGGCATTCGCCCTGCCTGCGCACGCAGCGGGTTCGATCGAGCTGCCCTACGCGCCCACGCGGCGCGGCTGGCACAGTTGCGAACGCTTGCGCCTGTGGACCGAGTATCCACTGGGCCTGTTCCACATCTGGAGTTGGATACATCCCGACACCCGCCTGCTGGTGTTACCGGCTCTGGAAATCGATCCGCCGGCGCTGCCCGGTGGCAGCGGCGAGCAAGGCGAGCGCAACATCACCGGCGACGCCGAGGAACTGGCCGGCCTGCGCGATTACCGCAGCAACGACGCGCGGCGCCTGATCGCCTGGAAAGCCTCGCTGCGTCACGATCGCCTGCTGGTGCGCGAAGTCGAGTTCCGCGCCGGCGAGGCGCTTGCGCTCGACTACGCCGCGCTCACTGGCCTCGATCACGAGGCACGCATCCGTCGCCTTGCCGCGTGGGTCGCCGCAGCCGATGTCGCGCATCGGCCGTTTGCCTTGCGCTTGCCCGAGGAGGCCATCGGTCCGGGCAGCGGCCCCGAGCACCGGCGTGCCTGCATGCGCGCACTTGCCTTGCTGCCGCAAGCGGAACAGCCATGAGCAAGCCGCAGCTCGATCAGTCGCAGTTTGCGGTGCTCGCGGTCACCCTGCTGGCCTCGATCGGCACCCATCTCGATCACCTGCCGGCTTGGCTCACGCCGGCGCTCGCGCTGTTGATTGCCGCACGTGTGCTCATGCGTCGGCGCCGACTCGGCAAGCTGCCGGCCTGGCTGCGACTGCCGCTCACCGCGGGCCTCTTGATCGGAATCATCCTGAGTTTTGGCACCGTGCTCGGACGAGACGCCGGCAGTGCCTTCGGCTGCGGCCTGCTCGCGCTCAAGCTGCTGGAAACCGAAACGCCACGTGACGCGCGCGTGGCCCTGGGTTTCTGCGCCTTCGTGTTGATGTCGGCGCTGCTGTTCGGCCAGAGTCTGTTGTTCACGCTCGGCGTATGCAGCGTGTTGGTGCTGCTGGTGGCGGTGCTCAATCGTCTGGAGCCGGCGCCCCTGCCCACCGCCAAACCGCTGCGCACGTCCTTGTCACTGGCGCTGCAGTTGATTGCCGTCGCGCTGCCGCTCGCACTCGCGAGTTTCGTGCTGGTGCCGCGGCTTGCCACGCCGCTGTGGGGCGCACCCAATGCCGGCGCGCGCGCCACCACGGGCTTGTCGGAAACGATGGCTCCCGGCCAGTTCACCGATCTCATGTCCGACGATACGCCCGCGATGCGGGTGAGTTTCGAAGGCCGGGTGCCGCCGCCGAGTGCGCAGTATTTCCGCACGCTCGTACTCAGCGATTTCGATGGCACCACCTGGACGCGCGCGCGTACCGGTCTCAAGCACGATGCCGAGCCTGCTCGCGGCACGCGCACGCCGTGGATCGACACCACGGTCACACTGGAGGCGACCCAGCAGCGCTGGCTGCCTGCGCTCGACACCCCGATCACCGCGCCGCAGGGTGCCTTCCTCACCGACGATGACGTGCTGGTCGCGAGCCAACCCGTGAGCCATCTGCTCGAGTACCGGGTGCGCTCGCGACTTGGACCGGAAGGGGCAGGCAGGCTCGAGCGATTCGAGCGTCAACGACTGTTGCGCCTGCCTGAAGGAGTCGGTGCTCAGGCCAGAGAATTGGCCGCGCGCTGGCGACGTGAATCGCCAGGCGATGCCGAAGTGGTGCAACAGGCGCTGGCGATGTTTCATTCCAGTTTCCACTACACGCTCAGCCCGCCCCTGCTCGGCCGCGATTCGATCGACGAATTCCTGTTCGATACGCGAGAAGGTTTCTGCGAGCATTACGCGTCAGCCTTCGTGTTCCTGATGCGCGCCGCGGGGATTCCCGCGCGCGTCGTCACCGGTTATCAGGGTGGCTGGTGGAGCGACTCGGGCGCTTACCTTCTGGTGCGTCAGTCCGACGCCCATGCCTGGGCCGAAATCTGGCGCGATGGCGTCGGCTGGATACGCGTTGATCCGACCGCAGCCGTTGCGCCCGCGCGCATCGAGCAGGGCGCTGCGCAGGTCAACGATGCCGCGAGCTGGGCACAAGGCGAATGGCTGCGCGCGCTGCGCAACCAGTTCGACATCGTCAACCGATTATGGACGCAGGGCGTGGTGCGTTTCGATGCATTGCGCCAACGCGCGGTGCTCACCGAATTCGGTCTTGCTGACCGCGTCAACGGCAACCTGCTGCTGATGCTCGCGGGCGTGTTGACGCTCATGCTGTTGCTCGCCACCTGGTGGGCGATGCGCGATCCACCGATCCCGCAGGGCGATGCACTCGATCGTCTCTGGCATCGCCTGCGGCGCACGCTCTCCAAGGCTGAAATCGAACTTGCGCCCAGTGACGGACCGCTGGGTCTGCAACAGCGCGTGGCCGTACAGGATGCGGAATTGGGACGCTCGCTGCAGCCGCTGACGGACCGTTATGCGCGCTTGCGCTACGCGATGGCCCAACCACCCGCCGACGAAGTCGAGGCGCTGCGCCGCGAAGCGCTGGTCTGGTCACGCAGGCGCCTGCGACGGCGCATCGTTCAGGCACGTCTGCGTAAAATCGCATCGGTGTTCGATGCCGGTCGTTTCACACGAGGTTCGCCATGAACAAGCTGCTGCTGGTTGCCGCGATGAGCGTCACGCTGGGTGCCTGCGCAACCGTACCCAAGTCCCTGCAGGGCAAGTATCTTCAGTCTGCCCCGCGCGATGCTCTCGCCGCGCCGCCCGCCGAGCCGGTACGTTGGGGCGGCGAGATCATCAAGGTCGAGCCCAAGGCCGATTCGACCTGCTTCGAGATCCTCTCGCGTGCGCTCGATTCCAGCGCCCGACCGATGCGCGGCAAGGACGCCAGTGGCGGCCGCTTCATCGCCTGTCATGCCGGTTTCTACGACCCCGAGCTGTATGCACGTGGGCGTGATCTCACCGTCGTCGGTCAGGTCACCGGCAACGAGGTGGGCAAGGTCGGACAGTTCGACTACACCTATCCGCTGGTGACGGCTAGCTCGCTCTACCTGTGGCCCAAGCGGCCACTGTATCTCGCCGACCCGTTCCACGATCCGTGGATGATGGGACCGGCTTGGCGCGGATCCTGGGCCTGGGGTTGGGGCTGGGGCCCGTACTGGGGCGCGCCACCGATCATCATCCACCGTCATGCAGGGCGCACTGCCACGCCGCGCTCGACACCACAGGCACCCTCACGACCACCACAGCCACCGCCGCCGCGCCATTGAGCGCAACGCAGACGTGCATTCAGCCGGGCGGCCATTCCAGCATGCGCCCGGCCAGCAGGTGCACATGGATGTGGAACACCGTCTGCCCGCCATCGCGATTGCAGTTGCTGACCAGACGATAGCCCTTGTCGGCGAAACCCTGCGCCTTGGCCCAGCGCGTTGCGGCGAGGATGAGCTTGCCGATCAGGAGCGCATCCGCATCGCCGAGATCGTTCAGCGTCGCGATCGGCCGCTTGGGAATGAACAACACGTGCACCGGCGCCTTGGGCGCGATGTCTCGGAACGCGAGCACTTCATCGTCCTCGTAGACGATGTCGGCGGGGATTTCGCGGTTGACGATCTTGGTGAACAGGGTGTCGGTCATCGCAGCACCGTGGCAGAAGTCTGACGCAAGGCTCGCAGTTTGAACCTGCCCGCGCAAGACGCGTGCAGCGGTTCATCCTTCAAAGTGTCTGACGACCACCGAAGGCATGCGCCAGCGTGCCGCGATCGATGAACTCCAGTTCGCCGCCCAGTGGCACGCCATGGGCGAGACGACTCGCGCGCACGTTCGCTGCATGCGCGAGCTGCGCAAGCATGTGCGCGGTGGCTTCGCCTTCCACGGTCGGATTGGTGGCGACGATCAGCTCTCGCACTTCACCTTCGGCGAGACGATTGGCAAGCAGATCCAGCCCCAGCTCCTTGGGACCGATCCCATCGAGCGGCGAGAGCCGGCCCAGCAGCACGAAGTACTGTCCTCGAAATCCCGTCGCCTGCTCGATCGCGAGTTGGTCGACCGCGGTTTCGACCACGCACAACAGGCTGCGATCACGCATGGGACTGGCGCAGGTCGCGCACAGCGCTTCTTCGCTGAAGGTGCGGCAGCGCGTGCAGTTGCCGATGCGCTCGACCGCGAGCAGCAGTTGCTCGGCCATCCGACGTGCGCCCGCACGATCGCGTTCGAGCACGTGGAAGGCCATCCGCTGCGCGGTCTTGGCGCCTACGCCGGGCAGGCAGCGCAAGGCTTCGATGAGGTCAGTCAGCAGCGGAGAGGACGACATGCAAAGGCCATGAATGGAAGACGGGAGCGGTGATGGCGTCCGCACGCCCAGGCATCACTTCATGTGCTGCCGGGATGACGACCTGTTCAGTGTTGCGGTGACGCAGCGCATGCGCGGCGGATCAGAACGGCAATTTGAATCCGGCCGGAAGGTTCATGCCCGCCGTCATGCCGCCGAGTCGTTCCTTGCTCAGTGCCGCGACCTTGTTCACCGCATCGTTGAATGCCGCGGCGACCAGATCCTCGGCCATCTCGGCATCGTCCGCGAACAGCTTGCGGTCGATCGTCACGCCACGCACCTCGTGCGCACCGCTCATGCGCACGCTGACGAGGCCGCCGCCCGCCTGCCCCGTGACCTCGGCCTGGGCAATCTCGGCCTGCGCGCGCTGCATTTGTTCCTGCATGCGCTGCGCCTGTTGCATCAAACCCGCGAGTGGACCTTTCATCGCAACTCCTTCACTGCTGGCGCGGCTCGACCGGCCGCACGCTGTTGGGTACCACGCGCGCATCGAAAGTCTCGATCAGCGAGCGCACGAAAGGATCATCCTGCACAGCCGCTTCGGCGGCCGACTGGCGCGCCGACTCGGCCCGCTCGCGTTGACGCGCGGGCGCTTGCGCCTGCGCGCTTTCGCTGGCGCGCTCGAAGCGCACGCGCAGCTTGCGACCGAGCACTTCACTGAGTCGGCCTTCGATCTGCTCGATCAGCATCGGACTGACCAGATGTTCATGGGCGGGTGCCATCGCCAATCGCAGCTGCTGCTCCTCGATCGCAATCAGCGTCGCCTGTTGTGCGAGCTGTCCGGCCGGGCCACGCAACTGCGCGCGTTCGATCAATTCGGCCCATGAGGTCGGCGCATCTCCCGCTCGAGCAGCCTGCTGTTCTGCGCGCTGCGCCTGTGCTGCCGGTGCGACCGACTGCGCGCGCATGTCCGGCGCGCTGCGGGTTTGGCTGCCAACTGCCCCACTCGCATCCCGCGTCGTTCGCACAGGCGCCGAAGACGCATTCGAATCCGCGGCATCGGCTGGCGCAAACGCCAACATGCGCAGCAGGCACATCTCGAACCCCACACGAGGCGTCGGCGCCAGCGGCAGGTCGCGACGTCCCGTCACCGCCATCTGATACCAAAGCTGCACATCCTGCGGCGCGATCTGCGCGGCGAGCGCACGCAGCGCCATATCCGCGGAATCACCGAGCAATTGCGCCAGTTGCAGTCGATGCAGGAGACCCGCGAGTTCGTCGAGCACCTGGGCAAAATCCGGCGCAAAGCCGGCGATGTGCTCGACCTCGTCGAGCAAGGCATGCGCATCGCCGCGCGCGAGCAGCGACAGCAAGGTCTGCACCTTGGCGCGCTCGACCGTGCCGAGCATCGCATGCACCTCGGCCGCGCGCAGCACACCGCCGCCGTGCGCGATCGCCTGATCGAGCAGGGACAGACCATCACGCAGCGAGCCGTCCGCGGCGAGCGCCAGCACTTCGAGGGCCTCGTCGTCAAAAGCCACCTGCTCGGCGCCGAGGATATGGCGCATCTGCCCGCCAATCTGTTCGGGCGAGAGCCGCTTGAGGTTGAACTTGATGCAACGCGACAGCACCGTCACCGGCAACTTCTGCGGATCGGTGGTCGCGAGCAGGAACTTCACGTGCGGCGGCGGTTCTTCCAGCGTCTTGAGCAAGGCGTTGAAGGCGCTGCGCGAGAGCATGTGGACTTCGTCGATGAGGTAGACCTTGTGGCGGCCCCGCGTCGGTGCGTACTGCGCGTTGTCGATCAGCTCGCGCACGTTGTCGATGCCGGTATTGCTGGCCGCATCGATTTCGAGCAGGTCGACGAAACGCCCCGCATCGATTTCCGCGCACGCACTGCACTCACCGCATGGCGCCGAAGTAGGCCCCTTGTCGCAATTGAGCGATTTGGCAAAGATCCGCGCGATCGTGGTCTTGCCGACGCCGCGCGTGCCGGTGAACAGGAAGGCGTGATGGAGTCGGCCACTATCGAGCGCATGGGTGAGCGCACGCACGACATGCTCCTGCCCGACCAGTTCGGAAAACCGGCGCGGCCGCCATTTGCGTGCAAGAGCCTGATACGACATGGACATTCCCGGACGAAGGATCCGATTGTAGCAATGCAGGCACCGCCACCGCGTCCCGCACCGGTCTCGGCTTGTCTGGCCGCGCTGCGCCTAGTATCCTCGCGCGCCCCGCTGCCTCAATCCCGCCCTGCGTACCGGGCGAAGCTGAAGTTGCAAACGGGAGATCGAATTTGAAGCACCCCATTGGCGATGCAATGGAGGGCTCACGAAATACGGAGAGGTGTCCGAGTGGTTGAAGGAGCACGCCTGGAAAGTGTGTAAGCGGGTCAAACTGCTTCGCGGGTTCGACAAATTTGTCTGGAACAAATTTGGACAGCCGCAGGCTGGCCCTGAGCGTAGCGAGGGGCGAGGTGCAGGAAGCACCGAGCAATCCCGTTTGACGCTGGATTTGCCGTTCGATTCAAGATTCTGGAGAGGTGTCCGAGTGGTTGAAGGAGCACGCCTGGAAAGTGTGTAAGCGGGTCAAACTGCTTCGCGGGTTCGAATCCCGCCCTCTCCGCCAGATTGTGTGATTGGAAGATGCGGGTTCGACAAATCGGCAGGAGCCGATTTGCACGGCGAAGCCGCCCGGAGGGCGAGGCGCAGGAAGCGCCGAGTGCATCCCGCCCGCCAAATTGTGTGATTGGAAGATGCGGGTTCGACAAATCGGCAGGAGCCGATTTGCACGGCGAAGCCGCCCGGAGGGCGAGGCGCAGGAAGCGCCGAGTGCATCCCGCCCGCCAGATCGAATGATTGGAAGGCGCGCCGAGCACATCCGGACTTCGCCAATTCCCCGTCCGTGCCGGTCAAGCACGTGCAGTTTCATGGTGGCTCCGTCGGTTCCTTCGCGACGATAGCCTGCAAACTCCGCCAGGTCCGGAAGGAAGCAACGGTAGCAGGTGATTCGGGTGCCGGAGATCGGCTGGCGGAGCCGCCTCCCTTCTCGATGGATCCGGACACGAGCGCGACGCGGCTTGCGATCGCAGCTGTTCTTGTGTCCGCAGTCGCAATTCGGGATACGTGAACAGCGGTTGCGTCGGTCACAAGGATCGTCGCCCTCATGAAAGACAAGGCCCGCGAATGCGGGCCTTGTCAGTTGCATGGATGAATGAACCTCAGGGCGTCTCGAAGCCGTCCGCGAAGATGCGATCGCTGCAGTCGATCACCACGTTCGTCACATTGGCGCCCGCAATCGTGCCGCTGGCGTTCTGCGCAAAGCAGACCAGTCCGCTCGGCTCGGCCTGCACGGTGACTGCATAGGCTGCACCGTTGGCCAAGCCAGTCGGGAAGGTGAATGCCGTCACGCCCGAAGTGATCGCGATCGTCTGCGCGCCTGCATTGAGCGAGAGCACGAGGCCATTGGCACTCAGGCCGATGATCGAACCACCCACCGTATAGCTGGCCACGAACGGCACGCAACTGATGTCGATGTTGGTGACGTTGCCGCCGGCGACCGCGCCGCTGTGGTTGCTGACCGAGCAGTTGAGGCCTGCTGGCTGGGTGACGATGCCGACGTTGTAGGCCGAGCCATCACTGATCGGATTGGCAAACACGTAGCTCGTCGCATTGGCCGGCACATCGAGCAGCTGCGCGCCGGTATTGAGCGAGAGCTTGAGCCCCGCCGCGGTGAGGCCGCTGACCGCGCCGCCGATGGTGTAGTTGGCCGCCGCTGTGCAACTCACTGCGACGTTGCTGACATTGGCGCCCGAGATCGTTCCGCTGCCGTTGCTGACCGTGCAGACCTGGCCGCTCGGCTGAGTGCTGATCGTCACTGCGTAGCTCGCGCCATTGGCGAGGCCGGTCGGGAAGGTGAACGCGCCGTTTGCCGAAACCGGCAAGGTCTGCGCGCCCGCATTGAGCGAGAGCACCAGGCCCGAACCGGTGAGACCGCTGAGGTTGCCGCCGACGGTGTAAGTCGGTATCGCCGCGCAGCTTACCGCCACGTTGGTGACATTCGCGCTGCCGATCGTGCCGCTCCCATTGCTGACGCTGCAGACCTGGCCGCTTGGCTGGGTGCCGATCGTCACTGCGTAGCTCGCGCCATTGGCGAGGCCGGTCGGGAAGGTGAACGCGCCGTTTGCCGAAACCGGCAAGGTCTGCGCGCCCGCATTGAGCGAGAGCACCAGGCCCGAACCGGTGAGACCGCTGACGTTGCCGCCGACGGTGTAAGTCGGTATCGCCGCGCAGCTTACCGCCACGTTGGTGACATTCGCGCTGCCGATCGTGCCGCTCCCATTGCTGACGCTGCAGACCTGGCCGCTCGGCTGGGTGCCGATGGTCACTGCGTAGCTCGCGCCATTGGCGAGGCCGGTCGGGAACGTGAACGCGCCGTTTGCCGAAACCGGCAAGGTCTGCGCGCCCGCATTGAGCGAGAGCACGAGGCCCGTGCCGGTGAGGCCGCTGACATTGCCACCGACGGTGTAGGTGGCTGGGCCACCCGTGCAGGTCACATCGACGTTGTTGACCGAAGCACCGTCGAGCGTGCCGTGATAGTTCGCCACGCTGCAGGACTGGGTCGGACTGGATGGCTGACCCACCACGCGCACGTGATACGGGCTGCCGTCGGCGAGCGCAGGAAAGGTGTAGGGACCATTGCTCGACATCGGCACCGGCGTACCGCCATTGATCTGCAGGCTCAACCCGGTACCCGCCAGGCCAGTGATCGTGCCACCCACCGTATAGGTCGCCGCGGGCGTGGTGACGCAGCTCACGCTGACATTGCTCACGTTCGCCGCAGCGATCGTGCCGCTGCCATTGCTCACCGTGCAGACTTGGGCCGGCTGGATTGGTTGAATGCCAATGGTCACTGAATAGGCCGTGCCCGAGGCGAGCGCTGTCGGGAACGCGTAGACGCCGTTGCTCGCGACCGGCATCGGGGTGCCATTGAGCGACAGGCTCAAGCCGCTGCCGACAAGCCCGCTGACGCTGCCGCCAACCGTGTAGGTACCGGCCGCTGCGGGAATCGTGAAGTTCACGTCGGAGATGTCGAAGAAGATGCTGCTCGCGCAGGTCACCGCAACGCGTCCGCGCGTGGTCGCGATCATCGGCATGCTGACACTGGCACTGCCCGAGTTGGCAACGCCCGAGGCCAGCGCATACGGGAAGGTATAGCCGCCATCGGCCGACAGGCTGATGTCGACATTGGCGCAGTTGACCGGTGCCACCGCGGTGTTGGCGACATCCCAGGTCACCGTCTGCGCACTGCCCTGCGGCCAGCTCACAGCGGTGTTGGGCGCGGTGACCTTGAACGGCCCGGCCGTGCTCACGACGCCCACCGAAATGTCGGCGCTCGACGAGGTGCCACGACCATTGTGCATGTCACGCGCAGTCAGTCGGAACTTGAGCGTACGCGTCGTCGTCGGCAGGGTTTCACCCTTGGTGGCGACGCCGGTGAGGATGGTCGACAGGCGCGGGAACACGCGCGTGCCGCTGTAGACGGGCGAGAACGCGCGGAAGATCGGGCTGCTGCCATTGTCGCCTGCACTCAGCGGCGCAGCGGCGCCCAGATCCCATTCTTCCCACGAATAGCGCACCGCATCGCCGCTGTCGGCATCGCTGGCCGAGCCGGTCAGCATGAACGGCGTGCGCGACGGAATCGTGTAGCCGGTGGGCAGGCTGCCAGCGTCGATCACCGGAATCTGGTTGGCATTGGCCGTGTTGACCGAACAGTTGCCGCCGCCATTGGTGTAGTTGGTGATTTCCTGCAGGCTGATCGCGTGGAAATACGGATCGGAATGTGCCTGCAGATCGTCGGCGCCACAGATGCCGGCATAGGCCATGATGGTCGAGCCACTGCCCGGCTCATAGGCGGTCGAGCCATTGCGGTTGCCGCCCGAGCAATTGCCGATGGTGCCGTTGAACGGATGGTTGCCACCGAACTGGTGGCCCATCTCGTGGGCGACGTAGTCGACGTAGAACGCATCGCCGGTCGGATTGCCCATGCCGGTCGTGCCGCGGCCCTTCGATGCCGCCTTGCACACGACACCGAGGCCAGCGACACCACCGCTGCCGGTGCTGAACACATGACCGATGTCGTAATTGCCGGCACCGATCACGCCGCTGATCGTGCCCGTGGCCGAGTAGAGGAAGCTGCCGTCATTGGCGCCAAACGGATCGCCCACTGAGCTGGGATACATGAGCAGATCATTGTTGGGCACCAGCACGAGCTGGATCGACATCTCGTATTCATAGATCTGCGTGACGCGGTTGACTGCCACGATCGTCGCGGCAAGTCCGCCTTCGACTGTGCCGCCGCCGACCGCAGCGATGTACTGATGGTTGGCGGCGACTGCGGTGCGATAGACGCGACGCGTGACACCGGTCTGCGTCATCGGCTGCGTGCTGCCCATCGCCTGCGCGAGCGGATCGAGATCACTGCCCTGCGTTGCGCATTGCCCGAAGCGGACCTCGCTCTCCGGCAGGGCCGAACGGCGGAAACTCAGGTAATGCGAACCACTGCCAAAGGTTTCCGGACGGATCACCCAGATCCCGGCCGGATCGAACACCATCGCCTGCAGGCCGAGCGGCGAAACGTCGAGGCGCACCATGCGCCCCTGCGCATCGCTGCCCTTGAAGCTGCGAATCTCGGGATACTTGCGCTGGAGCTCTTCGGGCATCGTGCCCGAATCGACCACGAGGAAGTCGGCGAAGCCACCGTCCGGCTGCGGCAATTCGATCGACGCGGCAATGCCCTGCGCATGCGCCTGCTTGAGGTAGTCCGCGGCCTGCGCCAGATCGAGGTCGAGCGCGCGGTATTGGCTCGGTTGCGGCGCTTCGTTGGCGAGGCCGCGCCCGGCATCCTCCTGCCAGAACGAACGCGATGCGCCTGCCCATGCGCTTGCCACGAACATCAGACACGACAACAGCAGCGCGGCCTTGAACGGCCGAACGATCAATGGATGCATGACTTGTTTCCCTGACTGTGGATGCTCCGCGCCGATCGCACGGAGCAGCTTCAAAGTCGGCGACTTTAACCGAACCAGCCTTTTCCGCGCCATTTTGCTCGCCAACCCTCAGCGGGCTGCACACGGTTTCGACAAAGCCAAGCGCTCACCGCGCCGCGCGACCTTCCAGCCCGCCCGCTCCATCGCCAACGCCTCGGCTTCGCTGCCGTAGTGGTAGAGATGCAGGCGCTCGCGCCATTCCTGCGGATATTCGCGCGCGAGATCGTCGGTGCCGCTGTGCGAGGGATTGCCGCGCAGGCTGCAATCGTGCGCGATCAGACTGGGCGCTCCGGCGTGATGCGCGAGCATTTCCGGAATGGGGCGCGTGTCGCCCGTCCATGCGAACGAGCCGGCGAGCGCGACACCGAACGAGGTGTTGGGCGCATGATGTCGGGTCGGGAATACATCGAACCAAAGACCTTCATGCCAGAAACCGCGCGATACGGGCTGCAACTGGAAGGCCTGCCAGAAATTCACGCCGCCTTCGGCGAGCGGCTCTGGAAAATCCGCCACGCGCGCCTGCAGCAAGGGCACCAGGTGCGCATGCGCATAGATGCGCGGCGCGCGGCGTGTCTCGCGTTCGAACCATGCGCGGTAGAACAGGCGTTCCAGGCCAGCGACATGGTCCATGTGGGTGTGGGTGATGAACAACGCATCGGGCAGCGACTGATAGTGCGCCAGATACGCACTCAAGGCTTCGGCGCCGCAGTCGATCATCAACAACGGCTCGCCATCGCGTTCGAGCACGCCACTGGATGAGCCCAGTTCGGGCGATTGCGCGCCGCCGACGCCGAGAAAATGCAGGGACAGGTTCATGTAATCGCCTTCGGCGCATCCTCGGCCTGCGCCATCTGCGCGTGATACGCCGCCAACAGCGGATGCCAGAAACGGCGGTCGAACTCGGCGATGCGTCGCGCACCGAGCTTGTCGAGCGAACGGCGCAGACGGCCGAGGTTGGCGCGTTGCCACGCCAGCCGCGGTGGTCGCAGACGACCGCGATCGAAGTCGATGAGCCAGACCTTGCCGTCAGCTCCAATCAGGATGTTGTGGGCATTGAGGTCGGCATGCCAGACACCGTGCCGATGAAAGCGCGCGAGGGTCGTGCCGATCGCCTGTGCCTGCCGGTCATCGATCGCGCCGGCTGCGATGCGCTGCGCCAGCGTCTGCGCCTGTTCGATCCGGCGCATCAGCAGATCGGCGCGATAGCGCAGCCCCTTGCGCTCGATGCGTGCAGCCACCGGCGCCGGCACCGGCAGCCCGGCATCGACGAGCCGCGCAAGCAGGCGGAATTCCCGGAACGCACGGCTGCGCTCATTGCCCAGCCACAAGTAAGTGTCGCGGCTGAGGCGTGCGACGAGGCCGCCACGATGGTAGTGCCGCAGCACGCAGGCACCGACTGGCGCATCGACGAACAAGACGCCACCACGTCCACCATCACCATCGCAAGATTGCGCTGACCAATGCGCACGATCCAGCCACGCGGGATCCGGCACGGGCGCAAGCGCGGCGTCTAAGATGAAGGCACCCGCTTGCGTGGATTGGACTTGCGCGTGGATCATTCGCTTTCACGTTGCGCGCCCACCGCGCGTGCCTCTTCGCCGATGGTAGCAGGCATCGCATGACTCCACGTTCCGAACAGAGTTCGCCGCCGGCCTCGTTGTGCATCCTGCGCACCTCGGCGATCGGCGATGTCACCCACGTGGTGCCGCTGGTGCATACGCTGCAGGCAGCCTGGCCGCAGACGCGTCTGACCTGGATCATCGGCAAGCTCGAGCATCGCCTGCTCGGCGACCTGCCCGGCGTCGAGTTCATCGTCTTCGACAAGGGCAGCGGGCGACACGGCCACCGCGAGGTGCGCCGGCAACTGGAAGGACGGCGCTTCGACGTGCTCTTGCACATGCAGGTCGCGCTGCGCTCGAACCTGCTCAGCCTTGCGGTCAAGGCGCCGCTGCGCATCGGCTACGACCGCGCGCGCTCGAAAGATCTGCATGGCTTGTTCGTAAATTGCAGGATTCCGGCACGCGTCGGTGATCACGTGCTCGATGCAATGGGCAGCTTCGTCGAGCCACTCGGACTCAAGCAAACGCGAGTGCGCTGGGATCTGCCGATTGGCGATGCCGCGCGCGAGTTCGCGCAGCGCCATCTGCCCGGCGATGCGCCGACCCTGATCGTGTGCCCGGTGTCGAGTCATCGCCTGCGCAACTGGCGCCCCGAACGCTATGCCGCGGCAATCGATCATGCCGCGCTCAGGCTGGGTTGGCGCGTGGCCTTGTGCGGTGGCCCGAGCGCGTTCGAACGCGAGTTCGGCGATGCCGTGCTCGCCCACACGCAGTCGCGGCCGCTCGACCTGATCGGCAAGGACACGCTCAAGCAACTGCTCGCCCTGCTCGAACGCGCCACCCTCGTGCTGTGCCCGGATTCCGGACCGATGCACATGGCCAATGCGGTCGGCACGCCCGTGCTCGGTTTGCATGCGGCGAGCAATCCGGCGCGCTCGGGGCCGTATTCGGATCGGCAGTGGTGCGTGGATCGCTATGACGCAGCGGCGCGCAAGTTCCGCCGCAAACCCGCCGAAGCGCTGGCCTGGGGCACGAAGCTCGAGTATCCGGATGTGATGGATCTGATCAGGGTAGACGACGTGATCGAACAGCTCGATCGCTTCGCCGCATTGCACGACCTCGCATCACGCTGAGGTCAAAGCGGACCGATTCAGGCCCGATAGTCGGCGTAGGACTTTTCCTCGACCAGGGTCGAGCCGAGCTTGCTGTTGATCGCGCGCTTGATCGCCGCGCGCTCATCGTTGCGGAAATAGACCGAGCGCGCGAGCTCGATGAATTGCGCGTCGAAGGCCTGCGCCTTTTCCTTGAGGCGAATCTCGTCCTCGATCTCCCACAGCGCCTCGTTGACCGCACGCAGCGCCGCACGCTCGGCAGCGATGTCGCCGCGCGAGGCCGGATGCGCGGCCCAGGTCGTGTTGAGCAGGTCGAGTTCGGTGCGCACATTGGCGACCTTGCTCGCATCGCCGATGCGCTGCGCCTTGATTTCGAGGATCGTGATCTTGTCGATCAGTTCGCCGTAGGACACGGGCGTGGCAATCGTGCTCATCTCAAGACTCCGAAAATGCACAAGGGGCCGCGCGGCCCCTTGCTGGTGATACCCGCGGCGAGGGTGGGATGCACTCGGCGCGTCCTGCACCTCGCCCTGCGGGCGGCTCCGCCGTGCAAATCGGCTCCTGCCGATTTGTCGAACCCACGTACTTGCAAGAATCCAGGTTGGCGGAGAGGGTGGGATTCGAACCCACGTTACGGCATAACCGTAAACCGGATTTCGAATCCGGCGCATTCGACCACTCTGCCACCTCTCCACATTCTCGACCGGCAGCGCAGAGTGCAGCTCTTGCCGGCGCATTGTTCGCATCATCCCTGATGCTCACCCCTCGCTTGCGCTCGGGGCCAGCCTTGCGGCTGTCCCAATTCGCTCCCGGCGAATTGGTCGACCACTCTGCCACCTCTCCACATTCTCGACCGGCAGCGCAGAGTGCAGCTCTTGCCGGCGCATTGTTCGCATCATCCCTGATGCTCACCCCTCGCTTGCGCTCGGGGCCAGCCTTGCGGCTGTCCCAATTCGCTCCCGGCGAATTGGTCGACCACTCTGCCACCTCTCCACATTCTCGACCGGCAGCGCAGAGTGCAGCTCTTGCCGGCGCATTGTTCGCATCATCCCTGATGCTCACCCCTCGCTTGCGCTCGGGGCCAGCCTTGCGGCTGTCCCAATTCGCTCCCGGCGAATTGGTCGACCACTCTGCCACCTCTCCACATTCTCGACCGGCAGCGCAGAGTGCAGCTCTTGCCGGCGCATTGTTCTTGAAACCATCCATCCATGGAGCGCTTCCCATTCGGCATCCTGCCTCATCCTCGCGCCGCGTGCGGCGCTCGCCCCTCGCTTGAGCTCGGGGCCGCGCATGATACGTGCCGCGCGGCGCGCAGACAACCTTTGTCCAGGGCAACGCTGATCAAGTAGCACAATCGTCGCCCTGTCAGGCTGCTGAAATACCCTTTTCAGCAGCCTGATAGCGCAGTGCAGGGATGCACTGCACGCGAATCGATCACGAAAGTGATTGATTCGTCGGAGACGAGTCCGGGCATGTACCGGACTCGGCGAGCTGAAGAAGTCCAGGATGAACTCTTTCAGCATCCTGCTAGAGATCGCGGGCGACGCGGAAGCCAACGCGGGCACTGCGTGCGTCGGCCGGGGCCGAGGTGCGGAACGCCGAGCGCACCTGCAAGGGATCGCTGCCCCAGGAACCGCCGCGGACGACGTGACGTTCGCATCCCGGATTCACCCACGCCGAACTGTCACGCGGCGCGCGGGTGTAGTTGTCATGCCAGCAGTCCTGTACCCATTCCGACAGATTGCCATCGAGGTCATACAGACCAAAGGCGTTGGCGGGAAAGCTCCGTACCGGCGCCGGACCCCAGTAGCCATCGCTGTAACGCGGGAAGTAGTTCGACCAGGCGCGCTTGCTCGGTGAACGGTCACCTTCTCCGGTGATGTTGGTGATGGCTTTTTCCGGGTTGCCGTCACCCCACGGATAGCGCGTGGTCGAGCCCGCGCGTTCGGCATACTCGAACTCGGCCTCGCTGGGCAGGCGGTAATGCTTGCCGGTGTGCTCGGAGAGCCACTGGATGTAAGCCATGGCGTCGTTCCACGACACGTTAACCACGGGCAAATCCCCGCGCGCCTTGCTGCCATCGTAGGCATTGCGCCAACTCATGCCGCGCCGATTGCTGATGCGCCCGCTGCTCTCGTCATAAACCGCCGCGCTGCCACCGCGTTCGGCGTCGCTGACATAGCCGGTGGCGGCGACGAACTCGCCGAATTCGGCCACCGTCACCTCGGCTTGCCCCAGGGCAAAACCGGTTTCGATGCGCACGCGGCGCTGCGGCTCTTCGTTGTCGAGGTGACCCTCCTCATCGACGGACGAGCCCATCACGAATTGCCCGGTGGGCACCACCACGACGGGCGGCGCAGTACCGGCGATGTCGACGAAAGGATCGCGGATCAATTGCCCCGGCTTGTAGCTCGCGTACAGGCGCGCATTGCGCAGGCGCTGATTGAACTGATCGAGTCCGCCCAGATCCGGACTGATGTTCTGGGCCTTGCTCGCCAGCTGCTCGGCAAGATCGGCATTGCCGGCATCGAGCGCCGAACGTGCCTGCGCGAGGATCGTCTGTGCCCGTTGCCGACGCAGGTCATCCACACGAGTATGGGTTTCGAGCATTGCCTGCGAGCCGGGGCGAATCGCGGCTCCGCTGGCGAGCGTGGCATCGGCGCCGGCGAAATCGTCCTGGGCCGCCTGTGCGAGCGCACGATCGAGGTAAGGCCGCTCGATAGCGGCCAGACCGGCATCGGCGAGTCGATTGCCGGGATCGAGCTTGAGCACGTTGCGATAGGCAGCAAGCGCACTGTCGCCGCTGCCTTCGGCACGCCCTTGCTTCATCAGATCGGCAGCATGCGCGAGGATCGGCAGGATCTGCTGCAGGCGCTCCACGCGCTCGCGCACGCCGGCGATTTCCTGATCCGAATGCGGCAGATCGTCATACACGGCCAGATACCGCTGCGCGGCGCGCTCATCGCCGCGCGCCACCGCAGCCAGCGTCCAGTCACGCATCGCACCACCGATGCGTTCAAGCGCGATATGCGCATCGAGGTTGCTCGGCGCTGCCGCGAGCACCTGCTTGTACAGCGCGATTGCCTCGCTGGGTTCGAGCAAGGCGCCTGAACCTTCGGCCTTGCGTGCCTTCTTGAGCAGGGCCGCGACTTCCTTGCTCACCGGCGCGGGCGGACCCATGCGCACCGCATCGGCAAAGCTCGTGCCGACTTCGGTCGCATTGCCATCACCCACTGCGGGTTGCGCAGCGCCTTGCACGGCGCTCCAGTTGGCAGGGCGACCCGTGCGCGAGGTTTCCACACCCGCCATGCCCTGCGTCGCTGGCTCAAGCGGCTCAAGATGCAGTGCGCCCGGGAAGAATCGATACAGCAAGGCGAAGCCGAGCAGGACCAGCCCGGCGGCCCCGCCCCAGGTGTGCTGCTTGCGTGTGGCTTCGGTCCGCGGCATCGTCGCCCGATTATCGACGCTCGGCGCAATGGATTGAAGCCGCCGCGTCTGCCCATCAACGAGGAGTTCATCTTGGCCGACTGGATCGCGCGTGACGACGCGCTCACGCAGCTGCTTGCAGACGCACCGGACACGCTCGGACTCGACACCGAGTTCATGCGCACCAACACCTGGTTGCCGCGTCTGGCGCTGGTGCAGGCCGAAATCGGCGGACGCATCGCCCTGCTTGATCCCACCGAGCCGCTCGATCCTGCGCCTTTGGCTGCGGTTCTCGCCGATCCCGCGCGCACCATCGTGATGCACAGCGCGAGCGAGGATCTCGAAGCGCTGGCGACCTGGTCGTGCTCGATTGCGACCCTGTTCGACACCCAGATCGCCGCGGCCTTCGCCGGCCTCGGGCCGGGGCTGGGCTACCAGAAACTCGTCGCGCAGATTGCCGAAGTCGAACTGCCCAAGGGCGAGACACGCTCGGACTGGCTGCAACGCCCATTGAGCGAGCGCCAGCTCGAATATGCCGCGCAGGATGTGGTCTACCTGCCGCATCTGCATCGTGAATTGTCCGCGCGTGTGGCTGCGCGTGGCTACGCTGCATGGTTGGCAGCCGACTGCGCGCGCATGCTCGAGCGCGCCCGTGATCGCGAGCCCGATCCGCAACCCCAGCTTGCGCTGCGTGGCGCTGCCGGCTGGTCGAGCGCGCAGCAGGCGCTGTTGCGTCGGCTGTTGCGCTGGCGCGATGCCACCGCGCGCGCGATCGATCGCCCGCGTGGTTGGCTGCTCGATGATGCGCACGCACTTGATCTGGCAGCGCGTCCGCCCCGCGATGGCGAGGAATTGGCCGAGCGCACGCGCGGACTGCGGGCCTTGCGTTCAGCGCAACGCGCCGAATTGCTCGAGCAACTCAAGACACCGCTGGGTGAGACCGATCGCGATACGCAGCCGATCCCGCAAGCCTTGAGCAACCGCGACAAGCATGCGATCGCGGCGATGAAAGAAGTCATCGCCGAACGCGCGCGCACGCTCGATCTGCCCGAAGGCCTGCTGTGTGCGCGCCGGCACCTTGAAAGCCTGCTCGCCACACGCCAGTGGCCGAGTGCTCTCGATGGCTGGCGGCGCGAACACCTGCACGATGCGCTGCTCGCGCGCCTGCCCTCTTGACAGACCCCGGTAGGCGACCGGCACACTCCAACCCATGAGCACACGCACCGCCCCGATCCCGTCGAACGTCGCCAACGCGACGACGACGAGCATTACGACGACGTGGACGACGACGTCCACGCCGCGTGGGTGCGGGTGCGCGAAACGATCCTGATCGATCCGAACGCAAACCTTGGCCCCGCCCCGCACAGGGAACGGGCCAGGCGCCCGCCCCATGCGAGACGGGGTCTCCACACGGAGACCCACGATGTCCGTCCCACCCCAGATTGAGTCCGGCGCCGCGCCGCGCGTGCACAAGTTCGGCGGCTCCAGTCTCGCCGATGCCGAGTGTCTGCGCCGCGTCGCTGCGATCCTGCGCGCCGAAGCGGGCGAGCACGCACTCATCATCGTCTCGGCGATGCGCGGTACCACCGATGCGCTGATTGCGCTTGCCGAGCACGCCACGCGCGCGCAGCCGAGCTGGCCTGCGGAACTGGCCGCGCTGCGCGATCGTCATCTGCGCTGCGCGGCCGACCTGCTCGGCGAACAGGATCAGCACGGTGCAGCCTGGTTGTCCGAGCAATTCGCCGATCTGCACGAATGGCTTTCGGCGCTCGCGGTGTTGCGCACACCCAATCGCGAGGCCGGTGAATACGTGCAGGGTCTGGGCGAAGTGTGGTCGTCCTTCCTGCTGGCTCAATACCTGCGCGCACAGGGTCATGCCTGCGCACGACTGGATGCGCGCGAGGTGCTGGTGATCGAACACGGCGAACTCGGCGCCGCGGTTGATTGGGACACAAGCCGCGCCAATTTCGTGAGTTGGCGCGCCGCCAACGCGCAGCCCTGGTGCGTGGTCACGGGCTTCATCGCGCGCACCGCCGATGGTCGCAATACCGTGCTCGGACGCAATGGCAGCGACTACTCGGCAGCGATCTTCGCCGCGCTCTGCGATGCGCGCGACCTGACCTTGTGGGGCGACACCGATGGCGTGCTCTCGGCTGACCCGCGTCTGGTGCCCGAGGCGGTGCCGCTGGCGAGCCTGAGCTACGACGAGGCCTGCGAGCTGGCCTACTTCGGCGCCAAGGTGATCCATCCGCAGACGCTCACCCCGGCGATCGCGCGCGGCTTGCCTGTGCGTATCCGCAACACCTTCGCGCCCGAGCATCCGGGGACCGCGATCGGCAAGTCCGGAGTCGATGCGGCCTCGCCGGTCAAGGGTCTGTCGGCGGTGCGTGATCTGGCCGTGCTCACACTCGAAGGCGCCGGCATGATCGGCGTCCCGGGCACCGCCGAGCGTGCATTCGGCGCCCTGCACGATGCCGGCGTCTCGGTGGTGATGATCTCGCAAGGCTCGTCCGAGCATTCGATCTGCTGCGTGGTGCGAGAGGCGGACGCGGCACGCGGCCGCGCCGCGTTCGAGCGCGCCTTTGCCGGTGAACTTGCACGCGGTGCAATCGCCCGCATCACCACCCAGGGCGGGATCAGCGTGATCGCCGCCGTGGGCGATGGCATGGCCGGCCAGCCCGGCGTCGCCGCGCGTCTGTTCGGTGCATTGGCGCGCAGCAGCGTCAACATCCGTGCAATCGCCCAGGGAGCTTCCGAGCGCAACATTTCGGTCGCAGTCGCCAGCGACGATGCCGCGCGCGCGGTGCGCGCGGCACACGCCGCGTTCTGGTTGTCGCCGCAGACGATCTCGATCGGTGTGATCGGTCCGGGCAAGGTCGGCCGCGCCCTGCTCGCCCAGCTCGAAGCCGCGCGCCCGCGCTTGCTGCGGGAACGTCAACTCGATCTGCGCGTGCGCGCGGTGGCGACCCGTGCGCGCATGTGGCTGGGCGAGGCTGCGCAGGCACCACGCTGGCACGAGCACGCCGCCGCAGCCAGCGATCTGGAATCCTTCGCGCGCCACGTCAAGGCCGAACATCTGCCGCATGCACTCATCATCGACTGCAGCGCGAGCGACGACGTCGCCGAACACTATGCCGCGTGGCTCGCCGCCGGCATCCACGTGGTCACGCCCAACAAGCATGCCGGCGCCGGATCACGCGAACGCTGGCAGCGCATTCGCGCGGCCTGCGGTCAGGGCGCGCGCTTCCGTTACGAAGCCACGGTCGGCGCAGGGCTGCCGGTGATCTCGACCTTGCGCGATCTCCTCGACACCGGCGACGAGCTGCTCGCGATCGATGGCATTCTTTCGGGCACGCTGGCCTGGCTGTTCAATCGCTACGACGGCAAGGCGCCGTTCTCGGCGCTGGTGCGCGAGGCCCATGCGCTCGGCTACACCGAGCCCGATCCGCGTGATGACCTGTCCGGCACCGACGTCGCGCGCAAACTGGTGATCCTTGCACGCGAAGCGGGCGTGCTGCTCGATCTTGCCGACATCGAGGTCGAAAGCCTCGTGCCCGCCGCGCTGCGTGCGAGCGATCCGCAGTCCTTCCTCGATGGTCTGGATGCCTTCGATGCCGCAATCGCGGCGCGTCACGCACAGGCGTGCGCGAAAGGCGCGGTGTTGCGCTACGTGGCGCGACTCGACCGCAGCGGCAAGGCCAGCGTCGGTCTGGTCGAATTGCCGCAGGCGCATGCCTTCGCGCATCTGCGCCTCACCGACAACATCGTGCAATTCACTACTCGCCGCTATCACGACAACCCACTGGTCGTGCAGGGCCCGGGCGCTGGCCCCGAAGTCACTGCCGCGGGCGTATTCGCCGATCTCCTGCGCGTGGTCGGTTCATGAACACGCACCCTGTCCAATCCAACAACGGCGCCGTTTCGAGGATCTTCGCGTGAAAACCACCGCTACCGCATTCGCCCCCGCCAGCGTCGGCAACGTCGGCATCGGCTTCGACATCCTCGGTCATTCCATCGCCGGGCCCGGCGATCATGTCAGCGTGCACCGCATCGATGCCGACGAGGTTCGCATCACGGCAATCCGCGGTGCGGCGATCCCCTTGCCCGAGGATCCACACCGCAACACGGCCGGCGCGGCCCTGATCGCGATGCGCGCCGCGCTCGGCCTGCGCTTCGGTTTCGAGATCGAAATCGACAAGGGCATCGCCTTCGGTTCGGGCATGGGCGGTTCGGCCGCATCGGCCGTCGCTGCCGTGGTTGCGGCCAATGCCCTGCTCGATGTGCCCTTGCCGCCCGCGGCGCTGTATCCGTTCGCACTCGACGGCGAGGCGGTCGCCAGCGATTCCCATCACGGCGACAACGTGGGACCGATGCTGCTCGGCGGCCTCGTGCTCGCCACCGCCGATCGCCTCGTGCCGATTCCGGTTCCCGCGCAACTGCACTGCGCGCTCGTACATCCGCAGGCCACACTCGAGACCAAGCATGCGCGCGCCGCGCTTGCCGGCGCCTATGCGCTGCGCGAGTTCGTGCAACAGAGCGCGAACCTCGCCCTGGTGCTCGCCGGTTGTCACGCGGGCGATCTCGAGCTGATCCGCGCAGGGCTTTCCGACGTGCTGGTCGAGCCGCGACGTGCGCCACTCATCGCGGGCTTCGCTGCAGTCAAGGCCGCAGCGCTCGAAGCCGGCGCATTGGGCGCGAGCATTTCCGGCGCCGGCCCGAGCCTGTTTGCGTGGTGCGATGGCGCATTGGCCGCGCAGCGATGCGCTCAGGCGATGCGTGAGGCATTTGCGCGCAGCGGACTTGACAGTGAATCATGGGTTTCGCCCGTGGCCGGGCCCGCCGCGAAGGTGGTCGCATGAACTATCACAGCACTCGCGGCCAATGCGCCGCCGTCGGCATCGATGCCGCGCTCGCCGCCGGGCTCGCGCCCGACGGCGGGCTCTACGTGCCGGAAAGCCTGCCGCAACTGTCGGCTGCGGATTTCGCCGGCCTCGTCAACCTGCCTGAGATCGCCGCACGCCTGCTGCAGCCGTTCTTCGACGGCAGCCGTTTGCAATCGCAACTGCCGGTGCTGTGCGCGGAAGCCTTCGATTTTCCCGCGCCACTGCGCGAACTGGATGCGCAGACCGCCCTGCTCGAACTGTTTCACGGCCCGACTGCCGCGTTCAAGGATTTCGCCGCACGGTTTCTCGCAGCCAGTCTCGAACGGCTGCGCAAAGCCGATGCGCCTGTCACCACGGTGCTGGTCGCCACCTCGGGGGACACCGGCGCCGCCGTCGCGGCGGCCTTCCATCGTCGGCCCGGCTTTCGCGTCGTCGTGCTCTATCCCGATGGGCGCGTGTCGCCGCGTCAGGCGCATCAACTGGGCTGCTTCGGCGACAACGTCATGGCCTTGCGTGTGGCCGGCTCCTTCGATGACTGTCAGGCGCTGGTCAAACGCGCGCTCAAGGACGAGGCCCTGCGTCAAGATTGCGCGCTGACCTCGGCCAACAGCATCAGCCTCGGTCGCTGGCTGCCGCAGATGGGCTATTACGTTGCAAGCACACTTGCTCATCAGCGCAGCCACGGCGAAGCACTCGACTTCATCGTTCCCACCGGCAATCTCGGCAACGCGCTCGCGGCCGTGCTTGCCAAAGCCTGCGGCCTGCCGATCGGCGACATCGTGCTCGCCAGCAATGCCAATCGCGTGCTGCCCGAGTTCTTCGCCAGCGGTCAGTACACGCCGCGCGCGAGCATCGCCACGCTCGCCAATGCGATGGATGTCGGCAGCCCGAGCAATTTCGAACGCCTGCGCTGGCTCTATCCCGACTTCAAGGACCTGCCGGCCTGGCTGCATGCCGATGCGGTCGATGACGACGCCATCCGCACGACGATCCGCGCTGTTTGGGCCGAGCGCGGCATCGCCGTGTGCCCGCACACCGCGACCGCGCTGTGCGTTGCCCAGCGTCTGCGCGCACAAGGCAACGCGCGCAAAATGGCCATCGTTGCAACCGCACATCCGGCCAAGTTCGAGCAAATCGTCGAGCCCCTGATCGGCAGCGCACTTGATGTGCCAGCCGCACTCGCGACCCTGCTCGCACGACCTGCCCACGCCACGCCGATCGCCGCCGATTTCGACGAGCTCGCACGCGTCCTGCGCGCTGCGCAGGACTGACCATTCTCCTTGCCTGTGCATGGCGGCAGCCGCGCAGGGGCTGGGTGTCGGGCAGCACGCACAGCACATGCCAATTCTGAAATGAGCCTGGAGAGTCCCAGATCTGGGGCATGCGGCGGTTAATTTGAAGATGCCGGCGAAGAGCCGCCTTCGCGCGAGGTTGACGGTGCGCAAACCCCAGCCGACAGTTTGCCTTCGAGATGGCACGCAGATCGTCAAGCTCACGAAGGGGATCGATATCGAGGGACACGAGCATCTGCCAAGGATGCCCCGACCACGACCCGCTTCAGGCTCATGTGTCGTTGGAAGAGGCTCGCACTTGGCGACTTGGCCGTCTCACGTTATGATGCGCGCCCTTTCGCGGTCCCCGGACCCGAAGATCCTGTGGGGCCATAGCTCAGCTGGGAGAGCGCGTCGTTCGCAATGACGAGGTCGGGAGTTCGATCCTCCCTGGCTCCACCATTATTCAGCGTCTCCAGCCATTCTCGGTTGGGCGTTTTCGATTGCGGACTCCGCAAGCCACGCCGGTGCGGGGCCGCTCTGCACGTGCCACGCCGTTGCGGTGCGGCGTCCTAAAGTCGCCCGGTTCGACCATCCTTCGCTCTCTCTTCTCTCAAATCAGGCGCCAACTTTTTCGCAACAGCGCACGCAGGCGGACTTTGGGAACGAGGACTTGAGCGTGTGTCGCCGCGAGTGATTGCACGATGTGCTTGCATTGGCAGTCCTTGCACAAAGTATGAGGCTGGCAGCCCGGCTCCGGTCTACGCCAGAGGGCGCTGACATGCGCAAGCCTAGCCTCGCTCCGGGGCAAGCCCCTCCTCGAATGTCCGTGACTGTCCACTACGCGAGCTTGGCTCCGACCTCTTCGCAGACGCTCTCGACCACAGCCACCACTTCGTGCAGGAAGGAATTGCGATCCGGCGAGGGTGTGACGTTAGGAATCGGCGCAGCGCGTTCGTAGATGCGTTCGCCGATGATCGAGGCGCGCACGTAGCTGGAACCTCGCCCGGACTGGTTGAACGCCGACTGCCACTCGGGCATCCGCTCGGCCCGTACGCGGCGGGTAGCGAGGCCCAGCGTCTTGGCGGACAGCGCGTTGGCCAGGGCATCAAAGGCTTGCTGCTTGTGCTCGTCGTCGGTCGGCTCGGCGGGGTCCCACCGGAGCGGGTTCTGCAGCAGCACGTACAGCCGATCCTGAAGCTGCTTGCGTAGATCCGCGACCGGCTTGAGGTTGTCGTACTCGTCACCGAGGCCGGGCGTGCTGAGTCGTCGGCTCAATGCCCAGATGCGCTTCCAGTGTTCCTTGCTGACGCCGGGCTTGTAGTCGAGGCCCAAGCGCGGCCACCACGCATCGTGGAAGCTCTCGGCAGCATTCTTCACGGCCAGGACGAGATTCATCCGGCCGTACACCGGCTTCGCGAGCACGGGCTCGGGCTTCTCGACGATGGCATCGATTGCGGCGAGCAGCGCCTGCAGTTGTCCGATGGTCCGCTTGTGGGTCTTCTTCGTGGCGTCCAGGTCTTCGTCGATCCCGCCGACGAAGAAGCAGGCGTCCTTCAGGCGGCCGCGAAGCGCTCGTTCCGCGAACGGGCCCAGTTCCTCACCAATGGAGGCGAGGACGTTTTCGGCGGAAGCCAGGACGTGCTGCTCCTTGGCCGCCGCGTTGGGCAGGTTGTCGCCCTTGACCTCGTCGAAGTGCGTGAACACGAGCAGCAGCTTGCTGGCGCTGCCCGAGGTGATCATCTCCTTCATGGCCGCAACCGGCGCTGCCTGCATCGGCTGAACAGCGTTGTCGACGAGCACGATGGCATCCGTGGACTCGACGCGCCGCGTCAGCGAGGTCGAGAGGGCCGCCACCGATTTGGGCGTGTGACCCAGGCCTTCACCGTCTAGAAGCACGAGCTTGGGCTGCTGGCCGCCGTTCCACGCCGGCACGAACGCGCCAGACACACGGGCACCATTAACCAGCGGCGTCAGCAGGCGCCCGAAGCGTGAGGAGTGGTTGCTGGAGAAACGCGTGACCGCCCTGATGAAGGTCGCACGGTCGTTGGTCTCCCACGACCACGATTGCGGCCAACCCTGCTTGTTGCGACGTACCGCGCCATCAGCAAGCAGCGAAAAACGAAGCTCGATCTCGTCCATGAGCTCGTCGCTGATGCGGTGGAACTCGTCGTCTTCACGAAGCCGGCGATCAAGCTCCTCCTCGAACAGCTCGTCGACGACCCGCTGGTCCTTTTCGTCGGTGGCGCCCAACTCGGTCTTCAGTTGGTCGCCGTGACGGGCGGCGATGGCGCGCAACGCCGTCAACGTCTTCGTCAGCAGCGCATTGGTGGCGTCGAGATCGATCGCTCCGTCAGCCACGGTATCGTCGGTCGGCTCCGCGGCGTCGTCCTCGTCATCCTCATCGTCGTCGGTGCTCGCCACCTGCGGCCCGTTGCCGAGCACGTAGCTGAAGCGGAACCGTTGGTTCACATGCATCAACAGCTTGCGCAGCACTTCACCGTCGCCGTCGCCACGGTAGGCGGACAGCACGGCCTCGGAGATACACTCGTTCAAGTGCTCACGGACTTCGTCGACTGGGAAGAAGGTGACCACAGCCTTGTACGGGCCTGGCGCAAGCACGACCTCGGTCTCATGCACCGTGGTCTTCGCCGTCGAAGTCGACGGAAAGCGCTCGGTCTCCGGGTCCGTGCCGATCAACTGCCGAAGCAGCGTCGTCTTGCCGGCGCCGGTCGTCCCGAGGAGCAGCGCCCGCCGATAGTCGGAATCTTTCGACGTCGGCAGCGGAATGATCGACTCGCGGATCGCGCCGAAGTCGCTCTGCTCAGGTTCCATGCCGTGATAGAAGATCTCGACGACCCGGCGATGGAACCGCTTTTCAGCCTCCGCCCTGGCGGGCAAGCTCCAGAAGCTCTCCTCTGCCAGCAGCTGGTTGAGTTGATCCTTCAGATCATTGGCCTCGGCATCATCGGATGTTCCGAGCCCCTGGCGGACCCGCAGGCCCGGCTTGCCAGTGTTCGGGGCGACCCGGACCGGGTGGCGGAAGATGACTGCCCATGCACTGCGGCCCTGAGACCGGCTCAGGGTCGCCACAAAACGCTTTTCCATGTCGCACCTCGTTGTTCAGATGTTGTTCGGAAGCGGACCATAGGCATGCCGACACTGGCGGTCAAGCATGATCTGAACAACACCGGAACAACGGATCGGCTTTGCTAGGGCGACTGCGCTTCCGCCGATTTCCGCTATTTTCCTACCGGGCTGTAGATGCCCGTTCGATTTCTGCTAGGACTCCACCACCGATCACAAGGGCCCGGAAGCCTCCGGGCCTTTTTCTTGCACGAAATCCCCGCGCCACGCGGGGTTCCGGCCGTCTGTGCTGCGGGCGGCTTGCTGCCGAAGCGCTCCAAATCGGTCACCTTCTCGGCCAGAGCCGTCACTATTCTCCGTTTGGCCTGCGGGTAAGTACAGAAGGTGTCCGCGTGCAATCAAAGACTTGCGCTTGCCGCTTCATCGTCAACCACGGCCACCGGTCAGGCATTGAACGCTTTCAGAGCATCGCCCAGCAGTCACTTGATCGTGTCGCAAACGAGATACATAATTGCGGAAACAGAGGATCCAATCATGGCTCATTCCACAATGCTGCACGTCCGTGTGGACGACGAAATCAAGACGCAAGCCAGCGAGGCACTGGCGGCCATGGGGCTGTCCGTGTCGGATGCTGTGCGCATCCTGCTCAAGCGCGTAGTGAACGATCAGGCCTTCCCGCTGGAGTTGAAGGTGCCCAACGCCCAAACCCGCGCAGCGATGGAAGAAGCCCGCGCAATGACCAAGGCACGCGCCACCCGTTTTGACTCTGCCGACGCTCTGATCAATGACCTCGAAAAAGCCCGCCAGCAGTAAGCGGGCCGCGCCGCCGAGGGCGTGCGACTACACCAAGACCTTCCTCAAAGATTGGGAGCGCCTTTCGCGCTCTGGCCGCTACGACCTGAAGCGATTGAAGGATGCGATGCTGCTGCTCATCGGCAACGATGCGCCGCTGGGGCCCGAATGGCTGGATCATCCCCTCAAGGGCGACTGGTCCGACCACCGCGAATGCCACATCGGCGGCGACTTCTTGCTGATCTACCGCCTGGAGGGCAACACCATCATCTTCGTGCGTGCTGGCACGCACTCTGAGCTGTTTGAAGAGTAGGTTCACCCACTGCTTTATGGCGTTCGCTGCGAGGGGGCAGGTTCAAGGTTCAGACATCCGCGAGCTGACGCCGTGCGTCTGGCACAGGTGCCGCGGCCCGCTCGGATCTGCCGCATCAAGCCTGCGTGCAAATCCGCAGAAAGGTTTCGCACCGCCAGCCAGAGCGGATGCCCGGATGCAATGGCCCGGCCATCCCCGCTCAGGTGCGCAAATCCGCGCTCCGGATGAACGCGAGCAAGCGCGCCTCGTCCCAGACCTCCACGCCCAATTCCTGCGCCTTGTCGAGCTTGGAACCGGCTTCGCTGCCGGCGACGACAAAGCTCGTCTTCTTCGACACGCTGCCGGCCACCTTGGCACCGAGCGCTTCGAGCCTGGCCTTGGCCTCATCACGCGTGAGGCTCACGAGGCTGCCGGTGAGAACGACGGTCTGCCCTTCCAGCGGCAGGCTGGCACCCTCCTCACCCGCATCGACCAGCGCCTCTCGCAGCTCGTGCAGCGATTGGATGCAGCGGCGCAGGAGTGCGACATGCCCTGCCCGCCCAAGCCAGCTGATGAAATGACCGGCCGCATCGTCTGACAGACCGGCAGCGACGAGCTGCGCGTGCTGGGCGCCGAGCAGCGCTTGGATCTGCGGGAATGCCGCGGCCAGCATGTGCGCACGCTTTTCACTGAGGCCGGGCACGCCCAAGGCGGCGAGCACATTGGAGAGCTCAAGGCTGGCGCGCAGCTTCGATGAGGGCGCGTGCTCGTCGCTGATCTCGACCCCGCTTGCGAGCAAATCGTCGATCACGCGCTGATTGCCGGCTTGGGAGAAAAATGAATCGATCGCGTGGGCGACTTCGTCACCGACATCGGGCACGAGCTTGAGCAAGGGCCAGGGCAGATGACGGATTCGCTCGATGCTGCCGAAGCGCAGCGCCAGCGCCTTGGCCGTGCCCTCACCGACATGGCCGATGCCCAGCGCATAGAGCAGACGCGCGAGCGTGGTGCGGCGGCTGTGGTCGATCGCGGCGATGAGGTTTTCGGCCCACTTGCTCGCGACCTTGCCGGCCTTGACTGTCTCGGGCGTGGTGCCATCCCGCTCGTCGGCACGCCGCTTCATCTCGAGCAGATCATCGAGCGTGAGCCGATAGAGATCGGCGACCGAGCGCAGGTAACCGAATTCGGCGAGGTCCTCGACGTAACGCTCGCCCAGACCGTCGATGTCCATCGCGCGCCGTGAAGCAAAGTGCAGCAGGGCTTGCGCGCGTTGCGCAGCGCAGGTGAGCTCACCACTGCAGCGCGCCACCACTTCGCCGTCCTCGCGCACGATCGCCGAGCCGCAGATCGGACAGGCCTCGGGCATCTGCCACGGCCGGGCCTGTGCGGGGCGCAACTCCGGCACCACACGCACGACTTCTGGAATCACGTCGCCCGCGCGGCGCACGATCACGGTATCACCGACGCGCACGTCGAGCCGTGCAACCTGATCGGCGTTGTGCAGGGTCGCATTGGTCACGGTGACACCACCGACCGACACCGGCGCCAACCGCGCCGTCGGCGTGGCCGCACCGGTGCGGCCGATCTGCACGTCGATGGCTTCGACCCGTGTCTGCTGCTCCTGCGCCGGGAACTTGTGCGCAATGGCCCAGCGCGGCGTGCGCCCGACGAAGCCGAGCTCACGCTGGGCGGCGAGATCGTCGAGCTTGTAGACCACGCCGTCGATGTCGAAAGGCAAGGTGTCGCGTTGCGCACCAATGCGCGCGAAATATTCCAGACAACCACGCGCCCCCTGCGCACGATCGACCAGCGAGCTCACCGGAAAGCCCCACTGACGCAGGCGCTGCAAGGTCGCCGCATGTGAAGTCGGCAAGTCGCCGCCCTCGGCCGCGCCGAGTGCGTAGGCGTAGAACGCCAAGGGTCGCTGCGCAGTGATGCGCGGATCGAGTTGACGCAGGCTGCCCGCTGCGCCATTGCGCGGATTGGCGAGCGTCTTGATCTTGCCTGCCGATGCCAGCGCCTTGGCATTCCAGGCCGCGAAACCCGCGCGCGGCATGTAGACCTCACCGCGCACTTCGAGCAGCTGCGGCCAGTCACTGCCGCGCAGTCGCAGCGGAATCGCGCGGATCGTGCGCAGGTTCGCGCTCACGTCTTCGCCGCGCTCACCATCGCCACGCGTGGCGCCCTGCACGAACACGCCCCGCTCGTAACGCAGGCTGATCGCAAGTCCATCGAATTTGGGCTCGACCGAAAACAGCGGCTCGGACAAGCCCAGCCGCTCGCCGACCTTGCGCACGAAATCCTCGACTTCCTCGTCGCTGAAGGCATTGGCCAAGGACAGCATCGGCACGGCATGGGTGACTTCGGCGAACTCGCGCGAAGGCGCCGCGCCGACGCGACGTGTGGGCGAGTCTGCACTGGCCAATTCGGGATGCGCCGCTTCGATGGCCTCGAGTTCGCGCATCAGCCGGTCGTACTCGGCATCGCTGATGTCGGGATCGTCGAGCACGTGGTAGCGGTGGTTGGCGTCTTCGATGCGCGCGCGCAGCGCTGCGGCCTGTTCGGCGACGGGAACGGTGCGATTCATGCACGAAGTGTAGCCGGCTTGCCGCGAGCTGGCGGACAGGGCAATCTGCCGCGTGGCACACGGCAAACCAACCGCGAGGGCATGCACATGGCAAGCAAGGGCTGGGCAGCATTTCCGCATCCGAACAAGGCGTTCGACTATGCCGGCGACAAACTCGCCAAGGCCTGGAAGGATCTGCATGCGGGCGATCAGGAGCCGTTTCCAGACGACAAGCATGTCGCAGCCTTGCTCAAGGTCAATCCGAAGCTCGGCAAGGACGCGGGCGCGATCGCGCAGCAGTTGCAGGATGCCTGGCGGGCGTTTCATCGCGGCGATTTCCACGAAGCCTTCGAGCAGGGCACGGTACTCAAGGCGCTTGGCGCCTCGGTCGCGATCAAGGCGGGCGGTATCCATGCCACCTATCTGCTCGACGGCGACAAGGCCAAGACCACACGCTACGAGGCCCTGATCGCACTCGCCGAAGACGCGATTGCTGCCTTGCCCAAGCAGGCCAACAGTCACTATCGCCATGCCTTTGCGGTCGGGCGTCTGAGCCAGACGATTTCGATCACCAAGGCGCTCGCGCAGGGTCTTGCCGGCAAGGTGCGGCAATCGCTTGATGCGACGCTCGACCTCGCCCCCAAGCACGCCGAAGCCGAAACCGCGCTCGGTCTCTACCACGCCGAGATCGTCGGCAAGGTCGGCGGCATGCTCGCCAAGCTCACCTATGGCGCAAGCGCCAGCGAAGCCGAAAAGCATCTCAAGCAGGCGCTCAAGCTCACGCCCACTTCACCGATCGCCTGGATCGAGTACGGCAACGGGCTGATGCTGCTGCATGGGGACAAGCGCGAGGACGAAGTCGCCGAAGCCTGGGACAAGGCCGCCAAACTCAAACCGCGCGATGCGATGGAAGCGCTCGATGCGGGCTGGGCGAAGGAACAACTCGAATAGGCGCGCGTGATCCGCAACCTTCGCCTCAGCGTCGGCTGCGGAAGAACTCGCGCAGCATCTCGCCCGCCTCATCCGCGAGCAGCCCGCCTTCGACTTCGATGCGGTGATTGTGGCGCTCGCTGATGAGCGTGTCGAACACGCTGCCCGCCGCGCCGGTCTTGGGATCGCTCGCGGCGTAGACCACGCGCGCGATGCGCGCGTGCACGAGCGCGCCCGCGCACATCACGCAAGGCTCGAGCGTGACGTAGAGGGTGGCGCCGGGAAAACGGTAATTGCCCAGTCGCCGGCCCGCATCGCGCAGCGCGTCGATCTCGGCATGCGCGCTGGGATCGTTGCTGCCGATCATGCGATTGCGCCCTTCGCCGACAATCTTCCCATCGAGCACGATCACCGCACCGACCGGCACCTCGGCATCCAGCACCGCCGCCTCTCGCGCGAGCACGAGCGCACGCCGCATCCAGGCTTCATCAGGGTTCGCAATCATGGGCCAGTCGTCGTCGAAAGTGCCAAGCTTGGATGATCCCGGGGCAGAACGCGATGCCCGCACACAGCAGCTCATCGCCTCCTTGGTTCAGGGCCCGCAAATCTGCTGCGCGTCGTCCGCTCCGGAAAGCATGCCAGGCACGCCTGGAGATTCCTGCCCTGTCGCATCAGGGCGGTAGCTGGCGTAGTACTTTTGCCGTAGCGCTTCGGCTTCGGCGCGGACAGCCGCGAGATCGATTTCCTGGCCGGGCTCTGGCGCAGGCACGGCAGATTTCATTTCGGGCCGCTCCGGATGCAGCAGGGTGGCAAGTTCGCGATAGACGAAATAGCGATGCGCATCAGGCAGGCGCAGGGGCACACGCCCAGTGTGAATGACGGCATCGCGTGGTTGGTAGACGCCCGCCAGTACGTCCGGCGCATCCGGATCGCCCGCCTCCAGAGCCTGTTCCAGATAGTCGAGGGCGACCGCGCGGTAGCTTTGCCATGCATCAAGATCGGCGAGGAAATCCACGCGCTCCAGTGCGGGGTCGGCGGCGTACCACAAGCGCATGCGCATATTGCCGCGCTCGGCGGCAATACGCTGGTACACGATCGCTTCACGCATGTCCTTTTCGCCGATGCCCTCACACAAGGCCACTGCACTTGCTGCTGCGTTATCCATCGATACCAGCATGGAAACCGTGTCATCGGAAACGGTCTGCCCCGAGCGTGCGAGCGCCTGCTGCAACATGGCCGAGCTTGCCTTGGACGCCAGGCTCGAGCGGCAACGCATCAGGTCGGCTCCGAGCCGGCAGGCAGCACGCGCGTCGCCCCGGCGCGCACGCGCGGCCAGTTCATCCTTGATTTGCGCCAGTGGCTCGCCCATCGCAGGCAAGGGTGCCTCAGCCGGCACTGAAAGCGCGGTCGAGTCCCTGGGCGAAGATTCCCGCCTCGACTCCGATGTGGTTCCGACAGCGCGAGGATTGGCCACTTCATGCTGTACCGAGCCGACACCCTGCGCCGTCGCCGGCGGCGTCGCGGACTCGCGCCCCAACCAGAACGCCGCGACGCCCAGTCCAAGCAGCACCAGAGCGTACGCCCATGCACGCGTGCGCATTACTCCCACTCGATCATCAACGAGTCACGCAAGTCCGCGTGATTAAAGGGATTGGCTTTGATCGACATGGGCCTTTACCGTCGCTTTTACCGTCAGAAAAACAGGTCCTTTGCTGGCGCGGGTTTACGCGGCATCGGCTCATCATCAATCAGCGTCAATCATACCGAACAGACGACCGTAATTTTGCCCCTCGCGTCGAGTGCAAGCCGATGTGCTCCATGCTCGGCAGCCACGCTGGATGTTCGGTCGGACAGCCATTTTGCTGTTCAGCGAATCTTGCCCGTCCCCCTCAACCGCCCCTACACAAGCCATCGGCGACTTGGAATTGTTGATCCAACCGTAGCCAGACTGCGACAACGACAACCTATCCAAACGACCCGGGCACAACTCTCGACGCTCGTCCGGCACCGCGACCAAGAAGAACACTGTCACCTTTCTTGTCGCCGCCAAGATGTCAGAAACGCGTGTATCATTTCTCTGTACCAGAGGTGCTCCATGAACACGCTGCCCGAGACCATCCTGCAACAAGCACGATCTCTTCCCGAGGGAGGCGTGCTGTCGCCCAAAGAGTTCCTGCACCTGGGAAGCCGGTCGGCGGTGGATCAAGCGTTCTCGCGGCTCGCCAAGACCGGAAAGCTGCTGCGCGTAGCGCGTGGCGCCTATGCCGCCCCGATTTCCAGCCGGTTCGGCTCGCGCGCTCCCGCTCCCGAGAAGGTCGTCAAGGCGCTGGCCGAACAAAGCGGCGAAATCGTCGTGCCGCACGGCGCCAGCTCGGCCAATGCCTTGGGCCTGACGCAGCAGGTGCCCATCCGCGAGGTGTATCTGACCTCTGGCCGTACCCGGAAGCTGAAGCTCGGGCGCTCGGAAGTGTTGGTCAAGCACGCGCCACGCTGGATGCTGGCACTGGGCACGAGGCCGGCAGGCGCAGCCGTGCGCGCGCTGGCCTGGATCGGACCCACGCACGCCGGCAAGTCGCTGGCGTCTCTGCGCCGCACCCTTCCCCGCTCCGAATGGCAGGCGCTGGCCTCGGCACGTGCGACGTTGCCCGGCTGGATGGCACGAGCCATCGGTGAGGAAGCCGCGCGTGGCTGAGTATTTCTTCGACCTGAGCAAGAAGGATCAACGTGAGGCGCTGGAATACGGCCGGGCCGAAACCAGCCGCCCTGCCCACGTGCTCGAAAAGGACGTGTGGGTCGTGTGGACGCTACGCGCCCTGTTCGAGTCACCACGCGTGGCCGACCTGACCTTCAAGGGTGGCACCTCACTGTCGAAGGCTTTCAAGGTCATCGACCGCTTCTCCGAAGACATCGACCTGACCTACGACATTCGCAAGCTGTGATCCTGCCCCGCTTCACGGACACTCGGCTAAGCGATTCAATATCGCAACCCGAGGTGGACGCAATGGCAAAGAAGACGACAGGATTGAAGAAGACGAAGCGGAACCGGTTCAGCACGGAGTTCAAGCAACAGGCGTTGCTGCGAGCGGTGAAGGACGGAGTCCCCGCGGTTGCCCAGGAGCTGGGACTGGAGCCGGCGCAGCTTTATGCGTGGCGTTCGAAAGCGCAGCAGCAAGGCCAGAATGAGGAGGCACAGCGCCTGCAGCAGTCGGAGCTGGCGCGGCTACGGCGTGAGCTGGCGCGGGTGGAAGAGGAGAACGCGTTCCTAAAAAAAGCGGCGGCGTACTTCGCGAAGCAACCGAAGTGAGGTACGCAACGATGAAGGAGCACGAAGGCGAGTTCGCGGTGCGGTTGATGTGCCGGGTGCTGTCGGTGTCGGCAAGCGGGTACTACGACTGGCGCAAGCGGGGCATGTCGAAACAGGCGCAGGCACGTGCCGAGCTGGACGCGCAGGGAGTCTGTAATCTGAACTGTGTAACTGCTCCCTGACGTATGGTGGCGGCAGAAGCCGCGAGGAGCAGAGATGGCAGACAAAGTGGACGAACGGGCGCTGGAGGCGTTGCTGTCGGGATGCAAGACGC
>NSJK01000022.1 GCA_002632325.1 Lysobacterales bacterium | reverse complement strand
GCGCGGTACGTCTGCAGCGGCAAGGACACGAAATGTTGCACACTCAGGCGGCTGCGCCTGTCGTCCACAAGGAAGCATCGATGCCCGCTCATTCCATGCGTCTGCCGCTTGCCCTCGCGCTCGCCAGCCTCGTCGGCGCCTGCGTGCAGTCTGGATCACGACCGGTCGAAGGCGGCGCGTCGTTCTTGCCGCTCGGGAGCACGATGCAATGCACGAGCGATCGACCGGCCGACGAAGTGACACGCCGGCGTGCCAACGCAACCGGCACCGACATCTCGATCGAAGCCGACAGCGCGGCAACTGCGAGTCCGAGCCGCCTGTTCGAAGATGGCTACGTGCGCATCGCCCAATGCGTCTTGCGCGGCAGTCAACCCGAGGTCGAGACGCGATTCGTCGCGCAGGCCCGTGCAATCGGCGCGGAGAAAGTGATCCTGCATGCGCCGGGCGATGCGGGCCCGAACGGACTCTGGCAGGCCGATTTCCACGTGCGCTTTCGCTTCTCGTTCGGCGCATCGTTTCGTGAGCTGAGCGCGGCCGAACGCAAGTCGCTTGGCAGCGGCGGCGTGCAGATCGGCGGCGTCATCAAGGGCAGCGCCGCAGCGCGCGCCAATCTCCTCGCCGGTGATTTCGTTACTGGCGTGAATGGCAAGCGCATCGTCGACAAGGCGGCGTTCGAACAGGTCTTGCGCACCCGCGTCGGCAAGGCGCTCACGCTCACGGTCGTACGCAACGGCGAAACCTCGCGCCGCATCGTGCGTCTGGATGCCCTGCCGAACGCGCAATGAAAAAGCGGGCCGCAGCCCGCTTTTTCACATCCATCCGAATCCCCGCATCAAGGTTGGCAGTGGCCACCTGCCAGACTGATGCGATAGGCTGGTTCGCTGCCAGCGACGAGCGGAATCGACAGACCGCCTTCCACGCCTTCGAGCAAGACGGCGTTTTGGCCTGCCGCGCTGGCCAGCCCCAACAACAGCGACTCGGCCTTGGGCGCAGACCAGGCGCTTGCCGTCTCGATACCATCGCGCGTGCTCGCGACCAGACGCAGGCGCGGACTGCCGAGATTGAGTCGTTCGACGCGGAAGCCACTGCCATCGACCGCGCGTGCAACCAGAACGACATCAATCGGCGTGCTGGCCGCTGCCGGCAATTCGAAGGCATAGGTCGAACGTGCGCCGAGCACGGCGCTGCCCACAAGCGGCGCATGGCAGGCGGATCCTTCGCCCGCACGTTCGGCGCCATCGCCATAGGGCACATCGAAGCCGGTGCGCAGCAGCACCAGGATGTCGCTGTCGCTGGCACTGGCACCCATCCCGGCCTCAATCGTGAAATCGGCACTTGGACCGGGCGCGTCATTGCGCACGGGCGCCGAAACCAGCCAGGTCAGCGTGCGCCCGATCGGAAGGTCGACGGCGGTGTCGCTGAACGCGCCCGAGCCGCTCGCCGAACAATGCGCGCTTGCATCGGCGCCGTAGCAGACCCAGGACATGGCGGTGGCATCGAGTTGATCCGAGGGAAGCCCCTGCACGGTGATGCCGGTTGCATCACCGCTGCCGTCATTGGTGAGCGTGACGACATAGTCGAGCAGCATGCCGTAGCGCGCATATTCACGCGAATCGGTGACCGAAACGACCAGATGCGGAACCGGCGTCTCACACTGCACCTGCACATTGTTCACGTTGGCGCCATCGAGCGTGCCACTGCCATTGCTGACCGTGCAGCGCTGCGTCGGTGACACCGGCTGCTGCGCCACCGTGACAGTCCAGGCACTGAGATCATCGATCGCCGATGCAAAGGTGAAGGCGCCATTGCCGGTGATGAGCAGATCCTGACCACCGTTGAGCTTGAGCACCAGCGCCGAGCCGATCAGGCCGCTCACCGTGCCGCCAATCGTGTAGGTGTCGATCGCGAAATGCGCCTGCACCGTGCAGTCGCCTGTCACTGCAGCGGTGGTGTAGAGATTGCCGTTGAGCGAACCATCGCAACTGCCATCGACATTGACCAAGTGGTAATGCGGATCGGCCGCGAGCGTGAACTGGATCGTCGCGCCATGATCGACCTGCTGCGCGGTATCCGGGCTGATCGTGCCATGACCGCCGATCACGCTCGGCGTGACCGTGTGCTGATCGATCGCGAAGTGTGCTTCGACGCTGCAATCGGCGTTCACTGCCGACGTGGTGTAGACAGTGCCGTTGAGCGAACCGCCACAACTGCCGCCAACGCTGGCGATGTGGTAATTCGCATCGGGCGCGAGCGTGAATTGCAGCGTCGAGCCGTGATCGACCTGCTGCGCAGTATCCGGGCTGATCGTGCCATGACCGCCGATCACGCTCGGCGTGACGGTGTGCTGGTCGATCGCGAAATGCGCTTCGACGCTGCAATCGGCGTTCACTGCCGCCGTGGTGTAGACATTGCCGTTGAGCGTGCCGCCACAACTGCCGCCGACGTTGGCGACGTGATAGTTGGCCTCGGGCGCGAGCGTGAATGCGATCGTCGCGCCGTGATCGACCAGCTGCGCGGTATTCGGGCTGATCGTGCCGTGACCACCGATCACGCTCGGCGTGACCGTGTGCTGGTCGATTGCGAAGTGTGCTTCGACGCTGCAATTTCCAGTCACCACGGCCGTGGTGTAAACATTGCCGTTGAGCGAACCGCCACAACTGCCGCCGACGTTGGCGACGTGATAGTTGGTCTCGGGCGCAAGCGTGAATTGAATCGTCGCGCCATGATCGACCTGCTGCGCGGTATCCGGGCTGATCGTGCCGTGACCACCGATCACGCTCGGCGTGACCGTGTACTGGTCGATCGCGAAGTGCGCTTCGACGCTGCAATCGGCGTTCACTGCCGCCGTGGTGTAGACATTGCCGTTGAGCGTGCCGCCGCAACTGCCGCCGACGCTGGCGACGTGATAGTTGGTCTCGGGTGTGAGCGTGAACTGCAGGGTGTCGCCGATGTTGACCTGTTGCGGCGTATCCGGACTGATCGTGCCGTGACCACCGATCACACTCGGCGTGATCGTTGCCACCGTCAGTTCGAAGCTCGCGGTGCAGGTGCGGGCTGCGCCCATCGCAACCACCGTCGACGGCGAAGAACCGCTGCAAGCGCCGCCCCAACCGGACAGTTGATACCCCACGCCGGGTGTGGCCGTGAGCGTGACGCTCGCCGGCGTCGCGCCCTCACCATCGTAGGTGGCCGTGCAGGTTCCCGCGCAGTTCGCAATGGAACCACTGACCGGTGCGGGAGTGGCTCCCGCCGAAACCGTACCATTGCCAGTGATCTGGACCGTGAGCGGGTCGAGCCGGTATTCGACTGCGCCGATGTCGCAACTGGCGCCTTGCGGACGCGCGACGCCGCGTTGATCGGTTCCCGTGCAGCCCGAAGTGAAGGCGTCGAGCAAGGGACTGCCTGCTTGCGGCAAGCGGCTGTTCGAAGGGCCGCCGTGGTCGCCCAGCGCGCCCAATGCGGGATCGGTGCCATTGGCAAGATCACTGCCGACGTAGCCGGTGCTGTCTCCGCGCGCACGCACGAGGTTGTAGCCGCCCGACGTGAAGCCGCCCATTGCACCATGCAGATCCGCATTGGTCGGCGCGCTGCCGTCGGCGATCACGGTCGCGGTCAGAGTCAGCGGCGCGGCATTGCTGCCCTTGTACAGGTTGCCGCCACTCGCACCGGCACTGTTGGCGGTGAATGTACTCGACGTGATGGTCGCGCCGCCGTTGTTGAAACCGACACCACCGCCGCTGCAAGAGGGTGCCGAGTTGCCGGTGAAGGTGCTGTTTTCGATCGTGAGTGAAGAACCGGCGCCCTGACTGCGCACGGCGCCGCCGCTGGCACAGGTTGTGTCGGTGATCTGGTTGGCATTGAACAGGCTCCGGCGGATGACCAGTTGCCCGCTGTTGAATACCGCGCCACCGGCATCACCGGCGCTGTTGGATGCGAACACCATGTCGGCCAAGGTGAGCGCGCCGGCATTGTTGATTGCCCCGCCCGTCTGCCCCGCACCCGCATTGCTGGCACTGATCGTCAGGCCGCTGATGCTGACCGTGCTGCCGGCACTGACGACGAAAGCGCGCCCGCTGCCGCCCTGCACCGCGAGGCTGCGTGCACCCGGACCCTGGATCGTCGTTCCGCCCGGTACCGTGATCGAGCTGCCAGCCAGGTCGATCGTGCCGCTCAAGCCGCTGGCGAACGTGACCGTACCGCCACCGGCAACGACATCACGCAGGCTGCCGGAGCCGCTGGCCGCCAGTGAAGTGACTTCCCCGGCCTGGACGAGCGGCATGCCAAGCAACAGCGCGCCCAGCAACAGGTTCCGCAAGAGTCGAGACGTGCAAGTCATGATCTGCTCCAGTTCACGCCAGCGCGGCAATGCGCGGCGGACGTTCCATCAAACGGTGGATTTCGCCAGCATCACTGCGAACCGCGAAGCCCAGCCTGGCGTACAGCGATTGCGCGGGATTGTTGAATTCCACATGGATGCTGACCGACAGGCCGTCGCGATCGGCTTCGTCAAACAGGGCCGCGAACAGGCGCGTGGCGATACCGCGGTTGCGGAAACTCGGCAACAGGGCAATGTCGACCACGCGCAGATCACTTCCACGTCGATCGACATACAGGCGCCCCGCATCGATCCCATCGCAGACGATGATGCGGAAGCGACGGGTATCGTAATGCCGCCAGTAGTGCGATCGCTGCGCCTCGAACTGCATGTCGATGAAGGCATCCACTTGACCGGCATTCCATCCGGTGGCCGCCAGCTCGGCCGTTCGCGTGCTTGCGTACACCGCGCGCAGAAAGGCGTCATCGCCCTCGCGCAACACGCGCAGGTCGATTTGCTTCCAGCCACGGTCGGCGCGGGCGTCCACGGTATTCATGGGCGCGACGGATAGATGCCCTGCAGCGCAATGACGAAGGTGACAGCGAGGTACGGCTGCCGATTCTCGTGCGGCTGGGTGCCGCCCGCTGCCGCAAGTGCCAAGGCCGAAGTGGTCGCGGTCGGCGCAGCCGTCGAATACAACGGATCTTCGCTTGCCGCCAGCCAGGCGCCATTGGCATTGGCGCGATCACCCATGCTGGTTTGGGCCGTCATTGCGTGGCCGTGCGCAGGCATCTGGGACGACGTCAGCGTCACGCTGGCCGAACCGACCGTGTCGCCCATGGTCCGCGGCGACAGACCGGGCCCCTGGCCTTGGCCGATCGGAGTGCGACCCTGCAGGTTCGGCAAGGCGAAGTTCGTTTGCCCGTTACCGCCGAATTGCGTTCCCAGCAGGGAAAACAACGCCGTATTCTGTGCAATGGAGAGCAGTTGACCGTTGCAGAATGCCCAACCCTGCGGGGCGAAGTTCCAGCCACCGATACTGATCTGGCCAATGAAGGGATCCATGTTCGTGCTCAGTTCTGGGAGGGGAAGATGCCAAATAGTGAAATGCAGAAGTTCACGCACAACGATGGCTGCATGTTCTCGTGCGGCTGCGACCCGCCGCTGGCGGCGACCTGCGCCGCCGACAGCGCCTGGTTGTGGCCGTTGTCGCGGTTGTAGATGTCGGCTTCTCCGCTGCCGAGCATGTTGCCTGCAGCGCTCGCGCTGCGGGTTCCCGAAGTCGCCGCCATCAGGGCATGCGCATGCGCAGGCAACTGCTGCGCGCTCAAGGTCACGCTCTCGCTGCCGGCGATCTCACCCAGCACACGCCCCGTCAATCCAAACCCTGTTCCCTGATGCAGCGGAGCGCGTCCGCGCAAGTCGGGCACCGCGAAAGTCGTCATGCCATCGCCACCGTAGGTCGTGCCGATGAGCATGAACAGGGCGTCGTAGTCCGCGATTTGCAGCAGGCTGCCATCGCAGAACTGCCAGCCAACGGGGGCAAAATTGAAACCGAACATGCGGACTTCGCCGATGAATGGTTCAGACATGGCGGTGCCTCACGGATGCGATGGGAAGATGCCCACCAGGGCGATGGCGAAATTGAGCGTCAGGCAGGGCTGCATGTTCTCGTGTGGCTGGGCGCCACCACTGGGCGCGATGACGCCAGAGGCCATCGACACCGAACTGCTGGCTCCGCTCAAATAGGGCTTGGACACCGTGCTGGAGGCCAGCACCGCGCTGCCTGACGGTGATCCGGTCTGGGCCGTGTCCGCAATGTTGAGCGCATGCGTATGCGCGGGCATCGTTGCAGCGGACAGGATGACCGCCTCGGTGCCGCCGGCCTCCCCCAACTGCGGCGTCCAGCCTGCACCACTGCCAAATCCGACCGGCAGGCGGCTGCGCAGATCGGGCAAGGCAAAGGTCGTCACCCCATTGCCGCCAAAGGTCGTGCCGAGCAGGGAAAACAAGGCCGTATTCTGCGCGATCGGCAGCAGCTGGCCATTGCACAACGCCCAGTTCTTCGGCGCGAAACTGAACCCGTACAGGCGGACTTCACCGATGAAAGGATCAGACATCGAACAGCCCCTGTTGCTGACTCGCATTGCGCGAGGGCCCCATGTTAGACCTGCAAGCCTGCGCCAACAAGAATTGTTTTTCTTTCGATTGCCCTTCAGGCCGCCTGCGCCGGCTGCTAGACTGCGGAAAACCGTTCGCGGGATCGACTGCCATGCCCAGCTCACGTCGCCGTTTCCTGCAGCAATTCATCGCCGCCCAGCTTGCCGTCGTGGCAATGGGCGTGCCCACGGTCAAGGCAAGCGGAACCGCGCGCGATGCCTTTGGCTACTCGCGCTTCGCTCCCTTGCGCGGTAAAACCTTGATGGTCGTTGCCACTGGCGGCGAGCGCGTCGCTCTCAAGCTCGTCGACGTGTCACGCTCCAAGTCCTTGCGCGGCTTTACCGACATCGAACGTGCGCGCGAGCACTGCTTTTCACTGATCCTGCGCGGCGACGGCAAGCAGCCGATTGCCGAAGGCATCGTGCGCATCGAGGGCGCCGGAGCGGCATTCGAGGCCTTCATGTCGCCGATCCTTGGCGATGGCAAGACCTACCAGATCGTGTTCGGCAACGCCTGAGCGAAGCCGGCTTCAAGCCAGGCTGCGGTTGTAGCACGCCTCGTAGGCAATGCCTGCGGCCAGGCGCGCGATCGGCACCACGAAAATTTCCCAACGCATGCCATCGGCGAAGGTCACCGCATGCATGCCCTGCTGGGGCGCGTCGTGCGCTTCGACGTGGAAGATGAGGGAAAACTGCTCGTAGCCGGAGCGTTCGCGGCGCTCGCCCACCCGATGCAGGACGGCGGCGCGCGAAGGCTGTTCCACATCGTGGATGAGCTGGGCGAAACGGCAGGGTTGCGCCAGACGCGCGGCAAAATCTTCGTAGATGGGCGCTGTCATTGCGCAAACGCTCCCGCGGCTTGCACCACTGGTTGACGCACGGCCACACCGATTGCAGTGCGAGCCGTGCAAGGCGGCGCCGGCATCGCCGGCACCGCACAGGACTCAATCAGGCGGCCGGCGCGTCTTCGGTGACGGCCTTCATCGACAGGCGGATGCGGCCTTGCTTGTCGACTTCGAGCACCTTGACCTTGACCACGTCGCCTTCCTTGAGCTTGTCGGAGACCTTCTCGACGCGCTCGTTGGAGATCTGCGAGACATGCACGAGGCCATCCTTGCCCGGCAGGATCGTCACGAAGGCGCCGAAGTCCATGAGCTTGACGACCTTGCCCTCGTAGATGCGACCCGGCTCGACGTCGGAGACGATCTGCTCGATGCGCTTCTTGGCGGCTTCGCCGGCATCGCGGTTGACCGAGGCGATCACCACGGTGCCATCGTCGTTGATGTCGATCGTCGCGCCGGTTTCCTCGGTGATCGAGCGAATCGTGGTACCGCCCTTGCCGATGACTTCGCGGATCTTGTCCGGGTGGATCTTCATCGTGATCAGGCGCGGCGCGAACTCGCTCATCTCGTTGCGCGAGGTGCTGATCACCTTGCCCATTTCACCCAGGATGTGCAGGCGGCCACGCTTGGCCTGCTCCAGCGCGACCTTCATGATCTCTTCGGTGATGCCGTCGATCTTGATGTCCATCTGCAGCGCGCTGATGCCCGCGGCGGAACCGGCCACCTTGAAATCCATGTCGCCCAGGTGATCCTCGTCACCGAGGATGTCGGAGAGCACCACGAACTGGCTGCCTTCCTTGACCAGGCCCATCGCAATGCCGGCGACCGGCGCCGACAGCGGCACGCCCGCGTCCATCATCGCCAGCGAGGAACCGCACACCGAGGCCATCGACGAGGAACCGTTGGATTCGGTGATCTCCGAAACCACGCGCAGCACGTAGGGGAAGGCTTCGAGCGTCGGCTTGACCGCCTGCACGCCACGCTTGGCCAGACGGCCGTGGCCGATCTCGCGGCGCTTGGGCGCGCCGAAACGGCCGCATTCGCCGACCGAGAACGGCGGGAAGTTGTAATGGAACAGAAACGCGTCCTTGGATTCGCCTTCGGGCGCGTCGATGATCTGCGCATCGCGCGTGGTGCCGAGCGTAACCGTGACCAGCGCCTGCGTTTCGCCGCGCGTGAACAAGGCCGAGCCATGCGTACGCGGCAGCACGCCGACGCGGCAGCTGATCGGACGGATGTCGTCGAGCTGACGACCGTCGATGCGCACCTTGGTGGCAAGCACGGCATCACGCAGGGTGTGGTATTCGAGTTCGCCGAATTCCTTGGCGAGCTCGCCCGCGGCCCACTGCTCGGCTTCGGCGCGACCGGCCAGCGCCACCAGCGTGTCCTGCTTGATCGCGGAGATCGCGTCACGGCGCTGCAGCTTGTCGCGGATCTGGAACGCCTTGGCGAGCTTGTCACCCACCGCAGCCTTGAGCGCGCCGATCAGCGCGTCGTTCTTGGCCGGCGCGGCCCAGGTCGAAGCTTGCGTACCCGCGGCCACGGTCAGCTCGTTGATCGCGTTGATGACGATCTGCAGCGACTTGTGACCGAACACCACTGCGCCGAGCATGACTTCTTCGCTCAGCAGCTTGGCTTCGGATTCGACCATCAGCACGGCATTGGAGGTGCCGGCGACGACCAGATCGAGCTCGGAAGTCTCGAGGTCGGTCTTGGTCGGGTTGAGGATGTACTGGCCATTGGCGTAACCGACGCGAGCCGCGCCGATCGGACCCTTGAATGGAATGCCGGCGAGCGAGAGCGCCGCCGAGGCGCCGATCATCGCGGCGATGTCGCCGTCGACTTCGGGATTGAGCGAGACGACCTGAGCGATGACCTGGACTTCGTTCTTGTAGTCCTCGGGGAACAGCGGACGCACCGGGCGGTCGATGAGGCGGCTGGTGAGCGTTTCCTTTTCGGTCGGTCGGCCTTCGCGCTTGAAGAAGCCACCCGGAATGCGGCCGGCGGAGTAGAACTTCTCGACATAGTCGACCGTGAGCGGGAAGAAGTCCTGACCTTCGCGGGCCTTGGCGGCAGCAACTGCCGTGACCAGCACGACGGTGCCATCCATCGACACCATCACGGCGCCGGAAGCCTGGCGGGCGACTTCGCCCGTCTCCAGCGTCACCATGTGTTTACCGTACTGGAACGACTTGGTTGTCTTTGCCACGTTGATAGTCCTGTCTGATGGAACGCGCTCCCCGTGGAGCGGCCCCGGATTCATGCGGAATTGCGATCGGTGATGATCGCCCTGTGTTGCATGCAGCGCTCGCGAGCGAACGCCAAAAGCAAACGGCCCCGGAACGCTGTTGGCGAATCCGGAGCCGTTGATGCGCGATTAGCGGCGCAGTCCCAGACGCTCGATCAGCGTCTTGTAGCGCTCGACATCCTTGGCCTTGAGATAACCGAGCAGGCTGCGGCGCTGGTTGACCATCTTGAGCAAGCCGCGACGCGAGTGGTGATCCTTGTCGTGGCTGGCGAAATGCTTGGACAAGTGCTCGATGCGCGCCGACAGCAGGGCGACCTGGACTTCAGGCGAACCGGTGTCCTTGGCGCCACGACCGTAGTCGGCAATGATCTTGGAAGTTTGTTCAACGGAAAGCGACATGGCTGGATCCTCTTGATGGAACATGCGGCGCGGTTCGGCCTGTCGAGAGCACGATCCGCGTCAGGGTGGGTGTTGCGGGAAGCCCGCCATTCTAACCTTTTTTGCACTGCAATGTGCGCGGCTGCCCGAGGTCGAGCCGGGCAAGCCCGGCTCCACGAAACACGCCACTCCGCCCAACAGAGCGGGGCTTGCTCTGCTCCCGTGCGTGCTCCGCGGTCTGGCCTCGCCCGCGCCATGGTCAAGCGAGCTCGGCTCCAGGCTCTACAGACCTTCGGTCGGGCCTCCCGGCCCTCCTACACAGCTGTGCGTTGCAAGCCGAGCGGGCTCGGCTCTGCAGACCTCCGGTCGGGCCTTCCGGCCCTCCATGGTGTAGGAGCGGCGGTAGCCGCGACGAGCGCCGCACACCGTCGCACGCAACGCGTACATGCAATGCATCGGTCGGGCCTCCCGACCCTCCTGCGAGAGCGCACGATGGCTCGATGTCGATCGGTCGGGCCTCCCGGCCCTCCTGCGATGGCAAACGAATCGTGGAGATGTACCAACACCACGCAGGAACCATCGCGTCGTTGCCGTGCATCGTGATGGTGTAGGAGCGGCGGTAGCCGCGACGAGCGCCGCACACCGTCGCACGCAACACGTACATGCAATGCATTGGTCGGGCCTTCCGGCCCTCCTGAGATGGCAAACGAATCGTGGAGATGTACCAACACCGCGCAGGAAGCATCGCGTCGTTGCCGTGCATCGTGATGGTGTAGGAGCGGCGGTAGCCGCGACGAACGCCGCACACCGTCGCGCGCAACGCGCACATGCAATGCATCGGTCGGGCCTTCCGGCCCTCCTACGGGAGCGCACGATGGCTAGATGTCGATTGGTCGGGCCTTTCGGCCATCCTGCACAGCCGCGCGTCTCGAGTCGAGCGAGCCCGGCTCTACAAAACCGCCTTGCAGCTAGGCGCGGACGGCACAGGCCGTCCGCGCCGCTTGCGCGTGAAGCCTCAGTCGGAGCCCAGGCTTTCCGAGCCGAAGTCGTCGGCGAAGATCGAGTCCAGTGCCAGATGGCGTGAAACCATCCCATCGTAGTCGTCGCCCGCCCAATGGCGATAGCCGCCCACGTACAGCTCGTTGCCAAAGACGTCGAGTGCGCCTGCACCGACGCCCGCACCCTTGTCGGCGTCGGTTTGCGCGTCGGCCTGGTAGCGCTCGAGCGCATGCAGCGTGTTGCCGCTGCGGCTCCACAGATCGACTCGCTGGTACGCGCCAAGGTCGACGGCCAACCATCCCTGCACGTCACTGGCTACCACGATGTCGTGGTTGCCCGGCCGTTCGGCGATTGCACGCGGGGCGAGGAACTTGTCGAAGCCACTCGGCGCGTGCGCGCAGATGCCGCCGCCGCAGAACGAGGAGTCGACGCCGATCACCCCGGCGTTCCTGAGCTTGGCCAGCAGTAGCGCCGGCCGCACGGGATCGTCGGTGCCGGACCAGCCGGCCGCCAACACCTTGCCGGTGTTGGTGAGTGCCAGCGCGGTGATCTCATCATCCTTGTTGCCGGTGTTGTCGTCCTCGTAGCCGATCGACTTGACGAAGCCGCCGGGCCCTTCCGGATTCAGCTTCCAGACCACGCCTTCCCGGTTGGAAGCACCGGTAGTCTGGTCCCAGGAACCGCCGAGCCAGACATTCGGACCGCCGGGGTACGTACTCATGTGGTAAAGCACGCTGGTGACGTGCATGTCCTTCTTGCCGCTGGCACTGAGAACCGTGGTGCCATCGCCGCGGCTGCCCCAGGCGGTATAGCGCGTACCGTCCGCCGCGTTGAGCCTGCCGATCCAGGCGACATAGGTGTCACCGTCCGCGTGACTGAGAACATCGCCGGCAACCCAGAGCGCGTCGTGCTCGGCGTCGTAGGCGATGGCGCGGCCGTAGTCCATTTCCTCGCCGCTGCCGTGGAAGGCGACGGATCGGCTGGAGTGGTTGGCTGCAGGCCAGCCACTGCACTTGCCGTCGGCGGCGCCAAAGTCCATGCAGGTCACCACCGGCTGCTTCCCGAACAGGGAGTCCGGTGTCCATTTGGTGCCGATGAAAAAGGCACGCTGCGGCGCGAGGATGCCGGAATCCTCGAAGACGGCCCCCTCGATCGAATCCCAAGCGCTGCCCAGCGTCAGTCGCTTGTAACCTGCGGTTCCGAAGCTGATGTCGGTGGTACCGTCCTGATTGAGCCGTGTCACGACCACGTTGAAGCCCCATGGGCTGACTGCCTGCTTCTCGCTCATCAACACGTAAATGCAGGTCGCAAAACCCGCGCATACGGACCGTCGCACGGCCAGCACCCGTTGATCCCAGCTGTCGGTGTCGCTGGGCCAGAGCGTGCGTTGCCAGTCGACTGCAAGATCGTTGGGGCCGGCCAGCAGGGTTTGCTCCGCCCGGAACCGGGCGAAGGCGGTGTCCTCCACGTGTTTTTCCTGGTCGAGATCGCTTTCCTGCGCCGCCGCGGCAAACGGCAGGATCAGCAGGGCTGGAACCAGCAAGCGCAAGATGAACTTCGTGAACCCCTTCATTGTGAATTCCCTCGTTGATGAAACGGCGAGCGACGGGAACGAGCGATCTGGCGCGGCCACGGGCGGCGCAGGCCAAGACGTATTTCCGCATCTGCCGAACAAGGTCGAGAAACTCCGCCAGGAGGGGCCACATCGAAGGGGACATTCACGCAAGCCATTGTTTTTCAAGCTTGCGCGGTATTCCCGGCGGTGTTAGCGTCGGCTCGTGGACACTTCGCACCTCATGCGCGAAAGCGACATCACGCTGCTGCTGACCGCATGGAGCAGCGGCAATCACGAGGCCCGCGATGAACTCTTCGGGGTGCTCTATCGCGATCTGCACCGACTGGCGCATCGGGCGCTCGCCGACCAGCCCAACGAGGCCACGCTCGATACGACCTCACTCGTGCATGAGCTGTACCTGCGCCTTGCCGCCGACTTCCAGCCGCTCGATCAGAATCGGGCCCGGTTCTTCATCCTCGCTGCGACCGTGATGCGCCGCATACTCATCGACCGTGCTCGCGCGCGGCTGGCCGCCAAACGCGGCAGTGGCGAGCGAGCACTGACCCTGGCCGGTGATTCTCCGCAACCGGCAACGAGCGCGGAGGCGGAGGAAGTGCTGGCCGTCAACGACGCACTGGACCACCTAGAGCAGCGTGATCCGCGCCTGGTGCGCATGGTCGAACTACGCTGGTTTGCCGGCTTCTCGGTCGAGGAAACGGCGCAGCTGCTGGAGGTTTCCCCGCGTACAGTCAAACGTGATTGGCACAAGGCGCGCGCGCTGCTCGAGGATTGGCTCATCGAGGTTGCCGGCAGGCCCGGCTGAGCGATGGCGACGACACCGCACGACCAGGACTTCCAGGCAGCAAGGGACTTCAAGCGCGTCGCCGAGTTGCTCGATGAGTTGCTGCTGCTGCCGGGGCAGGCACGCGCAACCGCGTTGACCGCCCTTGGAGGAGATGACGCACGGCTGCGTGCGCGGCTGGCGCGCGCGCTGGCGTCGATCGAGCGCGAGCACGGCGGGCTGCTGGGTGATCGCGCGGCCGACCGTTACGCGATTGTGTGCGCGGTCGATGATGAACCCGCTTCGAGCGCCGATCCCGCTCCCGGCAGCCGCATTGGCGCTTGGCGAATCGACGGGGTCCTCGGCCGCGGCGGCATGGGAGTGGTCTATGCGGCCGAGCGCGCCGATGGCTCCTATCGGCAGGAAGGTGCGCTCAAGGTCATGCGCCACGCCATTGACGGCGCGCTCAACCGCGAACTGTTTCTGCGCGAACGCCAGATTCTGGCCCAGCTCGAACACCCCGGCATTGCCCGGCTCATCGATGGTGGGGTGGTGCCGGACGGGCGCCCCTACCTGGTGATGGAACGCATACGCGGCAAGCCCATCCCGGACTGGTGCGAGGCGCACGCGCTGTCGGTCGCCGATACGCTGCGCACCTTCCTTGCCGTGCTCGACGCGGTCGACGTGGCCCACCGCAACCTGATCGTGCACGGTGACCTGAAGCCGTCCAACATCCTGGTGACCGACGAAGGCCAGGTGAAGTTGCTCGATTTCGGCGTTGCCCGCCTGCTCGAATCGGAGACCGCAGACATCGGCGGCGCGGGGCTGACGCCACGCTATGCGGCGCCCGAGCAGCTTGCCGGCGGCACGCTCACCACCGCGACCGATATTCATGCACTCGGATTGGTGTTGTGCAAGCTGCTGACCGGCCGCCTGCCGGAAGGACGGGCAGCCGGCGAAAGCCGCAACCCGCACGAGATCACGCGACCTTCGGCTCTGGCAAGGATGGCGGCATCCGGGCGCAGTGACGCCACGCAGGTCTGGCGGCGGCGCGCCCGCATCCTGGCGGGCGATGTCGATGCCATCGTGTTGCGCGCAATCGCCGCGCGACCGGAACAGCGCTACCCCACGGCGAGCGCACTGGCACAGGACATCGACAATTACCTGGCTGGCCGGCCGGTCAACGCGGTGGCGACTTCGCGGACCTACCGCCTGCGACGCTTCATCACCCGCCATCGCGCGGGGGTCGGCGCCGGCATCGTGCTGCTGATTGCCGCGCTGATCGCGACCGCCGGGCTTGGGCACGCGCTCCTGCAGTCGCGCGCGGCGCTGGCCGCGGCCGAGCGCGCCAATGCAGTGCAGAGTTTCGTCATCGACCTGTTCCGCGAGGCCGATCCTGCGGAAACGCTCGGTCACGAGTTGACCGCACGCGAGCTGCTGGACCTGGGGACGAAGCGCGCCGAGCAGGAACTGGGCGAGCAGCCGCAGACGCAGGCCGATCTGCTCACCATGCTCGCCGAGCTCTACAACAGCCTTGGAGAGTACGACCGCGCCGGCACGACGATCAATTCCGCACTGGCCGCGCGGCGGGCGCAAGGCGCGACAAGTGATCCACTTGGCCTTGCGAACAGTCTCTATATCCAGAGCGCCATCCTCGGCCAGCAGAGTCGATATCAGGAATGCGTGGACTCCGCCGAGAAGGCGCGGACGATCGTTGCAGCGCACGCCAGGAACGATGCAACCCGGAATTTCGAACTGCTCAATTCGCTCTCGGTGTGCCACTACTTCCTCGGCAACGATGCCGAAGCGGAAAAGTATGGCCGGCAGGCGCTGGCGATCGCCAGCGCAAATCCGGGCGTGGGCGCCGCTCGCATGCTGGACATCGAAGACAACCTCGGCATGCTGCTGCTCTCCCACCACGACGATGAAGCACTACCGCTGCTGCAGAGCGCGCTGGAGAAACGGCGGCAACTGCTACCGCCGCGGCATCCCGATATCGCGACGTCGCTGAGCAACATCGGCCGTGCGGAAATCGCGCAGGGCGATCTGCTTGCCGCCGCCCGGCATCTGCGCGAAGCCTTCGAGATTTTTCTTCAGGTCTACAATCGTGAATACCCTGGAACCCTGATCGCGGCCGATGGACTGGAGATTGCCCTCACCCAGCTTGGCCAGCTCGATCAGGCCGGGAGCCTGGGCAGCGAACAAATCCAGATCGTCCGTCGCACCCTGGCCGAGAATGACTCCGCACGGGGCTCCTACACCAACACTTTTGGCGAGCTGGCACTCGCACAAGGCGACTACAGTGAGGCTGAGGCGAGTTTCCGCCATGCGCTGCAGACCTGGCGCGCGGCGCTCGGCGATCGCCACCCGCGCATCATCACCGGCGAGCGCAACCTTGCCGATGCCCTGCGACAGCGCAAACGCATCGACGAAGCCCGCGAGCACGTCCAGGCCAGCCTGGCGCTGGCACGCGATCTTTACGGCGAGGACACTCCGGAGACCGCACAGGGACTGCGCATCCGCGCCCTGATAGCGCTCGATGGCGATGACTTCACCGCCGCACGCACCGATCTGGATCGCGCCGTGGCGCTGTCGCGCAGCGTATACCCCAAACGCCACCCGCTCCTCGCGTGGGCGCTGATCGCGCGCGCGCAGCTTGCACGCAGGCAGGGGCACCTGGATGATGCCGTGCGTGATCTCGACGAGGCGCTGTCGATCCGTGTCGAGCGCCTCGGTGTCGACAGTGCGTTGACTGTGGCAACGCGGGAAGCGCTTGCGGCGCTGCGCAAGCCGGCCGATTGAGGCCACGGCCTCGCCCGGACAGAAACGCAAGGCAGTCGCGCCTTTCGGCGCTCCCGCAAAATCAGGGTCAGGCCGGAGCATCGCCAGGCGCGGGCACGGACCTTCCTTGCGCGTTGAAACCGCGCAGTGCGCGCAAGGTCCCGCCCGCACACTCGGCCAAAGCCACCGCCTTGCCCTGCCCGTCCAAGGCCACGCAGGGCCCCGGCACGCCCGACCAGGCAATCGTCTGGCCCTGACGCAGGCGCGTGGCCTGATCGGCATCAAGCCGGACTTGCGGATAATCGGCCAAGCCCGCTTCAAGCGGCAGCAGCAGCGCATCGAGCGCGGCCGCATCGCCATTTGCCAGTTCGGTCAACTCTTCCAGCGTATGCATCTGCGGCTTGAGGAAGGGTTCGACCCACAACCGCCGCAGCATCGTCACATGCGCGCCGCAGCCGAGCGTCTCGCCCAGATCACGCACCAGCGAGCGCACATAGGTCCCCGAGCCGCATTCGATCAGGAGTTCGAGACGATCAGCGTGCTGTTCGAGCAGTTCGAAACGCTGCACCTCGACCTCGCGCGGCGTCGCCACCACCGTCTCGCCCTGGCGCGCGCGTCGATACAGCGGCACACCGTCCTGCTTGAGCGCGGAATAGATCGGCGGCGTCTGCGTGATGCGTCCCGTGAACGCAGCCAGCGCCCCGTTGATCGTGGCCGCATCCAGTGGTGGAACCTCGCGACGCTGCAGGACTTCGCCCTCGGCATCGTCCGTCGTCGTGGTCACACCCAGCAGCGCTTGCGCGAGATAGGCCTTGCGCGAACCGAGCAGCAGGCCAGCGATCTTGGTCGCCTCGCCGAAGCACAGCGGCAACAATCCGGTGGCGAGCGGATCGAGGCTGCCGGTGTGGCCGGCCTTCTCCGCCTGCAGCAGATGTCGCACTTTCTGCAGCGCCGCGTTCGAACTCAGCCCCGGCGGCTTGTCGAACAGGAGGATGCCATCGACCGCGCGCAAGGGCGGACGACGCGTCTGCACCTTCTGTTTGCGCTTGCTCGGGCGGTCAGCGGGCATCACGCAGCGCACTCGCGGATCAGGATCGCGCCCGCGCGATCACGGCTTTTCGCGCAGCAGCGCCTCGATGCGCTCGCCCTTGTCGACCGAGTCGTCATAGCGAAAGCGCAATTCGGGCACGCGACGCAGCTTCATCGAGCGCGACAGCTCGCGGCGAAACTCCTTGGCCAATTCGTTGAGCGCCCTGGTCGCGCGCGGGCCTTCATCACCGAGCAAGGCCGTCACGTAGATCGTTGCCATGTCGAGATCGCGCGTGATCTCGACATCGGACACGCTCACCGACGGCAGCGCATGCTCGCGCACGGCCGCATGCACGAGCAGCGCGACTTCACGGCGCAGCTCGGCGGAAACACGATCGGAGCGATTGAAAGACTTGGCGGGCATGGCGCGGGGAATCGGGAAGCGGGGAAGCGGGAATCGGGAAGCGACACACGACGCCTCCCGCCCAGCGAATTACAGCGTGCGCTGCACCTCGATGCGTTCGAAGCACTCGATCTGGTCGCCCGGCTTGACGTCGTTGTATTGCTTGACGCCGATGCCGCACTCGGTGCCGTTGCGCACTTCGTCGACATTTTCCTTGAAGCGGCGCAGCGATTCGAGTTCGCCTTCGAAGATCACCGTGTTGTCGCGCAGCACGCGGATCGGCTTGCTGCGCTTGACCGTGCCTTCGATCACCATGCAGCCGGCGATCGCGCCGAACTTGGAACTGCGGAACACATCGCGCACCTGGGCGATGCCGATGATTTCCTCGCGCACCTCGGTGCCGAGCAAGCCGGTGGCGACCTGCTTCACCTGATCGATCACGTCATAGATGATCGAGAAGTAGCGCAAATCGAGCCCGTTGGACTCGATCACCTTGCGCGCCGAGGCATCGGCACGCACGTTGAAGCCGATGATGACCGCCTTGGAAGCTGCCGCCAGCGTGGCATCGGATTCGGTGATGCCGCCGACACCGGAGGCGATCACGTTGACCTTGATCTTCTCGGTGGTGATCGCGTCGAGCGCTTCGCGCAGCGCTTCGGCCGAACCCTGCACGTCGGCCTTGACCACGATGTTGAGCGCAAGCTGGCCCGTGCCCTCGCCCATCTGCGCCATGATGTCTTCCATGCGATTGCCGGCCTGCTTGACCAGACGCGATTCGCGGCGCTTGTTCTGACGCTGCTGGGCGACGTCCTTGGCCAGGCGTTCGTCGGCGACGACGACGAAGTCGTCACCCGCCTGCGGCACGCCCGACAGACCCAGCACCTGCACCGGAATGGACGGACCTGCCGATTCCACCTGCACACCGGATTCGTTGAACAGGGCGCGCACGCGGCCGTATTCGACGCCGCAGACGAGGAAATCGCCCTTGCTGAGCAGACCCTGCTGCACCAGCACGGTGGCGACCGGGCCACGGCCCTTGTCGAGGCTCGACTCGATCACCGCACCGCTGGCACGGCCTTCGGCCACTGCCGTGAGATCCATCACCTCGGCCTGCACCGAAATCGCATCGAGCAGGTCGTCGACGCCGGCGCCGGTCTTGGCCGACAGCGGCACGATCTGCACGTCGCCGCCCCACTCCTCGGGCACGACTTCGTGCTGCACCAATCCCTGCTTGACCGCATCGGGATTGGCGTCGGATTTGTCCATCTTGTTCATCGCGACGATCAGCGGCACCTTGGCCGCACGCGCGTGCTTGATCGCCTCGATCGTCTGCGGCATCACGCCATCGTCGGCCGCGACCACGAGGATCACGATATCGGTCGATTGCGCACCACGCGCGCGCATCGAACTGAAGGCGGCGTGGCCGGGCGTGTCGAGGAAGGTGATGACGCCCTTGGGCGTCTCCACGTGATAGGCGCCGATGTGCTGGGTGATGCCGCCGGCTTCGCCCGCGGCCACCTTGGTGCGGCGAATGTAGTCGAGCAGCGAGGTTTTGCCGTGATCGACATGGCCCATGATCGTGACCACCGGCGGACGCGTGCTGCGCTCGCCGCCGTCAGCGGCCTGGCGTGCAATCAGGGTCGATTCGGCGCTGGTATCGGCGGCCTCGACCACCTTGTGTCCGAGTTCCTCGGCAACCAGCACCGCGGTGTCGTGATCGATCGCCTGATTGATCGTGGTCATCACGCCCATCTTGAACAGCGCCTTGACCACATCGACGCCCTTGATCGCCAGCTTGGCGGCGAGATCGGCAACAGTGATGGTTTCGCCCACGGCCACTTCGCGCACGACCGGCGCGGTCGGCTTGGAGAACGCATGCGAACCCGCCGAGCGCGAAGGCTCGACCGCACGCGGCTTGACCTTCTTGCGCCCGGTGCGACGCGCCGCGCCTTCGCGCGAAAGATGCAATTCATTGCCGAAATAGCGGGCACCGCCTTCCTCACTGCCGCCATCATCCTGCATGCGGTGCGAGCCATGCTTGACGCGGTGACGATGCGCGCCATCGCCGGCGCCGGCGCCGGCGCCAGCGCCCGCACCTGCACCTGCTTCACGGTGACGCTCGGGTCGTGGCCGTTCGACTGCCGGGGCGGCTGCCTTTTCGGCGGGCGCTTCGGGTTCGGCCGTGCGCGCGGCTTCCTCGGCCTGGCGACGTGCTTCCTCTTCGGCCACCACAGCTTCGGCAGCGGTGCGCCGCGCGTCGTCGGCGGCGCGCATGCGCGCGTCCTCTTCCTGACGACGGCGATCGGCATCGGCCAGCGCCTGGCTTTCGGCCTCGCGCTTGAGCTGCGACTCGGCGAGCTTGCGCAGCGCGTCCTCGCGTTCCTGATCGACGGGTTGGTTGTCCTCGACCGTGCTGCGCTTGACGTAGGTGCGCTTCTGCCGAACTTCGACATTGACGGTCTTGGCGGTGGCGCCGCGCTGACCCGGAGCCACGGTGATTTCGCTGACAGTGCGGCGCTTGAGCGTGATCTGGCGCGGCGAGGCCGGCGTCGCCGCGGGCGCTTCTTCTTCCTTCTTGCCGTGCGTGCGGCGCAGGAAGCCGAGCAGCTTCACCTTCTCGGTGCTGCTGATGACCTGATCGGGATCGGAGAACTTCATGCCGGCCTCGCCGAGCTGCGCGAGCAGTCGGTCGACTGGGGTGCCGAGCACCTTGGCCAGTTGTTTGATGGTGACGTCCGACATCGATTGGGTACTCCGTAGCCCGTGCGAATCTGCTCATTGCTTTTTGCTGCGGCGCTTCGCACTGACGCCGCCCGGTGAAACCCCGCCGGCAGGACATGCCGATGGTTGCCCTACGCTGCGTACTCGCGCAGCGCCTTGCCACTGTGCGTCATGCAGCAGCCACTGCACGCGCAGCCATGATCAAGCCTGCCGCCTGCTCCTCGTCGATGCCCTCGATGCCCAGCTCCATGAACTCGTCGGTGGCCAGATCAGCGAGGTTTTCACGCGTGGTGATGCCATGCGAGGCCAGTTCGAAGGCGAGTGGTTCGTCCATGCCCTCGACCGCGAGCAGATCCGCCGCCGGCTGGTGATCGTCCATGCCTTCCTCGACCGCGAGTGCGTCGGTGAGCAGCGCATCACGTGCACGCGCGCGCAGCTCCTCGACGATGTCCTCGTCGAAGCCTTCGATGCCGAGCAGTTCCGCAGTCGGCACGTAGGCGATTTCCTCGACGCTGGAGAAACCTTCCTGCACGAGGATCTGCGCGATCTCGGCGTCGACCTCGAGCTTGTCGATGAACAACTGGTGCGCGGCGGCCTGCTCGGCTTCGCTCTTCTGGCGCACCTGGTCGGCGGTCATCACGTTGAGCTGCCAGCCGCTGAGCTTGCTGGCCAGACGCACGTTCTGGCCACCACGGCCGATGGCCTGTGACAGCTTGTCCTCGGCGACCGCGATGTCCATCGAATGCTTTTCTTCGTCGACGATGATCGACTGCACTTCGGCCGGCGCCATCGCGTTGATGACGAACTGGGCGGGATTGTCGTTCCACAGCACGATGTCGATGCGCTCGCCATTGAGCTCGTTCGACACCGCTTGCACGCGCGATCCGCGCATGCCGATGCAGGCGCCGATCGGATCGGTGCGCTGGTCGTGGGCAAGCACCGCGATCTTGGCGCGATCGCCCGGATCGCGCGCGCAGGCCTTGATCTCGACCAGACCCTGACCGACTTCCGGCACCTCGAGCTTGAACAGCTCGATCATGAGTTCGGGCGCGGTACGCGAGATGAACAACTGCGGGCCGCGCGGCTCGGACTTGACCTCGTAGAGATAGCCGCGCAGGCGATCGCCGGTGCGCACCGGTTCGCGCGGAATGCTGCGGTCACGCGGCACGAAGGCCTCGGCGTTGCCGCCCAGATCCAGATAGATGCTGCCGCGCTCGACGCGCTTGACGATGCCGGTGATGAGCTCGCCGACGCGGTCCTTGTAGGCATCCACGACCAACGCGCGCTCGGCCTCGCGCACGCGCTGCACGATCACCTGCTTGGCGGCCTGCGCCGAAATGCGGCCGAAATCGGGATTCTCGATCTGCTCTTCGATCCAGGCGCCGACTTCGATGTCGGGCACTTCGTCGACGGCGTCCATCAGGCGCAACTGGCGATCGGGTGATTCCATGACCACGTCATCGGCGACCACTTCCCAGCGACGGAAAGTCTCGTATTCGCCGCTATCGCGATCGATGCTGACGCGCACGGAGGCGTCCTCGTCGACATAGCGGCGCTTGGCCGCCGACGCGAGCGCCGCTTCCATCGCCTCGAAAATGACGCCTCGCGAGACGCCCTTCTCGTTGGCGACCGCATCGACGACCATCAGCAGTTCTTTGCTCATGTTGTGCTCCATCGGGCGTTCACTCGCGCCCGAATGCCTTGCGTTGATCCGAGTTCATGTTCCGGGCTCATGCCCGGCGTCCTGCGCGTTGCCACGGCACGTCCCTGCCGCTTCCACGTCCGCCTCGATCCATCGATGCGTCTGTTGCATCTGTCGTACGTCGCCGCTCCAACGCGGCGCCACGTTTCAATCCTTGCGCTTGCCTGCCTTGGTCGGCTTCTGCGACTTGGCCGGTTTGGCCGATCCTTCCGTCTTGCCCGGCTTGGCCGCGCCCAGACCGAGGGCTGCGTAGTCGGGAACCAGATGCGCCTTGGCGACATTGGCATGGGCGATTTGTGCCGTCTTGCCATCCTGATCGAGGCTGATGTGGTCGCCCTCGACAGCGAGGATCGCGCCCTGGAAACGTCGCCGACCATCGAGCGGCAGGCTCACCGTGATCTTGACCTGCTCGCCGACGAAGCGCCGGTAGTGGTCGAGCGTGAACAGTGGACGCTCCAGCCCCGGCGAAGACACTTCCAGCGTGTAGCGCCCCGCGATCGGATCGTTGACGTCGAGCAAGGCGGAGATTTCACGGCTCGCCCGCTCGCAATCCTCGATGCCGACGCCGCGTTCGGGCTCGTCGATGTAGACCCGCAGCAAGCCGCCGCCCGCACCGCTGTTGAATTCGATGCCGACCAGTTCAAGTCCCAGATCCACGATCAGGGGCTCGATCAATTGCTGGAGTTGCGCGCTGCTCATCCGATCCGGAAACGTCCTGACCTTGCCTGTTTGCCGATACGAAAAACACAAACAAAAAATGGGCACGAGGCCCATTCCGTCGTTCGCCGTTGTGTCGCATCCAACATCGGCGGAACTGCATGTCGCAGTCGTGCATCCTGCACTGTGCCTCGGGGGCCTTCCGTGATCCCGACCCGCGCCCGTCCTGGACACGGTCGGCCAAGAAAAAAGCCGCATCTCGCGGCCCTTTCCATCGACCTCATCGCGCGAACGCGATGCTCGGCTGGTAGCGGGGGCAGGATTTGAACCTGCGACCTTCGGGTTATGAGCCCGACGAGCTGCCAGACTGCTCCACCCCGCACCGAGTCGCCTAGGATAACCGCTGCACGGCGGATCAGGCAAGGAAAACGTGAGCCGCACGGACAAGCCGCCCGAAGCGGGCGGCGGCGAACTCGCTGCTTCAGCGCGCGAACTGGGTCGAGGCGAGCAAGGCCTGATTGCACCAGTCGAGCAGCGGGCCCCAGCCGATGCCGAGCGCAAGCAGGGCCAGCCCATTGAGCGACAGCGCCCAGCGCATGCCCAGATCGGCAGGCAGAGCGACTGCCTCCTTCTGCGCCGGCTCGTCGAAATACATCACCTTGACCACGTTCAGGTAATAGAACAGGCCAACGATCGCGAACACGATCGCGACGATCGCCAGCCACATCTGGCCGGCATCGATGACGGCCTTGAGCACCATCAGCTTGGCGAAGAAGCCGAACAGCGGCGGCACGCCGGCGAGCGAGAACATCGCGATCGCCATCACGCCCGCATACCAGGGATTGCGCTGATTGAGGCCCTTGAAGTCGGCGATTTCCTCGGCTTCGAAACCCGCGCGTGCGAGCAGCAGGATCACGCCGAAGGCGACTGCGGTCATGATCGCGTAGCAGATCATGTAGAACATCGCCGAGGCATAGCCGGCCGGCGTCGCATTGACGAAGCCGAGCAGCACGAAGCCGACGTGCGAAATCGTCGAATAAGCAAGCATGCGCTTGAGGTTGGTCTGCGCGATCGCGACCACGTTGCCGACCGCGAGCGACACTGCGGCGAGTATCGCCAGCATCATCGTCCATTGCGCATGCAGGCCGCCCATGGCCACTTCGAGCAGGCGCCAGGCCATGCCGAACGCGGCCAGCTTGGAGGCCGTGCCGATGAACAGCGTGATCGCGGTCGGCGCACCCTGATAGACATCGGGCAACCACATGTGGAACGGCACCGCGCCGAGCTTGAAGGCGATGCCGACGACGAGGAACACCAGACCGAACGCGAGCAGGCCGCGATGCGCACCGTTGGCCGAGAAGTCAGCGGCGGCGTGGATCTTCGCCAGATCCAGCGTGCCGGTCGCGCCATACAACATCGACATGCCATAGAGCAGCAAGCCCGAAGCGAGCGCGCCGAGCACGAAGTACTTGATTGCCGCTTCCGAGGACATCACCGAATCGCGGTTGAGCGCGACCAGCGCATAGGAACTCAGGGTGAGCAGTTCCAGACCCAGATACACGGTGACCAGACTGCCCGCCGAGACCAGCAGCATCATGCCCAGCGTCGCGAACAAGAGCAGCAGGTACAGCTCGCCGACGAACAGCTTGCGGTCGCGCATGTACAGGCGGCCGTAGACGTAGACCAGCGCCGTCGTCAGCAGGATGAACAGTTTCAGCACCGTGCCGACCGCATCGCGCACGAACATGCCGTTGAATGCGGGCGTGGCCTGCACCGGCGCGCCCGACCAGACCAGCCATGCCGTGACTGCAAGCGCGAGCAGCGACAGCACGTGGGTGACGTTGCGCTGCGCCTGTTTGAGGAACAGGTCGATGAGGAGGATCGCGCAGGTGGCGCCGAGCAGGAACAGCTCGGGCAGCACGGTCACGAGATCATTCGGATTGAAGGCGATATTGATCATGTCGTCGGACTCACACCTTGGCCAGGCCGAGCTGCTGCACCAGTTGCAGCACGGCCGGCTCCATGAGGTCGGTCAAAGGCTTGGGATAGATACCCAGGGCGAGCACCGCGATCGCAAACGCGCCGAGCACAATGACTTCCTGCATGTTGAGATCCTGCATCTTGGCGACTTTCTCGCTCGCCACCGGCCCGAACACGATGCGCTTGACCAGCCACAAGGTGTAGGCGGCACTGATGATGAGGGTGAAGGCGGCGAGCAAGGCAACTTCCGGGCTGGTCTGGAACGAGGCCATGATGACCATGAACTCGCCGACGAAACCCGAGGTACCGGGCAAACCGCAGTTGGCCATCGCGAACAGCACCATGAAGGTGCCGAACCAAGGCATCACGTGGGCGAGGCCACCGTAGTCGCGGATCAGGCGCGTATGCAATCGGTCGTACATGACGCCGATGCACGAGAACAGCGCGCCCGAAACGAAGCCGTGCGAAATCATCTGCACCATCGCGCCCTGGATGCCCAGGCGCGCGGCGTCGGCATTGCCGTTGACGCGCACCAGTGCCAGCGCAATGAAGATGCCGAGCGTGACGAAGCCCATGTGCGCGACCGATGAATAGGCGATCAGCTTCTTCATGTCTTCCTGCACGAGGGCGACATAGCCGATGTAGATGATCGCGATCAGCGAGGCGGCAATCACCACCCAGGCGAACTCCTGACTCGCATCGGGCGTTATCGGCAGCGAGAAGCGGATGAACCCGTAACCACCGACCTTGAGCATGATCGCGGCCAGGATCACCGAGCCGCCGGTGGGCGCCTCGACGTGGGCATCGGGCAGCCAGGTGTGCACCGGGAACATCGGCACCTTGATCGCGAAGCCGGCAAGGAAGGCGAAGAACAACCAAGTCTGCTCGCTGGCACCGAGTTGGGCCTGACTGAACGCGGCCAGCGAGAATTCGCCGGTCTTCAGATGCAGGTAGATCAGGCCGATCAGCATGAAGATCGAGCCGAGGAAGGTGTAGATGAAGAACTTGAGCGTCGCGTAGACGCGCCGCGGGCCGCCCCAGACACCGATGAGGATGAACATCGGAATCAGCATGGCCTCGAAGAACACGTAGAACAGCAGCGCATCGGTGGCGGCAAACACGCCGATCAGCATGCCTTCGAGCGCGAGCATCGCCGCCATGTACTGCGATACGCGCTTCTCGATCGGCCGCCAGGCGCCGATGATCACCAGCACCGTGGTGAAGCTGGTCAGCACGATCAGGGCGACCGAAATGCCGTCGGCGCCGAGCGCGTAGTTCGACTGGATCATCCTGATCCACGGCAGGCTCTCGACGAACTGCATGCTGTTTGCAGCAGTCACGTCATAGCCGGTCCACAGCGGCAGCGACAGCAGGAAGGTGGCCACGGTGAAGCCGAGCGTGAGCCAGCGCGCGGTCGCCGCATTGCGCCCGAACGCCAGCACGACGATCGCGCCGAGGATGGGGAGCCAGATCAGCAGGCTGAGTAGATGCATGTCTGTGCAGTTCCCTGTCGGTCAAAGCGCCGTCTGCGCGACCCACCACACGCCGGCGAGCAGCGCGATCAGGCCGAGGATCATGGCGAAGGCATAGTGGTAGAGATAACCCGATTGCAGCCAGCGCACGGTGGCCGAGGTCCGATCGACCAGCGCCACCGAACCATTCACGGCCACACCATCGATGAGGCCGGCATCGCTGCCCTTCCACAGGCCGCGCCCGAGCGCGATGCCGCCACGCGCGAATACGGCCTGATAGAGCTCGTCGATCCAGTATTTGTTGACCAGCATCGAGTAGATCGGCTTGAGCGCGGACTTGAAGCGCGCCGTGACGCCGGGGTTGAACAACCAGATCCAGGTTGCCACGAGGAAACCGGCGAGCGCGATCCAGAACGGCGGCTGCTTGAAGCCATGCAGGGTCATCGCCCAGGCGCCGTGGAACTCGTGGGCGAGTTCGCCAAGCACGTCATTGGCAGCGCGCACATGGATCGCGTTGCCGAACCAGTCGCCGAACACCATCGGCCCGATCGTCGACCAGCCGACCAGCACCGAAGGGATCGCCAGCAGCACCAGTGGCAGGGTGATCACCCACGGCGTTTCGTGCGGCGCATGGGCCAGGTGGCCCGGTGCGTGATGTCCGTGGTCATCGTGGCCGTGACCATGGTGGACATCGACGACATAGCGCGGCTTGCCGTGGAAGGTCTTGTAGAGCAGACGGAAACTGTACAGCGCGGTCACGAACACGCCCGCCAGTACGCAGAAATAGGCATAGCCGGCACCGTAACGGTGCGATTCGCCGACCGCTTCGATGATCGCGTCCTTGGAGAAGAAGCCGGCAAAGCCCGGCGCACCGGCCAGCGCGAGCGAGCCCAGCCACATGGTGATCCAGGTGATCGGCATCTGCTTGCGCAGGCCGCCCATGTGACGCATGTCCTGCTCGTGATGCATTGCCACGATCACCGAGCCCGCACCGAGGAACAGGAGCGCCTTGAAGAAGGCGTGCGTCATCAGGTGATAGACGCCGCCCGCATAGGCCGACACGCCCAGCGCAACGGTCATGTAGCCGAGCTGCGACAGCGTCGAATAGGCGACCACGCGCTTGATGTCGTTCTGCACGATGCCGATCAGGCCGGTGAACAGCGCGGTGGTCGCGCCGATCACCAGCACCACGCTGAGCGCGGTTTCGCTGAGTTCGTACAGCGGCGACATGCGCGCGACCATGAAGATGCCGGCGGTGACCATCGTCGCCGCGTGGATCAACGCGGAGATCGGCGTCGGGCCTTCCATCGAATCGGGCAGCCACACATGCAGCGGCACCTGCGCCGACTTGCCCATCGCGCCGACGAACAGGCACAGGCAGACCACGGTAGCGACCGACCACGCCTGTCCGGGAATGATTTCGACCTTGAGCAATTCACTGCCGGGCGCGCCCGCGGCAGCGAACACCTGCGCATAGTCGAGCGAGCCGAACCACAGCAAGGCACCGGCAATGCCGAGGATGAAGCCGAAGTCGCCGACGCGGTTTACGAGGAAGGCCTTGAGGTTGGCGAACACCGCGCTCGGCCGCTTGAACCAGAAACCGATCAACAGATACGACACCAGACCCACCGCTTCCCAGCCGAAGAACAGCTGCAGGAAGTTGTTGCTCATCACCAGCATCAACATCGAGAAGGTGAACAGCGCGATGTAGCTGAAGAAACGCGAGAAGCCGTCATCCTCGGCCATGTAGCCAATCGTGTAGATGTGCACCATCAAGGAGACGAAGGTGACCACCACCATCATCATCGCGGTGAGCCGGTCGACCAGAAAACCGATGTGCGCCGAGTAGTGGCCAACCTGATACCAGGTGTAGAGATTTTCGTTGAAGGTCGCCGCACCGCCCCACACCAATTGGTGCAGCACATAGAACGACAACGCGCACGACAGGGCGACACCGGCGATGGTGACGGTCGCCGATGCGGCGCGTCCGATCACGTTGCGCAACAAGCCGGCAATGAGCGCGCCGGCAAGCGGCGCAAGCACGATCAGCAGCAGGATGGTCTTGGAGAGCATCATCGGTCAGCCCTTCATGCTGTCGATCTTGTCGACATTGATGGTCGCGCGATTGCGGAACAGCACGACCAGGATCGCCAGACCGATCGCCGACTCGGCCGCGGCCACGGTCAGGATGAAGAACACGAACACCTGGCCGGAGGCATCGCCGAGGAAGCGCGAGAAGGCGATGAAATTGGTGTTCACCGCCAGCAGCATCAACTCGATCGCCATCAGCAGCGTGATGACGTTCTTGCGGTTGATGAAGATGCCGGCGACGGCGATGCAGAACAGCACGGCGCCGAGGGTGAGGAAGTGCGCGAGCGTGATCATGGCGTGTTCGCCTCCTCGGTGGCCGGAGCCGGCTTGGTCGCGGCCATCTTGACGATGCGCAGGCGGTCGCGCGGGCGCACCAGCACCTGCTTGCCCGGGTTCTGCATGCGCACACCGGTGCGGTGACGCAAAGTGAGCGGAATTGCCGCGATGATTGCCACGGTGAGGATCAGCGCGGCGACTTCGAACGGCAGCAGGTACTGCGAGAACAGCGTGCTCGCCAGCCAGGTCGTGTTGGAGATGCCCGCTGCGGCGGCCGGATCAGGCACGGCGGGCATGTCCATCGCGCGCACGCCGATCAGGGCGAGCATTTCGGCGAGCATGACCAGCGCGACGATGATCCCGATCGGCAAGGCGCGGATGAAGCCTTCGCGCAGCGGATCGAGGTCGACGTCGAGCATCATCACCACGAACAGGAACAGCACCATCACCGCGCCGACATAGACCAGCACCAGCACGATGGCGAGGAACTCGGCATCGGCGAGCAACCAGGTGCAGGCGGCCGAGAAGAAGGTCAGCACCAGGCACAACGCCGCATGCACGGGGTTGCGCACCAGGATGACCGCGAGCGCAGCCAGCGTGGTGGCTGCCGCGAACAGGTAGAAACAGATGAGCGGGAATGTCATGCGTTCGCTCTCGTGGTCAACGGAATGCCGCGTCTTGCGCGCGCGCAGCGGCAATGTCCTTCTCGAAGCGGTCGCCGATCGCCAGCAGCTGCTGCTTGTCGATCACGTTCTCGCCGCGCTTCTCGAAGTGGTATTCATGAATTGCGGTTTCCACGATCGAGTCGACCGGACAACTCTCTTCGCAGAAGCCGCAGAAAATGCACTTGAACAGGTCGATCTCGTAGCGAGTGGTACGGCGCGTGCCGTCCTCGCGCGGTGCCGAGTCGATGGTGATCGCCAGCGCCGGACACACCGCCTCGCACAGCTTGCAGGCGATGCAGCGTTCCTCGCCATTGGGGTAGCGGCGCAGCGCGTGCAGACCGCGGAACCGGTTCGATTTGGGGATGTGCTCCATCGGGTAGCGCATCGTGTATTTCGGACGCCACAGGTACTTGAAGGTGAGCCAAAGGCCCGCCCACAGCTCCAGCAGCATCAGACTCTTGAAATAGCCGGTGACTCGATTCATTGCCATTGCCTCAAGCGCCTGCCGTGACCCAGCCGAAATACTTCATGCAGCCGGCCACGAACACCCACACGATCGTGATCGGGATGAACACCTTCCAGCCCAGACGCATGATCTGGTCGTAGCGATAGCGCGGGAACGTCGCGCGGAACCACAGATACGCGGTGGCGAAGCCGAAGAACTTGATGAACAGCCACGGCCAGCCGCCCATCCAGATCCAGTTGACCGTCCAGTGCACGTCAGCCGTGATCCAGCCCTGCAGCGGACTGAGCCAACCACCGAGGAACAGGATCGGCGCAAGGAAGGAGATGAGGATCATGTTCGCGTATTCGGTGAGGAAGAACACCGCGAACGGCGCACCGGAATACTCGACATGGAATCCGGCGACGATTTCCGATTCGCCTTCGGCCACGTCGAAGGGCGAGCGATTGGTTTCGGCCACGCCGGAGATGAAGTAGATGAGGAACATCGGCAGCAGCGGTACCGCGAACCAGTCGAAGAAGCCCTTGCTGCCGGCCTGCGCGTTGACGATGTCGGAAAGATTCAGACTGCCGGCGAGGATCAGCACGCTGACCAGCGAAAAACCCATCGCCACTTCATACGACACCACCTGCGCCGCCGAGCGCATCGCGCCGAGCATCGCGTAGCGCGAATTGGACGCCCAGCCGGCAATGATGATGCCGTACACGCCCATCGAGGTCATCGCCAACAGCAGCAACAACCCCGCATTGGCGTCCGACCACGCCGCATGCGAGGCAATCGGAATCACCGACCAGGCAGCAAACGCGGGCACCAGTGCCCACAGCGGCGCGAGCAGGAACAGCGCCTTGTTGGCCTTCTCCGGATAAACCACTTCCTTGAGCAGGAGCTTGAACACATCGGCAAAGGTCTGCACCAGACCGAACGGGCCGATCTGGTTGGGCCCCATGCGCACGTGCATCCAGCCGATCACCTTGCGTTCCCACCACACGTACATCGCCACGCCGATGATCAGCGGCAACAGCGGGAACAGCACCAGCGAAACCGCCATCGTCAGCGTCGGAAAGTGCGCTGCGCAGGTGTGGTAGGCGTCGAGTATCCAGTTCATGTCGTCGTCACGCCTTGGCAATGTCGAGGGCGGCGCCATGCGGCGGCAGCGCGCGGGTGGCGGCAAGACCAGCTTCGATCCATGCTGCACCGGGCGGCACGATCGCATTGATTTCGACCGGCAACACCACGCCATTGACGCTGGCGCGGGCGCCGTGACCAAGTCCCAACGCAAGCGCATCCTGCGGATGCAAGCTCACGACTGCCGCACGCGTGAGCGGGTGTGCCTGCAGCGCGGGCGCGCGACGCACGACCTGATCGGCGCGGTAGATCGACGTGGTCGCCACGCGCGTGAGCCCGGACGCAACCGCCGGCACGTCGGCAATGCGGCCGCTGGCGGCGCCGATGGCCTGGCCGGACTTGGCGATCTGCGCGCGCAGCTCGGCGAAATCGACGAACTCGAATTGCGGCAGGCCGAGCGCGCCACCGAGCGCGCGCAGCACGCGCCAGCCGGCCTTGGCCTCACCCGGGAGTTTCGCGCCCGCTGCCAGCGTCTGCGTGATGCCATCGACATTGGTGTAGCTGCCATCGACTTCGGGCGGCAAACCGATCGGCAGCACGGCGTGCGCGGTGCGCTGCACGCCATTGCAGGCATAGGCGCCGATGTAGACGCAGAACTGCGCGCCGCTGCGGGCGGCGTCGAAGGCTGCCGGCGAACTGGCGTCCTGCGAACCGGCCTGATAGACGACGAGCGTCTTGGGCGGACGCGCGAGCAGCGAGGCGGCGTCACGACCGCCTGCGCGGGCCTGCGCACCGGCATGAGCCAGGCCGATCGCATTGGCGCCAGAGGGAATCTCGTTGCAGCTCGCACCGGTCGCCTTGGCGAAGAAGTGCGCCGCGGCGCGCAGGACCGAAGCCTGCGGATGATTGAGCGCGGTCTCGCCAAGCAGCACCACGGCGTCACTGCCGGCCGCTGCAAAGGCCTTGGCCAGTTCAACACTGGCGGCGTCGACGCTGCGACCTTCGATTGCCTTTGCCAAGGCCGAGGACTGCGGCAGATGGCCGAGATCGTTGGCCGCCTTGGCCAGATCGAGCAGACGCGCGGCCAGTGCCTGCGGCGCCAGCAGTTGCTTGCCTGCGAGTTCGAAGGTGAACTCGAAATCGAGCGGATTGATCGCGTGGATCTTCGCGCCCGCCTTCCACGCCTTGCGCAGGCGATGATGCAGCAGCGGCATTTCGTGGCGCGGATTACAGCCGATCAAGAGCACGAGGCGTGCTTTCTCGACCTGCTCCACCGGCATTTCGAACGGCTGCGCAAACGGCGCGTCGGCGAAGTCCTGAGTACGCAGGCGATGGTCGATCGCGTCGCTCCCCAGGCCATGCATGATGCGCGAGAGCAGATGCCCTTCTTCGTTGGAAGCCAGCGGCGCGACCAAGGCGCCCAGCTCGCCGTTGGCGCGGCGCAGGCCGTCGGCGACGAAGGCGATTGCCTCGTCCCAAGCCACCGCAACCAATTCGCCGTTCTTGCGGATCATCGGCTGGGTCGCGCGATCGGAGGCATACAGACCTTCGTGGCTGTAGCGATCACGATCTGAAGCCCAGCATTCGTTGATCGCCTCGTTCTCGCGCGGCACCGTGCGCAGCACTTCGCCGCGCCGCGTGTGCAGCCAGAGATTCGCGCCGAGTGCATCGTGGTAACCGATGCCTTCACGCGCGATCAGCTCCCAGGCGCGCGCCTTGAAGCGGAATGGCTTGTTGGTGAGCGCGCCGACCGGGCACACGTCGATGACGTTGCCTGACAATTCACTCATCAGCGGCTTGCCGACATAGGTGCCGATCTGCAGACGCTCGCCGCGCTCCATGCCGCCCAGTTCGTTGGTGCCGGCCACTTCGGCCATCACGCGGATGCAGCGCGTGCAATGGATGCAGCGGGTCATCTCGGTGGCGACCAGCGGGCCCAGATCCTCGTCGGGCACGGTGCGCTTGCGCTCGACGAAACGACTCACCGAACGGCCGTAGCCCATCGCCACGTCCTGCAATTCGCACTCGCCACCCTGATCGCAGATCGGGCAGTCCATCGGATGGTTGATGAGCAGGAACTCGAGTGCATTGCGCTGACCGGCCAGCGCACGCGCCGACTGCGTCCAGATCTTCATGCCCTCGGCAACTGGCGTCGCACAGGCCGGCGCGGGCTTGGGCATGATGCGCCCGCCCATTTCCACTTCGACCATGCACTCGCGGCAATTCGCGGCGATCGGCAGCTTCTTGTGGTAGCAGAAGCGCGGAATCGCGATGCCGACCTTGTCGGCGGCCTCGATGATCATCGAGTTCTTCGGCGCGGTCAGTGGCTGGCCATTGATCTCGATGTTGACGTGATCCGGCGGCACGCCGGGTGCTGCGGGCTGTGCGCTCATGCCACTGACTCCGCCGGCGCGCCCACGATCGAGCGGCCATTCCTGATGAAGTATTCGAATTCGTGAAAATAGTGGCGCAGCATGCCCTGCACCGGCCACGCCGCCGCCTCGCCGAATGCGCAGATGGTGTGACCTTCGATCTGACCGGCTACCGCCTTGAGCGTGTCGAGGTCGCCGAGTTCGGCCTTGCCTTCGACAATGCGCGTGAGCATGCGATACATCCAGCCGGTGCCTTCGCGGCACGGCGTGCACTGGCCGCAGCTTTCCTTCATGTAGAAACGACTGATGCGCTGGCAGGCGCGCACCATGCAGGTGGTTTCGTCCATCACGATCACCGCGCCCGAGCCCAGACCCGAACCGGCCTTCTGGATCGCGTCGTAATCCATGGTCAAACCGAGCATGGTTTCACCCGGCAGCACCGGCATCGACGAGCCGCCCGGAATCACCGCCTTGATCTTGTGGCCGTTGCGCACGCCACCGGCCATTTCCAGCAGTTCGGTGAACGGCGTGCCGAGTTTGATTTCGTAGTTGCCCGGTTTGTTGACGTGGCCGGACACCGAGAAGATCTTCGGTCCGCCATTGTTGGGCTTGCCTTGCGCCGCGAACCACTCGGCGCCCTTGCGCAGGATGGTCGGCACCGAGGCATAGGTTTCGGTGTTGTTGATCGTGGTCGGCTTGCCGTAGAGGCCGAAATTGGCCGGAAACGGCGGCTTGAAGCGCGGTTGACCCTTCTTGCCTTCGAGCGATTCCATCAGCGCGGTTTCTTCGCCGCAGATGTAGGCGCCGGCGCCGAGCGCGTTATGGATGTCGACGTCGATGCCAGAGCCCTTGATGTTCTTGCCGAGCAGGCCCGCAGCGTAAGCCTCGCGCAGCGCTTCCTCGACATGCTCGAAGGGCTCATGGTGGAACTCGCCGCGCAAATAGTTGTAGGCCGTGCGCGTGCCGGTCGCATAGCAGGCAATCGCCAGACCTTCGAGCACGGCATGCGGGTTGAAGCGCAGGATGTCGCGATCCTTGCAGGTGCCCGGCTCGGATTCATCCGAATTGCAGAGGATGTATTTCTGCATGTCCCCCTTGGGCATGAACGACCATTTCAGACCGGTCGGAAAACCCGCACCACCGCGCCCACGCAGACCACTCTTCTTGACCTCCTCGATGATCGAGGTCGGGTCGGGTTTTTCGGCGAGGATTTTCTTCCACGCTTCCCAACCGCCGGTGCTGACGTAGCTGTCCATCGACCACGGCCGCTCGAGATGGAGCGTGGTGTAGACGACCTGGTGTTCCTTGGGTGCGGGACCGTATGCCATGAGGATCTGAACCGGAAACTGAAGGGCGGGTTGCGAATTGCCGCTTGGCTGCGCGCTATTTCAGCGCATCGAGAATCTGGTCCACCTTGGTGATGGACAGCTTCTCGTGGTAGTGACCATCGACGACCATCATCGGCGCGCCGCAGCAGGCGGCCAGACATTCCTCTTCACGCTTGAGATAGATGCGACCATCGGCGCTGCTCTCGCCGAGCTTGATGCCGTACTTGCGCTCGCAGTGGCGCACGATGTCCTCGGCGCCATTGAGCCAGCACGAGATGTTGGTGCAGATCGCGACGTTGTGGCGCGCGACCGGCTGCGTTTCGAACATCGAGTAGAACGTCGCCACCTCGTAGCCCCATACCGGCGGCAGACCCAGATATTTGGTCACCGCAGTGATCAGCGCATCGTCGAGATGGCCACCGTTCTGCTCCTGCGCCGCCCACAAACCCTGGATCAGCGCCGAGCGCTTGCGGTCGGTCGGGAACTTGGCTGCCCAATGGTCGATGTGCGCACGCGTGTCGGCATGGAGCGCGACCAGCGGATCGACGTCCTTGACCAGTTCGTAATTGCCGGTGGCTTTCATCGATCAACCTCGCCAAACACCACGTCGTAAGTACCGATCATCGCCACCACGTCGGGCAGCATGTGGCCGCGCACGATCGTGTCCATCGATGACAGGTGGGCAAAACTCGGCGCACGGCAGTGCATGCGGAACGGCTTGTTGGCGCCGTCGGACACCAGATACACGCCGAACTCGCCCTTGGGCGCCTCCACCGCGGCATAGGTCGAGCCGGCCGGCACACTGTAGCCTTCGGTGAACAACTTGAAGTGATGGATCAGCGCTTCCATGTCGCGCTTCATTTCCACGCGCGAGGGCGGCGCCACCTTGAAGTTGCGCGCAATCACCGGGCCCGGATTCTTGCGCAACCAGTCCACGCATTGCTTGATGATGCGGTTGGACTGACGCATCTCCTCGATGCGCACGAGATAACGGTCGTAGCAGTCGCCGCGGGTGCCGACCGGAATGTCGAAATCGACCTCGGCGTACTTGGCGTAGGGCTGCTTCTTGCGCAGATCCCATTCGACGCCCGAACCGCGCAGCATCGGCCCCGACATGCCCCAGGCCATTGCCATCTCGGGCGAGACGATGCCGATGTCGACGGTGCGCTGCTTCCAGATGCGGTTCTCGGTGAGCAACACTTCGTATTCGTCGACGCGCCGCGGGAAGTCGGCGCAGAACGCATCGAGGAAGTCGAGCATCGAACCGCCGCGCCATTCGTTCAGGCGCGCCAAATCCTTGCCCTTGTGCCACTTCGATTCGTTGTAGCGCGGCATCTGCTCGGGCAGGTCGCGGTAGACGCCGCCGGGGCGGTAATAGGTCGCGTGCATGCGCGCGCCGCTGACTGCCTCGTAGCAGTCCATCAGTTCTTCGCGGTCGCGGAATGCGTACAGGAACAGCGCCATCGCGCCGAGGTCGAGGCCGTTGGAACCCAGCCACATGAGGTGGTTGAGGATGCGCGTGATCTCGTCGAACAGGGTGCGGATCCACTGCGCGCGATCGGGTACGTCGATGCCGAGCAGATTCTCGATGGCACGCACGTAGGCGTGCTCGTTGCACATCATCGACACGTAGTCGAGGCGATCCATGTAACCGATCGACTGGTTGAACGGCTTGGATTCGGCCAGCTTCTCGGTCGCGCGATGCAGCAGACCGACATGCGGGTCGGCGCGCACCACCGTCTCGCCATCGAGCTCGAGCACCAGACGCAGCACACCATGCGCTGCCGGGTGCTGCGGGCCGAAGTTCATCGTGTAGCTCTTGATTTCCTGCATGGCTTATTTTCCGCCTCGCGCCTTTTCTTCGGCCTGCGCTTGCTGGTAGCGCGAATCATCGCGCAGGGTGCGCGGCACCAGCACGCGCGGCTGGACCGAAGTCACCGGTTCGTAGACCACGCGCTTCTTGTCGGCGTCGTAGCGAACCTCGACGTTGCCAATCAACGGGAAGTCCTTGCGGAACGGGTGACCGACGAAACCGTAATCGGTGAGGATGCGGCGCAGATCGGGATGTCCTTCGAAGACGATGCCGTAGAGGTCGAAGGCCTCGCGCTCGAACCAATCCAGACCCGGCCACACCGGCGTCAGCGACGCCAGCAAGGGCAACTCGTCGTCCGTGCAATGGGTGCGCAGGCACAGGCGGCGGTTGTGCTTGAGCGAAAGCAGTTGCACGACCACGCCGAAGCGATTGGGAATGTGCGGCGGATGCGGGCGATTGGCCCAGCTGAAGCGCCCGATGGTCTCGCCTTCGACACCGCGCGAGAAACCGCCTGAACTCACGTCGAGCGTATCCCACTCGGCGTCGCCCCACGACAGGTAATCGACGCCGCACAGATCCATCGCCGATTCAAACCGCAGGTCGGCGTCATCGCGCAACAGGCGCGCGACCTCGACCCAGTTTTCGGGCAACACTTCAATCGTGGTTTCGCCACGCGCGTCCTCGATGCGCACCAGCCGCGCGTCAAGGCGCGCCTGCAGCAGCTGCGCGAATGCCGACGTCGGTGCCTTTGCTTCGCTCATCCCCGGACTCCGTCAGCGCGCAATCGTGTTGGTACGGCGGATCTTCTTCTGCAACTGCAGAATTCCGTGGATCAACGCCTCGGCCGTCGGCGGACAGCCCGGCACGTAGATGTCGACCGGCACGATGCGATCACAGCCGCGCACCACCGCATAGGAATAGTGGTAGTAGCCGCCGCCGTTGGCGCAGCTGCCCATCGAAATCACCCACTTGGGTTCGGGCATCTGGTCGTAGACCTTGCGCAAGGCCGGCGCCATCTTGTTGACCAGGGTGCCGGCCACGATCATCACGTCGCTCTGGCGCGGACTCGGGCGGAAGATCACGCCGTGGCGGTCCAGATCCAGACGCGCGGCGCCGGCATGCATCATTTCGACCGCGCAGCAGGCCAGACCGAAAGTGACCGGCCACATCGAACCGGTGCGCGCCCAGTTGATGAGGTCATCGAGACTGGCGGTGACGAAACCGCGCTGGATCAGCGGATTGTCGTCATCGGTGCGCAGGATGTCATCGACGACGTTGACCGGCGCCGGGTTGTGCATCATTTCGCTGAAGCGGGACACGACGCTCATGCGTGGCTCCTGACGGATCGAACGGAGGCGGCGGGACTTGTCACTCCCATTCGAGCGCTCCCTTCTTCCAGGCGTAGACGAAGCCGATCACCAAGAGGGACAGGAACAGGCCCATCTCGACCAGCCCAAACAGTCCGAGCGAGCTGAACACCGTCGCCCACGGGTAGACGAAGGCGATTTCCAGATCGAAGATGATGAACAGGATCGCGAACAGGTAGTAGCGCACGTCAAAGCGCATGCGCGCGTCCTCGAACGCAGAGAAACCGCACTCGAAGGCCGCGGCCTTCTCGGCATCCGGCCGGCGCGGGCCGAGCACGAAGCCGATGACGATCAGGGCGATGCCGATGATCGCGGAAACGCCGAGGAACAGCAGTACCGGAAAATACTCGGCCAACACAGACACCTCCGCGCCGCAGGCGCATCAGCGATCGTGCCGGCGCTGCCGACACGACGACGGTAAAGAATGATCCGTGACGGCAGACGCGGGATTGCCCCGCGTCAACCGCACGAATCGAGTGGTGCCCAAGAGAGGACTCGAACCTCCACGGGTCTCCCCGCTACCACCTCAAGGTAGTGCGTCTACCAATTCCGCCACCTGGGCACTGCCAACTTTCCGTCCTTCCTACTTCTTCGGCGCGGGCGTCTCCGCTGGTACTGGCGCCGCCGCCGGCTTGTCACCCGCGCTGGCGGGTGCTGCCGTGGCTGCCGGCTTGTCCGCTGCCGGTGCTGCGGTGGCCGCGGGCACATCGCCCGTTGCCGCCGGCGCACTGGCCGGAGCTGCCGGCGTGGTGGCGCCAGCCATCACACCGAGATCGCCGGTGGTCGGGCGAGTGCCCGCCGTGCGGCTCACGTACATGCCCATGCCGAGGCTGAGCAGGAAGAACAAACCGGCCAGAACCGCCGTGCTGCGCGACAGGAAGTTTGCCGAGCCACGCGCACCGAAGACGGTCGCCGACGCGCCACCACCGAAGCCCGATCCCGCATTCGCCCCTGCGCCACGCTGCAGGAGGATGAGGACGGTCATCGCGATCGCCGTCAGCACATAGAGGATGTTGGCAATGATCAGAAGCATCGAACGCTCTTCACGAATCCGCGGCGGTGCAGATGGCGCGGAATTCCGCAGCCGACAAGGATGCACCCCCGATCAATCCACCATCGACATCGCGCTGCTTGAACAGCTCGGCGGCATTGGCGGGCTTCACGCTGCCCCCGTACAGGAGCCGCAGCGAGTCGGCGATTGTAGCATCGAGCCGCGTGAATGTGTCACGCATGAAGGCATGGATTTCCTGTGCCTGATCGGGTGTCGCGGTGCGTCCGGTGCCGATCGCCCATACCGGCTCATAGGCCACCACCGCATGCGCGAACGCGGCCACGCCGACACGATCGATCACCACCTGCAGTTGGCGCCCGATCACCTCGAACATGCTGCCTGCCTCGCGCTGCGCAAGCACCTCGCCCACGCACAGGATCGGAACCAGCCCGGCTTCCTGTGCAGCGGCAAACTTGGCCGCGACCCATTCATCGCTCTCGGCGTGATATTGACGGCGCTCGGAATGACCAACCAGCACGTAGCTGCAGCCGATGTCCTTGAGCATCGCCGCGGAAACCTCGCCGGTGTAGGCGCCTCCGCCATGCGCGGAAACGTCCTGCGCACCGAAAACCAGACCACGGCCACCATGTCGGGCAATCAGGCCATCGAGATAGGGATACGGGGGCAGGATCGCCACCTCGGCCCGCGTCGCCGGCGCTGCCGCGAGCGCGGCAACGAGCTCGGCCGCCATTGCACGCGATCCATGCATCTTCCAGTTTCCGGCAACCAGTGGTCGGCGCATGCTCAAGGCTTCGCGAACGTGAGGCGCGCAAGCATAGCCGCGCGGCTGCCGATCGCTCAACCGGCTGCCGGGCACATTGCAGGCTTGCGCCTCGGGATTGGTGGGCGGTGCAGGGATCGAACCTGCGACCCTTGCCGTGTGAAGGCAATGCTCTACCGCTGAGCTAACCGCCCATCATGCAGATTCCGTCGACCTCATCGTCGTGGATCCTGCACAAAGGAAACGGCGACAACGCCTTGCGTTGCCGCCGCGCCGAACCTGGTGCCGGAGAAGGGAATCGAACCCCCGACCCACGCATTACGAATGCGTTGCTCTACCAGCTGAGCTACTCCGGCGAGGGTCGCGGAGTATAGACACAAGCCCGGCAGGCGACAACCTGCCGGGCTTGCAAGGATCACGAAATGCGTGGCGCCGTCACCAGCACTTGCCGTTGGTCTCTACGCCACTGGCGCCCTTTGCACCCGAATTGGTCAAGGTGAGGTTGGCGCATTGATCGGGCGCCTGAACACCGCTCGGCGTCGCGGTCAAGGTATAGGTCTGATCGCTGTTGGCCAAAGCCACGCTCACCGTGTAGTAGTTCTTTTCGGAGCTGGTGCCCAAACCCAGGGTGGCCATGTCGGCATAGCGATTGAGATTGGTGTAATAGCGTTCCTGCGCCGCAGCGACACGCATCATGAATTCCTTGCCATCGGCACGGCGCGTGCGCAGCACATAGTTCTGGTAACTCGGATAGGCGATCGCGGCGAGGATCGCAACGATGGCCACCACGATCATCAGTTCAAGCAGCGTGAATCCCCGGCTTCTGCGCATCATCATCTTTCGTTCCCCAATCTGGAGACAGGCTCACGAACAAGATCCGTGAGCCTGTCGGGCAAGATTACCAGTCAAGCAGTTCGCGCCACGAGCCACGATGCCACGGTGGAATCGACGCATTCATGATCTTGTTGATCGCATCGACCACGGCCATCGGTGTGCCGGCCGGGATGCCGATGAGCACCGCGCCCGCACCACCGCGCTTGACAACCGGGTCGCTCGGAGGTGCCGGTGAAGCCACCACACCGCCGACCAAACCCTGACCTGTGCCGATACCGCCACCGGTGTTGATCGCAGCACCCGTTGCCGCGTTGATCGCCATGATCGAATAGCGCGCACCCGGATCGCAAGGATCATCGCTCTTGGGAATCAGCCCATAAAGGAAGGCGATATTGGCGGTCGGCACCGGGATCGCCCGGCGTTGCGCGCGCTCACCCTTCTCGGTCGTGATTTCGAGCGGCATGCGCCACCCATTGGCAACAATCGTGACAATCGCTGGCTTGCCACCACCACCGACCGTCTCCATCCGCATCGGTGGCGTCGAGCTCGGCAGGGTTCCAGTCGGGGCGGTGAAGCCGGTGATGCTGCGAGTTTCGTCGCTCGCCTCGGCCAGCGTCTGCGTCACCAACTGATTGACCTTGATCGGGTATTGGCTTGAGGCCGTCCCGTAGTCGCGAATACCGTAGAAAGCCTGCTTGGGGATCAGGCTGGTGCGATCGTCTTCGCCGAGGTATTTGCCGGAACCAACGACAAGGATCGCGCGACGCGTGACCGGATCACGCAAGGCAGTCGGGTTGAACACGATCGGCTGGTCACCCGCCGTTGTCGCACCACCATTGCCATAGGTGGTGAACATCAGATCGACGCCCCAGTTGGCCGGATCCGCATCGGAAAGGTTGAAGCGCCAGAGGTTGCCAGCAAGGTCACCTGCATACACCAGGTCATCGACTTCGTCGGAACCTTCGTCATAGACCATGGGTGTCGACAGCCCGAAGGTCTTGAAACCGACCGGCTTGGTCTGCGGAGCAGAAGTGGTGCGAAGCTCGCGGATCAGCTTGCCCGTCTCCAGATCGATCACCAGCAGGGACGTGCGGCTCGCAGCCGGCTCGGCAATGTCGCCCACCACGGCGGGTGCATCCTGATTGGACGGGAAATAGCCGGTCGATACCACCGCAACCCATTTGTTGTCCGCCTTGAGGCGTGCGACATTGACCGAATCATAGGTGTAGCCGAGCGAGGGACAGGTGGTCGCGCCCGTTGCGCAGGGCGGATCACCTGCCGTGCTGGCGACATCGCCGTTGCTGAACTCCCACAAGGGTGCGCCATCACTTCCGAGCAGATCGGTTTCGCTCGGCGACGCGTTGGTCACATCGAGCGCATAGATCCCGCGGCCACCGAGGCGCAGCGAGCCGAGCAGGATCGTCCGCCAACTGCCCTTGATGAACACATCACGCTCACGCGGCTTCGAGTCGACGGCCGGAACCAGCGTGGCGTCCGACTTCGTGGATGCCGCGAGGCGCCCATTGCGGATCAACACGTCAGGCACGTAGGCCCATTTCTCGACGCCGGTCTCGGCATCGAATGCATGCAGCATGCCGTCATTCGCGCCGACATAGACCATCGGCCGGCGATTGCGCTGCGCATTCTGATAGCCCGCATAGCTCTTCTGCTCGTCGCTTGCAGCCGCGACGGCTTCAGGCGAAAGCGGCGGGAACATGTCGTGATAACCCGAACGCGGCGAGGACACATAGGCCGGCTCGGCATTGATGATCGCTCCGAGCACCGAAGTACGTTGGCGGAACTTCGGCGTCGCGGTCGAGGCTTCGTTGGCGCGCACGCCACGCAGATAGTCGATGCGCAGCGGGCCATTGGTATCGCAATCGGTACTGGAGCCACCCGGACAGGGCGCCGCGCCCGGCTTCTGGTTCAGCGCATTCTGCTGCGCGCTCGTCAGGCCGGAAAAGCTCGATGAACGAAATGCCTTGCCATGCCCCGCACCATCCGAGGTGATGATGATGCGGCTGCTGGGATCACGGGCGGCCGCGCCCGTGGCAACCGGATCGGGACAATCTCCGCCCGAGAGCATGCAGCCGGCATCCCATACCGTGGACATGGGCTGGCCAGCAGCATCAAGTTGGGAGCGACGCAGGCTGCCCGACCAGGCACCGCTGTCATAGGACCCCTGATAAGCGCTGTTGCCGCCGGTGAGGATCGGGAGGGACACCGACGCCGGTGTCGAGGCCGAACTCTGGGCAACGACGCTGGCGATGATCTTGCGCAGGGCCTGGATCAGTTCATCCGGATTGGAAGCGGCGAAGAACATGCCACGACTGTTGAGCGCCGCATGCCACATGTCGTCGATCTTCTTCTCGTTGTCCGTGTACGGGCTGGAGCCATCGAGCTTGGGCCACTGGAGCAGGCCTTGTCTGAGGCGCAGGTAGTTGGCATCGATCTTTGGAATCGTGCCGCTCACGCCGAATCCGATCATGAACTGGACCAGGTGCGGCCAGGTTGCCGGATCGTTGGTGGGATTCCAGTAGATCTCCTTGTTGTCGAGCCAATTGTCACCCGGCTGCAGCGGTACCGAGCCGGTGACGCCCGTGGTGCGGTCGACCAGATAGGGGCGGACCTTGAGCTTGGTCTGTAGACTGCCTTTGAAATCCGGCCTCAGGTCGGTCGCCCAATACTTGAAGGCGATGTCGGCCATCTTCTGCTGGGCGGCTCCGGTCGGATCCTCATTCCAGATGATCTTCGATTCCGGTGCACTCGTTGAAAATGCCCTGCCATCGGGCAGCGGAGCCACCGCCGTGGTGTCCGACGGAGATGCGGCGACCGTCCCCTGGTTCCACAAGCCGTCGGTCATCTGGATATTGAAATTCTTGCGGCAGGACAGCTCGCGGCCCAGGGTACGGTCCCAGTACGGATTGGTGTCGCTGGATCCAGTCGCGACCTGGAAGAACTTGCCCGCACGATCACTCGCTGCCTGGTTGGGTGTGGAATTGCCAAATGTGTTGGCGAACAGCCACTTGTAGAACTTGCTGCGCGTCGCGTCGGTCGGGCTGTCTTCGAACGGGAAGATCTTGCTCGTTCCGGGAGCCAGGAAATTCTTGTTGATGTTCTGCCAGACCACGCGAATGCTGGCATCGAAATCGACGAAGGCGAGTGAAGTTGCCGACATCGCGGCAAACTTGCGGGTACGGTAATAGGACCACCAATTGGCGAAGTTTTGCTTCTCGGCATCGTCAAGCGGGTGCCACTTCCAGTTGGAGTTCGTGTAGAGAGCGCTGGTAGCGGTCAGGCGTCCGAGGGAATCGAGCACCAGCGCAGGGCCGTTGTAGTAGGCATAGCCTGCACCATAGTTTCCATTCGAATCCTTGGCGCCGCAGAATGCTTTGGTTGCGAGGTTGGTGGTCCCCTCGCTGGAATCCGGACTATCGGCCCGATTGACCTCGATGCCGTTGTTCCACGCAGCGGTGAAGACCGCAGGGGGGAATGGGGTGCCATCGGCCTTCACCGGCGGCTGGTAGACGGCATCGGCATTGTAGTAAACACCATTCATCGCCCACAGCCGCGGATCGCCGTCGGCGAGCGTGGCATCGATCGCGCGCGGCCGGATCAAGCCGGCGCACAGATACGGCCAGGAGCCACTGGGAAACGTGCGATTATTTGAATCGCCTTGATTGCCATCGTCGCCCGTGTTCCAGCCTCCACCGGAAAATGGCTTGGCGTCCGGCATGTGGTGCCAGTTCATCGAACCCGAGTCATCGAAGGTCAGCACGATGTTCGGGGCCACCTTGGAAGACAGTTCCGGCGGCGTCGTCAACAGATTGACCGTGCCGGGGGCGGGCGTTGGTGCGGCCCGCACGGCCTGTGGCAAGCCCGCGATCACGCTCACCAGGGCGGCGAGGATGGAAATCTTGAATTGGGGTGGAATCCGCGTCATGGGATTGGCTCCTGAAAAAGCCTGCACGATCAAGGTTCGGTGCCGGTATCGGTGAGATTGGTGGAAGAAAACACGCTCTCGAACACACGCTGCACGGCGGCACTGCCGCCCGTGCTGCGTGCGGTGATGCGGTAGAAGCGGTAGGCCGTCGCGTTCTCGGGATCGATCATCCCCGACTGGCGACCGAGACCCGGAGGCACGTTGTCGCCCATGTCCTCGATGATGAACTGCGGCTCTTCAGCGAGGGACGCCGTTTCATTTGCCCCGGTCAGGCCCGTCATCGCGTGTGCATACGCTGGGGCACCCGGCAGCTTGGTCTCCCAGCCATGCGAAGTGCGGAACTTCTGCACGTCGGTCCTCAGCGCGCCCGAGGTCGTCGGTCGATAGACGCAGGTCTGCGTGCTGCTGCCGATGCAGGGCGGCAGGGGCTGGCCCGCGACGGCGGTGAAATTGAGGTTCCACATCCAGGCCTCACCGCCACGCAGCGCGCTGTCCGCGCCCAAGGCGCTCAACTGACCATTGCGCATGCCGCTGGTCATCTTCTCCTGCAGGATCGAACCGCCAATCGCGGTCAGCGACAGCAGGGTAATCAAGATGAGAAACACCAGTGCAACGAACAGGACGGCGCCACGCTGGGATGCAGGCATTGGCTTTCGGGTGCGGCTCATGATGCGGTCCTAAAGATTGTGGGCACGGTTGGAAACGTAGGCGATGAACTCGCGACGGATCTGGCTGCCGGCAAGCAGACCCGAGGGCAACGCGGCGCCATCGGCCAAGGTGTAGGGATTTCCGTCGAACCGGAATGTTCGACTCGCATTGTCGAGGCCGAAGACCTCATTGACGGTGTTGACGAGCAGATGCGCCTCCACCGTACGCACCGAACGCCACAGGCAGCCTGGCTCGACATTCAGCCCCCCCGGAGGCGCCGTGCAGGCACTGCCGAGATTGACCTGATCGGCGGTCATGAAGCGCGTGTAGCCGGCGCTGTCCTGCACGCCATAGCGGAACCTGAGCGCATCGACACCGCGCACGAGATCCTGCGCAACGCCATTCACGCTGCGCACCAACACCGGGATCAGGCGCGAACCACTGCCGTCGTTGGGACGCGCATCAGGACTGTCATCGGCGCGGAAAACAAGGTAGTAGCTGATCGTGACGAAGTCCTTGGAGAAATTGAACATGCGCACGTCGCGGGTGCGACTGCCACCGCACACTGCACCGGTCGCCCCCGGCAGGATGGCGCCCACGGTGACAACGTTTGACGAATACGCGCTGATCGGCAACACCACCGGATTGATGCAATCAGTCACCAAGGCCAGATTGCCGGCGTCAAAGTCGACCGGGTCATCCCCCGTCTGCGGGCTCAGCGTGATCCCCGTGCCGGTGACGAGTGGATCCGCAGCGGCGACCGCGCAGGCGCCGTTCGTCAACGGCCAGCCCGAGCCACGCAGGTAACGGATCGTCAGTACGTCCGAAGCGGGTACGCGCTTGCCGTCGGCAAGGCCCATGCCGGGAAAGAGACCAGCCCCGGTCGGCACTGCAGGCGTGCAGCTCGACGTCGTGCAGGAATAGCCCTGTGCGAACCAGCGCGGACTCAGCGCATAGGGCGCCCCTGCTGCCGCATTGCTGGGACTCCCGCTCGCATCGATGCTCTGGATCTTGCTGTCGGGCAGACCCAGATAGGGCGCATAGATCATCGGTGCGCGTTCAGGCAAGACCGGCACGGCCGTGCCCGGCGCGCTGCCGCCCGTGGTATTGCTGCAGTACTGCGCACCGAGCATGCGCATGTCCTGCTCGATGCGCATCACCGCAAAGCGACCGTTTTCCTGCAACTGGGCCAAGCCATTCTGCAGCTTGTTGGTGCGACTGGTGCCATTGAACAGGGACAGGATGCCGACGCTGAGCAGCAGGCCCAGGGTCAAGGCGATCATGATTTCGATCAGCGAGAAGCCGCCGAGCCTGGCTGGCATTCGCACTGGAATCACACGGACTGAATGGATACGGATCATGGCTGGAATACCCAGGCAAAGGTCTGCGTGGCGGGAGCGCTGGCGTTGCGGTCGAGATCGGCCTCGGCCCAGGACATGTTGATTGCGCATTGGCCATCGAACGGCTGCGCGCCGCGATGGGCCAGTGAAGGTGGCGCACCGGTCACGTTGCAGAGGATTGTCGCCGTCCAACCGGAAGGCATGGAATCCACGAGCTGCTGGCTCCACAAAGCCTTGTCTCGTGCGACCAACTGGGTCGGCGTGCAAATCGAGCCGCTGCATGGATCCGTGCCAGCCGTGCCGGCGTTGTAGGTGCCGTTGTAGTCGGTGATCCAGCCCAGGTTGGTGCGCATGCGCTCGGCCATCGACTGTGCAAGGAACGAAGCCTGCGTGCGCAGGTAGGCACTGTGATTGGTGCGCACCGACAGCACCATCAACCCGCCAACCCCGAGCAGGCCGAAGCTGAAAATCAGCAAGGCGATCAGGACCTCGAGCAGCGAGAAGCCACGGGTTCGAATGCGATAGGTCATTGGCTTCATCCTCAACTGCAAGATCCCGCGGGCGCGCTGTTCGTGTCGCGGCGGCTCTCAATCACGCCGCTGAGCGAAACATGGATGCGCCGCGACTGTGTCGCATCGGCCTGGGCGGTCGGACGACAGATACTGAAGTCGAACTCCGCTGCCTGCGAAATCGCACCGGTTGGCGCAAACACCACCATGCCGTCGGCGCCACCGGCTCCAGCCTTGCTCAGCACCGTGAATCCGCCCGTGACTGCGCCGCGATAGCCCATGCACAACGGCATCTGGCTTGCGCTGGCATCGACATTGTCGATATAGCCATCACAATCGGCGGAACTCGCGCCGGGCGAAGTCGGCGTCGTTTCGATCAAGCCTCCAGCAAGTTGCTTGGCAACGACCACCTGCCAGCCATTGTTCCAGTTGCCGCCGTTGGCAATCACGGCCGCAGTGCGGCCACGCTTGACCGCCTCCATGCGTGCGGTATTGAGCGCACCGATCAAGGTGTTGGTGTTGTCCTGAGTCGCCATCCGCGTGTTGAACTCGCGATAGCTCGGGAATGCCATCGCCGCGAGGATGGCCACCAGCGCAACGGCAATCATCAACTCGATCATCGTGAACCCGCGCACGAAGTGTGCGGGCGGGCCGAACTGTCGATTGGGAGACTTGAACATGCGTTCCCCTGCTGCTTGGGTTGGGGTTGTCATCGTCCAAGTTAGGTTGCGGGCGCGCAAGGGGCAACCGGATCGCGGTCGCAAGGTAGGAATTGGCGGACAGGCGGCCCGGAGGCGGCCCCGATTGGCTTGGCGTGGGCCTTGGCGGGCGGGCGCACAGCTTGCTGCGAGAGTGCGCGGCGCGCCGCAGATCCATCGGGTTGCCGGCAGCGAAGCGGCCCTATCTCGATTCGGCCACGCGCAGCCGCAGTTCCTTGGGCAGGGCGAAGGTGATGTCCTCGGGCTTGCCGTCGAGTTCGCGCACACTGCCGGCACCGCCGGCGCGCAAGGCCTCGACGACTTCGCGCACCAGCCGCTCGGGGGCCGAAGCGCCGGCCGTGACGCCGATACGCTGGCAGCCCGCGAGCCAAGCCGGGTCGATGTCGGCGCCACCATCAATGAGGTGAGCGGGCACGCCCTGCTTTTCGGCGAGTTCGCGCAGGCGGTTGGAATTGGAGCTGTTGGGCGAGCCGACCACGAGCACGAGATCGCACTGCTGACCGAGCCTGCGCACCGCATCCTGGCGGTTCTGCGTGGCATAGCAGATGTCATCGTGACGCGGCCCCTCGACCTGCGGAAAGCGCTCGCGCAGAGCGCGCACGATCGCGATGGTGTCATCGACCGAGAGCGTGGTCTGGGTCACGTAGGCCAACTGCGCGGGATCTCGCGGCGTCAGGCGCGCGACGCCTTCGAGATTCTCGACCAAGTGGATGGTGCCGACATTGGCCGCGTTCCATTGCCCCATCGTGCCCTGCACTTCGGGATGGCCGGCGTGGCCGACCAGCACCACGTCGCGCCCGGCCTTGCCGTGGCGAGCGACTTCCAGATGCACCTTGGTCACCAGCGGACAGGTCGCGTCGAACACGCGCAGATTGCGCTCCGCCGCCTCGGTGCGCACCGCCTTGGACACGCCGTGCGCGCTGAAGATCACGGTGGCGCCATCGGGCACCTCGTGCAGTTCGTCGACGAACACCGCGCCCTTGTCGCGCAGGTTCTGCACCACGAAACGGTTGTGCACGACTTCATGGCGCACGTAGATCGGCGCGCCAAAGGCTTCCAGCGCACGCTCGACGATCTCGATCGCGCGGTCGACGCCGGCGCAGAAGCCGCGCGGATTGGCAAGGATGACTTCCATGGGCGAATTATCCGCGCTTGTCCGCGGCTTTCCCAGCGAACAGGCCGAACACGATCAGCATGACCGCGCCGACACAGATGGCCGAGTCGGCGATGTTGAATGCAGGCCAGTGCGAATTGCCCCAGTAGACGTCGATGAAATCGACCACATGACCGAGGCGCAGGCGATCGATGAGGTTGCCGAGCGCACCGCCGATGATCAATGCGAGCGGCGCGGCATTGCGCCAGTCGCCGCGCGGCAGGCGCGTGAGCCAGACGATCAACGCGCAACTGATGCCGACCGCGAGCGCGGCGAACAACCAGCGTTGCCAGCCATCGGCCGCAGCCAGAAAACTGAAGGCCGCGCCGGTGTTGAACGCGAGCGTCCAGTCGAGCAGGCCATCGATCACCGCGCGCGACTCGTAGGGCGCGAGTTTGGCGAGCGCAAGCAACTTGGTGCTCTGGTCGAGCACGATCACCAGCAGCGAAAGCAAAAGCCACGCCGATGCACCGCCACGCCCCTTCATCGCGCACCCGCCGTGATCGACCACGATCGACGCGGCGCTGTTCGAGAATTCGCGCCGCTCAGAACCATTGCCGCACCTCGCCAGCGCCATCGACATTGTCGACGCAGCGCGCGCAGATTTCCGGGTGTTCGGCATGACTGCCGACATCCTCGCGGTAATGCCAGCAGCGGATGCACTTGGCGGCCTGACTGGCCTGCGCGGCAACCCAGAGTTCGCTGCCGTCGAGCTTGAGCGCTTCCGCATGCGCCGGCCTGGTGGCGACATCGGCCCAGCGCAACTGCGAGGTGATGAAGAAGAAGCGCAGCTCATCGCCGACTTCGGCAAAGCGCGCGCGCGTGGCTGCGTCGGCGTGCAGCGTCACCTCGGCCTGCAGCGAAGCGCCGATCGTGCCCGCCGCGCGCATGCCTTCGAGCAGCTTCGCGGCGGCGGCGCGGATCGTCAGCAGATCGGCCCACCACTGGCGCCGCTCGGGTGTGGCCTGCGGCGCCGCAAGGCCCGCATACCATTGCTCGAACAACACCGACTCGCCACGCGCACCGGGAATCAGCGGCCAGATTTCCTCGGCCGTGAACGAGGTGATCGGCGCGATCCAGCGCACCAGCGCTTCGATGATGCGATACATCGCCGACTGCGCGCTGCGCCGACCGCGACTGTCGGTGGGCATCGTGTAGAGGCGATCCTTGGTGATGTCCAGGTACAGCGCGCCCATCTCGTTGGTGCAGAAGTTCTGCACGCGCGCGACCACTTCGGGGAAATCGTGCTCGGCATAGGCGGCGATCACCGCGCTCTGCACGTCGTGTGCCTGCTGCACCGCCCACTGGTCGAGCAACAGGCAGTCCTCGACCGGCAGCAGGTGCTGCGCAGGATCGAAGCCATCGAGATTGCCGAGCAGGAAGCGCGCGGTGTTGCGGATGCGGCGATAGGAATCGGCGACGCGCTTCAGGATCTCGTCGGATACCGCGATCTCGTTGCGGTAATCGGTCGAAGCGACCCACAGACGCAGCACGTCGGCGCCGAGCGTGTCGACGACTTTTTGCGGTGCGACCACGTTGCCCAGCGACTTGGACATCTTGCGGCCCTGCGCATCGACGGTGAAGCCATGCGTGAGCACGACGTCGTAGGGCGCGCGGCCGTGCAAGGCGGTTGCGGTGAGCAGCGAGGACTGGAACCAGCCGCGGTGCTGGTCGGAGCCCTCCAAGTACATCACCTTGTCGCCGGGCTTGCGCGCAAGTTGCGCGCGCTGGTCGAGCACGCAGTGATGGGTCACGCCCGAATCGAACCAGACATCGAGAATGTCGGTGACCTTTTCGTACTGCGCCGCCTCGGCGCCGAGCAGCTCGGCCGGATCGAGTGCGTACCAGACATCGACGCCGCCCTGCTCGACGCGCCTGGCGACTTCTTCCATGAGCTGCGCACTGCGCGGGTGCGGCTGCTGGGTCACCTTGTCGACGAACAGGGCGATCGGTACACCCCAGGTGCGCTGGCGCGAGATGCACCAGTCGGGGCGACCCTCGACCATGCCGGCGATGCGCTCCTCGCCCCAGGCGGGATACCAGTCGACGTCGTCGCGGATGGTCTTGAGCGCAGCCTCGCGCAGACCCGCCGCTTCCATGCCGATGAACCACTGCGGCGTGGTTCGGAACGCGACCGGCGTCTTGTGGCGCCAGCAATGCGGATAGCTGTGGGTGATCCTGGCATCGGCGAGCAGCAGACCGCGCTCGCGCAGGAGTTCGACGATCGCGTCGTTGGCCTTCCAGATGAACTGGCCTTCGAACTGCGGCGTGCCGGCGAGATAGACGCCATTGCCACCGACCGGATTGAGCACGCTCGCCGGATAGGCATCGATCAGTCCGTAAGCCTGGCCGACCGCAAAGTCCTCGGCGCCATGGCCGGGCGCAGTGTGCACCGCGCCGGTGCCGTCTTCAGCCGAGACGTGATCGCCAAGGATGATCGGCACCTGACGCGCATAGAACGGGTGCTTGAGCAGCGGCAAGGCCGCGTTCTCCGAAGGCGCGCGAGAGAGCGCCGCGCCCTGCGCGCGCCCGAGCACAACGACCTCATTCACGCCATAACGCGCGAGCACGCGCTCGGCGAGCGCCTCGGCGAGCACCAGCAGCAGCCGCTTGCCGTTGCGCCGCGGGCCTTCGACCAACACGTAATCGAGCTGTGGGCCGAGCGTGACCGCAAGACTCGCCGGCAGCGTCCACGGCGTGGTGGTCCAGATCGGGACACTGACGATGTCATCGGCGCCAATCGCGACGTCGAACTTCGCCGCCAGCGCCGCGCAATCGACCGCGTCGTAAGCGACATCGACCGCGCTGGATTGCTTGTCCTGATATTCGATCTCGGCTTCGGCCAGCGCCGAGCCGCAGTCGAAGCACCAGTGCACCGGCTTGAATCCGCGCAACACATGACCGTTGGCGTGAATCTTCGCCAAGGCGCGGATCATGTCGGCTTCGTAACGGAAATCCATCGTGCGATAGGGATTGCCCCAATCACCGAGCACGCCAAGACGCTTGAAATCCGCACGTTGCAGGTCGATTTGCTCGACCGCATAGGCACGGCACAGGCGGCGGAACTCGGCCGCATCGACCTTGGCGCCGACCTTGCCGACCTTCTTCTCGATCGCGATTTCGATCGGCAGGCCGTGGCAATCCCAACCCGGCACGTAGGGCGAACGATGACCGGCGAGCAGCGCCGACTTCACCACGATGTCCTTGAGCACCTTGTTGACCGCATGGCCGATGTGGATCGCACCATTCGCATACGGCGGGCCGTCATGCAGGATGAAAGCCTGCACGCGATCGGCGCTGCGCTGTTGAATCTCTTCATAGCGTTTGGCCTCTTCCCACTGCGCGAGCATCGCCGGTTCGCGCTTGGCCAGATCGGCCTTCATCGCGAACGAGGTGTTGGGCAGGTTGATGGTGTTCTTGTAATCCTTGCTCATGCTTGGCTCGGAGATCGGGAATCGGGGATCGGAATGGATTGGTTTCAAATGGGGGCGTCTTCGCGGATTCTGTCGTTGCCGGCTAGAATTGCGCGCGCCTGCCGCGCATCGAGATCGATCTGGCGCACCATGGCGTCGAGGTCGGCAAATTTTTCCTCTTCGCGCAGCTTGGCGACGAACTCGACTTCGAGGCGGCGGCCGTACAGGTCGCCATCGAAATCGAACAGGTGCGCTTCGAGCAAGGGTTCGGTGCCGTTGACGGTCGGCCGTATGCCCAGGCTCGCCACGGCGGGCATCGCCTGCGAGCGCACGCCATGCACCTGCACCGCGAAGATGCCGGTGACTGGCGAGGTGCGCCGGCCGAGACGAATGTTCGCGGTCGGATAGCCGAGCTTGCGCCCGAGCTGCTGGCCGCGCACCACATGGCCGCCGATCGAGAAGCTGCGCCCAAGCGCAGCATTGGCGCTGGCAAAATCACCGGCGGCAAGCTGCGCACGGATCGCACTGCTGCTCACGCGTGTTCCGGCAACGCCAATGTCGGGCATCACCTCGAGGGCAAAGCCGCGCTGCGGTGCCAGCTGTTCGAGCATCGCCACGTTGCCGCGTCGCGCATGGCCGAAATGGAAATCGCTGCCCACGCACAGCGCGCGCATGCCGACCCTCGCGATCAGCAAGTCATCGACGAAGGCCTCGGCCGACATCGCCGCCAGCGCTGCGTTGAAACGCAGCGACAGCAGGCTGTCCACGCCGGTATCGAGCAGCAGGGCGAGCTTCTCGCGTGCGCCGGTCACACGCGGCACGGCTTGCCCACGCGCAAAGTACTCGCGCGGCACCGGCTCGAAACTCACCGCGATCGCCTGCAGGCCGCGCGCCTCGGCCAGTTCGCAGACGCGCGCGAACAGGGCGCGATGGCCCAGATGCACGCCATCGAACGCACCCACGCAAACGACACTGCCGCCCGGCGCCAGACTGGGGCCGGTGGCATCACGGAAAACCCGATTCATCGCGCGAGTATAGCCGCTGCATCGCAGCACGCGGCAGCTCAGACGCCGCGCAGGTCGCGCAGCCGGAAGCCGGCCGCAAACATCACGGCGACGAAGCTCAGGCCGCCCGCTGCAATCAATGCGCCCAGTCGCCATACGCGCGTCATCACGTCCCAATGTCCCCATTCCGGCCACAGCCACAGTCCGGCGCCGAGCACACCGACCATCACCACGCAGGCCAGACCCAGGCGCAGCAGGTGGCTCCCCCAACCCGGTTGGCTCTGGTAGACGCCATCCCGGCGCAGCGCGAGCCAGAGCAGGGCCAGATTGAGATAACTCGCCAGCGCGCTCGCCAACGCGAGGCCCATGTGCAGGCCCGGCACCTTGGCGATCGCCGCGAACCAGCCATCGTGCAGATCCTCGGGCTTGTGCCAGAGCTGGAACAGCACTGCGACGAACACGAGGTTCATCACCATGTTCGCGATCATCGCGACGATGCCCGCGCGCACCGGGGTTCTGGTGTCCTGGCGTGCGTAGAACGCCGGCGCCACCACCTTGACCAGGGCGAAGGCCGGCAAGCCGAACGCGAGCGCCGACAGCGACAGCGCCGCCATGTCGACATCGTGCGCGGTGAAGCGCCCGTGCTGAAGCAGGGTCGCAAGCATCGGCTTGGCCAGCAGCACCAGCGCAAGCATCGCCGGCACCGAAATCAGCAGCGCCGTGCGCAGGCCCCAGTCGAGCGCGCGTGCAAAACCCTGATGGTCGGTGGCGACATGATGACGCGACAGCGACGGCAGGATCACCGTGCCCAGCGCCACGCCGAACACACCGAGCGGAAATTCGAGCAAACGGTCGGTCTGCGCCAGCCAGGTCTGCGAGCCGGTGATGAGGAACGAAGCAATCAGGGTATCGAGCAGCAGATTGACCTGCGCCACCGAGGAGCCGAACAGGGTCGGCACCATCAGCTTGAGAATCCGCCGCACATCGGCATGGCGCCAACCCCAGCGCGGCAAGGCCAGCAGATCGAGCCGCGCCAGCGCCGGCAATTGCACCAGAAGTTGCAGGATGCCGGCGATGAAGATCGCCCAGCCCAGGGCCATGATCGGCACTTCGAATGCCTTGGACCACCACAGCGCGGCAACGATCATGCACAGGTTCATGATCACCGGCGTCAACGCCGGCAGCATGAAACGGTGGAAACTGTTGAGCGCGGCCGCAGCGAGTGCAGTCAAGGACACACAGAGCAGGAACGGGAACATCACGCGCAGCAGATTCGTGGTCAGCGCGAACTTTTCGGGCTCGTCGATCGCGCCCGGCGCGAACACCCCGGCCACCCAGTGCGCACCGAGCATGCCCAAGGCCGTCACCACGAACAGCACGCCGCCGAGCGTGCCCGCGGTACGCGCCATCAGTTCGCGCAGTTCGGCATGACTGCGTTTTTCCTTGACCTCGGTGAACACCGGCACGAAGGCGACCGAGAACGAGCCCTCGGCAAACAGGCGGCGCAGGAAATTGGGGATGCGAAACGCCACCCAGAACGCATCGGTCGCGGCATTGGCGCCGAAGGCATAGGCGATCGCCTGCTCGCGCACGAGGCCGAGGATGCGCGAGATGAAGGTCCCGCCGCTGAAGCTGAGCATCGAGCGCAGCAGGCTGGGCCGGCTCATGGCATCCCCTGCGCCGAACCAGCGGCCGCCGCAGCCATGCCCTGTCCGCGATTGACCTTTGCCGGCCGGATCCGCATAATCGCCGGTCTTTTTTCCACCCCAGTCTCCGGAGTCATCCCGTGGCCAACATCAAATCCGCGAAGAAGCGTGCGCGCCAGTCCGAGCAGAACCGTCAGCGCAACGCCAGCGCGCGTTCGATGGTCCGCACCGCAATCAAGAACGTCGTCAAGGCGATTGACGCCAAGGACAAGGCGCGTGCCGAAGCCGCCTACAAGATCGCCGAGCCGGTCATGGACCGCTACTCCGCACGCGGTCTGATCCACAAGAACAAGGCCGCCCGTCACAAGAGCCGCCTCACCGCGCACATCGCCGCGCTGGCCTGATACGGGCCTGATCGCGAGAGCAGAAAAGCCGGCGCAAGCCGGCTTTTTCGTTGCTGCCGCCCGCGCAACGGGCGGCGTTGACGATCGGATTCCGGCGACCGCCGCACTCACCGCGCCGCCTCGCCAGCCTCGCGCCGCTGTTCGTCGAAAAAGCGCTGGATGTCCAGACACAGGGGCCAGGTGCCCTCGCGCGCGATCGCCGACACCAGATACCACGGGTGCTTCCAGCGCAGCTTGCGCACGATCGCCTTGGCCGCCTTGTCGCGCTCTTCGGGCGCGAGCAAGTCGGCCTTGTTGAACACCAGCCATCGCGGCCGCTTCAAGAGCTTGGGGTCGTAGCCCTTGAGTTCCTTCTCGATCGCGCGGATTTCGGCGATCGGATCGGTCACGCCGTCGAGCGGCGCGATGTCGACCACATGCAACAGCAAACGTGTGCGCGCCACATGCTTGAGGAACTGGATGCCCAGACCCGCACCATCGGCGGCGCCTTCGATCAGGCCGGGAATGTCGGCGATCACGAAACTCTGATCCGCGCCGATGCGCACCACACCCAGATGCGGCTGCAAGGTGGTGAACGGATAGTCGGCCACCTTCGGCGTCGCCGCCGACACCGCGCGGATCAGGGTCGACTTGCCAGCATTGGGAAAGCCGAGCAGGCCGACATCGGCAAGCACCTTGAGCTCGAGCTTGAGCTCACGCTCATCGCCGGGATGCCCCGGCGTCGCCTTGCGTGGCGCGCGGTTGACCGAGGTCTTGAAATGCATGTTGCCCTGCCCGCCC
>NSJK01000021.1 GCA_002632325.1 Lysobacterales bacterium | reverse complement strand
CGCGACCGCTCGCCGCACGGCTCGGCATCCCGCTGCGCATCGACCTGCTCGAACGCACGCGCGCCACACCAGCGCAGACCGGGCTCGATGCCGCCGCACGCAAGCGCAACCTGCGTGGCGCATTTGCAGTTCCCGTTGGCGCCGATCTGCCACGACACGTCGCCGTGTTCGACGATGTCATGACCACGGGAGCAACCCTGCGCGAGGCGGCGCGCGTGATGCAGCGCGCCGGCGTCGCACGCGTCGATGTGTGGGCGCTGGCGCGCGCGCCACAGCGTCGTTGAGCTTGCGGGGACATCCACGCACCATCCAGCGCGTCGCGCCACTCGACGAATCAGCGTTCGCCGCCCTTGGCGGCATTGCGGGCAATGGCTTCCTGTGCTGCCGCATTGCGCTCCTGGGCGCGCACGAGACGCCAGAACAACACCAGCACGAAAACACCGGTGGCCAGGAGCACGAGGAACCACAAGCCCCAGAAGAACACGAGCGAGAAGTTGCTGACCATCAGACTCTCCTTGTTGATGTTGACCGAACCTTGGGCGAAGCGAGCAGCACGTCGATGCAGCGCGCGATGGAGTGTATCCGAAGGCATGAAGAGTGATGCGTGAACCCGTTGCGTTATCACTTCATGCGCATCATCGAGCTTGAAGCAGCCGGCGGTGCCACTCGCGCTGTGCCGCCGACAACGCCGACGGGTTCAACGCGCATGCCAATGCGTGTAGAGATGGAACAGCCCGCCGGCTTGCACGAGCAGCCAGATTCAGTCGCTCGCTGTGCCTGCGCGCCCAGATGGATGGCGAAGTGGGCAATGGCCAGCGAGATGGCCTGCGTTGCCACGCCACCGCGCGGCCGCAACCCACCCCAAGACAAGGGATCAAGGCGCATCAAGGCCAGGTAACCACGGCGTATCAGCGCCCAGACCCGCAGAGCGAGCTTCGTCATGGGTTTGCCGATTCTTCACGGTTGATGGATCTGAACGGGAGGCAAGGCGCTGGCGACAGGAACCGAAACACCAGCGCTGTCGATGGCTTGTGTCGGCAGGCTTGACTCACACTCGCACAGATCCGAGCATCGCGTGCGGAAGATCACAAAGCGGATGGAACGCCGATGAAGACCGTGTGCAACATACTGGGTTTGGTGCTGTGCCTGCCGCTGTTGCTCGCCTCGGCGATGAGTTTCGACTCGCCAACTTCCGGACAGCACTGGGCACATTGGTTCTTCGTCGTGAGCGCGCTCGCAGTCGGGCCGCTCAGCCTGATCGGCCTGCTGGTCAAGCGCCTGGACTGGCTCGGCGCGTTTGCGTTGGGCCTGTTTGCGCTCGCCAACTTGTTGCTCCTCGTGTTCTGCAATGGCGCCTTCAGTTGCCGCGGCGGCTTGCAGTTCTGATTCGGACACCACACGCGTCGGCCGCGCAGGGCCGGCTTACGGCTTCATCGTGCAGGGCGCCTGCGTGGGTGCCTTCGCGCACAGTGCATCGCGCACCGTGTCCAGATAGCCGCGTTTGCCTGATGTTGGCGTCGTCAGCGCCGTCGCGAGTCCTTCGGCGCGCAGCAACGCGTAGCCCGCACCGCCCAGATCGCCCCCGCGCAGGCGCGCGTCGGCGAGGGCGACCCAGGCATCGACATGGCGCGAGCTTGGCTCGGTGTAGACGCCATCGGACATCGTTGCCGCCTGCTCGGCCGCGGACAGGGCCTGGGCCGTGTCGCCGACGGTCAACGCCGCCCGCGCGACGTTGGTGAGCGCCACCACGATCATCGGATGCGGGCCACTCAGCACCTTGCGGCGCATCGCCAACGACTGTTTGTGCAGATCCAGCGCCTCGACCATCTGCCAGCGATCCTGCGCGAGCAAGGCACGGTTGTTGAGCAGGATCGCAAGGTCGGGGCTGCCCTGCGGAAACGCCTTGGTCAACTGTGCCTGCGCCTGCCGGTACAGCCTGTCGGCGCGCGAGAAGTCGCCCAAGCCATGTGCGGTCTGGGCGAGGTTGCTCACCACATTGGCTGCTTCGGCCGGCTCCACATGCAGCGTCTCGACCAGCTCGGCCGCGCGTTCGAACAGGGGCTTGGCATCGGTGTAGCGTTCTTCGGTGAGGTAGAGATTGCCGAGATTGTTGACCATCGTCAGGTACAGCGGCGTGTCTTCCAGCCCCGCCGCCTGCATGCGTGCGATGCCGTCACGGAACATGCGTTCGGCTTCCTGCTTGCGACCTTGCTCCTGGCGCAGGCCGGCAAGACCCTCGACGATGCGCAGCGTGCGCAGATCATTGCTGCCGAATGCCGCCGTGCTTTCCGCCAGCGCGCGTTCGAGTTGCGTCTGCGCGTCATCGAGCCGACTGCGGCTGAGCATGCTGTAGCCGATGCCGAAACGGATTGCCGAGGACAGCTCGGGGTGGCCGGCAAAGCGCGTGTCGATGCTCTTGGCAGCCTCGTCGAGTGCCTGCGCGAGCGTCAGCTCGTGGCCCGTCTCGAACGGATCGGACAGTTGCAGCACATCGAGCAGGTAGGCATTGACCTGCGCCATGTCGTCGGCATTGCGTTGGGCGCGCTGTGCATTGCGCAAGGCCAGCGCGGTCGCGACGAGCACGGCCGCCAGTGCCAGCGTGGCTGCTGCCGTTCCCAGACGATGGCGAGCGATGAACTTGCGCAGCCGATAGCCGCGCGAATCGGGGTGGGCAAGCACGGCCTGACCGCGCAGGAAGCGTTGCAAATCCTCACCCAGCTCGCGCGCCGAGGCGTAGCGGCGCTGCGGATCCTTGTGCATCGCCTTGGCGAGGATGCGATCGAGATCTTCGCCGAGCGCACGCCGGCGACGCGCACGTTCGTCAGCTTCGAGCAGCGAGCGTTCCAGCGCATTGGCCAACGGTGCCGGAGCCGTCTCGCAGATCGTGCGTTCGACTTGCGCCGCGCTCAGGCCACGCAGGTCGTAGGGGCGTACACCGGCGAGCAACTGGTACAGCATCACGCCCAGCGAATAGACATCCGAACTGGTGGTGAGCGGCTTGTGCTGCACCTGTTCCGGGCTCGCATAGGCGGGCGTCATCGCGGTGAGTGCGGTCAGTCCGTCGCGATCGGGTTCGTCTTCGAGCAGGCGCGCGATGCCGAAGTCGAGCAGGTGCGGCTCGCCTTCCTTGTCGACCAGCACGTTTCCGGGCTTGAGATCGCGATGCACGATGAGGTTGCGGTGCGCATCCTGAACACCCTCGCAGACCTTGCCGAAAATGCGCAGACGCTCGCGCACATCCAGACGCCGCGCATCGCAGTATTCGATCAGCGATTTGCCGTCGATGTACTCCATCACCAGATACGGCACACCTGAGTGCGTGGTGCCACCGTCGAGGATGCGCGCGATGTTGGGATGGCTCAGGCGCGCGAGCAGCGCGCGTTCGTTTTCGAAACGCTGGATGAAATGCTCGCGCAGTTTCGCACTGCGGCTCAGGTGCAGCGGTTGGATCAGCTTGATCGCGACCTGCTGTTCGTAGACCTCGTCGGCGCGACGACCGAGGAAGACGACGCCCATGCCGCCCGCATCGAGTTCACGCACGAGTTGCCACGCACCCACGCGTTCACCAGCACGCGGGAAGGCTTCGACCAGTGGCGCCACGGGCAAGGCGTTATCGAGAAAGTCGCCGGCTTCGAGCAGGCGCGCGACACGCTGCATGAGCGCTGCGGACATGGCTTGTTGCGCGAGCCAGGCTGTTCGCTGCGGCGCCGCGAGTTCCAGCGCGCGCCCGAGCCAACGCAGAACTTCGGCCTCGTCGACAGCATCATCGCGTTTGGTGTTCATGCCCCCCTCGCTGAGCGGCATTGTCAGTCAAATGAGCCAGCGGCGCCGTCGCGGCCTATTTCAGCGCAGTGCGACTGCAAACAACAAGCCGAGCCAGAGCGCGAAGCCGACCCAGTTGTTGTTGCGGAAAGCGGCGAAACATTGCTCACGTCCGCGCTCGCGCAGCAACCATTGCTGATAGACGAACAAGCCGGCGGCGATGCCCACGCCGAGGAACCAGGGCCAGTGCAGGCCGCTGCGCGTGCCGGCCAGCGTCATCGCCAGCAGGAAGGTCGCCATCAACACGCCGAGGATCACGCGGTCGGCGTCACCGAACAGGATCGCGGTCGATTTCGCGCCCACACGCAGGTCCTCGTCGCGATCGACCATCGCGTACTGCGTGTCGTAGATCACCGAGTAGAGGATGTTGGCGAGAAACAGCAGCCAGCACAGCGCGGGCAGGCTGTTGCTGACCGCGGCAAAGGCCATCGGGATCGACCAGCCGAAGGCGGCACCGAGCACGACCTGCGCCAGATGAGTGTAGCGCTTGGTGTAGGGATAGATCGCGGCGAGTGCGGCGCCGACGAAGGCGAGCTTGATCGTGAGCGCATTGGTGAACAGCACCAGCACGAAGGCAAATGCGAGCAGGCCGGCGAACAGCGCGAGCGCTTCCTTCTTGCCTACACGCCCCGCAGCCATCGGTCGCGCCGCGGTGCGCGCGACATGCGCGTCGAGCCAATCATGGTCGGCGTAGTCGTTGATCACGCAGCCCGCGCTGCGCATCACGAACACGCCGAGCGTGAAGATCAGCAACAGGCCCGGTGACGGGAAGTCCTTGGCCGCAAACCACAGCGCCCACCAGGTCGGCCACAGCAGCAGCAGTGCGCCGATCGGGCGATCGAGCCGCATCAGCACGAGGTAGTTGCGCACGCGCTCACGCTGCGTCGGCGGCAGATACGAACACAGCCATTCGATGATCCGCGTCGAGCGCGGCGTGGCATCGGCCGGATGTGCCTGATTGCGTGCGCGTTGCGGCGTCGCGGGTGCTGGTGTGTTGTTGCGCGCGAACGAGGGCACGAAGTCGGGTTCGGCCGGTTTCTCGCGAACTGCGGAGCCTGGCTTGGTCGCGACCGACGGTGCGGTGGGCGCAGGTGGCGCAGCAGGTGTCGGCGTGCGTGGTGGCAGCGGTGACGTGGCGCTTGTCGTCACGGCAGCGGCAGGCGGTGAAGACCTTGCAACCGATGCAGGCGCGGGGCTTGCCAGCGTCGGCGCGCGCGCCGCGGGGCCTGCATGGAGCGGAGCTTGTGCAGGACGCGGCGCAGCCGAAGTCGGACTCGGACTCGGATTCGGATTCGGATTCGGAGTCGGAGTCGGATTCGGATTCGGATTCGGAGTCGGAGTCGGAGTCGGAGTCGGAGTCGGAGTCGGAGTCGGAGTCGGAGCCGGTGATGGTCTTGCGGCAGATGTTGGCGCGGGGTTTGCCGGCGTCGAAGTGGCTGTCGGTGCTGCTGTCGGTGCCGGCGTGCGTGCAGCGGGACTTGCATGGAGCGGCGCTTGCGCAGGACTCGGCGTCGTCGCAGCCGGAGCCGCAGGCGGTGATGGTCTTGCTGCAGGTGTTGGCGTTGTGCTCGCCGGCGCTTTTGCTGCGGAAGTGGGTGCGGGTGCGGGATCGACACGGCGAGTTGCCGGCGTCATCACGGATGCAGGCTCGATGCCCGGCAACTCGGGCGCATCATCCTTGCGCCGTCTGGTCGCGCGCGGTTTGGGCGTGTCCTCGGCCGCAGCGCTGGTCGCACGCTTGCGCGGCGCGCGCGTGGTCAGCGTTGCCTCACCGTCGGCAGCACTGGCCGACGTCGCGGACTTGCGTGGCGCCGCGCGCGGGCGCGGCGCTTCGCCTTCTGCGATCGGCTTGCTGCTGCGGCGCCGGGGTGGCGGTGCGGGCGTGTCCTCGTCGTGCATGGTTGAAGTGTAGCGGGCGGACGATCGACTATGCTCGTGGCCCGAGCCTGTCCGAATCCGGAGTTGCCGATGAGCGTTCTGCCCTCACGTTATGTCCCGTTTGCGGGCTGCATCGTGGTCTGCGTGCTCGCGCTCAACTTCTGGTACGCGGGCTTGGGCATGCGCGTGCTGGCACTGCTCAGCGGGGCGCTGGTGCTGGTGGGCGTGGCCGATCTCGCGCAGAAGCGCTCGACCCTGCGCCGCAATTATCCGGTGAGTTGCCACATCCGCTTCCTGTTCGAGTACTTCCGGCCGATGCTGCGCCAGTACATCGTCGAGGCCGATAACGAGGAAGTGCCGTTCTCGCAGGCCCAGCGCGCGGTGGTCTACCAGCGCGCCAAGGCGGTGTCGGACGTGAGGCCCTTCGGCAGCGAGCTGGACATGTATGCCGAGCGTTACGAATGGCTCAACCATTCGATCACGCCGAGTCTGATCGACAAGCCCGACTTCCGCATCGCCATCGGTGGCGCGCAATGCAGCAAGCCGTATTCGGCGAGCGTGTTCAACATCTCGGCGATGAGCTTCGGCGCGCTGTCGCCGAACGCGATCCGCGCACTCAATGAAGGCGCGCGACTGGGCGGCTTCTATCACGATACCGGCGAGGGTTCGTTGTCGAGCTATCACCGCGAGAACGGCGGTGACATCGTCTGGGAGCTGGGCTCGGGCTATTTCGGTGCCTGCGAACGGGCCGGCGTGTTCAGCGAGGCGAAATTCGTCGAGCGCGCCCAGCTTGAACAGGTCAAGATGATCGAGATCAAGCTCTCGCAAGGCGCCAAGCCCGGTCACGGCGGCGTGTTGCCGGGCGCCAAGGTCAATGCCGAGATCGCTGCCGCGCGTGGCGTGCCGGTCGGCGAGGATTGCATCTCGCCCGCGCGCCATTCCGCTTTCGACACGCCGCTCGGCCTGTTGCAGTTCGTCGCCCGCTTGCGCGAGCTGTCGGGTGGCAAGCCGACCGGCTTCAAGCTGGCGATCGGTCATCCCTGGGAATGGTTCGGCATTGCCAAGGCAATGCAGAGCAGCGGCATCCTGCCCGATTTCATCGTCGTTGATGGCGGCGAGGGCGGCACCGGCGCAGCGCCGATGGAGTTCGTCGATCACGTCGGCGGGCCGCTGCGCGAGGGCCTCATGCTCGTGCACAACACCTTGGTCGGACTGAACCTGCGCGAGCAAATCCGCATCGGCGCGGCGGGCAAGATCATCACCGCCAACGATCTCGCGCGCACGCTGGCGATCGGTGCCGACTGGTGCAATGCCGCGCGTGGCTTCATGTTTGCGCTGGGCTGCATTCAGGCCAAGGTCTGCCACACCAACCGCTGCCCGACCGGCATCACCACCCAGGACGAGAGTCGCTGGAAGAGACTCGATGTGCCCGACAAGGCGACGCGCGTGGCCAACTTCCAGCGCAACACCGTGCATGCGCTGCGCGACCTGCTGCAGGCCGCGGGGCTCAATCATCCGAGTGAACTCGGCCCCGAACACGTGATGCGCCGCGTCTCCTCGCACGAGATCCGTTCGATCGCCACCCTGTATCGCTTCCTCGAACCGGGCGAGCTGCTCGGCAACAAGCTGCCCGAACATGCGGTGTTCCAGCGTTTCTGGTCGCTTGCGCGCGACGACAGCTTCGCGCCACCACCACCGTTTGCCGCGGTGCGCGCCAGCAAACTGGTGTGACGAGGTTTTGCAGGAATAGACTCTCGCGACTTCCTTTTGCAGCGAGTATCGCGCCGTGATCGATCTTTACTACTGGCCCACGCCCAACGGCCACAAGATCACCTTGTTTCTCGAAGAGGCCGCGCTCGATTACGAACTGCGCCCGATCGACATCGGCAAGGGCGCGCAGTTCGCGCCGGAGTTTCTCGCGATCTCGCCCAACAACAAGATCCCGGCGATCGTCGATCACGCGCCGGCCGACGGCGAGGCGCCGATCAGCGTGTTCGAATCCGGCGCGATCCTGCTGTATCTGGCCAACAAGACACGCCAATTCCTGCCCGTTGATGTGCGCGAGCACACCCGCGTCAACGAATGGTTGTTCTGGCAAGTCGGAGGACTCGGCCCGATGACCGGGCAGTACGGGCATTTCAATGTCTACGCACCCGAGGCGGTCCCGTATGCGATCGAGCGCTACACGCGTGAAGTGCAGCGTCTGCTCGGCGTGCTCGACAAGCAGTTGAACGGGCGCGCATTCATCACCGGCGAGGACTACACGATCGCCGACATGGCCTGCTATCCGTGGATCAATCCCTACATCAAGGCGCCACTCGACCTCGAACCTTTCGCCAATCTGCGTCGCTGGCACGCGGCCATCGCGGCGCGACCCGCGACCGTGCGCGCCTATGCGCACGCGGCGACGGTCAACCCGCAGGCCGGCAAGCCGCTGAGTGAGGAAGAGCGGCGCATCCTGTTCGGTCAAGGCGCGCCGCGGTGAGCACGAATCGCGTCGACTGGCTCAATCGCGCATCAGGGTCGACTTGCCGAACAGGCTTTCGACCAGATCGACCGCGAGTTCGGCGGTCTGGTTGTGCATGTCGAGTGCGGGATTGAGTTCGACGATGTCGAGCGAACCCAGGCGTCCGCAGTCGGCGATCATTTCCATGCACAACTGCGCTTCGCGGTAGGTCGGGCCGCCGGGCACCGTGGTGCCCACGCCGGGCGCGATCGAAGGGTCGAGGAAATCGACATCGAAACTCACGTGCAAGTGGTCGTTTTCGCCCAGACCGCGCAACACTTCCTCCATCACGCGGCGCATGCCGACTTCGTCGATGTAGCGCATGTCGTAGATGTCGAGGCCGACATCATGCACGAGTTTCTTTTCGTCGAGGTCGACCGAGCGGATGCCGATCTGGCGAATCTGACCGGGTTCGAGCTGCGGCGAATCACCGCCGAGTTCGGTGAGATCGTTCGGACCGAAACCGCACAGGCAGGCGACCGGCATGCCGTGGATGTTGCCCGAAGGCGTGATCGAGGCGGTGTTGAAATCGGCATGCGCATCGAGCCAGAGCACGGTCAGGCGCTTGCCAACGTTGCGGCAATGACGGGCGACCGCGCTGATCGAGCCGATCGCCAGACAATGATCGCCGCCGAGCATGATCGGCAGGCGCTTGGCCGCGAGTTCCTTGCCGACCGCTTCCATCACTGCCTGATTCCATGCCACCACCTGTGGCAGGTGGCGATAGCCGTCATCGGGCGGCAGCCAGGGATTGAATGGACCCGCGACATTGCCGCAGTCGATCACGTCGTGACCGCGTGCGGCGAGCGCGGCGCCCAGACCGGCGACGCGCAGCGCCTCCGGGCCCATCGAGGCACCGCGATCGGCAGCGCCGATGTCGGTGGGGGCACCGATCAGGGAAATGGCAGGTTTGGCTTGCATCCGGGCGATCCGTCAGTCGCGCGCTGGCGCGCGGAGAATCACGCATTTTCGATCAATTGCGATGATCCGTCACCTGCGCGTGCGGCAGGCCATCGGGCTCAGGATTGCTGGCGTGCCGCATCGATCGCGTCGAGCAGCCCGGTCACCTCGAAAGCGAGGTTCTTGCCGGCCGTGCTGGCCGGGTTGGCGAGCAGGATGCTGGCCAGACGATCGACGTTGCGCGCCTGCAGGCCGAGTTCGTCGAAGCCGTAGGAACCCGCCGAACCGGCGAGGCGATGGGCGAGCGAGGCCAGCTCGCGCAAGGCCGATTCGCGATCACCATCTGCGCAACAGCCGCGCCATGCCGCTTCGAGCGCCGCACGCTTGTCGCCGAGCGAGGCGATGTAGCGACGACACAGGGCTTCGATCTGCGGGTCGTTGCCAGTCAAGGTTCTGTTCCACACCATCAGCATGGCGTCAATATAGACCCGAAAAAGCGCTGAAACGCCGCGGCTTTCGCGGCGTGACAAAGTTTGACGCGCGCTGTGCGACGGTTTGAACTTTCGTGTCCGTGGGCTTGCCGGACACGCCATCACAGGACCAGCCGCGTAAGATCGTCGGCAATTGCGTGTCCACGATCGGCCGCGCAACAGCGGTCATTGCTCTTGACCGGAATGCGCTCACTGCAGCGCCCAGCGACAGGTATTCACAAGGAGAATTGCAATGAGCGATTTCACCAATCAGATCCTCGGCCAGCTCGATCCGTCCAGCATCCAGAAAATCGCCAGCCAGCTCGGCATCGACCCCGGACAGGCGCAATCGGCGATTGCACAAGCCTTGCCGGTGGTGGTCGGTGGTCTGGCCCGCAATGCCTCAAGCGATGCCGGCGCCAATGCGCTCAGCAATGCGCTCGGCGCGCATGCCGGCAGTGATTTCGGCGCGATTCTCGGCAACGTGCTCGGCGGCGGTGGTCAGGGCGATGCCATCCTCGGCCACATCTTCGGCAAGCGTCAGGAACAGGCTGCGCAGCAGGTGGGCCAGTCCAGCGGCATCGGCGGTGCCAATGCCGGCGCCTTGATGGCGATGCTCGCGCCGCTGGTGATGGGCGCGCTCGGTCGCATGCAGCAGAAACAGGGACTCGACGCGGGCGGACTCGGCGGCATGCTCGGTCGCGAACTGCAGGGTCTGGGCCAAGGTCAGCATGGCGGCCTGCTCGGTTCGGTGCTCGATCAGGATGGCGACGGCAGCTTCGGCATTTCCGACGTGTTCAAGCTCGGTTCGCAGTTCCTTGGCGGTCGCGGCCGCGCTTGAGCGTGCTCTTCGTCCTCAGCTGAAACCGCGGTAGGCCTCGACCGTGGCCTCGACGCAGGCCGACCAGGTGAAGCCTCGGGCATGGGCGATCCCGCGCGGAATCGCCTGTGCACGCCAGTCGGCATCTTCGAGCAGGCGCTGCAAGCCATCGCGCAGCGCGGTCTCATCGGTGGCCTCGACGCACAGGGCGATTTCGCCCGCGCCATCGCGGGCGATCTCGGCGAGCGAGGAGCTGCGCGAAGTCAGGCACGGTACGCCGCTGGCAAAGGCTTCAAGCACGGGCAGGCCGAAACCTTCGTAGAGGGACGGGAAGGCGAATGCATGCGCGCCTGCATACAGCGCGGGCAGCGCGTCTTCATCGACATAGCCAAGCCGGCGCACCTGCCCACGCGCTTCCAGCGGTGCGATTTCGCGCTCGAGTTCGGCATTGAGCCAGCCGCGACCACCCGCGATCACGAGACGATGGCGCTCGCGCAGCGCGGCCGGCAACGCCGCATGGGCACGCAGCAGACGCACCAGATTCTTGCGCGGCTCCTGTGTGGCCACCGTGAGCAGATACGCCTCGTCGGCAAGACCGTAACGCGCAAGCACCGGCAGCAAGTGCGCACGCGCTTGCGCGCGAAAGCGCTCATCCACGCCCAGCGGAACCACGCGCAGCTTCTGCCGCGGCACCGCGAGCTTGCTCACGATCTCGTCGGCAATGAACTGCGAATCGGTGAGCACGCAGGTGGCCTGTTCGAGCGTGCGCGGCAGATGGCGTTCGAGAAAGCGCACGCGCTCGCGCGGATGCGCCTGCGGATAGTTCAGCCATGACAGGTCATGGATCGTCGTGAATGCAGGCCCGTCGAAGGGCATCAGCACGTAATTGGGCGTGTGCAACAGATAGCCGTGCAGCTTGCGCGTGTGCAGGCGGAACAGCCCGGAACGCAGCGAGGCATACAGTTCGAGCGCGGCGCTCTTGAATGGCACATGGCGCCGCACCGCCGCGATCGTGCGGTTGGCGCTCAGCGCATGCGCAGGATCTTCGACCCATTGATAGGCCGAGTAAAGTCGCAAGTCCTCGATCGCCTGATGCCGGGCGAGACCACGCGCGAGTTCGAGCGCATAGCGACCGATCCCGGTCAGTGGCGCGGTGATCGCATCGACGTTGAAGATGACCTTCATGTGCCGCTGGCATCGAGGCGGGCGAGATCGGCTTCGATCATCGTGCGCGCAAGCGCGGCGAGGTCGAGTGTGGGCACGAAGCCGAGCGCGGCGCGCGCCTTGGCCGCGTTGCCGACCAGGAGCGGCGCATCGAAGGGGCGCAACAGGCTGCCGTCGATGCGCACGCGAACCACGCCGCTGGCGCGATCGACAGCGACTTCCTCGACGCCGCGACCTTGCCAGTCGAGCGCGCAGCCGATCGCGGCGAATGCCGCGCCGGCGAATTCGCGAATGCTCGCGGCATGGCCGGTGGCGAGCACGTAGTCATCGCCGCTCTCGCGACCGACCATCGCCGCCATCGCGGCGACGAAATCGGGCGCGTAGCCGAAGTCGCGGCGTGCATCGAGATTGCCGAGCACGAGGTCCCGCTCGATGCCGCGTGCGATGCGCGCGACACCGAGCGTGATCTTGCGCGTCACGAAGGCTTCGTCACGCAAGCTCGATTCGTGGTTGAACAGGATCGCGCTCGAGGCGTGCAAGCCGTAGCTCGCGCGCCAGGCGGCGACACTCGCATGGGCGAGCAATTTGGACACGCCGTAGGGCGATCGCGCGGCCAGTGGCGCGCTCTCATCCTGCGGCGACTGCGCAGGCGCGCCGAAGATCTCGGCACTCGCGGCGAGCACCAGACGCGTCTGCGGTGCATGCAGACGCTGCGCTTCGAGCAGATGGATCGTGCTGTGGCCATTGGCGGCGAGGCTGCCGAGCGGATCGCGGAAGGAATCGGCCACGCGTGACTGGCCGGCCAGATGGAACACCGCATCGAATGCGTTCGCGCCGAGCAGCTGCGCGCAGGCGCCGGCGTCGGTCGGATCGAGCGCGATGACGCGCAGGCGCGAATCATCGGCGATACCGAGTTCGCGCAAGCGCCAGTCATCGAGCACGCGGCCTGGCCGCTGCGTGCCGGTCACGGCAACACCGCGTGCGAGCAGGTGCGCCGCGAGCAAGGCGCCGTCCTGTCCGCTGATGCCGGTGACGAGGGCGTGACGCAAACTCCAGCTCATGCGCTCTCCTTGAAACTGCGCGTCGACGCGATGCCGGCAGTGAGCGCTTCACGCGCGCTCGCGGCAAATGGCGCCGTCACCGCGAAAATCGGAATATCGAGCAGACGGCAGAGGATCTCGGCGACGCTGTCGCCGTGCCGGCTGACCAAGAGCGCTTCGATCGCGAAGATCTGCAGCCAATCCCACAGCGCGCGATACGACGGTTCGGGGTCATGCGCCTGCCAGGTGTTCGCCGCGACGACCTCACCGTCGACGAGCAATTCGTTCTCGGTGTCGTTGGCGACGAGATTCCACACCTGCGCATCGCTCCAGCGCGGCGCATCGGCGCCGACCCAGAGCAGGCGCGCGCAGGGCGGGCCAACGCGTGTCGCGGCGGCGAACGCGCGTCGTACGCGCCAATCGAGCACGCGGCGCGCGAACGAGTGCAGGCTGCGGCCGACTTCGGCCTCGTAATCGGGCCAGCGCTCGCGCAGCACCGCCATGCCGGCGGCGCCGAGCGAGGCACGACGCTGCGCACCGAAGCTGGCGCTGCGCGCGTGGCCAACGTACACATTGCCCGCGATCAGGTGGATCAACCCCGCCTGCGCGGCGCGCTGGCAGAAATCGTTCTCCTCGCCGTAGCCTTGCGGAAAGGCGACTTCGTCGAGTGCGCCGACCGCGTCGATCACGCCGCGACGGATGTACATGCAAAAACCGTTGCCGGTCGGCAATTGCGGATAGGCAAGACCCGCCTGTTGCCACAGCGCGCGTGCACTGGCTTCGAGCGACCAAGCTGCGGGCCCGGGATTTTCCTGTTCGAGCTCGGGCACCGAGAAAGCACCGGCGTTGTCGGACACCGCAGTCGCGGTGGCCACGCGCGACTCGATCAGCGCGGCGCGGCGCAGACCTTGCAGCCAGTTCGGCCCGACTTCGGTATCTGCATTGAGCAGCACGACATCGTCGGTGCCGGCTGCGGCGATGCCGCGATTGGCGGTCGCGGTGAAGCCGCGATTGTGTTCGTTGCGCAGCACGCTGACACCCGCAATGCCGGCAAAGCGTGCAAGCAGCGGCACGATGGCCGGATCACTGCTGGCATCGTCGATGAGGATCAGGCGTGCCTTGCCGGTGGTGTGTTCAATCACGCGGGTGAGGCAGCGCGCAACCAGATCGGGTGCATTGAAGATCGGCACCACGATGCTCACCGCGGGCGCAGCAACATCGGTGCCGAAGGGCACCGGACGCGCGCCCCCGGCGACGTGGCGCAAGGTGCGCGGACGGGTCGGCGCAGCAGCAAAACCCGCCTGACCGGGCAGCAGATGTGCAGGCATGTTCGACAGCGCGGCGCCATCGCGCCCGCTGCGCGGCAAGACGGTCAGACCTTCCTTCCCATTGGGCACGAACGCGAACTCGATGTGCGCCGAGCCATCGGCGGCGCAGCTCACGGTATCGAAATGACTGCCATCGATTTCGAGTGCGAGTTGCGCTGTGCCCGCCTCCGCCTTGAATCTCAACACCGCGCCATCCCACTGCATATCCAACAATGGTGTGAGCCACTGCGGACGCGGCCGCCGACGCAGGAAGCCGAACATCAGGCTGCTCCGCGCAGCGCCTGCGCAGCGTGCTGCGCGAGGATGCTGCGCTCGGCGATGGCGGCCTGCAAGGCGAGCTGTGCAGACGTCATCGCGGCGAGCGGGGTGTTCGATGTGCGCGCCGGTGCATCGACCCAGGCAAGCACGTCGGCATCACCGGGCCAGCTCAGACCGTCGATACCTTGCGCACGCAATTGCTCGAACAGTTCGCGCGCGATGGCAAGTGGCTGCGCACACAGCGCGTCGTAATCGACCAGCACGCGCGGCCAGCCGGCGCTGGCGGCAAACGCTTCGCGCGTGTAGCGCTCCCACAGCGCGAGCGCCTGCGCGGGGTGCATGCGGTCACGTGCGCTCAGCGATGCGGCGACCTTGTGCGGATCGCGCGCCACATGCACGAACAGCGGTCGCGTCAGCAGCGGCAGCAATTCGCGCGCCAACAGGCACAGGCGCGGTTCCTTGAACAACCAGGGCCGCTGCGCGTCGAACTCGTCGATCAACGCGCCGACTGCCCCACGAAACGCGTCGACCGCGGCAGCCGGCGCAGCGACGGGCGGATCGCGCCAATCACCGCCTGCATCACCCAAGCGACGCAGGCAGGCGCCGTGCAGGCGACCCGATTCGTAGTGCCCTTTGGGATTGTCCGGGCCGATCAGCAGGTCGCGTTGCGGGCCGACATGCACGCCCATGCGAGCGAGCAGGCCGGCGACGCAGGACGTGCCCGAGCGGTGCATGCCGAGCACGAGCACTTGGCCACTGGCGGATCGCTGCAGATCGATCGGGCGATGTGGCGTGGGGGCCGGCGCGGCCGGCGCGAGTGCGGCCAGTTCGCCGATGCGTTGCACGAGTCGGTCGGCGCTTGCTTCGATCGAATGGCTGTGCGCGAAGGTTCGCGCTGCAGCGGTGACTTCATCGACCGTGCGCGTGCGCCGATGCGTTGCACGCAAGGCCGCGACCAGCGCTTCGAACTCGGGCTCGGCCCATTCCAGACCGATGCGCGCATCGATGCAGGGTTGCGCCGCCAGCGCCACGCCATGACGGCGCGCCAGTTCACCGCTGCTGCCGAAGTCACTGGCGATCAGCTGCAGGCCGCAGGCGAGTGCATCGGCGACGCAAGGATCGTAGCCGCCGCCACGCCGTGCGCTCAGATACACGTCGGCACTGCGCAAGAGCTGGGCGCGCTGATGCCAGGGCCAATTCCAGTTGCCGCGCACGCGGATGCGCGCATCGCCGGCACACTGACGTTCGAGTCGCTCGGCGAGCGCCTGCGCACCGGGGCCGGGCTGCACCAGCATCAGCAGGAACACTTCGGCATCGCGGGCGAAGGCTGCGCTGAACGCCCCGAGCACGCGCTCGGGCGCATCACGCTCGGCATCCTCGATGACGCACAGGAACACGCAGCGTCCATGCGGATCGCGTGGCGCGGGCACCTGTGGATGGCAATAGTCGGCGTCGACACCCAAAGGCAGGATTTCGATCAGCGTGCGCACACCGGCGCGCAGGAAGGCCTCGCGCTGGAACGCATCGGGAACCAGCAGGAGATCGAGTGCATTGGCACCGGCGACCCAGTCGGCAGGCGCCTGCGTCCAGTCACTCCAGGTCAGACCCAGCCGGTGGCGGCCACGTGCAGCAAGGAAATGTTCGCCGGCGGCACACACCAGCGCGGCATCAACCGGTGGCGCGGTGCGCCTGCGCGCCGCCAGTGCGAGGCGATAGTCCTGCGCATCGGCGACTTCGGCAGCCACTGCCGCAAAGCTCATGCGCAGGCCGCGTGCATCGAGTCGGCGCACCAGGAGCCGCGCCAGATGCGCGTGCGCCGCGGGTGCGCGCGTGGTTCCCTGCCACAGCACCTCACCGCGATAGCCTGCGCGCAACTTGTCTTGCCAACGCGCCATGAAAGTCGCGCGGCTGGCCGCCCACAGGCGCTGGCGAAAGCCGCCATCATCCTGGGTCGAGCCATGTTGTTCGTGCTTGAGGGTGACCGCGCCTGCATTGACGGTGGCGATGCCGAATGCGGCCGCGCGCAGGCAGTAGTCGGTGTCCTCGAAATAGCTGTGAAAGGCTTCGTCGAGTGTGCCGATGCGCTGCAGGCAATCGCGGCGCAGATAGGCGAGCGCAAAGGCGACATGCTGCACGCGGCGCGCCGAGGTGTACTGCGCGACATCGCGTTCCATGCTGCCCGACTCGGTTTGCTGGCCCCAGATGTCGTCGGGCTCGGTGAAACCGCCGGCGTGGTAGAGCAGGTGCTTTTCCTGCGGGCCACGCTGGCGGCAGCCGACGATGCCGATCTCGGGCGCGGCATAGGCGGCGTCGCGCAGGCGTTCGAGCCAATCGGCCTGTTCGAACACGAGGTCGTTGTTGAGCAGCACCACGTCGGCATCGGCATCGGCGGCGGCGATGCCCGCGTTCATGCCACGCACGAAACCGAGATTCTCTGGCAGGGTGACGATGCGCACGCGGTCGGCAAATGCGGCCAGTTCCTGCGGCGTGGCGTCACTGCTGCCGTTGTCGACCACGATCACTTGCGCCGCAAACGGCCGTGTTGCAAGCAGAGACTCGAGACAGCGGCGCGTGGTCGGCCACTGGTTCCAGGCAAGCACGATGAGCGCCGCGCCGCGCATCTCAGCCACGATCCGGGTCGGGGCTCGACCACAGCAGGGGCAGCACGCGATCGACGTCGTCGAGCACGTAGGCGCCGCAGCCCAGCAACAGCAGATCCGCCGCTGCCGCTGCCGCCTGCGGTGCCTGCCGCAGGCAAGCCAATGCCTGCGCCAGACGTTCCGCATCGAGCAGGGCGTCGGGACGGTTGGCGAGGACGCCGGTCAGCGCCAGCAGTTCATGCGGCGTCAGCGCCAGTTGCCGCGCGAGCGCATCGATGCGCGCCACATCGGGCACGGGCGACGCCCCGCTCACACCGCCTCCGCGACGTGATGGAGGGCGGCGTTGTAGGCGGCGAATACCTCGTCGCGTGCACCTTCGAGCACGCTGCGACCATGCTCGATCCACAGCACGCGGTCGCAGCGTTTCTTGATCTGCTCCTCGCTGTGGCTGACCAAGACCACGGTCTGGCCTTCACGCATGCGTTCGCGCAGCGCCGCGCCCGATTTTTCCTGAAACTCGGAATCGCCGACCGCGAGCACTTCATCGATCAAGAGCACATCCGGCTCGGCCTGCATCGCCACCGAAAATGCCAGACGCATGCTCATGCCCGCCGAGTAGGTGGCGATCGGCTCATCGAAGAATTCGCCGAGTTCGGAAAATTCGCGGATCGCCGGCAGGCGCGCGATGATCTCGCGGCGGCGCAAACCGAGCAGCAGGCCCGAAAGCACCGCATTGTCGCGCCCCGACAGGTAGGGCACGAAACCGAGTGACAGGGCCAGCAATTGGCATGACACCGGGCCTCGGCGAACCTTGCCGCGATCAGGCGCAAGGATTCCCGCGATCACGCGCAGCAAGGTGCTCTTGCCGGCGCCGTTGCGGCCGATCACGCCGAGGCGATCACCGCGCCGCAGTTGCAGATTGACGTCTTCGATGGCCCAGAAGCGACCGCCGCCAATGCTGCGCTGGGCGTGGAAGGCGACGCCGACATGTTCGAGCTCGACCAGGATCTCGCTCATCTCAGCCTGCCAGTTTCGGGAAGCGCGGCGCGAGTGCACGCACGGCGGCGATGCCGAACAGGCACAGCACGATCGAAATCAGATAGACCTTGGACAGGCCGACCCAGTTGGGCAGCTGATCGTGCATGAGGATCAGGCGCGCATCGTCCATCACCACCGCCACCGGGTTGAGATCCATCAGCCACTTCAGGCTCGGTGGCACCTGGCTGAGCGGAAACACCACGCCCGAAAGGAACATCACCACCATCAGCACCTGTTCGATCACGAAGCGCAGATCGGGCACCAGCGGCACCAGCGCCGCAATCACGAAACCGACGCCGGCGGCCGCAAGGAACACTGCGCCGAACAGAATCGGCAGCGCCCAGTAGCTGCCGTTGGGCGGATAGCCCAGCGCCCACAGAATCAACACCAGCAGAGCGAAGATGAAGGCGAACTTGACCGTGTCCGCGAGCATCGCAATCAGCGGAAACACCAGCGGCGGCAAGGGCACCTGGCGCACCATCGGCAGGTTCGACCAGATCGCGTAGCCGCCATGGGTCATGCACGACTTCATCCATTGCCATACCGACAGACCGATCAACAGGAACGGAATGTAATCCGGTCCACCCGACTTGAGGATCACGTCGAACACCAGCCAGAACGCGCCCATCATCATCGCCGGTTCGAGGATCCACCAGATCAGACCGAGATAATTGCGCGCAGTCTCGGCGCGCAGCTCGGCATAGGTGCTGAACAGGATGAGTTCGATCAGGTGGCGACGCATCGGCAAGGCGGGCAGCAGGGGTCGCTGAGGATAGCCGATTCCGTCGCTTGCACGCCGCCCGGCTCAGCTTCCGCACAAGCCATCGAGCACGGGGCCGGCGAAGGCCAGCACCAGCAGCAGCGCGGCCAGCAGCGTACCCAGTCCCAGTCGCGGCAAGCTCAGAGCGAGAGCGCCCTCGTCGCGCCGCGGCGCGAGCATGCGCGCAAGCACCTCACCGCACAGCGCGCATAGGAACGGCAACATCGGCAACAGGAAGCGGGCTTTCACGTGGATGAGTCCAAACAGGGCGAGCTGGTAGCCAAGCAGCAGTGCGACCACGATGTGCAGCATGTGGATGCGGCGTCGCCAACAGGCGAGTCCGAACGCGGCGCCGACGAGGATCAGCGCATGGCTGGCGTCATTGACGAGCACGAGCGTGCGTGTCAGCCACGGCGGGCTGTGATAGACCGACAAGTGTCCGGCGCAGGCCGGGCCGGGCAATTGCGACACGAGCAGGGTCTTGGCGCTGAACAGGCGGAAATACTGCCGCTCGAGCTGGGCCAATGCGACGCTGGCGAGGCCGTGCTCAGCCACGTAAGCCTTCACTTTCTGCAGATACGCGGCGTTTCGTTCCTGCGGCGTGGCGCCACTGGCGAGAAAGGCCGGCAGTTCCACGCCGCCCATGTCGGCGACGTAATCGCTGCGCGCACGATCGGTGAGACCGATCCAGAGGTTGTAGATCGAGCTGTCGGCGATCATCGGCGTGCCATAACTGCGCCAGCCATGCAGCAATGCCGGCGCGGTGATCACGCCCAGGGCCAGTACGTAACCGAGCGCGCTGCGCCAGGCCAGCCGCGGGCGCGCGCGCTGCACGAACATCAACAGCAGGACGGGCCAGAACGCAGCGAGCAGGCTCTTGGCGAGCAGGGCGAGCCCGACACAGATGCCGGCTATCGCGGCGGCAATCCAGCCATGCGCCGGAACGCGCCGCGCCGCCGCGAGCAAGCGCAAGGCGGCCAGCAACAGGAACAGATGCGGGATTTCGGGCCACAACCAGTGTGCAAAGCCCGCGATCTGCGGACTGAGCAGGAACAAGGCGGCGCCCCAGTTTGCCGCCGCCACGCTACCGCCCAGATCGCGCCACAATCCACGCAGCAAGGCGGCGCAGCCGATCAGCAGCAAGGTCTGCGCGATCTGCACAACGAGCAGATGGGGGCCGAACAGCGCATACAGCGCCGCCAGCAGCAAGGGTTGCAGGGGCGGCCAGATCGAACTCGGCATCCACGGTCCGCCGGCGAGGATCGCCAGCGCGGTGTTCTGATAGGCCTGCTCGTCGCCGATCAGGCTTTTGGCGCCATGGCCGTAACAGGCCAACCACAGCAAGACTTGCGACAGCACGAACAGGGCGAGAAACGCCCACGCGGCGCCGTGATGACGCACGCGCAGTTTCATGGCGCCTTGGCTGAAAGGGAAAGTCGCCGACGCGGATCCGACGTCAGTGCGAGTTCAGCGGCCCGGCACCCGCCCGCGACGCAGTCGATACGCGCCGCAGGCGATTCCGGTCGGCTTGGCCTCACTGCTTGGCGTCGACCGCCGCTGGTGCCGGCGGATTGGCCGGGGCGGGTGTCGCAGCCGGCGCCGCAGGTGCCGGTGCAGCCGATCCGCGTGCGCGACGCTTGGGCGGCGCGTGGAAGGTCGGCGTGAACTTCTCGTGCGAGCCGCTGGTGGTGATGCCTTCGACGTAGTACCAGTAGTCCTTGCACGGATCGATGCTGTCGTCGCGGTATTCGTACTTGTGCGTTTCGTCCGAGGTGCCGGCGCCGAGGATCGGTTCCTTGGTGAGCTTGGTGAACGAACCTTTCTCGGCATCGCTGCGGAACACGTCGAAACCGAAATTGTTCTGCTCGCTCGCGGTACTCCAGCGCGCGGTGTTGGCCACGCGCTGATCGGCCGCCACGGCCGACTGGTCGCCGCAATCGCCTTCGGGGATTTCCTTGGCCGGTGCGGCTGCCGTCTCGGCGGGCTTGCTGGCGGGTGCAGGCGCGGCCGGCTTGGCTTCAGGCGCCTTGGCCGGGGTCGATTCGGGGGTGGAAGGCGCGCACGCGCACAGCGCGGCGGCAAGGACGATCAGGCAGGTCGTGCGCACGGCAAACTCCGCTGGCGGAAGGCTGGACAAGCAAGGCAAGGCGCAACGATAGTCGCCCCATGACCATGCTGGCAACTCGTTGGCGCTGGCGCCTGTTCTTCGGTGTCCTCAGCGCAGGATGGCTGCCCCTGACGGCGGCGGCACAGACCTTCGACTGGAGCGTCGAAGTCACGCCCGCGGGTGAGCTGTTTCCGGTGCTCGACCTGACCCAGCGGCCGCGTGCGCCGGGCAGCAACCCCGGCGGTGGCAGCGGTCTGGTGGCGGTGCGCGTGAGCGGAACCTTGCCCGACGAACTGCGCCTGCGGATCGAAACCGCGGGTTTGCGCGAGCCGGCCCATGTCGATTGGCGCAAGGCGGCGGACGAGTCGCGTCGCACGCTGGATCTGCATCCCTATCTGGATTGGGATGCGGATCGCCTGCGCGGCATGAACGGCGCGCGCACGCAGGTGCTCAAACTCACGCTGACGACGCCCACCGGCAGCGAGATCCGCGAGATCCCCGTGCGTGTGCACGCGCTCGAGGATGTGCCGTACTTCGTGCGCGAAGGTGGCGAGCAGGTCGATCTGGGCTGGGTCTTTGCCGGTTACGTCGATCCGCAGGCTGCGGTCGTCGATGCGGTGCTCGCGCTTGCGCGGCGGACCGATCCCGGCCTGCCCGAACACCATGCCGCGCGCGATCCCGCGCTCGCGCTGCGCAGCGTCGCTGCCGTGTGGCAGGCGCTGGAACAGCACGGCATGCGCTATGACGCCGGCGATCCGGCGCTTTCACGCGGGCCGGTGGTATGGAGTCAGCGCGTGCGCCTTGCCGATGAAGCCTGGCGCGAACGCCGCGCCAACTGCATCGATGGCAGCGTGTTGATCGCTTCGGTGCTCGAACGACTCGGGCTCGCGGCGCGCATCGTGCTCGTGCCCGGCCACGCCTTCGTCGGCTATCGCAATGCCGACGGCAGTGCGGAATACCTGGAAACCACCGTGCTTGGTCTGCGCGGTGGCCTCGCACAGGGCAATTTCGCTGCCGCGCGTCTGGCCGGCAAGCGCAGTTGGCGACGTGCGAGCGCCAAGCTCGATGGCCGCCACGGCCCCGACTACGCGCTGATTGACATCGCCCGCGCGCGTCAGCTCGGCATCATTCCGTTGTCGGCCGAGCGGGAGCCGGTCGCGCAGCCGGCGAGCCGGATTCGTGTTGGCGCCCGCCCGCGACGCTGAGCGCGCCGGCACCAGGGGCAGAGCCGTGAAGCTGAGACCGATCTCGCCGCAAGCCGGGTTTCGATGCAGAATCGACTTGCGGGCAGCGGACATACCGGGAATCGGAACCAGCAAGGAGCGGGAATGGAAGCCAAGCGTGCAGCCCTCGTCGCACGGGTCGTGATCTTGGCCATGACCGGTTGCCATGCGCCAGCACCCGGCACGAATGTCGACGCGCCAACGATCGACGCGGGTGTCGTGAAGACAGTCACCGCCGATGGCCTGCAGAGGCTCTTCACCCACGCGCGTCCGGATGAGCAAGGCGGCGAGAACGTGCTCGGCCGGCTCAAGACCGTGGCGACCGAGATGTGTCGCAAGCAGGGTCTCGGGGCTCATGTGCTGCAAACGTCCTGGGGAATCCCGCTTGCCGATCGCATGGCCCCGCCTTGCGGCACCGCAACGGTCATGTCGCTTGTGCCACTTGTTCAGCCTTGCCCGAAGTCCGTAGGCTTGCGGCTTTCCCTGATCGAGAAATCCCATGCGCCTGCTCGTCCCCGCTCTGACCCTGCTGCTTGGCGTCGCTCTGGCGGCCTGTTCGTCCTCGGAGAACTCGAACCAGGCTGCGGGCAAGGCCGCCAAGACCACGCCCAAGCCCGTGCTCGGTGAGTTCGGCGTCGATCTGACGGGCATGGACAGCAAGGTCGCGCCGGGCGATGACTTCTTCGACTACGTCAACGGCCGTTGGGTCAAGGACACGCAGATACCCGCCGACCGCTCCAGCTACAACAGTTTCAGCGTGCTCGGTGAGCAGGCACTCAAGGACACCCGCGCGATCATCGAGGACGCTGCCGCGAAAGGCGAGAAGACAGGCAATGCCGCGCGCATCGGCGACTACTACAGCGCCTACATGGACGAGGCCGGTATCGAGGCCAAGGGCATTGCGCCGCTCAAGGCGCCGCTCGCGGCGATCGAGGCGATCAAGGACAAGGGCATGCTCGCGCAGGCACTGGGTCGCTCGCTGCGCACCGATGTCGATCTGCTCAATGCCACCAACTACACCACCTCGAACCTGTTCGGTCTGTGGATTTCGGTGAACCTGCTCAAGCCTGACCAGACCATTCCGTATCTGGTGCAGGGCGGCTTGGGCATGCCCGACCGCGATTTCTACCTCGAAGGCGGGCGCATGGAGACGCTGCGCTCGCAGTATCTCGCCTACATCGCGCAGTTGTTCGAACTGGCGGGTGTCGCCGATGGCGAAGCCAAGGCGATACGCATCCTCTCGCTCGAAACCGCGATCGCGCACGTGCATGCGAGCCAGCTCGACACCAATGACGTGCAGAAGGGCGCCAATGAATGGGCGCAAACCGAGTTCGCCAAGCGTGCCCCGGGGCTCGACTGGACGCGCTTCTTCGATGCGGCCAGCCTCAACGTGCAGACACAATTCATCGTCTGGCAGCCGGCCGCGATCAGTGGCATCGCCGATCTCGTCGGCAAGGAAGAGCTGCAGACCTGGAAGGACTGGCTCGCCTTCCACACCCTCGACAACGCCGCGCCCTATCTGCCCAAGACCTTCGCCGATGCGCACTTTGCCTTCCATGGCACCGCGCTGTCGGGTACACCCGAGCAGCGCGAGCGCTGGAAGCGCGGCGTCGACGAGGTCAACCACGCGCTCGGCGATGCGGTCGGCAAGCTCTACGTCGCCCAGCACTTCTCGCCGCGCACCAAGGCGCGCGCCGAGGCGATGGTGAGCCGGATCATCAGTGCATTCGGCAAGCGCATCGATGCGCTGAGCTGGATGAGTGCGCCGACCAAGGCACGCGCCAAGGCCAAGCTCGCCGGGCTCAAGGTCGGCATCGGTTATCCCGAACACTGGCGTGACTATTCCGGACTCGACGTGCGCCGCGACGATGCGCTCGGCAACGCGCAGCGCGCGAGTCTTTTCGACTACCAGCGCAATCTCGGCAAACTCGGTCAACCGGTCGATCGCGACGCATGGTTCATGCTGCCGCAGGAAGTCAACGCGCTCAACGTGCCGCTCGAGAATCGCCTGATCTTCCCCGCAGCGATCCTGCAACCGCCCTTCTTCGATGCCAACGCCGACGATGCGGTCAACTACGGCGCGATCGGTGCGGTGATCGGCCACGAGATCAGCCACAGTTTCGACAACACCGGTGCGCTGTTCGACGAGACCGGCAAGCTCGACAACTGGTGGGGCAAGGACGATCTCGCGCACTTCGAGGCGGCGGGTGCCGCGCTCGCTGCGCAGTTCGACAGCTACAAGCCGTTCCCTGATCTGGCCGTCAACGGCAAGCTCACGCTCGGCGAGAACATCGCCGACGTCGCCGGCCTCGCGACCGCCTACGACGCCTATCACCTCGCCTATCCCGAGGCCGGTGCGGCGCTCGATGGCTACACGCCCGACCAGCGCCTGTTCATGGGCTGGGCGCAGGCCTGGCGCAGCAAGATGCGCGAGCCGGCGCTGCGCAACCTCCTGCTCACCAACGTGCATGCGCCGGGCCAGTACCGCGCGCTCACGGTGCGCAATCTCGATCCCTGGTATGCGGCCTTTGCAGTCAAGCCCGAGCAGAAGCTCTATCTGGCGCCGGCCGAACGCGTGAAGGTCTGGTGATGAGCGCGCGCCGCGCACTCGTCACTGGGGGCAGTGGCGACATCGGCGGTGCGATCGCGCAGGCGTTGGCGGCGCAGGGTTGTCGCGTGCTGGTGCACGCCAACGCGAATGTGTCGCGCGCGCAAGCCGTGGTCGATGCGATCAACGGCGCGGGCGGTCAGGCGCAGGTGATCGTATTCGATCTCGCCGACGGCGCCGCGACGCGCGCGGCGCTCGAAGCCGAGCTCGAACATGCTCCGATCGACGTGCTCGTGCACAACGCGGGGATTCACGACGACGCGCCGATGGCCGGCATGCGCACCGAGCAATGGACGCGCGTGATCGATGTGTCCCTGCATGGGTTTTTCCACGTTGCCCAACCCTTGTTGTTGGCGATGGCGCGCCAGCGTTGGGGACGCATCGTCGCGGTGTCCTCGGTTGCCGCGGTGCTCGGCAATCGTGGCCAGACCAACTACGCGGCAGCCAAGGCCGGACTGCACGGCGCGGTGCGCTCGCTCGCGCGCGAAATGGCTTCGCGCGCGATCACCGCGAATGTGGTGGCGCCGGGCGTGATTGCGGGCGCGATGAGTGAAGCCGCGTTCGACGCCGCGCAAATCAAGACGCTGGTGCCCGCTGCGCGCGCAGGCACACCGCGCGAGGTCGCTGCGCTGGTTGCGTTCCTGTGTTCGGAGGATGCCGGCTACATCAATGGCCAGGTGATCGGCATCAACGGCGGCATGGGCTGAAGCGCCGCGTGGGCGTTCCCGAGGGTGCAGGTTGGTGCCGCTTGTCCGACTCGAACGGACGACCTACTGATTACAAATCAGTTGCTCTACCAACTGAGCTAAAGCGGCGCGGCGCGCAGTGTAACAGCCCCCGCGCGTGAGGCAGCGGTCAGAAACAGGTCGATGGCGCGATGCCGGCGCCTGCGGGCACCGGCACGCGCGCGGCGAAATCGGCCGGCAGATTTTCGCCCGACAGTGCGAAGTCGATCCAATACTGCGGCAGGTTCTCGCTGCGCTGGTCAATTTTGGGCGCAAAGCCGAGCGCGGCGAGTTCGGCACGTCGCCGCTCGGCATTGCCCTGATCGCGGAACAGGCCGAGCGACACCATGTTCTGCTGGTCACCTGCGGTGATCACGTAGTAGTCGCGCACGTTCTTGTCGGCCAGCGCGCGCGCATTGGCGAGCGCGGCTTCGCGGCTCGGCGCCGCGGCAAGGTAGACCCAGTAGCCACGGGTCTGGCTCTGCTGGGTTTCGCGCGTGCGACTGCGCTTGACCAGCGGGCGCAGTGCGTTGGCGATCGCGCGCGCATCGGCCTGGGTCGACAGTGGTCCGATCGTGCGGCAGACATCGTTGGCGAGATCGGCCTCGCTTTCGGGCACGCTGTCGAGCTCGGTGTGCGCATTGGCGGCGTCGCGCTCGGCCAGAAGCTGCAGCGTCGGCGCACCGGGATCGGTCGCCGGTGGCGCTGCCGGTTCACGCTTGGCAGCAAGGAAAAGCCAGCTTGCCGCGCCGATGTTGAGCGCGAGCAGCAGCAGGAACAGGATGCGTACGAACATGAGTCGTGAACGGGACCGGTGCGAGCCGAAACGGAATTGTAGGCTGCTTTGCGTCTGTTGATGCGCGCCGTCACGCCGGCGGCATTTGCCGTGCCCACAGGGCAAGACCGTGCAGGACCAGATCGTGCGCGCGCTCGGCCTGATCGAGCAGGGGCAGCAGTTCGTCCGCGCCACCGCCGCTGACGACCAGCGCCGGCTCCAGCTCGACCCGTCGCGCCAGCGCGCAGCGCAAGCGTTCAACCGCGCCCGCAGCGGCTTGCAGCGCGCCGCTGACGACGGCATCGGCGGTCGAATTCGGCCAGTCGCGATAGCAGCCATGCTCGGCATCGACGCGCGCAGTGCCGGCCGTCACGGCCCGTCGCATCAACGCCGGGCCGGGCACGATGAGCCCGCCCGCATGCTCGCCATCGGCAAGCAGGCCGTCGATGGTGAGCGCAGTGCCGACGCTGACGAGCACCTGCACGCGCGGATGGCGCGCGTGTGCGCTCGCCATCGCGAGGAATCGGTCGATGCCCAGACGCGCAGGTTCGCCGTAGGCGTTGCGCACGCCGAGTGCGTTCGCGGGGCTGCGCAGAAATTGCGCCGCGAGGCCGAAGCGCTCGCGCACGACCTGGGTGAGCACCGCTTCCCTGGCCGTGTCGACCACGCTGGCGACGAGCACCCGGGACGGTTGTGCGAGCGCTTGCCACTGCTCCCGCAAGGCGTGCGCGAGCGGCAAATCTGCGTGTGCGAACGTGCCGCGCAGTGCAAAGCCGTCCGCCTCGGCGCTGGCCCATTTCAGGCGCGTGTTGCCGAAGTCGATCAGCAGGTTCATGGCTTGGCCCTCACGCTCACCTCGCCACTGTCGATCACTTGTTCGCCCTCGGCAAAGCGCACGCGCAAGGCGCCCCGTGGATCGACGCCGGCCGCGACGCCCTGTTCGCGGCGTGTCCCGCGCAGGATCTCGATGTCGCGCCCGCGCAACACGTCGACTTGTGCTTGGCGCGCGGCGAAGACGGCAAAACCATCGCGCAGGAACTGGTCAATCATGGTATCGAGCCTGAAAATGAGACGGGCCGCCAGTTGGTTGCGCGACGGCAGCGCCGCGAGCGCGGCGACATCGATTGCACGTTGATCGATCTGCGCCGCGTGCGCACCCAGCCGCAGGTTGATGCCGATGCCGATCACCGCGTGACAAGGGCCGAGTGCTTCGCCGCCGAGTTCGACGAGAATGCCGCCGAGTTTGGCGTCGCGTGCGAACAAATCGTTGGGCCACTTCAGGCCCACGCCTTCGACGCCGCAATCGGCGAGTGCATCGAGCGCGGCGAGCCCCGCGACCAGACTCAGGCCGGCCAATCGCACCATCGCGCCTTCGCAGATGCGGTGACAGGACAGCGCGAGCCCGCCGCCGAGCGGCATCTGCCACGCTCGGCCACGGCGTCCACGCCCTGCGCTCTGCAGTTCGGCCAGACACACGCTGCGATCGGGCAGACCGTCGTCAATGCGGCGCAACAGGGCGCTGTTGGTGGAGTCGATGCGCCAGTGCAGCTCGAGCTCGCCGAGCCGGCGTCGCATCGCCGTGGGCAAGGCGGCGGTGATGGCGTCGGCATCGAGCAGCTCGATCGGCGCATCCAGACGATAACCATCGGCATTGCTCGCGCTGATCGCCACGCCCGCAGCGCGCAACTGTTCGACCTGCTTCCAGATCGCGGCGCGGCTCACACCCAGTTGCGCGGCGAGGACCTTGCCCGGGATCGCCGTGTGCGCCGCCAGCAAGGCGAGCAAGTCGCGAGCGGGTGGAGCGGTTGGCTGCGATGGCGGTGCGGTCATGGCGTCCGGCGCGGTCGGCGGGGCGGGCAGTGTACGCGGCACCTTGCGGGCCCGCTGTCCGGCACTGTCCGCCGGCGTCCACCGGACACCCATGGATTACTTGCAAGCCGCGCCACAGGCCGCGTTCGGGCGATCTGTCGCTTGGCATGGTGCATGCAATCCTTTACATCTGCCTGATGGAGTCGGTGGCCCGCTCGTGCGAGCATTGCGGCTTCCTCGGCATGTGCCAGGAGTCCCGTCTCATGAAAACATTGATCCTTGCCCTGTTGGCTGGTGCCGGCTGTCTGGTCGCCGCCGATGCGTCCGCGCAAAGCATGTGGTTGCGCGGCATTGCTTCATCGACTTACGCCGTCACCGACTGCGCCAGCGTGAGTCCGCGCAGCACGCTGGTCGATCCGGGTGGCGACGATGGGGGCGGCGAGATTCTGAAGGCAACGACCAACGCGCAAGGCGCAGCGGCGTCGAGCTCCGCGCAGTCTGTCGATGTCGACGTGATCGACACCGCCAATGCCGGCGCCGCCAGCGGGGATCCGGTCGCACCGGCCGCGCTCACGCCCAAGCGTCCGACCTATCGCTGGCAATCGCTGGTACCCGGCGCGATCAAATAGCCGCTTCGTGTCGCTCGATTCGACACGCATGAACGCATGAGGGCCTGGTGGCGTCGGCTGACGACGGCGCAGGACACCGGCGCTTCGATTGACGACCGCCACTGGCAGGCGCTGTTGGCTTCTTCGCCACTGTTTGATCGCCTGGAAGGCGAAGAGCCCGCGCGCCTGCGCGTGCTTGCGGCGCGTTTCCTCGCCCGCAAGACCTTCAGCGCCGCAGCCGGGCACAAGCTCGATGACGCGCAGCGCTTGGCGATCGCCGCACTTGCAAGTCTGCCGGTACTGCATCTGGACGAGCGCTGGCTCGATGGCTGGCGCGAGGTGATCGTCTATCCCGGCGAATTCCGCGTTCGCCGGCAACATCACGACGAAGACTCGGGCGTGGTCACCGAAGGCGATGACGAACTCATCGGCGAGGCCTGGGAACATGGTCCGCTGGTGCTGTCGTGGGCCGATGTTGCCACCGACCTCGCACACCCCTTCGATGGCTTCAATGTGGTCGTGCACGAGATCGCGCACAAGCTCGACATGCTTGAAGGCGCGGCCGATGGCGTGCCGCGCCTGCCGGCGCGCATCACGAGACGCGAATGGATTGCGACGATGCAGGCCGCTTTCGATGCCTTGCGGCGTGCAGTCGAACGTGGCCGCGACACCCGCATCGATCCCTATGCCGCCGAAAGCCCCGACGAGTTCTTCGCGGTGGTGAGCGAACTGCATTTCTCCGACCCCGCCTTGCTCGCACGGTCCGCGCCGGCGGTGGCGAACTTGCTTGCGCGCTACTACGACGCGACGCCAGCGGATTGAGGCTTGCGGTTGCGGGCGCTGCATCCCGCAGGTAGCCTTGCGGGTTTCCTTGATGATGCCGCGCCGTTTCCGTCCTCGCGCGCCTGACCTCGCACATGCCCACACGCTTTGCCTGTCGCGTCCTCGCGTTCGCCTGCCTTGCCCTGCCGCTGCCAGCGCTTGCCTGTTCCGGCCGCCTGCACATCGAAGTCGAACGCGATGGCGTCTACGCGCTCGACCATGCGGCGATCATTGCCGCGCAGCCGGGGTTGGCCGATTGCCGCGCCGACGAACTCATGCTCAGCGAGCGTGGCAAGGAAGTGCCGATTCGTGTCGTCACAAATGGCGAGCGCTTTGCCGAAGGGGACCGCATCGAATGGCTCGGGCGTCAGTTGCACGGACCCGAATCGTGGTTCGATCCCTACAGTCGCTACAACGTCTATCTGCTCGGTGCCGCCAAGGGCACGCGAGCGCGTTTGCGTGATCTGCAAGCGCCGACGAACACGGGTACTGCCGCGCAGCGACGCCTGCACCTGGAGCAGGACAACCTCATGATCCGGCTCGATCAGGAGCAGCAGCAGCCGGGTGAGGAGCCTGATGTGTGGATGTGGGCCAAGCTCACCCATGTCGACCCCAAACCTTTCGAGATGAGTTTCGACTTGCCTGATCTGGATGCGCGCGGCAAGGACGTCACCCTGCGCATGAACCTGCGCGGCCTGTCGCAGGTCACTGGCACGCCGAAGGGTCAAGACAAACCCGACGACCATGTCGTGGAGATCACGCTCAACGGCCGCACGCTCGATGCGCTGCACTGGAACGGGCGCGACGAGGAAACCCGCACGCTGACTCTGCCGCTGGCCGCGCTCAAGGCCAAGGACAATCAACTCGTGCTGCAAGTCCCCAAGCGCGCCTTGCCGTGGAATGCACAGCTGCAGGCGGTCGATGTGGTGATGTTCAACTGGCTCGATGCGCAATTTCCGATCAAGGGTGATCTGGATGCGGCCGCCTTGCCGTTGAACCTGCGCGGCGCCGGCGACGCCGCGCTCGTGCTCGATTGGCACGCCGCCGAGCCGGCATTGTTGGGCAGCGATGGCGTGCGTCGACCGGGGCACGCGCTCGGTGGCGGTCGTTTCGCATTCGCGCCCGCCGCGCCTGCGGTCGAACTGTATCCGGCAAGCTCGGCGAACCTGATCGCGGTGCATGCGCTGCGCGCCGTGCAGGGCGATGCCTGGCGTGCGCCCAAGCAGGGCTACGACTACCTCATCGTCAGTCATCCGAGCCTGATCGAGGCAATCCGTCCGCTCGCGCAATTTCATGAGCAACGCGGCCTGTCGGTGGCGATCCTCGACATCAACGAGGTCTACGACCAGTTCAACGACGGCATCACCCATCCGCAGGCGATTCGCAACCTCGTCGATGCGGCCTGGCACCAGTGGCCCAAGCCGCCGCGTTTCCTGCTGCTGGTCGGCGATGCGAGTTTCGATATTCGCCACGACACCTACAACGATCTCGCCTATGCCAAGTGGACCGATCGGGAGTTGCTGTTCCCCGGTCACTTTGGCGCGGTGGCGGGCGGCAAGTACGCCGAGCAACCCAAGCAGCTCGCGGATCGCAACCTCATTCCGACCTGGCAGTTCCCGTCCGCCGAAGGCCAGTCCGCCAGCGACAACTGGTATGGCGCGGTCGAACCCGGCGACTGGCATCCGGTGGTTGCGGTTGCGCGCCTGCCGGTGGTCAAGCCCGAGGAGGTCAAGGCGATCGTCGACAAGACCATCGACTACGTGAGCAGGCCGCAGCTCGGCGCGTGGCGCCGTGACGTGATGTTCATCGCCGACGAAGTCACGCAGTTCCATCGCGCTTCCGATGCGATTGCGGCGACGCTCGCTGGTGAAGGTTTCGTGGCCGACAAGGTCTACGCCAAACCCGACATCACCGAGAACGCCGTGCATCAGCGCGCGATCCATGACGGCATCGACGAGGGTCGCCTGCTGGTGCACTTCATCGGCCATGGCGGGCGTTACATCTGGCGCACCGGCCCGCCCGACCTGCGCAAGAACAACGACCTGTTCACGCTCGACGATGTGTCCAAGCTCGACAACGCCACGCACCTGCCGATGGTGTTGTCGATGACCTGCTATTCGGCGCCGTTCGACAATCCGACCGAGGACTCGATCGGCGAGCGCTTCCTGCGCGAACCGGGCAAGGGCGCGATCGCGGTGTTCGCGGCTTCATGGCGCAACTCACCGACAACCACCTACAGCAAGGCGGTGATTTCCAATCTGCTGCAACCGGGTGCAACGATCGGCGAGGCTCTGGTGCGCGCCAAGCGCGAGACCGATGACCGCACCCTCGTCGAGATGTACAACCTGCTCGGCGATCCGGCGATCGTGCTCGAACGCCCGCGCGACGAGGCCACCGTGGTGTTCGACGATGCGCGCTGGAGTCCGGGCGTGCTGGTCGATCTGCGCGCGCCACGTTTTGCCGGCAACCTCACGATCGACTGGCTCGATCGCGAGGGCGCAAAGCTCGCGCGCAACGACTACCACGTCGACGATGCGCGCTTCCGCCTGCCGATGCCGGCTGCCCTGGTCGGCAAGGCCGTCGAGGCACGCATCTATGCCGCCTCACCGACCACCGGTCGCGACGCCACCGGTCGCGCCGTGTTGCCCGAGAAACGGCCGCCATCGACCTGGGAGCGCCTGCTGGCGTGGTGGCAGGGCCTGCGCTTCAAGCCGTACGAGCGCCATGCGCCGGCTGCCGACACGATCGTGCTGATCGATTTCGATGGCCCGCCGCAGTACGGCGCGCAGCACGAACCCGCGAAAGCGCCGGCAGCGAAGCCGCAGGAAACGGCAAAACCGCATTGAGTTGTGCGCGCGCCGCACACGATGCGGCAACGCACGCTCAGATCGCTTCGCGATCGCTGGTTTCCAGACGCACGCCGCTGGCGACGATCTCGTAGTGGTGATGCGAAATCACGCGCAGCTCGCCGCCGTCGGCGAGGCAGATCTTGGCAATGCGCTCGATCCACGCATTGTCCGCGTGCGCGGGCTCGACGTAGACATGCACCTCGTAGTCTCGGCCATCGCTGCCGCGCGCATGGAACAGGTGCTTGAGCACGAGGCCGGAGAACGCCTTCATCGTCGTCATGGCAGCAGGAAAGCGACCATTGTGCGACGCTCGCCGCGCGCTTGCACCATCGGCGTAGACTGGAGATCTCGTGGCCGCCTTCGCCGCCAAGTGTGGAGCCCGTCGATGAAACACCTGATGCCCTTGCTGCTTGCGCTGGTGGTCGCCTTTGGCGCGGCGTGCTCATTCGCTGACGAAACCTTGCCGAGCGGGCCTGCGGCGGGTCAGGCGGCGCCGGAGTTTCGTCTGCAGGACCAGAAGGGCGACTGGCACACGCTCAAGGGCGAACACGGCAAGTGGCTGGTGCTGTATTTCTACCCCAAGGACTTCACGCCCGGTTGCACCACCGAGGTGTGCGCGTATCGTGACGACATCGTCGCCTTGCGCAAGGCCGGCGCCGACGTGCTCGGCGTGAGCCTCGACGACGTCAAATCGCATGCGGAGTTTGCCGAGAAATATCACGTGCCGTTTCGCCTGCTCTCCGATGCGGATGGCAAGGTCGCAAAGGCGTACGGCGTATACGTCAAGCGTGGGCCGATGGAATACGCGCGACGCGAAACCTTTCTGATCGACCCGCAGGGCATCGTTGCCAAGCGCTACACCGACGTCGATCCGAAGGAAAACTCCAAACAGGTGCTCACCGATCTGGATGGGTTCAAACAAAGCAAGCACTGAAGCGACCGCCTCACGCGTCGAGAGTTTTCCGCCACAGGTTGGCGCGTGCTGCCGCGTGTTGATCCTCGGCAGCGTGCCGAGCCGGCGCTCGCTCGAACTGCGCCAGTCCTACGGCCACGCGCAGAACCTGTTCTGGCCGTTCATGGGCGAACTGTTCAATGCCGGCCCCGAGCTTGCGTATGCGCAGCGCATCGCACGCCTGCACGCATCGGGCATCGGCATCTGGGATGTGCTCGAACGCTGCGAGCGGCGAGGATCTCTCGATGGCGACATTCTCCGCGCGAGTGAAGTGCCCAACGACATTCCGGGCCTGCTCGAACGTCATCCGGAAACCAGCGTGATCGCACTCAATGGCAGCAAGGCCGCCGAAGTGTTCCGGCGGCGCATCGCACCGCACATCGACGCGCAGCGCACCAGCGCACTGCAAATCCTCGCCTTGCCTTCGACGAGCCCGGCCAATGCCTCGATTCCGCGCGCACGCAAGCTCGAAAGCTGGCGTGTCTTGCGTGAATGGAGCCTGCCTGACGCGTGAGGGTGGCTGGACACGATCGGCGCTGCGGTCGACACTCGGCGCTGGTTCAACTTCTGGAGTGCGTAGTGAAGACGACCATCCATCTTGCCTTGGTTGCGGCGTTGAGCTTGGCGGCGACGAGCTTCGCGCCACCGGCGCAGGGCGCCGATGTCAGTTGCAAGCTCAAGTTTTCCCTGACTGGCTGGGCGGCGTTCTACAAGCGCGCAGAGGGCAAGGGCACGGTCAATTGCGACAACGGACAGTCGATGGCCGTGAAGATCAAGGCGCGCGGCGGTGGCCTCACCTTCGGCAAGTCGCGCATCGACAACGGCACCGGCAAGTTCAGTCCGGTGCTGTCGATCGATGACGTGCTCGGCGCCTACGCGCAGGGTGATGCGAGTGCGGCGGCGGGCAAAGCGGCCACCGCGCAGGTGGTGACCAAGGGCACGGTCTCGCTCGCGCTGGCCGGCACCGGCGAAGGCGTCACGCTCGGCGTGAGTTTCGGCAGCTTCACGATCGAGCGCGCCGGCCGGCGTCGCTGATCAAGGCAGCTTGTCAGCGCCGTCCGGGCTTGCCGAGGATTGCGCCTGTGGCCGTGCCAACAGGCGCGCACCGAAGATGCCAACCTCATAGAGCAGGATCATCGGCACCGCCAGCATCACCTGCGAGAGCACATCAGGTGGCGTCAGCACCGCCGCGATCGCGAACGCGCCGACGATCGCGTAGCGGCGGCTGCTGGCGAGCTGTTCGATCGACACCACGCCGAGCACGACCAGAATCACCAGCACCACCGGCACTTCGAAACACAGGCCGAAGGCGAAGAACAGGCCAAGCACGAAGCTGAGGTAATGCGAGATGTCTGGCATCACCGCGACACCTGCCGGCGCGATGTGGGTCATGAAGGTGAACACCGCAGGCAGCACCAGGAAATACGCAAAGGTGCAGCCGAGGTAGAACAGCAGCACCGATGAAACGAGGATCGGCACCGCGAGGCGCTTCTCGTGCCGGTACAGTCCCGGCGCAACGAAGGCCCAGAGCTGGTAGAGCACGACCGGGATCGCGATGAACAGCGCGACGAAGAAGGCGAGCTTGAGCGGCGTGAAGAACGGCGAGGCGACTTCGGTCGCGATCATCGTGCCGCCCTGCGGCAGATGGCGCACCAGCGGCAGCGCCAGCCAGCCGTAGAGCTTGTTGGCGAATGGCAGCAGGCACAGCAGCACCACCATTACCGCAGCGACGGCCTTGAGCAGACGCTCGCGCAGCTCGATGAGATGGGAAATCAGCGATTGCTGCGTGTCTTCGGCGCCAGCCTGTTCGACTTCGCTCATGACCGCGGCGGATCCGGCGGTGTGACTTCCGCAGGCGGTGCCACCACGGTTTCGTGGCTGGCACTTTCCACGTTGCGCGCCATCTCCTGCAGGTCGCCGCGCACGTCGATATCACGCTTGAGATCCTGCATCGATTTCTTCAGATCTTCAGCGGCGAGTTCACGCTCGATCTCGTCGCGCACGCCCTGCCAGCTCGTGCGTGCACGGCGCAGCAGCGCGCCAGCGGTGCGCGCCACGCGCGGCAGCCGTTCGGGGCCGAGCACAATCAGTGCGACCAGAGCCACGAGGGCGATTTCACTGAAACCGATGTCGAACATGGCGCCGTCGGCGCGCTTATTCGGCGCGCTCGGACTTGCTCGTGCTGGCGGTGTTCTGCGCACCCGCTTCGTTGGCGGGCGGATCGGCCTTGAGCTGGGCCGGTTCGGGCTTGTCGCCGTCCTGCATGCCCTTCTTGAAGCTCTTGATCGCCGCGCCGAGATCCTCGCCGACGTTGCGGATGCGCTTAGTGCCGAACACCAAGGCAACCACGACCAGCAGAACCAGCAAATGCCAAAACGAAAATGCACCCATGACCAAACCCGAATTCGTGAGGGGCGGAAATTGCCCGGTTATTTTGCAGTGTACTCTTCCAGGAGGTCACGAAAATCGACCACGGCGTTGGGCACTTGCGTGACGCCGCCGTCGAAGATACGCCGCGCGGTGACGCCTTCGCCGTAAACGGCCTGATCGGCATCGTTGTCGATGCGGATCACGGTGCCATCCAGCGCTGCGCCGGCGAACAGGCCGCGTGCGCGCGAGTAGGAATAGATCTCGGCCTTGAGCTGCGCATCGGTCGAAGCCTGCGCCGAGCGGCCGACCGGGCCGGCGGCCGCCGAGGCGTCGGCGCCGAGCGTGAACTTGCCGTGCACGATCGACTCGACCCCGCGCTGGGTGCGGAACACGAGGATCACGTCGGTCGAGGACACGCCAGCCTGAAAGCCGAGGCTGCCACCCGTCATGCTCACGAACACCGGATTGGACCAGGTGCCATCGCGCGTCTTCACCGCAATCAGGCCGCGACCATGGCGGCCGCCGACCACGAGGCCGGCCTTGATCACGTCCGGAACCACCGCGATGGCATGCGCTTCGCGCAGCAAGTCGTGCGGGATTGCCTTGTCCGGCGCCTGCATGACTTCCTTGAGCACGCGCTTGGCATTCTCGGCGAGTTTGTCTTCGTTCTCGCCGGCATGGGTGGGAGCGAGCCAGGTCAGTGACAGCAAGGCGGCAGCGGCGAGCAGGAATGGACGCATCATCGACTCCAGGGTAGTTCGCGCCACCATAACAGCCAGCGCTGAGCCGGCGATGAAGCGCGCGCTCAGGCGCGGCGAATGTGCGTGGCGAGTCCCGTCATGCCCAGACCGAGCAGAAGCAACGCCCACCACGAGTTGACCGGCGCCGCATTGGGCGATCCGGCAGGGCGCACGCAGGGTGTCGGGCCAACCGTGAAGCCCTTCATGCCGATCTGGCGCAAGGAATCGGCCGGGCCGGTGATCGGGCCAATCATCTGCAGCGCGCCGGTCGCGGGGTCGATCCTGGCGAGATCGCTCCAGTCAGGCGGCGGCGTGCTTTCGTTCTGTGGCGGCACGTAGTTGAGCACGGCCCACAGCGTGCCGTCGGCATCGAAACTCAGCGCCGCCGAATTGATCCACTTGCTCGCAGCCGGACCGAAGGCACCGATCTCGCTGGTCGCGCCGGTGCGCGGATTGACGCGATACAGGTGATGATCGCCCTTGGCGCCTGCACCGTAGAGCAGACCACCGCGTTCGGCGAGGCCGCTGATCGCAATGCCGGTGTCGCCGATGCGCGTCGCCGCGCCGGTGCCCGGATTGACCGAATACAGCGAGTGCAGCACACCCGAGCTCAAGTACAGACCACCCGTGCAGGTGGCCGTCATGCCGAGATCGAGCGCATCGAACTGGCCGCTGCCGCCATCGATGCCCAGCGGCCCGATCGGCGTGGCCTGCCCGGTGGTTGGATCGATGCGCACCAACGACTTGATCGAGCCAGCGATCGCCAGCAGGCTGCCATCGGGCATCGTGGTCAGACCGCTGACATTGGCGATGGTCTGACCGGCATAACGTCCGGCTACGCCGAGCTTGCTCGCCGCAGGCTGGGCAAGGTCGATGCGGTAGAGCGTGTCGAAGGCCTCGCCGTAGGCGAGCGTCTCCGCTCGCGCCGACATCGAGGCGGCGACGACAAGCACTCCTGCTGCGATGTAGCAGGTCAAAGCGCGCATGTTGGCGTGTTATTGTTATAAGTAATCGTCTGCTCCGCGGTGGTCCGCGGTAGCCGGGCCAGTCTAGCAGCAATTTCACGAAATGTTCGACGCAGGGCGGCGGGCCGGCAGGACCCGCACGGACCTTGCCCGACGGATAGCGCTTTTTCCCCGAAGATGTCGCGTTTTCTTGCACAGTCCGGCTTCCGACATGGCGAGCAGGCGGCCGCAGCCGTCCTGTTGGTCAACATCGGCACGCCCACAGCCCCCACGCCGCGCGCGGTGCGCCGCTATCTGGCGCAGTTCCTCGCCGACCCACGCATCGTCGAAACCCCACGCTGGCTGTGGCGACTGATCCTGCACGGCGTGATCCTGCGCTTGCGCCCGGCGCGCTCGGCCGAGCTCTATCGCAAGATCTGGACCGCGCAGGGCTCGCCGCTCGCCGTCGGCATGGCCGCGCTCAGCGAGCGCCTGCAGGCCACACTGCGAGCGCAGCGACCCGGGCCGATCCTCGTGCGCCATGCGATGCGCTATGGCGACCCGGCGATCGGTACGGTACTGCGCGATTTGGCCGCGGCCGGGGTGCGCCGCGTACTCGTGCTGCCGCTGTTCCCGCAGTATTCGGGCACGACCACGGCCTCGGCGTTCGACGCGATCGGCACCGAGCTGTCGCGCTGGCGCTGGTTGCCGGAGCTGCGTTTCATCAACAGCTACTACGCCGCGCCGCATTACATCGAGGCGCTCGCGCGCAGCGTCGAGGCGCACTGGCAGCGCCAAGGCCGCGCACCGCGCCTGTTGCTGTCGTTCCACGGCACGCCGGAAAGCTACCTGCATGCGGGCGATCCGTACTTCTGCCAATGCCAGGAAACCGCTCGCCGCCTGCGTGAGCGATTGGGATTGGACGAACAAGCGATCAGTGTGACTTTCCAATCACGCGTCGGCGCGGCGCGTTGGTTGCAGCCTTACACCGATGCCACCCTCGCCGAACTGCCGGCCGCCGGTGTGCGTCACGTGCAGGTGCTGTGTCCGGGCTTTGCGATCGATTGCCTGGAGACGCTCGAGGAAATCGCGCTCACCAACCATGCGCGCTTCCTGCACGCGGGCGGCGAGAAGCTCGAATACATTCCTGCGCTCAATGACGGCGCCGATCATGTGGCGATGCTCGCCGACCTGGTCCTGCGCAATACCGGCGGCTGGCACGAGTTCGCGCCCGACTGGGACGCTGCGAGTGCGACGGCGCAGGCGCGCGCGGCCAAGGTCCGCCATGAGCGACTGCGTGATGAGCGTCGCTGAAGAACTTCAGCTCGACGTCACCCATGGCGTCCTTGCGGCCAAGCGCTGGGGCGATGCGAGTCTGCCCCCGCTGCTGGCGCTGCATGGCTGGCTCGACAACGCCGGCAGTTTCGACGCTCTGGCGCCGCTACTCGCCACCCGCTGGCAGGTCGTCGCGATCGACCTGCGTGGGCACGGCCATTCCGCGCACATCGCCGCGGGCGCGTGGTACCACTACGTCGATTATTTCGACGACATTCGCGCCGCGCTCGATGCGCTGGGCTGGTCGCGCGCGAGTCTGCTCGGTCATTCGCTCGGCGGCGCGCTGGCGAGTCAGTTCGCCGCGATTTATCCCGAACGCGTCGAACGCCTGCTTCTGATCGAAGGCCTCGGCCCGCTTACCTACACGCTCGAAGATGCGCTGCCGCGTCTGCGTCAGGCACTCGATCAACACGCCGCGTTCGCGTTGCGCCGACCCTTGCGCGTGTATGCAACGCTCGACGAGGCGATCGAAGCGCGCCGGCTCGCCAATGATCTTTCGCACGCCGCGGCGCGTGCGATCGTCACGCGCGGCGTGCGCGAGGTCGAAGGCGGTTGGGTATGGTCAAGCGATCCGCGTCTGACCGTGGTGAGCCCGCAGCGCTACACCGAAGACGAAGTGCTCGCCACGCTCGCCGGGATCCAGGCACCGACGCAGCTCGTGCTCGCCGATCCGTCGACGAGTTATCTGCCGCTGTCGATGATGCAGGCACGCGCCGATCGCGTTGCCGATCTGCGCCTCACGCGCCTGCCCGGCAACCACCATCTGCATCTGGAAAACGCGCACGCAGTGGCGGCGGCGCTGTTGGGTTGACGCGCGTGCGCTCAGGCCTGGATCAGGCGCGTCAATTCGGCCTTGAGTGCCTGGCCGTTGAGGCGCAACCACTCTCGCTGTTCGCGCCAGTCGGGCATGAGGCTTTCGACCAGCGCCCAGAAGCGCGGTGAATGACTGCGGATGCGCAGATGGCACAGCTCATGGATCGTCACGTAGCGCAATGCCGCGGGTGGCGCGAGTGCGAGCGCGAGATCAAGCGTGACGCGATCGCGCGTGTCGAGGCTGCCCCACAGGCTCTTGAGTGGACGCAAACGCACGCCGGTCGGTGCGCGTTCGAGTTCGGCGCAGTAACGCGCGAGATGACGACTCACATCGCGGCGGATCTGCGCTTCGAAGAACGAGCGCAGCAGTGCGCGCGCTGCGGGCAGGGTGGCCTTGCCATGCGGCGCCGGCAAGGTGAGCACGAGACGATCGTCGAGCTGTTCGATGCGCGGATAGACGCCATCACGCCACGACAGGCGCGTGGTTTCACCGCGCAGCGGAATCACGGTGGCGGCGCCGGGTTTGAGCGGCGGCGGTGCCGAACCGAGGCTGAGTTCGTCGAGTTTGCGCTCGAGCCATTCGCCATGCTTGCGCAGGAAGGCAACGATCTGCGCCGGATGCGTGCCTTCGGGATAGGTGACGCGCGCACCACCGGGTGTCACGGTCAGACGCAGGCGACGCGCCTGCGGATGACTCTTGCGCAGCACCTTGATCGTCTCGCCGTCGGCGGTGTCGAGTTCGAGGTAGTCCTGCGCCATGTTCACGTCGTTGTCTCCGCTGCCGCCGCGACTCAATCGTGTTCGCCGGGACGGGCAATGCCAAACCATTGTTCAAACTGTGCGAGCAGCGCCTTGAGCTCCAAAGACATGAGCGCGAAACACGCGTCCAGTTCGGCTTCGGCCGACTCCTTGTCCTGCTCGCCAATTGTATCGAGCACGATGTCAAGAAAACGTAGCTTGCGCACCGTCAGATCCTCGCCCAGCACGAAGCTCATCCGGTCATTGAAGGTGAGGCCGAGCTGGAAGGCCTGCTTGCCCGCCTTGAGATGCTCCCGAACCTCTTCGGATTCAAGGTCTTGGCGCCGGCAGCGCACCACTGCGCCGGCCTCGGCCGGGTCGCGCAGTTCGACCTCGTCGCCCAGCGTCAGCCCGGCCGGCAGGCGGCCCTGGGCCAGCCAGTCGGTCATCAGCGCGCGCGGCGACTCGGCGCCGGCCATCGGCGTGGCCGGAAACCGACCCAGCGCCTCGCGCACCTGGCTGACTGCATCCTCGGCGGCCTTGCGGCTGGCGCTGTCGACCACGAACCAGCCACCTTGCGCATCCAGATAGGCGAGCAGGCGCGAGGGGCGCACGAAGGCACGTGGCAGGAACTCGGAAATCACCTCTTCCTTCAAGCGCTTGCGTTCTTTCGCACCGGGTCGGCGGCCCTGCTTGGCGGCGATCTGGTCGATCCGCTCGGCGACTTCCTCGGCCACCACCACGCCCGGCAGCAGACGCTCCTGACTGCCGATCGCGAGCAGCGAGAACGGCCCGCAGGCATGAATCAGGGCTTCGTTGTTGCGGCCATAGGGTGAGATGAATCCGCGGGTCGCGAGTTCGAGCGGTCCGCAATCGCGCAATCGATGCTCTTCAACGTCTTTTGCAAGATGTTTGAGGCTTTTGGCGACACTTTCCGGAAAACGGAACAGGCTGAGATTGCGAAAGAACATGGGCGTGAGGGGACTCGCAGACGATCAACGGCAGGGCGTCTGACCGGGCAGGGCCGATGTCAGGCGGGAGATTGAAGCAAGGGAAGGTCGCAGATCCTGAGATCAGCGGCCGCGGCTCGCGATCGGCTGGGCCGAGGCGCCGCCGGTCAGGATAGCAGGAGCGCTCGGCGCGCTTCAGTCCGCGGATGGCTCGCCACCACCGAGCCAGGCGTGCGCATCGGCGCGGCGCGCCTGCGGATCGGCGCCAAGAGCGGCGAAGTCGAACAGACTGCGATCGGCGAGCTGCGAGGGCGCGACATTGCCGATCGCACGGAAGATCGTTTCGATGCGACCGGGGAATTTCGCGTCCCACTCGGCGAGCATCGCCTTGATGTTCTTGCGCTGCATGTTCTCCTGCGAGCCGCACAGGTTGCAGGGCATGATCGGAAAGCCCTGCTGGCGCGAATACTCGGCGATGTCGTCTTCGGCGCAGTAGGCCAGCGGACGGATCAGCACGTTGCGGCCATCGTCGGAGCGCAGCTTGGGCGGCATCGCCTTGAGCGTGGCCTGATGGAACAGATTGAGGAACAGGGTTTCGACGATGTCGTTGCGATGATGGCCGAGCGCGATCTTGGTGAAGCCTTCTTCGGCGGCATAGGTGTAGAGCGAGCCGCGGCGCAGGCGCGAGCACAGGCTGCATTGGGTCTTGCCTTCGGGAATCACGCGCTTGACCACGCTGTAGGTGTCCTGTTCGAGCACCTCGAAGGGCATGTCGATGCTGCGCAGATAGTTCGGCAGGATGTGCGGGTCGTAGCCGGGTTGTTTCTGATCAAGATGGACCGCGAACAGCTCGAATCGCACCGGCGCCTTGGTCTGCAGTCTGCGCAGGATGTCGAGCAGGGTGTAGGAATCCTTGCCGCCCGAAAGGCAGACCATCACGCGATCGCCGTCCTCGATCATGTTGAAGTCGGCGATCGCCTGACCGACCTGATGACGCAGGCGCTTGGCGAGCTTGGCGGCTTCGTGGGCTTGCTTGCGATCGATGACGGCGTTCATGGCGGAATGTGCGGGGTGCAAACGGGCGCATATTCTAATCGTCGTCGCAGCCGTGTTTTCACTTTCGCCGATCGCCGCCTTGCGGCAAAATCCGCGTTTCTTGCGCGCCCGCCGGCGCAGCGGGCAGGTGCCCGCAGCAAGACCTCCATCTTCCCGTCCTCACGCCAGCAAGCGGCGTGGGTCGTTCGCCGCACATCCCGGAGCGCACATGAGCAGTCCAGCCCACCTCGACACGGCCCGCATGGCCAATGCAATCCGGTTTCTCTCCGCCGACGCGATCGAAAAGGCCAAGTCCGGTCACCCGGGCATGCCGATGGGCATGGCCGAAATCGCGGTCGCACTGTGGACGCGGCACCTGCGCCACAATCCGAACAATCCGCACTGGGCCGGACGCGATCGTTTCGTGCTCTCCAACGGTCACGGTTCGATGCTGCTCTATGCGCTCCTGCATCTGAGCGGCTACGACCTGCCGATCGGCGAGATCGAGAATTTCCGTCAGTTGCACTCCAAAACCCCCGGACATCCCGAGGTCGGCATCACGCCCGGCGTGGAAACCACCACCGGCCCGCTCGGTCAGGGTCTGGCCAACGCGGTCGGCATGGCGCTCTCAGAAAAGCTGCTCGCCGCGCAGTTCAACCGCGACGATGCGCGCATCGTCGATCATCACACCTATGTCTTCCTCGGCGATGGCTGCCTCATGGAAGGCATCTCGCATGAAGCCTGCGCACTCGCCGGCACCTGGCAACTGGGCAAGCTGATCGCGCTCTACGACGACAACGGCATTTCGATCGATGGTGAAGTGCAGGGCTGGTTCACCGACGACACCGCGGCGCGTTTCCGCGCCTACGGTTGGCAGGTGATCGGCCCGATCGACGGCCACGATGTCGATGCGGTCGATGCCGCAATCGCGCAGGCCAAGGATCACCTCACCCAACCGAGTTTCATCATCTGCCGCACCACGATCGGCAAGGGCGCGCCTTCTCGCGCGGGCACGGCCAAGGCACATGGCGAGGCGCTGGGCGCAAGCGAACTGGCTGCCACGCGCGAAGCGCTCGGCTGGACGCATGCTCCGTTCGAGATTCCCGCCGACATCCACGGGATGTGGAATGCGCATGCTGCCGGCGCCAAGGCAGAAAGCGAATGGAATGCGCGCATGGCTGCCTATCGCAGCAAACATGCTTCGGCGGCTGCCGAGTTCGAACGTCGTCTGTCTGGTGCCTTGCCGGCCAACTTCGCGCAGCTTGCGCACGAGCTTGTCGCTGGTGCCAATGCCAAAGCCGAGAGCATCGCTTCGCGCAAGGCCAGTCAGCTCGCACTGGAAGTCTTTGCGCCTGCATTGCCGGAAATGCTTGGCGGCTCGGCCGACCTCACCGGCTCCAACCTCACCAACTGGAAGGGCGCCGCGCTCCTGCTCGGCGGCGGCACCGGCCGCCACATCAGCTACGGCGTGCGCGAGTTCGGCATGGCCGCGATCATGAACGGCATCGCCCTGCACGGTGGTTTCATTCCCTTCGGCGGCACCTTCCTCACCTTCAGCGATTACAGCCGCAACGCGATCCGCATGGCTGCGCTGATGAACCAGCGCGTGATCCACGTGTTCACCCACGACTCGATCGGTCTGGGCGAAGACGGGCCGACGCATCAGGCGGTCGAGCATGTTTCATCGCTGCGCCTGATTCCGAATCTGGATGTCTGGCGGCCCTGCGACACGGTCGAGACCGCAGTCGCGTGGCAGCTCTCGCTCGAGCGCGGCAATGGCCCGAGCGCGCTTGCGCTGTCGCGCCAGAACCTGCCCTTCGTGCCGCGCAGCGACGCGCAGATCGCCGCGATCGCGCGCGGTGGTTATGTTCTGGTCGAGGCGAGCAGCGGCAAGCCTGCGCGCATCCTCATCGCCACCGGTTCGGAAATCGGCATCGCGCTCGATGCCGCAAAGCAACTCGAAGCACAAGGCTTGCCCACGCGCGTGGTGTCGATGCCATCGACCTCGGTGTTCGATCGTCAGGACGCCGACTATCGCGCGCAGATCTTGCCGCCGGGCGTGCGCAAGATCGCGATCGAAGCCGGTTCCACCGCGCTGTGGTGGAAGTACGTCGGCAGCGACGGCGCGGTCATCGGCATCGATCGTTTCGGCGAATCGGCGCCCGCAGGCAAGCTGTTCGAGTTCTTCGGCCTCACGCCCGAACATCTCGCGGCAGTGGCGAAGGGCTAGCGCCCCGTCCTCGTGTTGGAGCGGCGCAAGCCGCGAAGCCTTTCCGTAGGAGCGGCGGAAGCCGTGAAGCCATTCTGCAGGAGCGGCGGAAGCCGCGATGCCTTTCCGTAGGAGCGGCGGCAGCCGCGACCCAGGCCGCGCACCATCGCGCGCCATGCGCACATGCAACGCATGGGTCGGGCCTTCCGGCCCTCCTGCGAGAGCGATCGTTCCGCTACGCCGCATCAATGTGGTGTAGGAGCGGCGGAAGCCGCGACCCAGGCCGCACACCATCGCGCGCCATGCGCACATGCAACGCATGAGTCGGGCCTTCCGGCCCTCCTGCGAGAGCGATCGTTCCGCTATGCCATTCTGTAGGAGCGGCGGAAGCCGCGACCCAGGCCGCGCACCATCGCGCGCAATGCGCACATTCAACGCATGGGTCGGGCCTTCCGGCCCTCCTACGAGGGCGATCGTTCCGCTACGCCATTCTGTAGGAGCGGCGGGAGCCGCGACCCAGGCCGCGCGCCATCGCGCGCCATGCGCACATGCAATGCATGGGTCGGGCCTTCCGGCCCTCCTACGAGAGCGCGCGATGGTTCGATGCCGATCGGTCGGGCCTTCCGGCCCTCCTACATTGCTACACTGCCGCCCATGTTCAGCGACGATCCCGCTGTGCTCGTGCGCAAGCTCGCCGAGCTCAAGCTCGAGCACCGCGACCTCGACGAGGCGATCGCGCGTCTGCGCGAAACCCCGGCCTGCGATGAACTGCAGCTCACGCGCATGAAGAAGCGCAAGCTCAAGCTCAAGGACATGATCACCTGGGTCGAGAGCCGGCTGATTCCCGATCTGGATGCCTGAGCGTGGTCGCGCGTGAGCTGCCCTGCACAGGAAACTGCGATGAGTGCCGACCGTGTTCGTGATGACGTGCTGAGGTTCTGGTTCGACGAAATCGAACCTGCGCAGCGTTGGCGAGCCGATCCGGATTTCGACGAGCGCATCCGCGCGCGTTTCGGCGAGCTGCATCGCGCGGTCGTCCAAGGCGAGCTCTACGACTGGCGCCGCGAAGTCGGTGGACGCCTCGCCGAAATCATCGTGCTCGACCAGTTCTCGCGCAATCTCCATCGCGGTCACGCGGCCGCCTTCGCCGCCGACCCGATGGCGCTCGCGCTCGCGCAGGAAGCGGTGCGCGGCGGCCACGACCAGGCCCTGCCGCCGCAGCGACGCCTGTTCCTGTACATGCCGTGGATGCACAGCGAATCCGCGTTGATCCACCGCGTCGCGGTGGCGCTGTTCACGGCGCTCGGTCTTGCCGAGAATCTCGATTTCGAACTGCGCCACAAGGCGATCATCGATCGCTTCGGCCGCTACCCGCACCGCAATGCGGTGCTGGGCCGCACCTCGACTCCGGCCGAACTGCAATTTCTCAGCGAGCCAGGTTCGAGCTTCTGAGCAGCGCGTCACGGCGTGCGCCGCAGCCTGTCATCGCTCAGCGCGGCAAGCGTGTGGCCCGCAGGCGCAGCGCGTTGGAGATCACCGACACCGAGCTCAGGCTCATCGCCAGCGCGCGCGGCGTGCGGGATCCTGGATGACATGCGCCTGACGCAGGCACTGCGCCGCGCAGTGCACAAGGAGTGGTTTTGGAATTCCCGACCCTTCGCAAACCGCTTCGATGAGGCACGGGACTGGCGCGCAGGCACCCGCCTGACGCAGGCACTGCGCCGCGCAGTGCACAAGGAGTGGTTCTGGAATTCCCGACCCTTCGCAAACCGCTTCGATGAGGCACGGGACTGGCGCGCAGGCACCGCCGGCGGCGCGGCTCTGATCGCCTTCGCAGGGTCATCGCTGCACTTGCCGGCGCAGGGCGCGCCGCTGCGGATGCCCGACAGCGGCTCCCGCCGGGAAGCCCGCCGGGGCGCAACTCCTGCAGTGGCAATCCGGCCGCAATTGTTCGGTTTGACCTCTCTGCGGCATTACATGGTTAGCGTCCCAACTGGAGCCCCTGCCATGCCGCGGTCCGCCTGCAACCCCTGCCTCATCACCCTGTCGCGTCTTGCAACTGCCCTGCTCCTGCTCGCGTTTGCGTTCGTCCGGCCGGTCCTGGCCGCCGAAGAGCGCTGCGTCAGCAGCAGCAGCGGTTTGCTCAATGCCATCCTGCTCGCACAGGAAACCGATGTCACCGTGCGCGTCGTGCAGGGCAACTACTCCCTCGATGTCAATCCGCTCGACCAGATCGATGATCCTGCGTTCGGATACAACCTCACCATCATCGGCGGCTACAACGATGGCTGCACTTCGCGCGTCCTTGATCCGCACCTGACCACCATCGGCGGCGATGCCGACATTCTGGAATTGCAAAGCTATGACTCGATCACGATCGAGTCGATCCGTTTCGCACACCTGGCCGGCGGCATCTACATCGAAGCCGCCTCCTACGGCGGCAACGGCCCGGATGAGAAAGTCACCTTGCGCCGGGTGATATTCGATGACCTGTGCACGAGCGGCAGTTGTGGCGGAACCACGGGCGCCGCCGAAATCGACAGCGATGATGTTTCCATGTCGCATGTCATGGCCATTCACAACGCGCATTCTTCCTGCGCGCTGTATGTCGACAATCACGACCTCAACGCGGTGTCGCTCTCATACTCCGTCATCGCCGACAACGCCGGCGATGGACTGTGCATCACGCGCACCCAGGCAGCCGACGACGACTATGAACTGTTTGTGCAGAATTCCATCTTCCGTGACAACGCAGGCGGTCAGGACATCCGCACCCGCGTCTCGCCGTACCTGAATCTGCGCAACAACATCTTTCACGCACTCGAAGCGTCACCGGCGCCGTACATCCTCCCGGTCTCAACGCTCGACGTGGATCCGCAGTTCATTGCTCCAGACAGCGGCAACTACCACCTGCTGACCAGCTCGCCGGCCATCAACAGCGGTACCCCGTTGCCGCTGGATCCGATCAGCCAGGACCTGGACGGCGGTCCGCGTCAGATCGGCTCGGCCCCGGATCGCGGCGTCTACGAAACCAATGTCGACGACAGCAACGTCATCACCGTCACCAGCACGGTCGACCAACTCTTTCCGCTGGTCAGCGGCTCGCTGCGCTGGGCGATCATTCAGGCCAACGCCGACAGCGGCCTGAACCACATCCGCTTCAACATTCCCGGTGGCTGCCCGCGCATCATCACTCTTGCGGCCCCGCTGCCGACCATCACCGACCGCGTGATCATCGAGGGCTACACCCAACCCGGCAGCGCGCCCAACACCAGCTTTTACGGCTTCAACGCCGATATCTGCATCGGCATTCGCGGCAATCTTTCCGCTGATTTCGCCTTTCGCATTCCCTCCAGTGTCGGCGCCTCGCACTACCTGCAACTGAGCGGTGTCGCGATCGGCGGTTTCGACGTCGCCGCCGTCGACCTGCAGGGTGGCGCCGGGTCGTGGATACACGGCGTGCAGTTTGCCGGCAGTCTAGGCAGCACCGCACTGGGCAACAGCGCCGTCAACGTGCGCATTTCCGGAAGCACCACCTACTACAACCTGATCGGCGGCGAGGAGCGCGCAGACGTCAACGTCATTGCAAACGCGTGGGCCGCCGGCGTGCTGTTGCTGGCCTCGCATGCCAACGGCAGCACGGTCCAGAACAACCTGATTGGTACCAAGGCATCCGGCCTCAGCGCTGCCCCCAACCAGGTCGGTATCCAGATCGCCGGCTCTCACCACACGATCCACGACAACCTGATCTCGGGCAACCAGACAGTCGGCATCGAACTGGTCGGCGCATCCGCGCTGGACAACTTCATCACCGACAACCGGATCGGATTGCGTTCGTTGATCCTGTGCACGCCAGTCTGCGAGACTGATCTGCCCAACATCTCGCATGGCGTCTACACCCACGGCGGCGCCCACGACAACACGATCAATTCCAACAGCATTGCGTGGAACGGGGGCGCCGGGGTGCGTCTGGCCGACGGTCAGCGCAACTCGCTGCTGTCCAATCGCATTTATGACAACGAGCAACTGGGCATCGACATCGATGACGCCGGCGTCGATGCCATCGACAACGATACGGCCGCAGGTGCCGCGACCCGCGCCAATCGTGGTCTGAACTATCCAGTCCTGTGGTCCGCGGAGGGTGGCGCGCAGCGGGGCAATCTGCGCACCGTGTTGCTTTCGACCAACGGCGTTTACATCGTGCAGGTGTTCTCCGGCGCCAGTTGCGATGCAAGCGGATACGGCCAGGGCAAGACCTATGTCACCTCTGCCATCACGACGATCGAAAACGCCGACAGCAACAGCAACGGCTCGGTGGTGGTCGACATTCCGCTCAGTGGCACCCTGGTTGGCCGCAAGTTCACCCTGGTCGCGCGCGATGCGCAGGGCAATACTTCCGAGTTCTCGCCATGCGTGCCTTACACCTGCGACACGATCTTCGCCTACGGACAGGACGGTACAAGTGCTCTGAGCTGTCCGGCGCAGTAGATCACCGCCCGCGCGGGCGACCGGCACGGCCCCGGAATCAGGTCCACGGACGGACTGACCGGGGCATGCCGCTCGCCGCCATGCAGGCGGCGCTGATCGTGGTGTGTGCGAGCGCTGCCGGCATGTTCGATCGCATGGGCATTATTGGCTCGCGGTGATGGTGTCTGGTGCGCGCCCTTGTGCGGCGTTACCGCCGATGCGAGCAAGGCATCGGCACCATGCAACAGGCTGGGCCGCCGCAATGGCGGCCCGTTTCTGATCGAGGCGCGCACGCGCTGAATGCGTTCATCGGCGCATTCGCGCATGCCGCCCGCTCAGGCCCGCAGGCGCAGCGCATTGGAAATCACCGACACCGAGCTCAGGCTCATCGCCAGCGCGGCGATCATCGGGCTGAGCAGCCAGCCGGTCCACGGATACAGCAGTCCCGCCGCGACGGGTACGCCCAAGCCGTTGTAGGCAAACGCGAACACGAGGTTCTGGTGGATGTTGCGCACGGTGGCCTGGGCGAGGCTGTGTGCGCGCACGATGCCGGCGAGCTCGCCCTTGACGAGGGTGACCTGCGCGCTCTCGATCGCCACGTCGGTGCCGTTGCCCATCGCGATGCCGACATCGGCGGCGGCGAGCGCGGGTGCATCGTTGATGCCATCGCCCGCCATCGCCACACGCGCGCCGCGTGCACGCGCCGCGTCCACCCATGCGGCCTTGGATTGCGGTGACTGTCCGCCGTGCGCTTCGTCGATGCCGAGCGCCGCGCCGACTGCGCGCGCGGTGGCTTCGTTGTCGCCGCTGAGCATGACCAGACGCAGACCGCTCGCGTGCAACGCGGCAATTGCCTCGCGCGCACCGGGTTTGAGCGGATCGTGCGCCGCGATGAGGCCGGCGAGGCGGCCATCGGCGGCGAGGAACATCGTCGAGCGCGCCGCTTCCTGCAACTTCGCGGTGAGGTCGGCGAGTGACTGTGCGTCGATCCCCTGTGCCTGCATCAGCGCGGCATTGCCGAGCGCGAGCCGACGACCCGCGACTTCGCCGCGCACACCCTGACCAGTGACCGCAGCAAAGTTCACGACCGCTTGCGGCGCGATGTCGCGCGCGGCGGCGGCTTCGAGCACCGCGCGCGCGAGTGGATGCTCGCTCACCGCTTCGAGACTCGCGGCCCAGCCCAGCACCGCGTCCTGCGTGAACTCCGCTGTGACGATCACGTCGGACACCGCCGGGCGACCCTGCGTGAGCGTGCCGGTCTTGTCGAGCACGAGCGTGTCGATGCGCGCGAGATGCTCGATCGCGGCGGCTTCGCGAAACAGCACACCCTGTTCGGCGCCGCGCCCGCTGGCGACCATGATCGAGATCGGCGTCGCCAGCCCCAGCGCGCACGGGCAGGCGATGATGAGCACCGCCACCGCATTGACGATCGCGTAGCCCAGACGCGGCTCGGGGCCGAGCCACCACCACGCCGCAAACGCGAGCAGCGACACCGCGACGACCAGCGGCACGAACACCGCCGAGACGCGATCGGCGAGTCGTTGCAGTGGCGCCTTGCTGCGCTGCGCCTGGGCGACGAGGTCGACGATGCGCGCGAGCACGGTGTCGCGGCCGACCTTGTCGGCGCGCAGCACGAGCGATCCGCTGCCATTGAGGGTGCCACCGACGAGACGATCGCCGGAACGCTTCTCGACCGGAATCGGCTCGCCGCTGAGCATGGATTCATCGACGCTGCTGCTGCCGTCGAGCACCACGCCATCGACCGGAATGCGCTCACCCGGGCGCACGCGCAGGCGATCGCCGACGCCGACCTGATCGAGCGCGACATCGCTTTCCTTGCCCGCGGCATCGAGGCGATGCGCGATCGGCGGTGCGAGATCGAGCAGGTGCCGCAGCGCTGCCGAGGTCTTGCCGCGCGCGCGCAGTTCCAGCCATTCGCCGAGCAGGACCAGCGCGATGATCACGCCTGCGGCTTCGAAGTAGATGCCGATGTTGCCGTGCGCATCGTGCATTGCGGGCGGGAACCATTGCGGCGCAAGCAGTGCGACCACGCTGTAGACAAAGGCGACCAGCACGCCGAGCCCGATCAAGGTGTACATGTTGGGCGAGCGATGCACGACGCCCAGCCAGCCGCGGCGGTAGTAGTCGAGTCCCGCCCACAGCACCAGCGGCGCCGACAGCAGGGCTTCGGCCCAGCGCAGTGCTTGCGAAGTGCCGGCCGCGAAATGCAGGCCAAGCAGATGCGGCCCCATCGCCACCAGCAGCAGCGGCAAGGCGAGTGCGGCGGCAATCGCGGCCTTGCGCCGCACCGCGATGAGTTCGCCATCATCGGTCGCGACGCTGGCATCCTTGGGTTCCAGCGCCATGCCGCACTTGGGGCAGGTGCCCGGCCCGACCTGCTCGATCTCCGGATGCATCGGGCAGGTGTAGATCGTGCCCGCGGGCATCACCGGCGCTGGCGCGGCCGGCGCACCTTCGGCATAGCGCGCCGGATCGGCGATGAACTTCTCGCGACAGCGCGGATTGCAGAAATACACGGTGTGGCCGTCGTGTTCGATCGTGTAGCGGGCGCTGGCGATGTCGACCTGCATGCCGCAGACCGGATCGCGCGCGCTCGCCGGTGGTGCCGGCATCACCGCCTTGTGCGCGCAGCAACTGCCGCCATGGGCCTGGGCGTGATCGTGGTTCATGCGGGCTCCTTGCCGCCCAGGGCGGCCAGTATCGGGCAATGATCGAGGGCGCCGCTGCCGGGGCAGTCGGCGACGAGCTGGCGCAGGCCACGTCGCATCTTCTGCAATTGCGCGATGCGCGCGTCGATGTCGGCAAGCTTGGCCTCGGTGCGCGCGCGCAGGCCGTGCACGCCGCGCTCATGGTCGATCGACAGATCGAGCAGGCTGCGAATGTCTTCAAGCGCGAAGCCGAGTGCCTTGGCGCGACGGATGAAACGCAGGCGCTGCACATCCTCATCGCCATACTGGCGATAGCCCGATGCGCGCCGCGCCGGCGCCGGCAACAAATGTCGGCGTTCGTAGTAGCGCACGGTGTCGATGCTGATTGCGGCGCGCCGCGCGACTTCGCCGATCGTGAATGCGCCCATGTGCGCCTCCGCCTTGATCCGATGTCTAGCCTAAACCCTGGAGCGTGGTCCAGAGTCAAGGCGCTTTCTGCAAGAACGCGCACGGGCAGCCACGCCCGGCGATGCGCGCCCGTGCTGATGCCGCGTCAGGGCAGTCTTGCGGCTTCGGCGCGTGCCTGGCCGAGCACGGGCAGGTCGGGATCGGCGTCCTTCCACTGTGCGAGCAGCCTCGCATAGGCGCTGGCGGCCTCCTTGACCTGGCCGGCTTGCGCCAGTGCCTGCGCTTGGCGCAAGCGCGCCATGAGTCCGATCGGATAATTCAGGACGAGCCCGCGCTGGCTCAGGATCCGCCCGAATTCGGCGGCCGCTTCCTGCGGTCTTTGCAGCGCCAGCAGGGCTTCGCCACGCAGGAAGATGGGGTAGAGCGAAGTCCAGCCGAGCAGGCTCGAACGCGTCATGGCCAATTCATGCGCCGAGCTGTTGCGCAGCAAGTCCAGTGCCTGGCTCGCGTCGCCGTGATCGAGCGCGAGCTTGCTGCGCAGGACGGGCAGATAGTTGGATTGCACGAGCGTGTCTTGCGGATACTGGCTGGCGAGGGCGTCGGTCAATGCCTGCGCCTGTGCGACGTTGCCGGCAAATGCGAAGGTCAGCGCGGCGCCGAATTGCACGTCGCGCGAAGGTGTCCATTCGAGCGCGGAACGGGCGCGCTCCTGGGCCTCTTGTGCGTTCCCGAACTGCGCCTCGCGCAATGCCGCCATCGCCTGGTAGGTCGCACGCGGCTCGGTTGCGCCGTCACGTCGCGCCTGATCCATGGCCTGTTCGGAAAGCGCCCGCGCCTGCCGCAGGCGCCCCTGCCAGGCTGCGGTTTCGGCGGCCAGCGCCAACATCGAGTGCGCGATCACGGGCTGCCCAGCGGCCTGCGCGACTTGCCTTGCCATGCCGGATTGATCGTCGTGCAGGAAGGCCAGCTGGTACAGCTCGAGGGCGAAGAAGGGCGACTGCAGCTTGAGTTCTTGCGCCTTGGCATAGGCTGCCTTGGCCTGCTCGATCTGGTCCTGTGCGATGAGGTTGTCCATCAACAGCACGTGGGCGATCGCCATGGTCGGCGCCATGCGTACCGCTTCGGCGCCCTGTGCGGATGCCTTGGTGTAGTCGCCGATCACCGGATAGATCGAGCCTGCCAGCAGGAGGCGTGGCATCAGCACGCGCGGATAGGCCTGGATCCAGGCCTGGCAGGCCTGCACGGCGAGTTCGATGTCGCCCGTGCCCGAACGCCCGTAGCGCGCGGTGATGAAGTATTTCTCCTGCTCGCTGACCTTGTCGCGCAAGGCGTAGGCCTTGCGCGCATAGTCGGCGGCGATGAGTGATTCGCCGCGGTTGGTGTACTCGATCGTGAGCGCGCCGTAGGCGAGTGCAAACTGCGGATCGAGCTCGATGGCGCGCTTGAACAGCGCGATGGCCGCGGCCGGCTCGTCGCCGGCACGCATCGCGCCCATGCCCTCGCTGTAGGCCTTGAGCGCATCCAGCGAGGATGTGGTGGCCAGCTCCAATGGCGTGTCGTGGCGCTGCACGCTGCCCAGCGATTCGCCCAGCGCCACGCGAATGCGCGTGGACGCCTTGCCCAAGGCTTCGAGTACGCGGCTCTTGTCCTGCGCGATCGCCTCGGTACTGGCGATGGTCGCGCCGTTGCTGCAATCGATCGCGCGCAGCGTGAGCTGATAGGGCGCACCGACCTGGACGATGCTGCCTTCAACCACGGCGGCGCTGCCCACGCGCTGGCACAGGTCCTGGGCGATCGCCGACGTCAGCTTCGCGTCGGCCGGCTGGTTCATCAATGCGAGCGCCTGGCGCGCGCGGCTTTCGGGAATGATGGAAAGCAACGGCGACTGTTCCAGTTGCACGGAAAGGCCCTGGCGCAGCGAACCGTCGAATACCGGATCGCCGGTGCGGTTGCTGAAATCGGCCAGCACGAGGCTGTCCTTGTCGGTCAACATGCGCGTGCCTGGACCGGGCGATCGCCATGCCAGCGCCAGCACGGTTGCAGCGAGCAGGCCCGCGATGCCGAGCGTCCAGGCAGGGTGGCTGCGTACGAACCCGAGCCCCGCAGCAAGCGTGCGCTCGCGCCAGCCATCGGCAGCCTTCACCTGTGCCAGCGCCTGGGCGAGTGCATCCACCGACGACCAGCGCCGCTGCGGGTCTTCTTCCAGGCAGCGTTCGATGATCGCATCGAGTCGTCGCGAGACGATGGCCTTGCGGTAGGGCCCGACGCGGCTGCCGGTCAGCATCTCGTGGAGCACGCAACCGAATGAGTAGATGTCCGAACGCTGGTCGCCGGTGCGGCCTTGGCGCTGCTCGGGTGCGGCATAGCCGGGCGTGCCCATGATGAGGCCGGTGGCAGTGAGCGTTTCGTCGTGGAGCGACTTGGCCAGACCGAAATCGAGGATCTTGATCCCGCTCGGCGCGAGCATGAGATTGCCCGGCTTGAGATCGCGGTGGACGATGCCCTTGGCGTGTGCCTGGATCAGTCCGCTCAGGATCTGCTTTGCATATTCGAGCGCGGTGCCGACCGGCATCGCGCCTGCGCGCAGGCGCGCTGCCAGGGTCTCGCCCTCGACCAGCTCCATCACCATGAAATTCGGGCCGATGTCGAAGAGCGTGCAGATATTGGGATGGTTGAGCGCGGAAATGGCCTGCGCCTCGCGCCGGAAGCGGTCGCTGAAGCGCGCGTGCACGAGCTTGATGGCGACCGCGCGACCCAGCCGCGTGTCGATCGCCCGGTACACCTCGCCCATGCCGCCCTCACCGAGTTTTTGCTCGATGCGATAGGGCCCCAGCACATCGCCCGCGTTCAGCGCGGGCGCAGCCGGCGCGCTCAACGCGGACAAGGCCTGCGTGAACACGGGTCGTTCAAGGAAGCCGTCGCCGGTGGCCTGTGCAAGCAGCGATTCCACCTCGCGCCGCAGCTCCGGATCGACTTCGCGCAGGATCGTCGTGCGCTCCTGCGCGCTGCGTTCGCGCAGGCTGTGGTAGAGCTCGGCAATCTGCTCGAAGCGTGCCGGGTTCATGCGGCGGCCATCGACGTCATGCACGCGCCAGTTCGCGCGCCAGCCACGCCTTGGCCAGCTCCCAGTCGCGGCGCACGGTGCGCGGCGAGGTGTCCAGCGCAGTGGCGGTTTCGTCCTCGGTGAGTCCGCCGAAATACCGCAATTCGACCACTTGCGCCTGACGCGGCGCGATGTGCGCGAACGCGGTCAAGGCTTCGTCGAGGGCGACGATGTCGCGGTCCGGCGTGCCCGGCACGAGGGCTGCCTCGTCGAGCTCGACGTGCTGCACGGCGCCGCCGCGCTTGTGCGCGTCGCGCGCGCGCGCCGCATCCACCAGCACGCGCCGCATCACCTGCGAGGCCAGCGCGAAGAACTGCAGGCGATCGCGCCCCTCGATCGCGCTGGCATCGGCCAGGCGCAGCCAGGCCTCGTTGACCAGTGCGGTCGTCTGCAGGCTGTCGGCGCGGCGCTCGTTGCGCATGTGGTGGTGCGCGATGCGGTGCAGCTCGGCGTAGACGCGCTCGGTCAACTGCGCGAGCGCGGCCTCATCGCCGGCCCGCCAGGCGGCCAGGAGCGTGGTGACGTCTGAAGTTCCTGTTGCCACGTCCACAGCCCCTGGTCTGCGCGCAAAAAGTTTTTTCGGCAGCGATGGCCGTTTTGGTCCGGCGTTTGCGCCTATGCCGGTCGGGAGGATGACTGTCGCCAGGTGCCCGCAAGCGCGGAGCCGGTGTCGACGAGTCCTGTTCCCGCCAAGCGATCCACCGTGGATCGGCCATTTCACCCCGTTGCCGAGGAACCTGCCATGAAACTGCGAGCACTGAGCGTTGCCATCACGCTTGCCAGTATAGCCGCGCCGCTGGGCCTGACCGCCACCACCGCGGCGGCGCAGACGCCCCCATCCGTCCACCAGGGCATGTTCTCGAGCATGGTGGTGTTCGGCGACAGCTTCAGTGACGGCGGCAACTTCGCCCTCGCGCTGGAACTGCCGGAGATCTCCCGCTTCACCACCAATCCCGGGCATGTCGCGGTCGAGAACATCGCCAGCTTCCTCGGCCTGCCGCTGCTGCCCTCGCTCCAGGGCGGCGGCAACTACGCGATCGCCTACGCCGGCATGGGCGAGAACCCGCCCGACACGCCGCCGTTCGTGGTGCCGCTGCCCGCGCAGCTGGAAGCGAGCCTGGCGGCCAGCGGTGGCCGCGCCGATCCCCACGCCCTGTACACGATCGTCGGTGGTTCCAACGATGTGTTCGGCGCGTTCACGCTCGCTGGCATGGGTGTGATCACGCCCGCTGAAGCGCAGGCCATGATCGATGCCGCCGCACACGCCGAGCTGGGCATGATCGAAAGACTCGGCCAGGCCGGTGCGCGCTACGTGATGGTGTTCAACCTGCCCGACCTGGGCCTGTCGCCCGACATCGCCGCGCTCGGCCCGGACGTGGCCGGCCAGCTCACCGAAATGACCGTGGCCTACAACCAGGCCCTCGCCGCCGGCTTGGCCAACACCGGCGTCAACCTCATCCCGGTCAACCTGTTCGGCTTGTTCAACGAATTCGTCGCCGACCCCGCGCGCTACGGCTTCAGCGACATGGCGATGCCGGCCTGCGGCATGGAAGCCGTGGCGATCGAGTGTGGCCCGCAGGGCTCGGGCGCGCCCTACACCTATGCGCCGGGCGCGGAAAACACCCACCTGTTCGCCGACTTCGCCCACCCGGGCAGCGCCGCCCACGCGATGCTCGCGCAATATGCCGAGTCGATCATCCTCGCGCCCGGCCAGATTTCCCTGCTCGGCGAGGCGCCGCTGGCGATCCGCCAAGGTGTCGATCGCAGTTTGCGCAACCGGATCGCGGCGCGCGCCGCCGGCGCATCGGGCAATGGCTGGCAAGCCTGGGCCGATTACGGCTACGCGCGGCAGCGGCTGGATGCGCAGGTCAATTCACCGCAAAGCCGCAACGACCTCAACCAATTCACGATCGGCGCCGACGTGCATCCGGGCGAAGCCTTGAGCGTCGGTCTTGCATTCACCGCGAGCCGCCAGAACAACGACTTCGCCGGCGGCATGGGCAGTTTCAAATTGCGCGATCTCATGCTCAGCGGCTATGCCGCGTGGCAGTGGTCGCATGCCTACGTGGGCGCCAGCGCCAGCATCGGTGACCTCGACTTCAGCGACATCCGCCGTGACATCGCGATCGGCCCGAGCCTGCGTCACGAGCGTGGCGACAGTTCCGGCTCGCACTCCGCCTTCACGCTCGGCGGCGGCGGTTGGTTCGACCTGCACGATTGGAAAACCGGCCCCTACGCCGAGCTTGCCTGGCAGCGCATCCGCGTCGATGGCTATGCCGAGGCCGGCAACGACGCGGCGACCATGCGGTTCGGCCAGCAGACGCGGCGCTCTCTGGTTGGGACGCTGGGCTGGCAAGTGGTCGGCAGCACGCAAGCGGGCAATACCGGGCTGCATCCCTGGGCGCGCATCGCCTGGAATCGCGACAACGATGCCGACCCGCGTGAAGTCAGTGCGGGGCTGGTCAGCATGCCTGGCCGATTCGCCCTGCCCGGGTTCGTGCCTGACAAGAGTTGGGGCAGCGTCGGCATCGGCGTGAGCGCCCGGTTCACGCCCGAATTCTCCGGCTGGATCGGCTACGACGGCCGCTACTCCGATGCCAGCCAGCGCATCGACAGCCTGAGCCTGGGCCTGGCCTTGCGCTTCTGACACGCCGCGCCGGTGCCCGTGCCGAGCCAAGGCTTGGTGGCACAACGCGCGGCACCGGGCGGCGCCCATGAAACCTTGATTCCCGTGATCTGGAACTTTCCGCAACCAACCCGAAGGAGCAACACCATGTCCAAGACCATCCTGTACGGCATCCTTGTGCTGATGCTGCCGTGGCTCGCCGTGCCCGCGACGGCATCCCCGCTGCCAATCGCGAGCCTGCCGGGCCAGGTGGCAGCGGCCGTGCCCGCCCATGTCGACGAGGCCGCGGTGGCGCCCATCGCCTTGCAGGCGCATGCGCAAGACACGCCCTGGAGCCAGCCGTTGCAACTGCTCGCCAGCCCCCTGGACCAGGACCCCTTCGTCCTGGACAGCGCGTTCGGCAGCGGCGGCACCGTGACCGACGGCTTCGGGACGACGCGCAATTGGCCCTTGCCGGCCGTTTCCACCGCCAAGGACGGCCAGCGCGTGATTCGCCTGGCCAATGGCGACGTGATCGTTGCCGCACTCGTGCCCAAGCTCGGTCAAGCGGTCAGCCCGACCACGTTCAATATCGGCCTGGCGCGCTACACCCCCAGTGGCGATCGGGTGCCCTGGACGGCCGCACCGTCAACGAGAACCGATGCAGACAAGAACTGGCTGGTGTATCCGAACGCCGCAGAAGGCAAGTACACCAGCATCACTTCGATGCAGGAACACAACGGCTACCTGTGGATCACCGCGGGTTACAGCTTCTATTCGGATGATCTCGATGCCGTATTGCTCAAGGTGCGCCTCGATGGTGGCTGGGTGGCGGCCACCTCTGTCTTGGACGGTCTCGGGCCCGAGGAAGCGATCGACCTTGCCTTCAGTACGTCCCGTAACGAACTGGTGGTCGTAAGCAACCGGGTCGGCGACGATGGCTACTCCAGTGTCGTTCTGAAGCGTTACCTCGCTGGACAAGGCGACCAGGCGCCGAGCCTCGACAACAGCTTCGGTAGCTATGGCGCGAACGTCCTGAACATGAACATCTGCGGCAGTGGTGGAAACCAGAGGTGCAGCACGGCCCCCAAGCGCATGGCTTCAGGCCCGATTGTCAACGGTGGGGTGCCGATGCTGTTCATTGCCGGTCAGTATCAGTACGCGACCAGCGAAGGTCACTTGTTTGTGTTCAATCTCGACTGGGATGGCAATTTCATCACGAGCTGGGGCATCAACGGCACCAGCCATACCGTGTTCGATTCCCTTGGCACGCGCAGCAACGTGTTGCTTGACATCACGCTCAAGCCGATTTGCGGTGGAACCACGCCGGCAATGTGCACGTACGAGACCTATCTCATTGCAGCGGCCAAGAGTTCGTGGTCCAGCTGTGGTTATGGTGTCGCGGTGGCCAAGCTCAAGACCAACGGTTATGCCGAGACCGCTTTCGGCAACAACGGGTGGGC
>NSJK01000020.1 GCA_002632325.1 Lysobacterales bacterium | reverse complement strand
ACGGTGCCGACGTTTGCTGCCGCAGGGGATCCGGAAGTCGGCAGGCCGCTGTCGATCGTGGTCCAGGTGTTGCCGCCATCGAGGCTGCGGTAAACGCCCCCGTTGCGCACATCGAGCGGGCCGGCATAGCCGACACCGCTGCGTCCGCCTGCATAGATGCGGGTGCTGCCGATGCCGCTGCCCTTGGTGGTCGGATCGATCGTGATGATGCGGATCTGGTAGGCGCCCAGGTTGGTGTTGGAATTGGCCCACGACACGAACGGCGTGCCGGGTCCGCCGTTGTTGCCGCGATACAGCGCGGGCGAGGGTGAGAACGCATCGCCGAGGCCCGCGAACAGGCGGTGCGTGCTGGCGTCATGGAACATTGCCAATGCGCGGATGTTTGCCGAAGCCAGACCCTCGTTCTGCGCAATCCAGGTGCTGCCATTGTTGGCGCTGAAGTACACGCCGGCGTCCATCGTGCCCAGCCACAGCAGCGGGGTGATTGGATAGTTGGGATGGACGGCGATGCGCACGACTTCGGCGGGTGCGCCGACAGTCAGCACCAGACCGCTGTTGAGCGGTGTCGAAGTTGCACCGCCATCGGTCGAGCGCCGCAAGCCGTTGTAACCGCCGAGCAGCACGGTCATCGCGTTGCCCGGATCGGCCTTGACCGACTCGAGGTAATCTCCGCCGGGATAGGGGCCGCCCCAGTTCGCGCCGCCATCGTCGCTGCGGTAGAGCTCGCCGCCAACCGCGGCATACACCGTACCGCTTGCGCCAAAGCTGATACTGGTGACCTGGCTGTAGAACGGCGTCGCTCCACCGAGCGTGAGCGCATCGCTCCAGCTCGCGCCGCCATTTGTGCTCAGATAAATCGAGGCGGGATGCAGGGGATCTCCTGCGGTATAGGGATAGCCGACGCCGGCCGCCATGCGCAACGGGTTGACGGGATCGAATGCAAGCGTGTTTATCGGCACGCTATTGGGCAGGCCCGTGCTGCTCGCGATGAAGCTCACGCCGCTGTTGGCACTCGCGAGTACGCCATTGGCTGCGGTCGCGAGATAAAGCAAGCCGGTCGGACCAGGGGCATCGACGATGTCCATGACCCGATCATTGGCGGGCATGCTGTATCCGGTCTGCGCCCAATTCTCGGCGCCATCGGTCGTGCGATTGAGGCGTCCGAAACTGTCGAAGGTCCACAATGTCGACGGGGCGCCGGCATCGAGGGCAAGGGTGTCGAAATTGAACGCAGCCGATCCGGCCAGACCGGCTTCCTTGCGCGACCAGCTCACGCCGCCGTCATTGCTGCGGAAGATACCGCCGTTGGCCGAGGCATACAGGATGCTGGGCATCGCCGGATTGACCAGCAATCGATTGATGCGGCCGCCATACGGCCCTTCGCTGGTCCACACGCCACCGCCGGCGAGAACCAATCCTGCGGGCAGAAGGCAGGTGACGAGTGCGCAGGCAAACAGTCTGGTTTTCATGATCGAACTCCTCGGCAGCTTGGCAGGCGCTGCATCGTGCCCGTCTCTGAACACTCATACGCAATTGTGCGTCGGAAAACGACAGCAAACGTGATCCGGTCGCTGGCCGGAATGTGAACGGGCACACGGCGGACTGGGGCGAGCGCCCCATGCGGCTCAGCCGAGGCGGGTGCTGCGCAGCAGGCAGAACGCGATGCGCATGGCGCCGGCACAGGCATCGTGCCAGCCATGGACAGTTGCGCGCCCGTACCCGGTGTATCTCGTGGGATGTCAGTGGATCGGTGGGGTCGGCGGCGCCATGCGTGGCATGGCCGCGCTGCCGCCATCTGCACTGCCATGGCCGGTGAAGTGCATTTCAGGCATCCTGCTGCGCCGCCTTCGCATACAAGGCGCATCATTCAACCTGATGGATAGGATTGCGGATGCAACTGGATGAACTGGAGTCGCTGTTCACGCAGGCCGGCGGGACTGATCTGGCCTATCTTCGTCATCACTGGCAGCGTTATTGCCAGACTAGGCGCGAGCTGGAATCGAATCGGCCACTGCCGGCGGAGGCGAAGATCCTCGACGTCGGTGCGCACTGGCTGCACCAGGCTGCGCTGTACGCGGTCGATGGGCACAAGGTCCACGCGCTGGATTTGCCGCTCACGCTCACGCTGCCGCAAGTGGAGGCTGCCGCGCACAAGCTCGGCATCACCTTGCTGTGCAACAGCGACCTGGAGCGTATTCCATCGCTGTCGACGGTTCCCGATGATTCATTCGACCTGGTCCTGTTTGCCGAGATCCTCGAGCACATCACCTTCAACCCGGTACAGATGTGGCGCGAGATCTACCGCGTGACGAAGCCGGGCGGACGCATCGTGGTGACGACGCCGAACTACTATGCTGCGAGAGGGCGGTTATGGACTCCGCGTCGGTTCCTCGCTCGGCTCGGTGGCGGTATCGAGGTCCACGAGGTACTTGGCGTGCATACCTACGGGCATCACTGGAAGGAGTATTCGCTGCGCGAGGTCATCAAGTATTTCACGCTGTTGTCGGCCGACTTCAATTGCATCAAGGCCAAGTGCGTGCACGAGTACAACCCCGGTTACCTCGGTACTGCACCAACGTTTCTGACACGGCTTCTGGAAAGTACATTCGCCTTTCTGCGGCCTTGCCTGCACGTGGAGATCTGCGTGGAGGGCAAGTCTGGCGGGATACGCGTGGAGCCGCATTGGTAGGCCGTTGGCGCACGCGGCCCATCGAAGTCCGGGCAGTCGCCACGAGCAGCCGTCATGCCCCCATGCGCGCCAGCACGCGCGCAATGCGCTCGCGGGTGGGCGCACGCAGGAGCGCTGCCGAGTGCTTGCGCAATTGGCTCAGGTCGAGGCTGGCGATCCTCTCGCGCACCTCGAGCAGAACGCCCGGATGCATGCTGAAGTCGGTGAGGCCGAGCGCGAGCAGAAGCGCGGTGTGGTTGCGATCGCCGGCCATTTCGCCGCACAGGCTCACGCGCTTGCCGGCGCGCTTGCCGGTGGCAATGATCTGCGCGAGCAGCTTGAGCACAGCCGGATGCAGCGGGTCGTAAAGATTGGCGAGATGGTCGTTGTTGCGATCGACTGCGAGCGTGTACTGCACGAGGTCGTTGGTGCCGATGGAAACGAAGTCGAGCTCGTGGATCATCCCGGCCAGCGCAATCGCCGCGGCCGGCACTTCGATCATCGCACCCAGTTCGACGTTCTCGGCGATCTCGTAAGCCTCACTGCGCAGGTCACGCGCGCAGTCGTTGAGCAGGGCGCGCATTTCCTGCATTTCCTCGGCGGCGCAGATCATCGGCACGAGGATGCGCACCGGCCCGTAGGCGGAAGCGCGCAGGATCGCACGCAGCTGCGTGCGCATGAGTTCGGGGTGGCGCAGCGACAGCCGCACGCCGCGCACGCCCAGCGCAGGATTTTCCTCGTCGTCGAGCGTGAGGCCGCTGCTGTCGGCCTTGTCGGCGCCGAGGTCGAGCGTGCGGATCGTCACCGGCAGGCCGCCCATGCCGAGCACGACCTCGCGGTAGGCGAGGTATTGCTCTTCTTCGGCCGGCAATTCGCGGCGCTGCAGGAACAGGAACTCGGTGCGGTACAGGCCGATGCCGGCTGCACCACTGTTGCGCGCGAGGGCGATGTCGGCGGCCGATTCGGCATTGGCGTGGAGCGCGATCTCGACACCGTCGCGCGTGCGCGTGTCGCGCTCGGCGAGCAGGGCAAGCTGGCGGCTGCGCTGCAGCGACTCGCGTTGCCAGGCGCGAAAGCGCGCGAGATCGGCCGAGCTCGGATGGGCAATCACCTCGCCGGCTTCGCCATCGATGAGGATGAGGTCGCCGTCGTGGATCGTGCCCAGGGCTTCGTGCGCGGCGACCACCATCGGCAGATGCAGCGAGCGCGCGAGGATCGCGCCATGCGAGACGCGGCTGCCTGAACTCAGTACCACGCCCAGCACGCCCAGCTCCGCCAGTGGCACCAGTTCGGACGGTGCCACGGTGTCGGTGACGAGGATTTCGCCAACGCGCTCGGCGAGCTTGCGCTCGGCGCTGCTGGCCTCGCGTTGCAGGCCTGCATGCACGCGTGCGATCACGTGTTCGACGTCTTCCTTGCGGCTGCGCAGGTAGGGATCGTCCATCGCCTCGAACACCGCGACGAGACGATCGCGCTGCAGGTTGAGCGCGGCGCTCGCGCGCATGCGGCCGCGCCGGATCAGCTCGAAGATGCCGCTGGTGAGCTCGCGATCGGCGAGCATGAGGCTGTGCGCATCGATGAAGTCGGCGACTTCGCGCGCCAGCGCGCCATGCAGCTTGTTGCGCAGCAGCGCCAGTTCCTCACGCGCGATCTCGATCGCGCGCTTGAGGCGATCGATCTCGGCGTCGACCTCGTCCTCGGGCAGCGGACGATCATCGACCAGATAGCGACTGGGATGCTGCAGGCGCGCGCGACCCAGGGCCATGCCGCGTGATGCACCGCTGCCGGTCAGGACGAAACGCACGCCTGCTGATTCCTCGCTGGGTTGCCGCGGCGGCGAGTCGCGCGCGGTCTGCTTGCCGGTCGCTCATCCCCCTGCCTGCTGGCGATGGCGCCGCTGGTGGGGAGCGTGGCGCAAGCAAGGCCTGCTGTGCAATAGCCATCCCCGTGACCTGCCGCCTCGATCACTGATTCGGGGGCGGTTCGATGCGGCGCTATCAGGCTGCTGAAAAACCCTTTTCAGCAGTCTGATAGCACAGTGCAGGGATGCACTGCACGCGAATCGATCACGCATGTGATTGATTCGTCGGAGCCGAGTCCGGGCATGTACCGGACTCGTCGAGCTGAAGAAGTCCAGGATGGACTTTTTCAGCACCCTGCTATTGGCCCTCGTCGAACTTGCGCTCGAACAGGTCCAGCATCGTGCTCATGGCCGCTTCCTCGTCGGGGCCGTCGGTGCGCAGGGTCAGCGGCGAGCCGAGCCCGGCGGCGAGCATCATCACGCCCATGATGCTCTTGGCGTTGACTTCGCGGCCGCGACAGACGAGGAAGGCGCTGGCCTGATAGCCATGCAGTGCCTGCACGAGCTTGGCCGAGGCGCGCGCGTGCAGGCCGAGCTTGTTGCTGATGACGATGTCCTTCTCGAGCATGGGATCTTCTTGCCGGAACGTTCGTGGAATGGCTCAGTGACGATCGACGATGATGCCGCCACGACCGCCGTGGGCGGCGGTCTGCGCAAGTTCGTCGAGCGACTGGTCGGGGTAATTGAGGACACGCAACAGCATCGGCAGGTTCAATCCCGAGACGCAGTGCATGCGCACGCCCAGGCCGGGCAGGCGGTGGGCGATGTTGCAGGGCGTGGCGCCGTAGAGATCGGACAGCACCAGCACGCCATCGCCGCGGTCGAGTTCGCGCGCACTCGCAGCAGCGGCGCGCAGCATTTGATCGGGATCGGCGTCGGCGCCGATTTCGCGCACGTCCACCGGCAAGGGCAGGCGGCCGAGCACGTGGCGCGCGGCATTGACGAGGGCCGCGCCCATCGCTTCGTGGGTCATCAACAAGACACCGACACTCATCTCAAACGCCCGTCATGCCAATTCACGATGATACGTCAGCACCTGCGGATGTTCGCGGCGCAGGCGCTCGGCGAGGCGTTCGGCCAGATAGACCGAACGATGACGGCCGCCGGTGCAGCCGATGCAGATCGTGAGATAACCGCGTCCGCTCGCATCGAAGCCGCGCAGCCAACGCTGCAGGAAGCCGTGGATGTCGTCTGCATAGGCGACGACCTCGGGCTGGGCATCGAGCCATTCGCGCACCGGCTGATCCTTGCCCGACAAGGGACGCAAGCTGCTTTCCCAGTGCGGATTGGGCAACTGCCGAGCGTCGAACAGGAAATCGGCTTCGGGCGGCACGCCATTGCGATAGGCAAAGGATTCGCACAGCAGGGTCACCGAACCCGGCGCGAGATCCATTTCGGTGATGACCATGCGCCGCAACTGGTGCACGTTGAGATCACTGGTATCGACCACCCGGTCGGCGAGTGCGACCAGCGGCCGCAACTGGCGGCGTTCCTCGGCGAGCGCCTCGGCCAGACTCAGGCCCTGTTCCGACAGTGGATGGCGGCGGCGCGTCTCGGCGTAGCGTTTGATCAGCACATCGTCGCGCGCATCAAGGAACACCAATCGATAGGCGACGCCCAGACGCGCAAGCTCGCCGAGCACCTGCGGCAACTTGTCGCGCTGTTCGGCGTGGTTGCGCACGTCGACACCGACCGCGAGCTGGCCCGGCGTACCCGCCTCGACCAGTGCCGGGATCAGCGCTGCGGGCAGGTTGTCGACGCAGTAGTAACCCAGATCCTCGAGCGTGCGCAGCGCCACACTCTTGCCCGAGCCCGACAGGCCGCTGACGATGATGAGCTGGCGCGCTGCGCCGCTGGTGCCGGCCGTGTCTACCATGGCGGCAGGCGGCGCATCTGGTGCGCCTGACGGTCCATGAAGGTCTGCGCAGGATCGAAGCCCTTGCTCTTGAGCAGATGGCTGCGCACGGCCGCTTCGCACAGCACCGCGATGTTGCGACCGGGCGCGACCGGAATCACGATCTGCGGCACCTGCACGTCGAGCACTTCGCGATAGCCGACATCGCCGGTCAGGCGCGTCATCGGATCATTCGGTGGCGCATCGAGCTTCTGCGGTTGCAGGTGCACGATCAGACGCAGGTACTTGGACGGTTTGACGGCGGTGTGGCCGAACATCTCGCGCACGTTGAGCACGCCCAGGCCGCGCACTTCGAGCAGATCGCGCAGCATTTCCGGGCAGGTGCCGTCGATCACGTCGGGGGCGATCACGGTAAATTCGGGCGCATCGTCGGCCACCAGACGATGGCCGCGCGTGAGCAGTTCCAGCGCGAGTTCGCTCTTGCCGGTGCCGCTTTCGCCCGTGATGAGCACGCCGATCGAATAGACCTCCATGAGCACGCCGTGCAGCGTGGTCTGGCGCGCGAGCATGCGCGCGAGCTGGTACTGCAGGTAGGTGAGCAGCTCATGACCGCGCTTGGGACTGATCCACAGCGGCGTGTTGGTTTCCTCGGCCGATTCGCGCAGGTCCGAAGGAATGGCCTGATCCTTGGTCACCAGTAGCGCGGTCGGTTGCGAGCCGACGATCTTCTGTACCGTTTCCCAGCGTTGGCGCGAGTCGAGTGCATCGAGGTAGCGCAGTTCCTCGCTGCCGATGATCTGCACCTTGTTGGGATAGATGATGTTGAGATAGCCGACCATCGAAGGGCGGCGTTCCATCGAGGTGTCGATCTCGATCGCGCGGTTTTCGCCGCGCATGCCGGCCAGCCAGCGCAGGCCGAAGCGGGCGCCGATGGCATCAAACAACTGGCGGGCGGTCAGTCGGTCCATGCACGGAAGATATCGATGGGTTTGCCGGGCCTGCAGGGCAGGCGTTTGTCCGAGTGTAGCTCAGCTTTTGGCGTGGTCGGCTCAGGCGGCGGCGCGCAACGCCCCGCGCAGGGTGGCGAGCAGGGTCTGCGCGTCACCGGCATTGCGCAGCGCCGAGGTGATCTCGCTGTTGGAGAACAGTTCGGCGAGTTCGGCGAGCAGCTTGAGGTGCTGGTCGGTGAAGTGCGCAGGCACCAGCAGCGCGGCCACCAGGTCGACCGGCACGCCATCGTCGGCACCGAAATCCACCGGTGTGGCCAGGCGCACGAAAGCGGCGCTGGCGTGTTCGATCGCGGCGCTGCGGCCATGCGGAATCGCCACGCCGTGACCGAGTCCGGTGCCGCCGAGGCGCTCGCGCGCACGCAGGGCGTCGCGTGCGACCGTGCGGTCGCCATCGCACAGCAGGCCCGCGAGTTGGTCGAGCAGCGCGTCCTTGTCGCCCGCGACGAGATCCGCGCGGACACGATCGGCAGACAGGAGATCGAGAAAGGGCATGGTCGGACGCGGATCGCCGAAGCAGCGGACAAGCGCGACAGTCTAGCAGGGTAGCTGGGCGGCGCCTGCGGGGCGGCGGATCGTGGCGGCACGCATGGCGCGCATGCCGCCAGTAGTGCGGGACAAGGAGCGGGACTTCGTTCTCGCCGGCAGACTGCGCGATCACAGTCTGCCGGAATCGGATCCAGTCACCTTCGCATCAAAGCTCAACCGTAACGCGCCGCACGCACTTCATTCGCGTTGTGGTCGGTGAGCTTTTCCTTGTGCTTGCGCAGCTGCGCTTCGACGCGATCGACGAGTGCGTCGATCGAGGCATACATGTCGGGCGCGGTGGCGACCGCATGCAGGGTCTTGCCCGACAGTTGCAGGGTGACTTCAGCCTTGTGCAGGAGTTTCTCGACGCCGAGGATGACCGAGACATCGTGCCATTGGTCGTAGACGCGCGTGATCCGTTCGAACTTGGCTTGCGCATAGTCGCGCAGCGCGGGAGTGACTTCGACCTGATGACCTTTCACGTTGATCTGCATGGCTGCTTTCCTCAAAGGCGGCAGCGCTTTGGCTGCCAGTCGTACAAGCCGCGACGGCGATGTGGCGCTGATCGCGGTCCACAAGTTTCGACACGGGTTTTCGTCGGGGGTTCCCCTCCTTTGTTGTTGCGCTTTGCGGAAGCCGGAGCGGCTGCCTCAAGGACTGCCGAGCCGACTGCGATCGTTGGATGATGGAATGTTCAGCGCCTCCCGGTATTTGGCCACGGTACGTCTTGCAACGTTGATGCCGCGACGGTTGAGTTCAAGGGTCAGTCCCTGATCGGACAAGGGTCTGGAGGGTGATTCCTCGTCGATGAGCTTGCGGATCATCGCCTGCACTGCGGTGGCCGAGGCGGCGCCGCCATCGCTGGTGGTCACGCCGCTGGAGAAGAAGTATTTGAATTCGAAGGTGCCGCGCGGCGTGTGCAGGAATTTGCGCGTGGTCACGCGGCTGATGGTCGATTCGTGCATGCCCAGTTCCTCGGCCACGTCCTTGAGCACCAGCGGGCGCATGCCCTCGGGACCGAATTCGAGGAAGGCTTCCTGTGCGCTGACGATCGAGCGCGCCACCTTGAGGATCGTATCGGCGCGCGTCTTCAGACTCTTGATCAGCCAGCGCGCTTCCTGCAACTGACCCTTGAGGTAGTTGGCATCATCGCGCCTCGCCTTGGCGATCAGGCCGCTGTAATACTCGTTGATCGACAGCCGCGGCTGGCAATCGCCGGCGAGAAAGACCTGCCAGCGGCCGCCGACCTTGCGCGCATACGCATCGGGGGCGACATATTCCGCGCCCACCGACGAATAGGCTGCGCCGGGCTTGGGCGAGAGCGAGCGCACCAGGGCGAGAGCGACATCGAATTCTTCCGGCGTGACCTGCAGGGCCGCGCTCAATTGCACACGATCCTTGCGCGCGAGTGCTTCCAGATGTTCGCGCACGATGCTGCGCGCCAGCGCCAGTCCCGGCGTATCGGCGGCGAATGCGCCGAGCTGCACGTCGAGGCATTCGGCCAAGCTGCGGCTGCCGACGCCGATCGGATCGAACTGCTGCACGCGCCGGCGCACCATCTCGACTTCGGCGGCGCTCACGCCATGCAGGGGGGCCAGTGCCGCAATCAGGGCTTCGTCGCCCTCGACCAGATAGCCGTCGTCGTCGATCGCTTCGATCAGCGCCACGCCGATCGCGCGATCGCGCGCCGACATCGAGGTGAGGTTGAGTTGCCACAGCAGGTGGTCGCGCAGGTCTTCGGCCACCGCGTCCTGCGCTTCGAACTCCTCGCTGCTGGCAGTGCTCTTGCGATAGTCGCTGTGTTCGAGATCGAGCGGCGTGTCGGGCAAGTCGTCGAAGGTGTCCTCGCCGCTGGCGGCGCCCTCGTCGAGCGCACTGCCGACATCTTCCTGCGACTGTGCGTCAAGCTCGTCACCACCCTCCTCGTCGCTGCCTTCGTCCTGTTCCAGCAACGGATTGGTTTCGAGCGCCGAATTGAGTTCGAGCTCGAGCTCCAGACGCGACAACTGCAGCAGGCGGATTGCCTGCTGCAACTGGGGCGTGAGGGCCAGCGATTGGCCCAGACGCAATTGGAGAGCGGGCTTCATGCCGGGAGATGTGCCTGATGGCCTTTGTGGTCATCCTAGCGCCAAAGCCGGAAGCGGGGACAGGCGCGGGCTGAAAAATCTTGTCAGGAAGCCGCAAAAGGCCCGTTACATGCGGAATTCGTGACCCAGATAGACTTCGCGCACCGCATCATTGGCAAGAATGTCGGCCGGAGTGCCACGGGCGAGCACCGCGCCCTCGCTGAGGATGTAGGCGCGCTCGCAGATGCCCAGCGTCTCGCGCACATTGTGGTCGGTGATGAGGATCCCGATGCCGCGTGACTTGAGCTGGCGCACGATGCGCTGGATGTCGATCACCGAGATCGGGTCGATGCCCGCGAACGGTTCGTCGAGCAGCATGTAGCGGGGGCGCGCCGCCAGCGCGCGCGCGATCTCGACACGCCGGCGCTCGCCGCCCGACAGGCTGGCACCCTTCTGCGCGGCGATATGGCTGATCTGCAGGTCATCGAGCAGGGTTTCCAGCTCGCGTTCGCGCCCGCGCGCGTCCAGATCGGCGCGCAGTTCGAGGATCGCGAGGATGTTGTCGGCCACGCTCAGGCGGCGAAACACCGACGGCTCCTGCGGCAGGTAGCCCACGCCCAGACGCGCGCGCGCATGCATCGGCAGCGTGGTCACGTCCTGATCGTCGATGTGGATCGAACCGGCGTCGGTGCCGATCAGGCCGACCACCATGTAGAACGAGGTGGTCTTGCCCGCGCCGTTGGGGCCGAGCAGGCCGACGATTTCGCCGGCACCGAGCGCAAACGAGAAGTCGCGCACCACCGTGCGCCCGCGATAGCTCTTGCGCAGACCACTGGCCCTGAGCATCAGCCCGCGCCGCCATCCGCCGCGGGTTTGGCCGGCGCCGCGGCCGGCTTGGCCTTGGGCTGGATCACGATGTGCACCGGCGCGCTGCCATCGAGATTGCCGCTTTCCATCGCCCCGGTCCGGGTGTTGTAGACCATGTGTTCGCCATTGAACTGGCTGCGTCCCTCGCGGATCACGCTGACGTTGCCGTCGAGCACGGCAATGCTGGTGTCGGCGTCGTATTCGATGCGGTCGGCGCTGCTGGTGACCTTGTCGCCGTCGTCGCCGACTTCTTCCAGATGCGCGGGCTTGCCGGTGAGCACCACGCGCTGCACCTGGTTGGACACATCATTGCCCTTGGCGTCCCTGGCCTTGTCGGGATGTTGGTAGAGCGTGGCCTGCGCCGCACTCGCCTTCATCGTGCCGCGCGTGACCTTGACGTTGCCGGTGAGCACGGTGACGCCGCCGTCCTTGCCCGAGCCCTGCGTCATGCGCGAGTGATCGGCGCGGATGTCCATCGGCTGGTTGCGGTCATCGCTGCGCGCGATCGCCGTGGTGGCCGCGAGCAGTGCGGCCAGTGCCAGGATGGCCAGTTCAGCGCGGCTTGGCCGGCGATGCCTTGGGCTGGAGGACGAGATGGACATCGGCAAGCAGTTCGAGGGACTTGTCATTGAGATCGCCACACATTCCGGTGCCGCTGAGTATAGAGCCCGGTTGTCTGATCGTGACCGGCGTCTCGGAAGCGATCTTGCGCTGGCGCGGCCAGGCGGTGAGATCGCTTGCGCTGATGTCGGTCGGTTCGCTGCCATCCCCGCCGGGCTGGTGCAGGGCCACATTGCCCTGCAACTTCATCAACTCACCACTCTTGTCGACCCAGGCGGCGTCGGAGGTGCCATGCCATGGTCGATCGTTGCCGCCGACGAATTCGTACACGGGACGCGTCACGTAGATCGAGCCGTCGGCATCGCCGCGCCGCGCGAGCGCGGGACCGCTGACCTGGAAACTGCGCTTGCCTTCGGCATCGAGTGCATCGAGGGTGAAATCGCTCAAGGTGTAGTCCGAGCGAGGCGGCCCGGAGAAGCTTTGCGCATTGCTGCGATCGCGGTTGAGCCAAACCAGCAATTGCGTGCCCAGCGCAAGCACTGCCAGCACGATCACGGTCAACCAGTAGCGGCGATCCAGACGCATCAGGCTTCAGCGCAGAAACGCGGCGAGCTCGGACGCGACCTTGCCCTGCGCGGCGAGCAGCAGGTCGCAGACCTCACGAGCGGCGCCGTCGCCGCCGGCATGGCGCGTGCGCCAGTGCGCTCGCTCACGCACCCACGGATGGGCGTTGGCGACGGCTATTGCGAGCCCGATACCCTGCATCGGCGCGAGGTCGGGCAGGTCGTCGCCCGTGTAGGCGACTTGCTCGGGCGCCAATTGCAGTGCCTGCAGCAGTTGCGCGAGGCAGGCGCGCTTGTCTTTCTGATCCTGATAGACATGCGCGACGCCGAGTTCGGCCATGCGTTCGGTGACGATCCGGCTCATGCGCGCAGTGATCACCGCGACTTCGATGCCGTTGGCGAGCAGGCGGCGGAAACCGAGTCCGTCGTGGACATGGAAGGCCTTGCTCTCGTGGCCGTCGGCGGCGTAGACGAGCTTGCCGTCGGTGAGCACGCCATCGACATCGAACACGGCGAGTTTCACGCGCGCGGCGCGATCCTTGATGTCGGCGGGGAGATCGTCTGGAAGCATCGTGATATGGGTAATGAAAGAAATTGGGGCGATTCAGACGGTCATTGACAGCAGGTCCACGTTTCTTCTTTTCGATTCCCGCCCCTCAAACGACCCGTGCGCGCAGCAGGTCATGGATGTTGAGCGCGCCGACCACGCGCTGCTCGGCATCCACCACCAGCAGGGCATGGATCTTGTGCGCTTCCATCAGTTGCGCGGCCTCGACCGCGAGCCGGTCGGCGCCAATCGTCTTGGGATGGGCGGTCATGAGCTGCGTGACCGGTGTGCTGCGCAGGTCGATGTCGCCGTCATCGACGGCGCGGCGCAGGTCGCCATCGGTGAACACGCCGGCAAGGTGCCCTTGGCCATCGACGATCGCGGTCATGCCCAGGCCCTTGCGCGTCATTTCCATGAGCGCCTCGCTCATCGACGAGGCGATCGAAACGCTGGGAACCTGCACGCCGGTGTGCATCACGTCACTGATCTTGAGCAAGAGCTGACGGCCGAGGCTGCCGGCCGGATGCGAGCGTGCGAAATCCTCGTTGGTGAAGCCGCGTGCCTCGAGCAGGGCGACCGCGAGCGCATCGCCCATCACCAGCGCCGCGGTCGTGCTCGAAGTCGGCGCGAGGCCGAGCGGACAGGCTTCTGCGCTCACGCTGACATCGAGATGGATATCGGCCAGCCGCGCCAGCGAGGATTCGGGATGGCCGGTCATCGCGATCAAGGCGGTGCCCTGACGCTTGATCGGCGGCACGATCATCAGCAGTTCGTCGGTCTCGCCCGAATACGACAGCGCCAGCACCACGTCCTTGTGCGTGATCATGCCCAGATCGCCGTGGCTGGCCTCGCCCGGGTGCACGAAAAACGCAGGAGTGCCGGTCGAGGCGAGCGTTGCCGCGATCTTGCGGGCGACATGGCCCGACTTGCCCATGCCCGAGACGACCACGCGCCCGGCGCATTCGAACATGCGCTGGCAGGCCCGCAGGAAATTGCCATCGACGCGCTCGTGCAGAGCCTGGATCGCAGCCGCCTCGGTGGCGATCGCGGTCTGCGCGCTGCGTTTGAGCGCGGCGGCGTCGAGGAGCGGGTGACTGATGACTCGGGAGGCCGGCAAGGTCTGGGCGTTCATCTCGGGGAGACTGGGGCGGACGGTGGGCTGGAAAGGGTCCATTACTCTGCGCCAGCGGAATTTGGGTACCATTTGCGCTCCTCGATTGTACTTTTTCCCCGGCCACCCGTCGCGCCAAGCCGTTTCAGGACGGCCCGCAAGGCGCTTTCGTCGCGCCTGCGCCCCGGGTTTGCCTTCATCGGAACAGACTATGGACACCTCCACCATCCAGCATCTCATCGCGCAGGGCCTGCCCGGCGCACAGGTAGAAGTACAGGGCGAAGATGGCGTGCATTTCCAGACGCGCGTCGTCAGCGAGCAGTTCGTCGGCAAATTGCCGCTGGCGCGTCACCGCATGGTCTACGCCACGCTCGGCGAGCTCATGGGCGGCGCGATCCATGCCCTGTCGGTGCGTGCGCTCACGCCCGAGGAAGCGGGCAAGGGCAACTGATCCGCGGCGCGACCAGCGGTCGCGGCGTGACCTCTCATCCACACTTTCCGGTTTTCGATTCATGGCAAAGATCCTGATCAATGGCGGCACACCGCTCAACGGTGAGGTGACGATCTCCGGCGCCAAGAACGCGGTGCTGCCGATCCTCGCTGCAACCCTGCTCGCCGATGGCCCGGTCACCATCGGCAACGTGCCGCATCTGCACGATGTGACCACCACGATGGAGCTGCTCGGCCAGATGGGCGTGGACCTCGTCATCGACGAGCGCATGAAGATCCATGTCGATCCGCGCCCGACACACAAATTCTTCGCGCCCTATGACCTGGTCAAGACGATGCGCGCCTCGATCCTCGTGCTCGGGCCGCTGGTCGCGCGCTTCGGCGAGGCGGTGGTGTCGCTGCCGGGCGGCTGCGCGATCGGTTCGCGCCCGGTCGACCTGCATCTGAAGGGTCTGCAGGCGCTGGGCGCCGATGTCAGCGTCGAGAACGGCTACATCAAGGCGCACGCGAAGCGGCTCAAGGGCGCGCGCATCTACATGGACATGGTCACCGTGACCGGCACCGAGAACCTCATGATGGCGGCCGCGCTCGCGCAGGGTACCACCGTGATCGAGAACGCCGCGCAGGAACCCGAGGTTGTCGATCTCGCCCACTGCCTCAATGCGATGGGCGCGAAGATCGAAGGCGCCGGCACTGCGACGCTGGTGATCGAAGGCGTCGAGCGCCTGTCGGGCACGAGTTACGACGTGTTGCCCGATCGTATCGAGACCGGCACCTTCCTCGTCGCCGGTGCAATCACCGGCGGCAAGGTGCTGGCCAAGCATGCGCGTCCGCGCACGCTCGATGCGGTGCTGGCCAAGCTCGAGGAAGCCGGCGCCCACCTCAACACCGGCGAGGACTGGATCGAGCTCGACATGGGCGGGCGGCGGCCCAGGGCGGTCAATCTCACCACCGCGCCGTACCCCGCGTTTCCAACCGACATGCAGGCACAGTTCACCGCGCTCAATTGCGTGGCCGAAGGCGTGGGCATCATCACCGAAACGGTGTTCGAGAACCGCTTCATGCACGCGCTCGAGTTGCAGCGTCTGGGCGCCGACATCCGGCTCGAAGGCAACAGCGCGATCATCAAGGGCGTGCCGAAAATGTCGGGCGCGCCGATGATGGCGACCGACCTGCGCGCTTCGGCCTCGCTGGTGCTCGCCGGCCTGGTCGCGCAGGGCGACACCCAGATCGACCGCATCTACCACATCGATCGCGGTTACGAGAACATCGAGGAAAAACTCGGCGGCCTGGGCGCGCACATCCGCCGCCTGCCCAGCTGAGCAAGGCCGGGCAGGGGGGCACGCCGCATGGGCGGCTCACTGGATGTCAGCGCGGAGCAGGCGTCCGGCCTGATCGAACTCGACATTGCCATAGCCGCGTTCGTCCTCGATCCGGATGTAGACGTGCGGTTTGCCGCAGAAACCGCTGCGGTAGATGGCGACATCCTTGACCACGGCCCCGGGCATGGTGGCGACCAGGCCCGGCGCGTCGGCAATCATCGCCGGCAGTTGCGCGAGCGGGAAATCGCCCGTGGCGAACGGTTTGTTGCAATCGAGCGGCATGGTCTTGTCCTCGCGCCACAGTTGCATCCGGCCATCGGCATCGACGAGCCATGTCGATACCCTGCGCCGGTCGTCGGCGCGGTACAGGTCGACTGACAGCTGGGTCGCATCGACGCCGATGCGGCGCAACGCGAGTGGCGCGCCGGTGCTTGCGGCCAGGCGCTCCAGATCGGCATCGATCGAGCGCAGGAAGTCGCGCTTGCGACCATCGCCTGCGACGCGCGGGAGCGCCTTGGGCGGTGCGGCGGGCGCGACCTGGGCGGCGCCGGCGAGCAGCTTGGCGGGATCGACCTTGTGCCAGCCACCGTCACGCAATTCGCGCGCCTTCACCTTGGCGCCGTCCGTGCTCCAGGTGAGGTGCAGGAACACTTCGCTGTTGCGCTCGCTGTGCAGCACCACGCGCCAGCCCAGTTCCTCGCACATCATGCCGGCGCCCAATTCGAGGTTGGGCGGTTCCTCGTAGCCGTTGGCGGCAGCGATCGTGCGTGCCTGCGCGAGCAGGCGTACACCAAGGGCGGCATCGACCGCGTCGAACGGCAGTTTCTTGCGGCACTCCACGCTGCCCGCTTTCCTGGGCGTGCCCTGCGCCAGTACCTGGCCGGGGATGGCTTCGTATTCGTCGAAGTCCTCGCCGGTCTGTACCAGCATGCGCGCATGGTGCTCGCCGAGCCGGAACTCGAGCACGTCGACCCGATGGCCGATGCGGGCCGCGAAGGCGGCCATCAGCGCCGCCGGCTGGTCGAGGGGATGCGCGGGTGCGATGGCTTCGGCGGCCAGCGCCGTGGAACTGGCCAGCGCGAGGGCGGCGGCGAGGGTGAGGCTTGTTTCAGTCCTTGTCGGCATCGAGCATCCTCCCGCGCAGGTCGAATTCGACGCGGCCGTCATGGCGCTGTGTTTCGAGATGGAAGGTCCAGATCGGCGAATCGGTCAGCGAGATGAATCCGCTGGAATCACCGCGTTCGAGTTCGATGTGGGTCACGCGCGCATCGGGCAGGGCCAGTTTGGCGCGGGCGCTGGCGAGCATCGCCGGCAGGCGCGGAAAGTCGATCGTGGTCAGCTCGATCACGTGGTGGTCGAGTGCGGCCAGCGAGGGATATTCCTTGAACTTGATCGGGATCGGCCCTTCGATCCGGCCGTGGTCGTATTCCCAGCTGTCGATGAGGTCGCGTCGATCCTGGTTCTGGATCCACAGGTCGACCTTGCCGTCACGATCGATCTCGAGCTTGTAGACCTTGATCGGCGGGCCAAGCTCGTGGATCAGCCGGGTCAGGAAATCGGTGAGGTTGGGCCACTGGAAATCCTTGTCCTGGGCCTGCGCGCCGTGCACGGCCAGGAGACAGGCGAGGGCGATTGCGATGCGTGGCATGGCGATGCTCCGGAGCGGCAGTTCGGGCGCATTGTGCGCCTGACCTGGCTTGGAACACCCGAGGGCGCCCCAAGCGAACATCGCCTTGCTGCGGAACCGGCCTCAGCGCACTTGGATCAGTTGCAGCGTGATCGCATCGCCGTTCTTCTCGGTCTGCTCGATGCGCACCGGCAGGTAGCCGAGCGAGGCAGCAAACCAACTGCGCGAAACGCGCTTGCGGTCGGCGCCGGGCTCGCCTTCGCGGCGCATGAGCTGGGTCTCATAGCTGCCGGCCGGCACCTTGATCGTCTCGACCGGGCCGCGCTGGTAGCGCATCGTCTCGACTTCGCTCTTGACCGCGACCGCGTACTCGAAGCGGCTGGCGCCGTGCATGAGATCACTGGCGAGCGCGAGCGTGACGCTCTGACGATCGATGATTCCGGGCACGATCGCGTAGCGGAAGGTCTGCTCGCCCTGCCGAACCTCGACGCTGCCCTTGGCCCAGTCGAAGCTGGCATGACGCGTGCGGTCGCGCAAGGCGCTTTCCTGTCGGTAGTCGTAGTCGAGCGCTTCGGGATGACCCTCCCGCCAGCGGAAACGCGACGTCTCGATGACATGGACGCCCGCAAGCCGGGCCAGGCCCGAGGTGCCGCGTGTTTCGCTTTGCAAGGTCCAACTGCCGTCGCCGTTGTCGCGCAGGGTGAGCGTGGTGCGGCCGATGTCGCTGCCGTTGCGCAGGGTCGCGTATTCGGCGCGGAAGGGTTCGATCTGCGTCTGCGCACAGGCAAAGCCGGGCAGGGTGACAAGGGCAAGGATCAGCAACAGGGTTTTCATGATCGACACCGCGACGAAAGTGCAGCGAGTGTCACCACCCGCTCCTGAACGCGGCTTCACGCCGCGGGCGATTGATCGCCACCGATGCACAAGGGGTGGCGCAGCGCCACGCCATCGAGCTTGACGATCGTGCCGTCGAGCCGCACGCGCTCGCGCGCGATCAGATCGACGCAGGCGACGAGCAGTTCGTGTTCATGGGCAAGCAGGCGCTGCGCCAAGGTGTCGGGTGTGTCGCCGGGCACGATGTGAATCTGCGCCTGCGCGATCGCCGGTCCGCCATCGAGCTGCGCGGTCACGTAATGCACGGTCGCGCCGTGCGTGGGGTCGCCTGCCGCGATTGCGCGCGCATGGGTATGCAGGCCCGGATACTTGGGCAGCAGCGAAGGATGGATGTTGATGATGCGTCCCTGCCAGGGCGCGAGCGCGGCGGGGTCGATGATGCGCATGAAGCCGGCCAGCACGATCAGGTCGGGTGCGAGCGCGCCGATGCGCGCGAACAGGTCGGCATCGAAGGCCGCACGCGTGGTGTAGCCGCGCGGATCGAGCGCGAGCGTCGCAATCCCCGCGCGTTCGGCACGGCGCAAGGCAGGCGCCTGCGCCTTGTCGCTGGCAACCAGCACGAGTTCGATCGGCATGCCGCCGCGGCGCTGTGCATCGATCAAGGCCTGCAGGTTCGAGCCGCGCCCCGACACCAGCACCGCCACGCGCAGCGTGCCTGCCGATGCGCAGGCACAGGTTCCTTGCGCGCAGTTCATGCCTTCCGTACTGCCTGTCGCCGTGACCATCGCTTGACCTGCGTGCCCGGCTTCAGCCGATGTGCACGCGCTCGTCGCCGCGTGCGGCTTCGACGGCACCGATCGTCCATGCCGTCAGGTCGAGTTTCTCCAGCGCATCGAGCGTGTGACCGGCCTGATCGCGGCGCACGATCAGCACGTAGCCGATGCCGCAGTTGAAGGTGCGCAGCATTTCATCGCGCGCGACCTTGCCTTCGCGCTGCAGCCAGTCGAACAGCGGCGGCCATTTCCAGCTGCTGCCGTCGAGCGCGATGCCCAGACCTTCGGGCACCACGCGGATGATGTTTTCCTTGAGCCCGCCGCCGGTGATGTGGGCCATGCCGCGCACCTGCTGCTGCTTGAGCAGGGCAAGGATCGGCTTGACGTAAATCGTGGTCGGTGCGAGCAGGGCATCGGCGAGGCGGGTGCCACCGAGGTCGAGATCGAAGGGATTGCCGGCGCGTGCGAGGATCTTGCGGATCAGCGAATAGCCGTTGGAATGGGCGCCACTCGAAGCGATGCCGATGATCGCGTCGCCCGCTTCGATCTGGCTGCCGTCGATCAACGCGGATTTCTCCACCGCGCCGACGGTGAAGCCGGCCAAATCGTATTCACCGGCCGGGTACATGTCGGGCATTTCGGCCGTCTCGCCGCCGATCAACGCGCAGCCGGCCAGTTCGCAGCCGCGCGCGATGCCGCCGACCACGGCGACGGTGGTATCGACATCGAGCTTGCCGGTGGCGAAGTAGTCGAGGAAGAACAGGGGCTCGGCGCCTTGCACGAGCACGTCGTTGACGCACATGCCGACCAGGTCGATGCCGATGGTGTCGTGGCGCCCCAGGATCTGCGCGAGCTTGAGCTTGGTGCCCACGCCATCGGTACCCGAAACCAGCACCGGCTCGCGATAGCGGCCGCCCAGTTCGAACAGCGCGCCGAAGCCGCCGAGACCCGCCATGACCTCGGGACGGAAGGTGCGCTTGACCAGCGGTTTGATGCGCTCGACGACTTCGTTGCCGGCATCGATGTCGACGCCGGCGGCGCGGTAACTCAGGGATTCGGAAGGCGTGGACATGGCACTGCGTGTCGTTCGCGGCCGCCTAGTCTAGCATTCGCGCCCGCGCTTCCGAGTTGCGCCGGATTGGACGCCATCGCGCGCTTTGGGCAGACTTGCCTTGCCCCCTGCTGACCCTGGTTGCCTCGCGTGTCGATGTTTCGTCTGCCGTGCCTTGTCGTCTTTGCAGCGCTGCTCGCGCCGGTGCGCCTCGTGCATGCCGCGCCCGACGGCTACACCGGCATCGCGCCGGTCAACAGCCAGGACGAGGCCGAGCGCGCGGCGGCGCTCAAGACCGCACTCGCCAATGTGGTGATCGAGCAGACCGCCGATGCCACCATCCTGTCGCGCGCCGATGTCGCCAGCGCGGTGGCGCAGGCCAGTCGCTATGTCCTGCAATACGGCTACGAACGCAACAGCAGCGGCGCTGCGCCGCTGCAACTGGTGGCGCAGTTCGATCGCGGTGCGGTCGATGCGATGCTCGCCCAGCTCGGTCTGCGTGGCGCTGCGCCCACCGCCAATGCCAGCACGAGTCAGGCCAAGGTCTGGATCGTGGGCGTGCGCAGTGCCGAGGATTGGCTGCGCGTGGCCGGCCTTTTGGCCCACGATCCGCTGGTGCGCGACAGCCGCCCGCTGCAGGCCGATGGCGATCGCGTGCTCATGGAACTGTCGCTCGCGGGTGGTCTCGACGGCTTCCTCGACGGCATCGCCGCCAAGGGCATGCTCGCGGTCGAGCGTGGCACCGGTGCCGAGGCGACGCTGACTCTCAAGCGATGACGCAATGCTGCGCCATCTGCCCAACCTGATCACCGGCCTGCGCATCGCGCTGGTGGTGCCGCTGTGTCTGTTGATCCTGCAGCAACGCTATCCAGCGGCACTGCTGGTCGCGGCGATCGCGGGTTTCAGCGATGCGCTCGATGGCTGGCTGGCCAAGCATTTCCATTGGCAAAGCTGGATCGGCGGCATGCTCGATCCACTCGCCGACAAGCTGCTGCTCACCGCCTGCTTCATCACGCTGGCACTGGTTGCCGCGATCCCGCCTTGGCTCGCCGTGCTGGTGGTGGCGCGCGATCTGGTGATCGTCGCCGGCGCGATCGCCTACCACGCGCTGATCGGTCGCTTCGATGCCGCGCCCACGCGCCTGTCGAAATGGACCACGGTGGTGCAGATCGCCTTCGTGCTGTACCAGTTGGCGCATCGCGCCGACTTGATGCCGAGCATGCGCGAGCTGGACCTGGCCCTGATCGCGCTGACGGCCGGGCTCACCGTCGTCAGCGGCCTGCACTACGTCATCATCTGGGCACGTCGCGCCGAGTTCCGCAAACGGAGAATCCCTTGAGCGAGATCCAAACACGACGCGGTCTGGACCTGCGTTGGCAATGGCTGATCCTGATCGGTGCGGTCGGACTGGTGCTGTACTGGCTCAAGCCGGTGCTGATGCCGTTCGCGGTCTCGGCACTGTTTGCCTATCTGCTCGATCCCGTGGTCGATCGACTCGAAAAGCGCTTGGGTCGAACCTTCGCGGTCATCCTCGTGTTCCTCGTTGCCACTTTGTGTCTGGCTGGCATCCTGCTCGTGCTGGTGCCCTTCATCGAGCGCCAGATCGGCAGTTTCCTCGCCCAGTTGCCGGTGTGGCTGGCGTGGCTGCAGATGCATGCGACGCCGTGGCTGCAGGAGCATTTCGGCGTCTCGCCCGAGGTGCTCGACACCCAGCGCATCTTCGATGCCCTGCAGCAGCATTGGCGCGAGGCCGGCGGCATGGCCGCGACCGTGGTCGCCAAGGTGTCCAAGTCGGGCATGGCGCTGATCGGCATGGTGCTCAATCTGGTGATGATCCCGGTGGTGTCGTTCTATCTGCTGCGCGATTGGGATGTGCTGGTCGCGCGCGTGCATGAACTCCTGCCGCGCTCGGTCGAATCGATCGTCGCGCGCCTCGCGCGCGAATCCGACGAAGTGCTCGGCGCCTTCCTGCGTGGGCAGATCAGCGTGATGATCGTGCTCGGCGTGTTCTACGGGCTCGCGCTGTGGCTGGTCGGCATCAGCGTCGGGCCCTTGATCGGCATGATCGCGGGTCTGATCAGTTTCGTGCCCTATCTGGGCGCGATTGCCGGCGTGCTGATGGGCGTGATTGCCGCACTTGTCCAATATCAGGACATGACGCACGTGCTGCTCGTGCTCGGCGTGTTCGTGGTCGGCCAATTGCTCGAAGGCTACGTGCTCGTGCCCAAGCTGGTCGGCGACAAGATCGGCCTGCATCCGGTGGCAGTGATCTTCGCCGTGCTCGCGGGCGGTGAGCTGTTCGGTTTCCTCGGCGTGCTGCTGGCCTTGCCGGTGGCCTCGGTGGTGCTGGTGATCCTGCGCTACATCCATGAGCGCTACACCGACAGCGCGCTCTACACCTCGCAGGATCAGGCGAAGATCATCGTCTCGACCCAGTCCGCCGAAGTCGCCGCCGCGGCCGAGCGTGTGCCCAGTCGTGACCTGCCGCCGGTGCCGCCATCGGCATGAATGCGCAGTTGCCGCTGGCCTTGCGCTGGCCACCGCATCAGCGTCTGGCGAGTTTCGTCTCCGGGCCCAATGCGGCGGCGCTCGATCTGGTCGCGCGCGTCGCGGCCGGCCAAGAGCACGCCTGGCTGTATCTGGCCGGCCCATCCGGCAGTGGCCGCACGCATCTGCTGATCGCCGCCTGCGCGGCCGCACAGGCGGATGGTCGCAGCGCCCAGTATCTGCCGCTCGCGCGCCTTGGCGATGATTGCGTCGAGGCGATTCGCGGCTGCGGCGGTGGTGATCTGCTCGCGCTCGATGACCTCGATGCGATTGCAGGAGATCCTGCAGCCGAGCATGCCCTGTTCGATCTCTACAACCGCTGCCGCGCCGAAAACACGAACCTGCTGTTTGCGGCGAGCGCGCCACCCGCGCAACTCGGCATCGGCCTGCCCGATCTGGTGTCCCGCCTGTCGGCCTGCACCCAGATCGTGCTCAAGCCGCTCGATGAAGTCGAGCGGCGAGCACTGGTGCGCGAGCGTGCGCTCGAGCGCGGCATCGAACTCGAAACCGCCGCGCTCGACTGGCTGTTCACGCGCCGCAAGCGCGACCTCGCCACCTTGCTCGAACTGCTCGAACGCATCGACCGCGCCTCGCTCGCGGCCAAGCGCCGTGTCACCGTGCCCTTCCTGCGCAGTCTGGTTGACTGATCCGGTGCTCGGCTTGTGCGTTCGCGCAAGCTTTTCCCGCGATTTGCGCAGTAGGCTGTGACGACCGGTTTGCGGGAGTTGCCGATGCCGACCTTGCGCGTTTCTCCGCTATCCACGGTGCTGGCGATGGTACTGCTGGCAGCGTTTCTTGCTCCGACGCTGGCGCGCGCACAGAACGCCGCAGGTTGGAATGGGCTTGAGCTTTTCGCCAATCTGGAAACTGCGGGTGTCACCGCGACGGTCAGTGGAGATGCCAACCGCAATGCGAGTGTTTCCCTGCAATGGCGGCGCGTGGGTGAAGCCAACTTCCGCGCCGGCCAGCCTTTGCTGCGCGTGGATGCAAGCCACTTCGTCGGCAGTCTGTTCGAACTGCAGTCGGCGAGTGCCTACGAGATTTCCGCCACGCTCGCCGACCCTGATGGCGTGAGCGGTGTTGCCACGCAGACCGCGAGTGCAATGACACGTGCCGATGTGCTGGTCGAGCCAAGCTTGCGCAGCCTGCATGTCGCGCCGAGTGGCAACGATGACAATGACGGCCTGACTCCGGCGAGCGCCGTGCGCAGCATCCAGCGTGCGGCCGATCTCGCTCAGGCGGGTGATCTCGTCAAGGTCGCGCCGGGGCTCTATCACGAGGCAGTGGACCTGCCACGCTCGGGCACGGCCTCGCAGCCGATCGTGTTTCGCGGGCAGGGCGCTGGCGTGGTGCTCGATGGCGCGGTCGTGCTGCCCGCCAACACGCCATGGACGGCGCTCGGCAATGGCATCCATCGCACCACGCTCGATTTCGATACCGGCCACGTCGTGAGCGAGCAGGGGCGGCTGTTCCGCTATGCCAGCGCGGGCGACCTGCAGGCGCTCGCTGCAGGTGCACCGGGCGGCTTTTTCTTCGACACCGGCAACCGCCAGCTCAGCGTGAAATTCGCCGATGGCAGTACGCCGGCCGTGCACGTCCTGCACGTGGCCGATCTCGGCGCAGGCTTCACGCTCGACAGCCGCGCCTTCGTGCGCATCGAAGGCTTCGAGTTCCGCAACTACGGCGCTGATGAATACGGCAAGGGCATCTACCTGCGCTACAGCGACGATTGCATCGTGCGAGACAATCGCTTCATCGACATCGGCAGTTCGGCCGTCTGGGCCAAGGGCGGCTCACGCAACCGCATCGAGGACAACCAGTTCAGCGATACCTCGATCGTTTCGTGGCCGTGGCCGGTGACCAAGGCGAGCTTTGCCGAGAAGAGTTCGATTGCGCTGACCGATCAGATCGGGCGCGGCAACGTGATCCGCCGCAACCACATCGACGGCAGCTTCGACGGACTCGCTCCCTGCGGTTCGCAGGCGCCCGCAGGTGCATTCAGCAATGAAACCGATGTCTACCGCAACACGTTCGAGCACCTCAACGACGATGCGATCGAGGCCGATGGCTACTGCGCCAACCTGCGCGTCTTCGCCAACCGCATCAGCGATTCGCACATGGGCGTTTCGGTCGCGCCGGCCGCGCCGGGCCCGGTCTGGATCCTGCGCAACATCGCCTGGAACCTCGGCAACACCCGCACCAGCCAGATCGACGGGTATCTCTCGAGTTTCCTCAAGATCAACAGCGGCTATGCGCAGGCGGTCGGGCCGCTGCTGATGTATCACAACACCGTCGCCACCAGTGCCCCGGCGACCGAGGCGCTGTATCTGCTCAACCCCGGTGCGAGCACGAGCCTCAAGAGCCGCAACAATCTTTTCCTTGCCACGCGTGATGTCTGGGTCAAGGTCAATCCGATCGCAGTCGATGCCGACCATGACCTGCTCTACACGAGCGACGCCAGCCGTTTCGTGCGCTGGATGGGTACACCCTATGCGAACCTTGCGGCGCTGCGCAGCGCCACGGGCCTTGAAACAAACGGCCTGTCCGCTCCGCCGCAACTGCTCGCACCCGGCAGCGGCGACCTGCGGCCTGCGCCGGGCAGCCCCTTGATCGATCACGGCGCGGTGCTTGCGGGCATCAACGACGGCTACGCCGGCGCCGCGCCCGACATCGGTGCGTTCGAATACGGCGATTCCATTTTTGCCGACGGCTTCGAGGCCTGAAGAGAAGCCCGCGCGTGCCTCAATCCGAGCGCACGCGCCAAGCCTCCCTGAGCGAGATCGTGCCGCTGCGGGCGAGTGCGACGGCAGACTGGGTGATCGGCACCATGCCTTCCTCCATCGCGACCTGATGGATCAAGTCGGCCTCGGCGTCGGCGACGATGAGGCCGCGCAAGCGCGGCCCGATTACCATGAGTTCGTAGACCGCCTGCCGGCGCCGCACGCCCAGGCCTTCACACTGGGCACAGCCGCGACCGCGGTAGAACACCTCCTCGGGCGCGACTCCGAGCCCTTCGCGCAGGTGCGCGGGCACGTCCTCGACCTCGCGGCAGTGCACGCAAGTCAAGCGCACCAGCCGTTGCGACATCACAGCGAGCAGGCTTGCGCGCAGCAAGTAGGGTTCCACGCCCAAGTCGAGCAAGCGCGTGATCGTGGCGGCGGCCGTGTTGGTGTGCAGGGTGCTCAACAGTAGATGGCCGGTCAGGGCGCTCTCCACGGCGATCTTCGCGGTTTCGCGGTCGCGGATTTCGCCGACCATGATGACGTCGGGATCATGGCGCAGGAAATTGCGCATGGCGCTGGCAAAGGTGAATCCGGCGGCGCGGTTGACCTGCATCTGCTGGACGTCGGACAAGTGGAACTCGACCGGATCCTCGATGGTGAGGATGTTGATGCGCTGATGGCGCAGCTCCTGCAGCATCGCGTAGAGCGTGGTCGACTTGCCGCAGCCGGTCGGCCCGGTGGCGAGGAACATGCCGTGGCTGCGCTGCATTACCTCATCGACACGCTGGCGATCGAGCGCGCTCAGGCCGAGTTGGTCGATGCTCCACAGGCTCTCGCGGCTGTCGAGCAGGCGCACCACGACGCTTTCGCCGAACACGGTCGGCAACACCGACAGGCGCAGGTCGACCGCAGTGCCGTCATTGAGCGTGAAGCGCGTGCGTCCGTCCTGCGGCAGGCGGTGCTCGGCGAGATTCATGCCGCCCAGCACCTTGAAGCGGCTGACCACCGCCGGATGCAGGACCCGCGAGAGGCTGCGCACCGGCACCAGCTCGTCGTCGATGCGCAGCAGGATGTCGGTGGCGCGCTCACCCGGACGCAGGTGGATGTCCGATGCGCGTCGCGCGACCGCATCGGAGATCAGCGAATGAACCAGATGCACGACCGGCTGTTCGCGCGCCAGGCGCTGCGCTTCGCTTTCGCTGGATTCGATCACCAGCGTGGGATCCAGGCCCAATTGGCGAATCGACTCGCGATCCTCGACCTGATCGTAGTTGCGCGCGATGGCCTCGCGGATGCCACGCGTGGTGGCGATCAGTGGCAGCACCCGATCGGTGGTGGCGAATTCGAGCGCTGCCAGTGCGTCATGGTTGGCAATGTCGTTGAACGCTGCAGCCAGCAGGCCACCCCGGGTGCGCAGCGGCACGATGCGCAGGCGACGCGCCTGTTGGGGCCGCAACAGTCCGGCAACCTCTGAATCGGCGCCTACCTCCGGCAGGCGCACCAGGGGCAGGCCCAGCCTCTGCGCGTCGCGATAGCACGATTCCTCGGCATCGTCGCCCGTGGCCAGCCAGTCTTCGAGCGTGATGCCGGGGCGGCCCTTGTTCATTGCATAGGCGTTGCGCTGGTATTCGGCCAGATAGCGATCCAGCGCATCGTTGTCGGTGATCAGGTGCGGCAGGTCGCTGCAAGGCTCGCGGTGGTCCATGGTCCAGGCTCATTTGCCAGTCGTGGCCGCTGCCCGCTGCAAGAATCGCGCCCGCTGCCCAAGCATGTGGAAACATGACGGGCGGCAGGGGTTTCCCCAGCCAAGCTTGGGTATTGTCGCGTTTCGGCCAATCGGGGGGATCGTGATGCAAGCAGGCAGCCTGGTTCTGGCAATGGCCGCAATCGTCGGCTTTGGCGCAGCGGCGGCACATGCGGACAACCGTTATGCCCGCGATCCGGCGCAGGCGGTGGATGCGCCCTACACGGCGAAGATCGCCCAATACACCACGCAGCCCCGTTTCAACACGATCCTCACCGATTACCTGCCCGCATCGACCAGCGTGCCCACGCCGGCCAAGGTGCTCGGTGATGTCGCCGGCGCGCCGGATTTTCTGCCCTACACGGCCGACGTGCATCGCTATTTCCGCATGCTTGCCGCTGCCACGCCGCGCGTGCGCGTGTTCACGGCCGGACGCAGCGAGGAAGGCCGCGAGATGATCGCGGTGGCGATCGCCGACGAGAAAGTGCTCGACGGACTCGAGGCCAATCGCGCGCGGCTCGCGCAATTGGCCGACCCGCGCACGCTCGACCTCGACGATGCCAAGGCCGATGCGCTGATCGCGCAGACCACGCCGGTCTACTACATCACCGGCACCATGCATTCGACCGAAACCGGCGCGCCGACCGCGCTGATGGAGCTGGCCTATCGGCTCGCGGTCGATGATGCGCCTTACATCCAGCGCATCCGCTCGCAGGTGATCACCGTGATCACGCCGGTGGTCGAGGTCGATGGGCGCGAGCGCATGGTCGATCTGTATCGCTGGCACAAGGCCAATCCGGACAAGCAGTATCCGCGCCTGATCTACTGGGGCCATTACGTCGCCCACGACAACAATCGCGACGCGCTCGGACTCTCGCTCAATCTCAGCCGCAACGTGCTCGATACCTATCTCGGCTGGCATGCGCAGGTGCTGCATGACCTGCACGAATCGGTGCCCTTCCTCTACGACAACACCGTCGGCGACGGGCCGTACAACGCCTGGATCGATCCGATCCTCGTCAACGAATGGCAGCAACTGGGCTGGAACAACGTCGAGCAGCTCACCAAGCTCGGTCTGCCCGGTGTCTACACGCATGGCGGCTTCGACACCTGGAGTCCGGGCTACATGATGTTCATGGCGGCGATGCACAACGGCATCAGCCGCCTCTATGAAACCTTTGGCAATGCCGGCGCCGACACCGTCGAGCGCATCCTCACGCCCGCGCAGTACGAGCGCACCTGGTATCGACCCAATCCGCCGCTGCCCAAGGTGCTGTGGTCGCAGCGCAACAACAACAATTACGAACAGGCGGGATTGCTCACCGCGCTCGACTACTTCGTCGCCAACCGGCAGACCTTCCTGCGCAATTTCTGGCTCAAGAGCAAGCGCTCGATTGCCAAACCCGCGGAGGCGGGGCCGGCCGCGTACGTGCTCTCCGCCGAAGATGCGCGCAAGGGGGCGCAGGCCGAATTGTTGCGCGTCCTGCGTGCCCAGCATGTGGAGATCCATCGCGCCAGCGCAGCCTTCACCGTGCGCACGCCGGTGCCGTGGAAGAAGCCGAGCGGCCCGGACGCGCCGCCGCCGCGCAAACCCGAACAACTACAGCAGGCGCCACGACAATTCCCGGCGGGCAGCTACATCGTGCGCATGGACCAGCCCTATTCGCGCATCGCCGACACCTTGCTCGATCGCCAGTACTGGGCGCCCGACGATCCTCAAAAGCGGCCCTACGACGACACCGGCTGGTCGCTCGGCGACAGTTTCGGCGTCGATCTCGCGCGTGTCTCCGATGCGGCCGTGCTCGCGGTGCCGATGCAGCGTGTGGATGCAGTCGATGCGCCCGCGCTCAGTCCCGCCACGCTCGGCGTGAGCGGCAAGCTGCCGCGCATCGCGATCATGCACACCTGGCTGTCGACCCAGACCGAAGGCTGGTGGCGCATGGCGCTCGACAAGCTCGGCGTCAAATACGACTACATCAGCACGCAGGACGTGGCGAAGATCGCCAGCCTGCGCGGCAAATACGACGTGATCCTGTTCGCGCCGGTCGGTGCACGGGACACGCGTCAGATCGTCGATGGCATGCCGATGTATGGCAACGCGCTACCGTGGAAGAAGACCCAGCTCACGCCCAACCTCGGCCTGATCGACGCGACCGAGGACATGCGCCCGGGCCTCGGCGTCGACGGTCTGGCCAAGCTCAAGCGTTTCGTCAGCGAGGGTGGCCTGCTCGTCACCAGCGAGGACACTGCAACCTGGGCGATCGACGAGGGTCTCGCGCCGGGCGTTTCGGTGGTGCCGAAGAAGACGCTGCGCGTGGTCGGCAGTCTGCTCGCAGCGCAGCGCGTGGACGGCGACAGCCCGATCGGCAGCGGCTATGACAAGCCGTTTGCGATGTACAGCGCGAATGGCCTGTCGTTCCAGATCAGCAACCTCGTCGGCGGCGATCAGAGCTTGCCCAGTGCCAAGGACTACAAGCGCCCGACCGGACGCGGTGGCCTGCACGACGAGGACATTCCCGAAGGCCGCGCGTTCGATGCGCCGCCGGCATTGCCGTTCGCCAAGCCCTGGGAAGCGCTGCCGCTCAATGCCGAGCAGGAACGCAACAATCCGAACGTGATCCCGCCCGCGCAGCGGCCCAAGGTGATCGTGCGTTGGGGCGACGAGCATGCGCTGCTGGTCGCGGGTCTGCTCGACAACGGCAAGGAGATGGCGGGTCGGGCCGCGGTGGTCGATGCGCGCTACGGCAACGGTCATGTGCTGCTGTTCGCGAACAACCCGGTGTGGCGCGGCATCACGGTAGGCAACTACGCGCTGCTGCTCAACGCGATCACGCATTGGGACACGTTGTAGGCCAAGAGCGCGCGCAATTTACACAAGATTGCTGCGGACGAGCATGCGGACTTCGGCGCGTTCGACTACGCTCGCGAAGCCGCACAAATGGCGGCTTCGTCTGCATTCGCAGCATTCAATGTCAGGGGGTTCTGATGAAATTTGCACGTACCAGCCGCGCTTTTGCGGCTTCGATTCTGGCCGGCATCTGCCTGGCGGGCGCCAGCGCTGCGATGGCCGAAGACCTCGATTTCTCGATGGTCAACAAGACCGGCTATGCGATCAACGAGGTCTATGTCAGCTCGGCCAAGAGCAACGACTGGGAAGAAGACGTGATGGGGCGCGACCAACTCGCCAATGGCGAGCGCGTGGACATCCATTTCGATCGCGGCGCCAAGGGCTGCAGCTGGGATCTCAAGGTGACCTACGACGATGGGGATGAGGCGATCTGGTCGGGGCTCGACTTGTGCTCGATTTCCAAGCTCACCTTGCATTACGACCGCGATGCGGATCGGACCTGGGCCGATACCGAATAAGCATTCGGTTTGTTGCATGCATGAAGCCGGGGTGGGCCGATCGGCTCACCCCGTTTTCGTCTGCATATCCGCGGCGAGAAGCTGTGCGGGCGTGCCGAGATTACTCCACCAGCCGTCGTGGCGTTCGCCGCTCAGGCGTCCCGCTCGCATCGCGCGCTGGAACATCGGCAGCAACTTGAAGCGCGCATCGGGCTGGTCGGCGAGCAGTTCGGCTCGATACACACCGATGTTGCCGAAGGTCAGGCGCTCGCCCTGTTCGTCTTCGTTGAGCCGATCGCCATCGAGCCAGAAATCGCCGCGCGGATGAAAGTCGGGATTGGGCACCATCACCAGATGCGCGAGGCCAGTCGGCTCGGCCGGCAGGCGCGCGTAGTCGAAGTCGCTGAGGATGTCGCCGCTCACGCCGATGAAGGGCGCAGCGCCGAGCAAGGGCAGGGCATGCCGAATGCCGCCACCGGTTTCCAGCGGCACCGGGCCTTCGTCGCTGTAGTGGATGCGCAAACCCCAGCGCGAACCATCACCGAGCGCGGCCGGAAACTGCTCGGCGAGGTGCGAGATGTTGATCACGACCTCGGCGATGCCGATCGCGGCGAGCTTTTCCAGATGATGTTCGATCAGGCGCTTGCCGCCGACTTCGAGCAGAGGCTTGGGTGTGGTGTCGGTGAGCGGGCGCATGCGCTCGCCACGACCCGCCGCGAAGATCATCGCGCGACGGATCACCGCGCCGCCTCGCCGCGCGGCTGGGTGATGTCGCGATTGCCGAGCGCGCGTTCGAGCAGGTCGGCGAGCGCGGCCAGTTCATGGTGTGCGCGCGCGACTCCGAGCACATAGCGCCACACGCGCGGCAGGTCGCGCAGATACTGCGGCTTGCCGTCGCGGTAGTGCAGACGGCAGAAGATGCCGAGCACCTTGAGATGGCGCTGCAGGCCGCTGAGATCGAACCAGCGACGAAAGCGCGCGGCATCGGTGTGGCTGTCGAGCAGATGCGTCTGCAGCAGACGCTGGCGATGGGCTTCGAGCCAAGCTTCGATCTGCTCGGCATTCCAATCGATGTAGCAATCGCGCAAGAGAGAAGCGAGGTCGTAGCTGATCGGCCCGACCATCGCACCCTGAAAGTCGATGATGCCGGGATTGACCCGTGTCGATGTGTCGCCATCCGGCGCGACCGGACACAGCATGAGGTTGCGGCTGTGGTAGTCGCGGTGCATGAAGGCGAGCGGCTGCGCTTGCACGGCCTCGGTCAGGCAATCGAAGCTGCGCGTGATCACGGCTGCTTCGTCGGCATCGGGCGCGTGACCGAGGTGTTCGCGCAGGAACCACCTCGGCATGAGCTCGAGTTCCTGCCGCGCGAAGGCCGCATCGAAACGTGGCAGGCCGCCGGTGTCGACATGAGTCTGCATGCGCAGCAGCGCATCGAGCGCGTCGCCGTAAAGCGCATTGACACTGCTGTCATCCAGTGCGCCAAGAAAATCACGACTGCCGAGGTCTTCCATCAACACGAAGCCCTGCGCGCGATCGACCGCATCGACGCACGGCGTGTGCAAGCCCGCGCGGCGCAGGCGCGCGCCGATGTCGAGCCAGGGGGCGAGGTCTTCTTGTCCCGGCGGCGCATCCATCAGCACGCGTGTCGACCCGTCGGTGAGCGTCACGCGCCAATAGCTGCGAAAACTCGCATCGGCCGAAGCCGGCGCGAGCGCAAACTCCGCGCTCGCCAGTGCCTGTGTCGCGAAGCGGCGGCGTGCTTCGCTGCGTTGTGGGTCGGTAGTCACGGCGTGTTCCAGCAATCAATCGGAGCAGTCTAGCAAGCCCGGCCCGGAGCGAGCCGGAACTTGCCATGCTCGCCCGTTGCCGCCACCGAAAGTGCGGATCGTGAGGTCAAGGAACCCGCACTGTGCAAAGATCAGGCGTCGGGACGGACATCGATCCCTTCGAAGTCATCGCCAAAGATGAAATCCAGACCGTTGGCTTCCATCTCGAACAGGCCGACATAGCCGGACTGGCTATTGTCCGAGCGAAGGCACAGATGGCGCGCGATCACCGGCTCCGGCAAAGCGTGGGTGATGACCGGCGCCGTGTAGTAGCCCACGGTGGCCTGATGCAGCAAAGTCCATTCAATTGCGTCCATCGAGGCGAATACTTCGACGTGTTCAGTCTGCTGCGGCCGGATCACGAGCTGGTCGATGCGAAATGCGCCGTCCAGATCGACGGTGAAGCCGAGCTCACTGAACTGGCTCTGGTAAGTCCACCATGATGAGGTGTTGTCACCGTCGACCACGTTTTCCGGGACACCGGCAACGGTATCGAAATGCGCGGTAACGGGCTTGTTCAGTGCTGCGTTGAAGTAGGTCTGGGCGTGCAGCAAGGGCGTGGCGAACAGCAAGGAAGCGACAACGATGGTGCGCAATGGCACGGCAAGAGACATGGCAACTCCTCGAAGACGGTGTCTGGGCGGGGTTCCATCTGGAATGCACTGCTCCTGTCCCGAATATGGAAGCGACACCGGAAGAATCAATACGGCGGTAGCGGGGCAGGGCGACGATGCTGGCGATCGCGGCAGGCTGATTCCAAAGTTCGCAAGCGTCGGCTCGCCCTCCCTGGCGAATCTCGATCGGCGCGCAGATACCGTCTTCTCGAGGCGCGGCTTTCGCGCAGAAAAAATTGACCAAGATCGGCTCAAACAGTACAATTTTAGTCCTGATTAGGCCGGTTCGAGCCGCTTGCATGCTTCGCGTCAGCAAACTCACCGATTACGCCACCGTCGTCATGACCTGTCTCGTCGATGGGGCGGGCGAGGTGCAGAGTGCGCAGGTGCTGGCCGAGCGCGCGCGCCTGGAGCTGCCGACCGTGAGCAAGCTGCTCAAGCAACTCGCCCATGCCGGCTTGGTGCTGTCCACGCGCGGCATCAATGGCGGCTATCGACTCGCGCGCGATCCCGCGCAGATCACCGTGGCCGACATAGTGATTGCGATGGAAGGCCCGATCGGCATGACCGAATGCAGCACCCGCAACGGTTCCTGCGACCACGAATCGCATTGCGGCGTGCGCGTGAACTGGCAGCGCATCAACAACGCGATCGCCGATGCTCTGGCGAGCGTGACGCTGGCCGAAATGACCAAGCCCGCGCCGCGCCGCCCCGGTTCGATCCCGGTGCGTGTCGCGGTCGCATGAATCCAGACAAGGCAAGCCTGCAGATGGCCACCCAACCCGCCGACCTCGCGTTCGCCGCGCGCGCGCAGCCCGAAAGCCGCGGCAATGCCGCGGTCGAGGCGGCGCTCAACCGCCGCTACGACGCCGGCTTCATCACCGACATCGAAAGCGAGAGCCTGCCGCCGGGTCTGTCCGAGGACATCGTGTGCGCAATTTCCGAGCGCAAGGGCGAGCCCGAGTGGATGACGCAGTGGCGCCTCAAGGCTTATCGCCACTGGTTGACGATGAAATCACCGCAGTGGGCCAAGCTGCGCATTTCGCCGATCGACTTTCAGGCGATCAGCTATTTCTCGCGGCCCAAGAAGCAGCCCAAGTCGCTGGCCGAGGTCGATCCGAAGTTGCTGGAAACCTACGACAAGCTCGGTGTGCCCTTGCACGAGCGCGCCAAGCTCGCCGGTGTCGCGGTGGACGCGGTGTTCGATTCGGTGTCGGTGGGCACCACCTTCCAGAAGGAACTGGCCGCAGTCGGCGTGATCTTCTCGTCGATGAGCGAGGCGATCCGCACGCATCCCGAACTGGTGCAAAAGTATCTCGGCAGCGTGGTGCCGCAGGGCGACAACTACTTTGCCGCGCTCAATTCGGCGGTGTTCTCCGATGGCAGCTTCGTGTTCATCCCCAAGGGCGTGCGCTGCCCGATGGAACTGTCCACGTATTTCCGCATCAACGCCGGTCATACCGGGCAGTTCGAGCGCACCCTGATCATCGCCGAGGAAGGTGCCAGCGTGTCGTATCTGGAAGGCTGCACCGCGCCGATGCGCGACGAGAACCAGTTGCACGCGGCGGTGGTCGAGCTGGTCGCGCTCGATGACGCCAGCATCAAGTACTCGACCGTGCAGAACTGGTATCCGGGCGACGAGAACGGCGTCGGCGGCATCTACAACTTCGTCACCAAGCGCGGCGATTGCCGTGGCCCGCGCTCGCGCATCGTCTGGACTCAGGTCGAAACCGGCTCGGCGATCACCTGGAAGTATCCGAGCGTGGTGCTGCGCGGTGACGATTCGGTCGGCGAGTTTCATTCGGTCGCGCTCACCCACCACCGCCAGCAGGCCGACACCGGCACCAAGATGATCCATCTGGGCAAGAACACCAAGTCGAAGATCGTCTCCAAGGGCATCAGCGCGGGTCGTGGCCAGAACACCTATCGCGGTCTGGTCAAGGTGGAGAAGGGCGCCAGCGGCGCACGCAACCACACCCAGTGCGACAGCCTGCTGATCGGCAAGCAATGCGGCGCGCACACGTTCCCCTACATCGAAGTCAAGAATCCCGGCGCGATCGTCGAACACGAGGCGACCACCTCGAAGATTTCCGACGATCAGCTGTTCTATTGCCGCTCGCGCGGCATCGGCGCCGAAGACGCGGTGTCGATGATCGTCGATGGTTTCTGCAAGCAGGTGTTTCGCGAACTGCCGATGGAATTCGCGGTGGAAGCCAAGAAACTGCTCGAAGTCTCGCTGGAAGGAGCAATCGGATGAAGCGCAAGGCATTGGTGTTGGTTCTGGCCGTGGGTTTGCTTGCGGCCCGTGCGTTTGCCGCCGATTCGACCAAGCAGGCCAGCCCGGATGACTGCATGGATCATGCGCAGACCCAGGCCGACATGGCCGATTGCGCCAACAAGGGCGGCAATGCGGCGGCCGATCGCGAACTCAACGAGGTCTATCGCAAGGTGCTTGCCGCGCATGCAAAGGACGCCGCGTTCATTGCCAAGCTCAAGACCGCGCAGCGGGCGTGGGTTGCATTTCGCGATGCCGAACTCGAGGCGCGCTTTCCGGCCAGGGACAAGCAGGCTGAGTACGGAAGCTCGTATTCGATGTGCGCCGATGGCGCACTCGAGTCGATGACGCGCCAACGCATCAAGGAACTGCGCGCCTGGCTTGAGCCGGTTGCCGAGGGCGAGGTGTGTGCGGGTTCCTACAACAAAGGCGATTGAGCCACCTTGCGGTGGGCGATCGCAGAACTGGTTTGGCGACGGAAATTTCTCATGCTGAAGATCGAAAACCTCCATGTCCGCGTCGCGGGCAAGGAAATCCTCAAGGGCCTGAGTCTGGAAGTGCAGGCGGGTCAGGTCCACGCGATCATGGGTCCCAATGGCGCGGGCAAGTCCACGCTCGGCAACGTGCTGGCTGGACGCGAGGGCTACGAAGTCACCGCCGGCAGCGTCAGCTATGACGGGCAGGATCTGCTCGCGCTCGAACCCGAGCAGCGCGCCGCCGCTGGTGTGTTTCTCGCCTTCCAGTACCCGGTGGAAATTCCCGGCGTCAACAACACCTATTTCCTGCGCACTGCGTTCAATGCGCAGCGCAAGGCGCGTGGCGAGGCCGAGCTCGATTCGATGCAGTTCCTCAAGCGCGTACGCGAGAAACTCGCCGTGCTGCATCTCAAGGATGAGCTTCTGCATCGCGCAGTCAACGAAGGATTCTCGGGTGGCGAGAAGAAGCGCAACGAGATCTTCCAGCTCGCCCTGCTCGAACCCCGGCTCGCGATTCTCGATGAAACCGATTCGGGCCTCGACATCGATGCGCTCAAGATGGTCGCCGACGGCGTCAACGCGATGCGGGATCCCGCGCGTGCCTTCATCGTCGTTACGCATTATCAGCGCCTGCTCGACTACATCGTGCCCGACGTCGTGCATGTGCTCGCCGATGGCCGCATCGTCGAGAGTGGCGACGCCAGTCTCGCGCACAAGCTCGAAGAGCACGGTTACGCCTGGGTCGCGCAGCGCCGCGTGGCCGGAGCCGCCTGATGGAGGCTGCCCTGCTCGATGAACTCGGTGGCGCCGATACGCCGGAACGCGCGGAGTCGTGGCGCTACAGTCGCAATGCGCTGCGTGCGCTGGCGCAATTGCCATTCGGCGTGGCCGATCCCGATGCGGCGCTCGCGCCCGAAGTCTGCGCGCAGTTCGCCTGGCCGCAAACGCAGGGCCGGCGTCTGGTGTTCATCAATGGGCGCCTGTCGGGCGCTCATTCGGATCTGCGCGACGAGGGCATCGTGGTGGCAGACGATGCCGCGACGATCCGCATCGTCGATGCAGCCCGGCCCTTGCATCTGGTGCACATCGGCGTGCCCGGCGCGGCAGCGACGCGCTGGCAGACGGCGTTGCGCCTGCAGGTCGAGGCAGCGCAGGCGAGTTTGATCGAGCAGCACATCGGCGCGTCCGGCGCCGAGCTGTTCGCCGTGTTCGATCTGCGTGTCGAGATCGCCGCGCAGGCAGCGCTTGACTGGATTGCACTGAGCGAACTGAGCGAGCAGGCTTCCCTGCTGCGGCGTGTCGAGCTCAAGCTCGCCGCGCAGTCGCAGGTGCGACGCAGCGATGCCTTGTTCGGGGGACGCATGCAGCGGCTCGAACTCGGTGTCGAACTCGCGGGTGCGCAGGCAAGGCTGGAATCACGCGGCATGTTCGTGCTGCGCGGGCGCGAGCATGCCGAAGTGCGCCTCGACATCCGTCATCAGGCGCGCGACTGTGCCTGTGACGTGCTCTGGCGCGGCGTGGCCGATCAACGTGCGCGCGGCATCTTCCATGGCGGCATCACGGTCGAACCCGGCGCCGATGGCAGCGATGCGCGCCTGTCGAGCAAGAACGTGCTGCTCTCGGCATTGGCCGAAATCGACACCCAGCCGGTGCTCGAAATCCACGCCGACGAAGTGCAGGCCGCGCATGGCGCGACGGTCGGCCAGATCGATGAGCGAGCGCTGTTCTACCTGCGTTCGCGCGGAATTCCGCTGGAGCAGGCGCGGCGCATGCTGGTTGCGGCGTTCTGCGCGCAGGCGCTGGGCGCGATCGGCGATGGCGGATTGCGCGAGCGTATCGACGCCTTGGCGCAGGCGCGTCTGCCCAGCCCGGATGCCGCGCAATGAATGCCGCGCCGGCCGCGACACGGAAGGCCGCTGCAACACGGCTGCGCGCAGACTTTCCGCTGCTCGCGCGCAATGTACACGGCAAGCCGTTGATCTATTTCGACAGCGCCAACACCGCGCAGAAACCGGCGCAGGTGATCGAGGCGGTCGATCGTTTCTACCGCGAGTTCAACGCCAACGTCGCGCGCGCGGTGCATCAGCTCGGCGCCGAGGCCACCAGTGCCTACGAAGGCGTGCGCGACAAGCTCGCGCGCTTCGTCAATGCCGGCTCGCGCGAGGAGATCGTGCTCACCAGCGGCACCACGCAGGCAATCAACCTCGTGGCCTGGAGTCATGCGCTGCCCAATCTCAAGGCCGGCGATTCGATCCTCGTCACCACGATGGAGCACCATGCCAACATCGTGCCCTGGCAACTGGCCTGCGAGCGCAGCGGCGCGCAGCTCAAGGTCGCGCCGATCGATGAGCGCGGCGAGCTGATCGTCGAGCGCTTCATCGAGGCGCTCACGCCCGACGTCAAACTCGCCGCGGTGACGCATGTTTCCAACGTGCTTGGCACGATCAATCCGATTGCCGAACTCGCACGCGCGACGCGCAAGCGCGGCATCCCCTTGCTGGTCGACGGCTCGCAGGCGGCGCCGCATTTCAAGGTCGACGTCAGGGCGCTGGGTTGTGATTTCTATGCGCTCACCGGCCACAAGCTGTTCGGCCCGACCGGCACCGGTGCACTGTGGGCGCGCAAGGAATTGTTGCGCGCGATGCCGCCGATGTTCGGCGGCGGCGAGATGATCCGCGAGGTGCGCTTCTCGGGCACCACGTTCGCCGACCCGCCACATCGTTTCGAGGCCGGTACGCCCAACATCGCGGGCTTCGTCGGCCTGGGCGCGGCGCTCGATTATCTCGAAGTCGCGGGTCATGAATCCGTCACGCAGCATGAGCAAGCCCTGCTTGCGCACCTGCAGGATTCGTTGCGCGCGGTGCCGGGCCTGCGCATCTTCGGGCAGGCCGCACACAAGGTGCCGGTGGTGTCCTTTCTCATCGAGGGCGCGCATGCGCACGACCTCGCGACCCTGCTCGATCACGAAGGCATCGCGCTGCGCTCGGGCCATCACTGCGCGCATCCGCTGATGCAGTTCTACGGCGTGCCGGCGACCCTGCGCGCCTCGCTCGCGTTCTACAACACGCATGAGGAGATCGAGCATTTCGTGGCGGCGCTCGCGAAGGTGCGGCGGCTGCTTGCATGACCGGCGCCGCATCCACGCGGAATGTGACCTTGCGCGTGGCCGACAGCGCCGACATCCCGGCATTGGTTGCTCTCGTCGAATCGGCCTATCGCGGTGAGGCGAGTCGGCAGGGCTGGACCACCGAAGCCGACCTGCTCGATGGTCAGCGCATCGACGCGAGTGGCATGGCCGAAGTCATCGGCAAATCGGACAGCCGTGTCCTGCTCGCGGTCGATGGCGCGGCGATTCTCGCCTGCGCCCACATCGAGCGGCAGGACGACGCCGCATATTTCGGCATGTTTTCGGTGCGTCCCGATCTGCAGGGCGCGGGTCTTGGTGACAGGCTCTTGCGCGATTGCGAACGCAGCGCGCGCGAGTTGTGGCACTGCAGCAAGATGCAGATGACGGTGATTTCCGTGCGCGACGAGCTGATTGCGTGGTACGAGCGGCGCGGTTACCGTCGCAGCGGGCGCTACAAGCCGTTTCCGTATGGGGATGCGCGCTTTGGGGCACCAAAGCGCGATGATCTGCGATTCGAATGGCTGGAGAAACACTTGTGATCAACTGGGTTCGTGTCTGCACCACCGCGGAACTCTTGCCCGGCGAATACCAGACCGCCTTCGATGGCGACACGCCGATCGCGGTCATCAATCTGGATGGCGATCTGTATGCGATCGAGGACGTGTGCACGCACGATGGTGGCGAGCTGACCGGCGGCGTCATCGAAGGTCACGTAATCGAATGCCCGCGACACGGTGCGCGTTTCGACATCCGCACGGGTGCGGTTCTGTGCCCGCCCGCGTACGAGCCGATCGCGAAGTTTCCGGTCAAGATCGAGGATGGCGTGGTCTACACGCGCGACGATCGCTGATTGCGAATTGCTGCGCCTCAGGCCGCCGGCAAGCGCAGGGTGACGCGCAAGCCGGTGCCGCTGCGGCCATGCGCGAAGCTCACTGCGCCGCCATGGCGCTCGATGATCCGGCGCACGATCGCCAGTCCCAAACCCGAGCCTTCGCGGCGACTCTCGGGCGGACGGAAGAAGCGCTCGCCCAGGCGTGGCCACCAGGCTTCGGGCACGCCCGGCCCGGAATCCTCCACTTCGAGCACGAGGGTGCGCAGCTCCTGACGCACCGAGATCGTGACGCGACCCCGTTCACCGGCATAGTTGAGTGCGTTGTCGACGAGGTTGACCAACGCTTCGCGCAACATCACCGCATCGCCATAGCTGTCGGCATTGGTGGCGGGCCCTTCGTAGCCAAGGTCGATGCCCATGCGCAAGGCTTCGGGTACGCGCTCGGCGGCGAGATCACGGGCGAGGCGGGCGAGGTCGACGCGGGCGAAGTTGTCGTGGGCTTCGGCCTGCGCGCGCGCGAGAGCGAGCAACTGGCCGGCGGCGCGACCGGCGCCCGCGGACAGGCGTTCGACGTGGGAGAGTGCCTCGCGCACGCTGTCGGGACGCGGATCGGCGAGCGCGCGCTCGGCCTGCAAGCGCAACCCGGCCAGCGGCGTGCGCAATTGATGCGCGGCGTCGGCGATGAAGCGTTCCTGCACCTCGAGCAGACCGCGCACGCGCTGCAGCAGCGCATCGATCGTCTGCGTGAGCGGACGGATTTCGGTCGGCACGTTGCTTTGATCGAGCGGTTCGAGATCGCGCGCGCGTCGCTGCGCGAGTTGTTCGACCAGTGGATCGAGCAGGCGCAGACCTCGGCTGACGCCGACCCACACCAGAGCCAACACGATGCCGATCAGGATCAGCACCACCGGCAGGGTGCCGATGAGGATTTCGCGCGCGAGTGCGTGGCGCGCGTTGAGGGTTTCGGCGCTGGAAATGACGATGGTGTCGCCGCTGTTGCCGTCACGCAGCGCCAGCGATGCCATGCGCAGGCTGCGATTGCCGACCGTGACTGAGTCGAGCCGTGGCGGGGCGCCGACCACCGGGGTTTGCGCCGGCAAGGGCATGTCGAGATTGGCGGCGAGCACGCCATGCTCGACGCTGCGCACGCTGTACCAGGTCGGATCGGCGGTCTCCGATTCGAGCAGCATGCGTACCTGCGGGCTGAGGCCGTCGGCGCCGGCCTCGCTGCTGGCGATGCGTTCCAATGAATGCGCGGTGTCGGCAAGTGAACGGTCGTAATTGACGTTGGCGTAATGCAGGGCGAGCACGTAGATCAGCACGCCACTGCCGATCCACGCCAGCGTGAGCGGCAGCAGCAGGATCGTGAGGAGACGTTGGCGCAGGCTAGGCGGCGGCGTCATCACCAACCTCCAACAAATAGCCCAGGCCACGTACGGTGCGGATGCGCACGCCACTGCCGTCGAGTTTGCGGCGCAGGCGATAGACGGCGATGTCGAGACCGTTGTCGGTGAGCGTGGTGTCCCAACTGCACAGCGCATCGACCAGTTGCTCGCGGCTGACCACGCGATCCAGTCGCGCCGCGAGCGCTTCGAGCAGACCGAATTCGCGTGGCGTGAGTTCGAGTGTCTGGGCTCCGACGCGGGCGCGCCGGCGCGGCAGATCGATCGCCAGATCGCCGAGGCGGAGTTCCGGCACGCCCTGACTGGTACGCCGGCGCAGCAGCGCGCGCGCGCGGGCCTCGAATTCGCGCAAGGCGAATGGCTTGACCAGATAGTCGTCGGCACCGAGGTCGAGCGCACGCACGCGCTCTTCGAGTTCCTCGCGTGCGGTGGCCACCAACACCGGCACCGCATCGGCACGGCTGCGCAGGCGGCGCAGCAGCTCGATGCCATCGACATCGGGCAGGCCGAGATCGAGCACCACCAGATCGTAGGGATGGTCGCGCAGCGCGGCGTCGGCGAGTCGGCCATTGGCAAGGCGATCGACTGCGTGGCCGGCGCCGGTCAGCGCCGCGCCGATCGCGTCGGCGATCGCGGCGTCGTCTTCGATGATGAGAATGCGCATTGCGTCCATTGTATCGGGCGCGATGTGCGGGACCGGACAAGATTTGCGCGCAGGGACGCTTGTCCGCACCCTGTCACACTGTTAGGCTAGTGAGAACCATTCGCATTAGATATCACCCGGCACGAAGGCGCGCACCGCGCGGCTCGCTGCCTGTCGCGCAAGGGCGAGGATGGAACAGGCAAACGGCGGCATTCGGCGCAAGGGCACGAGTGCGCGCGCTTATTGGCTCAAGACCCTGCACAGTGGGCATTGGATCAGTGCTGCCATCAGTCTGGTGGTGCTGCTCTTGTTCAGTGTCACCGGTTTCACCCTCAACCACGCAGCGCAGATCCAGAGCGAGCCGCTGGTGGTCTCGCGCCATCTGCAATTGCCGTTGGCGTTGCAGGAACAACTGGCAACACGCAGCGATGCGACAGCGGCGAGCTTGCCGCAGGAATTGAAAATCTGGTTGCAGAAGGAATCGGGTGTGCGCCTCGTGGCGCAACCGATCGAATGGAGTGATGGCGAGGCCTATGTGTCCTTGCCGCGCCCGGGCGGCGATGGCTGGATCAGCATCGATACCGTGAGCGGCAAGGTGGAGCATGAGACTACCGACCGTGGTTGGATCGCGTATTTCAACGATCTGCACAAGGGCCGCAATACCGGCGCTGCATGGAGTTGGATCATCGACCTGTTCGCGCTTGCCTGCGTGCTGTTCGCGCTCACCGGTCTGGGCCTGCTCTACCTGCATGGACGTCATCGTCCGATGACCTGGCCGCTGGTGGTGCTGGGTCTGCTGCTGCCCGTGCTGATCGCAATCGTGTTCATCCATTGAAGAGGTTTTCCATGCGCCGCCTTTGCCTGCTGCTTGCCGTTTTCGCCAGTTCGCTGACACTGGCCGCCGAAATGCAACTGAGCCTGCAACTGCCCAAACAAGCGGTTGCCGAATACCACCGACCGTATGTGGCCGTGTGGATCGAGCGCGCGGATCGCAGCGTCGCCGCGAATCTTGCGGTTTGGTATCAGAACAAGGACGGCAAGGATGCGCAGTCCGGCAAGGCCGAACCCGGCAGCAAGTGGCTCGCCGACTTGCGCCAGTGGTGGCGCCGCAGTGGTCGCGAACAGAAACTTCCGATCGATGGCGTGACCGGCGCAACGCGCCCCGCAGGCCAGCACGATCTGAAATTCTCCAGCGACAAGACGCCGCTCGCGGGCCTCGCCGCGGGTGACTACAAGCTCATGATTGAGGCCGCGCGCGAAGTCGGCGGTCGCGAGATCGTCGACATTCCATTCACTTGGCCCCCGGCGGCGCCGCAGCACCTCGCGGCCAAGGGCGAACACGAGATCGGCGCGGTGACGTTCGATCTGAACCCCTGAGCGCCGTGTCGGACACGCTTGATCCTTCCGATTCCAATCGTCTTGCCACTGTGGAGATGCAAATGAAAAAGTTGAGCCAATGGGCTGTGCTCGCGCTGGCTGCGGTGATTCCAGTCGCCGCTTCCGCGCACAAGATGTTCCTCGTGCCGTCGACCACGGTGTTGTCGGATCCGACCGACGCCTGGGTCACGGTCGATGGTGCGATTTCCAACGACCTGTTCTATTTCAACCACCATGCGATGGATCTGGCCAACCTCGTGATCACCGGCCCCGATGGCAAGTCGGTCGCCGCCGAGAATCAGCATCAGGGCAAGTGGCGCAGCAGTTTCGACGTGCATCTGTTGCAGGCGGGCACCTACCGCATCGCGGTGACGAGCGAAGGTCTGTTTGCGAGCTATGTCGATGGCAAGGGTGAGAAGAAGCGCTGGCGCGGCAGTGCTGCCACGCTCGGTGAGATTCCCGCCGATGCCAAGGATCTGGTCATCAGCCAGGCGCAGGGCAGTGTCAACACCTTTGTCACCTTGGGCAAACCCAACGACGTGGCGATCAAGCCCAGCGGTCGCGGTCTCGAGTTGGCCCCGGTGACCGCGCCCAACGATCTGTTCGCAGGTGAAGCGGCGAAGTTCCGCTTCCTCGTCGATGGCAAGCCGGTCAAGGACCTCAAGGTGACGGTGATTGCCGGTGGTACGCGCTATCGCGACAAGCAGGACGAAATCATCGCGACCACCGATGCCGATGGCCAATTCAGCGTGACCTGGCCGGCGCCGGGCATGTACTGGCTCAATGCCTCGCTCGATGGACAGAAGGCCACCGAGCCCAAGGCCAGCACGCGCCGCTTGAGCTACACCGCCACGCTCGAAGTGCTGCCGCAGTGAGTGATGATCGCAGTGAGGCTGCGCGATGAGCGCCGCCTTGCTGCGCGCGGCAGCGCGTATTTGCATCTGCCTGTGCGTGCTCGCCCTCGCCGCGTGCGCGCGGGCGCCGGTGCGCACCAGTCTGCATGGCAAGACCATGGGCACGACCTGGTCGGTCACGCTGGTCGCAAAAACGGCAGGCGCGAGCGAAGGCTTGCGGGCGGGGATCGAGCGCGAGCTTGATCGCGTGGTCGCGCAGATGAGCACCTTCGAGAGTGATTCCGACCTCGCGCGCTACAACCGCGCCGCGGCGGGTACCTGGCAAAACCTGCCAGACGAATTTGCAAGCGTGCTGAGCGCGGCATTGGTGCAGGCGCGCGACAGCGGCGGCGCGTTCGACCCGACGGTCGGGCCGCTGGTCGACCTGTGGGGATTTGGTCCGGGCAAGACTTCGCACGAGGTGCCGAGCGTGCAGGCGATCGATGCCGCGCGCGCACACATTGGCTGGCAGCGTGTCGAATTCGATCCACAGCAGCGGCGCGTGTTGCAGCCCGGTGGCGTGCATCTGGATCTGTCGGCGATCGCCAAGGGCTTTGCAGTCGATCAGGTGGCGCGTTACCTGCAGCACGAAGGCGTCAGCGATTTTCTCGTCGAGGTTGGTGGTGAACTACGCGCGCGGGGCGAACGCGCGCGCGGCGAGGCCTGGCAGGTGGCGATCGAGAATCCGCTCGCCAGCAACGAGGCAGAGACATCGGCGCGACCGTACTGGCGCCGCCTTGCCCTCGTGAATCAAGCGGTGGCGACCTCGGGTGATTATCGACATGCCTTCGAACATGCCGGTCGCATCTACTCGCACCACATCGATCCGCGCAACGGCTGGCCGGTCGAGCACCGCATCGCGCAGGTCACGGCAATCGCCGAGGAGTGCATGCAGGCCGACGCGATGGGCACGACGATCATGGTGCTCGGCCCCGAAGCCGGACTTGCCTACGCGCAGCGCCACGGCATGGCCGTTTTGCTGCTCGTGCATGAAGGTGATCGCCTGGTCGAGCGCATGAGTCCGGCGTTCGCGGCCCTGCTGGCACGCGGTGGCGCCGCGCCTTGAGTTCAGTTGGTGCCGCGTGTGCTGAATTTGACCATCACCAGTTCGCCGCCGCCATCGAGCGCGACGCGAGCGTGGGTGCCGCTGCGGAAATCCAGTTGCAGCGAGCTGCCGGTTCCGACTTCGACCTGCTGCGCATCCTGTTTGGCGGTCATCTGACCTGCGAGCACATGGATCAGCCACTGCGTGCCCGGTTCGGCGAAGATCAGCATCGAACCGACCAGCGGCCGCGCCAGGGTCTCCGCGTGCAGACGACTGCGATCGACCATGACGTTGAAATCGCGCGTCGGTCCGGCGAGCAATCGACACCTCACGCGCGCCTCGCCGGCGAAGCGTACGCGCTCGAAGCGCTGCGCCAGACGCAGCGGCGCCGCGTCATCGATGTCGAGTTCGATGCCGCTGCCATCAAGGAGAAGCAGTTCGCGGTCGATGCCGGGGAATGCCGAGAACGGGCCGTCCTGCTCGATCTCGGCGATGCTCACGCGCCAGTGGAAGGCCTCGCCTTCGGGCGGATCGCGCGCGAGTTCGGTGGTCCAGCCGCCATCGTTCTTCCAGCGCACGCGGCGAGCCTGGTTGGCGGCAATCACCTGCATCGGAGTCGGTCCGTCAGTTGCGTTGGTCGGCCGGATGGTAGACGTAGACGAGGGTGGCCGCACCCAGAAAATCGATGGTGGTGGCCTGACGACCGCCGAGTCGCCGCGCGAGGCGCTCGGATGCGGTGTTCTCGTTGCGGATCAGGCTCACCGCGCGACTCGCCTTGAGCTGGTCGAAGGCGAATTCGAGCGTGGCGCGCGCCGCCTCGGTGGCATAGCCGTGATGGCGTTGTTCGGGCATCAACATCCAGCCCAGTTCCAGATCGGGCCAGCCTTCGGGCTGGTGCAGGCCGACGCGGCCGACGAACTGTCCGCTGTCCTTGAGCTCGACCGCCCACATGCCGAAACCACGCAGCACCCAGTGGCCGAGCAGCATCGCCATCGAGCGCCAGGCATTCATGCGGTCGAGCGGCTGGCCGTCGCCGATGAAGCGGGTGTTGTCGGGATCGGCGAGCATCGTTGCGTAGGCTTCGAAGTGGTGCTCGCCCAGCGCGCACAGGCGCAGGCGTTCGGTGACGAGGGTCGGAATCTGGATCATCGTGTCGCTTCAGTCGAGCAGGGCAGCCAGTGCGCGCGTCGAGGCACGCAGGCTTTCGCCCCAGGTGTAGCCGACGATCGCCGCGCCGCTGCGGGTATCGCGGAAGTCCTCGCTCTGGCCGGGCGCGAGCAGGTGGCGGTAATCGACGGTTATTTCGGTGCCGGCGGGCAGGTCGGCGGCGGCGAACACGAAGCCCAGATGCCACAGCCCGGTCGGTTCGAAGTCATGATTGATGTAGCACTCGTCCGGCCATTCGGGCGTGATCGTGTAGCGATCCTCGAACCAGCGCACCGTGGCCGGCAGCAGGCTCGCGGCATCGGCGCGCGCAAGGATGTCTTCGAACGCATGCACGCCGGGTATGGCGTCGGGCGCGGTGATGATGCGACCACGCGCAAGCGGCTCGTCGAGGAACAAGCCCTGGCCTGCGCCCATGATTGTCGAAGGGCCGATGTGGTAGCGGGGGAGGATCATCAAGGCACACGCCGTGAAGGCGGGGCGCGATTCTAGGGCAAGGCCGGGCAAGTTGCACAAGCGCCAGCACACGCACCACCTTCGCTTCCGGCGCGACGCGACCGTCTCGCAAGCCAGGGTTGCCTTGATCCGGCGCAGGATTTTCCGGCGACGGAGTCGTGCCGGGACGGCTTCAGCCCGGTGAAGTTCGCGCCGGTGTGGGCGGGCCGATCAGGATCACCTCACGATTGGCTTCGATCGTGCGCTTGCCGATGCCGCGCACCTTGGTCAGATCCTCGATGCTGCGAAAAGGGCCATTGGCACTGCGCCAGGCGACGATGGCCTCGGCCTTGACCAGGCCCACGCCATTGAGCGAGGCGGCGATCGTCTTCGCATCGGCCTGGTTGATGTCGATCTGTCCCTGCGCAATCGCGGGCAGGGCCGTGAACAGGGCCAACAGCAACTTGAACAGCAGGACGTGCAAATGACGCATGGATCTTGATTGATCTGGAATGGTGTCGATGACCGGCAGTCTGGCCGGATCGGCCGTGCGCAGGTAGCGGCGATCGTCGAGCCGGCGCGTCGGCATTCGCCGGCGATGCGTGTAGGAATTTTCCTACGCCGCCGCCGGAATCCGATAAAATCGCCATTTCCCACGGGCTCGGAATCTCGCAGCCGCGCCCTGCAACAGGAGACACCGATGGACACGAAGGCACTCGGCGATTTCGTCGGCGCGCTTTGGGACGATGAAATCGTCCCGCAGTTGAGCGACTACATCCGCATTCCGAACAAGTCGCCGATGTTCGATGCCGACTGGGCCAGCCACGGCCACATGGATCAGGCGGTCGCCCAGTTCGAAGCCTGGGCACGCAGCCAGCCGATTCCCGGCATGCAGGTCGAAGTGGTGCGTCTGCCGGGCCGCACGCCGTTGATCTTCATCGAAATTCCCGCCGCCGAACGTCGTCGCGGCGACACCCATCGCCCGGCGCAGGATGAAGACACCGTGCTGCTCTACGGTCATCTCGACAAGCAGCCCGAGATGACCGGCTGGTCCGAGCATCTGGGGCCGTGGAAGCCGGTGATCGAGGGTGATCGCCTCTACGGCCGCGGCGGCGCCGATGATGGCTACGCGATGTTCGGCGCGCTCGGCGCGATTCGCGCATTGCACGAGCAGGGCGTGCCGCATGCGCGCTGCGTCGTGTTGATCGAGGCCTGCGAGGAATCGGGCAGCTACGACCTGCCGTACTACGTCGATCACCTGGCGGCACGCATCGGCAAGCCTTCGCTGATCGTCTGCCTCGACTCGGGCTGCGGCAATTACGAGCAGCTCTGGCTCACCACCAGCTTGCGCGGCATGACCGGCGGCAACCTCACCGTCAAGGTGCTGGAAGAGGGCGTGCACTCAGGCGATGCTTCAGGCATCGTCGCCTCGAGTTTCCGCATCCTGCGCAAACTGCTGTCTCGGCTCGAAGATGAAACCAGCGGTCGCATCCTGCCGCGCGAGCTGCACGTGGAGATTCCCGCGCAGCGTCTCGAACAGGCACGACGCACCGCACAGGTGCTCGGCAATGACGTCTACGCGAAGTTTCCGTTCATCGACGGCATGCAGCCGATGGAAAGCGATCTCACCGAGCTCGTGCTCAACCGAACCTGGCGTCCGGCGCTGTCGGTGACGGGCGTCGCCGGCATTCCCGCGCTCGAATCGGCGGGCAACGTGCTGCGGCCGCATACCTCGGTCAAGTTGAGTCTGCGCCTGCCGCCGACGCTCGATGCCAAGTTCGGTGGCGACTTCCTCAAGCGCCTGCTCGAACGCGATCCACCGTATGGCGCCAAGGTCAGTTTCGAACTGGAAAAGGCCGGCTCGGGTTGGGATTCGCCCGCACTCGCGCACTGGCTCGAACACTCGGTGGAGAACGCATCCAAGGTCTATTTCGGTGCGCCGGTTGCCTTCAACGGCGAAGGCGGTTCGATTCCGTTCATGGGCATGCTCGGCGAGAAGTATCCGGGTGCACAGTTCCTCATCACCGGCGTGCTCGGCCCGCACTCCAATGCGCATGGCCCCAACGAGTTTCTGCACATCCCCACCGGCAAGCGCGTGACCCTGTGCGTGGCGCAGGTCATTGCCGATCATTTCATTGCCAGCCGCACCGGGCTCACGCGCGGCGTGGCCGCGAGCGCCGCGCACTCGATCAAGGGCGAGGACGGCTGCTGCGCCTGAGTGGCTGCAACGCGCCGGCGCGTCGGCAAGCAATCTGCCGGCGCGTCTGCGGGGCTTGCCCGCTCAGCGCCACCTGCGCGCCATGATTTGTCCCGCTGCGAGCGGCATCGTCTTGCCAGGAGGCCAAGCTCGCCATGATCCGAAATGCCCGAAGTTATGACGCCACGGCGCTGGCTGCGCTCAGTACCGAGCTCGGCTATCCCGCCACACGCGAACAGATCGGCAAGCGTCTGGCGGCGATCGAAGCGGCCGGCGCAGCGGTGCTGGTGGCCGAAGACGCGCAGGGCATGGTCTGCGGCTGGGTTCATGTCGCCTGCTGCGCCGAACTCACGGGCCAGGACTCCGCCGAAATCCATGGTCTCGTGGTCGCGGCGGAAACACGCGGAGCAGGTCTGGGGCGCGCATTGATCGAGCGTGCCAGCGCGTGGGCACGCGAGCGCGGCTGCACGCAGTTGCGCGTGCGCAGCCGAGTCGAACGCGAAGACGCGCATCGCTTCTACTTGCGCGCAGGTTTCACGCGCTGCAAGACACAGGCCGTGTTCGAGCGTGCGCTGCTCGATGAGGTCATCACCTCGACGGCGAAGCCGACCCTGCGCAGCGAGGCCTTGATCGGCCACGGCTTGCGCGGCTGATCGCGAAGCGGCATGAATCGAGCCTCGGCGTGCGAAGCTCCTCACCTCCGTCATTGCCCGCCGACCATGACTGAATTGCGCCCGAGTGCCGAAGGTTTGCGCGAGCTGCCGCTCGCGGGCGCCAGCCTGCTGCTCGACGAGCACGCCTGGCCCACCGCTCGAGCCGATGCACTGTTCGCGGCATTGCAGGCGGAAATCCCCTGGCAGACGCTGCGACTGCGGATCTTCGGTCGTGAAGTCGACGCGCCACGACTCGCCTGCTGGATCGGCGATGCCGACGCTGTCTACACCTATTCGCGCACGCGTTTCGAGCCGCAGCCGTGGACACCAAGCACGAGACGTCTGCGCAGGGAACTGCATGCGCGACTGGGAATGGACTTCAACAGCGTGCTCGCCAATCTCTACCGTGATGGTCGCGACAGCATGGGCTGGCACAGCGACGATGAGCCCGAGCTTGGCAACGAGCCGGTGATTGCCTCACTCAGCTTCGGCGCCACGCGCAGCTTCCAACTGCGTACGCGCAACACGCCACGCAAGACACTCACGCTCGAACTTGGTCACGGCAGTCTGCTGATGATGGCCGGCCGCACGCAGGCGCTCTACCAGCATGCGCTGCCGCGGCGCATGCGCGTGACCGCGCCGCGCATCAATCTCACCTTCCGCCAGATCAATCCGCGGCAGCATCGGGTGCCCTGAAATGGCCGCGTGCGCGGTTTTCAAGAGGCGGCGATGTTTTGCCCCGCGTACAATCGATGGCGTCGTGATGGCAGATCCAAGCGAGCGAATCACGTTGCCCGGCAGTTCAAGGAGGCAGCCATGAAGCGTGAGATCAACTACAAGACGATGCGGGTGGTGGTCGGAGTCATCGCCATCCTGCTGGCGCCGGCGGTGTGGATGCTCTCGGGGTTTCAGGCAGAGCTTGAATCGATCAGCGGCTCATACTGGACCGATGCGCGCGATGTCTTCGTCGGCGCGTTGGTCGCGGTCGGCTTCTTTCTGCTTGCCTACAACGGGCAGGGCGAAAAGGCGGACTGGGAGTTCTATCTCAGCAAGGCGGCCTGTCTGTTTGCCGCATGTGTGGCGCTGTTTCCCACCGCCGATTCGCACGGCGTCGGCGTGGCGCCGACTTGGACGGTGAAGCTGTCGGGCCTCTTCGGGTTGCATCCCGGGGACGTTCACTATGCCGCCGCCGCGCTCCTGTTCGCCTGCCTCGTGGCGATGATGTGGTTCTTTTCGTTCAGGGCATTGCGCAAGGGCAAGCGTGGCCGCGCGATGCTCTATCGAACCATTGCAATCCTGATGGTGGCGGGCATTGCTTGCCTGTACGCGATCGGCCACGTTCTTGCTTGGGGCAATACGCTCCTGATTGTCGAGATTTGGGGCCTCTTGTGGTTCGGCATCGGTTGGCTGTCGGCTGGAACCTACAAGACGGATCCCGCGTTGGTTGATGCGCAGTGACGACAAGAAACGACCGGCGGAAGATCTGACCACTTCATTCAGTCTATTCACCCCGCGATTCTTCTGACCGAGAAAGTGGCTGACGATAGAATGGCGGGTCGAACTGCCCAGAGGTGGTGATGTTCCAGACCAGTCTCCTGCTCATTGCGAGCTTTGCCGGGGTGCATGCGATGTCCGCGAAAGCCGAAGCGCCCGCAGCGAGTCCTGCGGACTACGTGAAGAGTGTCGAAACCTGGCGCGCGCAGCGCGTCGAGCGCCTCACGGCGCCAACGGGTTGGCTCAGCCTGATCGGCCTGCACTGGCTGAAAGAGGGCGCCAATCGCGTTGGCAGTGCGGTCGACAATGACATCGTGCTTGCGGCGGGTCCGGCCCATTTCGGCACGGTGACGCTGACCGAAGGCAAGGTCTCGATACGCCTCGATCCGACGGCAGGGGCGCTGATCAATGGTCAGGCGGGGGTCGGCGCGCAGATGCTCGACGATGCGCACGAGGTGCCGACCACGGTGAGTGCGGGCACGGTGAACTTCTATCTGATCGATCGCAATGGCAGCAAGGGCCTGCGCGTGAAGGACAGCCAAGCCGAGGCGCGCACGCACTTCCGTGGCATCGAATCGTTTCCGATCGATCCGAGTTGGCGCATCGAGGCGACTTGGGTGCCGTTCGATCCGCCGCATACGCTGGAAACACCGAACGTGCTCGGCCAGATCGACAGTTATCCGGTGCCGGGCAAGGCGGTGTTCGAGCGCGATGGCAAGACCTTCGAACTGCTGCCGGTGATCGAGGTGCCGGGTGACAAGGAGCTGTTCCTGATCTTTGCCGATCGCACGAGTGGCAAGGAAACCTATGGCGCGGCGCGTTTCCTCTACGCGCCGATGCCCAGGGACGGCAAGATCGTGCTCGACTTCAACAAGGCCTACAACCCGCCATGCGCGTTCACCGGCTTTGCGACCTGTCCGCTGGCGCCCCCCGAGAACCGGCTCGATCTGCGCGTGACCGCAGGCGAGAAGAAATACGCCGGTGGCCCGCACTGAGCCTGCCGGGCGGCCCCGGTTCAGGCGCAATCCGGATCATCGGCGGGCCGTTTTCCGTGCTCGACCGGCCTTGGGGCCGCATTTGGGCGACGGCAGCGGCTCGGGTACACTAGCCCGCTTTGTCCGGTTCGTCGCGTCGCGGCGGGCCCAGATCATTCACTCGGAGACACACGCATGAAGCTTGGTTGGTCACTCGCCCTCGCGGCGCTGGTTGTGGCAGGGTCCGCGTTCGCGCAGGACACCACCTCGGACAAGGGCAAGCTGTCCTACGCGATGGGCTTCCAGATGGGTTCGCGTCTGGCGCCGCAGAAGCAGGATGTCGACATCGCGACCTTCACCAAGGCGGTGCAGGATGGCTTCGCCGGCAAGGAGCCGAGCGTGCCGATGGCGGCGATGCAGGAAGCCGTGCAGAAATACGAGCAGAAGATGAAGGCCGCGGCGGACAAGGAATTGGCCGACAACAAGCGTGCCGCTGATACCTTCCTTGCATCGAACCGCTCCAAGCCCGGCATCGTGGCGATGCCTGACGGCACCCAGTACCGCGTCATCGATGCGGGCAACGGCCGCGCGATCACGCCGACCAGCGAAGTGACCTTCCATGTGCGCGTGTCGCTGACCAGCGGCCGCGAGATCCGCAGCTCCTTCGTCGGCGAGCCGATCAAGGCCAAGGTCTCGGACATGGCCAACATCTTCGGTTCGAAGTCGCTGGTCGAAGTCATCCAGAAGATGAAGGTCGGCGATCACTGGATGGCCTACCTGCCGCCGGATCCGGCTTCGGGCAATCAGGTCTATGTGTGGGAAATCAAGATCGTCGACGTCAAGTGATGTCGAGCTGAGCCGCTGGTGCGCCGCTTGAGGCGTGGCAGCGGATCAGGGGATCAACCGCAGACGCCGCGCTTGTCGCGGCGTTTGCATTTGCGGTGGCAGGCAGACGTGGCAATCGAGAATTCAACCGAGATCGAGTCGCCCTGCATCGGCATCTGCCGGCTCGATGCCGATGGCTACTGCGTGGGCTGCCAGCGCAGCGGCGAGGAAATTGCGCTGTGGATCACGCTGACGCCGGCCGAGCGCCGCCATCTCATCGACGAGGTCTTGCCGCAGCGTGAGGCGGCGCGGCGATGAGCGCTTCGTCCATCGTCGATGCCGCGCGGCTGCGCCGCGCCGTGCGCGCGCTCGGCAATCCGCCGGGTGAGCGCGGCTGGAATGCCGATGAACTGGCCGATCTGTTCGATCTGTCGCCGTGCCATCGCGAGGCCGCCGTGCTGGTGCCTTTCGTGCAGCGCAGGGATGGCCTGTCGCTGCTGTTCACCCAGCGCTCGGAACAGTTGCGTCAACACGCCGGACAGGTGAGTTTTCCGGGCGGCGCCGTCGATGCGAGTGACGCTGGCGTGATCGAGGCAGCGCTGCGGGAAACGCACGAGGAAATCGGCATCACTGCGGCTGCGGTCGAGCCATTCGGCTATCTCGATCGGCTCGACACCGTGTCGGGATACAGCGTCACGCCGGTCGCCGCCTTCGTGCGCGGCGACTATGATCTTCGCTTGGAAGCGGCAGAAGTCGAGGATGCTTTCGAGGTGCCGCTCGAATTCATCCTCGCGCCGACGACCTTGCGACGCGAGATGATCCACTGGCGCGGGCGTGATCGCACGATTTATGCCTTCGACTGGCAAGGTCGACGCATCTGGGGTGTGACCGCAGCCATGCTCAAGAATCTCATCGACCGACTGGAGCAAGCGCCATGATCGATTCGCCGCTGGTTTCCGTGGCCGAACTGGCCGCGCTGAACAAGACCGACGATGTGCTCATCGTCGATTGTCGTTTCGAATTGTCCGATCCCGGCAAGGGCGCGCGCGATCATCGCGAGGCGCACATTCCGGGTGCGGTGTACGCGAATCTGGATCACGATCTGTCCGACCTTTCGCGCAAGGGACTGGGGCGCCATCCCTTGCCCGACGATGCGCGGCTGTCGGCGGTGCTGTCGCGTTGGGGCTGGCAGCCCGGACGTCGCGTGATCGCCTATGACGACGCCGGCGGTGCGCTTGCGGCTGCGCGGCTGTGGTGGTTGCTGCGTCTGATCGGTGAAGCGGATGTGCAGGTGCTCGACGGTGGCTGGGCGGCTTGGCGTGCGGCGTCCCTGCCGATCGAAAGCGGCGAAGGCATCCACCGCGCGAGCTGCGTGTCGGTGGGCATCGATGTCGATGCCGTGGTCAGCGTCGAAGAACTGCAAGCTGCGCTTGCGCAGGGCGGCGTGCTGCTGCTCGATGCGCGCGGCGGGCCACGTTTTCGCGGTGAAGTCGAGCCGCTCGACCGCGTCGGTGGGCATATTCCCGGCGCGATCAATCGGCCCTTCGCCGACAACCTCAAGGTCGATGGTCACTTCAAGAGCGTGGCCACGCTGCGTGCCGAATATGGCGCCTTGCTCGGCGTGCGTGCGCCGAGTCAGGTCGTGCACAGTTGTGGCTCGGGCGTGACGGCCTGCCACAACCTGTTGGCGATGGAAGCGGCCGGCTTGTCGGGCTCGCGCGTGTTCGCGCCTTCGTGGAGCGGTTGGCTCGAAGATCCCGTGCGGCCGGTCGCAACCGGCACGGCCTGAGGCGCCTTACTTCTTGAGGCGCGCAACCAGCGCCTGCAGTACCGCTTGGGTCGGCGGTGCGAACCAGCCGGCAACGAAATCATCAATGCCAAACGTCGAAGGATCGGCAAACGCCGCCGCCAGGTCGGCGCGCGCAAGTTGGCGCGTCGCGGCGAGCGCGTGCGGAGGCAGGGCGAGCAACTCATCGAGCCACGCGCGTGCGCGCTCGACGACCTGGGTGATTTCGACCAACTCATCGACGAAACCCAATGGCTGCGCATCTTCGGCGCTGATCATCGCGCCCGACACCATCAAGCGCTCGGCACGATAGGCACCCACCAGTCGGCGCAGCGCGATCTGGATCACTTCGGGCACGACCAGTCCGACCTGGACTTCGTTGAGGCCGATGCGAAACGGCTTGGCCGGATCGATGCTGCGCGCCATCACGCGGTAATCGCACAGGATCGAAAGGACCGCACCACCCGCGGGGCTGTGCCCGGTGATCGCGGCGGCGATCGGAATCGGGCAGCGCGCAAGCGCGGCGCACAGGCCGAAGAAATCGACCCAGAATGCGCGCATCGCCGCGCGATCGAGCTGCAGCAGGGTCGGCACGTCGAGTCCAGCTGAAAACATGCCCGGCGCGCCCGAAAGCATGAGCGCGCGGGCGCCGTCTTCGGGCGCGGCTTCGATCGCTGTGCGCAGTGCGCGCACGAGCACGGGATCGAGTGCGTTGACCGGCGGGCGGGCGAGGCGCAGTTCGTGAATCGAATCGTGGCGGATCAGGTCGAGCATGGGCGCTTGTCCTTGTTCTTCATTCGTCGGCGGCGGTCCAGCGGTAGCGCAGACGATAGTCGAGCGTGACCTTGCCATGGGCTGGCACCGCGACTTCGAATTCGAGTTGGTCGGCAGTCTTGCGCGCGGGTTTCTGGCTCGACGAGGCGAGCTCCCAGACGCGCCAGCGATTGGGGTGTTCACGCACGGTCAGTGTGGTCGAATTCTCGCCCGCATTCTCCAGTGTCACGCGAAAACTCTCGTCCATCGTGCGCGCGGCGCGATCAACCGTGAACGCGGAGCGCTCGCGGCTGGCGTGGAGCGAAAACGCGGTGCCCAGCACGAGATCGAGCGTGCGTCCCTTGGCGGTGTCGCTGCTGCGCGCCTCGCCGAGCAATTCGTTGCGACCATCGCGATCGCGTGTGAGCACGCGCACACGCCCTGCGGGCAGGTTCTCGGGGGCGTTGAACGACAGTTGGCTCGACACCACCTGTTTGCTTGCGGCGTCGTTGCCGGGATTCAGTTGTGGTCGATCCGGAAACCAAGCGTAGCCGAATGACGCCAACCAGCGCCGCGTGCAGTCGAGCTCACGGCTCGCATAGAGCGGAACTTGGGTGACGCTCGCATCGGGCAGGTCGATCGCGCCATCGATGAGGTAACTGCGATAGTCGCCGAGCGCGGATTGTTCAGGCATGGCTTCGGGTGCGGGTGCCGGCGCCGCCATGGCCTTCATCGCCATGCGTGGCATCGGCTGAAAGCCGCGCTCGAGATTGGGTGCGCCGGCAACCAGTTTGAGCGTTGCGCCGTCGTAGCCGCGGCCGCTGCGATTGGCGATGCTCGCCAGCGCGTCCAGACGCATGCGGCAACTGTTGCCCCGTTCATCGAGATGGACGGCATAGGCGGCACGCCAACCCAAACCGGAAGTCGGGTAGTCGAGCGTTGCGGTCTGACTGCCTGCGCTGCTGACATCGAGCGCGACTTGCAGGGTGCTGCCGGGCAGACCGGTTCCCTCCGGAAAATCGATGCGCGCATAGTCCTGCAGATAGGCGATGCGTCCATCGGTGGCGCGGATGGCGATGCGCTCGCCGTCGACGGCGACGAGCTCGCCGCTCGCCAACTCATTCTGACCGCCATCGCTGACCACCACGCGTTGGCCGCGGTGTGCTTCGAGCAGGCCCGCTGCGCCCGGTGCGATCATGCGCTGCCCGAGCACGCGTGCTGCGGCGCCGAAATCGATATTGATAGCCTCGCTGTCGAGCAAGGCGGGCAGTCCGCCGATGGTGAGGTTCTGACGGCCGCTGCCGAGCGTGGTCGCGCGCTGCTCATGGATCACGGCGTGCCCCTCCGCGACCGCCTGAGTGCCGGCGCCAAACAACTCGTCGCTGTCACTGCGGTAAATTGTCACGGCCGGATCGCCGGCCGGCACCGCGGTCGAAGTCAGCACGGCGGCGAGTGCGATGGGCAAGGGATTCATCCTGGCTTCCTCGAGGCATTGATCCAGCGGCTATCATAGCGATGACCAAGGAGAATGCGATGAAGCTGCGCGTCTTGACTGTACTGTTGTGCTTGCTCGCTGCGGGCACGGCGCAGGCCGAAGGGAACCTGCAGGTGCGTGATGCCTGGGTGCGGGCGATTCCGCCGGGAGCAACGATCACGGCGGGCTATGCGACGCTCAGCAACGATGGCGATGCGCCGGTGACGATCCTCACCGCACAAAGCGACACCTTTCGCAGCGTGACCTTGCATGAAACCCTGGTCAGCGACGGCGTGGCGAAGATGCGCGAGATCCATCGTCTGGTGGTCGCGCCGGGTGCCACCGTCAAGCTCGAACCGGGCGGCCGTCATCTCATGATGATGTCGCCGCGCAAGGTTCCGGCCGTGGGCGACAAGGTCGGCGTGACCCTGCTGCTGCGCGATGGCAAGCGCATCGACACCTATTTCGACGTGATCGCACCCGGCGCCGACGACGGCGACTGAAACATCTCGCGCACGGCGTTGGGCATCGCGATCGAGCGGCCCGAGGCCGGATCGATCCACACCATCACCGTTTCGCCGTCGGCGTAGACGCAAGTTGCGTCCGCCGCGTCGACGATTTGGTGAGCGATGGTTGCCGAGGTGTTGCCGAGGCGCGCGATCGACAACTCGACCACGACGCGCGCGGGCCATCCGAGCTGGCGGCGAAAATTGCAATTGACCGCAGCGACCACGGGCATGCGCGTCTCATCGCGCAATTGCGGGCCAAGGCTGCTCAGCCAGATCACGCGGGCTTCCTGCGCATAGACGAGGAAGGCCGCATTGTTGACGTGACCGAAGGCATCCAGATCGCCCCAGCGCACCTCGACGGGAATGCGCACTACCGGCTGCGGCTTGAGGTTTTCTGGGTTGTCGGCGCTCATGCGGCCTCCTTGCGGCTGCGTTTTTTCTTCGGTGCGGCGTCGATGCCGAGGCTGCGGGCGAGAAACTGTCCGGTATGCGAGCCCGCGTTGCGTGCAACCTGTTCGGGCGTGCCGCTGGCGATGATCGTGCCGCCGCCGTCGCCACCTTCGGGACCGAGGTCGACGATCCAGTCGGCGGTCTTGATCACGTCGAGATTGTGTTCGATCACCACCACGGTGTTGCCGTCATCGACGAGGCGCTGCAACACCTTGAGCAATTGTTCTATGTCGTGAAAGTGCAGGCCGGTGGTGGGTTCGTCAAGAATGTAAAGCGTGCGCCCGGTGTCGCGGCGCGAGAGTTCCTTCGAAAGTTTCACGCGTTGCGCCTCGCCGCCAGAGAGTGTGGTGGCGCTCTGGCCGAGCTTGATGTAGCTCAGACCGACGTCGATCAGGGTTTCCAGCTTGCGCGCAATCACCGGCACGTTGCCGAACAACTTGAACGCGTCCTCGACCGTCATGTCGAGCACGTCGGCGATGGTGTGGCCCTTCCAGGCGATTTCCAGCGTCTCGCGGTTGTAGCGCTTGCCGTGGCACAAATCGCAGGGCACGTAGACATCGGGCAGGAAGTGCATCTCCACCTTGATCATGCCGTCGCCTTCGCAGGCTTCGCAGCGACCGCCCCTGACGTTGAAGCTGAAGCGCCCTGCGCCGTAGCCGCGTGAGCGTGCCTCGGGCACCTGCGCGAACAACTCGCGCAGCGGCGTGAACAGGCCGGTGTAGGTGGCCGGATTGCTGCGCGGCGTGCGCCCGATCGGCGATTGGTCGATGTCGACCACCTTGTCGAACAGGTCGAGATGCTCGATCGCGCGATGCGGCGCTGGTTTTTCATTGGCACCGTTGAGCGCGCTGGCAGCGATGCGCTGCAGGGTGTCGTTGATGAGAGTGGATTTTCCCGAACCGGAAACGCCGGTCACGCAGGTGAACAGGCCGGCCGGTATTTCCAGATCGACGTTCTTGAGGTTGTTGCCGTTGGCGCCGAGCAGGCGCAGCGTGCGCTCGGCATCGCGTGCACGGCGCTGGGCCGGCACCGCGATCTGGCGCGCGCCGGAGAGATATTGCCCGGTGAGCGAACGTGGCGCCTTGAGGATCGCCTCGAGCTTGCCATGGGCGACGATCTCGCCGCCGTGCACACCCGCGCCGGGGCCAATGTCGACGACGTGGTCGGCGAGACGGATCGCGTCCTCGTCGTGCTCGACCACGATCACCGTGTTGCCAAGATCGCGCAGGCGCTTGAGTGTGCCGAGCAGGCGCGCGTTGTCGCGCTGATGCAGGCCGATCGAAGGCTCGTCGAGCACGTACATCACGCCAACGAGACCCGCGCCGATCTGCGAGGCGAGGCGGATGCGCTGCGCCTCGCCGCCCGAGAGCGAATCGGCCTTGCGTTCGAGCGTGAGGTAGTCGAGGCCGACATCGACGAGAAAGTGCAGACGCTCGCGAATTTCCTTGACGATCTTGGCGGCGATCTCGCCGCGCCAGCCGGCGAGCTTGAGCTGCTCGAAGAAAGCCAGCGTCTGCGCGATCGGCAGCGCGGTGAGGCTGGGCAGGTTGGCATCGCCAACGAACACGTGGCGCGCACTGCGGTTGAGGCGCTGGCCGTTGCAGGCCGGGCAGGCGCGTTCGCTGATGAAGCGCGCCAGTTCCTCGCGCACCGCGGGTGATTCGGTTTCCTTGTAGCGGCGTTCGAGGTTGGGCACGATGCCTTCGAAGCGATGCTTGCGCGTGACTGCGCCGCCGGCATTGGCGGGCGTGTAGCGAAACGCGATCGCGGTATCGCCCGATCCGAACAGCACGGCCTCGCGCGTGGCCTTGGGCAATTCTTCCCATGGCGTCTCGACATCGAAGCCGTAGTGCTTGGCCAGCGACTGGATCATCTGGAAGTAATACGGGTTGCGCCGATCCCAGCTGCGGATCGCGCCAGCGGCGAGGCTGAGCTGGGGATGGGCGACCACGCGCGCGGGGTCGAAGAACTGCGTCACGCCGAGGCCGTCGCAATCCGGACAGGCGCCAATCGGTGAATTGAACGAGAACAGTCGCGGCTCAAGCTCGGGCAGGGCGTAGTCGCAGACCGAGCAGGAAAAACGCGAGGAAAAGGTCAGCTCGGCGGCCTTGGCATCGTCGAGATCGACGACCACGGCGATGCCTTCACCCAGGCGCAGCGCGGTCTCGAAGGACTCGGCCAGACGCTGCTTGATGTCCTCGCGCGCACGGAAGCGGTCGATCACCACCTCGATCGTGTGCTTGACGCGCAGCGCCAGCGGCGGCAGCGCGTCGAGCTCATGCACGACGCCATCGACGCGCGCACGCACGAAGCCCTGCGCGCGCAGTTGCTCGAACACCTGCACGTGCTCGCCCTTGCGCTCGCGGATCACCGGCGCGATCAGCATCCAGCGCCTGTCGGCATCGAGCGCGAGCGCGCTGTCGACCATCTGGCTCACCGTCTGCGCTTCGAGGGCGATGCCGTGATCGGGGCAGCGCGGCGTGCCCACGCGCGCGAACAACAGGCGCAGGTAGTCGTGGATCTCGGTGATCGTGCCGACCGTCGAGCGCGGGTTGTGTGAGGTCGATTTCTGTTCGATCGAGATCGCCGGCGACAGGCCCTCGATGTGATCGATGTCGGGCTTTTCCATCATCGACAGGAACTGCCGCGCGTAGGACGACAGCGATTCGACATAGCGACGTTGGCCTTCGGCATAGATCGTGTCGAAGGCGAGCGAGGACTTGCCCGAGCCCGACAAGCCGGTGAACACGATCAGGGCGTCGCGCGGCAGGTCGAGGTCGATGTTCTTGAGGTTGTGCGTGCGCGCACCGCGGATGCGAATCGAGGACATGAGCTGGATTTGGTGATAGCAGGCTACTGTAGCGCGGTCGACCCGATCACGCGCCGAGGCGATTGATGCATGCGCGCTTGGTGTCGGGTGAACCGGTGTAGCCCATCAATGCATGCGCGCGACCCGCAATTCAAGGCTGACAGACCTGCAATCGGCCGCATTTGCGCCTCGACTTGGCAATTGTTGTGCGATTGGTGTGGTGCTGTTAGCGTGAACCTGCTCGACGCATTCGGGCTCAATGGGGAGGGGACATGGTCATCAAACGCTTCAACGTACTCAAACTGGCGATCTTCCAGGGCGCGCTCATGGCCGCATTCGGACTGCTTGCGGGGCTGATGGTTCTGGTATTTGGTTCGATGTTCGCGGGCGCGTTCGGCAAGCCGTCGGTCGGATTCTTCGGTGGCATCGGCGCACTGATTACCCTGCCGATCATGTATGGGGTCATGGGTTTCATTGGCGGTGCGATCGGTGCGTTCGTCTACAACCTCGTGGCGGGCGTCGTCGGCGGGGTCGAGATCGAAGTCGAGTAAGGAATCACGGCGCGGCACGTAGCTTGTGCCGTGCCTGCCCACGGGGCCGGGCCGGGGCGCGACGGGTCGTCGCTGGGTCAGCCAGGTCCGGACAAGACCAAGCCAAACAAGAGCTTGCGCCGTAACGGCGCGGTCGCTACACTGCGCGGCTCGCTGGTGGGCTATGTCCATGGGCGAAGGCTGAAACCAGAATAACTACGAAAGGCATGGCCATGTACGCAGTCGTTGTCACCGGCGGTCGTCAGTACCGCGTGGCGCAGGGCGAAACCCTGCGCGTGGAAAAGCTCGTCGCCGATGTCGGCGCCGAGGTCAAGCTCGATCAGGTTCTGCTCGTCGGCAACGGCGAGGGCGTGACCGTCGGCGCACCGCTGGTCGCGGGCGCGTCGGTGACCGCCAAGGTCAAGGCCCATGGCCGCGCCGACAAGATCCGCATCGTCAAATTCCGCCGCCGCAAGCACCATCGCAAGGAGATGGGTCACCGGCAGCATTACACCGAAATCGAAATCGTCGGCATCACCGGCGCGGGCAAGTAAGGGAGTCCAGCAGTCATGGCACACAAGAAGGCAGGCGGCTCTACCCGTAACGGCCGCGATTCCAATCCCAAGTACCTCGGCGTCAAGATCTATGGCGGTCAGGCTGTCGAGGCCGGCAACATCATCGTGCGTCAGCGCGGCACCCGTTTCCACCCAGGCAGCGGCGTCGGCCTGGGCCGCGATCACACGCTGTTTGCGCTGGTCGATGGCAAGGTCGAGTTCAAGGCCAAGGGCCCGCTTGCACGCAAGACGGTCAACGTGATCCCGGGCTGATCCCGATCCGTGACGCTGTCGCAAGAGCCCCGCTTCGCGCGGGGCTTTTTGTTGGAGCACGGCCCGCGCTGTCAGGGAATTGGCCGGCGTCGGCCCGATCCATGCCAGCCAGCCGCGCCAAGGTGCTTGCTTGTACCGTTTGAGCTTGTAGCCTTTCCCGATTCCCGATTCCCGATTCCCGATTCCCGATTCCCGATTCCCGATTCCCGATTCCCGATTCCCGATTCCCGATTCCCCATGAAATTCGTCGACGAAGCCATCATCCACGTCTACGCCGGCAACGGCGGCAACGGCTGCGTCGGATTCCGTCGCGAGAAGTTCATCCCCTTCGGCGGCCCCGATGGCGGTGATGGGGGTGCGGGCGGCAATGTCTGGCTGCTTGCCGACGAAGGGCTCAACACCTTGGTCGATTTCCGCCATCAGCGCGTGTTCCGCGCCCAGCGCGGCGAGAACGGCATGGGCCGGCAGATGGCCGGCAAGGCGGGCGCCGACAACGTGATTCGCGTGCCGGTCGGTACGGTCGTCATCAATACCGCGACCGATGAGGAAATCGGTGACCTCACCAGCCACGGCCAGCGTCTGCT
>NSJK01000019.1 GCA_002632325.1 Lysobacterales bacterium | reverse complement strand
CCAGATCGAAGCCCGCCACGAGGTCGAGTCCCGCCACGTCCAGCGCATGCACGGTGAAATGATAGCGATGCACGATGCTGTCGTTCCACGGCGGACACGGGCCGTCGTAACCCAGATAGTCACCGCTCATCTGCGCATCACCGGCGAACCAGCCGGTGTAGTCGTTGCGGCCCTGCACCGAACCCGCGGGGCCGGGCGGCGTGCGCTTGCCGCGCGCGACCACGCCATCGGCACAGGCGCCCTGCGCAAGTTCGGTGCAGCTTGCTGGAATGTTCGCCATCAACCAGTGCACGAACTCGACACGCGGCAAGGAAGCCGACACCGTGCGACCTGCTTGATTGACGTCATCGCCGCGCGAGGGCACGTCGATGTCGATGCAGGTGAGCACGAACGAACGCGTACCCGCCGGCACGTCGCCCCAGACCAGATGCGGACTGCGGTTGGCGGCCAGCACGCAGGGCTCGCCCGCGGGCCCGGGTTGGCCGAACGCACAAAGCGCTGGAATCGGCTGACCCTCGGCGAAATCATTGCTGCTGATCTGCATCTGCGTGGCTCCTGATACTCAGTTCGCCTGCAAGCGCGCGAACGGCGCGGCGAGCGCCTCACGATACGCCTGCCAGTGACCGCTGGCGAAGCGCGTCACGGGGCGACCCGGCGCAAGCCGGCGCGACTGCGCAGAAAAATCGAGGCGATCAAGATCGAGAAATCGCGCGAGCTCCTGCGCGGCTGCGCCATCGGCAAGCAGATCTTCGACGCGCACGACGAGGCGACGCGGATCATCGAGCTCGGCGCCGTGGGCGATGTGCGCGCGTGCGCGCAGCAACCAGTCGGCACAGGTCTCCACGTCCTTGCAGGCAAAGCCGTTGGCCCAACCGAACGCGAGCCAATTGAGCAGGGCATCGCGCGGATCGGCATCCACGATCAAAAGGCGCGTGCCCGGCATCGCACGCCGCAGCATCGCCAGCAGATGCGCATCCCAGCGCGGCAGCCAGTCGACGAGTGTGCGATCGATCGCCATGCCGCTGCGGGTGAGCGGCTGCAGGTAACGCTCGCGGATGCTTTCGCGCGCGGCATCGTCGAGCTCGCCGCAATAGAACTGGAAGCGCGGATGGTTGAAATCATCGGCGCGATCGCGCGTCACTGCACGTCCACGCAGCACCTGCAGTTGCGCCTGATCGGCGAGCAGGGCCACCACTTGTTCGACGCCGCTGCCGGGCGTGCCAAGCACGAGCACTGGGGCATGTGACCACGGCTCGCCTGCCGGTTCGGCCAGCGCGGTCGCCAGCTCGGGGCGCGGCTCGGCCAGCGGCGGCAAGGCTTGCTCGAGCGATTGTTGCGCATGGGCGAAACAGCGCACCGCAGCGGCAGCATCGCCGTCATGGTCATGGCAAAGTCCGAGCGCCCGATCGCGCTGGCGTGCCTGCTCGTCACTCAGCGCAACACCATCGAGTGCGGCGAGCGTCTTCGCTGCGGCGGTGTATTCGCCCTTGCGACTTTGCCCGCGTGCGAGCACGAGCCGCGCATCGACATCGCCGGCATCGAGCGCGAGCGCCTGCAGCGCATGATCGAGCGCCGCATCGAACAGACCCTGCTGTTCCTTCAGCCCCGCTGCGCGCGCATGGCCGGTGGCAAGTGCGGGCTTGCGCCGCACCAGCACGTCCCACTCGGCGCTCGCCTCGGCATTGCGGCCGATGGCGGCGAGCACGTCGGCGCGGATCTCGCGAACCTCATCGTCATCGGGCACCAGCGCGAGATAGTCGGCAAAGGTCTGCGCGACTTCGTCGTTGCGACCGAGCGCGGCCAGCGCCACCGTGAGCATGCGCATCGGCGTCGGCTGGCGCGGATCGATTTCGATCGCGGCGCGGTAATGCGTGACCGCATCTTCCATGCGGTTCTCGGCACGCGCGACGTCGCCGAGGCCGGCATGGGCACGCAGCTCGTAGCCGGGCACCGACAGCAAATGCAGGTAATGCGCTTCGGCGGCGCGCGGCTGGCCTTCGTGCATCTGCACCTCGGCAAGCCAGGCATGCGCTTCGTGCAGCGCCGGCGCGAGTTGCAGGCAGCGCTCGAGCGCCTGTCGCGCGAACGTGAGCAGGCCCTTGCGCGCAAAAGTCTGGCCGAGCAGGTACTGCGCCATCGCGTTGTTTGGGATCAGCTCGACCGCGCGCGTGAGGTAACGCAAGGCAGCGTCCCAGTCACCACGCAAGGCCATGATGTTGCCCAGACCGGTCAGCGCATGGCCATCCTCGCCCGCACGCAGCGCGATGCGGAAATGGTTCTCGGCGCGCGCTTCCTCGCCGCGGTTGAGCATGATCTGCCCGAGGCCGATGTGTGCGCCGAGCGCATTCGGATCGAGCTTGAGCGTCTGTTCGTAGCCGCGCTCGGCCAGCTCGTGCTTGCCGGCGCGGTAGCGCGCGACCGCGAGATTGAGATGCAGATCGGCAATGTCGGGCTTGGCCGTCACCGCGCGCTCGAAACAGCGCTCGGCTTCGGCCGCATCGTCGCGCATCAGACGCACGACGCCGAGCATGAATACCGCATCGGTGTTGTCGGGCTCGCGCTCGAAAAGGGCACGGTAACCCTGTTCGGCTTCTTCGAGTCGGCCCTGGCGTTGCAATTCGAGGGATTGCGCAAGTGTCAGCATGAGGAAACGGGATCCGTGCAAATAAGGCGGGGCGTCGGCAGCGGGCCAGACGCGAGCCGGCCATTATGCCCGATGCACCAGGTCAGCCGCTGAAATCCGCTTGAACGCGCGGTTTCAGGACTCGCCGAGCAGCCTCGGCAAACGTGCGTCGAGAAAGCGTGCGAGGAAACTGCCGCCGAGGAACCCGCAATGACCGCCATGCGCGGCAATTTCGAGTTCGATCTGCGGCGGCAACTGCAGGGCGCGGAAATCGGCAATCGGGATGATCGGATCGTCGACCGCGGCAAGGATGGTCGCCGGCACACGCAGGGATGCGAGGCGATCACCGGCGATCGAATAACCTTCGAGATAGGCGTCCAGCGAAGCGAACTCTGTATGCCGCAGCACCAGCGCTTGCGTGAGCCCGCGCAGGTCGCGTGCGAGGTCGGCACGCGTGAACCACTCGACATCAGGAAAGGCATCCCGTTTGCCGCGCAAGCTGCGCCGCCACTTGTGCAGGAAATAGCGCCGGTAGAACCACAGTCCGTGCTCGAGACCGAACAGGCCCGCCGCCGGGCTGATGACCGGACACACCGCCAGCACACCGGACAGGACATCGTCTGCACGCAGGGCGACGCGCAGCGCGAAGTTGCCGCCCAGCGAAAACCCGATCACGGCGAGTGGCGCGCCAGGCGCGCGCGCGGCGAGCGCGCGCACTGCGCCAACCACCTCGTCGATGCGGCAGGAATGGAACAACTCGCGGTTGAGGTGCTGGGTGCTGCCGTGATCGCGCAGGTTGAGGCGGCAGACATCACAGCCCGCCGCAAGCAGCGTGGCGGCGGCATCGATCACATAGGTCGAATTGGCGCTGCCTTCCCAGCCATGGATCAACACGCACAGAGCGCGCGCAAGCGGCAGTGTTTTCTGACGCGTGAGAAACCCTTGCAGACGCACGCCGGCGCCGCAATCGATCAGCAGTTCCTGTACGCCGGAATCAACGCGCCGCCGCGCATCACGCAACAACCAGCGGCGCAGCGCGGCCGAGGCGAGCACGGTCTGCACATGCGCATTGCGCAACCAGCGTGGCGGGCGGAATTGCGCAGCGTCCACCGCGCTCGCCTTGACGTCGGCCATCGTCACCGCTGCGTCGCCTCGTCAATCGTCGCCGTAACCAAGCGCGGCGGTGATGCGCGCGCGACTTTCCTCGGCCATGCGTCGCCGCGCCTCGGGGGCGAGCGCGACCGGTTCGAGAAAGTGCACCTCGGCATCCATGCGCGGATTGCCGAGCAGACGCACGAGATTGGGGAAGAATTTTTCCTTGCGCGCAAATGGCACCGAAGGATCCTGCGTGCCGTCGCGACCATAGCGCAGCGCCACCGGCTGCACCGGCACCTGGGCATCGAGCGCGGTCTGGAAGATGCGCGCATGGAAGGTGCCCACGCGTTCGCCATGCCCGCTGCCACCTTCGGGAAACACGCCGACCGGGCGCCCTTCCTGCAGACGTTCGACCACCACGCCCATCACCGCCGCCAGCGAATCACTGCTGCCGCGCCGGTGAAATATCGTGCCGGCGCTCGCGGCGAGCCAGCCGATGAAAGGCCAGCGTTCGATCTCGCTCTTGGCCACGAAACTCATCGCGCGCTGGCTGTGCATGAGTTCGATGTCGAGCCAGGAAATGTGGTTGGCCACGAACAACACCGCATCGGGCAGCGGTTCGCCGAAGGCGCGAATGCGCATGCCGAAGATGCGGATGAGGCGACCCGACCACCAGCGCACGAGGAATTTTTCGACCGTGGTCGAACCGATGCGCATGCGCTTGGCGAGCGGATTGAACGCACACAAGGTCAGCGGCACTGCCACCATGCCGTGGAAGAACAACAGCGGCACACGCCAGACATAGCGCAAGGGCCGCAGTCGATCGGCCGGCGCTGGCGTGGCAAGGGTTTGGGCGGGGCTGTGCATGGCGCGCTATGGTAGCCGAAGGCCGTCGAACTGCCGCGTGAACCACGTCATCTCAGAGATAGCGCGACTCGACGAAATCGATCTCTCGCACCAGTCGCCGCGCGACATCATCGGCAAGGCGGCCGGCGCGGGCGAGCGCGAACAGCTCGGCGCGCTCGCCGCGCAGCGCTGCGAGGCGCAGGCGGCGCTCGGCCTCGTCGGCACGGCGCAAAAGCTGTGCATCGATCTCGGTATCGCCACCGCCGAGACGGCGCTGGTAGATCTCGATCACCCGTGTCGCCGCAGCCGCTTCGATCTGCGCGTCGCCGGATGAGCCCTCGCCTGCATGCCGCACGCGTTCGATTTCGGCGAGCGCCGCCTTGGCGGCGAGTCTTCGCGCGAGATCTTCCTGCCGTCGCGGATGCGGTTCGGGTGGAACCTGCAAGCCGACCAGCAAACGAGGCAAACCGAAACTCGCGGCGAGCAGCGAGAACACGATCACCGACATCGCCAGAAAGATCACCAGCTCGCGGAACGGAAACGGCCGGCCGTCGCCGAGCGCCAGCGGCAGTGTGAGCACGCCGGCCAGCGTGACGGCGCCGCGCACGCCGGTCAGCGACATCGCCAACACCAGCCGCCATGAGGGGCGCGTCGGCGCCTGTCCGCCACGCCGCAACAACCAGGTATCCACATGCAAGGAGGCGAGCGTCCACAAGAGACGCAAGCCGGCCAGCGCGAAATTGAGGGCGAGCGCGAGCACCAGCAACCAGCCCAGACCCTTGTGTCCGCTCTGCGCCACGCTCGCACCGGCTTGCGCGAGGATGCCCGGCAACTGTTCACCCAACACGACGAAGGCGGTGCCGTTGAGTGCGAACTGCACCGAGTCCCACACCGCCGCGCGCTGCAGACGCGTGGTCGCGGGAGCGACGCCCGCGAGTTCGGCGTAGCTCATCATCACGCCGGCGGCGACCGCGGCAAGAATGCCTGACGCGCCCAGATGCTCGGCGGCGAGATAAGCGCCAAAGGGCGTGAGCAGGCTGCCGAGCACGGGCAAGCCCGCGTCCTGACCGAAACGCCGCGTGAGCAGCCGATGCGATCGGCTCAGCCCCCACGACACCGCGGTGCCGATGGCGATGCCGCCCACCGCGAGCCAGACGAAACTCAAGGAGGCCGACCACAGCGAGAACTGTCCGGTCATCGCCGCGACCACGGCAAAGCGGAAACACACCAGGCCCGAGGCGTCATTGAGCAGCGATTCGCCTTCAAGGATATGCAGCAACCGCCGCGGGACGGGCACACGCTGTGCAATCGCGGCTACCGCGAGCGGGTCGGTCGGCGAGACGATCGCGGCGAGCGCGAACGCCACTGCCAGCGGCATCGCCGGAACCAGCCAATGCACGAACAGGCCGACGCCGAGCACGGTGAACACGACCAGCCCGAAGGCAAGCTGCAGGATCGGCCGCGCATCGTGCAGCAGGCCATCCTTGGGAATGCGCCAGCCATCGAGGAACAGCAAGGGCGGCAGGAACAGTACGAAAAACAGATCCGGATCGAGCCGCACGCCATGACTCGAGAATGCCGCCACGCCTGCGCCGAGCGCGATCTGCACCAGCGGCAGCGGCAAGGCGATCGGCAAGACGCGCACGAGGTAGCCACTCGCGAGCACGAGCAGCAGCATGGTCAGCACGATTTCGATCGAATGCATGGATGAGCGTCGGCGCAACCGATGTGGCGACGTTAGCGCGCGGTGCGGACTTGCCGCAAACGATCACGGCACTCGCGACATCAATCTTCGAGGCGCGCTGCGGCCTCGCCCAGATCGCGCAGATGCCCTTCCCACCAGCGCGCTTCGCCCACCTGCGGAAAGGCGCGCGGGAACGCCGGATCGCCCCAGCGCGCCGCGACCCAACCTGCCCAGTGCACCTGACGCAGGATGCGCAGCGGTTCGACCAGCGCGAGTTCGGCGTAATCGAAATCGCGAAACTGCGCATAGCCTTCGAGCAGGGCATCGAGGGCCTGCGGCGTCGGCGCGAGCATCCACAGATCCTGCACGGCAGGCGCCATGCGCGCATCGTCGAGATCGACGAAGTGCGGGCCGTCATCGGTCCACAGCACGTTGCCGGCGTGGCAATCGCCATGCGCGCGCAACAGGCGCGGCGGATTGGCAGCGAAGCGCGCCTCGATCATCGAGGCGAGCGCCTGGGTGCGCGTGCGATAGGCATCGCGGATCGATGGCGGCAACAAGTCCGACTGCAATGATGCGTTCGCGGCCGCACGAATGAAGGTTTGCGCATCGATCGCGCCACGCTGCGCGAAGCGATCGCGCGCGCCGATCAGGTGGATGCGCGCGAGCAGGCGCCCCATCCACGCCAGGTGTTCGTTCGACTCGAGCTCGGGCGCGCGGCCACCGCGGCGCGGATACAGCGCGTAACGAAAACCCGACTGCGTGCACAAGGTCGTGCCGTCGATCACCAGCGGCGCCACCACCGGCAATTCCGCCTGCGCCAGTTCGAGCGCAAACGCGTGTTCCTCGGCGATCGCGGCATCACTCCAGCGCGCGGGCCGATAGAACTTCACCACCAGCGGCGCGGCCGCATCGAGGCCGACCTGATAGACGCGGTTCTCGTAACTGGGCAGCGCGAGCAGGCGTCCGTCGGTGCGAAAACCCGCCGCCTCGACCGCATCGAGCACGAGCGCCGGCGAGAGCTGCGCGTAGGGCGCCGTCGAGGACATGCTCACACGACCCTGGGTGTTGCGCGCGGCACCACCGCGAGCGTGAGGCGCGAGATGCACACGAGTCGCCCATGTTCATCCTCAATGCGGATTTCCCACACCTGGGTGCTGCGGCCGATGTGCAGCGCACGCGCGGTTCCGGTCACGGTTCCCGCAGTCACCGCACGCACATGATTGGCGTTGATGTCGAGCCCGACCGCCATCTGGCTGCTGTCCAGGCACAGATTGCCCGCGAGACTTCCCAGCGATTCGGCCAGCGCCACCGACGCGCCGCCGTGCAAGAGCCCGAACGGCTGACGCGTGCGCGCATCGACCGGCATCGTGCCGCGGATGAAATCCTCGCCAACTTCGGTCACTTGCATGCCCAGATGCTCGACCATGCAGCCGCGATTCCAATTGTTGATGCGCTCGAGATCGGTTGTCTGTTTCCACAAGGCCATGTCGGTCACCGCTGCTTTCGCAAACATCCACTATAGCGGCGCGCGACAGCAAAGCAGCGTTCCATCCAAGGCATTGCCACGCGCACCGTTCATGGTGAGGAGGCACCGAAGGTGCCGTCTCGAACCACGAAGCGCGACATTCCGACGCCGCAATCGCTTACTCGTCCTCGTCTGCGGTCGAACCGGCGTTGACCGGCTTGCCGCCGATGTACACGCCCTTGCCGACCTCGACATTCTTGCCGACGTGCACACCGGAAGATTCGGACTCGGCCGTGTCGGCGGATGGCTGCGCGCCAGTCATCGCGCCAAAGTAATCCTGCATGGCCGAGGCGTCGCCGGCGAGCGCAAGGATCTTCACCTTGCGTGACCACCAGCCGTGACCGATGAGGAAGTCGTAGTAGCTCAAGCCGCGTGGGGCCAGCACTTCCTTTTCGGCAGCGACAATCTGCGTTTCATCCAATTGTGGCGCGCCACGTGCCGACATTTGCGCAAGCACGGACTTCGCAACGTCGATGGAATACGGCGGCTCAAGCTTGAGATCCTGATCCTTTTCGAACGAGTCGGCCAAGTCCCTGCCCCATGCGGCAAGTCTGCCTTCGCTGGCGCGGTAATACGCCACCGCATAGCGCTGATTCATGCCGGGCTCCTGCCGCATGCGCGCAACGAAGCCTTCGCCGAGCCGATCCATCTTGGCGTCATCGAGACCATGCCGGGACAGCACCTCGCGACGCCCCTTGGTTCCGGCATGCGTCAGTTGATTGCTCAGAGCCGCGTAGGTGTCGAAATCCACGCCTTCGATCGGAGCCAGAGCAGCCGCCGAGATTTCGGGATGTGCGGATTTGAGCAGGTCGGCCACGCGTTCCTGTTCGGCAGCGGCCTGTTCCTGCTGCGCCAAGGCAATGGCCTGCTCGGCCTTGGCCAGATCCTCGGCACTCGTCAACGGCGTCATCGGTTTGGCCAGAAGATCCGGTTGCGGCGCAAGTCTTGCAATCTGCTTGCCGGCTTTCTCGTAGCGCTTCTTGCTGCTTGGATGCGTGCTGAGCATGGCGGAGCCAGCTTGCTTGCCTTCCAACGCCTGCAAGCCTTGCTGCAAACGCAACATGCCTTGCGGGTTGTAGCCGGTGGCAATCATCCAGCCCACGGCCAGACGATCGGCTTCAAGTTCCTGGCTGCGGCTGAACTTCAGCACCATCAATCCGGCGCCGACATTCACGGCCGAGTTGGCAACCGCGCCGGCCAACTCTCCGCTGTCGTGGCCGATCTTGGCGCCCACCACCGCGCCGACGATCGCGCCCAACACGAGGATGCCCTCGCGCTTGCGAATGCCTTCGCGAATATGGTCCGCCTTGTGGTGGCCCAGTTCATGGCCGAGCGCGGCCGCCACCGCATCGCGATCGCCACCGAATCTTTCCAGCAAGCCTTCGTGGACGACGACGATCCTTTCTTCACCCGCATGGGTCGCAAACGCATTGATCTCGGGGGAGTTCGACCAGACCAGGATGGCATCAACCCCGGCAACTTTCGCCAAGTCCTCGTAGATCTGCTCCAGCTCGCCCACTTCGGCGCGAATCCGCGCATCACTGGCCTGAGTCGCCACGGTATCAGCCAGATAGAAGCCGGGATCCTTGGCTGCACCGACCTGCGCAATGGAAACCAATGCAAGACAGAGGGCAAGAAGCGGCACGTGGCGCATGGATTTTCCTTGTCGGGGAGGGGGAACTGGATCAGAGGGCGCTTGTTCTGCTGCGAGGGAACCATCGATTTTGCACGAGTTCACGCGAACCATGTTGGTTCGGCGCAGGTCAAACTTGCGCCCGATAGTCTGCGCAGATGCTTCCGGAGACCCAATGATGTGGCCGCGAACCTTGTTGAGCCTGATCCTGCTTGTCGCGGCCGGGAATGCCGCGGCACTGCGCTGCGACAACCGCGTGCTCAATCCGGGCGACAGTGATGCGCGCACACGCGCGCTCTGCGGCGCGCCTTACTGGATCGATGGCTACGTCGATACCGAAATCACCGGCGCCGGACATGCGCTGGAGATGCAGCGCGATGTGCCGATCGACATCTGGTACTACAACTTCGGTCCGCGCCGCCTGCTGGTGCAACTGGTGTTTCGCGCCGGTGTGCTGGTGCACGAGAACACGCTTGGTTACGGCGTGGAGACGATCGGCGACGACTGCAATCCGCAAATGCCCTACACCGGCATGAGCGTGGGTGAACTGGTTGCGCATTGCGGCGAGCCGGCAGCGCGTCGCGTCAACAACGGCTACGTCGGGCGCCGACCCGCGGCGGGTGTCGAGCAATGGCGGGCCTTGCGCGAAGAGGAATGGACCTACGACTTCGGCGCCGGCCACCTGCCGCGTCGCCTGCGTCTGCGGGACGGCCGCATCCACGCGGTCGACACGCTGACGCGCTAACAGGTTGCTGAAAAACTCTTTTCAGCAGATTGATAACGCAGTGCAGGGATGCACTGCACGCGAATCGATCACGCAAATGATTGATTCGTCGGAGACGAGTCCGGGCATGTACCGGACTCGGCGAGCTGAAGAAGTCCAGGATGGACTTTTTCAGCACCCTGCTGATTTCGCAAGCCTTCGCACGAATGCCCCGTTCATGGTTCGATCCCTTCGGGCCTCACCACGAACGGAGGGGATGGTCTCACCGCGAACTGTGGAATGCTGCGCTCACCGCAGACGGCAGCCGGGTGATCTCAGGACGAATGCGGCAACCGCGGCACGCCGTGTTCACTGCGTTCCTCGAAGGCGATTGGCTGGGTGTCGAGTGCGCGCGGCGCGCGCAGCGGGGCGAGGGCCTGCGTGGCCTGACCGCGTGCGCAGTGCAGCGCGTTGGCGAACGCAGTCGCGGCGCCAGCCGGATCCTCGGCTGCGCGGCGCAGATCACCCAGCGTTTCCCAAGCCGCCGCCGAGGGTGCGAGTGCGAGCGCGCGCTGCAGCGACTCTTCGGCGCGCTCGTGCTGTCCCTGCTGCAGTTGCAGACGCCCGAGCGTGAGTTGCAGGGCGGCGCTGTTGGGTGCGAGCGCGGGCCAGCCCTCGGCCTGACGCAGGCGCGCGGCGGCTTCGCCATCGCCCAGTTCGCCGTAGACCGTTGCCAGACGATCACTCCACTGACGTCGTTGCGCCGATTCGATCTCGTCCATTGCCGCGAGCATCTGTCCCTGGGACGCACTGCGGCGCGCGAAGGCTTCGATGGCTTCCTCGCGCCGACGTTGCGCGCGGCTGGCGCGATTCCACAACGCATTGAGACTGGCGACATCGGGCGCAGCAGCGAGCGCGGCGGCGAGTGCGCGCGTTTCCAATTGCTCGAGCGTGCTCGCGGTCAGCGACTGGCTGCGCAGCAGAGCCGGCAAGGCATCGAGTGCGACCTGACTCTCGCCCAGGTCGAGCGCGGTGTCGATCAGCAGGCGCCGACCGCGCAGACACAGCGTATCGGCATCGGCATTCTTCTTGAGCAGGTCGAAGGCTTCGCGCACGCGCCCCTCGTCGACGAAAAAGCGCGCGCGCAGGGCGGTCGTGGCGCGTGCGGCGCCGGCTTCGGCTTCATCGAGTGCCTGCGTCGCGCGCTCCCGTGCACCACGCTCGTGCGCGGCGCGTGCGAGCACCAGCAGGGCCGGCGTGCGAAACGCGGCATGCTGGGCGGCCTTGTCGAGATCGCGCTCGGCTTGCAGGTAATCGCCTTCGGCAAACGCGGTGAGGCCATTGGCCAGGCGCTCGCGACCACGCCGCTTGTGCGCGCGGCCCCAGGCACGAAACGGCCAGCGCAACAGACGCCAGGCCAGACCCGCGACCAGCCACGCCAGCAACAGGGCCGCGATCGCGACGACCACGCTGGTTTCGAGCGTGGTGCGTCCCAGACGCAGGTAGACGTAACCCGGATCGGCCGCGAGCCAATGCCAAGCGAGTGCGGCAGCGGCCGCGACGATCAAGAGCACGAGAACCCAACGCCAGAGCTTCATGTGGCATCTCCGGACGCAGATTTTTCTGATGGCGTTGTGGTCGGCGCAGGCGCAATCGGCTTGGGTTCGGCCAACGCACGCGTCGCCCGCAACGCGCGCAATTCACGCAGGGCGCTACCCAGTTCCGGCAGCGCCGGCGCAAGCGGCGTGGCGAGCAGTCGATCGATTTCGGCGAGCGCGGACTGCACCGCGGCACTCTGGCCATCGACCAAGGTGGCGATGCCATCGCGGGCACGACGCAGCGCCGCCTCATAGCGCTTCGGATCGCCGCCGAGCAGGGCCGCCTGCGCATCGCGCAGGTCGAGCGCGATCACCGCGCGGCTGAAGGCCGGCTCATGCGCGGTGTTGCCGGCGCCATCGACATGGCCGACGCGCACGAAGGAATCGAGAATCTCGCGCCATCGCGAGGTCTGCGCGGCAGGCGTCGGTACAGGCGCCGCAACCATGCGCGGCAGGGCGGCACGCAAGCGTTCGATCGCATCGAGATTGGCGCGCAGGTCGACAGGTTTTGCCGCAGCCAGCGCGTCTCGCTCGGCGCTGATCGTGCGACGCACCGAGGCAAAGGCCGGATCTTCTGCCGAAGCCAGCGCCGCATCGGCGAGACGATAGGCCGCGAGCGCGGCATCGGCATCGTGGAACAGGGCGAGACGTTCCTGTGCCTGCACCAGCAGGAATTCGGTTTCGTTGAGCGCGAGGGCATCGCGTCCGCTCAGGCGCAGTTCGGCCAGATGCGCAATTGCATCCTCGACATGCCGCACGCGCTCGGCAAGCGCGAGCACTTCCTCGCGCAGACTCTTGTTGACGGTGTCGGCGTCACCGAGTCGCGCACGCAGGCCTTCGAGATCACGCTGACGCTGACCGATCTGGTTCTCGACCCCGTCGAGCCGCGCCGACAGTTGGCTCAACGCCGTGCTGCGACGGTCGTCCTGCTCGGCGACATGCACGCGCCACGCCGACCACGCGGCGAGCAGCAGGGCGAGCAGCGCCAGCAGCAGGGCCAGACCGCCACGCCGTGGCGCGGGTGGCGTCGTGCCGCGAACCACCAGCGCCTGAGCTTCGCCAGCATCCTTGTTTTCATTGGGCTCATTCATGCGCCCATGCTACCGCGCCGGGCCGTCGTGAATGAAATCGGACGCGCTACAGGCGATGCCGCGCCAGCCAGCGCGCCGCGCCGTCGAGCAGGTCGCTGCCGACTGCGCTGCGCGCGATCGTGACATCGGCGAAGCCGTGTCCGCGTGCGAGTGCGGCGAGACGTTCGCTGGCGACGATCAGCGGCTGCGCACGCCAGCGCGCAGCCAACGCTGCCGGCAGCAGCGCGCACAGGTGATCGAGTGCCTCCGCGCTCGACAGCACGGTGAGCCACGGCGCGGCGGCCGCTTCAAGCGCTTTGAAGTGACGCCGATCCAGACGCGGCGCGCGTCGCTGGTAAACATGCAGCACCTCGAGCCGCGCCTTGCGCGCGCGCAATGCTGGCGCAATCAGGTTGCGCCCGCCGGGCGCGCACAGCAGGGCCACATGGCGTCCGCGCAGTCGTGCGAGCTCGGGCAAGGCGAGCAGGGCTTCACTGTCGGCGCCCTTGGGCGGGGCGATCGCCTCGATCGCGTGTCGCGCGAGTGCGCGTCGGGTGCCGGTGCCGACCGCGAAGGCACGTGCGGCGCGCGGCAGACGCAAGTTCGGCAGCAGTTCGAAACAGGCACGTACCGCAGCCGGGCTGCTGAAGATCCAGTCATCGAATCGACCGTCGCGCATGCGCTGCGCGAGCGCGGGATCACGCTCGCTGCGCACGCTCAAGCCCGGCAGCAGCAGCGGCACGCCGCCGCGCGCGCGCACCTGTGCAGCGAGCGCACGCGCGGTGCCTGCAGGGCGCGTGATCAGCACGCTCGCGCCGGCCAGCGCATTGCCCTGCGAGATGGCGTGATCGATGGCGGGCTTGGTTGCGGACATGCACGGGCATGATAATGCGCGCCGCCGCCGTGTCGGCGCGCCACGTTTTCCAAGACCAAGGTCGATTCCGATGCCCACACCTGCGGCCGCGCTCGAGCGCGAACTGCTTGCCCGCATCCCGCTCGCGCGGGCGATGGATCTGCAAGTGCAGAACTGGGATGGCGCTTCGCTCACGCTCGCCGTGCCACTGGCGCCCAACATCAATGACAAGGGTTGCGCCTTCGGTGGCAGCCTCACCAGCCTGATGACACTGGCGAGCTGGGGCGTGGTCGAACTCGCGCTGCGCGAGCGCGGACTGGATTGCGATGTCTACGTACAGGACAGCACGGTCCGCTATCGGGCGCCGGTGTGGGGCGACTTCAGCGCGCAGGCGCAGTTGGCGGCCGGCGAATCCTTCGAGGATTTCTTCGCCACGCTGGCCGCACGCGGCAAGGCCCGCCTGAGCCTGAACGCACAGGTGCCGCTCACCGACGGCAGCCCCGCGGCGAGCCTGTCTTCACGTTTCGTGGCGATCGTGCGCGCCGCCGACTGAGCGCGCACGATCGCACTTGTTGCACAATCGGCACGTCCCGCCCCTGGAGGATCGCCATGCGCCGCATCTTGCCGCTGCTCTTGCTGGCCCTGACCTTTCTGCTGCTTGCCGGTTGCGCCAATCAGGAAATCCGCTCCAAACAGACGATCCTCAAGGACACCCTGCGCGCCTACGCGGCGACGATCCGCTGGGGCGAGATCGAGCAGGCGCTGTCCTTCATCGATCCCAAGGTGCTGGCCGAGCATCCGCCGAGCGCGATCGATCTGGAGCGCTTCAAGCAGGTGCGCGTGAGCGGTTACGACGAGTCGCCGCCGATCACGGTCGGGCCCGAAGAGGTGCGCCAGACCGTCCAGCTCGAATTGTTCAACGTCAACACGCAAACCGCACGCAGCGCGGTCGACAACCAGACCTGGAAGTACGACAAGGCCACCAAGCACTGGTGGCTCGTCAGCGGCCTGCCCGACATCAGCCGGCGCGAATGAAGCAGCGCCCGGCCGTCGCCGGGCATGAATTTCCGCGATAATCGCCGGCCACGTCCGCCGGCTTGACCCGCATGTCCGAATTCCTGCATCGCCTGCCCGAGTTCCTCGGCAACCATTTCGTCCTCGCCCTCGCCTTCATCGGCGTGCTGGTGGCGCTGCTGGTCATCCAGATGCAGCAGTTCATGCGCGGCTACACCGCGCTCACGCCGGCCGGGCTGACCCAGCTCATCAACCGCGAGAACGCCTACGTGATCGACGTCTCGGCACAGGCCGAGTTCGAATCGGGTCACGTCCCGGGCGCGCACCACCTCTTGCCCAGCCAGGTCGATCCCGAGGGCAAGGAATTGTCGAAATCGCGCGAAACACCGGTCGCACTGACTTGCCGCAACGGCCAGGCTTCGGCCACGGCCGCGCAGAAGCTCAAGAAAGCCGGCTATGCCAAGGTGTTCTGGCTCGAAGGCGGCATCTCTGCCTGGCGCGAAGCCCAGATGCCGCTGGCCAAGGGCCGCCAGTGAGGCTGGCCGCGCCGGCGTGCGCAGTACGCGCCGGCATGGGATAATCGCCCCCTTTTCCCTCCCGCAGGAACATCGAAATGGCAGAACAAGGCAACGGCGCCGCCAACGGCGCGGCGCAGGCACAGGCTCAGCTCAACCTCCAGCGCGTCTACGTCAAGGACGTCTCGTTCGAGGCGCCGGGCGTGCCGCAGATCTTCCAGGAGCAGGGCCAGCCCAACGTCGAGCTCAACCTCGGCCATCGTTCGACCCTGCTCGGCACCGACGTGCATGAAGTGGTGCTCAGCGTGACTGCCACCTGCAAGGTCGGCGACAAGACCGCCTACCTCGCCGAAGTGCAGCAGGCCGGCATCTTCGGTGTCGCCGGTTTCGACGAAGCCAGCCGTGACGCGATCCTCGGCAGCTACTGCCCGAATTTGCTGTTCCCGTATGTGCGCCAGATCATCTCCGATCTCGTGCAGAATGGTGGCTTCCCGCCCCTGTTCCTGCAGCCGATCAACTTCGACGCGCTCTACTCCGAGCAGGTGCGCCGTCGCAGTGAAGGCGCTCCTGCGCAGCCGCTCAATGCCTGATCGACCGCGCTCGCGGTGAGGCGATGAGCCAGGCCACGACCGCAGTACTCGGCGCCGGCTCATGGGGCACGGCGCTGGCCGTGCAGCTCGCGCGCAATGGCGTCCCCACCACGCTGTGGGGACGCACGCCGCAGGCCATCGTCGAGATGGCTGCGACCCGCCACAACACGCGTTACCTGCCCGATCTGGAGCTGCCGCAGTCGCTGCAGCTCAGCGCATCGATCGAGCCCTTGGTGCGCGATGCCGGCACGATCCTCATCGTCGTGCCGAGCCATGGCTTCGACGAACTGCTGGAAGCGATTGCACCATGGGTCGCGCCCGGCGTCGGCATCGCCTGGGCCACCAAGGGCTTCGATCCCGCCAGTGGTCGCTTCCTGCATGAACTGGTCGCGCAGCGCCTGCCCGGTCATGCGGCCGCGGTGGTCACCGGGCCGTCGTTCGCGCGCGAAGTCGCGCAAGGCCTGCCGACCGCGCTGACCGTGCATTCCGCCGATCCGGCATTTGCGCAGCTCATTGCCGAACAATTGCATTCACCACGTTTTCGCGCCTACACCGGCAGTGATGTACTCGGCGCCGAACTCGGTGGCGCGATGAAGAACGTGCTCGCTGTCGCCACCGGCGTCGCCGACGGCATGCGCATGGGCCTCAACGCGCGCGCCGGACTCATCACGCGCGGACTCAACGAAATGCTGCGTCTGGGCGCCGCGCTCGGCTCTCGTCCGGAAACCCTGATGGGCCTCGCGGGCCTGGGCGATCTCGTGCTCACCTGCACGGGCGACCTCTCGCGCAATCGGCGTCTGGGCCTCGCCCTGGGCGAAGGCGTCGGACTCCAGCAAGCAATCGCGCAAATCGGCCAGGTTGTCGAAAGCGTGCAAACCGTCGATACGGTGATGCAGCTTGCCAATGCGCACGAGGTCGAGCTGCCGATCACTGCCCTCGTACAGAAAGTGCTGCACGAGGAACTCACGCCCAGCGAAGGCATGGTCGCCCTGCTCGCGCGCGAGCAGAAACCCGAATACCGCTGAAACCTGGCGCAAGCCCGCGTGCCACGACGGTTCGCCGTGCACCGATCGATATGGCTCACGAATCGCCCGCGCCGGCGAAACCCGATTGTCGCCAGGCTTCGTAGACGACCACCGCGACCGCGTTGGAGAGGTTGAGGCTGCGGTTGTCGGGTCGCATCGGCAGGCGCAGGCGTCGAGCCTCGGGGATGCCGTCGAGGATGGCCTGCGGCAGACCGCGGGTTTCCGAGCCGAACAGCAGCGCATCGCCTGCGGCGTATGTCGCGGTGTCATAGCGCACCCGGCCACGGGTGGACAGCGCGAACACGCGTGGCTGACCGAGCTCGGTCAGGCAGGCAACCAGATCCTCATGCACGCACAGGTTCGCATACTCGTGGTAGTCGAGCCCGGCGCGGCGCATGCGCTTGTCGTCGAGTGCGAAGCCGAGCGGCCGGATCAGGTGCAGGCGCGCGCCGGTGTTGGCGCACAGGCGGATCACGTTGCCGGTATTGGGCGGAATTTCCGGATTGTGGAGGATCACATGCAACATCGTGGCAGTATCACCCAAACGCGAAGCTGTGACCGCGGCCAAGGTTTCGGGGTTGTCGATCCGGTCATGCTCGTGCTTCGTGGTGATGCCGCATCGCCTCAAGGAAACCGCCATGTCCGCCAAGCATTTTCTTACTCACCTGCCCGCGAACGTCGCGATCGCCGCGCTTGCCCTTGCCACCACAAGCGCGCAGGCCGCGCCGACTCTCGGCAACCCGATCCTGTTCGTGACGCAATATCCGATCAGCACCGACTTCACCACGATCGGTTCAGTGTTCGGCAATCATCAGACTGATATGCAGGCGGCCGGGCGCGGCGGCGACCTGTGGATCCGCTACCCCGATGGCAGCCAGCGCAATCTCACCGCCGAAGCGGGCATGGGCAATGCCGGCCTGCAAGGCGCGAATGCGATTTCGGTGCGCGATCCGGCGGTGTCCTGGGACGGCACGCGCGCCCTGGTCAGCATCGTCACCGGCGCTCCCACGCAGATCTACCAGCAGGGCACCTGGTACTGGCAGATCTACGAAGTCAGTGGTTTCGGCCAAGGGCAGACCGTGCAGTTCACGCGCGTGGCCGGGCAAAGCGCCGACTACAACAACGTGCAACCGACCTATGCCTCGGACGGCGGCATCCTGTTCGTCAGCGATCGCCCGCGCAATGGTCAGCGTCATCTCTATCCGCAGCTCGACGAATACGAAGAAGCGCCCACGCCAACCGGGATCTGGCGTCTGGCACCGGGTAGCAATCTGCCGAGCCTGCTCGAGCATGCGCCCTCGGGCGCCTTCGACCCCTTCGTCGACAGCTATGGCCGCATCGTCTTCACGCGCTGGGATCATCTGCAGCGCGATCAGCAAAACGATGTCGACGATCCGATCACGTTCAACTGGTCATCGGAAGCGCCAGGCTCGGTGCGCACCAGCGATCGCAGCGAAGTGTTTCCCGAGCCACGGCAGACCATCGGCAGCGTCAACGGCCATACCTTCAACCTGTTCTTTCCGTGGACGCTCAATCAGGACGGCAGCGGCGAGGAAACCATCAGCCATATCGGCCGTCACGATCTGTCGGGCTATTTCGATCGCAGCTTCAACAACGATGCCTCGCTGTTCGAGTTCATTGCCGGCGCTTCGGGCCGAACCAATCCGAATGTTGCCGAGGCCTGGCTGCACATCGCCGAGGATCCACTCGTGCCCGGTCGTTATCTCGCCACCGATGCGCCTGAATTCGGCACGCATGGCTCGGGGCAGATCCTTGCGATGACGGCGCCGTTGGGCGTGAGCGCGAATCTGCTCAGCGTGCAGTACCTCACTGCGCGCTCCAATCAGGGTTACTACGATGGCGCGCCCCCAGCCGATTTCAGCGCGCATTGCCGCAACCCGCTGCCGCTCGCCGATGGTCAGCTCATCGCTTCCTGCAGCAGCGATCCACGCGCTGCCGGCAACGACGGCACGCGCGCCAATCCCGATCCACGGTATGGCTTTCGCCTGCACGTGATGAACCTTGCCAATGGCAAGTACACGCCGGGCGAGACCGTGAGCGCAGGCGCGGGCATCAGCAAGAACATCTCGTTCTACGACCCCGACGTGCTGGTCAGTTACAACGGCCCGTTGTGGGAGTTGTCGGCGGTGGAAGTGCGCGCACGCGCAGTGCCGCCCAATACCGCCGAGACGATGCAGGCGCCCGAGCAGGCTGCGTTTGCGCAGGCCGGCGTCGATCCGGCGCAGTTCCGCGCCTTCCTGCGCCAATCGGGCCTCGCCGTGATTTCGGTGCGCAACCTCACCTCGCGCGACCAGGACGATCGTCAGCAACCCTTCAACCTGCGCGTGCCCGGTGGCGTGCAGACGGTCGGTGATGGCGGCACGATTTACGACGTGCCCTACATGCAGTTCTTCCAGGGCGACCAGATCCGCGGCATCGGCGAAACGCCCGGCCGACGCGTCCTCGCGCAAGTTCTGCACGATCCACTCTCGCGCACGCTGCAACCACCCGAACCGGGCGCGCCCGCCGGCGGCGCGGTGACGCACACCGACGGCTCGGTCGCGGTGTTCGTGCCCGCGCAGCGTGCGCTGAGCTGGCACAGCACCGATACCAACCACAACCCGGTCGTGCGCGAGCGCTACTGGATCAGCCTGCAGGCCGGAGAAATCCGCGCCTGCGATGGCTGCCACGGCATCAACCAGGTCAATCAGGCCGGACAGCCGCCAGCGCAGAACACGCCGCAGGCCTTGATCGAACTGTTGGGCTGGTGGAAGCTCCACGGCGATGCAATCTTTGCCGACGGGTTCCAGCAGTAGGTTCGGCGCAGGATTCGATCGAGTTTGCGCAATTGCATCGGCGCGGCCCCGCAGGAGAAGTCATGAATCTCGATCGTGCAAGTCTGGAGGACGCTGTACGGCAGGGAATCCTTGCCCGCGAACAGGTCGAACGGCTGTGGGCCTTCCTGGAGGAGCGCAATGCCGACCAGCCATCGTTCCGCTTCACCCACATCCTCTACTACTTCGGCGGGCTGATCGCGATCGGCGCGATGAGCCTGTTCATGACCCTGGGCTGGGAACAACTGGGCGGATGGGGCCTGTGCTTCATTGCCATCGCCTACATCGTGCTGGCGGTGTCGCTCACCGAGTACCTGCTCGGTCGAAAGCGCCTGGCCATACCGGCCGGCATCACCGCGGCGCTCGCCGTTGCGATCGTGCCTCTGGCGGTCTACGGCCTGCAGGAAGGTCTGGGCTGGTGGGCGCAAGGGCGCGTGTATCGCGACTACCACGTCTACATCGACTGGCGCTGGATCATGATGGAGCTGGCCACGCTCGCGGCCGGCGCGGTGGCCTTGTGGCGCTACCGCCTGCCGTTCCTGCTGATGCCGGTCGCGGTGACGCTCTGGTACATGAGCATGGACATCGTGCCCTTCCTCTTGGGCGACGCCGATTACAGCTGGGACCTGCGCCGCTGGGTCTCGCTGTGGTGGGGCCTGGCGATGATCCTCGTCGCGTTCTGGATCCATCTGCGCAGCCGCAGCGGCAAGGACTATCCGTTCTGGATCTACCTGTTCGGCGTGCTCGCATTCTGGGGCGGCTTGACCTCGATGGATTCCAACAGTGAGCTGGGCAAGTTCGCCTATTTCTGCATCAACCTGGGCATGATTGGGGTCGGCGCGCTGCTGTCGCGGCGCGTGTTCGTGGTGTTTGGCGGCATCGGTGCGGCGATTTATCTCGGCCACCTGGCGCGGACGATCTTCAAGGACAGCCTGCTGTTTCCGCTGGCGCTCAGCGCGATCGGCCTTGGCGTGATCTACCTGGGCATCCTCTGGCAGCGCAATGAACAGCGCATCGTTGCACGCATACGCGCGCTGCTGCCCGAGCCCTTGCGCGCCATGGCAGATCGCAGCTGACGGGCGCCGACCGGAGCTGTGCGCGCAGCGCGGAACCTTGCGCCGCCATTGCAGTCGGAAAGCCCCGCGTGACCTTTGCCCGTTGTGCCTGCGTGCCATGCGGCCTAGGCTCGCCCATTCCATTTCCCTTCCCGCCCGCCCGAAAAGGACTGTCATGCGCCCCCTGCTGCTCTCCCTGCTTGTCACGCTCGGCCTTGGTTCCGGTCTGACTTCTGCCGCCACCACGCCCGACATCCCCTACACCCGCTTCACCCTGCCCAATGGCCTCACCGTGGTCGTCAACGAGGACCACAAGGCGCCCGTGGTTGCGGTGAGCATCTGGTATCACGTCGGTTCGGCCAATGAACCCAAGGGCAAGACCGGTTTCGCGCATCTGTTCGAGCACCTGATGTTCCAGGGCTCGGAGAATCACAAGGACGAGTTCTTTCGTCCGTTCGAGCGCGCCGGCTCGACCGATCAGAACGGCACCACCTGGCTCGACCGCACCAATTACTTCGAGACCGTGCCGACCACCGCGCTCGACATGGCGCTGTGGATGGAATCCGACCGCATGGGCCACTTGCTCGGCGCGATCGGCCAGAAGGAACTCGACGAGCAGCGCGGCGTGGTGCAGAACGAGAAGCGCCAGGGCGAAAACCAGCCCTATGGCCGAGTCTACGAAGACCTGCAGATGAACGCGTTCCCCGCCAACCATCCCTACCACCACGACACCATCGGCTCGATGGCGGACTTGAACGCCGCCTCACTCGCGGATGTGAAGGCGTGGTTCAAGGAGTACTACGGCGCTGCCAATACCACGCTCGTGCTGGCCGGTGACATCACGCCCGAAGTCGCACGCGAGAAGGCCCTCAAGTATTTCGGCGATATCCCCGCCGGCCCCCCGGTATCACATCCGCAGCCGTGGATCACCGCGCGTGACACTTCCACGCGCGGCACGATGACCGACAACGTGGCGCAGACGCGCATTTACCGTGAATGGAACGTGCCGGGCATCGACGCCGACGGCAACGATGACGTGCTGCTCGGCCTCGCCGCGAACGTGCTCGGCGGCAGCAAATCCTCGCGCCTGTATCAGCGTCTGGTCTATCAGGACAAGCTCGTCGATGACGTCTCGGTCGGCGGCATGGATTTCGAACTCGCCAGCATGATGCTGCTGCAGGCCGACGTGAAGAAGGGCATCGAACCGAGCAAGGTCGAGGCCGCGATCGCCGATGAATGGGCGAAGTTCCTCAAGGACGGCCCGAGCGCCGACGAGCTCGAGCGCGTCAAGACCACCTATGCCGCTTCGACGATCCGCGGCATGGAGAAGGTCGGCGGCTTCAGTGGCAAGGCCACCGTGCTTGCCGAAGGTCAGGTCTATCGCAATGATCCGGGCGCGTGGAAGAAGGATTACGAAGCCGCGATGGCGGCAACGCCCGAGCAGGTCAAGGCGGCTGCAGCGAAGTGGCTCGCCAAGGGCGACTACACGCTGACCGTGAGCCCGGGCAAGGTCGAGGCGACCGATGCCGCGCTGGGCAATGGCCGCGCTGCGCTCGAAGGCCGGCCCGCCGACAAACTCGCGCCCGCCGGTGAGTTCAAGACGGTCAAGACCGATGTCGATCGCAGCAAGGGCGTGCCTGCGGTGACGAACTATCCGAACCTCAGCTTCCCCAAGCTCGAGCACGGCAAGCTCGCCAACGGCATCGAGGTGGTGCTTGCCCAGCGCCATGACATCCCGGTGGTGCAGATCAGCGCGCTGTTCGATGCCGGTTACGCGGCCGACATGGGCGGCAAGCTCGGCAACTCGAGCTTCAGCATGAACATGCTCGACGAAGGCACCAGCACGCTCGATTCGATCGAGATCAGCAAGCGCAAGCAGCGCCTGGGCGCCGAGATCGGTACCGGTTGCAGCCTCGACAGCTGCAGCGTGTCGCTCAATTCGCTCGATGACAAGCTCGCCGAATCGCTCGCGCTCTACGCCGACATCGTGCGCAACCCGGCCTTCCGCGAAGCCGACATCGCGCGCCTGCGCGGTCAGTGGCTCGCCGGCATCGCCCAGGAAAAGACCCAGCCCAGCGGCGTGGCCATGCGCCTGTTGCCGCCGCTGCTGTTCGGCGCGGGCAATGCCTACGCGATCCCGTTCACCGGCACCGGCACCGAGGCCTCGATCAAGTCGCTCGACGTCAAGGACATGCAGGGCTTCGTGCGTGATCGCATCCGTCCCGACAACGTCAGGTTCCTCGTCGCCGGTGATACCACGCTCGACAAGATCGTCCCCGAGCTGGAGAAGGTGTTCGGAAACTGGAAGGCGCCGAAAACGAAGATCCCGGCGAAGAACCTCGCCCATGTCGATTATCCCAAGGCCGCACGTGTGTTCCTCGTCGATCGTCCCGACGCGCAGCAGTCGATCATTTTCGCCGGCATCGTCGCGCCATCGACCAAGGCGCCCAACAACCTCGAGATCCAGACGATGAACGGCGCCTTCGGCGGCAGCTTCACTTCGCGCCTCAACATGAACCTGCGCGAGGACAAGCATTGGGCCTACGGCGCGGGCGCCTTCCTGCCCAACGCGATCGGTCAGCGTCCGTACGTGATGTACGCCCCGGTACAGACCGACAAGACCAGCGAGTCGCTGGCCGAAATTCTGCGCGAGGCGCGCGAGGTGATCGGCGACAAGCCGCTGACCGACGATGAAATCGCCAAGATCAAGGAAGGCGATGTGCGTTCGATGCCGGGCGAGTACGAGACCACGCGCGCGGTGCTCGGTGCGATCAGTTCGATCGTCAGCTACAACCGTCCGGATGACTACGTGCAGACCCTCAAGGGCCGCATCGAGGCGCAGAAGGATGCCGACGTCAACGCGGCAGCGAAGGAAATCATCCACCCCGACAAGTTGACCTGGGTGGTGGTCGGCGATCTCAAGAAAATCGAAAAGTCCGTTCGCGACCTCAAGCTCGGCGAGGTCAAGGTGATCGACGCCGACGGCAAGTTCCTGCGCTGAGCACGCAGCTTTGAGCCAGCAGCCGGGTGGGCCACCACCCGGCTGTTTCGATTCGGCGCGACGAGTCGTTCCTTGCCCGGTTCAGCTGCCTTGCGTCACCATGCGCGCAGACTCCGGAGACCTCCATGCCGCGCTTGCTCCTGCTCCTGCCCGTGCTCGCTGCAACTTTCCTTGGCGCCTGCACCTGGGGCATCCGGCTCGATGCCGGCGGCCAGAAGGTTCGCACCGCCTGGAATGACGATGTCAGCGGCTGTGTCGACAAAGGCCGCGTCACTGTCTCCGTGCTCGACCATGTCGGCCCGGTCAATCGCAACACGCTCAAGGTGCGCGACGAACTCGAAGTGATGGCGCGCAACGAAGCCGCGAGCATCGGCGCCGACACGATCAAGCCGCTTGGCGATCCTCGCAACGGCGAGCAGAGTTTTGCCGCCTACCACTGTGGTCGTGCCAGCACCAACACGCGCATCGAGCGGCGTGATGCCCGTGGCGGCGCGACGCAGACCTATCCGATCAAGGATCCTGATCCGCGCTGAAGCGTGGCCGGCTTTTGCCTTCTCCCGCCGGGAGAAGATGGCGCGAAGCGCCGGATGAGTGCGGCGGTCGCAGATGCCGTGAATGCCCGACAGGCCGAGTCGGCGCGAGGGCACGCGGTCGCACCGCCGCATCGAAGCGCTCCACCTGTGCTGCCGGATCGAAACGGCATGGCCCGGCATCGGGCGCTTGCGCGAGCAGCGAAGTGCACAACGTCTGCAGATCGCTCACGCGCGGCTGGGGTGCACCGGCGATCCACGCGCGCAGCGCTTCCCAGCCCGCGACGCCTTCGGCGAGATTGAAGCCGCAATGCGTCGGCGCATCCTCGGCGACGATGGCGAGCGTGCGCTGCTGCTCCGGGAGCACCGCGCGGATGTAGTCCTCGTTGCCCGGGATCACGAGCTCGTCCTTGCTGGTGTGCAGCGACAGGACCTTGGCGCTGCCGATGCGCCCGCGAAAATCCGAAGCCGCATGCAAGGCCTGCCAGGCCAGCGGATCGGCGACGATGCGCTCGATGCCGGCGTCGATTTGCGCGTCGTCGCGGTAATCCACGCCCGCGGTCATGAACGGGTTGAGCCCGGCGAGCTTGTCGGGCGCACGCACCAGATCGGCGAGCACGAAGGTCGAATAGCCGAGATTGGTGAGGAAGAACTTCTCGTCGCTGATGTGACTGAAGGTCATGAGCTGCGCCAGGCGCCTGCGCATCGACTCGTTGCGCAGGTAGGCTGGCAGGTTGAGGCCCGTACAACGATTGATCTGCGCCAGCGCCTCGATCACCTGGGCGTTGTCGACCACGCCGGCGAGGTTGGAGAGGTCACCCAGGTTGTCGGGAATTGCGTCGAGATTGAATGCCCACCACAGCGGCGCCTCGCCATGGCTCAACTCCCCCGCATCACGACACACCGTTGCATAAGCCAGGCGCAGGTCGATCGCGGTATCCCACACGCGCGCGCCGGCGGCCGCCGGACACATCGTGAACACGCCAGGCACGGGCGGAAAGCCTTCGGCTTCGGCCAGACGCAACGCGATCAGACCACCCATCGAACCGCCAAACGGCAGCATGTAGCCGGGCATGCCGACACGCTGGGCGAACACGCCGAGCAGGTCGCGGTTGTCGTCGATCGCGTGGAACAGCGCCCAGCCGCGCGTGCGAAAGCTCGATGCAGCGACCGCATAACCTTCGCTCAGAGCCAGATCCTTGAGCGGGCCCAGGCTCGGCGGCCCGCTGGGCGTGCTGAAATCGAATCCATGTTGGTAGAGCACGATCACGCCACCCGCCTGCCAGCCCTCGGGCACGGCGATGCGATACCACGCGCCCGAGGCCAACTGACCGGAGATTTCCTGCGTCGCCGCGCGGGCTTGCAGGCACATCACGGCAAGGCAAATGGCTATCAGCGAGCCGAACATCCTGCACATCGGGCGGGTTCCGTGGTGACGAAGCGAAGCGCAACCCTGGGCAATCGAGCCTGGGCCGTGTCTGAAGGCCACGTCCGGCCGGACGCACAGGTAGAATCGCCGACCATGTCTGCCAACGCCACCCCTTCCACGCCGCGTCCGCTGTTCGTGACGCTCGGTCGCCTGCTCGAAGCTGCGCTCAACCGGCTCGTCGATCTCGATCCGGAGACGCGCGAGCGCCTGCGCACGCTCGATGGTCGCGCGGTCACGCTCGAACCGGGCACGGGCCTGCCAGCGCTGCGCATTGCAGTCGAGCGTGATCAATTGCGCGTGGGACCGGGCTTTGGTGGCGAGTCTGCCCTGCGCGTGAATGCGACACCGGGCAGCCTCCTGGCCATGGCCTTGCGTCGCGGTGAAACCGCTCCCGCCGGGCAGGTGCAGATTGCCGGTGACGCGGATCTGGCGCGTCGTCTTGAGCAAATCGCCTCACGGTTTGCGCCCGACTTCGATGCCGCTTTCGCCGAGGTGTTCGGCGACGTGCTTGGATTCCAGATTGCGCGTGGCCTGCGTGCGGCATTGCGCAGCACGCGTGGTGCGGCGGACAGCCTGCTTCGGGATGGGGTCGAGTTCTTGACCGAGGAAGGCCGCGACCTCGTGCCGCGTGCGGAACTCGAAACCTTCCTCGATGAGGTCGACGCAATCCGCGAACGCGGCGATCGGTTGGCGGCGCGATTCGAGCGCCTCACGCGCCAGCACGGAAACCGTCGCGCATGACGCCATTGCACCAGTTGCCGCGCTTGTTGCGCATCGCGCGCGTGCTCGCGCGTCATCGCATCGACGAATTGCTGCCGGCTGCCCGGCGCCCACGCCCGTTCGCGTTGCTGCGGGTGCTCGGCGCCGGCACGCCGGCAGCACTGCGCGCGCTGCCGCGCGGTGAACGACTGGTGCTGGCACTGACCGAACTCGGCCCGATCTTCGTCAAGTTCGGACAGATCCTCTCGACCCGCCGCGATCTGTTGCCCGACGATGTCGCCCAGGCTTTGACCCAACTGCAGGATCGCGTCGCACCGTTCCCGTCCGCGCTCGCGCGCAGCCAGATCGAGACCGCGCTCGGCGCGCCGATCGCACAGCGCTACGCACGCTTTGATGATGCGCCGCTCGCCTCGGCTTCGATCGCGCAGGTGCATGCGGCAGCGCTCGCCGACGGGCGCGAGGTGGTCGTCAAGGTGCTGCGTCCCGACATCGATGCGCGCATCGACGCGGACATCGCCTTGCTGCGCGCGGGTGCGGCCGTGGTCGAGCGCCTGCATCCCAATGCCGACAAGATCCGCCCGCGCGAGGTGGTCGACGAGATCGCCACCACCTTGCGCAACGAGCTTGACCTGCAGCGCGAGGGCGCGAATGCGAGCCTTCTGCGGCGCAATTTCGCTGATTCGCCCGACCTCTATGTGCCCGAGGTGATCTGGTCGCACACCAGCGAGCGCGTGCTCACGCTCGAACGCGTGCACGGGATTCCGGTCGATGATCTTGCCGCGCTCGATGCGGCCGGTATCGATCGCGTCGCGCTCGCCGAGAAAGGCGTGCGCCTGTTCTACACCCAGGTGTTTCGCGACAATTTCTTCCACGCCGACGCGCACGCGGGCAACATCTGGGTCGATCCCGCGCGACCGCGCGACCCGCGCTTCATCGCGCTGGATTTCGGCATTGTCGGCTCGCTGCCTGAGAAGGACCAGTACTGGTTGGCCGAGAACTTCCTCGCCTTGTTCCGCCGCGATTACGCGCGCATCGCCGAACTGCACGTGCGCGCAGGCTGGATGCCGACCGAAGCGCGGCTGGACGAGCTGGAAGCCGCAGTGCGCACGGTCTGCGAGCCTTACTTCACCCGCCCTTTGAGCGAAATCTCGCTGGCGGAGGTGGTGATCAAGTTGTTTCAGGTCGCACGCGCGCATCAGCTGACGCTGCAGCCGCAACTCATCCTCATGCAGAAGACTCTGCTGAACATCGAGGGCGTGGGCCGCCTGCTGCATCCCAAGATCGACATCTGGGCCACCGCGCAGCCCGTACTGGAAGGCATCTGGCGCAAGCGCCGCGGGCCGCGTGCGATGCTCAAGGCGCTGCGTCGGCGCGTTCCCGAGTGGCTCGCAGCAGCGCCGGAGATGCCCCAGCTCGTGCATGCCTGGCTGACGCAGGCGACACAAGGCGGAATGGAACTTCGCCTCGCCTCCGATGATCTGAAGCAGCTCGCTGCGCGCTCACGGCAGAACCAGCGCCTGCTCATTGCCCTGTGCGTGATCGTTGCCTTGTCTGCCATTTCCATCTGCTGGGTGCTGGCGCTGCGCTGAATGTCATGCGCCGACCACGTCCACAGTTCGACACCCGCTCCCGAACGGAAGCGGATTGCCAAATCGAGGTAATGCATGAAACCCACCGCCCTGTTCGTACTTGTCGCCAGCCTTGCGGGCCTCACCGCCTGCACACATACGCGGTCGCCAACCGACGAGCAGCTGCACACCCTTTTCCAGGATGAGCGCCCACGCAGCAATACAGTGGCGCCGATCAGTGTCGCCACCACGCAATGCCTGCGCGCGTGGTCGGGCGACGCCACGCTGATCCTCGGCCTGCCGGCCAGTCTTGCCGCAGAAAGCGAAGGCAGAAACATCTGTCGCAAACATCTCGAAAACTGGCTCGGGGACCCTGCACGCAACCCGGCCAAGTTCAGCTTCGAAGATGTCGTTGCGCCTGCGGTCGTGCGCCGGGTGATGGCCCTGATCGATGGTCATGACCCGGCCGAAGCCAGAACAATGGCGCAGGCAGCCCAAGCGTCGATGCCGCCGCGGGCCGTACTCAACAATTCGCCGCGCACGACTGCGCAGGTCACCGGCCCGATGACCGATATCGGCACCACCCGCGCGCTGCTGAAGGAAGCCGGCGAGGTATGCAAGACCGCCAAGAGCAAGGCCGCCGCCGTCAATGCACCGGTGGCATTGCAGCGCTTTGCCAACTATTGCGAAGCTTACGTCACCCGCGCGCAGGGTACGCTCGCCAATGAAGCGAACCTGACACCGCAGCAGATCGAGATGGTCGCACGCGGCGCCAAGGGCATCATCAGCGGTGGCGAGCGCGCGCTGCAGGAAGCACGGACGAACTGAGCCGGACTCCGCACATGCTCGACATTGATGGCATCGTCAGCATTCCCGAGGACGAATTGATCGAGAAGTTCGTGCGGGCGACGGGCGCTGGCGGACAGAACGTCAACAAGGTGTCGAGCGCGGTCGAGCTGCGTTTCGACATCGCGCGTTCGTCTGCGCTCGATGAGGCTCTGCGCACGCGGCTGCTTGCGCGGCGCGACCGCCGCGTCACCGCCGAGGGCGTGCTGGTGATTCAGGCGCAGCGCTTCCGCGATCAGGCCAAGAATCGCATCGATGCACGTGAGCGCCTCGCTGCACTCGTGCGTGCCGCACTCGTCGTGCCCAAGCATCGGGTTGCCACGCGGCCCACGCGCGCATCGAAGGAGCGCCGCATCGAGGCCAAGAAATCGCGCGCATCGATCAAGCGCAACCGCGGACGATCGAATTGGAGCAGCGAGTGAGTCCATCGCCGCTGGTGCCGCTGCCGGCTTCGATGCCGCAGTTGCCGCAGCACGCGGGGCGACGTTGGTGTACCTGGTGGTTGCGGCACTGTGGTTGGCAATTGCGCGGTGAATTTCCCGATGTGCCCAGGCTGGTGATGATCGCGGCGCCGCACAGCAGCTGGTGGGATGGCTATTGGGGTCTGATCTTCAAGGTTGCGCTCGGTGCTGATCTCGCCTTCATGGGCAAGGCCGAACTGTTCCGCGGCCCGCTCGGTTGGTTGCTGCGCAAGCTCGGCGGGATTCCGGTCGAGCGCGCTGCCGCACATGGCGTGGTCGAGCAAATGGTGGCGCGCTTTGCCGCAGCCGGACAGCTCTGGCTCGGCATGGCGCCCGAAGGCACGCGCAAGCGCGTCGCGCAGTGGCGCAGCGGCTTCTGGCATATCGCGCACGATGCCGACGTGCCGATTTTTCCGGTCGCGTTCGACTATCCAAGCCGCTCGATCGTGCTTGGCCCGCTGTTCCACACCAGCGCCGACATGGCGGGCGACATCGACCGTCTGCGCAGTTGGTACGCCCCGTTCCACGGACTGCATCACGGCGTGGATCAGGGCAACGCTTGAAGGAACCCATCAACAAGGCGCTGCAGCCTTTGATTGCGGCGGTACACAAGGCAGCAGAGACCGTCGAGCCCTGGCACAGCTTCTGGCATCACCGGCCGCAGCGGGATTTCCCTCCACGTGCAATTCGCGAAATTGCCGATTACGGCGGCGCATCCCGGGCAGGCACGAACCGCCGCCACGCAGCGCGCGGATCACGCTTGCAACGCGCGTCCGAACTTCCCGATCAGGATGACCGTGGTGCAGACAAACCAGGCCAGTGCGACATTGATCACCAGATGTCCTTGCTTGGCGACATCGGCGAGTCCGTCGCCGAGGATTGTCACGGCAAAGGTCGCCAGCATCGTCAATACGGTCAGGCTGCAGAAATCCAAGGCAAGACTGCCGCGGCTCGCACGTGCGCGCCAAGCGAGCGCAATCCACGCCAACAAGGGCAGCGCTAGCAGGAGAATCTGCACGATCGGCACGGCTTGCAGCAAGCGGCCAACGCTGACGAGGCGCGGGATCTGCGCAAATTCCCCACCCTCGATCTGACCCACATTGCCTGCGACCCACGGATCGAGTGCAAGCACGCCATGGCCGAGCATGCGCAGGGTCAGGCGCGGCTCAGTCACGAGCACGCGCAATTGCGCGGCACGCGAGAAATCGGCGAGGCCCAGACAGACGCGCTCGGGCAGATCGGGAAACTGCCAGGCACGAAAGCCGCTGTAGCGCACACAGGCAGGATCGATGTGCAGCGTGTCGAGCAACGCGACACGATCATCGGCAAACGGCAGCAGCGCCGTGAACACCACATCGGCGCGGTTGTACTGGTCGATCGTCTCGATCAGCGGATCACTGCGATGCAGTTGCACCACCTGCAGCCACAGTCCGCAGATCGCGCCAAACAGCAGCGCCATGCCACGCCAGGCCAGTCGCCGACCACGCCAGGCATCGAGCAGCAGCACGGCCAGCGCCAAGGCCAGCGGCAACAACAGATGCTGGATCTTGCTGATGGCCAGCAGGAAGGCAGCGATCGCGAGCAACCCCCATCGCCAACTCCGCAAGTCCGCGTCTCGCCACAGAAATACCAGCGCGACCATCAACCATGCCGCAGTCAAGGCCGTGAATTCGGCATAGAAAGTGTCGAGATACAGCGTGTTGCCCGGATCGGCGAACAGCAGCGGCACCAAGGCCGTATTGGCAAGCGCGAACAAGGGCTGCCCGCGTGCGATCCAGGCACGTGCGAGTGCGAGTGAAATCAGCAGCACGACCAGCCAGCGCAGCACGCCGATCCAACGCACATCGTGGTGCGGTGAACCGCCGAGTAGTTCGGCGACCTTCCAGAGCGCCGCCGTCGTCGCGGTGAACGCCAGCTCACTCGACCAATAGCAGATCGGTTCGACGTCGGCGCTGAAACGGAAGTTTGCAAACGGCGCCTGCGGGCTGTTGCGCTGCCTTGCGGCGTCGATTGCACGCGCCGGCTCGATGCCGAAACAGCTCATGTAGCGGGTCTGGTCGTAGCTGTTGGCGTAGGCCTCAAGCGGATGCTGCGACCACAACATGAAGACACGCAGGCTGCCGAGGAGCCAAAGCGCCAGCAAACCGGCCCACAGCCATGCAGTGCGGCTGCCCGTCTGCCTCATGCGTTCGCCCCATCGACACCGCAGCGCACCATGATGGCGGTGGATGAGGCGGGAAACGCCGGGACTGCGGGACGAAGTCGCATGGGAAATCCGTGTCGGGCACGCCCGATCAGTGTAGCGGCGCTGGTTCGGACCGCGCCGTCCGGCCAAAATGTCGACCGCATCACATCCGTTCCGTGAGCAGTCTGTCGGGAGGCACGCCGAAAGGTTCCGCGTACGGCATTTGGAGAGCGGTGTAGGATTTGCCGCAACGGTGACAGGAGTCCGCCGGGTCGGTGCCGCAAGGCGCGTCACCGGCCCGACAACAGCCAGTCACCGCCGGGCCAGGAACGCGATGTCGCGTTCTGGTCATTCATCTACTGGGCATCGTCCCGAGGAGTGCCATGAAAACGCGTTTGGGCCATTACGACATCGTCGCCGAACTGGGCCGCGGCGGAATGGGTGTGGTCTACAAGGGCTACGAGGCGTCGCTCAACCGTTACGTCGCGATCAAGGTGCTGGCCGAGTCGCTGGCACACGACGCAGCGATCAAGGAGCGTTTCCTGCGCGAAGCCCGCAGCATGGCCGCGCTCAACGATCCACACATCATCCAGATCTACTTCATCGGCGAAGACGAAGGCCAGACCTTCTTCGTGATGGAGTTCGTCGAAGGAGAGTCGCTGGGTTCGATGCTCAAGCGCGACCATCGCCTGAGCGTGGAACAGGCTGCCAAGGTGATCCAGCAGACCGCGGCGGGTCTGGCGACTGCGCATGATCGCGGCGTCGTGCATCGCGACATCAAGCCCGGCAACCTCATGATCACCAGTCGTGGCGCGGTCAAGATCGCCGACTTCGGCATCGCGCTGTCGAATCAGGATCTGTCCAAGAAGCTCACCACCACCGGAGAATTCGTCGGCACGCCGGGCTATCTCTCACCCGAGGTGTGCCTGGGCAAGCCGGTCGATCAGCGTTCGGACATCTTCTCACTCGGCATCGTGCTGTTCGAGATGCTGGCCGGCAAGATGCCGTTCAACGACGAGTCTCCGCTTGGCCTCATGCTTGAAGTCGTCAAGGCCGAAATCCCCGACGTGCGCAGCCTCAATCAGGACGTCGATCCGCAGATCGCGGCTGTGCTGGCGAAGATGATCGCCAAGGATCCGGCCGATCGTTACCAGAACTGCCATGAGCTGGTCGACGAACTCGGCAAACATCCGCTGGTGGCCAAGGGTGGCCCGATCACGGTGCAGACCAAGCTGTCGGCCGCTGCGGCGACGATGATCGGCCAGAAGACGCCTGCCTCGGGCCAGGTCGCGCTGCCGCAGACGCCGCGCACGCCGATCCCCTCGCTCGGTGCACAGGCCAACACGCACGTCACCACCAGCGGTCAGCCGTCTCCTCCGCCGGTAACGGGTGGTGCCGCTCACGCCTCGGTACTCGAGCGCAAGACGCTGGTACACGGTCAAGCGCAGCGCAATCCTGTATTGCCATGGGCAATCGCCGCAATCGCGTTGCTTGCCGTGGGTGGCGGTGCGTTTGCGATGCGCGGTCAAGTACCGTTCCTTGCGAGTCTGTTCGGCCAGCCGGCAGCGCCGACTGCCAACCTCGTCGCGGGCACGACGCCGACCACGGCACCTGCAACGACCACCACAGCCGCGACTGCGACTGCCGCAACGGGCACCATGCCGGCAACAACCACCCCGGCGACTACGGCGCCGACGAGCGCGGATGCGCTTGCAGCGCAAACGCCGGCAAGCAGTGCCACGACCGATGCCACGGGCGCACCGGCCGCGCGCGCCTCGCAGGCTGGCGTCGATGCGCTGCGTGATCTGCCGGCCGCGCAGGCCGCCGCCGATGCGGCCGCCAATCCGGTGCAGGTGGCAACAGCCACGCAGCCGAGCAAGCCGGCCGCGCCGCCGCGTCCGCGCGTGCCGACCATCGCCGTCGTCGCCAGCGGTGACGACGTGATCTCCGCACCTGCCGAGGATGCGTTGGTCGACCTGCTGCAAAGCCGTGGCTTCCGCGTCATCGAAGGCGGTCGCGGTCATGGCGATTCGCCCGACCTGCGCGCACTGGCCGGCAAGGCCGATGCGGTGGTGTTCGTGCATGCGCGCCCGGTCGGCACGCAGCAGATGAACTACTACGGCCAGTCCTCGACGCTGTACACGGTGCAGCTTGGCGTGCGCGCCTACCGCGTGTCCGACCGCAGCATCCTGTGGCGCAGCGGTGGCGACCAGGTCAACTTCACCAGCCTCAATGCGGCCGAGAAAGCACGCGAAGCGATCGAACCCTTGCTCGATCAGATCGACAGTCGCATTGCCGAGTTCCGCTCGAAGGGCGGTCGCGGCTGAGCTTCGATACCGGTCCTGGGGAGAGACCGACGGCGCCCGCAAGGGCGCCGTTTTTCATGTCGTGATCACGCGCAGCCAATGGTCTCGCCGAGCCAATCGCGCGGCTTGAGATACTCGGCCAAGCGCGCTTCGGCGCTGCCCGTCACGGGTCGGTAGTCGTACTCGAAGCGCACGCGCGGCGGCAGACTCATGAGTATGGATTCGGTGCGCCCACCCGATTGCAGGCCGAACAGCGTGCCGCGATCGTAGACGAGGTTGAACTCGACATAGCGCCCGCGCCGGTAGAGCTGGAACTCGCGTTCTCGCTCGCCGAACGGCGTGTCCCTGCGCCGCTCGACGATCGGCAAATATGCATCGAGAAAACCATTGCCGATCGCTTGCGTGATGCCGAAACAGCGCTCGAAACCACCCGCATTGAGATCATCGAAGAACAGGCCACCAACTCCGCGCGTTTCGTTGCGATGCTTGAGGAAGAAATATTCGTCGCACCACTGCTTGAAGCGCGGATACACATCATCGCCGTACGACGCGACCGCAGCGCGCGCCACGCGGTGCCAGTGCACGATGTCCTCGTCGAACGGATAGAACGGGGTGAGGTCGAAGCCGCCGCCAAACCACCAGTTCGCCTCCTGCGAATCCTGCTGCGCCTGAAAGAAGCGCACGTTCATGTGCGTGGTCGGCAGGTAGGGATTGCGCGGATGGATCACCAGCGACACGCCCATCGCCGTCCACGGCGCGTTGGCCAGATCCGGTCTATGCGCACTCGCCGACGCCGGCAGGCGCGCGCCACTCACCGCCGAGAAATTCACGCCCGCCTGCTCGAACACCGCACCTTCGCGCAACACGCGCGTGCGACCGAAGCCACGTAAGGCACTTGATGGCGCAGCCTGCGCCTCGTCATCGCCACCGCGCTGCCAGGCATCCTCGTGGAAACGCGCCTGCCCATCGGCCTGCTCGAGCGCACTGCAGATGCGATCCTGCAAGTCCATCAGGAATTCGGTTGCAGCCTCGATGTGCAAAGCCTCGGCGCTTCCCGGCAACGCGCTCCAGGCAAAGCCGCTGCCCGCATGCTGATTCATCACGAATTCCTGCTTGATTGGCAAAAGCGCATCGTAGCAGCCGCGCCAGCCAGGCTTGATCCTTGGCTCAAGCAACGCTGATGCTCGGGTCGCGCATTCGCGGGACGAGTTCCGGCAGCGGGCTCACGAGCGCTTTGCGCAAGGCTGACGCCGAGCCCCCAAACAGCGGTACCGCTCGCGAGGTCTCCTGCACGGCCGAGGAGATGCAACAGATTCGTTCCAGCCTGAGTGTGGAAGACGTACGGGGCGCGGCACCCATGCAATAATCGCGCGCCTTGATTCCGCCCGCCGCGCGTGCCAATCCGCATTCCTCCGCTCGCCATAACCGCCTTCACCGCGACGACTGCGCTCGGTCGCGGTCGCGCGGCGCAACTCGACGCCCTGCGTGCACGGCGCAGCGGCTTGCGCGCGAATGATTTCAGCGCTGAACCACTGCCTTGTGCGATCGGGCGCGTCGAAGGTGTGGAAGCGGTCGAACTGCCGCCGTCGCTGCGCGATCTGGACAGCCGCAATCATCGCCTCGCCTGGCTGGGTCTGGGCAGCGACGGCTTCCTCGAAGCTGCGCAGGCGGCGATCGGGCGTCATGGCGCCGAGCGCGTCGCACTGCTGGTGGCAACTTCGACCGCGAGCATCGGCGCGACCGAGGCCGCTTACACCGCGCTCGATGACAGGCGTTTTCCGGCACTGCTCGCGCAGCCGCAGTTGCACGCACCGCATTCGCTCGGCCTGTTCCTCGATCGCGTGTTCGGTGCGCGCGGGCCGTGCATGACGGTGTCGACCGCGTGTTCGTCGAGCGCGAAGATTTTCGCTCAGGCCGAACGCATGATCCGGCTCGGCCTCGCCGATGCGGCAATCCTCGCCGGTGTCGATTCGCTGTGTGGCAGCGTGCTGTTCGGATTCAACGCACTCGAACTGGTCTCGCCGCAGCCATGCCGGCCGTTCGATCTCGCCCGTAATGGCATTTCGATCGGTGAGGCCGCCGGCTTTGCCCTGCTCGAACGCGACGGCGCGCGCACGGTGCCGCACTTGATCGGCCACGGTGAATCCTCCGACGCACATCACATGTCGACGCCGCATCCGCAGGGACTGGGCGCGCGGCGCGCGATCGCCGCCGCACTCTCGCGCGCCGGCATCGAGGTCGACGAAGTCGACTACATCAACCTGCACGGCACCGCGACGCCGAAGAACGACGAAGTCGAAGCCGCGGTACTCGCCGCTGTGTTCCCGACCAGCACGCGCGCCAGTTCAACCAAGGGTTGGACCGGTCACACGCTCGGCGCCGCGGGCATCGTCGAGGCGGTGCTCAGCCTGCTCGCGCTGGACGCGGGGCTCGTGCCGGGCACGCTCAACACCAACAAACCCGAGACGATCTGCGCCACCCATCTCGCGCTCGCCAACGAAGAACGTGACTTGCGCATCGCGCTGAGTCATTCCTTCGGATTCGGCGGCAACAACTGCGTGCTCGCGTTTGCGCGGGGTTCGGCATGAACACGCTCGACGTGCGCGTGCCCGGCATCGGTGCGTGGTCACCGACGCAGGTCGACTGGACGCTGCTGCGCGAGTCGCTGCGCGGTCAGGGCAATCAGTCCGCACCTGCCGCGCGGCCCGCAGCAGAGGTCTTGCCACAAGCCGAGCGTCGCCGCGCGCCAGCGACCGTGCTGCTCGCCTGTGACGTGGCTGCGCAGGCCTGCGCTGCGGCCGGTCGCGATCCCGCGAATCTGCCTTGCGTGTTCGCCAGTGCGCATGGCGAAGTTTCCATCAGCGACGAAATGTGCACGACGCTCGCGCGCGCACCACGCGAGCTGTCGCCGACGCGCTTCCACAATTCCGTGCACAACGCACCGGTCGGTTACTGGACGCAGGCGGTGCATTGCCACGCCGCTTCGAACGCACTCTCGGCGGCGGATGGCACGCTCGCCGCCGGCTTGCTCGAAGCCGCTGCGCTTGCACATGCCGACGCGACCCCGGTGTTGCTGGTCGTCTATGACGCCGCCGCGAACGGGCCGCTTGCGGACTTGCTCGGCGCCGATGCCAGCTTCGCGTTCGCGCTCGTGCTCGATCCGGCCGCCGATGCGCAAGGGGCGCGACTGCGACTGCGCCATGCGCGCAGCGATGACGACGCGGCCACACAAACCGGGATCGACCTGTTGCGCGCGCTGGCGAATCCTGCGCCGGCGAGGCTGCGCGTTGCCGCGGGCGCGGGCCGCGTCCTCGAACTCGAGATCAAGGCATGAGCGCAACCGATCCCGACAAGATCGTGGTGGTGATTCCCGCGCTCAATGAAGAACGCGCGATTCGCGGCGTGGTCGAGTCGGTGCTTGCGATCTGCCCGCACGTGATCGTGATCGATGACGGATCCACCGATGCCACGCTCGAGCGCATCGCCGATCTGCCGGTCACCGTGATTCGCCACGCCACGCCGCTCGGCAAGGGCCAGGGCCTGCGCGATGGGTTCCGCAAGGCGCTCGAGCGCGGCTTCGATGCGGTGATCGCGATGGACGGCGACGGCCAGCATCTGGCCGAAGACATTCCGCGCATGCTCGCTGCCGCGCGCGCCCATCCCGAGCACATCGTGATCGGCGCGCGCATCCGCAACAAGGACAATCAACCGACCGCGCGCCGACGCGCGAACGCAGTCGCCGACTGGGGCATTTCCTGGGGTTGCGGGATTCCGGTCGCAGACACCCAGAGCGGCCAGCGCTATTACCCGCGCGCCGCGCTCGATCTCGTCGATTTTCCGGCCGATGACTTCGTGTTCGAAGCGGCCTTGCTGATCGCAGCGACGCGCGAGAAGAACATCGGCGTCGTCTCGGTGCCGATCGATTCGCGCTATCACGGCGAATTTCGCGGCAGCCACTTCCGCCCGGTGCGCGATGTGACGCGCATCACCTGGTACACGATCAAGCGCGTGGTGCACTACGGCTCGGTAGTCGACAGCTACCGGCGCTCGCATTCGACGCCGCCGCTGATCTTCGATCCGCCGGCCGATACCTGATCGTTCACGCCCACAACGACCGCTGCTTGCGCTCGTGTTCGAGCAACCACTGTTTGACCGGCAGGCCGCCACCGAAGCCGGTGAGCGTGCCGCTCGCGCCGATCACGCGATGACATGGCACGACGATTGGCAGCGGATTGGCGCCGTTCGCCGCACCGACTGCACGACTCGCGGCGGGATTGCCGATGCGGCGCGCAAGTTCGCCATAGCTGATTGTTTCGCCATAGGGTATTTGCGTGAGCGCGTGCCACACCGATGTGCGGAACGGCGTGCCACTCGCCGCGAGCGGCAGGTTGAAGTGCTGCAACTCGCCATCGAAGTAGGCGCGCAGTTGCGCGAGCACCGGTTCGAGCCATTCGCCGCCGCGCTGCCAGTGTGGCTCGATGACCGCATCGCGGTCGGCCCGATCGAAGCGGATGTGGTGCAGGCCATCGGCATCGGCGGCAAGCAGCAATTGTCCGATCGGAGTCTTTAACAGGTCGTATTGCATGGTGTCGGGTCCGGTGATTGGCGAGGTTCGACGATCGTGAAAGCAAGGTTCCGTGCGGCGCTCAACTCGCGCGCCACAGCAGCATCACCGCGTAGGCGCGCCACGGGCGCCAGCGTTCGCTGAGTGTTTCCAGCTCGCGCGTCGTCAAGGTGAGACCGGCACCAGCGACGCGGCGCAGGATGAGATCGGCCGCAGGGAACGCATCGGGCTGCGACAGCGCGCGCATCGCGATGTAGTGCGCGGTCCATGCGCCGATTCCGGGCAATGCGACGAGGCTGTCGACGAAATCGCCGAGGGTCTGTTCAGGCCGGAACGCAACGCGCCCCTCGACCACCGCCTGCGCAAGACTGCGAATCGTCGCAGCGCGTGCGCGCGTGAGTCCCTGCGCTTCGAGTGGCGCCTGCGCGAGTTGCGCCGCGGTCGGAAACAGCACGGCCACATCGGCAGGTGCGTTGGCAGGATTCGGCTGGCCGTATGCGGCAGCCACGCGCGCGGCCAGCGTGCGCGCGGCAGCGACGCTGACCTGCTGACCGAGCACCGCGCGCACCGCAAGTTCGAAGCCATCCCAGGCGCCGGGCAGACGTTGGCCCGGCCAGCGCTTGATGAGCGGGCCGAGCAAGCCATCGCCCGCGAACGCAGTCCGCAGTTCACGTGGATCGGCATCGAGATCGAACATGCGGCGCACGCGCACGGCGATCGTGCCCAGCGCCTGCGTGCGCGGGTGGTGCAGATGCAGCGCGAGTGCCGGTTCGCGCGCGACTGCGCGCACTTCGAACCAGCCCGGCTCGCCATCGACGATGATGCTGCGCCGATAGCCTAGTTGCGTGACCGCTTCGACGCCGGGAATCACGCGGCGCGCGTGGAATGCGAGCAATTGCGCAAAGTCGAACGGCGCGCGCCACGGCAGACGCAGCACGATCGCGTCGGTCGCTTCGCCAGTCGAAACGGTGCTGCGGCGCAATTCGCGCGGCGGTCGGCCCCAGGCCGCTGCGACCGCGGTATTGAAGCGGCGCAAGCTCGCATAGCCGGCGCCTTGCGCGACCTGCGTAATCGGCAGATGCGTTTCCAGCAGCAATTGTTTTGCGAACAGCAGACGCCGCGTCGCCGCGACTTCGAGTGGACTCGCACCGAGCTCCTGCGCGAACAGGCGGCGCAGATGACGCTCGCCGACGCCAACGCGCTGCGCGAGTTCGGCAAGTGAGCCGCGATCGAGCGCACCCAGTTCGATCAGGCGCAGCGCACCGCTGACGAGTTCGCTGCGCGCATGATGCAGCGGCGAACCCGGCGCCGCCTCGGGACGGCAACGCAGGCAGGGACGAAATCCTGCGGCCGCGGCCGCGGCGGCGCTGTCGAAATAGCGCACGTTCGCAGCCTTGGGTGCGGGCGCCGGACACACCGGCCGGCAATAGATGCCGGTCGAAGTGACGGCGGTGAAGAACAGGCCATCGAAGCGCGCATCGCGCGTGCGCCGCGCGCGTTCGCAGGCGCGTGCATCGATGCGACAGGGCGTGAATGACTCGGACATGTTGCGATCCTAGCGCAGACCCGCCCCGCCGACTCGCCGTTTTCGGCTGTCATTCCAGCGGCGCTCAGAAGCCGTAACGCAGGAAACCGCCATCCACCGCGATGCACTCGCCGGTCACGTAGCTCGATGCCGGCAGGCACAGGAACGCGACCGCGCCGGCGACTTCCTCGGGCTCGCCGATGCGGCCCATCGGCGTGCGCAGCAAGACCTCGTCGAGATAGTCCGGATCGGCGAGCGCGCCTTCGGTGCGGCGCGTGCGGATGTACCACGGGGCGACCGCGTTCACGCGGATGCCGTCCTCGGCCCATTCGCAGGCGAGGTTGCGCGTGAGCTGGTGCAGTGCGGCCTTGGCAAGGCCATACGGCGCGCCAGTGCGCACATGAGTGAGGCCCGAGACCGAACCGACGTTGACGATCGCGGCATGGCCATGTTCGGCGAGTTGCGTGTGCGCGAGCCGGCACATCTCGAATGCGCACAGCACGTTCGCGTCGATGAGGGCGCGGATCTCGTCGAGCGTGTAGTCGAGCGCGCTCTTGCGTTCGTTCGCGCCGACATTGTTGACGAGGATCGACAGTTCCACGCCGAGGTCGGCGATCCAGTCGAACACTTCCAGACGCTGCTCGGGAGAGACCAGATCGGCGTCGCAGGCGGCAATGTTTCGTTGCGGAAATTCCTCGGACAACTCGGCGCGCACCTGCTCGAGCTGCGCCTCGTCGCGCGCGACCAGCAGCACATCGGCGCCCAGCGTGGCGAGCTCACGCGCGCAGGCCAGGCCGATGCCACGGCTCGCGCCGGTGACGAGCGCAGTGCGGCCATCGAGCCGCCAGCGAGAGTCGTGGGTCATGCATCCTCCTTGCGCTTGTCGTACGCGAGCCAGCGGCGCAGACTTTAGCGGATTGCCCGCCATCGGAGCCGCACCATGATCCGCACCTGCCTGCTCACCGCCGCCCTGCTCACGCTCACTGCCTGCGGCGGCACGCCGCCACCGGCCGAGGCCGACAAGGCCGCGACGCCTGCGCCCGCGCAGCGCCAGAAGACCGTGTTCGACGACCAGCTCAAGGCGCTCGACAAGGCCAAGGGCGTCGAGGCGCAGTTGCAGAAGGACAAGGAAGCGCAGGATCGCGCGATCGAGGCGCAGGAAAAAAGCGAGTGAGCCGGCTCTGAACGCCGTGTTTTTTTGGCGCGCGCCTTGCGCTGTCCAGACCCGGCGATTGTTCATCGGCTCCTCACCGGCAATCGCGACTAGACGCATTCCCGCCCGGCCTATGGTGCGGCGCACCTTTGCGCGCGCGAGTTCCCGGTCTAGGCTCGCGCCAAGCCCGCGCGGCGCGTTGAATCGAGGCAGACGTGCAACCGACCGATATCCGCAACCCGGCCTATTTCCACAAGGTCGTCGATTGTCAGTGGGCGTGTCCGGCGCATACGCCGGTGCCCGAATACATCCGCCTGATCGCTGCGGGTCGCTATTCCGATGCCTACATGGTGAACTGGCAGGCGAATGTGTTTCCGGGGATTCTCGGTCGCACCTGCGATCGCCCCTGCGAGCCGGCCTGCCGGCGCAGCCGTGTCGAGGAAAGCACCGGCAACAAGCCCGAACCGGTCGCGATCTGCCGTCTCAAGCGTGTCGCCGCCGATCTCAAGGACGATGTGCAGGCACGCCTGCCCAAGCCCGCGGCACGCTGGAACGGCAAGCGTGTCGCCTGCGTCGGCGCCGGCCCATCCTCGCTCACCGTCGCGCGCGATCTCGCGCCGCTCGGCTACCGCGTCACCGTGTTCGAGGCCGACGCGAAACCCGGTGGCTTCATGCGTACCCAGGTGCCGCGCTTCCGTCTGCCCGAGGAAGTGATCGACGAGGAAACCGGTTACATCCTCGGTCTTGGCGTTGAATTCGTCGCGGGTCGCCGCATCGATTCGCTCAAGACCCTGCTCGCCGAGAAGTTCGACGCGATCTTCATCGGCTGCGGCGCGCCGCGCGGTCGCGATCTGGAATTGCCGGGCCGCCAGGAGGCCGCGGCGCAGATCCATGTCGGCATCGACTGGCTCGCCTCGGTCTACTTCGGCCACATCAGCAAGGTCGGCAAGCGCGTGATCGTGCTCGGCGGCGGCAACACCGCGATGGATTGCTGTCGCTCGGCCAAGCGGCTCGGCGGCGACGCGGTCACGGTGATCGTGCGTTCGGGCTTCGATGAAATGAAGGCGAGCCCGTGGGAAAAGGAAGACGCGATGCACGAGGGCATTCCGATCCTCGATTGCCGCGTGCCCAAGGCCTTCCTGCACGAGAACGGCCGCCTCGTCGGCATGACATTCGAAAAAGTGCGCGTCGAACACGGTGCCGATGGCCGCCGCAAGCTGGTGCCGACCGGCGAGCCCGACGAACGCCACGACTGCGACGAAGTGCTGATTGCGGTCGGTCAGGAAAACGCGTTTCCGTGGATCGAGCGCGACATCGGCATCACTTTCGATCCGAAATGGGACATGCCCGTCGTCGACCAAACCACGATGCAATCGAGCCTGCCACACGTGTTGTTCGGCGGCGATGCCGCGTTCGGGCCGAAGAACATCATCTGGGCGGTCGCTCACGGCCACGAGGCCGCGCTGTCGATCGAGCTCTTGCTCGGCGGCGCCGACACGCGCGAGCGCCCGCTGCCTGCGGTCGAGGTGATGTCGCAGAAGATGGGCATCCACGAGTGGAGCTACGACAACAATATCTCGCCCGACCTGCGCTACAAGGTGCCGTGGGCCGATCCGGCCAAGACGCTCAAGAGCATGAGCCTCGAAGTCGAACTGGGTTTCGATGCCGAAACCGCATGGAAGGAAGCACAGCGCTGCCTCAACTGCGACGTGCAGACGGTGTTTTCCGATCATCTGTGCATCGAATGCGACGCTTGCGTCGACATCTGCCCGATGGACTGCATCACCTTCACCGTCAATGCCGAGGAAGGCGAGCTGCGCATGCAGTTGACCGCGCCCGCGCTCAACACCGAGCAGGCGCTGTATGTGTCCGATCCGGTCAAGACCGGGCGCGTGATGGTCAAGGACGAGGATGTCTGCCTGCATTGCGGCCTGTGCGCCGAGCGCTGCCCGACCGGCGCCTGGGACATGCAGAAATACCTTATCGAGATGTCGCATGCGGGCGATGCCAAGCCCGATGCCAAGCAGGAGGCGGCATGAGCGCCGCGTCAACGAACATGCCCCGGAACCTGCGCCCATGAAGGCCATCACCGCCGTCAACGATTTCGTCATCAAGTTCGCCAACGTCAACGGTTCGGGTTCGGCCTCGGCCAACGAATTGTTCGCCAAGGCGATCCTGCGCATGGGCGTACCGGTCAGCCCGCGCAACATCTTCCCGTCCAACATCCAGGGCCTGCCGACCTGGTACGAGGTGCGCGTGTGCGCCGATGGCTGGCTCGGTCGGCGCGGCGGCATCGACTTCATGGTGGCGATGAATCCGCAGACCTTCGATGCGGATGTCGCCGAGATTGCCGCCGGCGGCTATCTGTTCTACGACTCGACAAGGCCGCTGCCGAAATCGAAGTTCCGCGATGACGTGCGCACGCTGGCGATGCCGATCACCCAGATCTGCAACGCGACCTACGATGATCCGCGCCAGCGCCAGTTGTTCAAGAACATCATCTATGTCGGCGCGTTGTCGGTGCTGCTGGGCATCGACGCCGAAGTGTTCGAGAAGCTCATCGGCGAGCAGTACCGGAACAAGCCCAAGCTCTACGAGCCGAACGTGCGCGCGCTGCACATCGGTCGCGACTTTGCGCGTGAACATTTTGGCGGAGAGCCGATCGGCCTCGCGGTGCGCCCGGCCGATGCGGTCGGCGATCGCATCTTCGTCGATGGCAACAGTGCCGCGGCGCTCGGCTGCGTCTATGGCGGTGCGAGCGTCTGCGCGTGGTATCCGATCACGCCGTCCTCGTCGGTCGCCGAGGCCTTCGAGAAATACTGCGGCAAGTACCGCGTCGATGCGGCCAGCGGCGCGCGCAACTACGCGATCGTGCAGGCCGAAGACGAGATTGCCTCGATCGGCATGGTGGTCGGCGCCGGCTGGAACGGCGCACGCGCGTTCACCGCGACCTCGGGTCCGGGCGTGTCGCTGATGACCGAATTCATCGGCCTTGCGTACTTTGCCGAAATTCCGATGACGATCATCAACGTGCAGCGCGGCGGCCCTTCCACCGGCATGCCCACGCGCACCCAGCAGGCCGATCTGCTTTCCTGTGCCTATGCCTCGCATGGCGACACCAAGCATGTGCTGCTGTTTCCCGAGGATCCGCACGAGTGTTTCGAGTTCTCGGCGCAGGCACTCGATCTGGCCGACCGCCTGCAGACGCCGGTGTTCGTGATGACCGATCTCGACATCGGCATGAACCAGCGCCTGTGCGCGCCGTTTCGCTGGGACGACGCGCGTGCCTACGACCGCGGCAAGGTGATGAGTGCGAAAGAATTGGAAGCGGGCAAGGATTTCGGCCGCTACAAGGACGTCGATGGCGACGGCATTCCGTGGCGCACCTATCCGGGCACGCATCCGAGCAAGGGCGCGTACTTCACCCGCGGTACTTCGCGCGATCCGTATGCGCGCTATTCCGAGCGCGGCGCCGATTACATCTACAACGTGCAGCGCCTGCTCACCAAGTTCGACACAGCCAAGGCGCTGGTGCCGCAGCCGATCGAGCGCAAGGCGGCACGCGCAACGCGCTTCGGCGCCATCCACTTCGGCTCGACCGCGCCGGCGATGGACGAGGCGATCGTCGCGCTCGAGCGCGAGGGCCTGCCGCTCGATACCCTGCGCATCCGTGCGTTCCCGTTTCCCGAGTCCATCGCCGATTTCATCGCCGCGCACGAACGCGTGTTCGTGGTCGAGCAGAACCGCGATGCACAACTGCGCTCGATGCTGGTCAACGAGTTCGGCATCGATCCGGCACGGCTCGTGCCGGTGCTGCATTTCGACGGCACGCCGATCACCGCGCGCTTCATCACCAGCTCGATCGCGCGTGAATTGCGCGGCGCGCAGGCACCCACGCATCCGGCCGAGGCCGCCAACGCATGACCTACCTGCCCAAACCCAAGCTGCATCACCCGTCGCTCGCCTGCAATGCGCTCGGCTACACGCGTCGCGACTACGAAGGCAAGATCTCCACGCTGTGTGCGGGCTGCGGCCATGACTCGATCTCGGCGGCGATCGTGCGCGCCTGCTGGGAACTGGCGATCGAACCGCATCGCGTGGCCAAGCTCAGCGGCATCGGCTGCAGCAGCAAGACGCCCGATTACTTTCTCGGCCCCTCGCACGGCTTCAACACCGTGCACGGGCGCATGCCCTCGGTGCTCACCGGCGCCAACCTCGCCAACCGGGACCTGCTGTACCTGGGCGTGTCGGGCGACGGCGACTCGGCCTCGATCGGCATCGGCCAGTTCGTGCACGCGATCCGGCGCGGTGTGTGCATGGTCTACATTGTCGAGAACAACGGCGTGTACGGTCTCACCAAGGGCCAGTTCTCGGCCACCGCCGACATCGGCTCGGTGTCGAAGAAGGGCGTGGTCAATACCGATGCGCCGATCGACCTCGTCGGCCTCGCGCTGCAACTGGGCGCAACCTATGTCGCGCGCGGCTTCTCCGGTGACAAGGAACAACTGGTGCCGCTGATCAAGGGCGCGATCGCACATCGCGGCGCGGCGATCATCGACGTCATCAGCCCCTGCGTCGCCTTCAACAACCATGCCGGCAGCACCAAGAGCTACGACTACGTGCGTGAGCACAACGACGCGATCAACCGTCTCGACTTCATCACGCCGCGCGCGGAGATCACCGTCGATTACGCGCCCGGCGAACTCATCGAAGTCGAGCAGCACGACGGCAGCAGCCTGCGCCTGCGCAAGCTCGATACCGCCTACGACCCGTCCGATCGCGTGGCCGCGATGACCTACGTGCACGAACGCCAGGCCGCTGGCGAGATCGTCACCGGCCTGCTCTACGTCGACCCCGAGGCGCAGGACCTGCACACCCATCTCAAGACGGTGGCGACGCCGCTCAATTCACTGGATGCCGCGGCGCTGTGCCCCGGCGCGGCCGTGCTCGACAAGATCAACGCGGCCTTGCGTTGATGGTGTCCGCGCGCAGCCGGCTGGCTGCGCGCTTCAAGGCGTGATGCAACGCTCGTTCAATGCGCGGCTTGCAGGCGCTTGCCGCTGTTGTTGGTCATCACCTTGTCGGTCAGCGCGATGCCGATCGCCGAGAGAATGAACACGCAGTGGATGATGGTTTGCCACATCACGCTGGCGATCGTGACCTTGCTGCAGGGAATGCGCGCCGCGAGTGCAGCCGCATCGCACACCGGGAAGCCGAGCTGGCCCGCCTCGATGAAGGTCTTGAGCAGGTGGATCGAGGAGATGCCGATGATCGCCATCGCCAGCTTGACCTTGAGCACGCTCGCATTGACGTGACTGAGCCACTCGGGTTGATCCGGGTGACCCTGCAGACCGAGTCGCGAGACGAAGGTTTCATAGCCGCCAACGATCACCATCACCAGCAGGTTCGAGATCATCACCACGTCGATCAGGCCGAGCACGATCAGCATCACGCCCTGCTCGTTGAGGTGATCGACATCGTCGATCAGGTGCCACAGCTCGGTCAGGAACAGGTAGACGTAGACGCCCTGCGCGACGATCAGGCCCAGATACAGCGGCAACTGCAACCAGCGTGAAAAGAAGATGAGGCTCGGCAAGGGTTTGAGTTTGTGGGTTGTCATCGTTGGTCAATCAGCAAAGTGAAGAAGGGTTGGGAAAACCGGAGTGGCATCGCCAGCCTGGATCAATGCGGCTCGCACAGGCAATGCGCGAACATCGCGTAGCGCTTGCCGCGCAGGATGTCGGCGAGTGCGTTCAGCTCGTGCAGCTCGCTGCGCTTGAGCGTGCCCGGCGGCAGACTGAAACCGCTCCAGCGTGCGATGCCCACCGCGGCGTCGCTGCCGCCAATCGCCATGGCGATGCGCTGCCACGGGCTCATCGGTGGCTCGACGTAGCGCACCTGATACGTGTCGCCGAGTTTGGCGCGTGCTGCCGCCGCAGCAATCGCATCGGTGAGGCCGCCGAGCTTGTCGACCAGACCACGTTCCTTGGCCTGCGCGCCGCTCCATACGCGGCCCTGCGCGATTTGATCGACTTGTTCGGGCGTCTTGCTGCGCGCCTTGGCGACATTGCCGATGAACTGCTGGTAGCCGCGCCCGATCACGCTTGCGAGCACCGCTTCGAGCTGCGGAGACATCGGGCGACGGATGTCGAATGCTCCGGCCAGTGGCGTGGTGCCGACGCCGTCGGTATTGATGCCGAGTTTGCCCAGTGCATCGGGAATGGTCATGAACAGGCCGAAGATGCCGATCGAGCCGGTGATCGTGTTCGGCTCGGCCCAGATCTCGTCACTGGCGAGTGAAATCCAGTAGCCGCCGCTCGCAGCGACATCACCCATCGACACCACCACCGGCTTGCCGGCTTCGCGCGCCTGCGCGAGTTCGCGACGCACCTGCTCGGAGGCGAACACGTCGCCGCCGGGTGAATTCACGCGCAGCACGATCGCCTTGACGCTCTTGTCCTCGCGCGCGCCGCGGATGATGTTCGCGGTCGAGACGCCACCGATCATTCCGGGTTGACGCTCGCCGGGCACGATCTCGCCCTGCGCGACCACCACCGCAACCGCATCGCCGGGGCGCGGCAGGCGCTGCGCGAGCATCGAACCCAGGTAATGCCGGTAATCGATCTGACGGAAACTGTCGCTGCCTTCGGCCGCGCCGAGCGCACGCAATTGTTCGCGCGCCTGCGAGCGCGTCGCCAGTTCGTCGACCAGCTTCTGCTCGAGCGCGAGCTTGGCGAGATCGCCGTTTTGCGCGGCAATGCGGCTGTCGTAATGGGCGATGTCGTCGGCGAGCTTGGCCGTGTCGATCTTGCGCTGGCTGCCGACTTCGTCGAGATATTCCTGCCAGATGCCGCCCATCCAGTAGGCGTCGGCCTCTTTCGCCGCATCGGAGGCGTGATCGAGCACATAGGGCTCGCCGGCCGACTTGAATGTGCCGACGCGGATCAGATGCGCCTGCACGCCGAGCTTGTCGAGCGCGTCCTTGTAGTAGCTGCGGTAGTTGGCGAAGCCTTCGAGCAGCACCGCACCCTCGGGATCGAGCAGGATGCGATTGGCATGCGTGGCAAGCAGGTAGACGTTCTGCTCCATGCCCGCGCTCACGGCGATGATTTCCTTGCCGCTGGCCTTGAAACGATCGAAGGCCGCGCCGAGCTCGCGCGCGCTCGCAAGACCCAGCGAGGTGATCTGGTCGGGGATGAAGACCATGCGCTCGATGCGCTTGTCCTTGGCGGCGGCATCGATCGCATCAAGCAGATCACGCAACTGCACCTCGGCTTCCTGATTGCCGGCGAGGCCGGCCAGCGCGCGCTGGGTGGGGTCGCTCGCATACTGCTCGACCACCGCGCCGGCCGGATCGAGCACGAGCGCGGTGCGCGCCTCGATCGTCACTCGCTCGGAGGAAATCGCGCCGATGATCGCCACCAGCACGATCACGAAGATCAGGTTGAAAACCAGACGTCGGGTGAAATTGACGGCGTTCCAGATCGCGCGGAAGAAGCGGCGGATCGGACCTGGGTTCGTGTTGGTCATCGAAAACTCCATGCACGCCCAGTGGCGCGCAGACAGGAAACAGGCGGCATCTGCCGCCGGGACGGTTCGAGCCTAACCCAATCCACCTTCACCGGGCATGGCACGGGAGTCATGGGTGAACTCGCTGAGTGGTCGCTGCGAAAGGCGCCGAAAGCGCCGCGTGAGCAGCACTGCAGCCACGCTCAGACCTGCGATCAGACCCACCCACAGTCCGGGTGCGCCCTGGCCGCGACCGAAAGCCAGCCACCAGCCGATCGGCAGACCGACCATCCAGTAGGCGAACAGAGTGATCAGCATCGGCACGCGCGTGTCCTTGAGCCCGCGCAGCGCGCCATTGGCGACGCACTGGATGCCGTCGGAAAACTGGAACAGGCCGGCGAGCATGAGCAGCTTGACCGCCACCGCGATCACCGCCTCGTCGCTGGTGTACAGATGCGCGATCACCAGCGGCAGGAAAAACATGATGCTTGCGGTGAGTGTCTGCGTCGCCAGCGTCAGCAGCAATCCGACCGCGCCCGCGTCGCGCACGCGATCGGCATCGCCCGCGCCGACCGCATGACCGACACGCACGGTGGTCGCCATGGCGATCCCCAGCGGCAGCATGAACGCGACCGAGGCGACATTGATCGCGATCTGGTGCCCGGCAATCACGTCGGTGCCGAGCGTACCGATCGCGAGCGCCACACCGATGAACAGGCTCGCCTCCATGAACAGCGTCACCGCCATCGGCACGCCGATGTGCAACAAGCTGCCAAGCGCGCGCGCATCGGGCCATTCGAAGCCGGCAAATGCATGGAGTCCGTGATAATGGCGGCTGCGCCAGACGTACAGCGCGAACAGACTCGCCTGCAGCCACAGCACGATCGCGGTGGCGACGCCGCTGCCGAACGCGCCGAGCCGCGGCAGGCCGAATGCGCCATACATCAGTGCATAGCCGATCGGCACCAGCAGCACGAGTCCGAGCAGGCTGAAATACAGGGTCGGCCGCGGCATGCCGATGCCCTCACCGAGGCCGCGCAGCGCGAAGAACACCGCCAGCGCCGGCGCGCCGTAGGCGATCGCATGCAGGAAGTGACCGACGTCGGCGACCAGCGGCGGATCGATGCCGATATGACTGACGATGAACGGACCGACCCAGTAGGTGCCCAGGCCGAGCAGGCAGCCAAGCATCAGCGCCAGCCACAGCGCCTGACGGAACAGCGGGCCGATCTCGCCACTGCGCCCGGCGCCATGCAACTGCGCTACCGAGGGCGGCAACGCCATCATCACGCCGATCGCGACCACGATCGAGATTGACCAGATGCTGGTGCCGACCGCGACCGCGCCAAGCGTGTGTGCATCCAGATGACCGGCGAGCACTGCATCGACCACGTTCATGCCCACTGCCGAAAGCTGGCCAAGCACGAGCGGCACCGCCAGATGCAGGGTCTCGCGCAACTCGCGCAGGCGGCGCGGTGGCAGTCGGAAGCGGGTGAGCGGCATGGATCGGGGGCGCGCTGCGGCTTGATCGGCAGCGCGCAGCATTCGTCAGATGGGCGGTGAAGGGCTTGCCGCGCGACCGAGACTCGTTTCGGCAGCGCGGGTGCGGCGATTGTAGCAGCGGCCAGCCGAGCGAAAGGCCCTGCGTGTGCGCTTCTCAAGCCCCCAGGGTTTTGGTCACGAACCTCACGGCAGCGGCCACCACCACGGCGACAGCAGCCAGGCGAGCAGGGCCAGCGCGAGCGTCGCGCGACTGATCTGGTAGGTCCATGGCAACGCGTGCTTGAAGCGCTTGCGCCGCTCGCCCATGCGCTCGGCGCCCGCATAGAGGCGATTGACCACGCCGACTCGTTCACCGCCCATGTTCTGGGTGGCGGTGGCGCGGCCGAGCACACCCGAGATCCAGCCATTGAACGCCCGCATCAAGCGTGTGCGCAGCGGACGTTCGAGATCGCAGAACAGGATCACGCGCGTGGTGTCGGTGGCATTGTCGACCCAGTGCACGAAGGTTTCGTCGAAGATCACGTCTTCGCCGTCGCGCCAGGCATAGGGCACGCCATCGACGACGATGCGGCAGGCATCTGAATTGGGTGTGGACAACCCGAGGTGATAGCGCATGGACCCCGCGAACGGATCGCGGTGCGCATTGAGCTTGGCGCCGGCCGGCAGCAGCGCGAACATCGCCGCCTTGATCTGCGGAATCGATTCGACCAGTGCCACCGTCTGCGGACACAGCACGCGCGCCGATTGCGGTGGCAGGTCATACCACTTGAGATAGAAACGCTTCCAGCCGGCCTTGAAGAACGAAGCGAAGCTGGCGTCGTTGTTCTTCTCGGCCGCGCGGATGTAGCCCTCATCGAACAGACGCAGCGCCTCCTTGCGAATCGTCTGCCACTGCTCGCGCAGCGGATCCATGTAGGCGAACGCGCTGCGTTCGGGATAGGGTTTCGCTGGCAGGGCCGAAAACAGGTACAGCAGCACGTTGTACGGCGCGAACAATCCCGAGTGATCGAACAATTGGCGCTTGAAGCTCAGCCGCTCGCGGCCGCGAAAGTGCACGAACAGCACGCAAGCGAGATACAGCGCGAGCAGGGCCAGCAGGATCTGGTGGATGGACACGGCGCGGCGAATTGGTCAGGGGGTGATGTCGAACCGAAGCTTACACCGCGGTTGCGGCAGGCGCGCCAAAGCAGGACACGATCCTCATCCCTTGCGTTCACCCTCGATGCAGCGCAAGAACCTGCGCTTCAGCGCGCCTTTGCCTGTGCCTTGGCCAGGCGATCGGCTTTGAGCGCAGCCAGCGCCGCCGCGATCGGCTCGGCGGGCAGGGCCAGCTCATCGGCTGGCGCGCAGTCGAGCAGCAGGGCGCGCACGGCCTCGACGTCGCCGCCGGCTTCGATCAGTGCCGCGCTCAGCATGCCGGCCTCCTTGGGCGCATCGAAACCGCGGCTCGCAAGCAAGACCGTGCCGTCGCCGTCACTGAGCTTGAAATGGAACTTGCCGTCAGCCTCGCGATAGCTCTTGAGTTGAGGCAGGGCCGCGCCCGCGCCCACCTTCGCCGTTACGGTCGCCGCTGAAGCATCGACGAGACGGCGAATGCCGGCGGCGTGGCGCAGCCGCGCAATGAAGGGCTGCGTGCGCGCACGTGCCTTGGCGGCGCCTGCCTGCAGCAAGTCCTCGATGCGCTCGGGCCGCGTCATCAGCGCGTCGTAGCGCTCGCGCAGCGGCGCCAGTTCGATTTCGATACGCTCGTACAGCTTCTGCTTGGCCTCGCCCCAACCGATGCCCTCGGCGAATACGGCACGCATCGACGCGGTTTCCGCAGGCGTGGCGAAGGCCTGATACAGCGCAAACAGATTGGAGCCTTCCGTGTCCTTGGCTTCGCCGGGCGCGCGCGAATCGGTGACGATGCCCATGATCGCGCTGCGCAGCTTGGCCGGCGACTCGAACAAGGGAATCGTGTTGTTGTAGCTCTTGGACATCTTGCGCCCGTCGGTGCCGGGCAAGGTGGCGACGTTTTCCTCGATGCGCGCCTCGGGCAGGGTGAAATACTCCTCGGCGTAGAGGTGATTGAAGCGCTGGCCGATGTCGCGCGCCATTTCGATGTGCTGGATCTGATCGCGCCCTACCGGCACCTCGTGCGCATTGAAGATGAGAATGTCGGCGGCCATCAACACCGGATACATGTACAGGCCCGCACTCACGCCGGCATCGACATCCTCGCCCGCCGCCGTGTTCGCATCGACCGCGGCCTTGTAGGCATGCGCGCGATTGAGCAGGCCCTTGGCAGTCACGCAGGTGAGCAGCCAGGTGAGTTCGGGGATTTCCGGGATGTCGGACTGGCGGTAGAAGAACACCTTGTCCGGATCGAGGCCGCAGGCGAGCCAGGTCGCGGCAATTTCGAGCGTGGAGCGCTGCACGCGCGCCGGATCGCCGCACTTGATCAAGGCGTGATAGTCGGCGAGGAAATAGAACGACTCGGCATCTTCGCGCCGGCTGGCGGCGATTGCCGGGCGCACCGCGCCCACGTAGTTGCCCAGATGCGGCGTGCCCGAAGTGGTGATGCCGGTGAGGATGCGTCGCTTGTGCATGGTGGGGGTGTCTTGGACAGCGGATCGGATGCCGGCGTGGGCCGGACGATGGCGTTGTGCGTGGCGAGGCGCTGCGGCGGGCCGTCGGCGCCGTGATTCCATCGGGGTCGGGTGCAATCGTATCCCGCCCGACCCGAAGCGCTCAAACCCCGCAGGCCCCAGCCGCGCGTTGCATGCTCCGAACCCAACCGGAGATGCGTCATGCGCCACCTGCTGTGCACCACCCTGCTTGCCCTGGCCACCACCGCTGCGCTGCCCGTCCATGCCGGCAACCTCGTCGACATGAGCGTCGTCGATCGCGACACCGGCGCGACCTTGCCCATCCATTTCAAGGGTGGCCAGATGTATGTGGCCGGCACGCCCGGCCACCGCTACAGCGTGCGCCTGAGCAATCGCAGCGGCGGCCGCGTGCTGGCCGTGCTCAGCGTCGATGGCGTGAATGCAACCACCGGCGAAACCGCCGACACGAACCAGGGCGGCTACGTCCTGCAGCCCTGGCAGTCGGCCGAAGTCGCCGGCTGGCGCAAGAGTCTGGATGAAATCGCGCAGTTCAATTTCACCTCCCTGCCCGACAGCTACGCCGCGCGCACCGGGCGACCGGCCAATGTCGGCGTGATCGGCGTGGCCGTGTTCGCCGAGCGCGCGCCGCTGTGGCGTCAGAAGCAGGAAATCAGCGACGCCATGCCGCCCCCGGCACCGTCTCTGCCCGCACCCAACGTGCGCGAACAGGCCGCATCCGGGGCCGGCGCCCGTACCGAGGCGCAGTCCCCGGCAGCAGGCGACGCCATGGCCCGCATGGCGCAGCCCGCACCCGCGGCCAAGGCCGCCGAACGTCTGGGCACCGGGCATGGCGCTCGCGAATACGATCGGGTCAATCGCACGACCTTCGAGCGCGCCACCACGAGCCCGGCCGAAGTGATTTCGATCCGCTACGACAGTCATGACAACCTCGTTGCCCAGGGCATCATCGCGCGCCCGATCGCGCGCTACGCGCCGCAGCCCTTCCCCAACGGTTTCGTGCCCGATCCGCCGGCCTATCGCTGAATCAGCGCTGGCAGCGCGGGCACCAACAGGTCGAGCGCTGACCGACCACAGCGCAACGAATCGGCGTGCCGCAGTCGCGGCACGCCTCGCCTTCACGGCCATACACCGCAAGCTCCTGCTCGAAATAGCCCGGGGCGCCATCGGGCGCGATGAAGTCACGCAAGGTGGTGCCGCCGCGCTCGATCGCGCGTGCGAGGATCAACTGGATCGCCTGTGCGAGTCGTGCGTAGCGCTCGCGTGACACCGCACCGGCCGCGCGCAGCGGATGGATGCCCGCCGCAAACAAGGCCTCGCTCGCGTAGATGTTGCCGACGCCGACCACCACCGCCTGATCCATGATGAAGGTCTTCACCGCAGCCTTGCGCCCGCGTGAGCGTGTCCACAGCACATCGCCTGCAAACGCATCCGACAAGGGCTCGGGGCCCAGACCCTGCAGCAATTCATGCGTCGTTCCCGCTGGCTGCCAGAGCTGGCAGCCGAAACGGCGCGGATCGGTGTAACGCAGCACACACCCCGAATCGAGCTGCCAATCGACATGGTCGTGCGGCCCGATCGGCGTCCTCGCCGGCAGCACGCGCAGGCTTCCCGACATGCCCAGATGCAACACCGCGCTGCCGGCCTGCGTGTGCACGAGCAGGTATTTCGCGCGGCGCTCGATCGCGTCGACGCGTTGCCCCGGCAACTTGCGAATCAGTGCCGGCGCAACCGGCCAGCGCAACTGGCGTTGACGTACATCGAGCGCGAGCACGCGATGACCGAGCAAATGCGGCGCAAGACCGCGCCGCGTGGTTTCGACTTCGGGGAGCTCAGGCATCGGGTGCACCTTGGCGACGCAGCCACCGTGGCGGGTGGCCGCGTCATGATTTCAGCGCTCGTCGACCTCGACCACCACCGCGGTGCCGTAGCAGAGCACTTCGGTGAGGCCGGTCATCACGTCGGTGGCGTCGTAGCGCATGCCGATGATCGCATTCGCACTGCGCTGACGCGCGTGCATGAGCATGTCGCGATAGGTTTCCGCACGGGCCTGTTCACACAGTTCGGTGAAGATGGTGATGTTGCCGCCGAAGATCGATTGCAGGCCGCCGAAGAAATTGCCGACGATCGATCGCGAACGCACGATGATCCCGCGCACGACGCCGATGTTGCGCACGATCCGGTAGCCGGGCAGTTCGAAGGCGGTGGTGACGGTCGCGTCGCTGAGCAGGATCGGCCCGTTGCGGCTGCTGACGTTGAAGGTTTCGTTCATCGCGGACTCCGTGCGGTTGGATAGGGGAGGATGGCATCAATGCGCGGCGGGCGGCGCCGCCATTTCGCGCTCGGCCGGTTCGAACAGCAGGGCCGAGAATCGATCAGGCACCAAGGCAATCGTGGCGCCGACTTCGACGTAGCGATCGCCATTGATCGCATCGGTGGCGCCGAAGCGCAAGACCATGGCGTCGAGCGTGAGCACCGCCTGCGGCGGATCCAGGCCGATCTTGCCGGCATCGAGCGCGCCGCGCGGATGACGAAAACGCACCGGTGCGCTGGCAATCGCGAGCAGGCGCTCGACCGCAGCATCGTCGGCACGCACATCGCGCGGTTCGCGCATCTGCCAGTGGCCTTCGACGCGCTCGAAGCGCCGCGTGGCGCAACCACGGCACTCCACGCGCAGGCTGCGCACCTGCGCCGGATCGATCGCGCTCAAGCGGTCGACCCGCTGTTCGCGACCAAGCTGGACATACACCGCGCTGCCCAGCACCACGCAAACGCCGGCGAGCCACAGCAGGTTGCGGTTTTGGCGACGCATCGTTCAGTGTCGCCTGCGCCGCCAGGCGATGCCCAGACCGAACGCAACCAGCAGCAGCGGCAGGCCGACGAGGAACAGCAAGGCCAACGCCGTCAATTGCGCTTGCGTGAGCTTGAGTTCGCGATCGGGCGCACTGCGATCGGGCACGCTGACCTGCGCATCGTCACCGAGCAGCCAGTCGAAGACGCGCTGGCCATACTCGCGATTGCCGCCATTGCCGAGATAACTGTTGGACAGGAAATCGCCATCGCCAATCACCACCATGCGCTGCTCGCGCCGATCCGGTCGCGGCGAAGCGCGGCTGAGCGCGAAGCCGATGTCGAGCGGACCGGGAATCTCGCCTGCATCGGCATCCTGACGCACGTTGCCGGCAGCGTCGCCGGCCTTGGGGATGTGGCCGGTCTCGTTCCACGACTTCGCACTCGTGCGCAGCAGCGGCGATGCCGCGAAGCGGGCACCAGTGATCTGCGCCAGCGCGGCCGGCTGCGGAAACAGCGTGGTCAGCACGAAGCCGTCGTTGATCGCCTGCGCCGGATACTGATTGATTGCGACGAAACTCGGATCGGACAGGCCAAACGCCTGACCGCTGCCATCGACGACCGTGCCCGGCAGCACGCGGATGCCGAGCGTCTGTGCCAGACGGTCGAGGCCACCGCCCTCGGCGAGCGCAGGCTCGCCCGGTTCGATCAGCCACAGCAGTGCGCCACCGCGTTCGACGTAGTCGTCGAGCGCCGCGACGATACCCGGCGCGAGCGCGATCTTCGGCGTGGCGATCACCAGCAAGTCGGTGTTGTCGGGCACGCGACCGGTATTGGCGAGCGGCAGGGTGACGACGTTGATGCCGCGCTCGCCGAGCGTGGCGACGAACTGGCCGAGATCGGCATTGGCCTTGCCCAAGGGCGCACGCTCACCCTCGCCTTCAAGGAAGGCGACGATGCGCTGGCGCGCACGCGACAGGCGCAGCAGGGCGCTCGAGAATTCGGTTTCACCAAGCACCTTGAGGCGTTCGCTGCGCCCTTGAAAGCGCAGATCGAGTTCGCCATCGAGACTGACGCCTGCCGCTCGCATCGCCGCGGGGTCTGCGTCGGGATCGACGAAGCGCAAGCTCAGATCCGGTTTGGCGCGGTGAAAGCGCTCGACGAAATTGGCGACCACTTCGCGCAGGCCGCCTTGGGTGCGCGCATAGCTCACCACTTCGACCGGCCCGTCGAGTTGGGCCAGCAGACTCAGGCTCGCCGGCGACAGACTCGCCGATTGCGCGTGGCTCCAATCGCGTTCGAAGCCAAAGCGCGTGCTCAGGAAACCGAGCAGTCCGGCGATCAGCAAAACCAGCAGGGTGTACAGCAGCGAACCGAAGCGCGCCATCATGGCTGCGCGCTCCCGCGCAGAGCGTCGATGCGACGCGCGGCGAGCGCGAGTGCGACCGCGGCGACGAGCAGAAAGTAAACGAGGTCGACGCTGGCGACGATGCCACGCAGGAAAGGTTCCAGGTGCGTCGGCAAGGCGAGGTAGTTGATGCCGGCATTGGTGATGCCCTGCATGCGCGCACCCGCATCGACCACCGCGAGCAGGCCGGTGACCGCAATCGCCGCGCCGGCAGCGAGTGCCGGTTGCGATGCCCAGGCCGAACAGGCAATGCCGATCCCGGTCAGTGCAGCGGCAACCAGCAACAATCCGAGCAGGCTCGCCGCGATCTTGCCCAGATCGAGCGCGGTGCCACTCGCCAGCGCGAGCGGCATCAGCGCGACCAGCACGGTCAGCACCGCGACGAAACCGTAGGCGCCAAGGAACTTGCCGAGCACCAGACGCAAATTGGATTGCCCACTGGCGAGCAGCAGCGGCAAGGTGCCCGCGCGGCGCTCGCCGGCGATGCTGCGCATCGTCACCAAGGGCACGACAAAGGCGAGCACGTGCGAGAACGAGCGCAGCAGTGGCACCGCAACGAGATCGGTCACGCCCGGCGCATCACGCAGCCCGCCCAGACGCGGCGCGATCGCCAGATACGCCTGCACCGCGAGCAGGAACTGCCATGCCATCAACGCCAGCACCACCGCTGCGAGTATCCACGCGAAAGGCTGCACCACGAGCCGCCGCCACTCATGCCGCGCGAGCAGAAAGGCGCCGCTCATGCGGCCTCCGCGACATCGCCGCCGGCGATTTCCAGAAACGTCGATTCCAGTGACGGCGTCGCGCTGCGCAGTTCGCTGAATCGGATTCCCGCCGCGAGCAGCGCGGCCGGCAAGTCCGCGCGCTGCGCCTCATCGCGCAGGCGCAGGTGCCAATGCTCGTGATCGAGTGCGTGCGCCTCGACGACCTGCGGCACACGTGACCACTTCGCCGCGTCGACTGCGCCGATCGACCTGATCTGCACGAGCGCAGATTCGCTCGTCTGCACCGCACCGACATGACGGATGCGACCGCGATGCAGGATCGCAACCTCATCGCAGCAGGCGACCACATCGGGCAAGACGTGGGTCGAGAGGATCAAGGCATGCTCGCGACCGAGACTGCGGATCAGCTCGCGCAGTCGCAGCGCCTGCACCGGATCGAGGCCCGAAGCCGGCTCGTCGAGCACGATCAAACCCGGCTCGTGCACGATCGCCTGGGCCACGCCGACGCGCTGACGAAATCCCTTGGACAGGTTGCCGAGCAGGCGCCGCGCGACTTCGCCCAGATCGCAGCGCTCGATCGCGCGCGCCACCGCTGCACTCACGGCGCCGCGTGCCACGCCGTGCAGGCGCGCGCAGAAATCGAGGTACTCGCGCACACTGAGCTCCACATGCAGCGGCGGCGTTTCCGGCAGATAGCCGATGCAGCGCTGCGCGAGCTGCGGCTCCTCGTGCAGGTCGGCGCCGTCGATCAGCACCTGCCCGCTGCTCGGCGCGAGCACGCCCGCGATCATGCGCAGACTGGTGGTCTTGCCGGCGCCATTGACGCCGAGCAGGCCAAGCGTGTGGCCGCGCGCAAGGCTCAAGTTGAGGCCATGCACGAGCTCACGGCCGCCGGCGCGGCGACTGACTTCGCGCAGTTCGAGCTGGGGGGCTGGGTTCGTCATCGAATGCCGATTGTCAAAGCTTGCGGCACCTGCGGGCAAGCCCGGCAGCGGTGCGCCCATCGCGCGGCAGGGCTCGCGCTATAGTCGGCATCCGTCTTCCGCTGTGTGCCCGTCCATGTCCGATCTGCTGCTGTCTCTTGCCGCGCGCGGCTTCACACAGGCCTCGTGGGCGACTTGGATTGTCTACCTGCTGGTCGTCACCCAGCTCACGATCTTCACCGTGACGCTCTACCTGCATCGCTGCCAGACCCATCGCGGCGTGGATTTTCATCCTGCGCTGGCGCACTTCTTCCGCTTCTGGTCATGGCTCACGACCGGGATGGTCACGCGCGAGTGGGTGGCGATTCATCGCAAGCACCACGCCAAGGTCGAGACCAGCGAGGATCCACACAGCCCGCAGATCCACGGCATCGGCAAGGTGTTCTGGCAGGGCGTCGAGCTCTATCGCATCGCCAGCCACAACCGCGACGACATGGAGAAGTACGGCCGTGGCACGCCCGACGACTGGATCGAGCGCGCGCTCTACGGCGGCCATCCGTACTGGGGCCCGACGCTCATGGCGATCATCGACCTCGCCCTGTTCGGCGCGGTCGGTGGCGTGATCTGGGCGATCCAGATGTTGTGGATTCCGTTCTGGGCCGCGGGTTTCGTCAACGGCATCGGTCACTGGTGGGGCTATCGCAATTTCGAATCGGCCGACACCTCGACCAATGTCTCGCCATGGGGTGTGTGGATCGGCGGCGAGGAACTGCACAACAACCATCACGCATTTCCGAGCTCGGCCAAGTTCGCGCTGCGCCGCTTCGAATTCGACATCGGCTGGGCGGCAATCCGCAGCCTGCAAACGTTTGGACTTGCCAAGGTGCTGCGCGTGGCACCCTCGCTCGACATCCGAGCCAATGTGGGCCTGCCCGACACCGAGACGGTCAAGGCCCTGCTCGCGCACCGCTTTCGCGTGATGAGCGACTACTTCGGCGGCGTGATCGCACCGACCCTGCGCGAGGAAGCAGGCAAGGCCGGCGCCAACCTCAAGGCATTGCCACGCCGCCTGCGCCGCGCACTCGGCAACGGCGGCCGCTGGCTCGATGCAGCCTCGCGCGAACGCATGAATGCCTTCACCGAACACTGCCCGCGGCTGCGCACCGTCTGCGAATTCCGTGCGCGCCTGGCCGCACTCACCGAACGCAACGGTCGCAACGCCGAAGCGATGCTCGAAGCGCTCAAGGATTGGTGCCGCGAAGCGGAGGCCACCGGTATCCGCGCGCTTGCCGACTTCGCCGCGCGGCTGAAAGGTTACCAGCTCGCCGGCGAAGCGGCGGCTTGAGCCGATCGCACCGCTCGCAGGCCAAGCTGCACCTTGCCTGCCACGACAACGCGGAAACGAAAAACCCGCCACGCGGGCGGGTTTTCTCGACACGGGGTGAAGCGGAATCGACCCTGCGCGATGCGCAGGGCCGGCGCATCACTTGATCTTGCCTTCCTTGTATTCGACGTGCTTGCGCACGACCGGGTCGTACTTCTTCACCGCCATCTTCTCGGGCGTGTTCTTCTTGTTCTTGTCGGTGGTGTAGAAGTGGCCGGTGCCGGCCGAGGAGATCAGACGAATCTTGTCGCGCTTGGATGCCATGGTCGTGTGCTCCTCAGATCTTTTCGCCGCGCTTGCGCAGCTCGGCGAGGACGACTTCGATGCCCTTCTTGTCGATCGTGCGCAGCCCGTGGCTGGACACGCGCAGGGTCACCCAGCGCTTTTCGGCGGGCACCCAGAAGCGGCGCTCGTGGAGGTTCGGCAGCCAGCGGCGCCGCGTCTTGTTGTTGGCGTGTGAAACGTTGTTGCCGGATTGGAAAGCCTTTCCGGTGACTTGGCAGACCTTGGCCATGTCGGACCTCGCTTGATCTTGATGACCGCCCTTGGCCAGGACGGCGGCGGCCCAGCGGCGACGATGCGCCATGCGGTGCTGGAATTCCCGAGCAGACATCCGACACGGGTGGACCGCACGACCGGTCCCGCGTGCCCACAAGGGGCGCTGGATGCTGCAGGGAGCCGTGCTTTATAGCCGAATCATGGACTTGCGGCAAGTGCAAAGGCAGGGCTGGATTGCGGCGACGTGTCATCCAGCCCATCGCAGCGCCCCTGCGGCGGCCGTCCCTGGCCGCCCATCCAGTGGACTCGATCGTGGGCGTTCAGTCGTAATCCCACAGCACGCGCACCTTCTGCAGGCGTACTGCGCTGTTGGCGCAATCGAGGTCGGCGCGTAGCAAATAGCTGCAGGTGGGGGCGTGCACCCAGCGATCCGGGCCAACATGGGCGTTGAGCCATACCGCGTCGGGAGCGTCCGCAGTGCCGGTATCGATGATCGGGCTGATCCGCGTCACCGTGCGCAGGCTGGGATCGGGATTGTCGACGCGCTGGCAGATTTCCCACAGCGAAACCCGCACGCCGCTGGTGGTGGAGTTGTCCACCGCCCATACATCCATCCAGGTGATGCGATGGTCGTTCGGGAATTCGATGTTGGCGTAAGCACTGTAGCCCTCGCCGGTTGCGGAGCAGGTCAGGCTCATGTTGCTGACGAAAGTGTATGGCACGGTCTCGCGGTTGAAACGAAAGTCCGTGCCGACCACCGATGTCCAGATCGGATCGACATCGGGATTGGGCGCTTGCGGGCTCGCATCGCCGCGGGCCAGGCGCGCGGCGAGCAGGGCACGATCATCGACCGGCGCGGCCAGAAAGACCTCGTCGGTCGCCGGATCGAAGCCCAGCGCACGGATTTGCGCCGGGTCGGTGACACGGAGGTCGCCGGGCTGGGGGCCGGCCAGCGCAGTGCCAGCCAGGCACATGCCCAGCAGCGCGGCCGTCAGGGCAAGTTGGGTTTGCATGCAATTCTCCTGGTTCAAGGCAGGGTGTAGTCGACGTTGACGCTGAACGTGCCGCGGAAGATGCGATCGGCCGGTTCGGTCTCGAGCGTCACCCGCTGTATCGAGGCCTTGTCGGCGTTGCAGGCCATCGTGCTGATGTCGAAACTGGCCTCGACCCAGGCGCGGCAATCGAGCGTCTCGGGGCTTGGGGAAAACTCCATCGATGAGATGAAATAGCCGTCTGCATTGCCGAGCGGCGTGCGGGTGGCCAGTACCGTCGAAGTCGAATCAACATCGGTCTGGGATTGACACACCTGCATCAGGCGTAACGTGACGGGGGTGGCATCGCTCGTGCGCCGCCCATACACGCTGACGTATCTGACGCTGGTGCCCTCGGGCAGGTTGAACGGATAGCGCACCACGTGCGGCGTGGCGCGCGTGCTTGTGTTCGTGCACCGGTAATTGCCGCTGGCATAGCTGTAGGAATCATCGGACCGGGCCGGCTTGCCGTCGACGCCGGTGATCACGCGGAAGTCGCGGTTGGGATAATCGGCCGCGTCACTTGCGCTGCTCAGGAATGCGCAAGCGAGCAAGGCGAGGATGAAGGGTGTTCTGGTCATGATCGGGCTCCTCGTCAACGCTCGTACTGGATGCGCAGCTTGCGCAGGCTGGTGGTGGCATCGCAGCTGGGAAACTGCACATACGCCACGTAGGCGCACAGGTGGTTGTCGACGACATGGCTCAGGCTGCTGGTGACCGTGAAGCTGCCGCCGCTGCCGCTGCTCTGGAGGGTGGCCAGGTCGGTCAGGGTCGGCGTGGCCGCGGGGCCGACATTGGGCAGGCAGGTTTCGCGCAACTTGGCCAGGACATCGCCGCTCGCGGAAAGATCCTGGCCCCACATGCGGAAAAACCGGATCGTGCTGCCATGCGGCAGATGCATGCGCGCGTAGGCATAGGCCGGCGAAGAGCCGTTGCTGCACCAGAACGTGCCGTAGTCGGGGTTGGAGGTGAACTCCATGCCCGATCCGCCCGGACGAAGGTCGATGCCCAGCACATTCGACCACTCCACCGCAGCCGTTGGCGCGAGCATGGCTTCGGCTTCCAGGGCGGCGCCTGTCGCATCGAGGTTCCACGGCGCGTTGATCACGGGCGCGGCCCCGTCCAGTTGTTCATCCAGTGCCGGCGGCGCGGCGCCGGCGCTGCCCGCCGCCAGCGCGAGACTCGCGCCCACGGCAAGGGCGAGTGCTGCCATTGCATTGCTTGCTTGCATGATTCCTCATCTCCCGTTCGGGCTCGGCAAGTGCGCGCATGGCGGACGAGCCCGGTCGCCACGCACGGACGGGGGAGGCTTGTCTCGGAGCCGGTTCCGACCGGCATTCCGGGCGAATTCACCCCATCCGGGAAGCCATGAGCGCAAGTTGGCGCGCAAACCAGACATGACCCGCCAATTGCCCGCGCCTGCGCCTCGCCGACCTCGCGTCGTCGCCGTGCATCGTGACGGTGCAGGAGCGGCGGCAGCCGCGACCAAACGCACACACCCTCGCGTCGTTGCCGTGCATCGTGACGGTGTAGGAGCGGCGGCAGCCGCGACCAGACCCACACACCCTCGCGTCGTTGCCATGCATCGTGACGGTGTAGGAGCGGCGGAAGCCGCGACCAGACGCCAC
>NSJK01000018.1 GCA_002632325.1 Lysobacterales bacterium | reverse complement strand
CACCACCACCACCGCCGCCCGAGGAGCCGCCGCCGCCACCGCCCGAGGATGAGCCGGGTGCGCTCGAGGAGGAAGAGATCGCGCTGCTGAAAGATGCTCCGATGTTGTTGCCGAAGCTGCCGAGATTGTCGAGTGCGCCTCCGCGGTACCAACTGGCCGCAGCGACCGCCGCTGCCGCCGCCGCTGCGCCGACCGCGACCGTGAACTGGTTGGTCCAGTTCTGTTCGACGTCCAGTGCCAGCGCATAGGGCAGCATGCGTTGATATTCGGCGGCCGTCATCGGCGGCGCCTTCTGCGCCGCCAGTTCGTCGCGTTCGGCCACGCCCAGGTACAGGCGCAGCCCGTCGACCTGGTCGAGCAGCTTGCGTCCGGTCTGCGTGGGCGCCTTCATGAGCCAGGCAAACAACACATTGGTGGCGACCAGGGCGATGATGCCGATCGACAGCGCGATGCCGGCCAGGAAGACCAGCATGCCCAGGCCCACGATTTCTCCGACCAGGAACGGAGCGGCGAACAGGGTGATGCCGAGCGCGCCAATCGCCGCACCCGCGCGCTTGCCCAGACTGCCGCGGCGAACCTGGCCCCAGGCGCCGATCAAGGCGGCGCACAGGCCGAACACGCCGAAGCTCCAGCCGCTGAGCCAGACCACGATGAAGCCGATGCCGATGGCGCGACCCCGATCCTGGCTGAGCAGGACGATCCCGAGCAGGGTTGCCAGCGTCAGCAGCGCGCCGATCACGACCAGCGCGGTGTTCTTGCGGAAATATCCCTCGGCGTAGTCGCGCTCGAGCCCTTCCCGATGCGTCTTGATCGCGGCGGCGATGCGCTTGTGCTCGCTGCGTTCGAAGGTGAATGCGCTCTCATCGCGCAGCAGCTCATCGACCAGCGTTTTCTCGCGTGCAGGCAGCTCCGCCTGGCCGAGTCGGGCGATGCGAAACTTGCTGTCATCTTCATTGATGCTGATTGCGCCACGCACGGCGGCATCGACCAGATCGGCCGCCGCACAGCGGTCATCCCAGCCCATCCGTTCGACATAGCGCAACGCACTGGGTGTAAGGCCCGTGGGCGCTGCGTAGAGCGGAATGATCACCCCGGGTTTCGGATCACGCCCCACGCGCGCCCACTGCACCAGATACCAGGCCAGGATCAGCAACAATCCCGCGATCAGGGCCAGTACGCTGGCGTTGTCACCGAGGAACCAGATGATGCGCTGCTGTTGGCTGGGCGCGGTCACGATGCCCTTGGGAAAGCCGACGACGATCGTCAGGCCCTCGCGCGGCATCAGCGGCTCGGTGAGCACGAAGCGCGCATGTGAAGGTGCATCCGCACTCGCGCTGTAGTCGCGGCCTTGCGCGCCCTGCGGGCCGGTGTAACCGTCCAGGCGCAGCGATGACGTCGGGATCGCGCCGGGCAACTCGACCTCGGCGCTGGCCTCGTCGATCGGGAAATCCCAGCCGTTGCCGGTGACGTTCCAGTACAGCTCGTCGTGGTCGGCGAAGAAACCGAGCTGGCGATTGGTGTGGTAAGTGAACGCATAGCTGTGCTCACCCGGCGCGAGCGTGGTGTCCTTGCTGCCGAAGTAGACGCGCACGCCATTGGACTGGCGCTCGCTGTGGAACGGCTCGGTCGCGCCATCGCGCGTGAGCGAGCGCGGTTCGAAGACCACGCGCACGGCATTGTTGCCGCGGTCGCGGTAATCGGTCGGGAAGTCGCGGTAGATGCCGTGCTTGATCTTGTCGCCTTCACTGCGCACGCGGATCGTTTCGGTGACATCCATGCTGCCATCGGCCTGCACCTGGATGCGGCTGTCGAAGGCGAGGATGCGTTCGTCGGCGCGTGCCGATGATCCCGCGGCCCCGCACAGGATCAGCAAGACCAAGGCGCAGCGATTGAGGATCGTCATGGCCAATGCTCCCCTGGTTGGCGGTCGATCTGCCGCGTGTGGCGGCATTCGCGGCGGCGATCTTCGCACGATTGCGCGGCGCGGCCATGGCGCGATGCGGTAGCATGCGCCGATGACGCAGCAAACCACCCATTTCGGTTATCGCGACGTGCCCGAGGCCGACAAGGCCCGCTTGGTCGGCGAGGTGTTCACCTCGGTCGCGCGCAAGTACGACCTCATGAATGACCTCATGTCATTCGGCATCCACCGGCTGTGGAAGCGCTATTTCGTGTCCACCAGTGGCGTGCGCGGAGGTGATCGCGTGCTCGATCTGGCCGGCGGAACCGGCGACATCGCTGCGCTGCTGCGGCCTAGGGTCGGTGCGCGCGGCAGCATCGTGGTCGGTGACATCAACGGCGACATGTTGCGCGTCGGGCGCGACCGCCTGCTCGATCGTGGTCTCGTGCAGGGCTTGCAATGGGCGCAGATGGATGCCGAGGCCTTGCCGTTTCCAGATCGCAGCTTCGATTGCGTCACCATGGCCTTCGGCTTGCGCAATGTCACCCGCAAGGACAAGGCGCTGGCCGAGATCCAGCGCGTGCTCAAGATCGGCGGCCGTGCGCTCGTGCTCGAGTTCTCCGCCGTCAAGGCGGAGTTTCTCAAGCCGCTCTACGACTTCCATTCATTCCAGGTATTGCCGCGCATCGGCGCGCTGATCGCGGGCGATGAAGGCAGCTATCGCTATCTGGCTGAATCGATCCGCAAGCATCCCGATCAGGAAACGCTCAAGGCGATGATGGAAAGCGTCGGGCTGGAGCGCGTCGACGTGCGCAATCTGTCCGCGGGCATCGTCGCGATCCATCGCGGCTACAAGATCTGACGCGCGCGGCAAGAGTCGCCGCACGCGCACGCTCCGCATTGTTCTAATAGCCGCCGAAGTCGTCGCTGAAGATGCGGTCGCCTGCGCGTCGGGTGATGGCGAAATACAGTGATCCGCCCGCGCCTGAGCCGTACGCCGTCGCTTCAATCATGTAGGTGCGGCCGCTGACCAAGGTGGCATTGATTTCCGAGACCGAGCCACCCGTGTCGTCATTGCAGCCTCGATTGGCGAGACTGCCCCAGTAGCCGCGCCAGATCGCAAGCACGGTATCAAACCCGCTGTATTGCGTATCGATCTTGTAGACATCGGTGATCGAGGGATTGAACGCATACCAAACGCTGCGTGACTGCCGCGGACTGGTTGCGGAGCCGCAGGGAAATTGCGGATCCAGCCCTTGCGTGGTTGCGCCAGTCACGTCGAGTGCATTGACGTAGAAGGGCGCACTGGAAACATGGATGGCGTTGGCAAAGTCGTCGTTGGCCGGGCCGTTACGGTAATTGATGGTGTTCTGGTACAGCCCCATGATCGGGCCCCAGCTGACATTGTTGTGTCCGCGCGCTATCCAGCTCGCCCACCATTGGCTGAAGGTGTCGCTGTTGACGTTGTAGATCACGTCCCAGAAGTTCGCAAACGCGCCGTCCGAGTAGGTGTCGTCACCGTCATTGGCGACGTCGAACATGTCCCACATCGCACCGGCGATGCGTCCCTCCGGCCAATCACCGCTGTCCCAACCCGGCGTTCCCCAGGTGGGCGTCTCCAGATCCAGGCGCGCGCCGCTGGGCCAATAGAACGCCGCTTCGTTGTTCACCACGGAAGGCAGGAATTCTGCCCAGCCTTCGGTCCAGCCGCAGCCGGCGCTCAAGGCCTGCTGAATGTTGTGGGGATTGCAGTTGGGGAAGGGCGGATAGTAGCCGCCGTATGCCGTGTACAGAATGTTGTGCCCGTATTCGTGCTTGGTCACCGTGCCGGCATGCGCCAAGGGATCTTCACCCCTCAAATGCACGTTCGCACCGGGGCTGTAGTAGGGGCCATCGGTGCTGTCGATTTTCCACTGCACCGTGGTAGGCCCGGCCTCGCCACCGCCGCCGTTGAAATGGATGTAGCGCCACACATCGATGACATCCTGCAAGGTCCAATACGCGCGCTCGTTCGTGTCGGAGTCGAGCACATGCCAGCTGCCGATGCTCTGTGTCCCATCGCTCAAGACGACGATGCCGGTCTGGACTCGATACGCATTGCCCGTGGCATTGCTCGTGCCCCAATCCGGATTCACGATCGCCAGCGTATCCGGATTCGGATTGAAGCTCGTCCAGGAATACAGGATCGTGCGCACCCCGACGCCGCCCGGATTGGCCACTGGGCCGCATGTGTAGTTGCCCGACAAATCGGTGAAACACCAGGCCAGATGTGCGGCATTGTCGCCCTGCACGAGTTCAACCAGAAACTCGCGTGCGGACGTGTAGGCACCATCGCGGTCGTAATAGGACCAGGTTCCGGTTACCGTGAGATTGCCCAGCGGCGAGGCCGGTTGCGAATAGGATGAAGGTTGCCACGCTGTCGTGTCCGCGTCGGGAGCAGCAAAGAAGTTTCCGCATGCAGGCTGCTGTCCGCTTGCACCGGGCTTCTCATCGGGGATCGGACAAGCCGCCGCAATGACGGGTTCGATGGCCGGTGCAATGGGCTCATGTGCAGGAGGTGGCGGTGCCGGCGGCGCGGCTTGCGGGCTGCGCTTGAGCGAACCCGAACTGATGATCGTCCCGTCCGGCGCCTTGTCGAGGCCCGCATCATGGATGCGCCGATCGACCGCGACCGGCGCAAAACCCGCGCGACTCGCAGTCGCGCCCACCGAGAAATGTGCGGCGGCAAGGTCACCCCACACGTTGCGTGCATCGATGCGACGCAATGCGCGCCCCAGGATCGTGGTGTCGCCAGGCACATCGGCGACGATGCTTGCCGAAAACACGATGGTTTGTCCTGCCGTGAGGTCGCCCTCCCAGTGCAGCGTGCCACCGGCGAAGCGCACATTGGCCGGCAACTCGATGCTGGCGGTCGTACCCGGCGCGTCCATATCGGCCCGAACCTCGCACGTCACCGTCGCTGGCTTGCTCAGCGTCGGCAGGCGATCGAGCAGGATCCTGACGTGAATCGGCGTGACGGCATCGTGCGAAGCACCGTCGGCGACAAGGGCAGGTGGCGGCGAAACATCTGCCGTCGCGTTCGCAAACACGGGCGTGAGCGCCAACAGCAACAACGCGCCGATCTGCGCGAACCCTGCGCGTCCAAAACGAGCGATCATGATGGTCCCCATTCCCCGTTGATGATTGGCGAAGACGGCCACGATCCGATCTCCGCCTTGTCGGTACGGGCACGCACCCGCGCGACCCAATAAACACGTCCCCGGACCGTGCCTGGTTTCAAGCATGAAATATGCCAAACGCCGGGCTGCGGCGAGATGCGTGGTCGGTACACGCCACCGGAAGCAGGATCGCGACCATCCCGCGCCCGCACGTCCTGTCTCAGATTCGGCCCTTCAATATCGAGCGGCGATTTTCCGTTGCGTGCGATAGCCAATCGGTGGGCAAAAAAAACCGGCGCGCAAGCTGCGCGCCGGTTCCTGTCTTGGATGACCGTGGCTGTCAGTTGCAGACGTAGTCGTTGCCACCACCGGTCTGTTCGAAACCGTCGGTGAAGATCACATCGCCGCCACCGTTGCCAATCTGCACTTCATCGAGCAGGAAGCCCAGAAAGCTGGCGGCGGGGTCGGACGACATGCGCCAGCGGATTTGCACGGTCTGGCCGGCAAACGCGGACAGATCCGTCGTGAACGGCTTGAACACTGCGGTGGCCGTGCCGTTACCCGGGTCAGCATTGGAGCCGGCCGTACTCACGCCGCTGAATGCACCGTGCGAGGCCAGGTAGCCGCAGGCATTGACTGGCGGACTGGTCGTCTGCGCGAACGAGGAGGGGTAGCCGCCCGCGGGTGGCAGGTCCTGCCAGGTCGTGCCGCCGTCGCTGGATATCTCCACCACCACGCCATCCCATTCGAATTCGAGGTCATAGCGGGCCTTGAAGCTCAGCGTCGAGCCCGGCTTGAGCGTGAGCGCGGGCGTGGTGATGCTGGCGCAGGTCGCATCCGGATAGGGCTGGTTGTCGGGAGCGCTGCGATAGCTCAGGGTGCCATTGCTCGCCGACGTGTTGGTGACCTGCCAGGGCGCATCGAGCTGCATGTAGGTGTGGGTGTCGACGTCATCGACGAAGGCCGTCGGATCGGGCCCGTCGACGCCGGTGGGCGTGATGTTGACCACGCGCGAAACCGGCGAGGAGTTGCCGAAGCTGTCCAGCGCGAGCACGCGGTAGTAATACGGTGTGCCATTGCTGACCGTGCTGTCGGCGAAGGCGGGCGAAGCCAGGCCCGTGGCAAGCGTTTGTGCTGCGCTGAAATACGGGTCGCTGTCGCGCTCGACCGTGTAGCTGATTCCGGTCGAGCTGGGGCAGTTGGCATGCGCTGCCGCCCAGGTCAGTTCCACGCCGCAGGTCGCCGCGGCGCCATCGCCGATCAGCGACTGCACATCGAAGCTCGGCATCAGCGTGCACGCCGCATCCGACACCACGTCGGCGCAGGTCGAGACATCACCCTCGACATCGTTCTGCACGCCGCGCACCTTGTAGGCATAGCTGTAGCCGCCGATCGTGGCGAGGTCGACGATCGGTGCGGCCGTATTGTTGCCGACCATCCGGTAATCACCCGCGACGGCGGTCGCGCAAGTGCCCGGCGCGCGGTAGAGCTGGAAGCCTTGCGCACCCACGGTGCTGCCGAACTGCACACTCACGCCCGCAGCGCCATTGCTGCTCGCGGCCACGGCCGTCGGCGCCGGGAAGACCGCCGGATCGGGCAGGGCGAAGCCGCCGGAAACCGCCAGCGCATAGCCCTGCATGTCCGAGCCTTCACTGCCGTTGCCAGGCACCGCGGTGCCCTTGACGCGGAAGGTATAGCTGCCAGTCACGGGTGCTGTCAGGCGCACCTGTTCGACCGGATTCTTGACGTCGGCGCTGCCGCCCGTGGTCGATACACCGCCCGTGATCACGTTGCCCAGATAGGTGCCGCCCGGCCCCACGACTTCGAGGTCGAGGTTGTTGATGAGCGTCGATGCGGCGCCGGGCACCGCGGCCGGGTCGAACCACACCAGGGTTGCGCGCAATTCCTTGCCCGCCGCGACGTTGGCGATGGTGTACTGGTTGCTCTGGCCGGTCTTCAGGCCCGCGGCATTGGGGCGTTCGAACAGGCGCAGGCGGCGGGCATCATCGCCGCCGGTCATGGTGGCGCTGAACCACAGGTTGCCATCGAGCCAGGCGCGGCCCCAGCCGGTGCCGGTGTTGGGCCAGCTCGCATTGATCGTGTTGGTGCCATTGAGCAGCACCGCCTTGGCCGCGGCCCCGGTCGTGTTGTAGGCGTCGGCAGCATTGCTCGCGCCGCGCGGGTAGAAACCATCGGCAAAGAATTCGCGCAGCAGCACGCTGTTGCCGGTGATGGTCGGCGCCGCCATCGAGGTACCCGACATGGTGGCGGTGAGCGGTAGGGTGATCGTGTTGTTGACGCTGGTGGCGTTTCTGGCCGAGACGACCGAGCTGCCCGGCGCGGCGATGTCGGGCTTCATGCGCCCGTCCTGCGTCGGCCCCATGTTGGAGTAGCTGGCCTTGGTCAGGCTGCCGCCGTGCCCGAGCGCGGCGACGGTCAGCGCGTTCTTGGCATTGCCGGGAGAGCCGGTCGCCATCGCGCCAGCCACGTCGTTGCCGGCCGAGACCACCACCAGGAGATCCTCGTCCTTGTTGGTGACGCGATCGAGTTCGGCATCGTTGCCGTTGTAGGCGCCGCCGGTCTTGGCGCCCCAACTGTTGTTGTGCACGCGCGCACCGCCATTGAAGGCCTGCTGCAGCGTGCCGGAAAAATCATTGATGATGATCGATGTCGCCGAAGCCGGGCCGGCATCCTGGAACAGCAACTGCGCACCCGGCGCCATGCCGTCGGCAAGTTCGTGATTGGGCAGATAGGGCGTGGCTGGCAGATAGGTGGTTGAGCCAAATGTGCCTGCCGCATCGCCAACCATGGTGCCGCTGGTATGCGTGCCATGACCGGAGGTGAAGTCGTAATCGATCGGGCCGCCCGGTTGCAGCCAGTAGGCGATGATCTTGTTGTCCGGATGCAGGGTGCCGACGTTCGGCAACACCGGCGGCGGATTGTCGGAGAAGGTCACCTCGGTGTGTGCGCCCGCGCCCTTGTCGAGCGTGGTGAACCAGCCTGCATTGGGCGTGGTGCCGCTGTCGGCCACGGCCGCGATCTGACCGGTACCGGTGATGCCGTGATCCCACAGCGGCGCCGAACCGCAGATCGGGCCACTACCGCTGCAAGTGCCGATGTTGTTGCCCTGGATCGCGCCGACGCTGGCCGAGTTCTGGGTCGTGGTTTCCACCCACGGTGATACCGAGACCACGCCATCGAGCGAGCTTGCGACTTCGATCAGGGTATCGAGGCTGGCCAACGACACCGCGGCGCGCACGTAAGGTGCCGCTTCGGCGCGCTCGCTGCGTGCGGTGATTTCCACGCCCGGTACGCGCTTTTCGAGCGCCGCGGCGAGGTGCTGCGCCGAAACGCCGTCGAAGGCATCGAGGCGGATTTCATAACGCCCATCGGACTGCAGCGCCGACGAAGTCTGGCGCTGCGCGCTCCACAATTGCGGATCGAGCTTGTATGCAGGCTGCAGCAAACCCGCCCAGCGCACGGATGAATCCTTGCGCAGCGTGCTCAGGCCGCCTTGACCGAGGCGCACATACCAGGCGTTGTTGGGCAGATAGTTGAGAAAGCTCACGCCCTGCGCACTCAGGCTGCGCCGTGCCGCTGCCATCTGCGCCGCGTCCTTGAATTGCACGATCGCAAAGCCAGACAGCTTGACCGCCGCCGCCGCGCCGACCGAACTCGCGTCGATCGACTGCGCAAGCGGATCGAACACGCCGGCGCGCAGGATCAGCAGCGCAGGATCGTGGCGTGCCGCGTCGATCGAGTCGGGCGCGGGCAGGTTCGCGGAAATTTCGGTGACGGGTGCGGCAGTGACGACGCCAGCGGCGAGCGCAGTCGCGAGCGCAACCGCCAGCGCAGTGCGGGAGGGCAGCTTGTGCATGGATTTTCCCAGGTGGTGGACGAAGCAGTGGGCGAGTATGCGGCGCCGAACCGGGCGCGGCAATGTGCCACGCAACCGCCACGCTGCCGCTGCGGTCGTGCCGCAAGCAGGCCCAGGCGCAACGCGCTGCGGGATCGGCGACAATGCGCGATCGCAAGCCGTTCAGGGATCTTCTTCCATGCTGCATCGCCTCCTTGCTGCGTCGTTCTTGATTTGCATGTCTGCCACGGCCGCCGAACACGATCGCTTCAGTTACGCCGAACCGGCCAAGGTCACGCAGACCGCGCTTTCGCTGGATCTCAAGGTCGATTTCGACAAACGTGAATTGGCCGGCAGCGCCGAACTCGCGCTGGCCTGGCATGACCCCGAGGCACGCGAGCTCGTGCTCGATACGCGCGATTTGAGCATTGAAGGCGTCGAGGCGCTCGATGCGCAGGGCGCCGCGCATGCGCTCAAGTGGAGTCTGGCCGCGCGCGATCCGGTACTCGGCTCGGCGCTGCGCATCGCGCTCGATGCGCAGGCACCCAAGGTGCGCATCCGCTACCACACCGCGCCCCAGGCCTCGGGCCTGCAGTGGATGACGCCGGCGCAGACCGCGGGCAAGAAGCAGCCGTTCATGTATTCGCAATCGCAGTCGATCCATGCGCGCAGTTGGGTGCCGTTGCAGGACACGCCTGCGGTGCGCTTTCCCTACAGCGCGCATGTGACCGGTCCCAAGGCGCTGCGCGTGGTGATGAGCGCGAACAATGACGCCAAGCACCCGCTCGATGGCGATTTCAGCTTCAGGATGGATGAGCCGATTCCTTCGTACTTGCTCGCCATTGCGGTCGGCGACCTCGCCGTGCGCGAAACCGGTCCACGCAGCGCGGTGTATGCCGAGCCCTCGGTGGTGGCCAAGGCGGCGTATGAATTCGCCGACACCGAGAAGATGATCGAGACCACCGAGAAACTCTACGGCCCGTATCGCTGGGGTCGCTACGACATTCTCGTGCTGCCGCCGAGTTTTCCGTTCGGCGGCATGGAAAATCCGCGCCTGACCTTCGCCACGCCGACCGTGCTGGTTGGTGACCGCAGTCTGGTGGCGCTGGTCGCGCACGAACTCGCGCATTCCTGGTCGGGCAATCTCGTCACCAATGCGAGTTGGCGCCACATGTGGCTCAACGAAGGCTTCACCACCTACGTCGAGAACCGCATCGTCGAAGCGGTCTACGGCAAGGTGCAGGCCGACGAGGAATTCATCATCGCCGCCGATGAATTGCTGCGCGAGGTCAAGGCGACGCCGGCGCCGACGCAGCGACTGGTACCCGATCTCGATGATGCCGACGATGCCGCATCCGACTTCGCCTACGTCAAGGGCGCGTGGTTGTTGCGCACGCTCGAGGCGCGCTTCGGGCGTGAGGCTTTCGACGTCTATTTGCGCGGCTATTTCGACCATTTCGCGTTCCAGAGCATCACCACGCAGCAGATGCTCGACTACCTCAAACCCAACTTGCTCGACAAGTATCCGGGCAAGATGAGTCTCGACGAGGTCAAGGCGTGGATCCATCAAGGCGGCGTGCCCGCCGATGCGCCGCTGCCGACTTCGCCGCAGTTGCAGGCGATCGCCGCTGCGCGCAGCCAGTGGCTGGAAGGCAAGCGCACCGCGATCAAGCTCGATGCCAAGCACTGGAACACGCAGGAGTGGATGTATTTCCTCGACGGCCTGCCCGACAAGCTCAGTGCGAAGCAGTTGGCCGATCTCGACGCGGCTTGGCATCTCAATGGCTCGCCCAATGCCGAGATCGCGCGTCGCTGGTATCTGGCTGCGGCGCGCGCGGACTTCCGTCCCGCGCGCACCCAGATGGCCAAATACATGACGCGCATCGGTCGTCGTTATCTGGTCGTGCCGATCTACGAGGAACTGGCCAAGACACCCGACGGCCTGCGCTTCGCGCGCGAGGTCTACGCCAAGGCCAAGCCCGGCTATCACCCGATGACCCAGGCGAGCGTGGAAAAGGCGCTCGCCGGCCAGTGAGTCTGCCCCCGTGCGGCGAACGCCCTGAACGCAAGCGCTTCCCGTAGAGCGGAGCTTGCTCCGCTGCCGTGACGGTTCATGGCGTGCCTGCATCCGCCGCTGCCCTCCCTGCGCACAGGGCAGCGTCGGTGCACGATGCATCGGCTAGGATTGCGTTTTCGCTTGCGTGGATGCGCCCGTGGCCCGACCCAAACCCGTCCTGCTGCTGATCCTCGATGGCTGGGGCCATCGCGAGGAGATCGCGCACAATGCGATCGCGCTCGCCAACTTGCCCAACTGGCGGCGACTGCTGCGCGAGTGTCCGCATACCCTCATCGATACCTTCGGCGAACATGTCGGGCTGCCACACGGGCAGATGGGCAACTCCGAAGTCGGTCACATGAACATCGGCGCCGGGCGAATCGTCTATCAGGACCTCACCCGCATCGACGCCGCAATCGCCGATCGCAGATTCTTCGACAATGCCGCTCTGGTGTGTGCCTGCGATGCTGCGCGAGCTCACGACGGCACCTTGCACGTGTTCGGTCTGCTCTCGCCCGGTGGCGTGCACAGCCAGGAAGAGCACATCCTTGCGCTGCTCGACCTGGCGCGCGAACGTGGACTCGCGCGCGTGGCCGTGCATGCCTTCCTCGATGGGCGCGACACGCCACCGCGCAGCGCGCGCGCCTCGCTCGAACGCCTCGCCGCGCAGTGCGCGCGGCTCGGCAACGCGAAGATATCGAGCGTAACGGGCCGCTACTACGCGATGGATCGCGATCAGCGCTGGGATCGCGTGCAACTCGCATGGCAGGCGATTGCGCTCGCGCAGGCGGATCATCACGCCGCCGACGCGCTGGCCGCACTCGACGCGGCCTACGCGCGCGGCGAGAACGACGAGTTCGTCAAGCCGACCGTGATCGCGGGTGGTGCCGCGGTCAAGGACGGCGATGCGATCGTGTTCATGAACTTCCGCGCCGATCGTGCGCGCGAAATCTCGCACGCTTTCGTTGATGCGGAGTTCAGCGGTTTCGCGCGCAGCCGCGTGCCGCAGTTGTCGGCCTACGTGACCTTGACCGAGTACGAGCAGGGATTGGTCGCCGACAGCGCGATCGCATTTCCGCCGCAATCGATGGAGAACACGCTGGGCGAGTACCTCGCCGGGCTCGGGCTCAGGCAATTGCGCATCGCCGAGACCGAGAAATACGCGCACGTCACCTTTTTCTTCTCGGGCGGTCGCGAGGCGCCGTTCGCGGGCGAGGAGCGCATCCTCGTGCCCAGTCCGAAAGTCGCCACCTACGACCTGCAGCCGGAAATGAGTTGTCCCGAGCTCACCGACAAGCTGGTCGCGGCGATTGGCTCGGGCCGCTTCGACTTCATCGTCTGCAACATCGCCAATCCCGACATGGTCGGTCACACCGGCGTCGAGAGTGCGGCGATTGCCGCGGCCGAGGCGGTCGATGTCGCGCTCGGGCGCATCGAGACGGCGATCCGTGCGGCCGGCGGTGAGCTGCTGATCAGCGCCGACCATGGCAACCTCGAACAGATGGTCGATGACAACGGCGTGCCGCACACCCAGCACACGGTGGGCCCGGTGCCGCTGGTCTACGTCGGCCGTGCGGCGCGGTTGCGTCATGGCGCGTTGCGCGATCTGGCGCCGAGCGTGCTCGCGCTCATGGGCCTGCCGCAGCCTGCGCCGATGAGCGGGCACAATCTGGTCGAATTCATCTAGGTGCACGGCCTCATGTTGCGACTTGCCGTTCTGGCCTTGCTTGCTCTTGGCGGGACGCTTGCGGTGCACGCGCAGGATGCCGACAGCGTGCGACGTAAGGCGCAGGAGGCCGAGACGACGAAGAAGCTCGAGGCCGTGCGTGCGCAGATCAAATCCTTGGTCGAGCAGCAGCGCGCGGCGAGCGATCAGCGCAACGTGGCGGTGCGTGACCTGCGCGAGCAGGACCTGGCGATTGCCGTGATCGCGCGCGAGTTGCGCACGCTCGACGAGCACCTCGCCGATCAGCAGCAGCGTCTGGCTGACTTGGGTGACGAGCATGCTTCCTTGCTGACGCAGCTCGCTGCGCGCAAGCAGGATCTTGCTGCCTTGCTGCGCTCGGCCTATGCGCTGGGCAATCACGAGGAACTCAAGTTGCTGTTGCAGCAGGATGACGTGGCTGCGGTGGCACGCGTGCTCGCCTATCACCGCTATTTCCAGCGCGCGCGCATCGCGCAGCTCGATGAAGTGCGCGAGGAAATGAAGAAACTGCTTGCGCTCGAAGATGCGATCCGCGCGCAGAGCGCGCAGTTCGAAGCCACACGTCAGGCACGTGCCGCCGAGAGCGCCAGGCTCGAAGCCGAACGCAAGCAGCGTGAGACCTTGGTCGGCGAACTCGATGCCAGACTCAAGGCGCAGGGCCAGAGTCTTGCCGGGCTCGGACACGACGAGGACGAACTGGTCAACCTGCTCGAGCGCCTGCGTGATGTGTTCGGCGACATTCCGCAACAGATCAAGGGCGCCGAAGCCTTCGCCAGTCAGCGTGGACGACTGCGCTGGCCCCTGTCGGGGCGCATCCTCTCCACATTCGGCACACCCGGCGAGGGGGGAAGGCCAAGCAGTGGCGTGCTGCTCGCGGCCAAGACCGGCACGCCGGTGCTGGCGGTCGCGCGCGGCCGGGTGGCCTTTGCTGATTGGTTGCGTGGTTACGGCATGGTGATCATCCTCGACCACGGCGACGGCTATCTCAGCCTCTACGGCTGCAACGAAAGCCTGCTCAAGGAAGTCGGTGACTGGGTCGACGCGGGGGAGACGATCGCCACCAGTGGCGCGAGCGGCGGGCAGAAGAGTGCAGGCCTGTACTTCGAACTGCGCAGCGCCGGCAAACCGCTCGATCCGCGCGGCTGGTTGCGCTGAACTTCATGCGGCATCGGCGGTCGATGCCCGCACCCTGCCTGCCTTACACTCGCCTCCTCGCAGATTTACGGAATGCCCATGCGCCCCTTGCTCGCCTTCGCCTCGATGCTTGTCCTCGGCAGCGCGCTCGCGCTCGCCGAACCACCTGCGGACAAGGCGGCTGGCGCGGCGCCTGCGGGAAATGCCGCGCAAGATCCCGACAAGGACACGAAAGACGCGGCAAAGCCGGCGGCCGCCGACGTGCCCCCCGCACGCAAGGGCGTGGACATGACCGACATCCGCGTCTTCACCGCGGTGTTCAGCCTCATCAAACAAGCCTATGTCGAGGAAGTCGATGACCGCAGCCTCATGCGCGGCGCGATTCGCGGCATGCTCGCCGGGCTCGATCCGCACAGCGAGTATCTCGACAAGGAAGAGCTGTCGGGTCTCACCGAGGAAACTTCCGGCAGCTACGCCGGACTCGGCCTGGAAGTCGCCCAGGTCGAAGGTACGTTGCGCGTGGTGACGCCGATCGATGATTCACCCGCACAACGCGGCGGCATTCGCGCCGGCGACATCATCGTGCGCATCGACGGCAAGGCCGTGCAGTCGGATGATCTCGATGGCGCGATCGCGCGCCTGCGTGGCAAGGCGGGTACCAAGGTGGTGCTGAGCGTGTTGCACGAAAAGCAGACTGCGCCCGTCGACATCACGCTCACGCGCGAGGCGATCCACGTCGCCAGCGCGCGCGGCCGTCTGCTCGAACCCGGCTATGGCTATCTGCGCGTCAGCCAATTCCAGGAAGAAACCGCGATGCAATTGCGCAAGCAATTCGAGCGCCTGCAGGCAGCGAACAAGGCGCCCCTGCGCGGCGTCGTGCTCGACCTGCGCAGCAACCCCGGTGGTCTGGTCGCCGCTGCCGTCGAAATCGCCGATGATTTTCTGGAGCGCGGCGTGATCGTCAGCACGCGCGGTCGTGTCAAGGCGGCCGACACCAGTTTCAGCGCAACGCCGGGTGATCTGCTGGCGGGTGCGCCGTTGGTGGTGCTGGTCGACAATGGCACGGCCTCGGCGGCCGAGATCGTCGCCGGTGCACTCAAGGACAATCATCGCGCCTTGCTGATGGGGCGACGCAGCTTCGGCAAGGGATCGGTGCAGACCGTGCTGCCGATCGATGCCGAGCATGCCGTGAAGCTCACCACCGCGCGCTACTACACACCCAGTGGCATTTCGATCCAGGCGGCAGGCATCCAGCCCGACATCGAACTGGCCGATCTCAGCCTGAGCGCGCGCAACGACGACATCGACACCAGCTTCGGCGAACGCGATCTGCGCAACCATCTCAAGGGCGCCAACGAAGACGCGCATGAAGGCGCCAAGTCCGAGCCGCGCGAGGCGCCCAGCGACTACGCGCTCAACGAGGCGCTCAATGCACTCAAGGTGCTGGTGCTGCGGGCGACTCCGGCAGCACCAGCGGCGCCGGCGAAATCCTGATTCAGCCGCACAATCCCGCATTGTTGCGTTCGAGCACGCGTTCGGCGCGATAGCTCGAGCGCGACAGCGGGCCGGCCACCGCCTCGACGAAACCCTTGGCCAGCGCGAGATCGCGGTAGGCGAGGAACTGCTCGGGCGTGACGAAGCGCTCGACCGGCAGATGGTTCGGCGTCGGTCGCAAATACTGACCGAGCGTGACGATGTCGACGCCGGCGCTGCGCATGTCGTCGAATGCCTGCTCGATTTCCTCGTCGGTCTCGCCCAGGCCGAGCATGAGACTGGTCTTGGTCAGCGTCTGCGGCGCATGGCGCTTGGCGAAGGCGAGCACGTCGAGCGTGCGCGCATAACCGGCACGCGGGTCACGCACGCGGCTGGTGAGGCGCTCGACCGTCTCCAGGTTCTGCGCATAGGTGACCAGACCGGCATCGAGCACGGTGGCGACCAGGTCGTGCTTGCCGCAGAAGTCGGGCGTGAGCGCTTCGACCGCGGTCTGCGGTGCGCGCTCGTGGATCATGCGGATGCAGGCAGCGTAGTGCCCGGCGCCGCCGTCGGCGAGGTCATCGCGGTCGACCGAGGTGAGCACGATGTACTTGAGCTTCATCAGTGCCACCGCATCGGCGACCTGCATCGGCTCGTTGGCATCGAGCCAGCCATGCGGATTGCCGGTGCTCACCGCGCAGAAGCGGCAGGCACGCGTGCACACCGAGCCCATCAGCATCATCGTCGCGGTGCCGCCACTCCAGCATTCGGCAATGTTCGGGCAACGCGATTCCTCGCACACCGTATGCAGCTTGTGCGTCTTGACGATGTCGCGCACGGCCTCGTAGCGCGCGCCACTGGGCAGGCGGATGCGCAGCCACGGCGGCTTGCGGCTGACATCGGGTGTGCCGGCGTTGGCATTGGGGCGCATGCCGCCATGCACCGCGCGCGTGCCTTCGGCGGTCACGTACTTGTCGCCGTCGCGCGGCTTGGAGCTGGCTGCTGGGTCGGTCATGGCGTGATCAGATCGTTGGGTGAACGCCGCGGCACGGCCGCTGCGGATGGGGCACGGGTTTGATGCTGCAGACGTCAGCGTTTGAGCATCGGCAACTTGTTGGGCGTGCCATTGAGGCGGTCGGCGTCTTCGAGCGCGGGAATGCGCTCGGCAAGCACCGGCCACAGCGGCGCGAGTTCGGCATTGATCGCGAGGAAATGTTCCTGCCCGGCGGGCACGTCATCCTCGGCGAAGATCGCTTCGGCGGGGCACTCGGCCACGCACAGCGTGCAATCGATGCACTCCATCGGATCGATGGCGAGGAAGTTGGGGCCCTCGTGGAAGCAATCGACCGGACAGACCTCGACACAGTCGGTGTACTTGCAGGCAATGCAGTTGTCGGTGACGACGTGCGTCACGATGGTTCTCCGGAGGATCTGCCGGACAGCGCCACGGCAGCGTCCATTGTAGTGCATGCCGCGCGCCGCAGGCTGATGCGCGTCAAACTGCGACGGCGCGCACGCAGCGTGGCCGCGCGTGTCAGGGCGTGACGTCGAAACCGTCGGCGAAGATGCGATCGTCGATCAACTGCAGCGCCGCCGTGCGCGTGGCCAGCGCCAGTGGCAGATCGGCGGAAGTGATCGCGCCGTTTTCGTCGACATCCAGATACAGCGAAACCAGCAGGTCGTAGCTGCCCGCGGGAGTCCCAGGCGCGATCTCGAACGCACGCGTGATCGCCTGCGTGCCGGTGGCGAGCACGAGCGCGCTGTCGTGCGCGGCGTCATCGATGTAACCGACGCCGCTGCGATACAGGCTCGCACCGATCAGAAGATGGCTGTGACTGGCGCCGGCCGTGTTGTCGGCATCTGCCGAGAGCTGGATCAAGGTGCCGGGTGCGGCCGCTGCCGGTTGCGCCGCGAGATTGGCGAGCGTGAGCGGTGAAGTCATCACCGCAGTGCGTTGGCCACTGCCGGCGCCGTTGTCGTTGAAGTAGTGATCGACGATCCACGGCCAGCGTCGCGCGCTGGCATCGATCGCCCAACGCTGCGTGCCCCACTGCGACATGCCGCGACCATGGCCGAAACAGCCGTGGCCGGCGCCGACGCTGTCGGCCAGACATGGCCAGCCATTGCTGGGTGAGCCGGCGAAACCGTCGCCGCAGGACAGGTCGCTGTTGCTGCAGGACAGACCGTCGTTCGGGTTGTCCCAACTGTTGTTCTCGGCCGAGTATTCGGCCGATGCGGCCGTGTTGCCTGTGCGCGTGAGCAGGATGCCGGGCGTGCGTGCAATCGCGTTGTCGGTGCTCGTCGAGGTGCCGCCATCGTTGACCTGACAGCAGGCGCTCGAGCAGATGTCGAAGTTCGCGCGGATCGGATTGGCGACACGCCAGGCGCCGTAACTTCGATAGGCGATGCTGCCGGCGCGCAGGCTCTGCGTGTTCCAGCTGGCGATCCATTCGCTGTCGAGGCCACGGCGCACATAGGTTTCCAGCGGCAGCACGCAGGTATTGGTGCACGAGCCGGTGCAACAGGACTGCGTGCAGGCGGCATCGGCAAAGCCGACGCGGATCGAGCCGGGCGGTGCGAGTCCCGGCGCGAGCAGCGGGCCGATCGGGGTTTGCAGGCGCGCCAATGGCGCGAGCTGCCCGTTGTCGCTGCCGACGGCGCGAACGCCGCGATCGAGCGCGCCGATTTCGCTGCGCGTGACGCGCGTCTGGTCCGCGGTGAGCGCGATCAGCAGACGCTGCACGCCTGCAGTGCGCAACAGTCCGTCGCGATGCTCGACACCTGCGGGCCCCGCATCCACATTCAAACTCGAACGCGAGAGGTCCTCCTCATGGATCGCAGGCAATTCAAGTTCGAAATAGCCCCGCGCATCGCTGCGCGTCCCGCGTCCCTCGCTGCTGACGAGTGCGCCGGCGATTGCCGCGCCATCGTGCGCGCGGCGCACGTAGCCTTGCAGCCAGCGCGCAGCGGGATGATCCTGCACGCGCTGGGCGAGCGCTGCGTAGGCAGCCGGTTCCTGCTCGGGTTCGAGCAGCAGGGTGATCGGGCCGCTCGCGCGACCGAGTCGGAACGACAGCTCGCGATGGCCTGCCGCGAGGATCCGCGCCGTCGTCACCTGCGCAGGCAATTCCGCCAGGCGCGTGCCTTCGGCGAGGCCGATGCTGTGGGTCGATGCACCGTCGCGGTACTCGAGCGTGGCGGCGAGCGGAGCGCCAGTTGCGGCGTCGCGCACGCTGATCTCGGCGGCGCTTGCCTTGTTCCAGAGCAGCGCGGACAGGCACAACGCCAGCACGCAGCTGCATGTCATCCGCAACATGGTGATCCCCCGAACTCCATGAGACTGATCGCAGCATAGCCGCAGCGATGCGATCGCTGCCAACCACCGCGCTTTCACCGAAGTTCACGTTTACGGACGCTCGCGCAGCCCGTTTCCGGCAAACATCGCGCGGGTTCTGCGCTAGAGTGCGCCGGCATTCTGTCGATTCGGGGCTTGCGCCAGGATGCAACGGGGGGCGGCATGGAACTCATGTTGTGGCGCTGGAGCACCTTGGCCCAGGCCGTATCGGACCTGCTGATCTGGACGTTCTTCCTCGTCCTGTCACGCTCCTTGCCGTACGCCAACCTGCGTCTGTGGGCGCGGGCATGGCTGTGCAACCTGATCGCCCTGGTCGCGGTGGCGCTTTACTGGACCGTGCTGCAGAAGACTGCCCTGCCGACCCTGACGTCGTTTGCGATCTATCTGTTCGCCAAGACGATGTTCGTGTTGCTGGTGGTGACGGCATCCTTGTCGCTGGCCAATCCGCGCTTCGTGCCGCCGCTGCGGGGCATCCTCGTGTTCTCGGTGGCTTACGCCGTGCTTGGTGCGGTGTTGTCGTTGCGCTCGTTTCACATCCTGGGCTTGTTGCAGTCGATCCTCATTGCGGTGGCTTTCGGCACCTGCGCGCTCCAGCTCCTGCTCACGCAGGCGCCGCGTTGCGGCTGGCTTGCGGCTGGTCTGGGCATGCGCGCCCTGCTCGGCTTTGCCGAGATTTCCGGCAATCTCGCCCTGTGGCAACAATGGCAAAGCACAGCCGATCTGCCGATCGGAACCCTGATGGCGGCAGCATCCTCGCTCGATGCGGCGACCGAATGGGTGATTGCGCTGGCTTCGCTGCTCGCCTTCCAGGACATCATCCAACGTGACCTCAGCCGCGCCAATGTCGAGCTGCGTGAGGCGCAGCGTCGTTTGCAGGATCTGGTGCACCAGGACCAGCTCACCGGCGTGTTCAACCGCCGCGCCTTGCCGGCGATCCTCGACGCCGCCGCGCGTCATGGCGCCGGCATCCTGTTTTTCGACATCGACCAGTTCAAGCATGTCAACGACCGCCATGGCCACCATGTCGGAGATGACTGCCTGGTGCGCTTCGCCGATGCGCTCAAGGCGAGCTTCCGCACGGGCGACCAGATCGTGCGTTTTGCCGGCGATGAATTCGTGGTGATCTCCAACGCGGCAGCCCCGGAAATCCTGCATGCACGCATCGAGGCGGTGCGCCAGCATCTCAAGGGCAGCGCAGTCGACCAACCGACGGTCAACTTCTCGGTCGGCATCGCGCTGCTGGCTGCAGGCGGTGATGCCGAGGCAGCGCTGCGCCAGGCCGATCAGGCGATGTACGCCGACAAGTCGCGCTTCGCCTGATTGCCGACGTTGCCTCAGGCTGCAGCGCTGCGTTCGATCAGGTCGCGGGCGACGAACAATTCGATGCGCTCGAACGGGATGTGATCGCCCGCATCGCGTGCGTACCAGGTTTCGACGATCCTGCCCTCGGTGTCGATGAGAAAATCGGCCGGCATCACGTTGTTGGTGTTGAGGCCAGCCAGACCGACCAGCCGCAAACCCTTGAGCAGGGTCGGGATGCGCGTGACGATGGCCTTGAGCTTGCCCCACAGCGAGCGTTCGATGCCATAGGTTTCATAGGCCAGACCGCGTGGATCGGCGATCACCGGAAACGGGCGCGGCTGCTTGGCGACGAAGCGCCGGATCGCGCCGACATCGGACTGGAAGATTGCCACCACATCGAGGCCGAGTCGCTGCAGCGCACCGTATTTTGCGGTGAGCTCGTAGATGCGGAAATTGCAGAACGGGCAGGCCGCATCGCGAAAGAAGCAGAGCAGGGTGCGTCGGCCACTGGCCTTGCCGATGACGATGGTCTTGCCGTCGATGTCCTTGAGATACATGCGCGGTGCCGGATTGGGTGCTGCCAGTTTCATGTGCTTGGTCCCCTGATTTGACCATTGGATGAGAGGTTCGAGCCGCGGGCCAGCCTGGGTGCGGCGCAGTTGGCTCGAGGACATCCGATGCAGGGAACGCGAAAAACGTTCCGGGCGACTTGCTCTATTGGCGCAGGCGTCGCGCGATCGCCGGACGCGACAGCAGAGCCAGCGCGATGCCGATGATGAAGCCGCCCACGTGCGTCCACCACGCGACCGCACCGAAGGCCGGGCCGACATAGGTGAACAGCAATTGCAGCGCGGCCCAGAAGCCGATCAACAGCACCGCCGGCACGCGCACGAATTCGAGGAAGAAACCCAGTGGCAGGACCAGCCCAAGCCGCGCGCGAGGAAACAGCGCGAGATAGGCGCCCACCACGGCCGACACCGCGCCGCTCGAACCGATGATCGGTGCGCTGGTGCCGGCCAGCATCAGGGCGCCGAACAGATTGGCGAGCGCGCCACCGAGCACGAACAGCAACAGGAAGCGCAGCGAGCCGAGCACGCGTTCGGCGGAAACACCGAACACGATGAGGAACAGCAGGTTGCCGGTCAGATGCAGCCAGTCGGCATGGATGAACAGCGCACTCACCAAACGCATCGCGCGCAGTTCGAGCAGCTGCTGCAGCCACGCGGTGTTGCTGTCGAGCAGGGTCGTCGGCACCGTGCCCCAGTGCGTGATCGTCGCTGCCCGCTGTTCGGTGGGCAGCGAGGCCAACCACAGGAACACCACCACGCAGGCGGCAACGATGAGCAAGGTTGCCAGTGGCAGTGCGCTGCGGCGCCGGCTCGGCAACTGCACGAACATGCGCGCGACTCAGCGGCCGTCGCGCGGGAAGGTGAAGCGCTGGCCGTGGAACTCGAGCACGAGGCCGTCGGTGGTGATCTGCTGCAGCGTCACGCCATCGGCGATCTGCTCGCCTTCGACATGGCGCTCACCCTTGACCACGACGAAGCGCTCGGCCGGTGTCGGCGACCACACGTGCATGGTGAGGTCGATCGCGGGCAAGTCCTTGCGTGTGGCGTACGGCAATTCCCAGATCGACGGCAGGCCGGGCTGCGCGGGTTTTGCCGATGCCACCTGCGCCGGTGCGGTCGCTGCCGGTGTGGCCGGTGCTGGCGTCCTGGCCGTTGCCGCTGGGGTTGCCGCGACGGCAGGCGCTGGTTTGGCATCGGGCCTGGTGGCGACGCGCGCAGGGCTTTCAGTGGCGCCGGGCACTGTAGCGGACGTATCGACTTTCGGCTTGCCTTCGCCACCGATCACCACCGGACTGGGCATGGGCATCGCCGGTGCCGTGACCGATCCGGGCGCGTCGGGCAGGCCCGGCATCGGCAGCACGGGTTGCGCGACTTCGACCGGCTTGGTCGGCGCCGCGTGGTTGCTTGCGGGCGTTGCCGGATTGGGGCGGCTGGCGCCGCCGATCTTGACCGCCGGCTTGGTCGTTGCCGGTGTCGGTGTCGGGGCAGGCGCCGACGTCGCAGGCTTGGCCGCCGTTGCCGCTACCGTGGAAGTCGCAGTCGGCGCTGGTTTGCGCTGCAGCCACCATCCAGTCGCGAGCGCGATCACGATCGCCGCGGCAAACACCGGCAACAGACTGCGCCGTGGCCGCGTGAGCACGATCGGCGTGCCCAGATTGGGCGCTTCGCCGAGGTGGCGTTGCTGCTCGGATTTCTTCAGGGCTTCAAGGATCAGTGACATGCGCAATCCGGGTCAGGTGCGGCGCAACCTCAGTGGCGCACCGGCAAGAGAAGTTCAGTCCATCGTCCGCGACAGATGCGGCCCATCGTCATCGAGTGCCGACAGCGCGAACAGGGTTTCGGGACCGATGATGCCATCGGCGCGAATGCCATAGGCCTGTTGGAGCTTTTCCACACGCGCCTGCATCGCTGCATCGAAAGTCGCGCCGGGGCTGGCGCCATCACCGCCGTCGAAGCTCTTGAGATGATCGAGCGTCCAGGCCACGCCCGTGCCGCTCGCGCCGCGATCCAGTCGCGCCGGCATGTTGACGGGGACGCGCCAGAGCACGCTGAAATCACCGTCCCAGACGCTTTCCAGTGCGGCACGAGTCGGGTCGAAGCGCTGGCCGGCGAGGTCGATGCGCACCCGTTCCTTGCCCACGCCGAGCAGCACCACGGGCATCTCGTGGGGTGCCTTGCCGAGCATGAGCAGCAGCGGGCGATCAAAGCGTGCGAGCTGGTCGAGCGAGGCGCGGCCGCGCAGGCAGGCCAGGCCCGGAGCGACCAAGGCCGGGCAACGCGCGGCATCGCGCACCGAGACTTGTTCGGCATCCACATGCCAGCGCGCGAGCAACTGGGTGTAGGCGATCAGGGCGGTGTCGGGTGTCGCCGCCAGCGCGCTGCGCAGGCGTTCGTCCTCGCCATCGTCGGTCGTCGCAGCGGACGAGGCGAGCTTGGGTTCGGCGACGAAGGCGGTCGGCGGCGGCGCGCGATGCTGCCAGGCCCAGCTGCCGGCCGCAGCGGCCAGCGCGATCACGATGAGTGCGGCCCAGCTGCCGTAACGGCGCAACCAGTAGCGCGCGTGTCCGGGCAGGGTTTCGTCGGCGGCGCGATCGACCAGACGTTCACCCAGACTGTCCTGCTCGCGCGCGTAACCAGCCATCAGCGCGCGGTCGGCGATGATGTTGATCAGGCGCGGCACCCCACCCGAGCGGCGGAACAAGGCCTTGATGCCCAGCCGCGTGAATGGCTGGCGCGTGCAGCCTGCCACCGCCATGCGATGGCGCACATAGGCTTCGGTCTCGGCGCCATCGAGCGGCGTGAGGTGATAGCGCGCGGTGATGCGCTGGGCGAGCTGGCGCAGTTCGGGCTTTTCCAGCAATTCGCGCAGCTCGGGCTGGCCGAGCAGGATGATCTGCAGCAGCTTCTGCGTCGGGGTTTCCAGATTGGTGAGCAGTCGCACCTGTTCGAGCGATTCGGTCGACAGGTTCTGCGCCTCGTCGATGATCAGCACCACGCGCAGGCCCTGCGCGTAGGCGTCGAGAAGAAAAACGTTGAGCGTGTCGGTGAGCGCCTTGAGGCTGCCGCGCTTGCCTTCGATGTCGAGCTTGAGCTCCTCGCACACGGTCTCGACCAGCTCGACCGGCGAGAGTTTTGGATTGAGCACGAGGGCGACGCAGGTGTTCTCGGGCAGTTGCTCGAGCAACAGCCGGCACAGGGTGGTCTTGCCGGTGCCGACCTCGCCGGTCAGTTGCACGAAGCCGCCGCTGCCGCCCTTGCCGATGCCGTAGAGCAGATGCGCGAGCGCGTCCCGATGGCGATCGGAAAGAAAGACGTAGCGCGGGTCGGGCGTGATCGAGAACGGTGCCTCGCGCAGCCCGTAATGCTCAAGATACATGGAGCTACTTTAACAGGCCGACCTTGGCTTGCCGTTAATCGAGCAGGGATCGCAGACGTGAGCAGAAATAGTTGCAAATGCCATGGAATCAATCACTTGAGCTGTCAGCTTGAGGCGTTTCCGGGCTGGTGACGGATTGCTCACCGCGTTTGAGGCGGCGTGCGCGCCGCGTGTCGGGCGGGGGTGCGCCCGCGAACAATGCCGTGGCGGTACGCGCGACCTGGGCGGTGTCATACCAGGCATAGGCGCCGACGCCGACTGCGCCAGCCACCGGCAACCAGCGCGAAAGGCTGCGCGCGGCCAGTCGCTGCGACAGACTCACGCCGATGCGTGCGGCCGCGCGTTCGAGCGCGCGCAGCGGGATGTCCTGAATCAGAAGTCGCGCCCCGACCTGCACGGCGAAATCGCGCAGCGCCTGTGCGGCAGCATGGCGGAACAGGCAGTAGAGCATGTGCGAGCGGGTCAGCTCCGCGCTCACGCCGTAGACGCCGGCAATGTCGGCGACCATCTGGCGCTGGATGCGCCAGATCGCCGACAGCTCGGGAAGGATCGTCAGCCAGCCCAGTGCGCCGGGCGGCAGCGCCAGCGTGCTGGCGGCGAGTGCGGCCTTGCGCTGGGCGACCACCGCGATCGCACGGGCTCTTTGCGCCGGTTCGTCACTGGCGACTCTGTCCGTCGGGGGTATGCGCCCGGCAAGGTCGAGGATCGCGCGCACGATGCGCTCGTCGGAACGGGCCTTGTCCTGATCGCCTGTGCCGCGGGCGGGCAGATTGCGACTCATGGGGTGCCGGAATCCCGCCAGCGCCAGCCTGGGCTGCGGGCCTTGCTCTGCGCTCAGCGCGAGCCGAGCACGACGATGGTCTTGCCGCTGACGTTGATCATGCCCTGCTCCTCGAGCTGCTTGAGCACGCGCCCGACCATTTCGCGCGAGCAGCCGACGATGCGGCTGATTTCCTGACGCGAGATGCGGATCTGCTTGCCGCGCGGATGGCTCATTGCGTCGGGCTCGTCGATGAGGTCGAGCAGGGTCTTGGCGACGCGGCCGGTCACGTCCATGAAGGCGAGCCGGCTGACCTTGCGCGAGGTATGCAGCAAACGGTTGGTGAGCTGCGAGCCGATCGCGAACAACACCTTGGGGCATTCCTCGCGCAGCGGCCCCTCGAACAGTGCGAACAGGCGTTCGTAGCTGATTTCCGACAGTTCGCAAGGCGTACGCGTGCGCACCATCACCTCGCGCCGCGGGGTTTCCACGAACAGGCCCATTTCACCGATGAATTCGCCACGGTTGAGATAGGCAAGGATCAGCTCGTTGCCTTCCTCATCTTCGGAGGACACCGTCAACGAGCCATCGATGACGTAATAGAGGATGTTGGCCGAATCGCCGGGACGGATGATCGCGGTCTTGCTCGGATAGCGACGGCGGTGGCAGGCGCTGAGGAAGCGCTCCATCGCGGCGCGGTCGGGCACGAGCATTTCCGGCGCCTGCACGCGGTTGACCTCGCGCTGCAGGTTGTAGCGGAAATCGGCGATCTTGGTTTGGGATTCCACGCAGACCCCTTCGCGTTGCGAGCGCATGAAGCCGATGCGGCACACCCGGGCACCTCGTGCCTCGCGTGCCCGCCACGGCCAAGTGGCTCATAGTATTGCAAATTGCCAAGGCGGTAACAGCATTGCCGGCACAATGCCGGCATGCTCGGCGGTTTCATCGCGGGCACGCATGGCCCATAATCCGCGCCCCCGGGATCCAGGCCGGTTGCTTTCGTTGACGAGGTGCGCGCCGTGGTCAAGCCGATTCCCCGCCTGCAGCTGCAGGGCTTCAACAATCTCACCAAGGCCCTGAGCTTCAATATCTACGACATCTGCTATGCGGTGTCGGAGCAGCAGCGCGGGCGCTACATCGAGTACATCGACGAGCAGTACGACGCCGATCGCCTGACCCAGATCCTGTCGGATGTGGCCGAGATCATTGGCGCCAACATCCTCAATGTCGCGCGTCAGGACTATGACCCGCAGGGCGCCTCGGTGACGATCCTGATTTCCGAGCACCCGATCGTCGAAAAGCTCGGCAAGGACATGATTTCCGATGCCGTGGTCGCGCATCTGGACAAGAGCCACATCACCGTCCACACCTACCCGGAAACGCATCCGCACAACGGCATCGCGACCTTTCGCGCCGATATCGACGTGGCCACCTGCGGGGTGATTTCACCGCTCAAGGCCCTCAATTACCTGATCGACAGTTTCGAGTCGGACATCGTGACGATGGACTATCGCGTGCGCGGCTTCACCCGCGACGTGAAGGGGCGCAAGCATTACATCGACCACAAGATCAATTCGATCCAGGACTATCTGGCCAAGCACATCCGCCAGAAGTACGAGATGTTCGACGTCAACGTGTATCAGGAAAACATGTTCCACACCAAGATGCACGTGAAGGAATTCGATCTCGACACCTACCTGTTCGAGGCGCACGCCGACGATCTTTCATTCAAGGATCGCCAGCGCATCGAGCAACTGCTGCGACGCGAGATCGAAGAGCTGTTCCACGGCCGCAACCTGACCTGAGAAGGCGGGTTGCTGCAGCAGACGCCGCGTGACCCCGCTCAAAGGCGGTAGGCCACCTTCTTCATGAACGCCGAGGCCAGACGCATGAGCGCGGGCAGCGGCGGCGGCAATTCGGTGGCGCCTTTCGCACGCGCTGCCTGCGCGTGACGCGCCTCGTCGGCCTGCATGCGCGTGAGTATCGCGCGGCTGCGCAGGTCTCCGGGCGGCAGAAGTTGCAGGTGCTCGCCCAGATGGGCCTCGACCTGGCGCTCGGTCTCGACCACGAAACCCAGGCTCAGACGGTCGCCGACCAGGCCCGCGCCAGCGCCGATCAACCAAGCGCCCGCATACCAGAAGGGATTGAACAGGCTCGGGCGACTGCCCAGTTCATGCAGGCGCTGGCCGCACCAGCCCAGATGGTCGTTCTCCTCGGCCGCGGCTTCGAGCAAGTGGCTGCGCAGGTCCGTATCACGCGCGACGCTGGCCTGACCGAAATACAGCGCCTGCGCGCAGACCTCGCCGACGTGGTTGATGCGCATCAAACCGGCGGCATGGCGCCGCTCGGCGTCCCCGAACGGCGGGTCGGCGATCGCGGCGGCCGGCGATGGCTCGCGCGTGGATGGCGAAGCCACGAAGATCGCCTCCAGCGCCCGCTCGCCTTCGATCAGGATCCGGTCCAGTGCGCAATAGCGACGTCGGATCATGGCGCGGTTCTCTCCGCGGATTCGATCGGGGTTGACCCGGTTCCGGAATTTCTGGCCAGCCGAGGCATGGGCAAACGCTTCATTCGTGCTATCATCCGCGGTTCACAACGCACCGTTCGCAGGTTGCGGTGGCTGGATGCTTCGGCTATCCTCCCGCGCCCTCATTTTGAGTGCCCGGTTGTCCCGGGCCCAGCAGAGTACTACGGATATGAACACGATCAGCGCCAAGGCAGATGACGTCAAACGCGATTGGTACCTGGTTGACGCCAGTGGCAAGACGCTTGGTCGTCTGTGTACCGAACTGGCGCATCGCCTGCGCGGCAAGCACAAGACGGTCTACACCCCGCATGTCGATACCGGTGACTATCTGGTCGTGATCAATGCGGAGAAGATCGCCGTCACCGGCAAGAAGCTCGATGACAAGAATTACCATCGCTTCACCGGCTACATCGGCAATCTCAAGACCACTCCGCTCAAGGACATGCTCGCGCGTCACCCCGAGCGCGTGATCGAGATCGGCGTCAAGGGCATGCTGCCCAAGAACCCGCTGGGCCGCGCGATGTATCGCAAGCTCAAGGTTTATGCCGGCCCGAATCATCCGCACGCTGCCCAGCAGCCGCAGACGCTCGACATCAAGGCCTGAGCAGATTTTTTCGCCAGTGCCCGCAGCGCGGGCACGGACACTTCAATAAACAGCAGACACTGACATGGCAATCCAGCAGAACTACGGCACCGGTCGTCGCAAGTCCTCCGCAGCACGCGTGTTCCTGCGCAAGGGCAGCGGCGCGATCACGGTCAACGGCAAGTCGCTCGACGATTTCTTCGGTCGTCAGACTTCGCGCATGATCGTGCGCCAGCCGCTTGAGCTGACCCAGAGTCAGGACAAGTTCGACGTGCTCGTCACGGTCGAAGGCGGCGGCATGACCGGTCAGGCCGGTGCGATCCGCCTCGGCATCGCCCGCGCGCTGGTCGAGTACGACGAAGCGCTCAAGGCGCCGCTGCGCAAGGCCGGTTTCATGACGCGCGACGCGCGTGAGGTCGAGCGCAAGAAGGTCGGTCTGCACAAGGCCCGCCGCGCCACCCAGTACTCCAAGCGCTGACGCCGGCACCACCGCAGACTCGGCTTTGCCCGAGCCCGGTGCTGGTCGATTCCTTGGGGGATCGTCTAACGGTAGGACAACGGACTCTGACTCCGTTTATCTAGGTTCGAATCCTAGTCCCCCAGCCAGAAACGACAGACCCCGCGCCAGCGGGGTTTGTCGTTTCTGGCTGGGGCAACGACGGTTCGGACCTTGGTTCGACAGAATCGCCGGGAGCGATTCTGGACAGCCGGAGGCTGGCCCCGAGAGGGGTGAGCCCCATGGATGGGGCGAGCAATCCTGGTCCCCGATCTAGTCGCAACATCACGCCGACCCCGCGCCAGCGGGGTTTGTCGTTTCTGGCTGGGGCAACGACGGTTCGGACCTTGGTTCGACAGAATCGCCGGGAGCGATTCTGGACAGCCGGAGGCTGGCCCCGAGAGGGGTGAGCCCCATGGATGGGGCGAGCAATCCTGGTCCCCGATCTAGTCGCAACATCACGCCGACCCCGCGCCAGCGGGGTCTGTCGTTTCTGGCTGGGGCAACGACGGTTCGGACCTTGGTTCGACGGAATCGCCGGGAGCGATTCCGGACAGCGCAGCGCAAGCGAAGCTGGCCCCGGAGCGCGCAGCGCGCAGGGGGAGTCTCAGGGATGAGACGAACAATCCTGGTCCCGACGTGATCCCCACGACCCCGCGCCAGCGGGGTCTGTCGTTTCTGGCTCAGGCAACGCAGATGGCTCAGCGACGTGCGCGCCTGCGCGCGTACAGCCCCATCAGCGCGAGCAGCGCTGCGCCAAGCAGGATGGACAAGCGCGAACTGGCTGGAACCGCGACGGTTGCCGTCGGCGCGACCGGCTGGACTTCGAACGCGCCGATGTCGGCAGCGCTGCCGTTGACACGCACGAAGCCACTGCCGCGCTGGTCGTTGATCAGAGCGGCGGGATTGCTGCCGGCATCGATCGCGGGGCTGCCCGTGCCCAGCGCATGCGTGCGTGTGGGGCCGCCGTTGGCGGCAAGGGGTCGCAGCAAGGGATCGACGTCGAGGGTATCGGTCGGCACCGTGATCAAGGCAGATCTGGATCCGAAGATATTGGCGGCTCCATTGATCGTGACCGGGGCGGCCAGTCCGTACATGTTGTCGGCGTTGCCGATGTCGGTGGAATTGCCGTACACGATGCTGCTGCGGATCTGGCTGCCCGGCGCATTGAGCCAGATGCCGCCGCCGTCAAGCGCCGACTGATTTGCGGTCACCGTGCTGCTGTCCATTTCGAGGGTGGACGGCCAGCGCAGGAACAGTCCGCCGGCGATGTCGCTCTGGGCGCGATTGCCGGAAATCGTGCTGTTGATAACGGTGAGTGGGTTGAAGCTGGCGATGGCGCCGGCACGGCCGCCACTGGTGTTGGAGTCGATGGTCGATTCGCGGATCATGCCGCCGGTCACGGCGACGATCGCGCCGCCGGTGTCATAGCTCGTGTATCCGGAACGGCCGCGATGATCCGCGCGATTGCCGCTGATCGTGCTTGACGCGAGGTAGAGCGCGTAGGTGAAGACGGCGCCGCCGAAGGCTGCGGTGCCGGCCGCATCGTGGATGCCGTAGGCATGATTGCCGCTGAGCGTGCTGTTGCTCATCGTCAGCGAATAGGCATACAGCGCGCCGCCATAACTGCCCTCGCCACCCGCATAGCAGTTGCGCACGGTCGAATCAGAAAGGCTGACGTAACCGCCCGAGGCGATGCAGCCGCCACCAGCCACGTCGAAACCGCTGGCGCGATTGCGACCGTTGTGGAGCGTGAGCCCGGAGAAGCCCAGTTTGCCGCCATGCGGGTGGACGAACAGGCGATCCTGATCATCGCCGTCTATTTCGAGTCGCTCGCGGCCAGGGCCGTGAAAGGCCAGGTCGTCAAGATCGACTTCGATCGCACCGGTGCTCAGCGTGATCCTGGAACACTGCAATTGACGCAGGTCGATGGCGTCACCGCTGGCTGCGGCGGCGACGGCCGCGCGCAGACTGCCGGGTCCGTCGTCATTGCAGTTGGTGACCGCAACCACAGCAGCCGGCGTGTGGCGTGGCGCCGCAGCGCGCGGCAACGGCAGACTCGCGAACAAGCGCCTTGCCGGATCCTTGCGCAGGCGAATCCAGTCGCTGTCTGGGTGATTGGCGGCTACAGCCGGCACGCTCGCCGACACGGCGAGCGCACAGCCGAGTGCCAGACCAAGGCGGTGCGGTGCCGAGTCCAGAAAACCGGGTCGGGTGGTCGCGTTGATCATGGGTACATTCCAGAGCGTCCTTGAGGAATACACGAAATCGCACGACCAGAGGTCATCACCCCATGACCTGATCGCCGATCAGCACCACGTCGGCACGCCGCGCGGCGAACAGACCGACGCAGACCACCCCGGCAATCTGATTGAGTTCGCGTTCGAGTTCGACTGGTTGGCTGATGCGCAGGTTGTGCACATCGAGGATCCAGTTGCCGTTGTCGGTGACCACGCCATCGCGCCACACGGGCTGGCCGCCGAGTTTGACGATGGCCCGGGCGACGAGGCTGCGCGCCATCGGAATCACCTCGACCGGCAGCGGAAAGCGACCGAGCACCTCGACGCGCTTGCTCGCATCGATCACGCAGACGAATTGGCGCGCGGCAGCGGCGACGATCTTCTCGCGCGTGAGCGCGGCGCCGCCGCCTTTGATGAGGCAACGCTGGTCGTCGCATTCGTCGGCACCATCGACATACAGCGGCAGGTCGCCGGTGGTGTTGAGGTCGAGCACTTCGATGCCGCGCTCCTTGAGGCGCTGCGTCGACCATTGCGAACTCGATACCGCGCCAGCGATGTCGTGGCGACGCTCGGCGAGCGCATCGATGAAGTGCGCGACCGTCGAGCCGGTACCAACGCCGACCACCATGCCGGGTTCCACATAGCGCATCGCGGCATGCGCAGCTTTGCGCTTTTCTTCGTCCTGATTCATTGCGTCTTCGTCAGTGGCCGCGGCGCGGCGACTCCATGCCAAGTATGACGTCCCATTGCGCCTTTGTGACCGGCAGGATCGACAGCCGGTTGCCCCGTTGCAGCAGGGCGAAGTCGGCAAGGCGTGCTTGTGCCCTCAATTCCGCAAGTTCGACGACACGCGTCAACTTGCGCTCGAAGTGCACGTCTACCAACACCCAGCGCGGGTTGTCAGGCGTCGCCTTGGCATCGAAATATTCGCTGTGTCGATCGAATTGGGTCGGGTCGGAATAGGCCGCGCTGGCCACGCGCGCGACTCCGGTCACGCCCGGTTGTGCGCAGCTGGAGTGATAGAAGAGTACGCCATCGCCCTCACGCATGTCATCGCGCATGAAGTTGCGCGCCTGGTAGTTGCGCACTCCGCTCCAGGGTTCGACGCCCACGCGTGCGAGGTCGTCGATCGAGAACACATCGGGTTCGCTCTTCATCAGCCAATGACGCATGGCAGTCCTGTCGGTCGATGGTACGGGGCCGTTGCCGCGTCGCGCGTGGTCACGGGGTCGGCGTGAGGTCGATCAGCTCGCGCTCGGTGGCGATGTAGTCCATGCGCACGTCCCATGGCTGCGCATCGATCGGATCGACTTCCTGCACCGCATAGCCGATGCCGACCAGCACCGGTTTGCCGGGCCCCTGACGCTCGCGCAGGAAGGCAAAGCTGCGGTCGTAATAGCCGCCGCCGAAGCCCAGGCGCCAGCCCGCACGGTCAAAGCCGAGCAGGGGCACCAGCACGACATCGAGATCGTCAGGGGCACAGCTTTGCTCCAGCGTGCACACTGGCTCGGGAATGCCGAAGCGATTGGCTGCAAGCGCCGCGCCGGTGCGCCATGGCGCAAAGCGCAGCAGGCCATCGTCATCGACGATCGGCAGATGCCAAGTCTGGCCACGCGCCTGCACACCGGACATCAATGCAGCCAAGGGCAATTCGCCCGCGATCGCCCAGTAGCCGGCGATGCGCGCATCAGTCATGAACTCGGGAATGCGTTCTACCTGTGTCACCAGCGCCTGCGTCGCGGCGATGCGCTCGGTGGGCGACAGCGCCGCACGACGCGCACGCAAGGTGTTGCGGATCGAAGCGCGGGTGGAGCCTGCGGGACTCACGAACGTTTTCGCAGGCAACGGGCGGTTCGCGCGAGCCGATGCGGCAACCGCGCCTGCGCGCAGGAAAAGTAGATGTCCTCCGCCTGAGTCGGTGCGCATCGAACGACCTTGATCCCAAGGATCAGGTGGGAGAGTCGATCAGGCTTCAAGGCTTTCCGCTCCAGGCGGACTTGCACAACGGCTTGATGGAACCATCCCGGGGTCGTTTACAGGAACAAGGCAATATGTAAGAGCGCTGCCGAGTTCCGCAGAGGACATCCGCGCTCATTGTAATGAGGGTGACAGTGCGCGTTCAAGCTTGAGATTGATCGCATGCAGTTTCTCTGCCAAGGCCTGCTCACCCTTGTTCTCGCGTTGGCGCAATTCGAGCAGTTCGTGACAGAAATTGAGCGCGGCGAGCATCGCGATGCGCTCGATGCCGACGGTGCGTGCGGCATTGCGCATTTCGCGCATGCGTTCATCCAGATGACGCGCCGCGTCGAGCAGGCTGGCGCGTTCCTCGGTTGCGCAGGCAACGTGGAACTCGCGGTCCAGGATCGTGACCTTGACGGGTTCGCCTTCGCTCATGCCTGGTTCTGCTCCAGTGATTTCAGTCGCGCAATCATCGCTTCCACGCGCGTGCGTGCCTGTTCGTTGCGAGCGATGAGCTGCGCGCGTTCGCCGACCAGCACTTCCTGGCTCGCACGCAGGCTGCGGTTTTCCTCCTGCAGGCTGCGGCACAGCGCGAGCAGGCGGTCGACGCGCTCATCGATGACGGAGAGGTTTTGATCGACGCCGGGCATGAGTCGCAATATAACGGGAGTTGCGGTGCGGAGTCAGCAGGCTGCCGCGCAGAAACGCATCCGCCGCGTCGCAACATGCGCATTGGCGTCACCGGATCAGGCAAGCGCCAACCCGGCGGTTCAGGGCTGCGCCCGGGCATGGTTGCGCACGAAGGGCTGGCATTGTTCGGGCAACAGCGGTTGCGCCAGCCAATGACCCTGAATCTCGTCGCACAGGTGCCCGCGCAGGTAGTCGACCTGGACGAGTTTCTCGACGCCTTCGGCAATCACGTTGAGGTCGAGAGAATGCGCCATCGCGATGACGGTTGCGGTGATCGCGTCGTCGTCGGGATCGGTGGTGAGATCGTCGATGAATTCCTTGTCGATCTTGAGGGTGTCGATCGGCAGGCGGCGCAGATAGCTCAGTGACGAATAGCCGGTGCCGAAATCATCGATCGACAGACTCACGCCGATATCCTTGAGTCGCTGCAGGGTCGAGATCGAACGCTCGGCGTTGGCCATGATCATGCTTTCGGTGAGCTCGAGTTCGAGCATGGCCGGCGGCAGGTCGTGCGCGATCAGGCCTTCCTTGAGGCGATGGATCAGGTCGGCATGCATGAGCTGACCCACCGAGAGGTTGATCGACACGGTGATGTCGACAAGTCCTTCGGCACGCCAGCGCGCAAGCTGGCGGCAGGCCTGCTCGATCACCCAGTTGCCGATCTCCACGATCATGCCGGTCTCTTCGGCAATCGGAATGAATACACCCGGTGCGACATCGCCGATCTCGCCGCTGCGCCAGCGCAGCAGGGCTTCGAAGCCGGTGATGCGGTTGTCGCGCAGGGACATCTTGGGTTGATAGCGCAGGTGGAATTCGGCGCGATCGAGCGCCTTGCGCAAGGCGGCCATGGTGGTGGCGCGCAGGCGCGCGGCGGCGTCCATCGCCTCCACGTAGACCATCCAGGTGCGGCGGCCATGATCCTTGGCCTGATACATCGCGGTATCGGCGTACTTGAGCAGATCGTTGGCGTTGATGCCGTGCTCCGGGAACAGGCTGATGCCGATCGATGGCGAAATCACCACCTCCTGACCATTGTCCAGTTCCAGCGGCTGTTCGAAGGCGGCGAGAATCTTGCCGGCCACGGACTCGGCATCGCCGACGCCGGCGATGTCTTCGAGCACCACGGTGAACTCGTCGCCGCCGATGCGCGCCACCGAATCGTTGCCGCGCACCACCTGGCGCAGGCGCGCACCCGCCGCGCGCAGCAGCGAGTCGCCGGCGGAATGACCCATCGAGTCGTTGACGTGCTTGAAGCGGTCGAGGTCGAGGAACAGCACCGCCAGTGAACGCGAGCTGGAGCGCGCACGCGCGATGCCCTGCTCGATGCGTTCGATCAGCAAGGATCGATTGGGCAAGCCGGTGAGGGCATCGTAGTTGGCGAGATAGCGCAGTTCCTGCTCGGTGCGCTTGCGGTCGGTGATGTCGCTGATGACACCGACGAAATGCGTGCGTGCGCCGCTGGCATCGCGCACCTCCTGCACTTCGCACCAGCTGAGGAACTCCTCGCCGTTCTTGCGCCGCTGCCACAATTCGCCACGCCACTGGCCGCTGGCCTCGATGGTCTTGCGCAGGTCGCGATAGATCTCCGCCGGGTGATGGGCGCAGTCGAGCAACGACAAGGATTGCCCTTCGACTTCGGCCTGGGTCCAGCCGGTGATGCGCGTGAAGGCGGGATTGACGGTGGTGAAGCGGAAGTCGAGATCATTGACGATCACCGCCTCGCCCATCGAGCGAAACACCTCGTGGGCGATGCGGCGTTCCTGTTCGGCGGCGCGTTCGATGGTGATGTCGCGCGTGGTGCCGCACATGCGCATGGGTTGGTTGTGGGCATCGCGTTCGACGATCTTGCCGCGCGCGAGCAACCAGATCAGGCGGCCGGATTCATTGCGGATGCGGTACTCGGCTTCATAGGCGTCGGTCTGTCCGCGGATGTGCTGATCGAGCCGGCGTTCCACCTCGGACAGGTCGGCCGGATGCACGTTGGCACGGAACCAGCGACTGAATTCGATGCTGGTCTGCATGCGTGCGCCGCTGAACAGCCCGCGCGAGCCAGTCAGCACCATGTGGTCGCAGGCCATGTCCCAATCCCAGAAATCGTCACCTGAACCCCAAAGCGCCAGACGCAGGCGATCCTCGCGTTCGCGCAGGTCGTGGTGATGCGCGATCTCGGCGCGCCGGCGGCGGCGCTGCGTGCGCATCAAGAGAAACAGGGCGCCGGCAGCCAGCAATGCGTAGAGCGTCTTGGCCGGCGGGCTCTGCCACCAGGCGGGCAGCACGACCAGATCGACGCGGGTGACCGCGGGATTCCAGTAGCCATCGTGATTGCTGCCGCGCAGGCTGAAGATGTAGGTGCCGGGCGCGAGATTGGTGTAGATCGCTTCGTGCCGGTCAGCGGACTCGATCCAGCGCTCGTCGAAACCGGTGAGCTGGTAGGCGAAGCGATTGCGATCGGGCGCGGCGTAATCGAGCGCGGCGAACTGGAAGCGCACCAATCGCTCGCTTGCGGGGATCGTCACCGTGCCGTCGATCGCCTGTGCGAGTGCCTCGTCGGCGCCGACCTGGATCCGGGTCACCACCACCGGCGCGATGTAGCGGCTGCTGACCACGCCCTGCGGGCGGAACAGGTTGATGCCGTCGCTGCCGCCGAAGACGAGCTCGCCATTGGGCAGGCGCGTGCTCGCGCCGGTATTGAAGTTCAGGCCTTGCAGACCCTCCGACAACGAGAATCGCTGCCAGCGACTGGCGGCCACATCGAGTGCGGCGAGGCCGCGACTGGTACCCAGCCAGAGGTGCCCGAGGCCATCGTCTTCGATCGAGTGAATGGTGCCGGTGCTGGTGGCCGTCTCCTGCCAGCGCGAGAAGCTCGCGCGTCTGGCATCGAGCGAATCCAGACGATTGAGCCCCCCTTGCGTGCCGAACCAGAGCTGGCCATCGCCGCTCTCATGGATCGCCAGGATCGTGCTCGAGGACAGCGAGCGCGGGTCATCGGCACTGTGGCGGAACAGGCGTATCGAGCCGCTTGCCTCGTCGACCAGGTTGAGGCCGAACATCGTCGCCACCCAGACGCGTCCGCTGCGGTCTTCGTGAACCGCGAGGATCATGTTGCTGGCAATGGCATTGGCCGAGCGCGAGCCGGTGCGATACCAGGTCCACTGGCCGGTATCGATCTCGTAACGCGCGAGGCCACCGCGCCGCGTGCCGATCCACAGGCGCTGGTCGGCGCCGCTGGCGAGGCAGAACGGTTGTGTATTGCCGAGGTTTTCCTCACCACCGATCAGGGGCGTGAGCGTGCCGCGCGCAGGATCGAACAGCCCGACGCCGGTCTTTGAGGCGAGCCAGAAGTTGCCCTGGCGGGCCGGAATGATTGCACTGACGGTCTGCAGTTCCTGTGCAGGCAAGGTGCGACCACCCTTGGCGAGTGCAATCTCGTGGATGTAGTCGAAGCGCTTGCTGCCGGGCGTGTAGTGCTTGAGGCCGCGGCCGTCGCCGATCCACAGGCCGCCTTCGGCATCGGCTGCGAGCGCGCGAATGTCATTGCGACGACCGGATTGGCCGATGTCGTTGTGATCGACGAGATAACGGAACGGCGTGCCCGCGGAGTCGGTCCGGCTCAGGCCACGATCGTGCGTGCCGACCCACATCAGTCCCGAGCGATCGAGCATGAGCAAGGTCACCGTCGCATCGGGCAGGCTGCCCGGTGTCAGCGGATCGGGTTGCAGCCAGCGCGTGCGCTGCGTCGTCGGATCGAGGATGGCGATGCCGCGTCCGGCCACCGCGAGCCACAGTTGCTGCTGTCGATCCTGCGCAATCGCGCTGATGTTGGCCGTGCCTGCCGCGGGCCATTGCCGCTCGACCTGGCCTTGTTCATCGATGCCGTACAGGCCATCGGGTGTGCCAATGTGCAGATGACCGTTACCGTCGACCTGCAGCGCGCTGACGATCGACAATTGAACCGAATCGACGGCCTGCGCCTGCGCCGTGGTCGCGGTCAGCTTCCATAACCCGTTCGAAGTGCCGATCCACAAGGTACCGTCGGCGGTCAGGCACAGCTGGCGCACGATCGTGCCGGCACGGGCCGTCGGCAAGGCCCAGCTCTGCTTGAGTGCGCCACTGCCGGGATCGATCAGGGCGAGGCCGCGGTCGCCGCCGACCCACAAGCCGCGTTTCGCATCGGCGAGCAGCGCGTGCACGTTGCCGGGAGCGCCTTCATCGAGCGGCACCCGTTCCAGGGTCGTCGAGTCAGGCCTGAGTCGCAGCAACCCGACGTTGTAGGCGCCGACCCAGATCTGCCGGGTCGAGTCCTCGACCAGCGCGCTGATCGCGCTGCGAAAGCTTTCACCCGGTTGCGTCGTCTGCGTGTAGTTGGTGAAGCCGAAGCCGTCATAGCGCTGCAAGGGGCCATCACTGCCGATCCAGATGTAGCCGGCATGATCCTGCAGCACCACATTGACCGAGTTCTCGGCCAGACCCTGATCGATCGCGACGGTCTGGAAATAGAACTCGCGCAGGCTGGCATCGGCACTCGCCGGCTGCGCCTGTACCTGCGCCAGATTGCAGATCAGACAAACAAGAAGGACCGCCCGCATACGCCATCGCGGTCCGTTGTGGCGAGAGGCTGGCGCTGTCGATGGCACGTAGGGTCCGCGCGTCGGTCTGGCGCCAGTTTAGGCAAACCTGGTCGCTTCCGCCACGCGCCAGTTCGCCAAAGCGTGATGCAGCGATCGCCGGCGCCCCTGCGCGATCGCCAGCGACAGGTGATAGATTGCGCGCGGCCGGGCGCTGCTGCCGGCCGCCTGCTCCCGAGTCGAAGCCATCACGATGATCCAGCCCCGCGAATACGCCCGCCGCCGCAAGCAGCTCATGCGCATGGCGGGCAACGACGCGATCCTGATCCTTGCCGCCGCGCCGGAGCGCGTGCGCAACAACGATGCGCACTATCCCTATCGGCAGGACAGCGACTTCCATTACCTCACCGGCTTTCCCGAGGCCGAGGCGGTGCTCGCGCTCGCGCCTGGGCGCACGGCTGGTGAGGTGATCCTGTTCTGCCGCGAACGCGATGCCGAGCGCGAGCGTTGGGATGGCCCGCGCGCCGGCACCGAGGGTGCGGTCAGCGATTTCGCGATGGATGACGCGTTTCCGATCGAGGACATCGACGACATCCTGCCCGGCCTGATCGAAGGGCGCGAGCGCGTCTATTACCACTTCGGCCGCGACGTCGATTTCGACCTGCGGCTTATTTCCTGGGTCAACCGACTGCGTGCGCAGATGCGTCATGGCGTGCGCCCGCCACACGAATTCGTTGCGCTCTCGCATCTGCTGCATGACCTGCGCCTGTTCAAGTCGCGTGCGGAACTGGCGTTGATGAAAAAATCGGCGCAAATCGCCAGCACCGCGCACCGACGTGCGATGCAGGCGACGCGGCCGGGCCTGAACGAGCACGAGATCGAGGCCGAACTGCTGCACGTATTTCGCCGGCATGGCGCGGTGCCCAGTTACGAGCCGATCGTCGGCGGCGGCGCCAATGGCTGCGTGCTGCATTACCGCGCCAACAATGCGCCCCTGCGTGATGGCGATCTGCTGCTGATCGATGCCGGTGCGGAATTCGGCTGTTATGCCTCCGACATCACGCGCACGTTTCCGGTCAATGGGCGTTATTCGCCGGCGCAGCGCGAGCTGTATGACCTCGTGCTCGCGGCCCAGCACGCGGCGATCGATGAAGTGCGCCCGGGGCGCACCTTCGATGCCTATCACGAAGCCGCCATGCGCGTGCTCACGCGCGGGCTGATTCGTCTCGGCCTGCTGTCGGGCACGCTGGAAAAAAACCTGCGCGAGCAGACCTATCGCGATTTCTACATGCACAAGACCGGGCATTGGCTGGGTCTGGATGTGCATGACGTCGGCGATTACCGCATCGAGGGCGAATTTCGCGTGCTCGAGCCGGGCATGGTGGTGACGGTCGAGCCAGGTCTCTACATCGCGCCCGATGCCAAGCGCGTGCCCGCGCGCTATCGCGGCATCGGCATTCGTATCGAGGATGACGTGATCGTCACCGATGGCGATCCGATCGTGATTTCCGACGGCGTGCCCAAGGATGCCGATGAAATCGAAGCTCTGATGGCCGCGGCTCGATGATGCGCGGCTTGCTGCTGCTGGCCGTGTTGGCGGTTTGCGCTGATGCCGGCGCGCTCGCGCCTGCACCGAGCGAGGCGGTCAATTACGGCTTGTTCGGAAATTTGCATCTGGCACGCCCGGCCGCGGCGAGCAATGCGATGGTGTTGCAGTTTTCCGATGCCGATGGCTGGAATGCGCGCGAAGAGTCGATTGCCGGCGCGATCGCCACACAGGGCGCGCTGGTGGTGGGCATCGATACACCCACCTATCTCAAGCGCCTGCAGGCGATCGACGACAAATGTTCGTATCCGGCCGGCCATGTCGAGGAGGTGGCGCACTGGATCGCGCGCCACGAGAACATCGCCCAGTACAGCGCGCCGCTCGTGATCGGCGACGGCACGGGCGCGAGTTTCGCCTATGCGATGAGCGCGCAGGCGCCCGCGGGAACCTTCTCGGGTCTGGTCACGCTGGGCTGGATCGAGGCGCTGCGACTGGGCAAGCCGCTGTGCGCGGGCGACGCCGGCGCGATCACGGTGGCCGATGGCGCCGGCAAGTTCCGCGTCGCACCACTGGCGGCAATGCCTTTGCCGTGGTGGCCGCGGCCGTTCGCGCCGGGTGCACGCAGCGATGGTCTGGGTGCATGGCTCGCAGCGGTCTGGCGCGTGACCGCTTGGCTGTGCCCGATGTCGGCATCCGTGGATGCGGCCGACGATGCGGCCCGGATCTGGCGCGATTGGCAGCGGCAGCAGAGCGCGTCAGCACCCGCATTGCCCGACGACGTTGCCGATCTGCCGCTGACCGAAGTCGCCCCGACGACCACTGCCAATGGACGCGTGGCAATTCTTGTCACCGGCGATGGAGGCTGGGCCGGGCTCGACCGCGGCGTTGCCGAAGCGCTCGCGGCGCAGGGCGTGCGCGTGGTCGGCTTCTCCACGCTCAAGTTCTTCTGGCATACGCAGACGCCACAGGCCGCCGCCGACGCGATTGCGCGCGTGATCGCGCACTACGGCAAGGACGCCGCGAACACCCGCTTCGTGCTGGTCGGCTATTCCTTCGGCGCGAGTCTGGTACCTGTGATCCTCAATCGCTTGCCGCCGGCGCTGCGCGCGCGCATCGAGCTGGGCGTGATGATCTCGCCTGACGATGAGGCGGTGTTCGAGATCCATGTCGGTGACTGGTTCGGTTCGACCCAACATGAGGGCGCACTGCCACTCGGACCCGAGCTCGCGCGCAATGCCACGGCCCTGTTGTGCGTGCACGGTGCGGACGAGGATGACAGCCTCTGCAGCAAGCCTTTGCCGGCAAACGTGCGCGAGGCCTCGCTGCCCGGTGGCCATCACTATGACGGCGACTACGCCGCGCTCGGGGCGTTGATCTCGCGAAGCTTGCCGGCATCGACGGAGCCCTGACGTGAACCCTTGCGCACACGGACGCGGCGCCTTGGTCTACGATGTCACGGACAGGTTGTGTGCCAGATTGACGCATTGCCATGCGGCAGCCGGCACGAAAGGGGGAAACATGAATCGCATCCGGATGCTCGGCCTGGCGTGCGCCGCGCTGTTGGCGGGCGCCGCCATCGCCGCACCACCGACGCCCGAGGAGGACGAAGCGCGCATCGAGGAGCTCATGCTCGCCGATTCCGCACCGGTGCCAGCGGCCGCGGACACGGCGACGCCGGCGACACCGGCAACGCCTGACGAATTCACCCCGGTGATCGCCGCAGTGGCGCCGCCACAGGCGCAGGAAAACGACGATTGGCTCGTCACCCATCCAGACGGTGACGGCCTCACCTTCGATGATCTGGCCACCCATGTCGGGCGGCAGGTGATCATCAAGACCACCAATGAGCGCGAACATCGCGGCAAGATCCTCGCCGCCAATACCAAGGAAGTCACCCTGAGCGTGCGCCGCTCGGGGGGCAGGGCAACTTATGTGCTGCGCCGCGAGCAGGTGCAACACATCACGCCACTGGGAGGCTGAGCGCGCATGTTCCTGATCATCCTGCTGCTGTGGCTTGTTTGCGTCGGGTACTACATCGTCGCGCTGGTGCGCACCTGGCGCGCGAGTCCGCTGCTCGCGATCCTGATGCTGCTGCTCTGGCCGGTCGAGATCTATGTATTGATCAAGTATTGGAACGAAGACGATGGCCCGCGCCGGCCGTTGCTGATTTCGCTGGGAACGAGTCTCCTTTTCATCGTTTTCGCGCTGATGTACATGCCGAAGATCCATCTCGGCGAGCAGGATGAAAATGCCTTCGATCAGGCCATCACCGCGCCGGCCGACGAGGATCTGGTCAGTCGCAATGTGCGGCGCGCCCGTGCACTGGCCAGTTTGCCGCGGCGCAATGACACGGTGGTGATCGCGGACACGCCGATCGCGATCAACCCACCCGCACATTTCCATTTCATCGACCGTGAAGCGCTGATGCAGGCCTTTGGCGGCACGGTGGACGAGCCGGCGGCCAGCACGGTCGGCTGGTTCGTGCATGAGCGCATCGACCTCACCAATCGGCGTGCATGGCATGTCGAAGTCGACTATTTCGGCGATGGCTATGTCCCCGGTGGCGGCCTTTCCGGCGTCGCCACCGAAACCTTGCTCGCCGCCACCCAGACGGAACTCAATCGTCAGGCCGAGACAATGAGTGCCGATGCCGACCGCATCTCGGGCTACGCCGAAGTGCCGTCCTACGATCCCCGGACCGCACGCGCGACCTGGGTCGAGCAAGTGTCGAAGTGGGGTCGCGTCGAGTCCATGCTCGACTGCCATTCCCTGCAACTGGGCCGCAAGGGTGTGGCGATGCTGTCGATTTCCGGACTCGAGCCGCAGCGGCAGGAACTGTGCTTGCGCAGCGTGCGCATGCTGGCTGCGCATGTGCAGTTCGGGCGTGGTCAGGAATATGCCGACTATTCGCGCATGCTCGACCGCAATGCACCCTACACGCTGGCCGATCTGATCACCGGCGCCTTCATCGACAAGCACTGATTGCCGACCTGCGCTGCGGGCGCTCAGCGTCCGCCGAGCAGCAGGCGTCGATAGCCGCCGGCAACCAGCGCGGTGATGTCGATGAGCAGGCCGGGCACCCACAGACCGCGCGGATAGGCGAGGTAGGCGCCCGTCCACTGCGGCTGGAACTTCTGCTTGTAGTGGCGCAGGCCCTGATAGTTGTAGAAGCGACCGCCGTACTGGAAGGCCAGTGCGGCGAGGCGTTCATTGATGCGCGCGTAAGGATTGTCACCGACCGATGACAGCGGCGCCATGCCGAGACTGAACTGCGCGTGGCCAGCATCCTTGGCCCACTGCATCACGCGCGCGAACAGGAAATCCATGGTGCCGCGCGGTGCATCGTCGAGATGGCGCATGAGGTCGATGCTGGCGGTGCCGTTGGGGCCGTAGGGTGGCAGCACATTGGCGAATGCGATGATCTCGCCGGCGCGGCGCACCAGCGCGAGCGGACTCCAGCTCAGGTAATCGATGTCGAAGCGGCCCAGCGAAAAGCCTTTCTCGTGCGCGCCCTTGTCGGCCAGCCAGGCATCGGAGACGCGCTCGATCTGGCTCATCAGCACGGTATCGAACGGGGGCTCGACGAGTTCGAATTCGAGCTGTTCCTTGATTGATCGGTTGACCGCCTGACGCAGGTCTTCCCAGCGTTTGCCGGCGAGGCTGAATTCGGCGAGACGGATCGTCGCCAGTTCGCCGAGCTTGAACAGGTCGAAGCCGAGGTCGTGGTAGAGCGACAGCTCGGGTTCGAGGACTTCGTAGAACAGCGGCGCGCGATCCTGCGCATCGGCGAATTGGCGGAAATCGAGGATCGCCCGCCTGATCGCTGCGGGTGAACCGCTCGGCGAGCCCAGCGCGACGAGCCGATCGCGCACGGTGCCATAGGCGACCACCGCGCCGTGGTCACCCGACCAGAACAGGTGCTTGTCGGCGCTGAAGCTCAGGTGCGCGAATTCGCCGCCGCCATGCTGCTTGTACACCGCACGCGCCTGTTCGAGCTCGGCCTGGTCAGGCAGTTTCAGGGCCGGCCTGCGTACTGCGAACGCCTGCCAGATCAGGTAGGCAAACACGCCGATCGCCGCGGCGAACAAGCCGCGCGCGATGCGCGAGGAATGTTCGCCATGCCCGAAATACCACAGGTCGAAACTGTCATCGCCGAGTACGGCGCCGATGCCGATGGCGAAGAACGCGATCACCACCACCACCAGTCCGCTCAACCAGGCCAGCGTGGTCACCGAAGTCAGGCTCATCGCACGCTGGGTGAATTCGCGCTTGCGCACGCGCAGCAACACGGCGATCGCAAGCAGGAACAGCGCCTCGCCGAAATGCAGTCCCTTGGTTACCGCGAGGATCGCGCCGAGCACGAGCAGGGGCTGGGTCAGGTCATAGGCCAGCCGCAGCCGACCGTCGATGCCACGACCCAGACCGAGCAGCAGCACGCCGGTGAGGATCGAAAACCAGTATGAGCCTTCCACCGCGGCCAGTGGCAGGAACTGGCGCACGACTTCGATGTGTTCGTGCACCGCCGGAATCGCCGCCGAGGCGAGCAGCACGAGTCCGGCGCTGAAGGTGAGGATCGCAAGAGCGCGCATGCCCAGACCTGCGAGCAGGGTGCCGGGCAGGCCGAGCAGTGCGAACAGCGGATGCGTGCGCAAGCGCTCACTCACGCGCGAGATCGCAGGCAGGCGACCGACCAGGAGACCCGAGCCGACATACAGGCCGCTGAGCAGCGGCAACAGGTAATAGGCGATACGAAACAGGAACAGGCCCGAGAGCACGGCGGCGCTGTCGTGACCTGCGCTGGTCAAGGCCAGCAGCATGAGTCCGTCGAACACGCCGAAGCCGCCCGGAATGAGACTGAGCAGGCCCAGGGTCTGCGCTGCCGCGAAACTGCCCAGCAGCGGCCCGACCTTGACGTGCACGCCGGACAGGTAGAGGCAGCCATACAGCACCGCGGCACTGAGCAGCCAGTCGATGAAGGACAGCACGGTCAGCGCGAGCTTGAGACGCAGCGGCGGCAGACCGCAGCCTGCAGGCAGCCAGCGCATGAAGCGGCGCTGCGCGGTGATGAAGTGGAATGCGGGCAGATAGCATGCGGCAGCGATCAGCAGCGCCATCGCCAACCAATGCGTGGTTGTGCCCGGCGTGATCGGACGTGAGCCGGTTGCGAGCGTGAGGATCACCAGCACCGACAGGCCCAGTGGCAGCGACAGCACCTGCAGGCCGATCAGGGCGGCGCTGCGGCCAAGCTCGATGCCGCGCGCGCCCAGACCGAGCAGGCGCACACCCGAGCCGAGGGTGCCGTAGAGATTGAGCGCGTTGGCGAGCGCATTGGCCACGAAAGACAGCCGCAACATCTCGCGCATGCCGATCGGCAAGGCCAGCCAGCGCGCGATCAGCAGATCGATCAATCCGGTGAAGGCCACCGAGGCGAGCGCCAGCAGGGCGACCCCGATCGCGGGCAGGGTCGGTACCGCGAGCAGGGTGCGTTGCAATTGCGGCAAGTCGAAGCTGTCAACGCCGTGCCAGACCAGCATGGCGACGAGCACGAGCAAGCCCAGTGGCAGCGCCCAACGCAGCAGGGGCTGCCAACGTTGCAATCGCGTGGCGGACCGGGTGGATTCAGACTGGTTCATTGCGCGCGGATTCCTGCGCTGGCGAGGCGGCACGACTCCAGGGCAGCGCTGGCTCAGGGCCGCGCGAAGGCGTCGCGGGTGAGGTTCTCCGGTGTGTCCCTGGTGCAGACCACGTCGTCCTCGATGCGGATGCCGCCGAAACGGCGGAAGGCATCGACGTGCTCCCAGCGCACTTCCCTCGCGAGCGGCTTGTCCTTGAGCCGGGCGAGCAGCAGGTCGATGAAATACAGGCCCGGCTCGATCGTCACCACCATGCCCGGCTCGAGCACGCGCGTCATGCGCAGATAGGGATGGCCGGGTGGTCGCGGGATCGTGCCGCCGCTGTCGCTGGCCTGGAAGCCGGCCACGTCATGCACCTGCAATCCGATCGGGTGACCAAGTCCATGCGGGAAGAAGGTCGAGGAAAGCCCCGACTCGACTGCGCTCTCCGCGCTCATGCGGATGAAGCCGTGATCCTTGAGGATGCCGGCAAGCACGTGATGGGCGTGCAGGTGCAATTCGGGATAGCTCTGGCCGCTGCGCACCTTTGCACAGAATCCCGTTTGCGCGGCATCGACCGCGTCGATCAGGTCCTTGAACTCGGCGGCGCCGGCCGCCGCGTGCGTGCGCGTGATGTCGCTGGCATAGCCGTGGAAACTTGCGCCCGCATCGATCAGGAACGAGTGGCGCTGAGCGGGCGGTGCGTGCGCAAGATCGGTGTAATGCAGAACCGCACCGTGTTCGTTGAGTGCGATGATGTTGCCGTAGGGCAACTGGTTGTCGGTCTGACGCGCGGCCGCGAGGTAGGCCATGTGGATCTCGAACTCGCTGGCGCCGGCATGAAAGGCGGCTTCGGCGGCGCGATGCGCGCGCGCGCCGAGCCTGCTCGCCACGCGCATCAATGCCAGTTCGTAGTCGGTCTTGTACGAGCGCTGCCAGTGCAGGTAATCGAGCACGCCGGATGGATTGTTGGGCGCCGCGTCGTCGATGGCCGCATTGGCTTCACCGAGGATCGCGCAGCGGCTCAGGTCGCGCGGCAGGTGGGCGCGTGCCTGCGCGGGTTCGCGGATGATCTGGATGTCGAAATGCTCGACCCAGTAGCCCGCGGGCGCCGCCGGCACGACGTGCCAGTAGTCGTGCGGTTGCAGGTACACCAGGCACGGCTTCCGGCCCGGCGTGTACAGCAGCCACGAACCCGGCGCCTGCGTGACCGGCAGCCAGTGCTTGAAATGCGGGTTGACGCAGAACGGGTAGTCGCGATCGTCCAGGAACTGATAATGCGGCTGCCCGGCGGCGATCAGCAGATGGTCAAAGCCTTCGCGCTGCAGCGCCGCATCGGCGCGCGCACACAACGCGTCGAGATGTTGCGCGTACAGCAGGTTCAGATCGGGATGCAGGGTGTCCATGTACGGCAACTCGAGCGAGACGAAGCATGATTGTGCCGCGCCGCACGAGCGGATGCGAGCGAGAATCGCCAACGTGTGCCGAAAGTGTGGGGTCTCGTGGTAACTTCTGCACGGTTGGGGAGGCAGGCGTGATTGCCTTGCAGGATCGGGCCCTGCCGAAAACATGCGCAGCACATGGCGACACATGCGCCTGCGCCAAGGCCACTTGGGGAGGGAATCGTGCCAAGACTGCTCGAGTTCATGCGGCGACTGGGTCGGGATGCAGCGCTGGCCGCCGAGTACGAGAAGGATCCCGATCAGGCGATGCGTCGTCATGGCCTGTCCGATGAAGAGCGCAAGGCGATGCTTGGCAAGGACTATGAAGCGATCAAGCGCCTCACAGGCCTTGCCGATGGCCAGTTCGCGACCAACCACATCATCAAGGCCTACGACGAGTAGCGTTCTTGCCCGTCGGCCGCGTCGATGTCGCGCTTGCTGTCCATCGTCTTGCTCGGATTGCTTGCAATCATCGCTCCCGCGCGCGCCGACGATGCGCTTGAGCCGGAAGTCACCCAGATCGAGCGACTCTCGCTGACCGCGCCATGGCGCGCCGTGCAGGCGCGCATCAATGCGCTTGAACCGCAATTGAGCAAGCTGAGCAAGGCGCAGCGCCAGCGCATCGACTACATCCGCTGGCGCAGTCTCGCCCTTGCCGGTGAACAGGATGCGGCCTTGCGGGGTTTCACCGATCTCCTGCAGCAGGATCTGGCCGAACCGCTGCGCAGCCGCGTCTATGCAACCGCGATCAGCGTGGCCACCAATGTCGAGGACTGGTCGCGAGCCTTCAACTGGCTCAGTGCGGCGCTCGCAACGCCGCCACAGTCGCCCGTCGAAGCTGCCAATCTCCTCGGCGCTGCCGGTTATGTCTACATCTTCGTCGGCGAATTCGACAAGGCACGTGAACTGGCGGCACAGGCCCTGCTCAAGTCCCAGGAAAGCAATGATCCCGAACTGCTGTGCCGGGCCTATGCCGACCTCGCGCTCGCCGAGGAAAAGGCCGGCGAGTTCGTGGCCTCCGAAGACTGGCGCCATCGCCAGATCGAGGCCTGCACGAAGAGCGGCGATGCCGTGTTCGCCGCTACCGGCAAATACGGCGTGGGCAAGATGGAGGCCCAGCAGGGGCGGCGCGATGCGGCGCTGACCTGGCTCGGACAGGCGCTCACCGATTTCCAGGCCGCGGGATATGCCGTCGGCGTCGCCGACGTGCATTTGGCGATGGCCGCCAACCTGATCGAGCTCAATCGCGATCCCGAGCGCGCGCAGACGATGCTGACCGAGTCCTTGCGGGTATTCCGACAGCAAAGCAGTGCCTACGCCGCCGTCGGCGAAATCGAACGCCTGCTCGCCCGCCTCGCCGAACGGCGCGGTGAATTCGAGGTTGCCTTGGCGCATACGCGGCAGGCGCTGGTTGCGCTCGAGCATGCTGATCGCAATGACCGCACGCGTCGCGTTGCCTTCATGCAGGTGCAGTTCGACACGCGGATGAAACAACAGCAGATCGCCCTGCTCGAGGCCGAGAAAGAGACGGCTGCGCTGCAGGTCACTGCCAACGGGCGACGGCAGTGGATGCTGCTGTTCGGGCTGGTCGGGCTGATGCTCGCGGCGATCCTGCTCGGAATCCTGGTGCGCCGGGTGTCGCGCGAACGCCACCGCTATCGCTGGCAATCGCAGCACGACGGGCTGACCGGCCTGCTCAATTACCAGCAGGTGCGCAAGCAGGGCGAGGCGGCGTTTGCGCGGGCCCACGCAAACGGGCAGCCGTTCTGCGCGATCGTCATCGACATCGACCTGTTCAAGGAAGTCAACGACCGCTACGGACATGCCGCGGGTGACGAAGCCTTGCAGGCCTTGGGTGGCTGGCTCAGCGACGTGGCCGATCTGCGTCACATCACCGGGCGCAGCGGCGGCGATGAATTCACGATCCTGCTGCAAGGTGATGTCGCACAGGCCGAGGCGCTGTTGCAACGTTTGCGCGAACGCATCACGCCACTGGAGGTGTTCGGCCAGAGGTTCCGCTTCACGATCAGCGCCGGCATCTGCGAGGCGAACGCGCAGACGCCGACCTACACACAATTGATCCATGCCGCCGATCAGGCGCTGTACCGCGCCAAGCACGAAGGGCGTGACCGCGATGCCGGCAGCGAGGAAACGGCAAGTTCGGGCAAGGGCGGTCTGGTCGTGGTCGGCAGCGGCATCGAATTCGGACGCCACGCCAGCGAGCGCTGCCTGTCGGAAATCCGCGCCGCGCAGACCGTGTTCTGCGTGGTCGATCCAGTTGCGCTGGCGATGATCCGCAGCCTGCGGCCCGATGCGATCGATCTGGGCGTCCACTATGCCGAGGGCAAGGATCGGCGTGAGACCTATCGCGAAATCGACAACGCGATCATGGCCGCGGTGCGTTCCGGACAGCGCGTCTGTGCAGTGTTTTATGGCCATCCCGGCGTATTCGCCGATGTGCCGCATCGAGTGATCCGCAAGGCGCGCGCCGAAGGCTACGCCGCGCGCATGGAGCCGGGAATTTCGGCCGAGGCGTGCCTGTATGCCGATCTTGGCATCGATCCCGGCCAGCGCGGCGTGCAGTCCATGGAAGCCACGCAATTGCTTGCCCATGACCGCGCGCTCGACCCGGAAAGCCTGGTCCTGTTGTGGCAGGTCGCGCTGTCAGGCGATCTGGAATGCAAGCGCCTCCACGCTGATCCAGTCGGCTTGCAGGCGCTGGCCGATCGGCTCCGGCGCTGGTATGCGGACGATCATGAGGTGATCCTCTACGAAGCCGCGCAATTGCCGATCCAGCAGCCACGTGCCGACAGGCTGCCGCTGCGTGACTTGCCCAAGGCGCGCTGCGAGCTGTGTACCACGCTGGTGATCCCGCCGCTGGTGAGTGCCTGAACCCGCGTCCGCGGGTTCGTGTGATTCAACGTGCGGACAGGGTCTTGCGCAGCCAGTCGTCGATCATGCGTTTCTCGAACCGCAACGGGTCGTGGCTATCCAGCAGATTGCCGCCTTGCAGGTAACCCAGATCGGTTTTCTTGTAGTCGCCCTCGGACACCAGCGCGCCGTTGGCGTCGGTGAGCCGATAGTGCAGGCTGAGGCTGGGCGGATAGATGTCCTTGAGGATGCGCACGTCATCCAAGCGTGGGCCGCGCCATGGCTCGCACTGACCCGCACGCTGGATGTCGGTGATCGTGACCTTGAGTGTTTGCCCTTCCTGCAGGCGACCCACTGCGCGCGACTGCGTGAAGCGGGCCAGTCGCGCAAGCCATTCGGCAGGCTTCACCGGGCCATGGCACATGTTGCTGCGGGTATCGGCGAACTTGGCCACATCAGTCCAGTCCACCGTCACCTTGGTGTCACTCGGGATCGGCCGCGGCGCACTCGCGCAGGCTGCAAGCAGGGCCGTGGCTGCGATCAGGCTGGAGAGCAGGACTCGATTCATGAATTGGATTCCTCTGCTGGCGAACATCGTGCACCTTGCCGACAGACGTGGCAATGCGCCGCAGCGTCGCAGCCACAACGGACGTGATCGGCTATGGTTGCAGTCACTTGGACCCGGCCCGACCTCTTCTGCGCCATGAAACTACCTGTTCCGTTCATCCAGTTGCCGCTGCAGTTCGACGCTCAGGCGCTCGCTACCGAAGTCGCGGCTTTCGATCAAACCCTGTGGCAACCCCACCCCAACGGCATTCCCGGCAACACCGCCCTGCCGCTGATCACGGTCAATGGCGATCCGAGCCGGGGCGACGCCCTGCAGGGACCGATGCGGCCGACGCCGGCGCTAGAGCGCAGTCCCTACTTCCTTCAGGTGCTTGCCAGCTTCAGCGCGGTGCTCGGCCGTTGCCGCCTGATGCGCCTGTCCGGACGCGCCGAAGTCGACCTGCACGTCGACTCCGATTACTACTGGCATGAGCGCGTGCGCGTGCACGTGCCGATTCTCACCCAGCCGAGCGTGCGCTTCACCGCCGGCGACACGACCATCAACATGGCGGCCGGCGAATGCTGGATCTTCGACACCTGGCGCCTGCATCACGTTGCCAACGACAACGACGAGGAGCGCATCCATCTGGTCGCCGACACCGTTGGCGGTGCTGCGTTCTGGGATCTGGTCAATGCGGGGCGGCCACACGCGGCGCCGCGTGCGGGCTGGGCACCGCGCAGGGTGACGCCTGGCGGCGCGCAGCCAGCGTTGCTGTTCGAGAACGTCAACAGCCAGACGCCGATGAGCTATTGGGAACTGCGCGACCTCGTCCAGTTCATCCTCAGTGAAGCCGAGCCGCAGCCACGCATGGCAGCCGTTGCCGACCTCGCCGGCGTGTTCGTGCGCAACTGGCAGACCTTGTGGTTCCATCACGGCAGCGATCCGGCGGGGATGCCCGAATATGCCGCGCATCTCGCCGGTTTCCTCGGTCGCCTCGCGCAGGTTGCGCAAGGTCTGAGCTTGCGCAACGGCGCCGATCTGGTCGCGGCGATGAACGGCATTCTGCGTCGCGCCGCGAGCACGCCCGGGCCGCGCGTGGAACTGGGCGAGGAAGGTGCGCGCACGCCGAAGGCGCGACCCACCAGTGCGATCATCGAACGGCCGGTGTTCATCGTCTCGCCGCCGCGCTCGGGGTCGACCCTGTTGTTCGAGACGCTCGCCAACAGTCCGGATCTGTTCACCGTGGGCGGCGAAAGTCATGGCCTGATCGAAGGCATTGCCGCACTCGATACCGTGCAACGTGGCTACGACTCGAATCGACTGACCGCTGACGACGCCACGCCATTGGTCGCCGAGCAGTTGCGCGCACGCTTCCGCATGGCTGCCTTCGACCGCGATCGCCGGCCGCCGGGCGCGGAATTCCGTTTGCTCGAAAAGACGCCCAAGAATGCCTTGCGGCTGCCGTTCCTGAATCGCATTTTCCCCGATGCGCTGTTCATCTACCTGCATCGCGATCCGCGGCAGGTGCTGGCCAGTATGCTCGAAGCCTGGGAATCGGGTGGTTTTCGCACGTACAAGGAATTGCCCGGTTGGCGCGGTCTGCCGTGGTCGCTGCTGCTCACGCCGGGTTGGCGCGAGCTCAACGGCGCGGCGCTCGGCGACATCGTCGCAGCGCAGTGGCAGACCACCACGAAGATCCTGCTCGATGATCTCGAGTCCTTCGCGCCCGCGCGCGTCACCGTTGCCCGTTACGACGCGCTGCTTGCCGATCCCGAAGCCGAGATCCGGCGCCTGTGTTCATTCGCGGGGTTGGGCTGGGACCGTGCGCTCGGCGCGAAGCTGCCACTCGCCAATCACACGGTTTCGACGCCTGATCCCGACAAGTGGCGCCGCCGCGAAGCGGTGATTGCGCCGCTGCTGCCGCGTCTGCAGCCGACGATCGAGCGTGCCGCGATGTTCGCGCGGCGTTGAGGCCGCACCAGCGCTCGGCGGCGGGTTCAGCCATCACGACATGCGAGCCTGTTAGGCTGCTCCGATTGTCCTGCTGGAGTCGCAGCTCATGCACATCCCGATTCGCGGATCGCTGGTGGCGATCGCCTTCCTCACCGTCGGCGTGGCGCAAGCCGCTGCCCTGTCGACCGATCCGATCGCCTGTTTCCGCGAAGTCACGCAAACGCTTGCCGCCGATGCGATGGAAGGCCGCGGCACCGGCAGCAAGGGCAATGACTTGGCCGCGCGGAACATCGCGCAGTGGATGGACGGCATGGGGCTGGCCGCGCCGCAAGGCGGGCGCATGCAGCATTTCTCGGCCAATACCGGCATCGAGACCGGGCCGGGCAACGAGCTGGATGGTGCGCAGTACGGCAAGGACTGGATCCCTCTGGGCTTCTCGCGTTCGGGTCACTATGCCGGCGAGCTCGTGTTTGCCGGCTATGGAATCCGCGCGAAGGACCTTGGTTATGACGACTACGCCAGCCTTGAGGTCAAGGGCAAGGTCGTGCTGGCACTGCGCTTCGAGCCGGGTGAGAACGACGCCAAATCGCCGTTCGACGGCAAGAAACCGACCCGACACTCGGAGCTGCGCAGCAAGGCGATCACCGCGCGCGAAGCCGGCGCGCTGGCACTGATCCTCGTCGCGCCACCGCAATCGGCCGATGAACCCGATCGGCTGCCGCCCTTGAAATCGATGGGGCCGCTTTCGGATGCAGGCATCCCGGTGCTGCAGGTCACGCGCGCGGTGGCCGATCGCTGGCTTGCATCGACTGGCACCACCCTGGCACAGGCGCAGGCGCGCATCGACGGCAACTACAAGCCGGCCTCGTTCGCCGTGCCCGCGATACGCGTGGCCGGACGCATCGACCTCAAGCCGGTGGTGGCGCAAACGCAGAACGTGATCGGCCTGTTGCCCGGCAGCGGCGCGCTGGCCACGCAGTACGTCGTCGTCGGCGCGCACTACGACCATCTGGGCTGGGGCGGGCAGGGCAGTTTCAAGCCCGACGTGCGTGCGATCCACAATGGCGCCGACGACAACGCCTCGGGTGTGGCCGGCATGCTCTGCGCAGCGCGCCTGCTCGCTGCCGACAAGGCTGCCAAGGGCGAGCGCCGCACGCTCGCCTTCGTCGGATTCTCGGCCGAGGAACTCGGGCTGGGCGGCAGCGCCTGGTTCGTAGAGCATCCGCCGCAAGGCAAGGTCGGCGATGTCGTCGCGATGATCAATCTCGACATGGTCGGGCGCATGCGCGAGCACAAGCTGCAGATGCTCGGCGCCGACAGTTCCAAGGCCTGGCCGGCGCTGATCGCGCGAGCGAACAAGGCCGCCGCAGACGTTCATGTCGTGGCCGGCGGCGATGGCTACGGCCCGAGTGATCATGCCAGTTTCTATGCCGTCGGAGTGCCGGTGTTGCATCTGTTCACCGGCGTGCACGACCAGTACCACTCGCCCGACGACGATGTCGCACTGCTCAACATGGACGGTGGTGGCGAGGTGGCGCGCATCACCGCCGCGCTCGCCGACGAGACCAGCGCCGCACCACGACCCGATTACGTGCGCACGAGCGCTTCGGCTCCCGATGCCGGCGACAGTCGCGGCTATGGCGCCTATTTCGGTTCGGTGCCCGACTACTCGGCGATGGAAGCCGCCAGCGGTGGCGTCAAGCTCAGCGACGTGCGCGCGAACAGTCCGGCCGAAAAGGGCGGTGTGCGCAAGGGCGACGTGATCGTCGGCATGGCTGGCGTCACCATCAACAATCTCTACGACATGACCTACGTGCTGCGCGAGCACCGACCCGGCGAGACGATCGACGTGGTGCTGTTGCGTGATGGCAAGCAGGTGAAGCTGCGCGTGACCCTGGCCCAGCGCGGCGGCGATGCCGCGCCCTCCGCGGCGCATGGCGAGGGCGCAAGCGGCGCCAGTGCGCCAGTGACTGCGCACGCGGATTTCTCGGTAGGTGCCGATCCGGTGCCCGCACATCCGCGTGGCTGGGCGCCACGGGCGGGCAAGGCGGTGCCCGAGCTGGCGCGTGCGGACGAAAGGCATCTGGCCGACCTGCGTCGGCTCACTTTCGGCGGCGAAAACGCCGAAGCCTACTGGTCGCCTGATGGGCGCAAGCTCAGCTTCCAGCGCACCCCGCGCGGCGGCGGTTGCGATGCGCAGTACGTGCTCGATCTGGATACCGGCAAGGTCGAGCTCGTCTCCAGCGGCAAGGGGCGCACCACCTGCGGTTACTTCGACTACCCCAAGGGCGACTCGCTGATCTACGCGACCACCGAAGCGGCCAGTGCGCAGTGCCCACCCAAGCCCGACCATTCGCTCGGCTACGTGTGGGCAACTTACCCGTCCTTCGACATCGTGCGGCGCGCGGCCGATGGCAGTACCCGACCACTGCTCAGCGGGCCGGGCTATGACGCCGAGGCGACCGAGTGTTTCAAGGATGGGCGCATCCTGTTCACCAGCAAGCGCAACGGCGACCTGGACCTGTACGTCGCCGACCACGATGGCGGCAACGTTCGCCAGCTCACCGACACGCTTGGCTATGACGGTGGCGCCTTCTTCAATCAGGATTGTTCGAAGATCATCTGGCGCGCCTCGCGTCCGACCGGCGAGCAGGAAGTGGCCGACTACGAGCGCCTGCTGGGTCTGGATCTGGTCGGGCCGAACAAGCTCGAGCTCCACGTGATGGATGCCGATGGCGGACACGTCAAGCAATTGACGCATGATGGCGCGGCGAGCTTCGCGCCCTACCCGACGCCGAACGGCAAGGGCGTGCTGTACTCGAGCAATGCCGGCGCCAATGCGCGCGAGTTCGACATCCGCTACGTCGACTGGAATGGCAAACAGGAGCGCATCACCACCGCGCCGGGATTCGACGGGTTCCCGATGTTCTCGCCCGATGGCAAGTGGCTGGTGTTCGCGAGCAACCGCGCCAATGCGTCTGACGCCCACGATACCGACCTCTACATCGCGCGCTGGGTCGATTAGGAGGCTGCTGAAAAACCCTTTTCAGCAGCCTGATAGCGCAGTGCAGGGATGCACTGCACGCGAATCGATCACGCAAGTGATTGAGTCGTCGAGCTGAAGAAGTCCAGGGTGGACTTTGTCAGCACCCTGTTAGGGCAACGCGAGCGCTGACCGCAGTTCGGCGCGGAAGGCGCTGCAAAGCAGCGTAAGATCGTGTTCGGTTGCCGGCGCAGGTGCCGGTTGCGTCCACCACCGAGGTAGGTTCCGATGCCCTTGCCCAAATCGCTGATCGTGCGCGGCATCGCCGCCCTCGTGTTCGTCTATGTGCTCGGTGTGCTGGCGCTGATGTGGTGGTGGGACTACGAGCCGCCGCATTTCGATGTCACTGCCAATGCGCGCGAGGTCGTTGCCGACACCACGTCGACGACGCGGGTTGTCACCGGCAGCACGACCACCGCGGCGCTCATCACCAGTGCGCAGACCCTGCTCGACAAGCGCGGCGGATATCTGAGCAACGACAAGTTCCCGCCCGGCGTGCTGATGGACAATGTGCCGAACTGGGAATTCGGCGTGCTCACCGCATCGCGCGATCTCGCCCGCGCCCTGCGCAATGACTTTTCGCGTTCGCAGACGCAGTCGGTCGAGGACAAGGATCTGCAGGAAGCCGATCCTTTGTTCAGCTCGCCCAACGATCGCTGGCTGCTGCCCAGTTCCGAGAGCCAGTACGCCAAGGCGATTGCCCACACGCGCGGCTATCTCGCCCGGCTCGGCGATGCCGACGACGGCAATGCGCAGTTCTATGCGCGCGCCGACAATCTTGCCGACTACCTGCAGATCGTCTCGACGCGCCTCGGCTCGCTGTCGCAGAAACTCTCCGCCGCGGCCGGGCAGGTGCGCCTGGACACGACTCTGGCGGGCGACCCGAACGCCCAGCAAGCCACGCCCACGCCTTCCGCCAAGCTCATGCGCACGCCGTGGACGCAAATCGACGACAACTTCTACGAAGCGCGCGGCTACACCTGGGCATTGCGCGAACAGCTCGAAGCAATCCGCATCGACTTCGCCACGATTCTCGCCAGCAAGAACGCGACCGTGAGTCTGGAGCAGATCATCCGCGAGCTCGAGGAGTCGCAGAAGTCGCTGGGCAGTCCGATCGTGCTCAATGGTCGGCCGTTCGGCTTCTTCGCCAACCACTCGCTGGTGATGGCCAATTACATCTCGCGGGCGAACGCGGCGATCATCGATCTGCGCGAACTGCTCAAGCGCGGCTGAACGCTGCACGTAAAGGCAACCAAATGCCCGCGAGCGACAAGGACAGCGACGCGGGCGCGTGCGAAAATCGCCACCCTCACGACCGCCTTCCAAGCCTCCCGTGTCATTCGACAAACTCCTGCGGCATGAATTGGCGCTGCCGCTGCTGCTGACCGCGCTGCTGTCCTTGCCGGTGGTGTTCCTGCTGGCGCCGCTGCCGATCGACGAGACGCGCTATCTCGCGGTGGCTTGGGAAATGCGCTTGGGCGGCGAATACCTCGTGCCGCATCTCAACGGCGATCTGTACTGGCAGAAGCCGCCGCTTCTGTTCTGGTTGATCAATGCGGGCTGGACGCTCACCGGCGTGCACGCGTGGACCGCGCGCGCGCTGACCGTGGTCTATGCACTGGCCAACCTCGTACTCGTGCACGCGCTGACACTGCGTTTGGGCGCGACACGCGAGAGCGCGCGCAATGCGGCGTGGTTGCTTGCGGGCGCGATCTATTTCGCGCTGTTTTCGAACATGATCATGTTCGATGTGCTGCTCACGGTGTGGGTGCTGCTGGCCCTGCTCGGCGTGTGCGATCTGGTCGATGCCCGCTACGGGCGCGGCATCCTCGTCGCCGGTGTGGCGATCGGCCTGGGTGTTCTGAGCAAGGGGCCGGTGATGTTGCTGCTGATTGGCGCCGCCGCACTGCTCGCACCGTGGTGGGCCGCCGATCGCCTGCAAGGCCGCCGCGCGCGCTACTTCGGCATGCTCGCTGTCGCGATCCTGCTCGGCGCGGCGATCGCGCTGGCGTGGGCGATTCCCGCGGCAATTCACGGCGGCGAGGAATACCGCCGCGCGATCTTCCTCAACCAGACGCTCGATCGCATCAACGGCGTCAAGGGCACGAGTGCGCATCGCCGGCCCCTGTGGTGGTACCTGCTCGTGTTCCCGGCGATGTTGCTGCCGTGGCCGCTGGTCGTGCGCGGAAATCTCACCCGGATGCGCGCCTTGCTCAGCGCCGTGCCGCTGCGATTCGCACTGGCCTGGCTGCTGCCGACCTTCATCGTGTTTTCGCTGGTCAGCGGCAAACAGCCGCATTACCTGCTGCCGCTGATCCCGGCGGTGGCCATCGTCGTCGCGATCGGACTCGAGGCGCAGGCGCTGCGTTTGCGCACGGGCTTGCTCGGTGTCGTACTCGTCGTGCTCGGCATCCTGCTGGCCACGGTGCATGCGGGGTCGTTCGGCGCCGCGATCCGTGCCTATGCCAGCGATCTGTCGCCATGGTGGGGCATCGTGATAGCCGGTCTCGGTGTCGGTCTGCTGTCCGCACGCAGCCGCATCACGCAGCCGCTTGCGCCCGCGCTCGCGGTGCTGGTGTTCGCGTTGCTGGTCAAGCTCGCGATCGTGCAGGGTCCGGGCACGCGCTTCGACATCACGCCGATGGCGCGGCAGATCGCGGCCTTGCAGGCACGCGGCGAGACGGTTGCGCACGTCGGCCGCCATCACGGCGTCTACGAATTCGCCGGCCGCCTGACCAAGCCCTTGCCCACCTTCGAAACCTTGCACGAGTTCGAGGCCTGGGCGCGCGAACATCCCGATGCCTACGTGGCGACCTTCTACCGGCGCTTCCGCTTCCGCGCACCGCCGCTGTTCACCCAACCGTTCCGTGGTGTCGAGGCTTCGCTTTGGAAGGTCTCCGATGGGATGGCTGCGGGGATCGATCCGAACATCTCGCACAGTGGTGATGAGGCCGACGAGAACGCCGACGACTGATCGCGCTGCGCGTGTCGTTCAGGCACTCAGATAGCGCTGCGTCGAGGTGATGATTTCCTGCTTGGCCTCGGTCGCACTGGCCCAGCCCTCGACCTTGACCCACTTGCCCTTCTCCAGATCCTTGTAGTGCTCGAAGAAGTGGCCGATGCGCTCGAGCCAATGTGCCGAAACCTGACTGATGTCGGTCACGCCGGCATAGCCGGCGAAGGTCTTGGCATTGGGCACGACGATGAGTTTTTCGTCACCACCGGCCTCATCGGTCATGCGCAGCATGCCGACCGGGCGGCAACGGATCACCGAGCCCGGCACCAGTGGCAAGGGCAGGATCACCAGCGCATCGAGCGGATCGCCATCGCCGCCGAGCGTGCGCGGCACGTAGCCGTAGTTGCAGGGATAGCGCATCGGCGTGGACAGAACGCGATCGACGAAGATCGCGCCGCTGGCCTTGTCGACTTCATACTTGACCGGCTCGGCGTCCTTGGGAATCTCGATGACGACGTTGATTTCGTCGGGCGGATTGCTGCCAGTCAGTACGTGATCGAGGCCCATGGCGTTTTCCTGCGGCGTTGGCGGGCGCGCAGGATACGGCAAACTTTCGTGCGGCGCAGCATGCGCTGCGCCGCCTGATCCGTCTGTCGACTACGGCACCGGCGCAGTCAACTCCTGCCACAGGAAGCCGTAGGCGAGTGCGTTCATGTAGGCCTGCTGACGGTTGTCGGCAGCGCCGCCGTGGCCGCCTTCACGGTTCTCGTAGAACCACACGTGCGGGTAGCCGAACTCTTCCATGCGCGCTGCCATCTTGCGCGCCTGCACCGGGCCGACGCGATCATCGCTGGTCGCGGTGTAGAACAGGATCGGCGGATAATCCTTGCCACGTGCGAGGTTCTGGTAGGGCGAGAAGGTCTTGATCCAGTTCCATTCCTCGGGCTTGTCGGGGTCGCCGTATTCGGCGATCCACGAGGCGCCGGCGGACAGATGGGTGTAGCGCTTCATGTCGAGCAGGGGCACGGTGCAGACGATTGCGCCGAAATGCTCGGGATACAGCGTGAGCATGTTGCCCATCAACAGGCCACCATTGCTGCCGCCCATCGCGCCCAGGCGCGGACCGGTGGTGACGCCGCGGCTTACGAGGTCTTCGGCGATCGCCGCGAAATCCTCGTAGGCGCGCAGGCGGTTGGCCTTGAGTGCGGCCTGATGCCAGCGCGGGCCGTATTCGCCGCCGCCGCGGATGTTGGCGACCACGTAGACGCCGCCGCGCGCGAGCCATTGGCTGCCGACCACGCCGTTGTAGCGTGGCCGTTGCGAAATCTCGAATCCGCCGTAGCCATAGAGCAGAGTCGGATGGGTGCCATCGAGCTTGAGATCCTTGGCGCCGATCTGGAAGTAGGGCACGCGCGTGCCGTCTTTCGATTTCACGAAAAACTGCTGGACCGCGAGACCGCTGGCATCGAAGAAGGCCGGGCCACGTTTGAGCACGCGTGGCTGGCCGCGACCGAGCGTGCCCATGCTCAAGGTGTCGGGTTCGAGAAAGCCACCGACGTTGAGGAAGTAGCTGTCATCGGTGTCGGCATCGATGCCGCCGGCATTGGCCGTGCTCAGCGACGGCACACCGCCCAGCGGCGCGCGTTTCCACTCGCCGCGTTCGCTCGGCGTGAGCACTTCCTGTTGGCTGGCAACATCCTTGAGCAGGTTGAGGATCAGGTGATGGCGTGTCCACGAAAAGCTCGCGAGCGAGCTGCTGTCATCGGGTGCAAACAGCAGCACGAAGTCGCGCTTGCCGGCCATGAAATCATCGAAGCGGGTCGCCAGTAACGCACCGGAAGGCCAGGTCTTGCCGGCCACCGTCCAGGCATCGCGCAGGCGCACCGTCAGCCATTGCCGGTGCGTGTCGATGCTGGCATCGAGCGGCACCTCGATGCGCGTGAGCTTGCCGTCCTTGCCGCGCAGGAAGGTCTCGCTGGTGTAGAAGTCGATCGTGCGGGTAACGAAATCGCGTTCGAAACCCTTGGTCAGGTCGCGTTCCGCACTCACGACCATATCCTCGTCCTTGCCCTCGTAGACGGTCGTTGCCGCACTCAGCGGCGTGCCGCGCTGCCAGTCCTTGACGATGCGCGCATAGCTCGATTTGGTCATCGAACCGGGCCCGAAATCGGTGGCGACAAACAGATGATCGGCATCGATCCAGGCGACCTGGGTCTTGGCCTCGGGCAGTTCGAAGCCGCCCTTCACGAAGGCCTTGTCATGCAGATCGAACTCGCGCACCACGACCGCATCGCCGCCGCCCGGCGAGAGCGACAACAGGCAGCGCTGGTTGGCCGGGCGCAAACATTGCGCGCCACTCCACACCCAGCTCTTGCCCTCGGCCTTGCCCAGTGCGTCGAGGTCGAGCACGGTTTCCCAGCGCGGCTGCGCCTTGCCGTATTCGGCCAGACTCGTGCGCCGCCAGATGCCGCGCGGATGCGCCTTGTCCTTCCAGAAGTTGTAGTAGTGCGCGCCGATCTTGTTGATGTAGGGAATCCGCGCCTCGGAATCGAGGATGCCAAGGATCGAGTTGCGCGCGGCTTCGAATTCCGGCGTATCGGCAAAGGCCGCGGCGGTGCGCGCATTCTGCGCATCGACCCACTGCAGCGGTTTGGCGCCCTGAATGTCTTCGAGCCACAGGAACGGATCCTCGACTGCGACGGCAGCCGGCGCCGTGCTGGGCGCGGCGGTCCTTGCGCTGTCCTTGTGTGCCACCGGGGCACAGGCGGCGAGAAGGGCTGCGCAAATCGTGGTGGCGCAGGGCAACAGGGCGGGCTTCATTGCGGGCTTCCTCGGAGGCTGGGATCGCCCATCTAGCCGTGGACACGGGCATTTGTCCAGCACGGTCACCGCCCTGCCGGTCGCAGGCATCGTACGAAGATCGTCGTTGACAATCCTGCGGGCGCCGATACCATCGCCTTGGGGTGCGTGCAGTCGCGGTGGCCCGATGGGGGCACCGCCGCAGGACATCACAGGTGGCGGGAAGCCGCGCGTCCCATGCCAGCTGTCGCTCGCCATGGAGTCGTCGATGACCCGTACCGAAAACTTGCCACGCCCGACCGATGCCGAACTGGGCATCCTCAACTACATCTGGGCGCACGGACCAAGCACCGTGCGTGATGTTCACGAGGCGCTCTATCGCGACGAAGGTGCCGGCTACACCACCGCGCTCAAGCTGATGCAGATCATGCACGGCAAGGGCTTGCTGCTGCGCGACGACTCCGAGCGCGCGCATGTGTTTCGCCCCGCGATCAGCCGCGAGCGCACGCAAAAGCGCTTCGTCGCCGAAATGGTCGAGCGCGTCTTCAATGGATCGCCTTCGCAACTGGTGTTGCAGGCGCTCGGTGGTCGCGCCAAGGCGACGCGCGAGGAACTCGACGAGATCCGCGCCCTGCTCGATCGCATGGAAAGGAGCTGAAGATGGACATGGTGTCACCCTGGATCGATGCGGTCGGCTGGACACTGCTGCATTTCATCTGGCAGGGCGCCTTGGTTGGCGCGCTGTGGGCCGCGCTGCGTGCGCTGTTGCCGCGGCAGGCCAGCGAGGCACGTCATGCACTTGGCCTGCTCGCGCTGGCCGCGCTTGCATTGGCGCCGGTGCTCACATTGGGTTTGCTCTGGCCCGCAGACGGCGCAGCATCCAGCCACACCGGTCTCTTGGACTCGGAGGTTGCAGCGGGCGCTGCGGTGGTCGCTCCGGCCGGCGCCGTCCATGCGATTGGCGCAATGCTACCGTGGCTGGTCGCGGTGTGGATCGCGGGCGTGTGCGTGCTGGCGATGCGCGCCCTGCTCGAATGGCGTCGGCTTGATCACATCGTGCGTCGCTGTGCCAAGGCCCATGCGCAGATCGACGCGCTTCTCGCGTCAGTGAGTTCTCGTTTCGGAATCGTGCAGCGGGTGCGAGCGCTGGTCAGCGAGCATGTCGACACGCCGATGCTGGTCGGCTGGTTGCGGCCGGTGATCCTGTTGCCCACCGCGGTCGCACTCGGTTTTCCACACCAGCAAGTCGAGCTGATCCTCGCCCATGAGCTTGGACATCTGCGCCGCTTTGACCACTGGATCAACCTCGCGCAGACCGTGCTCGAAACCGTGCTGTTCTACCACCCGGCCGTGCACTGGATTTCGCGTGAAGTGCGCAACGAACGCGAACTATGCTGCGATCATCTGGTGTTGCGCACGATGCAGGGCGAGCCGTACGAGTACGCGCGCACTCTGGCAGCGCTCGAGGAACTGCGTCTGGCGAATTCGTTTGCACTGGCCGCGAGCGGAGGTGACCTCATCGAGCGGGTTCGCCGCATCGTCGGCGCGAGCGCGCCGCGCCTGGCTGTGGAAGGGCGTGGTTCGGGCCGCTGGTTGCTGATCGCGGCAGGCATGATGCTGGCGTGGACCTTCGCTCAGCGCATCGATCGCGATGCACTTCCACCCTTGGTCGCCCATGGGCCGGCAGTGGATTGGATCCGCATGCCGGCACCGTCGCTGGCACTTGCGCCGTCGTTGCTCGAAATGCCTATGGCCCGCTGGCGCGCGCCGCGCGTCGACGCCGCCGCTGCAGCGACGATACCGGAAAGCGCGCTTGCCGCGCCCGTGCAGCCAACTGCGGAAGTCGCCGCGGTGACACCAGCGGCCGTGGCCGCAGCGCCAACGCCGACACCCGCGATGGATCCGACCGCTGCGCTTCGCGTCGAGGCGGTGCCTGCGCCTGCGCCGAAGCCCGCTGAAGTCGCCGTGGCCGAACCGGCGCGCGCAGTCAAACCGGTCGCGATTCACACCGTCCTGCCCGAGTTTCCCGGCGATGCCTATGCCACGCGCATTGCGGTGGAAGCGAGCTTCGTGATCGCGGCCGATGGCTCGGTGCGCAACATCCGACTCGATGGACGTGCCGACAAGTCCTTCAAGCGTGCGGTCGAAGCGGCCTTGCGTCAGTGGCGCTTCGATCCGGCGAGCCTGACGGCAGGCAGCACGCAACGCTATACCCAGATGTTCGTGTTTGCGCCGCCCGGCGAAAGCAACGGCGAGGAAGGCTGCGTGCGTCAGACCGGGTCGATGATGTGTCGGAGCGCTGCACTCGAGGCCGTTGGCAAGGTCAATGCAGCGGGCGGTTGAGCCGTCTTAACGTCTTGGTCAGCGTGATTTAACGAGGTCTTAATTCCGCAAAATCCATACTCGGAGCCACTGTAGTCCTGCTCGACACTCCTAAGTCAGGTTCTGTGACTGGCAGATTACGGTAATCGGGGCAGTAGCTTTTTGACCCAAGGCAGGCGCGTTCCCCCAATGGCGCCTCCTTGGGTCATTTTATTGGGCGACCCTCGACGAATCTCGCCTCGAAGAACCTGCTGGCGTGCCCCGTCGGTCCGCGCCGCGGAACGGCCGGATCCGGCGCGTGCGCCCTCGACATCCGCCGGGCGATGACTGCGCCGTGAATCCATCCGCGCCGGACTTCCCCGCCATCCTGCTAGAGTAGCCGCATGCGAATTCTCGTCATTGAAGACAACAGCGACATCGCTGCGAACATCGGCGACTTTCTCGCCGACAAGGGCCATGTCGTCGACTTTGCCGGCGACGGCATCACCGGCCTGCACCTCGCGATCGTCAATGATTTCGACGTGATCGTGCTCGATCTGGGCCTGCCTGGCATGGACGGGCTCGAGGTCTGCCGCAAGCTTCGCCAGGAAGCCAGAAAGCAGACGCCGGTGCTGATGCTGACCGCGCGCGACAACCTCGATGCCAAACTCACCGGGTTTGATTCGGGCGCCGACGACTACATGGTCAAGCCCTTCGCCCTCCAGGAACTGTTGGCGCGGCTGGAAGTGCTCGGCCGACGCGGCAAGGGCAATCGCAGTCGTCTGCTGCAACTGGCCGACCTGAGTTTCAATCTGGATACCCTGATCGTCAGCCGCGGCGGCAAGTCGATCACGCTCAATCCGATCGGTCTCAAGCTGCTGCAGACGTTGATGGAATCCTCGCCCTCGGTGGTGACGCGGCAGGAACTGGAAACGCGTGTGTGGGGTGAGGAACTGCCCGACAGCGATTCGCTGCGGGTCCACATCCACGGGCTGCGCGCGCTGATCGACAGGCCCTTCGACAAGCAGCTGATCCAGACCCGCCACGGCATCGGCTACCGCATGGTCGATCCGGATGCGCTACCGACGTAGGCTGCGCTCCCGCATCATCATCTCGTTCGCGCTGTTTGGCCTGGGCCTCACGGCGCTGTTCGCGGTGGCCACGATCTACATGCGCACGCGTCTGGAAGACCAACTGGTCAATACCACGCTCGAGCGCGAGCTGCGCCATTTCGTCGAGTTCAAGCGCGCCAATCCCGATCCGGCGGCGCCGTGGGCGATGTCGCTGTATCAGGCGCAGATCGTGCGCGCCGGGCGCACCGCAACGGTGCCGCTGGCGTGGCAGAAATACGATGCCGGCGTCTACGACATCGAGGACACCGACCGCAACGGCGTGCTGCGACCGTTCAAGCTCGCGGTCTACAAGGATGCCGATTTCTGGGCCTATCTGTGGTTCGACGTCAGCTCGCAGCAATTGGGCGAACGCCAGTTGCTGGTGGTGATCGCAAGCTCGGTGTGCGTGTTCGCGCTGCTCTCGCTGTTGATCGGCTTCTGGCTGTCGGCACGGGTGATGAGCCCGTTGGTCGATCTCGCGCGCCGCGTGCGCGCGATGAGCAGCAGTGGGCTACCCGAGCGCATGCGCATGCACTTTGCCAACGACGAAGTCGGTCAACTCGCCGAAGCACTCGATGATTATTCGCTGCGGCTCACCGAGATGGTGCAGCGCGACCGCGAGTTCAACGCCGACGTCAGCCACGAACTGCGCACACCGCTGGCGGTGATCGCCAGCACCACCGAATTGCTGCAGGCTTCGAGTGACCTCGCCGACAAGCCGCGTGAGCGCCTCAAGCGCATCGAACGCGCGGTGCGCCAGTGCAGCGAACTGATCGATGCGCTGCTGCTGCTCTCGCGCCGCGAACGGCAGGCGCCGACCGATGGTGAAACCACCGATGTCGCGCGCGTGGTCGAACAAGTTGTGGATTCGCAGCGCCCGCATCTGGGCAACAAGCCGATCACCGTGCGCGTGGACATCGACCAGGCACTGGCGGTGCCGGCGCCGTCCTCGGTGGTGGCGGTCGCGCTGAGCAACCTCATCGGCAATGCGTTCAAGTACACGCCTGCTGGCGAGGTCATCATCACCGTCGGTCATGGCCGCGTGAGCGTCGAGGATACCGGCCCGGGCATTGCCGTCGAGGATGCGGAAAAGCTCTTCGAGCGCGGCGTGCGCGGCACCAAGCTCGGCAAGGGCGGCGGCTTGGGTCTGGCGATCGTGCGCCGCCTGTGCGAACTCTATGGCTGGACGGTTTCGCTCGCGCCACGGCCGCAGGGCGGCGCCACCGCGACGCTGCGCTTCAGCGAGCGTTGAGCGCCCGGCGCAGGGATCGTGCCGCGGGATTGCCGCAGATCAAGGGCGGCGCGGCCCGCTCGTCCTAGGCTGTGTGCAGCCCAAGATGGAAACAACCATGACCAATCCCGCCCATACCACCCAGGCTCTGGCCGCGCGCCTGCTGCCCCTGCTCGATCTCACCAGTCTCGGCGAGGACGACACGCCCGCGCGCATCGAGGCAATGTGCGTGCGCGCACTCGCCAGCGGCCTGCCGGCTGCGGTGTGCATCTATCCCGAACACATCACCACCGCGCGGCGCGCGCTCGGCGAGAGCGCGGTGAAGGTTGCCACCGTGGTCAACTTCCCGGACGGTGGCAGCGATCCTGCGCGCGTCGAGCGTGAAACCCGTCGCGCACTGGCCGCGGGCGCCGACGAG
>NSJK01000003.1 GCA_002632325.1 Lysobacterales bacterium | reverse complement strand
ATCGATGGCGACCGTGACAGCCGATCCACTCGATACCGATTTGGTGCTAGCGTACATGGCGGACTCCTCTCGTAAACCCGTGTCCGGAGACTATGCTCCTGACTGGCTCATCGAAGCCGTGTGGAGATGGGGGGAGTCCATTGGATCAGTAGGAGACTCCCGTCAAGTCCGGGCAGTTGATACCCTTGCCTTGAGCTGCAAGGCTTTTCGCTGATGCTGGCTTTTGTTTCTGCTCCTTGCGTTTTTCCGTGCCATGCAGTGACAAGTCAGACTGCAATTCTGTAGACGGTCTTGTTGCATCGGTGCTTCTGATGCGGACCAGGGTAAAAAACCGCGCTCACAGACCTCGTTCGTGCAGCGGTGTCGTCAATGCTGCGAGGATCAGTCGCGACATCCTTCGACGTCCGGATAGTTAGTCAGGTTCTCTGCAAGCCGGTCCGACCGGTTGTAGCCACGTGGCATTGACAGCAATTCCAAACACGGTGCTTCAAGCTGCTGTATTGACCCAGTGAATTCCAAGGAGAGTCGGTGGCAAGTAGAAAGCAGCAGTCCCTTCGGGAAATCACCGTCGCGTTTCGGGATGAGAGGATTCCCACGATTCGCGCCAAGCTCACTCGCGCGCTCACCGGCCCCTACACGAAGACGCTGAAGGTCAAGCTGCCGAAGGGGCCGCCGATTGAGGTGTACGCAGAGGTTTTCAATCCCGAGTCAGCCCCGGACGTTTCGCTCTACATCACGGAGAACGACGAGGAGCCTTGCAGTTTGCGCTGCACGTCGGGCGTCGTCCTTGGCTACATCACTCGCTCTGGGTACGAAGTGTTCGTGCAGGTCGGCACCGGTCCCTGGGAGTAGTCATGTCCTGGCTGGCCATCAACTTGCTCGTCGTCGCGGCCTTGATACTTGGCGGCCGTATGGTTCTACGCTCGTTCTTCCGCAAACTCGCTCGTGACGTCAAGAACGATCCTGAGTATCAGGCTCAGATCGCCCGCCTCCACGAGAGCCATGCTGCGGAAGACTCCGTGCGTGAAGAAGCTTCATGGTTAGGGTCAACCGGCCTTCCCGAGGATGTGGAGCGCGAACTACCCAAGTACTTGCGCCGGGAATTCGGTGAGCTGCTGCTCGATGCGGACTCCCTGAAGGCGCGTGACCTGACTTACGTTGGGCGCTTTGCGGAAGAAGGAAACCATTTCCACTACTGGCGCATTCCGCGGCGCGGAGACGAAGAGTCGTTCGCGTATGTCGTGCTTGGTGCCGACGGTAGCATTTGCACCGGCTGGGGCGACCGGAAACCGCCTGTTTCGTGCGCTGCAATCCAACCATGTGTGCAGCGGACGCCGGGGACGTCGTACGTTTCAATCAACCACCGCGACCCGGCTGTTTAGCCGGCTGAGCGCTCCACCGCTTGCTTCTATGCATCGCATATGCATGATTGCGGTGTGCAGATCGAGTTCGATCCAGCCAAGGCTCGTGTCAACCTTGCCAAGCACAAGGTCAGTTTCGCGCACGCAGAGCAAGCACTGCGCGACCCGAGCGCCGTCACGATCGAAGGCCCCGATGCGCAAGACGCGCGGCGCTTCGTCACGCTCGGCATGGACGCACTCGGTCGCATCCTGGTTGTGCTCACACGCCGCGCGGCGACCGCATCAGGTTGATCTCGGCGCGCAAAGCCAGTCGCGGCGAAGCAGGGCAATATCATGCGTAAGCAGTACGACTTCTCGGGTGGCAAGAAAGGTGCAGTCATTGCCTCGCCGGGCAAGACCCGTATCACGATCATGCTTGACGATGACATCATCGAGCACTTCCGAGCCAAAGCCGAAGCCGAAGGCATCGGGTACCAAACAGCGATCAATGCCGCGTTGCGCGGTGATCTGAAGCTCACCCGTGGCAAGACACAGGATGATCGCCCCGTAACCGTCGCTGTCTTGCGGAAGGTGCTCCGTGAGGAGCTTCATGCAACGTAGCGCCTGATATGGCTTGATCCCGTCAAGTAGCCAGGCGGTGTCTTTCGCCCGTCTGGCTGCAGTTCGTGGGATGTGTGCTGAAGACTTGATGGACAACGCGGCACGGGCCATTGGGATCGACGGTTGATCACGCTGATATTCGCGCGTTGGGTAGCGCCAGAGCGTGTTCGTCGCGGAGCTGTCTCATTCCAGGATCGGCTGTGGCTCGCATCCATGACGCCTGTCGAGAGTTCTCCAGCGCGGCCGGTACCGCGTTGCGTATCGAGCCTTGATGGAGGGTTGTGGAATGGATGCCTCCCTGGTTGGGCAAGCGCGGGCGGGTGGCTTCAGGTGCGTGCGGCACGCACGATGGCCCAGACGAAGCCGGTCAACTCGCGCGCGATGGCGGTGACGATCTTGGTGCCATGCGCAGCGCATCGCACACCGACGATGCCGGTGTGCGATCGCCGATCGATCCGCAACCCGATGCGAGTGCGGTCCAGCACGATCGCCATGTGCGATGGTCCGCCTGAATGTCGGAATCGACGGCCTGCATGCCGAAGTGTTGCTGCGGCTTGCGCATGACCGTCAGCCGGTGAAATGCGCGGCGTTGAGCCACAGGTGCGTGAGGATGCTGGCGATGTAGCCGAGTGCGATCACCAGGCTCCAGCGCAGATGCGCCATGAAGGTATAAAGCCCACGCGAGGCGCCCATCAATGCCACGCCGGCGGCCGATCCGATCGACAGCAGGCTGCCGCCGACGCCGGCGGTGAGCGTGATGAGCAGCCACTGACCGTGATCCATCGGCGGGTTCATCTTGAGCACCGCGAACATGATCGGGATGTTGTCGAACACTGCCGAGAGCACACCGATGATGGAGTTGGCCCAGGTGTAGCCAAGGCCGCCATAGAGCGCCTGCGAGGCGAGTTCGAGATGGCCGAGCGTGGCCAGCGCACCCACGCAGGCAAACACGCCGTAGAAGAACAGCAGCGTGTCCCATTCGGCGTTGGCGATGATCTTGAAGATCGAGTAGCGGGAATGGTCCTGGACGCCATTGGCAAGTGCCCAGCGCATTTCGCGGCGCTCGATCCGTGCGGCGACGAAGTTGAGCAGGGCAAGGCCGGTGAGCATGCCCCAGGCAGCCGGCATCTGCAGCCATTGGCGGCCCGACACGGTGATGGCGATGGTCAGCGCGAAGCAGACGCAGATGCCCAGTCCGCCAATCTTGACCTGCCTGCGCTGCGGTGAGGCCGGTGGGCGCTCTTTGGGCACCGCGAAATGCATGATCGCCGCGGGCACCAGCCAATTGACCAGCGAAGGCAGGAAGATCACGAAGAATTCGGTGAACTCGACCTTGTTGGCCTGCCACACCATCAGCGTGGTGATGTCGCCGAACGCGCTCCAGGCGCCACCGGCATTGGCAGCGACCACGAGGTTGATGAAGGCGAGCACCACGAATTTCCGGTTGCCTGCGCCCACCGCGAGGATCACCGCCGACATCACCAGCGCGGTGGTGAGGTTGTCGAGCACCGGCGAAATCATGAACGCGAGCAGGCCGGTGATCCAGAACAATTGCCGGTAGTTGAGGTGCCGCTTGAGCAACTGGTCGCGCAGGGCGTCGAACACGCCGCGCTCGCCGATCGCGGTGACATAGGTCATCGCCACGACCAGGAAGAAGAACACTTCCGAGTATTCGAGGAACATCGCCTTGAAGGCTTCGTGCACCAGTTCCACGCCCTGGCCGGATTGGATCGACCACCACGCCAACAGGCCCCACATGAGGCCCGCGGCGAGCATCACCGGCTTGGATTTGGCGATGTGGATGCGTTCCTCGGCGATCACCAGCGCATAGGCCAGTGCGAACAGCGCCAGTGCGATCCAGCCGACTGGATGGTCGACCAGGCCGAGTGTGGCGGCATCGGTGCTGGCGTTGGCAGCGGGCGCAGTGGCGAGCAGGGGCAGAAGCAGGCAGCGGCTTGGGCGCATCGGCGGAATCCGTCGTGGTGGCCGCCTAGACTAAGCGACATCGCTGATGCCGTCACCCCGGCCCGAATCGCGGGCCGCTTGTGCAATGCAGTCGCATCGCGCGTGGATCAGTGAGTTGTCGCGGGCGGCGAACGCCGCAGCGGCGAATGAACGGCCCCGCGCCGGTGGTTGCGTTTTGCCGCGTCCGCGCCAATGCTTTGCAACCATCCCCGCAGCGGAATTCCGATCATGCAGGAAGCAGGCAGCACGTCACGCGAAGCGATGTCCAAGGTCGACACCGCCTGGTTGCGCATGGAGCGGCCGACCAACCGCATGATGATCACCGGTGTATTGATGTTCGCCGGGCCGCTGCAAGCCGATCGCGTGCGCGCGCTGCTGCTCGAACGCTTCCTGGCTTTCCGCCGCTTTCGCCAGAAGGCCGTGCTCGGCGTCAACAGCGCGCATTGGGAGACCGATGCCGATTTCGACATCGACTGGCATTTTCGTGTGGCGGCCTTGCCTGGCGCCGCCGGCAAGGCCGAACTCGAGCGTTTCGTGAGCGAATTGGCGTCGACCCCGCTGGATCCGTCCAAGCCGTTGTGGCAATACCACCTGATCGAGAATTATCAAGGCGGCGCGGCGCTGATCGCGCGCATCCATCATTGCTATGCGGACGGGCTCGCGCTGGTACAGGTGCTGCTCTCGCTGACCGATACCGCGCCGCAGCCCGAGGCCCGCGCAGAGCTTGCGCGCACCTGGCTCAAGCGCGATCGCGGCAGCGTGCTCGAACGCTTGCTCGAGCCGATGCAGGGCGGGCTGCACAAGATGGTCGCGGCCAGCGAAAAGACCTGGGCGATGATTGCGCAAATGATGGCCGACCCTTCGGTTGCTGCCGAATTCGCGCATGAGGGCAGTGAAATCACGCGCGAGCTTGCGATTGCGCTCACGCTTGCGGACGATCCAAAAACCGGCCTCAAGGGGCGGCTGGGCGTGACCAAGCGCGTCGCCTGGGCCGAGCCGTTGCCGCTGGCTGAGGTCAAGTTGCTCGGCAAGGCGCTCGACTGCACCGTCAACGACGTCTTGCTCGCCTGCGCCGCGGGCGCCTTGCGTGGCTACCTGCGCGATGACGGCGAAGATGTCGATGGCCTGACCATCCGCGCCACGGTACCGGTCAACCTGCGACCGCTGGAGCATGCGAAAAAGCTCGGCAACCATTTCGGATTGGTGTTTCTCGATCTGCCGATCGGTGAGCCCAATCCGCTGCGCCGGCTCGAACGCGTGGCGGCCTGCATGCGCGATCTCAAGGGCCGGCGTCAGGCGGTGGTCGCCTTCGGCCTGCTCGCTGCACTCGGCATGGCACCCGCGGCGCTGCAAGGCCCGGCGCTTGAACTGTTCAGTCGCAAGGCGAGTGCGGTGGCGACCAATGTGCCCGGTCCGCAGCAGCCGCTGTATCTGGCGGGCGGCGAGGTGCGCGAGCTGATGTTCTGGGTACCGCAGACCGGCTCGATCGGGCTTGGCCTGTCGATTCTCAGCTACAACGGCAATGTCCATTTCGGCGTGATCGGCGATCACAAGCGCATTCGCGATCCCGATGCGATCGTGCAACGCTTCAATGGCGAATTCGAAAAGCTCATGCTGGTGGCGCTGATGGAGGACTGGAGCGATGACTTCGGCGCTCCTGATGCCGCTGCGACGCTGGCGCGATTTGCCGAGGACTGAGTTTGAGCATTTGCTGTCCGTGGTTCGAGACGGCGCCTTCGGCACCTCCTCACCACGAACGGGACACTCGAGACGGCGTCTCGCTTCCCAACCGTTCGTGTTGATGCCCGCAGGGGTTGAATCATGAACGGTCATCGTGAAGCCGGGCGGACAAGCCGCCACGGCTTCCGACCGATGTGGTCAGCGGGCGCCTGCGTCGATGGCCGAACCGGAAAGGCCTGCCTTCGGGCCGCGGCCCATCCTGCCGAGGAAGCCGGGCGGGCGGGCGTGACGTGAGTGTCCGGGATGATGTCTCGAGTCAGGGATTTCGTAGGGGTAGTAGACGCCCATGCTGTTGAAGCTGCAGCAGCCGCCCCAGACGATCATCGTGTCGCCGGTCCAGATCGCGGTGTGTCGATCACGTACCGTGGGCGCGCCGTGTGTCGACGTGGCGGTCCAGGTTCCATTTGCCGGGTTGTAGCGTGCGCCCGAATTGAGGCGACCATGATCATCGCCGCCGCCCCAGACGATCATCTCGCTGCCGGTCCACACGGCGGAGTGGGAATAGCGGCCCGAGGGTGCGCCGGCGGAAGACGTGGCTGTCCAGGAATTGGAAGCTGGATCGTAGCGACCTCCAGAGTCGAGAGCGGGTCCGCTGGAGCCACCCCAGACGATCATCTCGCTGCCGGTCCACACGGCGGTGTGGTCGGAACGAGCAGCGGGCGCACCGATGGTCGGTGTGGCAGTCCAGATTCCACGTGTCGGGTCGTAGCGACTGCCCGTGTCGAGAACTCCGTTGATGTTGCCGCCGCCCCAGACAATCATCTCACTGCCGGTCCAGATGGCAGTTTGACCGGCGCGTGCTTGCGGAGCGCCGCTGGTTGGAGTGGCGAACCAGACATTGCTCACCGGGTCATAGCGACCGCCGGTATCGAAAGTCGTCGCATCTTGGCGGGCACCACCCCAGACGATCATCTCGCTGCCGGTCCAGATTGCGGTGTGGTTCGAGCGCGCAGACGGCGCGCTGTTGCTTGAGGTTGCAAGCCAGACATCGTTCGCCGGGTTGTAGCGACCGCCGGTGTCGAGCGACGTTCCCATTTGGATGCCGCCCCAGACAATCATTTCCTTGCCTGTCCAGATCGCAGTGTGAACCTCGCGCGCAGACGGTACGTTGATGGTTGACGTAGGCAACCACGTGTCGCTTGCGGGGTCGTAGCGACCGCCCGTGTCGAGAGGTAACCCGCCAGCCATGTCCCAGGAGATCATGTCCCTGCCGCCCCAGACGATCATTTCACTGCCGGTCCACACGGCGGTGTGGGCGTCGCGTGGAGAAGGCGCACCGTTGGTTGCCGTGGCGTTCCATGTCTCACTTGCCGGGTTGTAGCGGGCACCCGTGTTCACTATCGACCACGGATCAGCGCCGCCCCAGACGATCATCTCGCTCCCGGTCCACACCGCCGTGTGATACGCGCGTGCAGACGGTGCCCCAAAGGTTCGCAGGCTTGTCCACGTGTTGCTCGCCGGGTTGTAGCGGGCGCCGGTGTCGAGGGAGGCGAGGTTACTGCCAAGGCCTCCCCATACGATCATCTCGCTGCCGGTCCAGATCGCGGTGTGACTTGCGCGTGCCGTGGGCGCTGCGTTGGTCGATGTGGCGATCCAGATATCGCTTGCCGGGTTGTAGCGAGCGCCGGTGTCGAAACCGATGACGCCATCGTCGCCGCCCCATACGATCATCTCGCTGCCGGTCCAGACGGCCGTATGTTGCCGGCGCGCCGATGGAGCGCCGTAGCTTGGTGTGGCGGTCCAGACATTGCCTGCCGGGTTGTAGCGGCCACCGGTATCGAGAATCGATCCATCAGCGCTCGTGCCGCCCCAGATGATCATCTCGCTGCCGCTCCAGATGGCCGTGTGGAGATCGCGCGCAGAGGGTGCGCCGTTGGTCGAAATGGCTGTCCAGGCATTGCTGACCGGGTTGTAACGCGCGCCGGTGTTGAAGGGGTTTTCGGCATAGCCACCCCAGACGATCATTTCGCTGCCGGTCCATACGGCTGTGTGGTATGAGCGCGCAGATGGCGCACCGCTGGTCGGCGTGGCGGTCCAGGCATCGCTCAACGGGTTGTAGCGACCGCCAGTGGCGAGAAAGGCGTAGTCGTTGCCAAAACCACCCCACACGATCATTTCGCTGCCGGTCCACACCGCGCTGTGATCGGAGCGTGCAGTCGGTGCGCTGCTGGCTGATGTCATGATCCAGGTATCATTCACCGGGTTGTAGCGCCCGCCTGTGTCGAGACGCGATCCGCTGTAACCACCCCAGATGATCATTTCGCTGCCTGTCCAAACCACGCTGTGTTCCGTGCGTCCCTCCGGAGTGCGTTCGACACGCCAATTGTCGGCAGCGGCCTTGGACAGATCCATGGCCTTGCCGTGGATTTGCGGAAGGTCGAGGGGGATCGAAGCCTGCGGCAACGCGGCTGCCCAATGCATGCGCTGTGCGTCCCACCAGATATCGAAACCTTGCTTGGACCAGCTCACTCGGCGCAGGTCGATGTGCGTGTCCGTGTGCGCCAACTCGTGTTCGTAGACGAAGCCGGTTTCAGTCTCGCGCAGGCGCGGTTGGCTTGATTGAGGCGCATCGTAGGGAGCGCCGCGTCCGATCCTGGCCGGGCTCAGACGTGCGGCTTCGGCTGCGAACGCTTCGGGATCGAGTTCGATTTCCCCGATTTCGTCGGTAGCGCGTTTTGGATGGCTGCGCTTGGTATCGGATCTCTCCTGGCGCAGCACCAGAGTCAAGCGCAGGTCTTGAGCGCCCGACGCTGCGAGTGCACCGGGATCGTCCAGCTGACTCAGTGCGGCTTCGGCCGTCTCACGCAAGGCGCCATGCTGGCGTGCATCGCGCGCATAGGCTTCACGCAGGCGCTTTTGCACCAGATACGGGCGCACCATGCACTCGGCGATCCGGCGTGCATCATTGCCGAGCGCGTCAAAGCGTTGCTGCAGCCGCTCGGGTGCCCGTGAGCGGGCCGCCATGCGGTTGAGCTCGATCTGCAAGGCGGCATCGTCGATCGTCTGTCCGTATAGAGTCGCGAGTGCATCTTCCATGCGCATTTGATTCTCGACGCGTGCGCGGATGGCGGCATCGGCAAGGATTTCCCTGCGCGCAGGCTTGGGCGACTTGTTTGCCTGTGGCCACAGGGTTTCGCTCCAGCTGATGTCCGCCAGCGTGGACTGACAGGCTACACGCTGATCGAAGCCGAGATCGTTGCTGCCGCTGGCGCTGGCGCAAATTGCAAGCAGCACTGCGCAGGAAGCGTGACGGAAAAGGCGGGAAACTTGAATGTTCACAGTGGCTCCCTGCTCAAGCGTGAGGTACTTGGCTCCCCGCCGCATCGGGCGGAATCGAAGTCCATCGTCTTGCATGGCAATCCACTCGGCGTGGCCAAAGTGGAGAGATCGAGGTCACGCCCCGCGTCGCGGGTTGCTCGCTAGTCGCGGTGCCATGGCTCGGTCGGTTTCGAACACTGCCACGTATCTGCAACTCGGACAAATCGCAGCCGTGGCGAGGCAAGATTGAATCCATCCGATAATCAAATTCGTGATGATTGTCGCAGGGCGCTGTCCGATTTGACCGGCCTTGTGTCGTGCATGGCACCTTCACTACTCCGCTCAGGATTCGTGGCAGTAGCGAAGTGGACGCAAAAGGGCGACGGATCGCGCCATGAACGGTGTCAGTTCGCCCGTGTGGGCTCCGTTGGTGGCGCGAAGCCAAGTGCCTTGGCGGTGCGTTCGGCGGCGGCGCGTGCGACTTCGCCGGGCAGGAGCGCCTCGCGCAACCTCGGCAATGCCGCTGCAAGCGTCGCGTGGGCGTCGTCGTTGCGGCCTTGCGCGTGCTGAATCTCGGCAAGTTCACAGCGCGCGATCGCCAGATCGATGTCGATGCTTTCGGCATCTTCGAGTTGCTTGATTGCCGTGAGCTGTTCGCGCTCGGCGGCCTGGAGCTCGCCTTGGCTCGCTGCGAGCGCGGCGCGCAGACGATGAACGTGGGCAAAGAAAGGATGAGCGTGCGGCACGAGGTTGACGAAGCGGCGCTCGGCTTCGTCGGTGTCGGCCAGGGCGGCACCGATCTGGCCGGCGCGGCGTTCGGCCAGGGCGCGCTGCCAGGTCACCATCGCGTATTCGGCCGAATTCTCGCCATCGATTTCCCTGGCCTGGGCAAGCAGGTGCGCAAGGATTTCGATCGCCTTCGAGGTCTGGCCTGCCAGCGCCAGGGTGCGTGCATGGTTGCGGGCCAGATTCCTGCCGGCAAAGGATTGCGGTTCGACCGCGGCGGCATCCAGCACCGCTTGCGCCTGCTCCTGCAGGGCAAGCGCCTGAGGGTAGTCACCGACGTTCTCGAGTATGCCGGCGCGATTGCTCAGCGTGATCGCGGTCTCGATAGGACTTGAATCCAGGTCCTGACCAGCCAGGGCGGATTGGGCAAGCAGGTCGCTGGCTTCGCGATAGCGTCCCAGGTCGTTGAGTATCAGGGCCAGATCGTTGAGCAGCAAGCCCATGCGCACCCCATGTCCGCCGACCACGTGTTGCTGGATGGCAATGGCTTTGCGCAGTGTCGTTTCCGCCTGCACATACTTCCCGCACATGCGTTCCGAAATGGCCTGGGCGCGCAGCAACGGCACGCGATTGACGGCATCGGGCGCCAGCGACTTCGTGTATTCCAGGCCCTGGGCAGCAATCTTGCCGGCTTCTTCGCAGTTGCCGTTCGTGCCGAGCAGGCTCGCCAGGGTCACGGTGATCTCGAGCGCCAGCGGTGCAGGCAGGGGCGTTTGCGGGGTCGCCAATTGCATGGCCTGGCGCGTCAGCTCGATGGCCTTGGCATTGTCGCCGGCATGATGCTCCAGCTGGCCCTGGGTAAGCAGGGACTTTGCCTCCTCCTCGGCCTCGCCGGGCGCGAATTGCGCGCGCCAGGCGCGAGCCTGGGCTGCAACCTGCCGGCCCTGTTCCACCTGTCCGGCCTGAGCCAGCAAGGTGGCGTAGCGATCGAGGATATCGCTCAGGACCAGTGCGTCCTTGCGGTTGCCGGGTGTCGCGCCCGCCAAGCCTTGCGCGAAGAGCTCGAGCGCGATCTTGAGTTCGCCAAGATCGGCGTAGACCCCTGCCAGCAGGGTTTGCACGGTGCGCGTGATTTCCGGGTCAAGCGTGTTGGCATCCAGGCGCTTGCGCGCGGTATCGAGCAAGTCGCGCACACTCACGTTGCGGCTCTGCGCCACGTCGGGTGCTGCGGCGCCGAGCGTGTCGACGAGGAACTGCACGGTGGTGTGCGCGCTGGCCGCATCGCGTTTGGATGCGGCTTCGGCGACGAGCGCGCGATTGCGCTCCTGATCGAGCCGCCAGATGAAGGTCGCGAGCACGAGCAGGGCGCAGGTGGTTGCAAATGCCGCGAGTCGATGGCGTATGAGGAACTTGCGGGCGCGATACCAGCGCGTCATGCGCGCGGCACGCACCGGGCGATTCTCGCGATAGCGCTGCAGATCGTCGGCGAATTCGCCGGCGCTCGCATAGCGCTGCGTGGGTTCGAGTTCGGTGGCCCTGGTGAGGATGCCGACCAGATCGGCATCCAGCCGCAGCGGTTCGAGATCGGCGACGGGGCGGCCGTCGGCGCGCTGGGCGACCAGTAATTCGCGCAGCAGGATGCCGAGGCTGAAGATGTCGCTGGCGGTGGTCACGGCGCGGCCCGCTACCTGCTCGGGGCTGGCGTAACCGAGGCTGTAGACGCGCGTGGAAGTGGCGTCTTCGGTGTGTTTGGTATCGAGATCGATGAGACGCGCGATGCCGAAATCGAGCAGCTTCACCTCGCCGTCCTGCGTGACCAGCACGTTGCCGGGCTTGAGATCGCGGTGCACCACCAGATGCCGGTGGGCGTGGGCAACCGCATCGAGCATGCCGTCGAACAGCGCGAGGCGCTGGGCGAGCGTCGGAGCGTGTTTGGCGGCATGTTGCAACAGCGGCAAGCCATCGACGTACTCGAGCGCGAGCCAGGGTTGGCCGTCGGCAGTTTCGCCGCCGTCGAGCAGGCGCGCGATGTGCGGATGTTCGAGCGCGGCAAGGATCTGCCGCTCCTGGCGCAGGCGTCGCAGGCCATCGCTGGTGGGAAAACCGCGCAGCAGTTTCACCGCGACCTGTTGTTTGAAACCGCCCTCGATGCGCTGGGCGAGGAACACCGTGCCCATGCCGCCGGCGCCCAGTTCGCGCAGCAGGCGGTAGGGGCCGATGCGTTGGGACGCGGTGCTGGCCAGTCGTGTCGCAGTGGCGTTGACGGTGCGCGCAAGCAGATCATCGTCCTGCGCGTCGGCTTCAAGCATGCGTCGGAGTTGGTCGCGCTGTGCGGAATCCAGACTCAGCGCCGCCAGCTCCTGTTCGCGCTGCTCGGGCGACATCTGGCGCAGTCGCTCGAAGGCCGCGGCGAAGCGATCGAGCGAGGACGAGCTCATGCAACGATCTGCGCGCGCAGCCAGGCGCGGGCGAGGCGCAGGTCGCGGTCGACCGTGCCTTCGGAGACATCGAGTGCAGCGGCGACTTCGGTGCGGGAATAGCCGCCGAAATAGATCAACTCGACGGTTTGTGCGCGACGCGGGTCGCTCGTGGCCAGATCCGCCAAGGCATCGTCGATGCGCACCAGCTGCAGATCGTCTGCGTCGGCGACTTCGCTGGCGGCTTCGAGTTCGAGGTGGGCGCTGCCGCCGCCGCGCTTGTCGGCCAGACGTCGCCGCGAGGCTTCCACCAGCACCTGGCGGGTTGCCTGCGCGGCAACGTGGAAGAAATGGCGATGGTCGACCCAGTTCGGTTCGGCGCCGAGCAAGCGCAACAGCGCTTCGTGGGCCACTTCGGTGGTGCTGAACGTGGCGCCGGGTGAGCCGCGCAGCGATTGCGCCGCGATCGCGCGCACGTTGGCGTAGACGCGCGCCACCAGCGCCTCGCGGGCCGACTCGTCGCCATTGCGCCAGGAGTCGATGAGGCGGGTGATCTCGTGATCGGGAGCGCGTTCATTCACGCCGCGATCTTATCAGCGCGAACTCTTGCCAGCGGCGACTTTGGCAGGCTGCTGAAAAACCCTTTTCAGCAGCCTGATAATGCAGTGCAGGGATGCACTGCACGCGAATCGATCACGCAAGTGATTGATTCGTCGGAGACGAGTCCGGGCATGTACCGGACTCGGCGAGCTGAAGAAGGCCAGGATGGACTTTTTCAGCACCCTGTCAGGGTTTCGGTCGCGCTTTTGCCCATGAGGGGGCCGGGCCCTGAGCGGAAAACGTCATGAACCCTCGCATCCTTGCCCTTTTCACCCTGCCCGGGCCGATGCCGAACCGGATGCCGGAAAAATTCGAGTCCAATGCCTGGTATCCCGGTGCGGTCTACGTCATCGCGCGTCAGCGCGATGGCAAGGTGCTGGTCGGCGGCCGCTTCGATCGCGTCAGCGGCGGCATCGCGCGCAACAATCTGCTGCGCCTGGATGCCGATGGTTCGCTGGATCAGAACCTTGCACCGGTGGTGGCTGCCTCGCGCTCGACATGGTCCATCCGGGTGGTTCGTCGGGGACCCGGGTGCCCGGCGGAGCACGCATGGGGCGTATCCCGGTCAATGGCAACGGCGCGCTGGACGCATTTGGAACCCTGCTGCATCGGACACGGTGCCGGGCTTGGCTGATACCGGCTGGGGCCTGCTGATCGCGGGCGGCAATTTCCTCACGATGAGCGGGCAATCGCGCAATGGTCTGGCGGGATTCCAGATTCCGCCGATCGACTTCATCTTCGTCGATGGTCTCGACGGCAAAGATTGACGCATTGGTTTCGGAACTTCAGGGGTGGCAGCGCCCGAACTGATCCGGCGCGCGCCACCCCTGCTCCTCTCCCTGTCCCCAAACCCTCTCCCGAGTGTCGTCCTGACGTCGTCCCTGCTGCTTCCCAGCATGGCGCCGATCCCGGCGGCCGATCCCTTCCCATTCCATTCGTGCCGGACTGCTTCAATTCCTGCGCGCAGCAAACTCCGGACTGATGCCTGCAGTCGATTCAAAGGCGTTGGCAAAGATCACGTCGTCACCACCGCGCAGCGGGTGTGGGTAGGTGTAGGGCGTGTAGCCCGGTTTCGCGCTCAAGTGATAATCGCGACCTTCCTGGAAGTAGAACCGGCAGTCTTCGTCGGCGTAGTTGGTGACGCGGATTTCATCGTGATCCGCGGGTTGGCTGGCCCAGATGTGAGTGTTGCCCCAGATCCAGGCGTCCACGGTCTGGTCGGGTGCGGGATGGCTCACGCCGGGAATGCCCGATGGTGGATTCGCATAGGACGGGCACTCTCCATCCTCGATCGTCAGGCGGGCGGTGTAGGCAATGCCGATCTCGGTATCGCCCTCGAAGTCGAGCAGGTTGCCCCAGATCACGCCATCGCCGCCACGCATCGAGATTCCGTCTGCCTGGTAATCGTCACCCGCGAAGGTCAGGTGGTTCTGGTAGACCTCCCAACTGCGCGAGCCGCGGTCCGAGCCGGGTTGGCGACCGTGCGCGTCGATCATCGAGGTGGTGCGGGTGGTGTCGGTGGTGACCAGATCATTGTGGCGCACGACGTAGCGCGAGCCGTAGTTCGAGGCAATCGAATGTCGGTTGGCCTTGAAGAAATTGTCTTCGATGTAGACCGCTTCGGCCGTACCCAATTCGAGCGGCAGTGCCCGGTGGCTGCCATAGACGACGACCGGATAGCCCTCGCCCGTGCTGGGGCTGTTCGGGTTGAAGTGGTTTTCGAATTCGCTCTGGTAAATCACCCCGCGCGAATAGGGCGGATTGCTGTTGTTCTTGTCGCGCACTTCGATGCCCGACATGGTGAAGCCATCGAAGCGCATGTGGTGAATCTTGAAGTCACGGCAGGAGTCGCTCAGAAACAGACCACCGTCCATCACCGAGCTGTGGCGTCCCTGGAAGGTGAAGCCCGACAATTCGATCTGCTTGACCTCATTGCAATCGAAGATCAGCGCGTAGCTGTCACCGGCGGCACTGCTGCGGCGGATGATCGTGTTGCCGATGCCGGCACCGCGCAGCCAGATGCTCTTGTCCTGGTCATAGCTCACCGTGGTGTTGCCCCAGTCGCAGTTTCCCGCAGGCACATCGACGATCGCGTTGTCCGGCGCGGCGTCGAGCGCCTGTTGCACGGCCGACGCCTGACAACTGCTGGCTGCGAGCACGCTGCGTGCGCTCGTGGTGACGGTACCAGCGGCCCAGCAAGTCGGAGCGGCCAAGGTCGCTGCCAAAGTGGCCATCAGCGCCGTCACTGAAGTGAGGCGCCGGGTCTGGTTGTTCATCGTGTTCCACCCTGACTGCGGAATGAGATCCCGCCTCCGATCACGGATCCTCGGGCACGGCTTGTGGAAAAAGCATCCACAAATTTGTGGAGATGCCAGGTTTTCACGCAACTTTCAGGACAAGCGGCGTGCTTGGGCGTATTGACGGCTGTCTTGAGTGCGCTTCCCCGCCGCCTCGGCAGCCGGTGGATCGGGTCGGGATGCGTTGGCTGGCAAGCTCAGCCCGGGTTGGCGGGATAGCTCACGCCGCCCGCACCATCGACCACCGCGCCGGGCGTCATGCGCGCCGGCTCGATCCGCCCGGGTGCGAGGATGTGGAAGACCTCTTCGCCGCGTGCAAGCAGGTAATCGGCCACGATGCGGCGGTGGCAGCGCCACCACACGGCTTCGGCGCACAGGATCGCGCAGCGCTTGCCGCGCGCCTGCGCGAGCAGTTCGGCAAGGCCCTCGGAGAAGGCCGGAGTCAGGGCATAGTCGGCGTAACGATGGAAACTCGCATTGCGCCACAGCGCGTTGGTATCCGGGCTTGCCGACGGAGTGCGGCCACGCAATCCGCCGAGCGCTTCGATGCGCAGGTAGTCGATGCCTGCGTCGGCCAGCGATGCGGCAAGCGCATCCTGGTTGAATTGCGGATTCGCGCGCGACCCGGCGAGCTTGCGGATGTCGACGAGCAGTTCGACCTTGGCTTCACCCAGCATCGCGATGAAGGTGTCGATGTCGCGGTTGGAGTGGCCGATGGTGAAGAACGGGTCGCTCATGGCTTGCCGGAACTGCGCATGAGTGCGCCGGCCTTGTGCACGGCGATGTGCTCACTCCGGTCGCTCTTGATTTCGTACTGCGGATCAGCGGGTGAGGCGTGGTGGGTGTAGCCCTTCCAGTCGAAATCGCATTCGTGGATCGCGATGATCGTGCCGCTGACGTGGCCGGCTTCGGAGTTCCAGCGTACGTGTTCGCCGATGCGGAACTTGCCGCTCATGGCGTTGCCTCGTGTACATCGCGCACCACCAGCAGGCGCGGCTCGGTCATCTCGGCGATCGCGCTGATGATGCCTTCGCGGCCCAGTCCCGAATGCTTGACGCCGCCGTAGGGCATGTTGTCGACGCGGAAAGAGGGGATGTCGTTGATGATCACGCCGCCGACTTCGAGCACGTCCCAGGCGCGCAGCGTGTGCGCGAGCGAGTCGGTGAACACGCCTGCCTGCAGGCCGTAGTCGGAATCGTTGGCGCGCGCGAGCGCGGCCTCGAACGAGGTGAATGATTCGAGCACGGTGACCGGGCCGAAGGCTTCGAGTCGGTTGAGCCTGGCATCGTCAGGTACCTGTTCGAGCACGCTCGCGGCGAGCCGATTGCGCTCGCGCGTGCCGCCGCAGAGCAGGCGCGCACCGCCCTTGACTGCCTCGTCGACCCAGCCTTCGAGCCGGATTGCCGCCGCTTCGTCGATCAGCGGACCGAGGAAGGTGTCGCGTTGTTTGGGGTCGCCTGCCTTGAGCGCACGCACCGCGGCAACGAAGCGCTCGCGCAGGCCGGCGTAGAGCGATTCGTGGGCGAGCACGCGCTGCACCTTGATGCAGCTCTGTCCGGATTGGTAATACGCACCGAACACCAGGCGCGCGACGATCGCATCGAGCTTGTCGCCCTGGTCGCCATCGATGATGCAGGCCGCATTGCCACCCAGTTCGAGCACGACTTTCTTGCGCCCGGCTTGCGCCTTGAGCTGCCAGCCGATCTGGCCACCGGTGAAGGACAGCAGCTTGAGGCGATCGTCACTCACGAACGGATCGGCATCTTCGATGCGGCAAGGCAGGATCGAGAATGCGCCCTTGGGCAGGTCGGTTTCGGCCAGCACTTCGCCGATGATGAGTGCGCCCAGCGGCGTCTTCTCCGAAGGTTTGAGCACGAACGGACAACCCGCGGCAATCGCTGGCGCGACCTTGTGTGCAACCAGATTGAGCGGAAAATTGAATGGCGTGATGAACGAGCACGCACCCAGCGGCACACGCTTGACGAAGCCGCGATAGCCCTCGGTGCGCTGCGAGATTTCAAGGTTCGGCAGCGTGCCATCGATGCGCACTGCTTCGGCGGCAGCAATCCTGAACGTATCGATCAGGCGCGTGACCTCACCCTCGGCATCGCGGATCGGTTTGCCGGCCTCGATGCACAGACTCATTGCGAGTTCGTCAAAGCGCTCGCGCAAACGCGCCACGCAGTGTTCGAGCACGGCCTGACGCCGGTACGGTGCAAACGCGCGCATCGGTGCCTCGGCAGCGACTGCGGCCGCGATCGCGCCTTCGATCGTTGCCGCATCAGCCAGCGCGACGCGCGCGGCGAGCTCGCCCGAATACTTGTCGAACACGTCGAGCGTGGCGCTGCCGTCCAGCGGCTGGTTGGCGAGAAACATGGGATGACGCAGTACGCTCATGGCGACTCCGGTGCAATCGGACTCCTTGCATTGTCGCGCCGAAGCGAATCGCGAGGCTGAATGCGGGTGTCAACGCGACTCGATGCGCACCCCGACTTCGCCATCGGTGAGCCGCAGGTCGAGCATTTGGCCAGCTCGTGTCTGCGCAACGCTGCGCACGAGCGCGCCGCTGGCGGCGTCGCGCACGATGGCATAACCGCGTTCGAGTGTTGCCAGTGGGCTGACAGCGTGCAGGGTGCGAGCGAGCACGCTCAACTGTGCTGCGCGCTGTTCGAGACGCCGTTGCTGCGCGCTGCGCAGGCGTTCCTGCAGGCCGCCGAGCAGCAGCGTGCGCCGCTCGATCAGGGTCGCGGGTGCGCCGATCTGCAAACGCGCGCGCAGTTCACGCAGATGCGTATGCGGTTCGGCGATCGCGCGTCGCCCCGCTTCGCGCAGGCGCACTTGCAGGGCGAGCAGGCGCTCGGCGCCGCGCACGATGCGAACCTGCGGACGCTGCGCGTTGAGGCGTGCGAGCAAATGATCCAGATGCTGACTGCGTGCTTCGAGCACGCGGCGCATGAGCTGACTGGCGCGATTGCGCTGGGTGGCGAGCACGCGCGCAAGGTCGCTCGCATCGGGGACGAGGAGCTCGGCCGCAGCCGAAGGCGTCGGTGCGCGCAGGTCGGCGGCGAAATCGGCAATCGTGAAATCGGTTTCGTGGCCGACCGCAGAGACGACCGGCACCTTGCTCGCGCGAATCGCGCGAGCGACCGCTTCGTCGTTGAACGCCCACAGGTCTTCGAGCGAGCCGCCGCCGCGTGTGAGCAGGAGCACGTCATGCCGCTGCGCGCGCGAAGCCGCTGCGAGCATCGCCACGATCGCGGGCGGCGCTTCCTTGCCCTGCACCGGTACCGGCAGGATCTCGACCTGCGCGAGTGGAAAGCGCCGCGCAAGCACGCTCAGTACATCGCGCACCGCGGCACCGGTGGGTGAGGTGATCACGCCGATGCGGCGCGGCATGCGCGGCAAGGATCGCTTGAGCGCGGCATCGAACAGGCCCTCGGCGGCCAAGCGCGCCTTGAGTTCGTCGAAGGCGCGTTGCAAGGCGCCGGCGCCGGCTTCCTCGAGCGATTCGATGATGAGCTGGAACTCGCCGCGCGCCTCGTACAGACTCACACGAGCGCGGGCGAGCACGTGCATGCCATCGGCGGGCCGAAAGCGAAGCCAGGTGCTCTTGGGCCGAAACATCGCGCAGCGGATCTGCGCGCCAGCGTCCTTGAGTGTGAAATAGACATGACCCGAGGCAGGGCGCGCGAAGTTGGAGATCTCGCCTTCGATCCAGACCAGCGGCAGCGCCTCTTCGAGCAGGTCACGCACCAGACGCGTGAGCGCAGTCGGTGAATGGACTTCGGATTCGATGGCAAGGGGCGATGTGGGCATGGCGGCGGCTCGACGCGGCATCCATGCGCGGTGCGGCAGCCGAGTCTGCGCGATTGTGTGCGCGACGACAACTGCGCGGTTCAGGCTTGCGTATCACTGCGCGTTGGCGGAATCGCGCCGCGCCGCCGTTGCGCGCGCAACTGGCGCGTGCGCACGAGCATCGCCAGCGCGCACCACACGCCGAGCAGACCGAGCGGCCAGGCGAACAGATGCGGCCAGAGGAAGGCGATCAGCGAAAGCGCGAATACCACACCGGCGCCGAGCAGCAAGGGCGTGGATTCGGCAGCACCGAGCTTGCGCTGGTTGCTGATCGCCGCGCCGAGCGAATGGGCCAGACGCAAGGCGCTCGCGGCGGCGCGTCCCGAACTGCCGCCTTGCGGGCCGCCGGCGGCTTCGCCTTCGACACGCGGGCGCCGCCGGCGCATGCCGCCGAGCACGATCTCGGTGGCGTTGGCGAGATCGCGTTCGTACTGGTCCTGCATCTGTTCGGCGAAAGCCTGATTTTCGATCGCGACGTCGATCTCGCAGTTGCCGATCCAACTGGCGAGGTTGAGGTTGGTCGAGCCCACGCGCGCCCAGCGCGAGTCGGCAACTGCGGTCTTGGCGTGCATCATCGAGCCATTCCACTCGAAAACGCGCACACCGGCTTCGAGCAGGGGTCGATAGCCCGCGCGCGAGATCGCGCCTATGCTCGGTATGTCACTGGTGCCCGGCACCAGCAGGCGCACGTCGACGCCATCGCGCGCCGCTGCGCGCAGTGCCTGCACATAGGGCGTGATGCCGACGAAGTAGGCATCGGCGAGCCAGAGGTTCTTGCGCGCGACCGCGGCGATGAGTTGGTCGAGGCGATACAGGCCGGCCATGTTCGGCAGCGTCGCGACCACACGCAGGTCAACCGTGCCGGCAACCGGCATAGTGGGCGGTGCCTCGTCCTTGCTGGCGCGCAAGGGCGGGCCCATGCGCGCCCAGACTTCGGCGAAGGCTTGGGCGAGATCATCGAGCGCGGGTCCGCGGATCGCCACCGTGGTGTCGCGCCAGGGCGGCACACCGCGTTGCGGATCACCGAGCCAGGCGGCGCTCACGCACACGCCGGAGACGAAGCCGATTTCGCGGTCGACCAGCAGCAGCTTGCGATGATCGCGCGAGAACCAGCCGAAGGGACTGAGCCAATTCGGCGGGTTGTAGGCGCGCACCTGTCCGCCCGCGGCGAGCAGCGGTTGCCAGAAGCGCGCCGAGGATTGGCCCAGGCAACCGAGCCAGTCGCGCGTCACGCAGACCTTGACGCCGGCACGTGCGCGTTCGGCCAAGGCGGTCACGAAGCTGCGGCCGATGTCGTCATCGCGGAAGATGTAGTTGGCGAACAGGATGCGCTCTTGCGCGGTGGCGATCGCGGCGAGCCAGCGATCGAAGGCGGCGCGTGCGTCGATCACCAATTCCACCGCATTGCCGGCCACCAGCGGCGCACCGGCGGTGCGACTGAAGGCCTGTTCGGCGAGCAGGCGTTGCGGGTCGATGCATGCTGGCGTGCCGGTGAGCATGCTGCGAGTGTAGCCAAAGGCTGCGCTGAACAAGTCCATCCCGAACTTGTCCGTGGCCGCCGAGTTCGGCGCAGGTCCGCACTCGGCTCACGCGATTCATCGCTGGCGCGATGGATCCGCGACCGACCATCCAGGGTTGGCAGGCAACGCTGGATGATCGGCGTTGCCCTATGCCCGCATCCGCAACGGCGGGCGGCAACGGGTGCTGGGGTGAATGTGCGAAAATCCGCGCTTGCGGCCGTGCCCGGAGCCAAGCCTTTCATGAGTTCAACAGCGCCATCCCCGCTTGCGCGCCGTGCCTGCGTGCCGGTTGCGGTCGGTTCGATCCTTGTCGGCGGCAGCGCCCCGGTGGTGGTGCAGTCGATGACCAACACCGACACCGCCGATGTTGTCGGCTCGACCAAACAGGTGGCTGAGCTCGCGCGCGCCGGCTCCGAACTGGTGCGATTGACCGTCAACACGCCCGAAGCGGCGGCGGCGATTCCGCGCATCCGCGAGCGCCTCGACATGATGGGCGTGGCGGTACCGCTGATCGGCGATTTCCACTACAACGGCCATCAACTGCTCGAGCGCGAACCTGCCTGCGCGCAGGCGTTGGCCAAGTACCGCATCAATCCCGGCAATGTCGGCTTCGGGCGCAAGAAGGATGCGCAGTTCTCGACCATCATCGAGATTGCGCTGCGCCACGAAAAGCCGGTGCGCATCGGCGCCAATTGGGGTTCGCTCGATCAGGCGATGGTGGCCGCGCTGATGGACGAGAACCATGCCCGCGCGCAGCCCTGGGACGCTGCGCGTGTTGCGCGCGAGGCGCTGATCCGCTCGGCGCTCGATTCGGCCGTGCGCGCCGAGGAATTGGGCATGGCGCGCGGGCGCATCATCCTCTCGTGCAAGGTTTCCGGCGTGCAGGAGCTCATCGCGGTCTATCGCGATCTCGCCGCACGCTGCGACTACGCGCTGCATCTGGGCCTGACCGAGGCCGGCATGGGCAGCAAGGGCATCGTCGCCTCGAGCGCGGCGCTCGCGGTGCTGCTGCAGGAAGGCATCGGCGACACCATCCGCATCTCGCTCACGCCCGAGCCGGGCGAGCCGCGCACGCGCGAAGTGATCGTCGCGCAGGAGCTGCTGCAGACGATGGGCCTGCGCGCCTTCATGCCGCTGGTGACGGCCTGTCCGGGTTGCGGGCGCACCACCAGCACGTTGTTCCAGCAGATCGCCAAGACCGTGCAGGATCACGTGCGCGCGAAGATGCCCGAATGGCGCATCAAGTACGACGGCGTCGAGAACCTCACGCTCGCCGTGATGGGTTGCGTGGTCAATGGCCCCGGCGAATCGCGCCACGCCAACATCGGCATTTCGTTGCCAGGCACGGGCGAGGCGCCGGCAGCGCCGGTGTTCATCGACGGCGAGAAGGCGATGACCTTGCGCGGCGAACACATTGCCGAGGAATTCGTCGGCGTGCTCGAAGACTACGTCGCGCGTCGCTACGCACAGCGCGGTTGAGCGGTGCGCGTCAGTCGGGTCGAGTCGGACCCTTGCGCGGCCACACCGCCTTGACCTGGCGGCGGCACGACATCCAGTCGTTGCGCTCGGCGGGCATCAAGAGGATGCATTCGCGCGCGGTCTTGGCCGCAACGGCCCATTCACCCTGATCGCCCTGCACCAACGGATTGGCGCCGAGTCTTTGCAGCGCCTCGCGCATGCTGCGCGTGAACTCGGGATCGAGACTGCCCGCCGAAATGAAGGCCAGATCGGCGGTGCTGGCCTGCACGCGCGGCAGGACATCACGCATCAGCTCGCTCTGCGCGCTGACGCCATCGCGGGTGGCCAGTTCGATCACGCGGGCCTGATCGAGAAAGCTGGCGATCAGTCGCTCATCGGCGCCGCCGTAGACCTTGAAGAACAGCCACACCCCGATCATCGCGCCAATCAGCAGGGACAGCAGACAGGCGATCCCTGTCAGCAACCACGATATCGACTGTTTCATTCACGACTCCCGCGAGTGGTGTTCGGTCGAGGCCGCAGCCTCGCTGGTCGTGCCTGAAAAGGCAATGCGCGCCGTCATTGCGGCCGGATCAAATCTGTGGCTCGCCCTCGACGCGCTCGCGCAGGACGCGTTCGCGCGCGAGCCTGGCCTCGCGCCGTGCGATGTAGAAGCTCGCGCCGATCACGATCGACGCGCCGATCACGGTCCATTCATCAGGCGTTTCGTTGAACAGCAGCCAAGCCAACAATGCGACGAACACCAGTTGCAGATAGCTGAAAGGGGCCAAGGTCGAGGCCTCGGCGAGCTTGAGCGCATGTGTCCACAGGTATTGTCCGGCGGTGCCGAGCAGACCGAGCGCAATCAGCAGTGGCAGGAGGTCGGCGCTCGGCCATTGCCACACCATCACCGCGGCTGGCAGCGACAGCGGCACCCACAGCCAGGTGGTGAGCACGACGATGGTATCGGGCGGATCGCGGCGCGCGAGGAACTTGATGCTGATCGTGACTGCGCCCGAGCACAGCGCCGAAAACAACGCGACCAGACTCGCCATGGTGAAGCCGTCGGTGCCGGGTCGCACGATCACCAGCACGCCGATGAAGCCGGCGATCACCGCGCTCCAGCGGCGGCGGCGCACCAGTTCGCCGAGAAAGATCACCGCGCCGATGGTGACGAACAGCGGCGAGGAATACGACAGCGCGATTGCCTGCGCCAGCGGCAGGTGCGCAATCGCCCAGAAGCCGGCCAGCATCGACACAGCGCCAATTGCGCAACGCACGACATAGAAGCCGATACGGTCGGTGTGCAGGGTCGCCAAGCCGTTGCGCCACAGCAGCGGCAGCGCGGCCAGCGCGCCGAAGAAGCTGCGCAAGAAAGCGATTTCGAACGGATGCAGTTGCTTCGACGCGATGCGGATCAACACCGCCATGCTGCCAAAACACACTGTGCTGGCGATCATCAGCACCACCGCGCGGCGCGGCAGCGCAGCGGGTGCAGATGAAGCGGCAGCCGGCAGGTTCAAGATCGCATGCCCGAGGCGGTGGGGCGCGCATGCTAACACCGCAGTCATTGTCCGGGCCCCTGCCGATGGTGGGGGGCAGGGTCGGGCTTCACTTTTGCCCGGCGCGACGCTGCTTGCTGCGCCCGCTTCGTCGCTGTCTCCCGCCTTCAACCGCGCACGGAATGCCCATGGCGAATCTGCAAGGCAGGCGCTGGCGGCCGTATCACGATCCAGGCTGCTGGATTGCGGCTGGGCGTGAGTGCCTGCGTGGCGCAAGATCGCGCTGCACCGAGCAGCGCAAGGCAGATTCAATTCCGCGGCAGTAGTCACTGGATCGGCCATGTCTTAGGCTTGCCCGTCGTCCCGCAAAGTTGCTCCATGCCACGTACCGATTCCGGTTTCATCGTTGCCATTCCTGCGCGCTACGCATCCACGCGATTGCCGGGCAAGCCCCTGTTGCCGATCGCGGGCGAGCCGATGGTGTTGCATGTGGCGCGACGCGCACTCGCTGCGGGTGCGCGCGAAGTGGTGGTGGCGACCGACGATGCGCGCATCGAAGCGGCGCTTGCGGGCAGCGGCGTGCGCGTGGTGATGACGCGCGCCGATCACGCCTCGGGCAGTGATCGCCTTGCGGAAGTCGCGCAGCAACTGGCGTGGGCCGACGATGCGATCGTCGTCAACCTGCAGGGCGACGAGCCGCTCGCACCGGCCAGCGGAATTGCCGCGGTCGCCCGCGCCTTGCGCGAAGAGGATGCGCCGATGGCGACGCTGGCAACGCCGCTGCTGACGGTCGAGGAGTTGTTCGATCCGAACGTGGTCAAGCTCGTGCGCCGCAACGATGGCCGCGCGCTGTATTTCAGTCGCGCGCCGCTGCCGTGGCCGCGTGATGCGTTTGCGCATGCGCGTGACGCCTTGCCCGCGGCGGTGCCGTTTCTGCGTCACATCGGCATCTACGGCTATCGCGCCGGTTTCCTGCGCGCGTTCACCCGCCTCGCGCCGACGCCGCTGGAACGCGCCGAATCGCTGGAACAATTGCGCGCGCTCGAACATGGTCATGCGATCGCGGTGCGCATTGCGCCCGAGCCATTTCCGGCCGGCGTCGATACCGCCACGGATCTGGCGCGGGTCGAGCGCGTGTTCGCCGAGGGTGCGCGATGAGCCGCATCCTGTTCGTGTGTCTGGGCAACATCTGTCGCTCACCCACGCTCGAAGCGGTTGCGCGTGTCGAGTTCGCGCGCGCCGGGCTCGATGTCGAGGTTGACTCGGCGGGCACCGCGGATTACCACACGGGCCAGCCGCCGGATCGGCGTTCGATCGCGGCAGGCGCGGCGCACGGTTACGACTTGTCGGTGCTGCGCGCGCGCCAGATCGTGAGCGCCGATTTCACGCGCTTCGATCGCATTCTCGCTGCCGACCGTGCCAATCTTCGTGATCTCGAACGCCTGCGCCCCGAGCGCGGCGCCCAGCCTGCGCTGTTCCTCGGCGGCGCCGAAGTGCCTGATCCCTATTACGGTGGCGCCGCCGATTTCGAACGCGTGATCGCACTCGCGCGGCAAGGCATGGCCGCGTTGATCAGCCAGATGCGCGCGGCAGGGCCTTGAGCCCTGCGATGATTCGGCGTCTGCCAGCGGGTTTGCAGCCATGAACGCGCCAGCCACGAACTTCGACGGCAAGGCCTTCGTGCGCACGCTCAGCAGCGCGCCCGGCGTGTATCGCATGTTCGATGCCGACGACGGCCTGCTCTACGTCGGCAAGGCGAGCAACCTCAAGAAGCGCGTCGGCAGCTATTTCCTCAAGCCTCGGCTCGAACCGCGCATCGCCGCGATGATCGGCCAGATCGCGCGCATGGAGACGACCATCACGCGCACCGAGGCCGAGGCGCTGCTGCTCGAAGCCCAGCTCATCAAATCGCTGCGGCCGCGCTACAACATCGTGCTGCGCGATGACAAAAGCTATCCCTACATCCATCTGACCGGCGCGAAATCGGCGGGGCGCAGCCGCCGCGAAGCCGATGGCGAGCCGGAGCTGACCGTGCGCTTTCCGCGCCTGGAGTTTCATCGCGGCGCACGCGACGGCGGTGGTCGTTATTTCGGCCCGTTCCCGAGCGCGGGCGCGGTGCGCGAGAGCCTGGACCTGATCCAGAAACTGTTCCGCATCCGCAACTGCGCCGACAGCTATTTCCGCAACCGCTCGCGCCCCTGTCTGCAATTCCAGATCCAGCGCTGCACGGCGCCGTGCGTGGGCTATGTCGATGAGGTCGCCTATGCGCAGCAGGTGCGCCACGCCGAATTGTTCCTCGACGGCAAGGCCGAGGCGGTGATGCAGGAATTGGTCGCACAGATGGAAAAGGCGAGCAGCGAGCTGGCCTACGAGCGTGCGGCGACGATTCGCGACCAGATCGCCGCGGTCAAGCGCGTGCAGGCGCATCACTACGTGCAGGGCGCGAGCACCGACATGGACGTGATCGCCTGCGTGCTCGAGAGCGGCGTCGCCTGCGTGAGCGTGCTGTTCTTCCGCAACGGCATCGGTCTGGGCTCGCACGATTTCTTTCCGCGCCTGGCCGGCAGCAGCGATCTGGCCGCGATCCTCGCCTCGTTCATCGCCCAGTACTACCTCGACCGCCCGGTTCCGACCGAACTCATCGTAAGCACCGCGCCCGAGGATGCGCCGGCGCTGGCTGCGGCACTGGCCGAACGCAGTGGCCACGGCGTCGAAATCAAACATGCGGTGCGCAACGAACGCGCGCGCTTTCTCGACCTCGCGCGTCGCAATGCGCAGGCGGCATTGGCGGCGCGGTTGGCCAGCAAGCAGACCTTGCTCGCGCGCTTCGAGGCGCTGCGCGAGCTGCTCGGCATGGACGAGATGCCGCAGCGCATCGAATGCTTCGACATCAGTCACACGATGGGCGAGGCGACGGTGGCCTCGTGCGTGGTGTTCGGCGCGGACGGGCCGGAGAAATCGCAGTATCGGCGCTTCAACATCTCCGGCATCACGCCCGGTGATGACTACGCGGCGATGCATCAGGCGCTGCAGCGCCGCTACAAGCGCGTGCAGGCCGGTGAGGGCAAGCTGCCCGACCTCTTGCTGATCGACGGCGGCGCGGGCCAGGTGCAGCAGGCGGTCGATGTGCTCAACGAGCTGGGTGTGGAAGGCGTCCCGATCGTCGGCGTCGCCAAGGGCGAGGCGCGCCGTGCGGGCGATGAATCCCTGATCCTCGCCGGCAGTGGCAAGAGCCTGTTTCCCGGCCCCGAATCACCGGCTTCGCACCTGATTCAGGTGGTGCGTGACGAAGCCCACCGTTTCGCGATCACCGGTCATCGTGGGCGCCGCGAGAAGGCGCGCGAGACCAGCACGCTGGAGGAAATCAGTGGCGTCGGCGCGCGCCGGCGCGCGGCCTTGCTCAAGCATTTCGGCGGCCTCGGCGGCATCACTCGCGCCGGTGTCGAGGAGCTGATGCAGGTCGAGGGCATCAATCGGCAACTCGCGGAGCGCATTTACGGCGCTTTCCACGGATAATCAGCGCCAATGACGATCACCATTCCCACCGTCCTGACGCTGTTCCGCATCGCCCTGTTGCCGGTGATGGCGGTGGTGTTCTACCTGCCATTCCGTGGCGCCAACATCGCTGCGGCGCTGGTGTTCATCGCTGCCGCGGTCACCGACTGGGCCGATGGCTGGATTGCGCGTCGCTACAACATGGGCTCGGCCTTCGGCGCCTTTCTCGATCCGGTTGCGGACAAGCTGATGGTCGCGGTGACGCTGTTCCTGCTGGTGCAGAGCAATCCGACGCCGCTGCTCGCGATCACCAGCGCGGTGATCGTCGGTCGCGAAATCAGCATCTCCGCATTGCGCGAGTGGATGGCCGAAATCGGCCAACGTGCGACCGTGCGCGTTGCGATGATCGGCAAGATCAAGACGACAATGCAGATGATCGCGATCGTGGTGCTGCTGTATCAGCACGATCTCGAGGAGCTGCGCCTGTACCGGGTCGGCGAATCCCTGCTGGTGATCGCGGCGGCGCTGACGATCTGGTCAGGCATGCTCTACGTGCGCGCAGCCTGGCCGATCCTGCGTCGGCACAACTGAAGGGATTTTTCCGAGAAAGCCAGGGTGTGCCCGGGGCCGGACTCGAACCGGCATGACCTTGCGGTCGAGGGATTTTAAGTCCCTTGCGTCTACCGATTTCGCCACCCGGGCTCGACGTGCGCGGGCATGATGCCGCATCAAAGGGGGCGAGCGCTCCTTGCGGGAGCGCTGGAGGCCTGGGTCGGAATCGAACCGGCGTTCACGGATTTGCAGTCCGCTGCATGACCACTCTGCCACCAGGCCGGTGACGATGTTTCAACTGCGCAAACATTCCAATCCATCCATGGAGTGCCGCCGCTCGCCATCCTGGCTTGCCCTCGTGCGCTCCGGGGAGCGCCCTCGACCAGGCCGGTGACTACGCTTCAGATATTTCAATCCATCCATGGAGTGCCGCCGCTCGCCATCCTGGCTCGCCCTCGTGCGCTCCGGGGAGCACCCTCGACCAGGCCGGTGACTACGCTTCAGATATTTCAATCCATCCATGGAGTGCCGCCGCTCGCCATCCTGGCGCACCGCACCTGCCGATCGCGGCGTGTGGCGGAAAAAAGAAACCCCGGCACGCCGGGGTTTCATCTGTGTCCTGGAGCGGGAAACGAGACTCGAACTCGCGACCCCGACCTTGGCAAGGTCGTGCTCTACCAACTGAGCTATTCCCGCGTGGGACGCGCAGTTTACGTTTTGGCATGCCGCTGTCAACCCCGCATGCGGGTACGGATGGCGCTTTTCCGTCCCGCTCGGCGACGTATCGACACCAGAGTGTTTCTGAGTTTCCGAAGCCGCCCTTCTCCCACCGGGAGAAGGTGCCGGCAGGCGGATGAGGGCACCGTGTCTCGTGGCTATCGATGTGGCCGGCGCCCTCATCCGGCGCTTCGCGCCACCTTCTCCCGAGGGGAGAAGGAACAAGGCCGGCCTGGGCACGAATCGCAGCATCCCTTGCTGCGTGTGCCGTTGGCCGTTTGCATCCATTGGCATGACGCGGTTGGCGCCGCGCGTTACTCTGCGCTTTGGCGGGATCGACGAGGTCGGAGGCTTGCGTGGCAACCGGTTGGGCGGGCGATGGCGCCGTGCAGGATCAGATCGATGCAACCGTGGCCGATGCGGTACAGCGGGCACGCAACCGCCTGCAAAAAGGGCCGGGTCTGAGCCATTGCGAAGAATGCGATGCGCCGATTCCCGCGGCGCGCCGCAAGGCGGTGCCGGGTGTGCGCCTGTGCGTGGCCTGTCAGCAGGCTCACGACGAAACCGCCGCAGCGGGCCTCTACAACCGCCGTGGCAGCAAGGACAGCCAGTTGCGTTGAAGCGGGCACGCAACCTTCGGCACATCGCGAGCGAGCGTGCAAACACTTATCCTTGGGCGTTGCGCAAGCCATCAGCACAGGAAAGCCCATGTCCGACACCCCGCCCGACCGTCTGAGCGTCGATCCGCAGAGCCCGCACCATGACGAGGCCGTGCTTGCGCGCGGCGTGGGCATCCGCTTCAACGGTCAGGAGCGCACCAACATTGAGGAATACTGCGTGAGCGAAGGCTGGGTGCGTGTGGCCGCCGGACGCGCGCGCGATCGTCATGGTCGGCCGATGACGCTCAAGATCAAGGGTGAGGTGGTGCCGTATTTCCAGGACATCGCCGAGCCGCAACAGTGAATCGCCGCCGCCGTTTCCGCGCGGTTCCATCCTTCGTTCAATTCAAGGGAATCAAGCAATGAAACATCCATTGACGCTGGCCGTGCTGTTGGCCCTGTCGACCAGCGCGTTCGCGCTCGATACGCCCAAGTTCGACCCGCAGCGCCTGTCCGACGAGGTCAAGACGCTGTCGTCCGACGCATTCGAAGGCCGCGGCCCGGCCACCGAAGGCGAGAAGCTCACGGTGGCCTGGATCATCGAGCAGATGCAGCAAGCCGGCCTGCAGCCGGGCGGTGATCTCAAGGAGGGCAAGCGCAGTTGGACGCAGGCCGTGCCCTTGCTGCGCGCCGACATCGACGGCACGCCCAGGCTCGATCTCGACATCGGCGGCAAGGTCGAGGCGCTGGAGCAGGGCAAGGACATCGCGGTACGTGCGCCGCTCGATGGCAGCAAGGAAGTTTCAATCGACAAGGTGCCGGTGGTGTTCGTCGGTTATGGCGTTTCCGCGCCCGAGCGCAACTGGGATGATTTCAAGGGCATGGACGTGCGCGGCAAGCTGCTCATCTGTCTCGTCAACGATCCCGATTTCGAAACCGGCAAGGGCGATTTCGGCGGCAAGGCGATGACCTACTACGGCCGCTGGACCTACAAGTTCGAGGAAGCTGCTCGCCGCGGCGCTGCGGGCCTCCTGGTCGTCCATGAAACCGCACCGGCATCCTATGGCTGGCCGACGGTCAAGAACTCCAACACCAACACGATGTTCGACATCGTGCGCAAGAATCCCGCGCAGACTCATCCCAAACTCGAAGGCTGGATCCAGCGTGATGTCGCCGCCGACCTGCTCAAGCGCTCGGGCCTTGATTTCGACACACTCAAGAAGCAGGCGCAGACGCGCGAGTTCAAGCCGGCGCAGCTCAAGGACGTGAACTTCTCGGCGCACTACGCGGTGCGCAGCGAAGTGATCACCTCGCACAACGTCGTGGGTCGAGTCGAAGGCAGCAAATATCCGGATGAGACCGTGCTCTTCAGCGCGCATTGGGATCATCTGGGCATCGGCCAGCCTGACGCCAAGGGCGATCGCATCTACAACGGCGCAATCGACAATGCGACCGGCACCGCGGCGCTGATCGAGCTGGGACGTGCGTTCGCGCATGCACCCAAGCCGCAGCGCTCGGTGGTGTTTCTCGCGGTGACTGCTGAAGAAAAAGGCCTGCTTGGTTCGGAGTACTACGCCGACAATCCGCTGTATCCGCTGGCGACCACGGCGGGCGTGCTCAACACCGATGCGCTCAGCCCGCTCGGCCCGACCAGGGATTTTTCGACTTCGGGCAAGGGCTCATCGCAGCTCCTTGATCTCTTGATCGCCGACGGCAAGAAGATGGGGCGCGTGTTCAAGCCCGACTCGCACCTGGAAGGCGGTTACTTCTTCCGCTCCGATCATTTTTCCTTCGCCAAGCGCGGCGTGCCGGCCCTGTCATTTGGCTCGGGCAGCGAGTTGATCGACGGCGACAAGGCTGCCGCCGAGGCCGAGCAGGGCGATTACGGCAAGAACCGCTATCACCAGCCCGCCGACGAGTGGCGCGCGAGCTGGCCGTTCACGGGCCTCGCCAAGGATCTGGAGCTGCTCTATCGCGTGGGCTCGGACCTGGCCAATTCCCGGCAATGGCCGCAGTGGTCGGGCGATTCGGAGTTCCGCGCGGCACGCGAGACGAGTGCGGCGCAGCGCAAGTAGGCGCGAGGTCCGTCGATCGCGGCAGCACGCAATGCGCTGCCGCGATGGTGGGGATCAATCGAAACCGTTCTTGAAGATCTGGTCGCTCACCTGCGCGATGCAGGCGGGCGTGTTCTGTGCGATCAGAGCCGACAGTGTGGTGATCTGGGTCGGGTGGAATTGCGACACGTTCTGGCCACAAGCCGCGCCATTGGGGGCGCTCGTGTGGCAATAGCTCATGACCGATCCTTGCGGAAAGCCCGGGCCCGAAGTCGGGCAGCTCACCGCGCCGGCGTAACAGCCTCTGCCGCTTTCGCCCTTGAAACACTGGTCGATCGTGCCGTTGCCGGTCGGGTAGGCGCCGGTCGTCGCGTTCGTGCAGTGGGTGTGGTCGGCACCGAAGTTGTGGCCGAGCTCATGGCCGACGAGGCGCGCCGACGAGCCCACGCCGATACCCGAGCTCCAGAACACCTTGTTGACGCTGTAGCTGTAGGTGCTGCTGCAATAGGCATTGACCCAGGCGATGCCCGAGGCGCTGTTGCCGCTGGTCATTGCGCCCGACAGCAGCATCGCGAACGCGCGCGAGACGCCGGCATGGTTGGCCTGCCAGTAATTGCCGAAGTTGTCGAGATCGGTCCCGTCCGCTGCTCCGGATGAAATCGTGTACGGCGTGCCGCTGCTGCGGAAGATCGTCGTGCCCTGCAGCAGGGTCACGTTGAGGTCGCGCTCGTACATCACGTTCATCGAGGCGAACAGGTCGGCGATCCAGCTTGTGGCCGCCGCCGTGTTGCCGGCGCCGCCGAAGCGCTTGACCAGCAATGCCTGATCGACATCGACCGCAACCACCGCGCTGCGTGATGCCGCGGTGACCGCGTCGAGGCCGAGCGTGAGCGGCGGCAAGGGTCGTGCCTGTGGGTTGGGAACGGCATCGTCGGTGCCGAGGATCTGCGGCGTCACGCCCGCAGGCAGGGCTTCTTCGCTCGGTTGCACCACGAGTCGGCTGCCGTGGCTGTTGGCCTGTGCATGGATTGCGAAATTGCCCGCCGCCGCCGAACCCGAACCCGCGAGATTGCGCAGACCCGGATCGAAACCCAGGTGCACGCGCATCTGGCCGCTGTCGTCGTAGCCGATCAACTGGATGCGCGCACTGCGCGGCACCTCATGCCGGCCCGTGGCATCGACCACGAACAATCGCGCGCCCGGCGCGTAAATGTCGATGCGCTTGAACTGCACCGTATGCGTGCCGCCGTGACCATCGGGAAAACCGCTGATCACCAGTTGAGTATCGAGCGGCAAGCGATCGAGTTGGCTGAACATCGACGCCGACAGTGCCAATTCATGGCGTGCCGCGAGCGCCGTCGTGCTGCACAGTGCAAGCAGAACAGCGAAGAAGATGCGCATGGCCGATCCCCTGATTGCCGGTCGTGGGGGCATTCTATTCCCCTGCTGCGGTGTCGGCGCGTGCTGCTGCCGCAATGGGTGAATTGCGTTGCAACACGCAGCGCGGGCTCAACGCCCGCCTGACGGCCGGCTGCACTCAAGACGCGGGTTCGAGCAGGAGCAGGGGATCCAGGCGCACCTTGAACCAGTTCATGCCCCAGTGCAGGTGCGGGCCGGTCGCGCGGCCGGTCATGCCGACGGCGCCGATCACCTGGCCTTGGTTCACACGCTCGCCAACCTTGACGTCGATACGCGAGAGGTGCAGAAAGTTCGAGCTCACGCCGTGGCCGTGGTCGATCAACACGGTGCCGCCGGTGAGGTAGAGGCCCGTCTCGGCGAAACTCACGATGCCGCTCGCGGGCGCGTGCACGGGCGTGCCTTCGGACGCGGCGATGTCCATGCCCGAATGCGGCGATTTGGGTACGTCCTTGCCGTTGACGACATAGACGCGCTGGTTGCCGAAGCGCCCACTGATGCGGCCCTGCAGCGGCCACTGGAAGGTTTCGGCGAAATCCTCGCGGGCATCGTCGCGCGCGCGCGCCGCGACCACGCGTGCCTGCTCGCGCTTGATGCGTGCGGCGATCTCGGGTGGTGGCTCGACGGTCTTGGGCGGCACGCCGACGATGCGCTCGATCGGCCAGTCGCGCGGTGTGACCTCGATGGATACGTGTTCGCGTTTGCCATCCGCAGTCCGAACTTCGACCGTGACTGGACCCGATTCATCGCGCCCGACGCCGAAGGCGATCTCGCCCTGCGGGCCGACGCGCAGCGTGCGCTCGGCAAAGACGACGGTCGCATGCGGATCGACCTTGGCGCGGATCAGCGAGCCTTGCGGGACGCTCGCTGGAAAGGCGCTGCCGCTGTCGGCTGCGTGACTGGCGATCGGCACACTCGCGAGTGCGATCAGCAGCAGGCCGGTGCGCAGAACGGGCGTCTGCGACACGCTCGGGACACCACGCATCATCGCGCGAACGCCAGTCGTTGGCCGCGCACCCGATCATCGACCTGGGTGCCATCCCAGACGCGCTCGCCATTGACGAAGGTTGCGGCGATCGACGAGCGAAAGGTCTGGCCTTCGAACGGCGTCCAGCCGCACTTGGACAGTACTTCGCGTGCCGTGACGGTGTGCGGCTTGCGTGGATCGACCAGCACGAGGTCGGCGTGAAACCCTTCGCGCAGCCAGCCGCGTTCGTGCACATCGAACAGGGTGGCCGGTGCATGCGACACTGCTTCGACCACGCGCTCCAGGCTGAGCGCGCCATCGAACACGCGTTCGAGCGCGCATTGCAGCGCGTATTGCACCAGCGGCAGGCCCGAAGGCGCCTTGGCGTACTGCGCGGATTTTTCGGTGACCAGATGCGGCGCGTGGTCGGTGGCAAGCACGTCGATGCGACCTTCGGCCAGTGCGCGCGTGATGCCTTCGCGGTCGGCGGCGTCCTTGATCGCCGGATTGCACTTGATGAGCGAACCCAGACGCGCATAGTCCTCGCTGCAGAAATGCAGGAAATGCACGCAGGTCTCGGCGGTGATGCGCTTGCCCTTGACCGGGCCGGGCTCGAACAGCGCACATTCATCGGCCGTGGAGATGTGCAGCACGTGCAGGCGCGTGCCGTGCTTCTTCGCCAGCGAGATCGCCAGACGCGTGGATTTGAGGCAGGCCTCGCGCGAGCGGATCAGCGGGTGCTGGCCGACCGGAATGTCCTCGCCCCAGCGCTGCCGCGCGGCGGCTTCGTTGGCGAGGATCATCGGCGTGTCCTCGCAGTGGGTGATGATCGGCGTCGGCGCCTCGCGGAATATCGCATCGAGCGTGGCCGGATCATCGACCAGCATGTTGCCGGTCGAGGCGCCCATGAACACCTTGATGCCCGGCGCGCTGCGCGGATCGAGGTTGCGGATCTGTTCGAGATTGTCGTTGGTGGCTCCCAGATAGAACGCGTGGTTCACGCGTGACACCTGCGCGGCGCGCGCGTACTTGGCTTCCAGCGCGGCGCGATCGGTCGCCGGCGGCCGCGTGTTGGGCATCTCCATGAAGCTGGTGATGCCGCCTGCGGCGCAGGCGCGCGACTCGCTTTCGATGTCGGCCTTGTGGGTAAGGCCGGGTTCGCGGAAATGCACCTGGTCGTCGATCATGCCCGGCAGCAGCCAGCTGCCCGCGGCATCGATCACCTGTTCGCCCGGTTGCACGCTGAGGCCGGCATCGATGCGTTCGATGCGGCCCTTGCGAATGCGCAGATCGGCCTGGAAGCGGCGTCCGTCACTCACCAGTTCGGCGTTGCGGATGAGCCAGTTGCTGTCAGTCATGCGGGTGCTCGTGCGAAGCGGCGTCGGGGCCGGGGAACCAGCGGAACTGCAACGGTACCGGATCGAGTCCAGCCCTGCACAAGGGCTGGCAACGCGCGATGCGCCACGTTGCCAGCCACAGGCCACGCGCAAGGCCGAAGCGCGCCAGCGCAATGCGCGCATAATCCGAGCAGCTCGGATGGAAGCGGCAGCGCGCGCCGAGCAAGGGACTGAGCAAGCGCTTGTAGCCGTGCAACAGGCGGATCAACCAACGGGACATCGCTTGGCCGAAAGGGATTGTGGGCAGCAACGCGATTTTCGCGCCGATTGCACGACTTTGCTGCGGTTGCCCATGGTCGGTTCTTGGGCTATAACACGCGACCGCTTGAGTCACCAGACGATCGAAGACATGGCCAAGAGCAAGGCGAAAGTCAAGGCGAAGCCCGCACCCGCACGCAAGGCAGCCAAACCCGTTGCGACGAAGAAGGCTGTCGCCAGGAAGCCCGTTGCCAAGAAGGCTGCCGTTGCCAGGAAGCCTGCGCCCGCGAAGGCCAAGGCCAAGGCGCCGGTGGCGAAGAAGCCGCTCAAGCCGGCCGTGGCCTCAAAGGCCAAGGTCGTCGCGAAGAAGCCGCTTGCCAAGAAGGCCGCTCCGGTCAAACCCGCTGCCAAGCCGGCAGCGGTGAAGAAACCGGTGACCGCACACAAGCAACCCTCCACTCCATCGAAGAAGGCGGCTGCGGGACACGCGGCGCCGAGCAAGCCATCCGTGAAAGCAAGTACACAGAAGATTGAAGGAAACGTCGCCAAGGGCGTCAAACGTCCGCCGCAAACCGATACCGGCGCCACCATGCAGGACGGCCGCTATGCGCTGCCGGCAAATGTGCAGATTCCGCTGCCCAAGGGCTACAAGCCGCTGGCCAAGGAAGAGTACATGGGGCCGCGTCATCTGCAGTATTTTCGCGACAAGCTGTCGAACTGGCGTGAAGAGCTGGTCGAGGAAAGCCGGCAGACCATCGAGAGCCTGCGCGATGAAGTGCGCGATGTCGGTGACGAAGCCGAGCGCGCCACGCGTGAGACCGAAAACTCGCTCGAATTGCGTACGCGCGATCGCTATCGCAAGCTGATCGCCAAGATCGACAAGGCGCTCAAGCGCATCGAGGAAGGCCATTACGGCTTCTGCGAGGAAACCGACGAGGAAATCGGCATCGATCGCCTCGAAGCGCGCCCGATCGCAACCCTGAGTCTCGATGCGCAGGAACGCTGGGAACATCGCCAGAAACAGATGGGCGACTGAGTGGAAGACGACCGGGAATCGGGAATCGCGACGCGGGAATCGCCACAGCGTCGCGTTGCCGGTTTGAGGTCTCCGCGATTCCCGGCCGCTGATTCCGGATTCTCGTGAAACGCTATTTCGGCACCGATGGCATCCGCGGCCGCGTAGGCCAGTGGCCGATCACGGCCGAGTTCATGCTGCGTCTGGGGCGTGCGGTCGGCACTGTGCTCGGCGCACGCGGCGGCGAAGTCAACGTCATCATCGGCAAGGACACGCGGATTTCGGGCTACATGTTCGAGTCGGCGCTCGAGGCCGGACTGGTCGCAGCCGGTGCAAACGTCGGCCTGCTCGGACCGATGCCGACGCCCGCGGTCGCGTATTTCACCCGCTCGCTGCGCGCCAGCGCGGGCATCGTCATCAGCGCCTCGCACAACAACCATCACGACAACGGCATCAAGTTCTTTTCCGGCGCCGGCGAGAAACTCGACGATGCGCTCGAGGCAGCGATCGAAGCCGAACTCGAAGCGCCATTCACAACCGTTGAATCCGCTTCGATCGGCAAGGTCGTGCGCGTGCGCGACGCGGTGGTGCGCTATGTCGAATTCTGCAAGTCGACGGTGCCGGCCAGTCTCAATTTGCGCGGCCTGTCGATCGTGCTGGATTGCGCGCACGGCGCAACCTATCAGGTCGCGCCGACGGTATTCAGCGAGCTTGGCGCGCGCGTCGAGTCGATCGGTGTGCAGCCCGATGGCCTCAACATCAATCACGAGGTCGGCTCGACCCACCCGCAGGCACTGATGCGCGCGGTGGTCGAGCGCAAGGCCGATCTGGGTATCGCCTTCGACGGCGATGGTGATCGCGTGATGATGGTCGATCGGCATGGCGCACTCGTCGATGGCGATCAGCTGCTCTATCTGCTCGCGCTCGACTGGCATGCCAACGGCCGCCTGCATGGCCCGGTGGTCGGCACGCTGATGAGCAATTTCGGTCTCGAGCGCGCAATCGCTGAACTGGGCGTGCCGTTCCTGCGCGCCAATGTCGGCGATCGCTACGTGCTGCAACAGCTCAAGCAGCACCAGGGCGTGCTCGGCGGCGAAACCTCGGGGCATATCCTCACGCTCGATCGCACCACCAGCGGCGATGCAATCGTCGCCGCGCTGCAGGTGCTCGAGGCACTCGCGCGCAGCGGCCACGGTCTCGATGTCGCGGTGGCGGCAATGGGCAAGGTTGCCCAGCACACCGAGAACGTGCGTGTTGCCGGCAATGCCGCAGCGGTGGTGACCGCAGCCGAAGTGCAATCGGCGTTGGCGCGGGTGCAGGCGCGGCTCGACGGTCATGGCCGCGTGGTGTTGCGGCCCTCGGGCACCGAGCCGGTGGTGCGCGTGACGATCGAAGCCGATGACGCCGCGCTGGTGCGCGAGCTCGCCGCCGAGCTTGCCCACGCCGTAGAATCGGCCGCTTCCAGTCCGCATGGAGATCGCCGATGAGCACCGTCATTCCGACGCTCGACATCCGCCGCTACGACAGCGACCGCAACGGCTTCGTCGCCGAGCTGGGCGCGGCCTATCGCGAATGGGGCTTTGCCGGCATCCGCAATCATGGCATCCCGCAAGCCGACATCGATGGCGCATACGCCGCGTTCAAGGCCTTCTTCGCACTGCCGACCGAAGTGAAGATGCGCTACCACCTCGCCGGTGGTGGCGGCGCGCGCGGCTATACGCCGTTCGGTGTGGAGACCGCGAAGGGCTCGCAGTATCCCGATCTCAAGGAGTTCTGGCACATCGGTCGCGAAATCCCGCGCGATTCGCGTTACGCGCAGGTGATGGCGCCCAATGTCTGGCCTGCGGAAGTGCCCGAATTCCACGCGCGCGGCCATGGTCTGTTCCAGGCGCTCGATGCGCTGGGTTCGCGCGTGCTGCGCGCGCTCGCGCTGCACATCGGGCTGGCCGAAAACTTCTTCGACGACAAGACCGATTGCGGCAATTCGATCCTGCGCCCGATCCACTATCCGCCCATCACCGCGCCGGAAGTGCCCAACGTGCGCTCGGGTGCGCACGAGGACATCAATCTCATCACCCTGCTGGTCGGCGCCAGCGCGCAGGGCTTGCAGGTGCTTTCGCGCAAGGGCGAGTGGGTGCCATTCACCGCCGATGCCGACACCATCGTCGTCAACATCGGCGACATGCTGCAGCGCCTGACGAACCACGTCTATCCATCGACCACCCATCGCGTGGTCAATCCGCCCGGTGCAGCGGGGCGCGAGCCGCGCTACTCGGTGCCATTCTTCCTGCATCCCAATCCGGACTTCATCATCGACGCCTTGCCTTCGTGCATCAGCGCCGACAATCCGAACCGCTATCCGCAAGCGATCAGCTCGCACGATTACCTGCAGGAACGCCTGCGCGAAATCAAGCTGATCTGAGCGTGTCGGCGCGGCTCGCGACGGCTTCGGCGCGGCAATGAACGCTCCTGCCGTCGCCATGGATTCGAGGCTGACGCAAGGTCGCCGAGGCTGGATCGCCGCGACCCTCATCGCCGCGATCGTGCTCGCGATCGGTTGGCCCGGCCTTGCCGGCGACTGGGGCCGCGACGATTACTTCCAGCTTGCGCTCGCGCGCATGCTCGGCTCGCCCTGGCCCTTGTTCACGAGCGACCATTACCCGGTGCCCGGTTCGGTGTTTCGGCCGCTGGGTTTTGCTTCGATGTGGCTGGATACACGCCTGTTCGGCACCGATTACGCCGCGCATGCGCTCGTCGATCTCGTCCTGCATGCGGGCGTTGCGCTGGCCTTGTTCGGCGTGCTGTGCAAGGCGCGCATACCGACTCTGCTGGCGGCGCTTGCCGGACTCGCTTTTGCGCTGCACCCGGCTGCGGCATCGACCGCGCAGTGGTGGTCGGCGCGCTTTGATGTGCTGGCGACCTTGTTCGTGCTGCTGACCCTGCAGGCCGCGTTCGCGTATCGCCTTCACCCACGGACTCGCTTGCTCCTGCTGGCGCTGCTCGCGGCCTTCGCGGCGATGACGAGCAAGGAGATCGGCCTGCTCGCGCCTGCCGCGCTGATGCTGGTCTGGGCGCGCTGGGCCTGGTGCGACCGTGCATCACGTGCGCTGGCGTTGCGCGCCTGCGCAGCGGCGTTTGCATGCGCGTTCGTGTTCCTGATCTGGCGCATGGCGGTGCTCGGTACGGCTTCGAGTCATCTGCTCGGCGATGCCTCGCCGCTGTCCGCGCTGCTTGCGGGCGTGACAGTCTGGCTGCGTGATGCGGGCGGTTATCTGTCATGGGCTGCGCGCTTGTTGCCCTGGCAGCGCGCTGTGCTGGCTTGCACGATGTTCGCGGGACTTGCGCTGCTGGCGCTGGAGCTGCGCGCGCGCTGGCGCGAGAGATCGCGCCGGACTGCGCCCGCCGCGCACGTGGTCGGCGCGGCCGACCCGCGCATCGACCTCGTGGTCTGCGGCCTGCTGCTGTTGCTGGTACCGGCGCTGTTGCAGGCGCCGGTTGCGCGGCTCAACGCACAGTCGCTCTCTGCCGCGTACTCGGCAGTCGAGGCGGCGATGCAGGCGCGCTTGTACTACCTCGGCAGCGCCGGCATCGCGCTCGTGCTCGGCGCCGCGCTTGCAAGCATGCGGCCACAGCGGCAATGGTTTGCCGCAGGCATCGTCACGATCGTCCTGATCGTGTTCGGCAGCGCCTCATGGCAGGCGTCTCGCGCATTCGCGCAGCGTTCGGCGCAGATCGCGTCGATGGCACACGCAGCCGTTGCCGCAGTCGAAGCCTTGCCGCGCAGCGATGCGCAGTGCCGGATCGTGTTTGTCGGTGTCGAAGAAGCGCGCGAGTGGGGCGGTTTCGTGGCGATGGATTCGATCGTCAAGGCGCTGGCCAAGGATCGGTCGCAAATCGCACACTGCTGGATCCATGCCGATGCGCCGACGTATTTCCATCTGCAGGACGCGGCAGCGATGCCGGCCGATGCGGCGCCGTGGATGCCGCTGGCGGTCGATGGCAAGCCTTTGCCGTGGCCGCGCGTGGGCGCACTGCGCTATGCCTACCTGAGCGCGCCGACACAGCTCGATGCGCACACGCTCGCGACGACGCAGTTCCTGCGCTGGCAGGATGGGCGTTTCGTCGATGTGAGCGCGCAGGTGATCGCTGGGCGCGTCAAGGTGCAGCCTTGGTCGATGCCCACGCCTTGATGCCATGCGAACTCGCGGCAGGCAAAGCCCGGCATAATCGCCCATCCGACTTTTCGTTCGATTGCCGATGACTGCTGCCGATACCGCCCACGATTCGATCCGCGCCGTGCTCTGGCAGGGCGACCACCTGCGCTTGCTCGACCAACGGCTGTTGCCGATGCAGGAGCAGTATCTGGATTGCCGCAGCGCCGACGACGTGACCAAGGCGATCCGCGATCTGGCCGTGCGCGGTGCGCCCGCGATCGGCATCGCCGCAGCCTGGGGCGTGGTACTTGCCGCGCAAGTCGGTCGTGACGAGCTGCCTGCGGCGAGCGCGCGGCTGCGCGCGGCGCGACCCACGGCGGTCAATCTGATGTGGGCGCTCGACCGCATGCAACGCGCGATCGACGCAGGCGCTGATCTGGCTGCACTCACGCGCGAGGCGCAGGCAATTCAGGACGAGGACCTTGCCGCCAATCGCCACATGGGTGAACTCGGCGCTGCGCTGATTGGGCCCGGCAGTGGCGTGCTCACGCATTGCAATACCGGCTCGCTCGCGACCGCGGGCTTCGGCACCGCGCTGGGCGTGATCCGCGCCGGTGTCGCTGCGGGTCGAATTGCACGCGTGTTCGCCGGTGAGACGCGACCCTGGTTGCAAGGCGCGCGCCTGACCATGTGGGAGCTGCTGCGCGATGGCATCGACGCGACCCTGATCGCCGATTCCGCTGCTTCGCATTTGATGAAATCGGGTCAGGTGCAGTGGGTGATCGTCGGTGCCGACCGCATCGCCGCCAATGGTGATACCGCCAACAAGATCGGCACCTATCAGCTCGCGATCAGCGCGCGCCACCACGGGGTGCGCTTCATGGTGGTGGCGCCGACTTCGACGATCGATCTCGCCACGGCGCGCGGTGAGGACATCGAGATCGAACTGCGCACGCCGGATGAATTGCTCGGTCATGCCGGCACGCGCAGCGTGGTGGCCGGCGCCAAGGCATGGAATCCCGTGTTCGACGTGACGCCGGCCAGCTTGATCGATGCGATCGTGACCGAGCGCGGTGCGGTCGAGCGCCCTGATGTCGCGCGCATGTCGACGCTGCTCGGCGCGCGCTGACGCAAGGCGATGGGACTGCGCCGCCAGGTGGTGCTGTTTGGGCTGAGCGGTGTACTCGGCTTCCTCGTCGATGCGGGCATCGTGCAGTTCCTCGTGCGCGAGTGGGCGATCAATCCGTATTTCGCGCGGCTGTTCTCGTTTCTTGCCGCTGCGACGACGACATGGGCCTTCAATCGCCGCTGGACCTTTGCCGGCCATGGCGGCGGCAGCAAGCCGCGCCAGTTGCTGCGCTATCTGTTGGCCATGGCGGCCGGGTTCGCGCTCAATTACGGTGCCTACGCGATCTGCGTGGCGAGCTGGTCCTTGGTGCGGCAGTGGCCGGCGATCGGTGTCGCGGTCGGCTCGATCGCCGGCGCGATCGTCAATTTCCTGAGCTCGAAATACTGGATTTTCCGCAGCTCGGGCAGGGCGGCCGGGGAGTAGTCGGACCTTCGTTGCGGGCCAATTCGGATCATGCGCAATTGCGGCAATTTCGTTGCGCTGGCGTGATCCACTGAAGGCCCGATGTGGGCTGATGCAAGCTCTTGATTTGCCGCCTCTTGCGGCTCGCGGACAGGGGTGCGAAATCGCCCTGCCGCAGGCCTGCCTGTGCTAGAATTTCACGCTTGATTCTGGGCGTGCCGGCACTCGGTCACGCGCAGTGGGACAAGCCCGCTTTGCGGGGCTTGCAGGCACTGCGCCACACCGGTCGGGGTTGCCGCTGCGGCACGCATCACCATGGACTTCGAGGTTGCCGATGGCTGAGACGGCCAGAGAGATCATTCGCGTCAATATCGAGGACGAGGTCAGGAAGAGCTACCTCGATTATGCGATGAGCGTGATCGTCGGGCGTGCGCTGCCCGACGTGCGTGACGGGCTCAAGCCGGTGCATCGCCGCGTGCTCTTTGCGATGCAGGAGCTCAACAACGTCTGGAATCGCCCGTATGTGAAATGCGCGCGCGTGGTCGGCGACGTCATCGGCAAATACCATCCACACGGCGACAGCGCGGTGTATGACGCGCTGGTGCGCATGGCGCAGGATTTCTCGCTGCGCTATCCGCTGATCGACGGTCAGGGCAACTTCGGTTCGGTCGATGGCGACAACGCCGCGGCGATGCGTTACACCGAATGCCGCCTCGATCGCCTGTCCTCGGAATTGCTCAGCGATCTCGACAAGGAAACCGTCGATTTCGTGCCCAATTACGACGAGAAGGAACTGGAGCCGTCGGTGCTGCCGACGCGCGTGCCCAACCTGCTCGTCAACGGCTCGGCCGGCATCGCGGTGGGCATGGCAACCAACGTGCCGCCGCACAACCTCAGCGAAGTGCTGGCCGCCTGCATCGCGCTCATCGACGATCCGGAACTGGGCTTCGACGAGCTCATGCAGCTCGTGCCGGGGCCGGATTTCCCGACCGCAGGCATCATCAACGGTGCCGCCGGCATCGTCGAAGCCTACAAGACCGGGCGTGGCCGCATTCTCGTGCGCGCCAAGGCCGAAATCGAGACGCACGACAATGGTCGCGAGTCGATCATCGTCACCGAAATTCCGTATCAGGTGAACAAGGCGCGCCTGATCGAGAAGATCGCCGAGCTGGTCAAGGAAAAGAAGATCGAGGGCATCAGCGAGCTGCGCGACGAGTCCGACAAGGACGGCCTGCGCGTGGTCATCGACGTGCGCAAGGACACGATGGCCGATGTCCTGCTCAACAACCTGTTCCAGCAGACCCAGTTGCAGGTCACCTTCGGCATCAACATGGTGGCCTTGGTCGATGGCCAGCCGCGCACGCTGAGCCTGCGCGAGATCCTCGATGCCTTCATCCGCCATCGGCGCGAAGTGGTCACGCGGCGCACGATCTTCGATCTGCGCAAGGCGCGTGCGCGTGCGCACATTCTCGAAGGCCTCACGGTTGCGCTTGCCAACATCGATGCGATGGTCGAGCTCATCAAGACCTCGCCTTCGCCCGACGTCGCGCGCGAACGCATGCTCGCGCGGCGCTGGGAGCCGGGCATGGTCGGCGCGCTGCTCGCCGCCGCCGGCGCCGAGGCCTCGCGTCCCGAGGATCTCGATCCGCTTGCCGGGCTGAAACCCGACGGCTACCAGTTGTCGGAAATCCAGGCCAGGGAAATCCTCGAGATGCGTCTGGCGCGTCTCACCGGGCTGGAGCAGGAAAAGCTCAGCGACGAATACCGCGAGCTGCTCACCACGATCGCCGGCCTGATCGAGGTCCTCGAAAATCCCGACGTCCTGCTCAAGCTGATCCGCGACGAATTGGTCGCGCTCAAGGAGCAGTACGGCGATGCGCGCCGCACGCAGATCCAGACCAGTCAGGAAGACCTCGACATCCTCGATTTGATCGAGCCCGAGGACGTGGTGGTCACGCTCTCGCATGCGGGCTACGCCAAGCGCCAGCCGGTGAGCCTGTATCGCGCGCAGCGTCGCGGCGGCAAGGGCCGATCGGCGACCAACATGAAGGAAGAGGACTTCATCGAGCGGCTGTGGATCGCCAACACGCACGACACCTTGCTGGTGTTCACCAGCGCCGGTCGCGTGTATTGGCTCAAGGTTCATCGCCTGCCCGATGCCGGACCGAACACACGCGGCAAGCCGATCGTCAACCTGCTGCCGCTGGTCGAGGGCGAGAAGGTGCAGGCGATCCAGCCCGTGCGCGAATACGACGAAGGTCATTTCGTGTTCTTCGCCACCCGCAACGGCACGGTGAAGAAAACCCCGCTCACCGAGTTCGCGTTCCAGCTGCAGCGCGGCAAGATCGCGATCAACCTCGACGAGGGCGATGCTCTGGTCGATGTCGAGATCACCGACGGCACGCGCGACATCATGCTGTTTGCATCCAATGGCCGCGCGGTGCGTTTTGCCGAGGACGAAGTGCGTGCGATGGGCCGCACCGCGGGTGGCGTGCGCGGTATCCGTCTTGCCGACGAGGCGCAGGTCGTGTCACTGCTGGTGGTCGAACATGCCGACCAGCAGGAAGAGGGCGAGGACGACGTCAACGACGTGCCCGAGAACGAAACGCCGGATACCGAGTCCGCCTCGAACGAGGTGTGCGTGCTCAGCGCCACCGAGCGCGGTTACGGCAAGCGCACGCCATTGTCGAAGTATCCGCGCAAGGGTCGCGGCATTCGCGGCGTGATCGGCATCCAGTGCTCCGAGCGCAACGGCGCCCTGGTCGGTGCGGTGCTCATCGACGATGCCCACGAGGTCATGCTGATCTCCAATCAGGGCACCCTGGTACGCACGCGTGCGAGCGAGATCGCGCGAGTCGGACGCAACACGCAGGGCGTCAAGCTCATCAGCCTGCCGGGCGATGAGTCACTCGCCGGTATCGTCAAGGTCGAGGGCCTCAACGGCAATGGCGATGACGAGGATGCCGGCAACGGCGACGAGGCGGCATCGACCGACTGAGTCGACAGCCAGCGCTGCCCGCAGGCGGCGACACCCTGACGGGCTTGTCGCCGCACGCATGATCCGGGGTCAAACCTTGGCCAGCGCCTGATCCACGTCGGCGATGAGGTCGTCGATGTGCTCGATGCCGACGCAGATGCGCACGAGGTCGGCGGTCACGCCGGCTTGCGCGAGCTCCACTTCGCTGAGTTGGCGATGCGTGGTGGTGGCCGGATGACAGGCGAGCGTCTTGGCATCGCCGATGTTCACCAGGCGCTTGACCACCTGCAGCGCATCCATGAAGCGCGCACAGGCAGCGAGATCACCATCGATGCCGAAGGTGAACAGCGACGAGGGAATGCCGCCATCCATGTATTTCTGCGCCAGCGCATGTTCGCGGTCGCCTTCCAGCCCGCCGAAATGCACCCAGCGCACCTTGGGATGATTCTTGAGGTGCCGAGCCAGTGCCAGCGCATTGATGCAATGCCGCTCCATGCGCAGCGCGAGCGTCTCCACGCCCTGCAGGATGAGGAAGGCATTGAACGGTGACAGCGCGGCACCCGTGTTGCGCAGCGCGACCGTGCGTGCGCGGGCGATGTAGGCCGCAGCGCCGAAGGCCTGCGTGTAGACGACGCCGTGATAGGCGGGCTCGGGCGTGCAGAATTGCGTGAAGCGCGGATTGTCCTGCCACTGGAACTTGCCCGAATCGACCACGATGCCGCCGATCGAGGTGCCATGCCCACCCAGATACTTGGTCATTGCATGCACCACGATGTCGGCGCCGTGCTCGAAGGGCCGGCACAGGATCGGCGTCGGCACGGTGTTGTCGACCATCAGCGGAATGCCGTGGTCGTGCGCGACCTTGGCGAGCGCGGCGATGTCGACGACATTGCCGGCCGGGTTGCCGACCGATTCGCAGTAGATCAGCTTGGTACGCGCATCGATCGCGGCAGCAAAGGCCTGCGGATCGCGACCATCGACGAGTCGCGCTTCCACGCCCTGCGCGCGCAAGGTGTGCTTGAAGAAGGTCCAGGTGCCGCCGTAGACCTGTCCGGTGGCGACGATGTTGTCGCCGGCCTCGACCAGGGTCTGCACGGCTGCCGTGATCGCCGCCATGCCCGAGGCAAAGGCGAGTGCCGCAACGCCGCCTTCGAGCTGGGCAATGCGCTGCTCGAGCACGTCGGTGGTCGGATTCATGATGCGCGTGTAGATGTTGCCCGCGACCTTGAGGTCGAACAGGTCGGCGCCGTGCTGGGTATCGTCGAAGCTGAAGCTGGTGGTCTGGTAGATCGGCACGGCCACCGCGCGCGTGGTCGGATCAGACGAAAAACCGCCGTGGACGGCAACGGTCTCGGGCTTCCAGTTCGGTGTGGTCTGACTCATGACGCGGCCTCGCTCGGGGTTTGCGGGCCATTCTAGGCCGGCCCTGCGCGCCGCTTCGCGTCAGGACTGCATAAGGATATGTGCGTGCGGTCGCTCAGCTGATCGCGGCGAGCATGACCGCGGCATTGCTCACGCGCAATTCGCCGGGCGCTTCGACTGCAAGATGCTTGACCACGCCATCCTCGGCATACAGCGCGAAGCGCTTGCCGCGCACACCCATGCCGTATTTGCTCGCATCCATTTCCAGACCCAGCGCGCGCACGAACTGCGCATTGCCATCGGCGAGCATCTGCAGTCCGGATGGAACGCCTTGTGCCTTGGCCCATGCCGCCATCACGTAGGCATCGTTGACGGCGATGCACGCCAGATCGACGCCGCGCTGACGGAAGGCCGCGAATGACTCGACATAGCCGGGCAGGTGGCGCTCCGAACACGTCGGCGTGAATGCACCGGGCACGCAGAACAGCACGAGCTTGCGTCCGGCGAACAGCGCGCGCGTGGAGATCTGCTCGACGCCGTCGCCGAGCACGTCGAGGGGAACATCGGGAATTCGTGCGCCGACCTGGATCGTCATCTGGTGCTTCCTCGCGAGCGTGGTACAGGTCGTCATCATAAGCCGCGCAGCCCGGATGTCGCAGCCCACTTGAATCGCGCGTGGTGGCCTCCATCTCCTGTTCATCGCGGCGCACCGCGCCGTCCCGAAAGTCGGAGTGGATCATGAGCATTACCCGTTATTCGCCGTGGGCAGCGCAGGGCAATCTGCAGGACGAGCTCAAGGGCGTGTTCGATCGTTTCTTGAATGTGGCCGATGCCGACCAGTCCAATGTCGTGACCAGCCAGTGGGCGCCGCGCGTGGACATCAAGGAAGAGGACAAGCGCTTCGTGATCTTTGCCGATGTGCCGGGTGTCGATCCCAAGGCGATCGAGATTCACATGGACAAGGGCATCCTCTCGCTCAAGGGCGAGCGCGCATCCGAGAGCAAGGAAGTCAACGGCCAGTTCACGCGCGTCGAGCGCACGCACGGCACGTTCCATCGCCGCTTCGCGTTGCCCGACAGCGCCGATGCCGATGGCATCACGGCAGCGGGTCGCCATGGCGTGCTCGAGATCTCGATTCCGAAGAAACCCGAGACCACGCCGCGGCGCATCGAAATCAAGGGCTGAGTGCAAGCGCGGTGGGGGCGGCGCTTTTGCTACGCTGCCGCCTGCCCTTGAGCCACTGAGCGCGCGAAAACTGCCCGCGAACCAGGCTGCTGGTGCGCGGGCATTTTCGTTTCGGCCTGGAGCAGAGCATGGAATTCAAGGATTACTACGACACCCTCGGCGTGAAGGCCGATGCCAGCGATGCCGACATCAAGTCGGCGTACCGTCGGCTTGCGCGCAAATACCACCCCGACGTGAGCAAGGAAGCCGGTGCCGAAGACAAGTTCAAGGCCGTCAACGAAGCCTGGGAGGCGCTCAAGGAGCCCGAGCGGCGCAAGGCCTACGACCAGATTCGTGCGGGCGGTTATCGCGGGGGCGATGCCTTTCGCGGGCCGCCGCCGAACTGGCATCACCCGCAGGGCGGCGGCGGCGACGAAGCCGATTTCAGCGACTTCTTCGAATCGTTGTTCGGGCGCGCGGGAGGTGCGCAGCGCAACGCGGGGCCGCGCCGCGGGCGTGATCTGCACGCGCAGATCGCGATCGAGATGGCGCGGGCCCATGCCGGCGGCAGTGAGCGCATCAGTCTCGGTGATGGTCGTCAGACGCGCACACTCGAGGTCAAGATTCCTGCTGGCATTCTTCCTGGGCAGCAGATTCGTCTGGTCGGGCAGGGACATGCGGGCAGCCATGGCGGGCCTGCAGGCGACCTCATCCTCGAAGTCGGCCTGCGCGAAGACGCCCGCTTCGCGCTCGATGGACGCGATGTGCTGAGCACGCTGGCGGTGGCACCATGGGAAGCCGCGCTGGGTGCGAGCGTGACCGTGCCCACGCTGGGCGGCAGCGTCGAGCTGCGCATCCCTGCCGGATCGGACAGTGGTCGCAAGATGCGTCTGCGCGGTCGTGGCTGGCCGGGCAAGACGCCGGGAGATCAGATCGTCACGCTGGTCGTGCACGTTCCGCATGCGCACAGCGAAGCGGAGCGCGAGGCCTGGGCCACACTCGCGCAATCATTTCCGGGGTTTGATCCACGCAAGGCGTGAGTGCGCCGCAAGTACGGACGCCGCTCGTGATCCACTCAGGCAGGGCCTTGGCCCCGCTCGAAGGGTTCAGCTGGCGGGCAGGTATTCCTTGATGACGCGCATGAGTTCGGCGTCGTCGATCGGCTTGGTCACGTAAGCCTTGGCGCCCTGGCGCATGCCCCACACGCGATCGGTGTCCTGATCCTTGGTGGTCACCAGCACGATGGGAATATGGCTGGTGCTCGCGTCCTTGGAAATCGTGCGCGTGGCCTGGAAGCCATTGAGGTTGGGCATGACCACGTCCATGAGGATGAGGTCGGGCAGTTCGCGCTTGGCCGCTTCGACACCAGCCGCGCCATCTTCGGCAGTGACGACCTCGTGGCCGAGCTTCTCGACCGCGCGCTTCATGCTGACCAGCTGTGAAGGTGAGTCGTCGATGATCAGGACTTTGGACATGTTCGGTATACCCCCTGTGGACGCTTCATTCTAGGCTCGGTTTCGCGTTGGCGCCAAGTGCGATCAATCGAGCCGGACCAGCGTGCGGCCGTGGGCGCCACCCGCAAGCAGCGCCGCAAAGGTGTCGGGCAGTTCCGTCAGGCCGACTTCACGATTTGCAATGGTTTGCAAATGCGCCGGCTTCCATGGTCCGGCGAGCTGCTGCCAGATCTCGTCGCGCAGCACGCGCGCAGTGCCGGCCGAAGCGACGCCGAGTACCGACAGGCCGCGGATGATGAACGGCATCACCGTGGTGGCCAGTTCGATGCTCGCTGCATTGCCGCAGGTGGCGATGTTGCCGTAGGGCTTGATCACGCGGGTGAGGCCGGCAAGGGTGTCGCCGCCGACATTGTCGATCGCGCCGGCCCAACGCGCGGTTTCCAGCGGCCGCTGGCCCCAGTGCAGGCCTTCACGGGCGATGCACTGCTTGGCGCCGAGTCCGATCAGATAGTCGAACTGGTCGACCTTGCCGGTGATCGCGTGCGCCTCGAAGCCGGCGCGCGTGAGGATGTCGATCGCCAGCGAGCCGACACCGCCGGTCGCGCCGGTGACGACGATCGGGCCCATCGCCGGCGCCTGACCATTGCGGATCATCTGCGTGAGCGCGAGCGCCGCGGTGAATCCCGCCGTGCCGATTTGCATTGACTCACGCAGGGTCAGGCCTTGCGGCAGCGGAATCGCCCACTGCGATTCGAGTCGTGCGAACTGTGCGTAGCCGCCGTCGCGGGTTTCCGACAGACCGCAACCGGTGCACAGCACCTCGTCGCCTTCCTTGAACGCCGGGTCACTCGATGCCGCCACGTAACCGGCCAGATCGATGCCGCCATTGAGCGGAAACTGACGCAGGATCTTGCCCTTGCCGGTGCCGGCCAAGGCGTCCTTGTAGTTGACCGAAGAGAACGCGACCTTGACCAGCACCTCGCCGGGCGAGAGCGCATCGGTCGACATCTCCTCGATGCCAGCACGATAACCCTTGTCATCGTTGTGGATGCGGAAGGCGGAAAACGTGCTGCTGCCGTTCATCGTTGTCTGCTCGCTGTCCTGCTCGTCACGCCGTCGCCCGACCTTTGGGGCAGTGCTCAGTTGCCCTTGTGGATCGCGCGCTTGTCGACCGAGAGCGCCGCTTCATGCACGGCTTCGCTCAGGGTCGGATGTGCGTGCACGATGCGGGCGAGATCTTCGGACGAGCCCTTGAATTCCATCGCCACGACGCATTCGGCGACCAACTCGGAGACATTCGCGCCGACCAGATGCACGCCGAGGATGCGGTCGGTTTCGGCGTGCGCGATCATCTTCACGAAGCCGGCGGGTTCGTTCATCGCCACCGCGCGACCGATGGCCGCAAACGGGAAGCTGCCGGTCTTGTACGGAATGTTGTCGGCCTTGCACTGCGCCTCGGTCTTGCCGACCCAGGCGATTTCCGGTTCGGTGTAGATCACCCACGGAATCGTGTCCATGTTGATGTGACCGGCCTTGCCCGCGATCAACTCGGCGACCATCACACCTTCTTCCGAGCCCTTGTGCGCGAGCATTGGTCCGCGCACGCAGTCGCCCACGGCCCACACACCTTCGGCGCCGGTCCAGCAATGTTCATCGACGACGATGCGACCGCGCTCGTCGGTACTGACGCCGGTGCCGTCGGCGAGCACGCCTTGCGTGTAGGCGCGGCGACCCACCGCCACCAGCAGCTTGTCCACGACGAGCTGCTTGTCGCCATCCTTGCCGGCATAGGTCAGATGAACTTCATTGCCCTTGATCTCGGCCTTCGACAGCTTGGCGCCGAGTTCAATCTTGAGACCCTGCTTGGCGAATTCGCGCGCAGCGGTCTTGGCGACTTCCGCGTCGGCGGCAGCGAGGAAATCGGGCAGTGCCTCGATGATCGTCACGTCACTGCCCAACCGCTTCCACACGCTGCCCAGTTCCAGACCGATCACGCCCGCTCCGATCACGCCCAGGCGCTTGGGAACGTCTGCGAGGTCGAGCGCTCCGGCATTGTCGATGATGTGCTTGCCGTCGAACTTCGCGAACGGCAGTTCGATCGGCACCGAACCGGTGGCGAGGATCACGTTGCTCGCAGCCAGCGTCTGCTTGCTGCCATCGGCCGCAGTGATTTCGACCTGACGATTGGGCAGCAGGCGTCCCTTGCCGAAGAACGCGCTCACCTTGTTCTGCTTGAACAGCGCGGCAATGCCGCCGGTGAACTGCTTGACGATCTTGTCCTTGCGCCCAACCATCGTCGGCACGTCGATCGCCGCGTCCCTGGCGCTGATCCCGTGCACGCCAAAGGTGTGGGTGAGGTTGTGGAACTGGCGCGAGGAATCGAGCAAGGCCTTGGACGGAATGCAGCCGACGTTGAGGCAGGTGCCGCCGAGCGCGGCCTTGCCATCCTTGCCGGTGAACATGTCCACGCAGGCGGTCTTGAGGCCGAGTTGGGCGGCGCGGATTGCAGCCACATAACCGGCCGGGCCGGCACCGATGACGACGACGTCGAAGTTCTGCTCGCTCATTTGGGGCTCCACGATGATTCTTGAGGGCCGCGCCCGCGGACAGTCACCGCGATGGCACAACCATGACGGGTGTTTCAGTCCTTGCTCGGAGGCAGGTCTTCGGCAAGCTGCTGCAGAAACCTTGCGTGCTCGTCGAAAATGCCCTTCGCCTTGTTCAAGGCTGCGAAGCAGCTTTCCCTGCTCGGCTCGTGATCGACTTCCTTGGGTGGGTTCGATTTCAGACCGAAGGCATCGGCTGCGCGCTTGAGGTTTTGCGGTGGCGGCGATTCGATGAGCGCCCGATAGGCATCCTCGAAATCCGCGTGTTCGTGCTCGCAATAGCCCAGATCGACCGCCAGCAGGGCATCGAGTCGGGCAATGATCGGCTCGATGCGGCTGCGCGCATCGGTTTCCGCTGCCATCACCGTGGCAGCGGACAATCCGGACAGCACGAGCGCAGGCAGTAAGCGCATGCTCACATCCCGAGCAACATGCGCTGCGGGTTTTCCAGTTGGTTCTTGATGTCGACCAGGAACAGCACCGCATCCTTGCCGTCGATGATGCGGTGGTCGTAGCTGATCGCCACGTACATCATCGGCGCCGCCACGACCTGACCGTTTTCGACCACCGCGCGTTCCTTGATCGTGTGCATGCCCAGGATCGCGCTCTGCGGCGGATTGACGATCGGCGTGGAAAACAGCGAGCCGAAGGTGCCGCCGTTGGTGATCGTGAAGGTGCCGCCCTGCAGGTCATCGAGCGTGAGCCCGCCCTTGCGTGCACGTTGGGCGAAGTCGGCGATTGCCTTCTCGATCTGTGCGAAGCCCATGTCCTGCGCATCGCGCAGCACCGGCGTGACCAGGCCCTTGTCGGTCGACACCGCGACCGAAATGTCCTGATAGCCGTGATAGATGACGTCGTTGCCGTCGACCGAGGCATTGACGATCGGATGGCGCTTGAGCGCCTCGCAGGCTGCCTTGACGAAGAAACTCATGTAGCCGAGCTTGATGCCGTTGGCCTTCTCGAATTGCTCGCCCAGTTCCTTGCGCATCGCCGCGACCTTGGCGAGGTTGATCTCGTTGAACGAGGTCAGCATCGCGATCGAATTCTTCGACTGCATGAGGCGTTCGGCGATCTTGGCGCGCATGCGCGTCATCGGCACGCGCTCTTCGGGACGCGCGCCCGGTGTTGGTTTGACGGTTGCCGCGGGTGCCGCGGCGGCGGGCGAGCCGGTGCGCATGAAATTGACGAGATCTTCCTTGGTCACGCGGCCATCGCGGCCGGTTGCGGCCACCTGCGCCGGATCGATGTTGTTCTCGGCGGCGATGCGCTGACCGGCCGGCGACAGATCCCCCGACTTCGCTGCGGTTGCCGGTGGCGCTGCGGCTGCGGGCGCAGCGCTCGCTGTGGCAGTCGGTACCTTGGCGGCAGCGGGAGCAGCGGCCACCGCGCCTTCTTCGAGAATCGCCAGCACTTGCTGACTGGTCACGGTCGCGCCGGTGGCGAACTTGATTTCCTTGAGCACGCCGTCGGCCGGGGCCGGTACTTCGAGCACGACCTTGTCGGTTTCCAGATCGACGAGATTCTCGTCACGCTTGACTGCATCGCCGGGCTGCTTGTGCCAGCTGGCGATGGTCGCATCGGAGACCGACTCGGGAAGAACGGGAACCTTGACTTCAATCGACATGACGTGGATGTCCTCGGGCTTGTGCAACGCCTCTCCGGGCAGGAGAGGACACTGGATCTGGAAACCGCAATTGTAGGTGGAAGTGGCGTTTGTGCGCCGCCTTTGCTGCACATGACCGTCTCGCATTGCGGGACGGTCATGCCGCGTCGTCACTCGTTGGCGTTGTCGGTACCGGCCGGGCCAACCAGCGCCTGCTCGACCAAGGCGGCCTGTTCGGCCACGTGGGTCGACAGATGACCACAGGCCGGCGCAGGCGAGCGACCACGCCCGGCGTAACCGAGTGTGGTCGAAGCGGGTGCGACCGCCTGCAGGTGGTGACGAATCTGGTACCACGCACCCTGATTCATCGGCTCTTCCTGGCACCAGACCACGTCCTTGAGCGCGGGATACTTGCGCAACTGCGCGCTGACTTCCTCGCGTGGGAACGGATAGAGTTGCTCGACGCGGATGATCGCCACATCGTTCACGCCCCGCTTGGCGGCTTCCTCGACGAGGTCGTAATAGACCTTGCCCGAACACAGCACGGCGCGTGCCACCTTCTTGCCGCCCTTGGCGGTGCTGTCGGCAATCATGCGCTGGAAGCCGCCCGTGGCGAGCTCGTCGAGCGAGGACACCGCGAGCTTGTGGCGCAGCAGTGACTTGGGTGTGAGCACGATGAGCGGCTTGCGGCAGTCGCGGCGCATCTGGCGGCGCAGCAGGTGGAACATCTGTGCGGGCGTGGTCGGTACGCACACTTGCATGTTGTCGAGCGCGCACAGTTGCAGGTAACGCTCCAGGCGCGCCGAAGAATGCTCGGGCCCCTGACCTTCGTAGCCGTGCGGCAGCAGCAGCACGAGGCCGGACAAGCGATCCCACTTGGCTTCGCCCGAGGAAATGAACTGATCAACGACGACTTGCGCGCCGTTGGCGAAGTCGCCGAACTGCGCTTCCCACAGCACCAGCGTGTTGGCATCGGCGGTGGAGTAGCCGTACTCGTAGGCCATCACCGCTTCTTCGCTGAGCAGCGAGTCGACGATGGTGACGCTGGCGCCTTCACGCACGCGCGCCAGCGGCAGGTACTCGCCGCCGCTGCCCTGATCGTGCAGCACTGCATGGCGGTGGAAGAAGGTGCCGCGTCCGCTGTCCTGACCCACCAGGCGCAGGTCGTGGCCATCGGCAATCAGCGAGGCATAGGCGAGATTCTCGGCCGCGCCCCAATCGAGCGGATGCGTGCCGGCGGCCATTTCCACGCGAGTTTCGTAGATCTTGGCCACGCGCGGATGCAGGGTGAGGCCCTGCGGCAGGTCGAGAATGCTGCGGTTGAGCGCAGCAAGCTGGGCCTTGGCGACGCCGGTATCGAGCGCCTGATCGAGGCGCGCACCGATGTGCTGGCTCCAGTCGACGGCGTAGACATCCTTGAAGTCGCCGTCGAGTTCGGGGATCGGCGTGCCGGCTTCGAGGCGCTTGCGGTAGTCGTCGACGAGTTTCTGCGCATCGCCATCGGCGATCACGCCCGCGGCGACCAGACGCTGTGCGTAGATCTCGCGCGCGGTCGGCCGCTTGCGGATGATCTGGTACATCAGCGGCTGCGTTGCCGACGGCTCATCGGCCTCGTTGTGACCATGGCGACGGTAGCAGACGATGTCGATGACGACGTCGCGCTTGAACTTCTGCCGGTAATCGAATGCCAGACGCGCCACGAACAGCACGGCTTCCGGATCATCGCCGTTGACGTGGAACACCGGCGCATTGACCATCTTGGCGACATCGGTGCTGTAGAGCGTCGAGCGTGTGTCGTGCGGGTTGGAGGTGGTGAAGCCGACCTGGTTGTTGACCACCACGTGGATCGAGCCGCCGACCGCGAAACCGCGCGCCTGCGACATGTTGAGCAGTTCCATGTTGACGCCCTGGCCGGCAAAGGCCGAGTCGCCATGGATGAGGATTGGCACCACCTGGGCGCGATGTTCGTCCTTGCGCCGAACCTGTCGCGCGCGCACCGAGCCGCAGACGACCGGGTTGACGATCTCCAGATGCGAGGGATTGAAGGCGAGCGCCAGATGCACGGTGCGACCCGGCGTCTTGACGTTGGCGGAAAAGCCCATGTGGTATTTGACGTCGCCGGAATGTGCCGGATCGTCGGGGTGATCGAACTTGCCGTCGAACTCGGCGAAGAGTTTTTCGGGCGACTTGCCGAGGATGTTGACGAGCACGTTGAGGCGGCCGCGGTGGGCCATGCCGATCACCATGTCGCGCATGCCGTCGCTGCCGCCACGGCGCACGATCTCGTCGAGCAGCGGAATCAGGCTGTCGCCGCCTTCGAGCGAGAAACGTTTCTGACCGACGTACTTGGTGTGCAGAAAGCGCTCGAGGCCATCGGCCTGCACGAGCTTTTCGAGCACGCGCAACTGATCGGCCTTGCTCAGTCCGTAATTGCCACCGGCGCGTTCGAGTTGCTCGTGCAGCCACTGACGCTGCTCGACATCGGAGATGTGCATGAACTCGGCGCCGATGCTGCCGGCATAAGTTGCCTGCAGGCGCTCGAGCAGGCTGCGCAGCGATTGGTGGGTCGGACCACCGAGCGAGCTGGTATTGAACTCGCTGTCCATGTCGGCGGCGCCCAGACCATGGAACTCGGGCTGCAGATCGGGCGCGCTCGGGCGTGGCAGCAGGCCGATCGCTTCGAGATCGGAAGCGGGGAAGGCACGCTCGAGTTCGAGCGGATCCAGATGGGCGGCCAGATGACCACGCGAGCGGTAGGCGGTGACGAGCTTGAGCACGGCCGCCTGTTTGTGCGCCTTGCCCGGGTCGGCCACCGCAGCGAGTGCGGCCTGGGCTTCACGCGGCTGACGCTGTGCGGCTTCGATGCGCGCGATCGCGGCGAGGTGAGAGGCATCACGCGTGCCACGTGCGGTCTGCAGCTCGTTGAAATAGTTGCGCCAGCCCGGCTCGACCGCATTCGGGTCGGCCAACCAGGTCTCGTAGAGTTCGTCGATGTAGGACGCATTGCCGCCGCCGATCGCGGAGCTGGCCTGGAATCGCTCGAACAGGTTCTGGGGTGTCGGATTTGCGCTCACGCTGGCTGCCTTCTTGCACGGGAAAAAGCGCGCTGCGGTGCGCGCTGCGAACCGATGGGCGCCGTTGCGGTGAATGCAACCGGCACGACCCGGGATTATAGCCACTCGGCCGCATTTTTGTTGCGATTGCACAATCACTTGCCGCGCTTGATCCAGATCAAGCGCGGTCAATTTGTCTGCGACCTTCGGTGCCGGATTTGCGCTGCAAGTGAACGGCGATTCAGATGCCGAGCACGCGCAGGTCGGCGCAGGGCTCGGCGCGCTCCCACAGCTCGTCGAAGCCGGCGAGCAGTTGCCGGTGCCGGCCCGGCGCGCAGGTATTGCCTTCGCCATCCAAGCGGCTGGCGAGTGGGCGCAACAGGAAGCCGCCACGATCGTTGAGCAGGATCGCCGCCGGCTCGCCCAGATCGCGCTCCTCGGTCGGCACGCGCACCGCAATCGCGCTCGGCAATTGCTGCGCCAGACGCAGCAGGGCATGCCCTTCGCTGACGGCCATGCGCGGCTCCTGCACGAGGATGCGGATGCGCGCGCGGCGTCCCGACAGCGCCACGCGTTTGAATTGGTCGATCACCGCGTCGTCATCGAGCAGGCCGGAATCGAGGTCGCGCGTCTGCACCACGAGCTCGTAGCGCGCATCGGCGAGGATGGCCAAGGTCGCAGCCAGGGCCTCCTCGCGATTGCCGCACTGGAGGGGGTTCACGGCAGGTCGCGCCTCGGGCGCACGCGGTGGCGGCGGCGTGAAGGCGGCGATCGCCAGTCGCATGCGGCGATGGGCAATGCCGCATTCGTCGAATTCGGGGCCTTCGGCCACGAAGCCTGCCTGCGCATAAAACGCGATGGCATGGGTCTGCGCGTGGAGTTCGACCTCGAGCCAACTGCGCGCGCGCGCCTGTTCGACCAGGGTGCGCAGCAAGGCTGCGCCGACACCCTTGCCGCGCCATGCTTCAAGCACGGCCATGCGCCCGATCGCGCGCGAGGTGGTGAGGCGTGCAGTGCCGATCGCGCGGCCGTCGCCGTCGCGGGCGATCACGTGGATCGCGTCGGAATCGAGCGCATCGCCTTCCTCTTCTGCCGGCACATGCTGCTCGACCACGAAGACCTGCTCGCGCACCGCACGCAGGGCATCGCCATCGGCATCCCAATTCGCCAGTTCGATGTGGAATCCGTCCTCGCCCATGTTGGCCTCCCGCGTGAGGCGATGAGTGTGACACGACTCGTCGCAGCCGACATCCGCATCAGCGCCGGTCGAGCGATTGCGTGATGCGGTTCCGAGCGTGGCCAGCACCAATCCCCGATACTGCGCGCTGCCTTGCCTGCTGCGGAGAAGGACAATGCTGCGCCGCCTGCCGATTGCGCTGTCTGTCGTCTTGGTGTCTTGCCTGCCCGGACTTTCCCTTGCTGCGACCTACCAGGTCGGTCCGACCCGTAGTTATGCGACGCCCACGGCGTTGTTCAATGCGGTGAGCCTGCAGCCGGGTGATGTGGTCGAGGTCGATGGCAATGCCACCTACCCGAGCTTCGTCGTGCCGCAGGCGGCCGGCGGCACCGCCGCCAATCCGCTGTGGATCCGCGGCCTGCGCATCAACGGCCAGCGCCCGCACATCGCCGGCGGCACCAATACCGTGCAGTTCGAGCTGTCCGACCATGTGGTGCTCGAAGGTTTCGAGATCACCGGTGGCAGTTCGCGCTGCGTGTTCGTGCATGCCCACGACATCACCGTGCGCGATTCGGTGATCCATGCCTGCCCCAATCACGGCATCCTCAGTTCCGATCTGGATTCAGGCTCCTTCACGCTCGAATACAGCGAGGTCTTCGATGCCGGCAGCGCGACCACGCGGCATGCGCTTTACATCCAGAGCGATGAGGTCGCCCATCCGGGTTCGGTGTTTCGCATGCAGCACAACTACATTCACGACAGCAACGGCGGCAACCTGCTCAAGAGCCGGCATGAGCGCAGCGAGATTCACTACAACTGGTTCGAGGGCGCGGCGTATCACGAGCTTGAGCTGATCGGACCCGACGAGGCGGAGCAGGATCCGCCGTGGACGCCCGATCTGGTGCGTGAGGATGCCGATGTGGTTGGCAACGTGATCGTGCACAGCAATCCGGCATTCAACGCGGTGATCCGTGTTGGCGGCGACGGCTCGGGCGAAAGCCGCGGACGCGCGCGTTTCGTCAATAACACGATCCTCGTCACCTCGGGGCAGGACGTCACCGTGTTCCGCATCTTTGACGGCATCCAGGCGGTGGAGGCGCACAACAACGTGCTGTATGCGAGCGCCGGCGGCACCCTGCGCGTGGAGCGCACGGTCGAGGCGAGCTGGATCAATGGCCGTCAGGTCGGCGGCAGCAACAACTGGGTGCAGTCGGGCGCGACTTACCTGCCCGCAGAGTGGACGGGGACGATCCAGGGCAGCGATCCGGGCTTTGCCAATGTTGCCGCGTTCGACCTCACGCCGACTGCAGCCAGCGCCCTGGTCGATGCCGGCGATTCCGCGCCGCAGCCGATTCCCGGTTATGCCGTGCCCAACGCGCTGTTTCCGCCTGCCTTCCAGCCTCGGCGCGAGGCGATCGCGCCCGCCAGTCAAAGTTCGCGTCTGGTTTCAGCGACGCTCGACATCGGCGCGATCGAGCGTGCAGGCGACTCGATCTTCGCCAATGGGTTCGAGAGCTGAAATGCTGGGCAGACCGCATCACTCAAGCTGCCATCACGCCGCAGGGTGAAAGCGAGCGTGAACTTGCGACGCCCGCGTCGGCAAGCATCCAGGCTCAGCGCGGTGAAGCTGCGGGGAAAACCTCGAGGGTGCGGTTTCAGATCGCCTTGGCCAGTGCCGGTGCCAGTCCGACATAGCTTGCGGGTGTGAGTGCGAGCAGCCGCTGCTTCGCGTCCGCAGGCAAATCGAGTTGGGTGACGAAGTCGCGCAGCGCCTCGCGCGTGATGCCGTGGCCGCGCGTGAGCGCCTTGAGCTGCTCGTAGGGTTCGGGCAGCCCGTAGCGACGCATGACGGTCTGCACCGCTTCGGCAAGGACTTCCCAGCTGGCATCGAGGTCGGCGGCGAGCCGTTCCGGGTTCGCATTGAGCTTGCCCAGGCCGCGCGCGAGTGCGTCGAGGGCAATCTGCGTGTGGCCGAACGCGGTACCGAGCGCGCGCAGCACGGTCGAGTCGGTGAGGTCGCGTTGCCAGCGGCTGATCGGCAACTTCGCGCTGAAATGCTCGAACAGCGCATTGGCGAGGCCGAAATTGCCTTCGGCGTTCTCGAAGTCGATCGGATTGACCTTGTGCGGCATGGTCGACGAGCCGACTTCTCCGGCCTTGAGCGTCTGGCGGAAATAGCCGAGCGAAATGTAGCCCCAGACATCGCGCGCGAAGTCGATGAGGATCGTGTTCGCGCGTCGTGTCGCGTCGCCGATTTCGGCGATGCAGTCGTGTGGTTCGATCTGGGTCGTGTACGGATTCCAGACGAGGCCCAGCGATTCGACGAATCGCCGCGCGAAGGCGGGCCAGTCGACTTCCGGACAGGCAATGACGTGCGCGTTGTAATTGCCGACGGCACCGTTGATCTTGCCGCTGAGTTCGACGGCGGCGATCTGCTTGCGCTGGCGTTCGAGGCGCGCGACGACGTTGGCGACCTCCTTGCCCAGCGTGGTCGGCGAGGCAGTCTGGCCGTGCGTGCGCGAGAGCATCGGCAACGCGGCATGCTCATGCGCGAGTGCGCGCAGTTTCGCGATCACGCCGTCGAGCGAGGGCAGCAGCACGGCCTCGCGTGCGTCGCGCAGCATCAGCGCGTAGGCGAGATTGTTGATGTCCTCGGAGGTGCAGGCGAAGTGGATGAATTCCTTCACCGCAGCGAGTTCGGCGTGGCCGGAGATCCTTTCCTTGATGAAATATTCGACCGCCTTGACGTCATGGTTGGTGGTCGCCTCGATCGCCTTGATGCGTTCGCCGTCGGCTTCGGAAAACGCATCGGCAATTGCCAGCAAGCTTGCGCGTGCTTGTGCCGACAGCGGCGCGACTTCGCCAATGTTCGGTTCGTCAGCGAGTGCGGCAAGCCAGCGCACTTCGACCAGCACGCGGCGGTGCATGAGCCCCAGCTCGCTGAAGATCGGCCGCAGGCTCGCGGTTTTCGCGGCGTAGCGGCCATCCAATGGCGACAGTGCGGTGAGACGGGTGCTCATGGTGAATCCTTGGTTTCGGCGTCGTGCGGATGCACGAGAATGGTCTGGATGCGTGGGCCGCGCATGGCCTGCACGGTGAGATCGAAGCCGTCGAAGCCGAGCGTTTCGCCCTCGTCGGGCAGGCGTTCGAGGCGATCGGCGATGAGACCGCCGACCGAATTGATGTCGGCAGGCGCGTCGATGTCGCGTTCGAGCAGGCGTTCGAGCCGGTAGATCGGGGTGCCGCCGGCGAGCGTGAAATCACTACCGGCCTTGCGCGTAGCCGCAGCGCTGCGACCGCGAGCGTGTTCGTCCTCGATGTCGCCGACCACCAGCTCGAGCACGTCTTCGAGCGTGAAGAAGCCGGCCACGCGACCCGATTCCTCGACGCCAAGCGCAAGATGGGTGTCGCCGGCGCGGAAGCGCTTGAGCACGTCGAGCAAGGGCGCATTGAGCGGCAGCAGGATCGGTCGTCGCAGCCAGCGCGACGGGTCGTCGCCGCTTTCCCCGCTGGCGATGGCGTGCAACAGGTCCTTCATGTGCAGCACGCCGCGCACTTCGCCGTCGGCGCCGAACCACGGATAGCGGCTGTAGCGGCTGCGGCCGAATTCGGCGAATACCGCAGCGCGATCCATGCCGTCACGCAGGCTGGCGAGCTGGTCGCGGGTACGCAGCACATCGCCGACCACGAGCTCTGGCAAGTCGAGCGCGTGCTGCATCATCGCGTACTCCTCGCCGCTGCGAGTGGCGCGCTTGGCGTGGACGATGAGCTTGAGCTCCTCGCGTGAATACTGGTTGTCCTCGCCATGCCCGGCACTGGCGACACCGAACAGCCGCAGCATGCCGATCGCACTGGCATTGAGCAGCCAGATGGCCGGATACATGATCCAGTAGAAGACATACAGCGGTGTCGCTGTCCACAGCGACAGCGGCGCAGGCTTGCGGATTGCCAGCGTCTTGGGCGCCTGTTCGCCGAGCACGATGTGCAGGAACGAGATCAGCGTGAACGCGACCGCGAGCGCGATCACCTGGGTGGTTTCCGGGCCAATGCCGAGTTTCAGGCACAGCGGCGTGATCAGGTGCGCGAAAGCAGGCTCGCCGATCCAGCCCAGCGCCAGCGAGGCCAGCGTGATGCCGAGCTGGCACGCCGACAGATAGACATCCAGGTGCCTGTGCACGCGATCGAGCACACGACCGCGCCAGCCATGGCGCGCTGCGAGCGCAGCGACCTGGGTGTGGCGCAGTTTGACGAGCGCGAACTCGGCCGCGACGAAGAAGCCGTTGATCAGCACCAGCAGCAGCGCCGCGACGACGTAGGCGAAGTTGGAGAGCATTGCCGCAAGGGCAGTGGCGGGAACCGGCAATTCTAGCATTCAGTCCGCGCGGGCCCGGTTGATGTGGTGAAAACGGCTATAATTCCGCTCTTTCCTTTCCTGCCCAAGGCGAACACCAGTCATGAGCCAGTTCCGTACCGAACGCGACAGCATGGGTGAACTCAAGGTTCCCGCCGAGGCGCTCTATGGTGCGCAGACCCAGCGAGCGGTCGACAATTTCCCGATCTCCGGATTGGCCATGCCGCGACAGTTCATTCGTGCGCTCGGGCTGATCAAGTCGGCGGCCGCGCAGGCCAATGCCGATCTCGGTCATCTCGCACAGGACAAGGCCAAGGCGATCCGCGTGCAGGCCGAGCGTGTGGCCAAGGGTGAATTCGACGTGCACTTTCCGATCGACGTGTTCCAGACCGGTTCGGGCACTTCGAGCAACATGAATGCCAACGAGGTGATCGCGCATCTGTGCGCGCAGGCCGGTACGGCCGTTCACCCCAATGACGATGTCAACAACGGCCAGTCGTCCAATGACGTCATTCCGACTGCGATCCAGCTCAGCGCCACCTTGACTGCGAGTGAGCAACTGCTGCCGGCGCTGGCGCACCTGCGTCAGGTCATCGATGCGCGTGCAGCCGAGTTGGCGAGCGTGGCCAAGACCGGCCGCACGCATCTGATGGATGCGATGCCGGTGACCTTCGGTCAGGAGTTGGGTTGCTGGTCGGCGCAGCTGCGCTCGAACATCGCACGCATCGAGTCGGCGCTCTCGCGCACGCGCTTGCTGCCGCAAGGCGGCACGGCGGTGGGAACCGGGATCAATGCTGACGCACAGCTCGGTCCACGTGTTTGTGCCGAACTTGCCAAGCTCACCGGCGTGCGTTTCGAGTCGGCCGACAACTATTTCGAAGGCATCAGCTCGCAGGATGCGGCGGTCGAACTGTCAGGCCAACTCAAGACGCTCGCGGTCACCCTGACCAAGATCGCCAACGATCTGCGCTGGATGAACTCCGGCCCGCTTGCGGGACTTGGTGAAATCGAATTGCCGGCCCTGCAACCGGGCAGCTCGATCATGCCGGGCAAGGTCAATCCGGTGATTCCCGAGGCGATGGCGATGGTCTGCGCGCAGGTGATCGGCAACGATGCCACCATCACGATCGCGGGCCAGAGCGGCAACTTCCAACTCAACGTGATGCTGCCGGTGATCGCTCTCAACCTGTTGCAGTCGATCGAGCTGCTCGCCAATGCCTCGCGCCTGCTGGCCGACAAATCGATCGCCGGCTTCAAGGTGCGCGAAGACAAGATTCGCCAGGCCTTGGACAAGAATCCGATCCTGGTTACCGCGCTCAATGCCGTGATCGGCTACGACAAGGGCGCCGCGACCGCCAAGCAGGCTTACAAGGAAGGCCGGCCGATTCTCGATGTGGCGCTGGAGACCACCGGTTTGCCGCGTGAAGAATTGCAAAAACTGCTTGATCCCACCGCGCTGACCAAGGGTGGCATTCACGGTGGCTCGGCCGGCGGCTGAACGAAACCGCAATGTGTGATCTATGGCATATGCACGGTGGCGCTCGATCTGGATAATCGGCGCCCTCGCGGCGGCGCGTCGGTCCACCAGGGCTTGCGCGCGAGCCTGCTTTCTTCTGCGCCCGTTGGCGCATCCGCAAGGCGCGCCCTGACGCCTTGTCCGTAGCCGCGATCCATCGGGTCGCGCTTTTCGCCGCGCCAGTCGACGTGACTGTTGGCGGTGCCTGAACGTTCAATACAAGGTTGCAATCGTCATGTTCAAGAAATCCATCCTTGCACTCGCCCTGGTCGCGACTGCCGCATTTGCTCAGGAAAATGCCGACATCAGCGGTGCGAATTTCCAGAGCGGCAGCGCCGACGGCACATTGTCGAAGCTGGGTCGTGAGGCCGCGGCTTCGGGCGCGCGACTGATCATCACGGCGCCGCACGAATGGCACGCCAAGATCGCTGCCAAAGTTCGCGCGGGTGGCAAGGCCGATATCGTGATGCGCGACGGCTTCTACGAAAACGTGCTGGTGCGCATCGAGGACAAGAACGCAGCCAAGGCTGCGGCCGAGCCCACGGCAGCCGAACGTGCACGCGTGGAAGCACAGCGCAGCCGTGCCGAAGTGGAGAAGGCCAAGGCCGAAGCCGAGGCGGCCAAGGCAGAAGCGGAAACCGCCAAGGCCGAAGCCGAAGCCGCCAAGGCCGCTGCGGAAAAGGCCAGCGCGGAGGCCGATGCCGCCAAGGCGCAGGCCGAGGCCGATGCGGCGAAGGTGCGTCTGGAAGCCGAGCGCGTCGCCGCCGAAAAGGAGCGCCTCGAACGCGAGCGCGAAGCGGCCGCAGCTGCTGCGGCGACGCCGGCGACGAAGGGGGGCAGCAAGAACGGAGTCAAGGCGACTTCCAAACCGGCGGCCGAACCGGTGGTGCTGACAGGTGAGGCTGCAGTGCGCGAGCGCATGGAAAAGTCGCTCAACGATGGACGTCCTGCCACCGGCAATTTGGTCGTCAGCAAGTTGCGTTCGGGCGACACGCTGTATGTCGATGAAGGTGTGATTGCAGTGATTCGGCGTGATGCGGGCAAGCCGCTCCTTTTTTGGCTCGAAGGAGAACTGGATCTGCGCCGCAGCGAGCTCAAGGAAACTGCACCCAACCGCTATCAAGTGCTGGGTTTGATCCAGGGCGAAGGATCCTTGCGGCGTGAATTCGCGACCGAGCAACGGGTCGAAGCGAAACTTCCGGCGGCAACCTCGACTGCGCGCAAGGCGCTCGAAAAGAGCGTGAATGACGGCAATGCGATCAGCGAGAGCTTGGCGACCAAGGATTTGCGCAATGGTGATGTGCTCAACGTCGATGGGGATGCGATCGCGGTCTCCCGTCGCGATGGCATCATCTTCACCCGCTACTGGCTGGTCGGCACGATCGACCTCAACCAGATGGGCATTCTGCGCGAAGCACCCAATCGGTTTCGCATTATTCGCGATTCGCTCCGCTGAGCGCAGATGCCTGCGCCCGAGACTGGGCGATCATCGGGCAGCGAACAGAAAGGGCCGCGAAAGCGGCCCTTTTTGCTGATGCGGATCCGGGACTGCGCGAGGTGCTTGCCTGAATCGATCACACCGAGGTTTCGATGCGCCGGCCGCGCGCCCAGATTGCGGCAACGATCAGGGCGATGCCGACGAGCACGCCGATCCACAGTTCCAGCGAAGTGAACACCGCGGCCATGCGCGCAGGGTCGAGCAGTCCGGGATTGCCCTCGCCTGCGAACGATGCCTGCCAACTGTTGCCGACGGCGGAGATGTTCGAGCTCAGCCAGCTGCCGGGCATCACGCTCAGCAGGAGGCGGCCGGCCACGTGGGCGACCTCCTTGGTCGAGGCAAAACTCGGGCCGCCGAGCATGCCGATCCAGGCATTGGCGAAGATCACCAGCAAGGGCAGCATCACCGCCCACAGGAAGGGCTTGCTGCGCGACCAGGCCGACCAGAACAGCAGCCAGCCGATGGTCGGCAGCGCCCACAGCGCATCGAGCGGCACGGTCAGCAACATGTGCCAGAACGTGCGAAACGGGTGCGAGGCGGCCAGTGCCGGCAAGGCGTTGAGGCCGTGCAGGGCGAACCAGATGCTGACGAGCACCACGAAGGCGAGGTAGGCGAGCGTCGATACGATCAGCGCGATCAGCGGCGCAACCAGCATCGCCGAAATGGCCTTGGAAATGACCGTGTCGACATCGGCTACCGGCAGCGATTTCCAGAACAGCACGCTGCGGTCGCGGCGGTCGTCGTAGAGCGCACCCAGCAGGTAGAAGAACAGCACGAAGAACAGGGCAATGCACGGAATCGCACCGAACATCACCTGGGTGATGTCGAAGGCCCGACCGGCATCGAGGTAGTCCTTGGCGCTGATGCTCGCGCGCACCGCCTCGAGCGAGAAGCCGCCGAAATGAACCTGGGCGCGGGCGCGGAAGACTTCCGCGGCGATCATGCCGAGCACGGTCAGGGACAGGATGATGCCGGTCACCCACACCGGGGTCCACAGGAAACCGCCACGGTGTTCCCAGTATTCGCGTTTGAGCAGGATGGGCAGGTTCTTCATGAGTAGGTCCCCTTCATCGTGGCGACGAACAGGTCGGCCACGCTGGGTTTGTGCAGTTCACCCAGTTCGGACAGCTTCGCCTTGTCGACGCCGTCGAACAGGAAGATCGATTTGCCGAAGATCTGGCGCTCGTTGAGCGGTGCCAACGCGCGCGCGGCGGCGGCCTTGTCGGGATTGACCAGCACTTCGATGTAACGCTCGCCGACAGCATCCATGGTCGCCGACAGCACGATCCTGCCGTCGCGAATGAACATCAGGTCGGTGAGGATGTGCTCGATTTCCTCGATCTGGTGGGTGGTGACGATGATGGTCTTGTCGGCGTCGAAGTAGTCGTTGAGCAGGGATTCGTAGAACGCCTTGCGATAGAGGATGTCCAGACCCAGGGTCGGTTCATCGAGCACGAGGAGGCGCGCGTCGATGGCCATCACCAGAGCCAGGTGCAACTGCACGATCATGCCCTTGGACAGCTCGCGCACGCGCAGTTCGTGGCCGATCCTGGTGTGGGCGAGGAAGGCCAGACACTTCTCGCGGGAAAAGCGCGGATGCACTGCGGCAACGAACTCGATTGCCTCGCGCACGCGCAGCCAGCGCGGCAGCACCGCGACATCGGCGATGAAACAGACATCCTGCATCAGCCGCGAGTGATCCTTGCGTGGATCGACCCCATTGACCTGCAGTTCGCCGCTGAAATCGGTCAGGCCGAGGATGGCCTTGAGGGCGGTGGTCTTGCCGGCACCGTTGGGGCCGACCAGACCGACGATGCGGCCCGATTCGATGGCGAAACTGACATCGTCGAGTGCCTTGGTCGGACCGTAGGCCTTGCTCAGATGACGTGCCTGAATGAGCGTGGTCATGAGTGGTCTTCCTTGGCGGCGTCCGCCAACAGTTGCTTGAGATCGAAGCCGAGTCGGAGCAAGCGCGCTCGCAGGGCCGGCCATTCATCGCGCAGGAAGCGCTCGCGTTCGGATTTGAGCAGCGCTTCGGGCGCGCCATCAGTGACGTACATGCCAAGTCCCCGGCGTTTTTCCACGAGGTTTTCGTCGACCAGCTCCTGGTAAGCCTTCGACACCGTGATCGGGTTGATCTGGAAGTCCCCGGACACCTGTCGCACCGAGGGCAGCGGATCACCCGGTTTGAGGACGCCATCGAGGATCATGGCCACCACGCGGTCGCGCAGTTGGCGATAGATCGGCGTCGAATCGCTCCAGGCGATGCTCATTGCGTTCATTCCTCGGCTGCGACCCGCAGTGGATTGGCGAAGGAATAGTAGGGCATCGCCAGACTGGCCTTGGCGCGGCGCGAAAGGGCCGCGGCGGCATTGATCGGCGCGCTGCGCAAGTGCTCCAGTGCCGGCGAAGCGGATGCGTGGCGATTGCCAGCTTGCCCATCGCTGGCGCGCACGGTCACCGTCGGCAAGGTCACGGCGCTGACGGCAGCGCGTCCGTCGGCAAGTCCCCTGGCGTGCGCCGAGGTGGTGATCGCGGCGTGATCGACCTTGGGCAGGTAGGTCAGGGCCAGCAAGGTCGTGCCGGTGACCGCGAGTGCGGCGGTGAGGTAGAACGCACTCAGGATGTGGCTGGGCAGTCGGGCTGCGGTATTGAGGAAGTTGTAGGTGCGGCTGCTTGGCTTGGACATGGTCGCCTCCGTTGGCGCTTGATGAAGTAGTGTTGTAGTCAACTATAACACCATATTTGCCCACGTCAAGGAATTTCCTCCATGACTGAAGACAGGGGTGACGAGAACCGAAAGAGAGCGTCCAGGCGACCACGGGGCTCGTGACAGGCGATATGCCGGATTCCCATCAGGGCGCGGCGCCGATCCTGTTAGAGTCGGACTCGGTTGTTGCCTTATCCAAAAGACTGCAAGGAGCCTGGTCCATGTCGACGCCGCCCTCATCCTCCGCGTCCAATCCCTACGCCGCGCCGTCTGCGCGCATCGATCCGGGTGTGATCGACGATGCGCACGAGCCCGCCGAGCGCGTCACGCGCCTTGGCGCGGCGATCATCGATTTTGCGGTCATTGCGGTGCCGGCGATCCTCTTGGCCATCCTGCTCCCGGCGTTCGCAGGGCGTTCTGGCGAGCCTTCGAACAGCGGCGCTTCCGAATTCATGGTTGGAGGCATCGGCATCGTCTTCATGATCTACGGCATCGGTCTCATCATCCTCAACTGCATCTGGCTGCATCGCCATGGTCAAACCGTTGGCAAGCGCCTGCTCAAGGTACGCATCGTGCGCACCAGCGGCGAGCCCTGCAGTCTCTTGCGCGTGATCTTTGCGCGCGCTTTGCCGGTGGGTTTGCTGGGCTCGATTCCCCTCGTCGGCTGGCTGTTCTCGCTCGGCGATCCGCTGATGATCTTCCGCGAGGATCGGCGCTGCCTGCATGACCTGATCGCCGACACCAGAGTCGTCAAGGCCGCCTGATCTGCGCGTTTCGATGATCGACACGCTGCGCGTCGCCGAGACGCCCGAAGGAATTTTCCTGCAGATGCGTGCGGCAGGTGCCTTGCCGCGCGCTTGTGCGTGGGCGCTGGATTTCCTGATCCGATGCGCCGCCTTGTTCACCTTGGCCGGCATGTTCGCGATGCTGGGTACCAGTGGCACGGGCTTGTATCTTCTGGCCTTGTTCGTGGTCTTCTGGATTTATCCGATCGCCTTCGAAGTGCTGTTCGACGGCCAGACGCCCGGCAAGATGATCATGAAGCTGCGGGTGGTCACCGCCAACGGCACGCCGGTCAGCTGGATCGCGTCGATCGTGCGCAACCTGTTGCGCGCGGTCGACATGCTACCCATTGCCTATGGTTTCGGCTTGACCGCAAGCCTGATCGATCCGCATGGACGGCGTCTGGGGGATCTCGTCGCCGGGACGCTGGTGGTTTACGCCGACGTGCCTGCGCCGGTGAACGCGTTGCCGAATGTGCCGGCATTGCCATCGCCGATCCCGCTGCCGATGGCGGAACGAGCGGCGATCATCGAGTTTTCCGAGCGCAGCGCGCGGCTCACACCAGAGCGACAGGAAGAACTGGCTGATTTGCTGCCGGCGCTCACCGATGCGCGCCAGGCGAACGCGGTGCGTCGCCTGCATGGGCTGGCTGCCTCCTTCCTGGGGCGCACATGAAGCAGGAGGCATTCCAGGCGCGCCATGAGCAGGAATGGCTCGGCTTCGAGCGCTGGCTCAATGCGCATGTCGGTCGTCGCGCGCAGGATCGCAAACTGGCCGAGGAGATCATTGCCGCGGGCCAATTCCCGCTCGCGCTGCGGCGCCTGTGCCAGCAGCTTTCCCTGGCGGAGCGCCGCCAATACAGCACGCTTCTGATCGACCGTCTGCGTTCGCTCGCCCAGCGCGGCCATCAGGCGCTTTACAAGCCCGCACCGCCGCGACTGCACCACGTGACCGAGTTCTTCTCCGCAAGCTTTCCGCGCCTGGTGCGCGAACAATGGCGGGCGATGTCGGTCTCGGCGGCGCTGTTCTTCCTGTCGATGCTGGCCGTGGTGCTGATGTTGCAACTGCGGCCCGAACTCATTCATTCCCTGTTCGATCCGCAGCAAATTGCCGAGTTCGAGTCGATGTACGACCCGGCGCGCGTGGTTGAACGCCTCGGCCGCAACGAGGGCACCGATCTGCAGATGTTCGGCTTCTACATCTTCAACAACATCAGCATCGGCTTTCGCACCTTCGCCAGCGGCCTGCTTGCAGGCATCGGTTCGATCTTCGTGCTGGTGATGAACGGCACGATCATCGGCGGCGTCGCAGGCCATCTCACCGCGATCGGCTATGGCGAACCGTTCTGGGGCTTCGTCGCCGGCCACAGTGCCCCCGAGCTGCTGGCGATCGTCATCAGCGGCGGCGCCGGTTTGCAGATCGGCATGGCCTTGGTGGCGCCGGGCCGGCGCTCGCGCACACGCGCGCTGGCCGAGGCAGGCGTGATCGGTGCCAAGCTCGTGCTGGGCGTATTCGCGATGCTGGTGCTCGCTGCCTTCATCGAGGCCTACTGGTCATCGATCGTGTGGCTGCCGCCGATCGTCAAGTACGGCGTCGGCGCCCTGATGTGGGCGCTGATCCTGATGTGGTTGTGGCGCGGCGGACGCAATGGCGTCGGTCGCGGGGCAGGTGGCTGAGGCATGCGCGTCGACGATTTGCGCATCGCGTTGCGCGCGCGCTCGGCCTGGGAGGCCGCCGATCTGGGCTTCGCGATCGTGCGAGCGAATGCCGCACGCGTGTTCTCGGTATGGCTGCTGTCGAGCCTGCCGGTATTCGCGCTGGTCAACGCCGCAGCCTGGTCGTTGGACATGATTGCCGTGGCGCCGTTTGTGATGTGGTGGCTCAAGCCGCTGTTCGATCGTGGCCTCGTGTTCGTGCTATCGCGCGCAGTGTTCGGCGAGACGCCAAGCATTCGTGAGGCACTTGCTGCGCAGTGGTCACGGGGTTGGCCAGCGACTGCGGCATGGCTGACCTGGCGAAGGCTGCACCCCTTGCGCGCGCTGCTGCTGCCAATCGACCTGCTCGAAGGTGTGCGCGGTCGCCAACGCAAGGAACGCGCCCAGGTGCTGGGGCGCGGCGACGGCACCATCGCAGGCGTGGTGACCCTGGTTGCCGTCAACCTCGAAGCGATGCTGTATTTCTCGTTCATCGTGCTGGCGATGATGTTCGTGCCAGTCGAATTCCTCGATCAGTCACTGCAGGCAACCTTCGAGACCTTGTTCGAGTATCCGCCGCCGTGGGCGCAGCTTCTGTCCAACCTCGCTTTCTGGGCAGCGACCTGCATCATCGAACCGTTCTACATCGGCGCCGGTTTCGGGCTCTATCTCAATCGGCGCATGCAACTGGAAGCCTGGGACATCGAGTTGGCGTTTCGCCGCATCGCTGCGCGTCTGGCGGCAGTCGCCGGCGTGCTGCTGCTTGGTTGCGTGCTTGGGCTGGGCATGGCCCGTCCTGCCGTGGCGGCATCACCGCCACCGGCCAACGAAGCGCCGTGGGTGCCGGACCTGTCAGGCGAAGACGAGTCAGCGGCACCGGCCCCGCCTGTCACCGAGGCAGCAAGCAAGGCTGCTGCTTCCAAAGCGGACAAGGAGCAGTCGGAATATGCGCCGATCGAAGATCTTTTTGGCGAGACCTGGCGCGAGGATGGCAAGGATTTTGTGGCGGCCGTGCGCAAGGTCTACGCCGAGGATGACCTGCGCGGAACCGAGCGCGTGCTCGAGTGGCGGCCCAAGGCCGAAGGCAAGAAAAGCGCAAAATCAGATACGCCGGCATGGCTCGAACGCATCGGCCGATTCTTCGGTTTCGTGTTCCAGTACGGGCTGTGGTTCCTTGCCGCGGGCTTGCTGATTCTGGTGGTTCTCAACTGGCGCCGCTGGTTGCCGTGGGTCAGCGAGAACGTGGGCTTGCGCAGGCCGGTACAGGCGCCGACGCTGCACGAGATCGCAGCGGACATGCCCTTGCCTGCCGACATCGTCGCCGCGGTGCGCGCACTGCTGCATGCGGGCCGCGTGCGAGATGCGCTCGCGCTGTTCTACCGCGCCGGCGTGGAGCGACTGGTGGAAGTGCAGGGCTCGGCCTTGCCGCCCGGCGCGACCGAGGCCGACTGCCTGCGTCACGCACGCGCGCTTGGCGACAGCACGTTCGCTGGCCTGTTTGCGCGCATCGTGCGGGCATGGCAGTCGACTGCGTACGCACAGCGGCCACCGGCGCCAAATGAAATCGAGGCGTTATTGCTGGCCTGGAAGCCGTCGGCGGAGGTGACGCCATGACGCCGATGGGCCGCAATGTCGCCATCAGCGCGATCATGACCCTGCTGGCCGTGGTTGCCGGCGCTTGGTGGATGGCCAACTACGAGCGCGTGGAAGTCGATCGGGAAGTCCCGCTGCGTGGTGAGGCCGCCTACAACTCGCTGTATGCGCTCAAGCGAGCCTTGATCGTGAGTGGTCATGAGGTCAGCTCGCGCACCAGCCTCGATATCGGAGAGTTGGGCGATCACGACACCCTGATTCTCGGTTCCGACGTGCGCACGCTGAGCGATGCGCAGGTGCAAGATCTGCTCGACTGGATGGGCAATGGCGGCAGCTTGTTGTTTGCCCTGCCCTCGGGGATGAAGGGCAGGGATGGCGAATTGCTTGCTGCGCTGGGCATCGAACGGAGTGGGTATGTTCATCGCGTGGACACGATGGGCAAGGCAGCAGCGCAGGACGACGGCAAGCGCAAGCGCAATCCGAACTACTTCGCGACCTTCACCTTCAGCGAGGATGCGCGAGCGGATTTCGATCTCCTGATCGGCGATACCGAGGACGGCTACTTCATCGGCCGCCAGTCATGGGGCGAGGGCAGCTGGACCGTGGTGGGCGACCTCGAGTTTCTCGACAACCAGCACCTGTCCAGGGGCATCCACGCCGACCTCACCTGGCAACTGCTCGCGCCCTTGCTGCAAGGTGGCCGCGCGCATTTGATCCATGCGAGCGGCCTGCCGCCGCTGCGTGTGTTGCTCGTGCGCCATGGCTGGCCCGTGCTGGTGCCGGCCTTGCTGGCCTTGCTCGCGTGGTTGTGGTGGCGCAGCGTACGACTGGGTCCGGTATTGCCGATGGCGGCCGCGCAGCGCCGCGCCTTGCGCGAGCATGTCGATGCCGCCGGTGAGTTTATTTTCCGTCAACGCAGGGCGAGCGCTCTGTATGCGCCCTTGCGGCGTGCGTTCGACGAACGTCTGCGCAGAGAGGATCCGGCGGTCGCCGCGCTCGACGGCGAGGATCTGGTCACGGCGGTCGCCAAGCTGCGCGGGCGACCCGTCGCCTTCGTCCGCCAGGCCCTGTTGCCGGCGGATCTCAATCGACCCGAAGGGTTCTTGCAGGCCGTGAAGGCGCTGAGCGAATTGGGCCTGCAAGGATCACGAACTTCATGAGATGGTGAGCAAAGGTCATCACCGAACCCGATTTTCAGTGCCGCCTCGGCGGCAATCCAACCAAGGAAAGTGCGCATGAGCGACGAAGCCGCCGCAGACAAACCGATGCCGCCGATCAAGCCGATCACGGGCGCTGCATTGACCCAATGCTGTACCGAAATCCGTGCCCAAGTTGCGCAGGCCTTCGTCGGCCAGGCGCAAGTCCTCGATCAGTTGCTGGTGGCCTTGCTTGCCGGAGGCCATGTGCTGATCGAAGGCGTGCCGGGTCTGGGCAAGACCTTGCTGGTGCGCTCGCTCGCCGGCGCGCTCGATTGCACGCATGCGCGCGTGCAGTTCACGCCTGATCTCATGCCCAGCGATGTCAGTGGTCATGCTTTCTACGATCCCAAGAGCGAGAGCTTTCGCATCCGCCGTGGTCCGGTGTTCGCCAATCTGCTGCTGGCCGACGAAATCAATCGCGCCCCGGCCAAGACGCAGGCAGCCTTGCTCGAAGCGATGCAGGAACTGCAGGTCACGATCGAATCGCGCAGCTTCACGCTCGACCCGCCGTTCTTCGTGATCGCGACGCAGAATCCGATCGAACAGGAAGGCACCTATCCCTTGCCCGAAGCGCAGCTCGATCGCTTCCTGCTCAAGATCAACATGGAGTATCCGCCGCATGTCGAGGAAGTGCGGATGGTCCAGGCGATCAGCGCCGGGCGCAGCGCCAATGATTTCGATCTCGCGCGCGTGCGTGCGGTGGTGCGGCCTGCGCAGATCCTCGCCATGCAGCTCGGCGCCGCGCAGATTCGCGTCGATCCGGTGGTGCTCGATTACGCGGTGCGCATCGTGCGGGCGACCCGCGAATGGCCGGGGCTGGCGATGGGCGCAGGGCCGCGTGGCTCGTTGGCACTGGTGCGGGCGGCACGCGCCCAAGCCGTGCTCGAAGGGCGTGATTTCGTGACCCCCGACGACGTGCGCACGATCGCCAAGCCGGCCTTGCGTCATCGCCTGAGTCTCGCGCCGGAAATGCAGATCGAAGGGCGGCGCATCGACGAAGTGCTCGAAGCTCTGCTGCTCAAGGTCGAAGCGCCACGCCAGTGATGCCTTCGCGTGCATTTGTCGCGGCCTTGCTCGCGCTCGCTGCCCTTGGCACCAGCGTCGCCTTCGGCGTGCTGCCGGTGATGGCTTTGGCATTGGCTGCGCTGGCGTTGGCCATCGTCGCCCTCATCGATGTGATGCAACTGCGGCGCTTGCCGACGCCGACCGTCGAGCGCGAGGTGCCGGCGGTGATGCCGGTCGGAGTCGAGCGCGAAATCGCCCTGCGTCTGCGCCATGCGGGCGGCCATGCGCAGCGCGTGGATGTGCATGACCTTCATCCGGGGGCGTGGCCGGTCGATGCCCAGCCGCAGCGCGTGGACATTCCCCCACAACGCGAACTGCGCCTGGTCTACCAGCTCACGCCGACCGAGCGCGGGCGCTTCGAATTTGCAGGCTGCATGTTGCGTCTGCATTCGCCATGGCGTTTGTGGCAACAGCGGCGCGTGGTCGCGGCGACGCAGTGCTTGCGCGTCTATCCGAATTTCGCGCCGCTCGCGCGTCTGGCGATGGTCGGCACCGAACAGGCCTCGCGCGTGATCGGTGCCCATCTCAAGCGGCGCCGTGGTGAAGGCACCGATTTCCAGCAGTTGCGCGAATACCGACTCGGCGATTCGCTGCGCCAGATCGACTGGAAGGCCAGCCAGCGTGTGCGCAAGCTGATTTCGCGCGAGTATCAGGAAGAGCGCAACCAGCAGGTCATGCTGCTGCTCGATACCGGTCGGCGCATGCTTGCGCGCGATGGCGCGCTCTCGCATTTCGATCATGTGCTCAACGCCACCTTGATGGTGGCCTGGATCGCCCTGCGCCAAGGCGATGCGGTGGGTCTGCTTGCCAGTGGGGGTGACGCGCGCTTCGTCGCGCCGCGACGAGGCCTGGGCACGATCGACGTGCTTCTCGATGCGCTGTTCGACCTGCAAGCAAAGGCCGTGGCGACCGACTATCTGGAGGCTGCGGCGAGCTTCGCACAGCGGCAGCCGCGACGTTGCCTCGTGCTGCTGGTCACCAATGCACGCGATGAGGACATCGAAGACCTGCTCGGCGCGGTGCGGCAGTTGCGCAAGCGCCATCTGGTGTGTGTGGCAAGCCTGCGCGAGGACGTGGTCGATGCCGGGTTGCGGGCCACGGTGCGCGATCTCGACGAGGCGATCCACCTTGGCGCGATGGCGCAATACATCGAACAGCGGCTACAGGTGCATGCGCTGTTGCGAGCACAGGGCGCCGATGTGCTCGACGTGACCTGCGCGCAACTCCCGGCTGCGCTGGTCGAGCACTACCTCGCGCTCAAGCGGGCGGCTCTGCTCTGAAGGCGCCGCGCCGACCCGTCAAGATCACGCTGCGGGCGGGAAACCAAATCGCCGCCGCGTTGTCCAAGGCGCGCACTCTGGCGCCGGAACGGGCCGGAAGCGGCTCCGGGCGCGGTCGGCGCGCCTGGGGCCCAACCGCCGTTTGCCAAGGCCGGAGGCGATGTTCACAATACGCGGTCCCGCACATGCGGCCGGATTCAGCCGTGCGTGATGCCAATCCGGCAATGACCGGCATTTCTTCACATCAGGAGCAATCATGACGCGTTTCATGCAGAAGACCCTTGTTGCCGCGTTGGCGGCGAGTTTCGCCATCGGCGCTTACGCTGACGACAAGGCCAAGGCGCCGGAAGCGGCCAAGCCGGCTGCACCGACGGTCGCCGTCGACAAGAACAGCATCAGCACGATGGTCGGCATGGACATCGGTCGCGGCCTCACCCAGATCAAGGACGACATCGACATCAAGGTGGTCGAGAAGGCGCTCGAGCAGACCCTCAAGGGCGAGAAGACCTCGCTGACTCCGGAAGAGGCGCTGCAGGTGCGTCAGGAGTTCATGAAGCAGCTCCAGGCCAAGCGCGTCGCCGAGCAGAAAGTCGCTGCCGAGAAGAACAAGAAGGACGGCGTCGACTTCCTCGCCAAGAACAAGGCCAAGCCGGGCGTCAAGACCACCGCCTCGGGCCTGCAGTACCTGGTCGAGAAGGAAGGCACGGGCGCCAAGCCCAAGGCCACCGATACGGTCAAGGTCAATTACCTCGGCACCAAGATCGATGGCGAGAAGTTTGACAGCTCCTATGACCGCGGCCAGCCGGCCACCTTCCCGCTCAATGGGGTGATCAAAGGCTGGAGCGAAGGTCTGCAGCTGATGCCGGTCGGTTCCAAATACAAGCTGTTCGTGCCGTCCGATCTTGCCTACGGCGAGAACGGCCCCGGCCAGATCGGCCCGAACGCGACGCTGATCTTCGAAGTCGAACTGCTCGACATCGAAAAGCCGGCCGAAGCCAAGCCTGCAGCCGAGGCGGCCAAGCCCGCTGCTGCCGCCAAGCCGGCCGTCAAGGCGGAACCGGCCAAGAAGTAAGTTCGCCGGCTTCATGCAGTTCACGAGGGCGCGCCGCGAACCGGCGCGCCCTTGTCTTTTGCGCTTGCAAGTGTCGTCGCATCGAGGCAGCCCCAAGCCGGCGAGGCGCTAGAATTGCGGACTTCGACGCATCCAGGTGTTCATCCATGCATGTGACCATCTTCGGAACCGGCTATGTCGGCCTGGTCACCGGAACCTGTCTGGCGGAAGTGGGCAACCACGTGGTGTGTGTCGACATCGATGCCGTCAAGGTCGCGCAACTGCAGCGCGGCGAGATTCCGATCTTCGAGCCGGGTCTGGCGCCGCTGGTGCGCAGCAACCAGAACAACGGCCAGTTGCGTTTCACTGACGACGCGGCTGCGGCACTTGCCCAGGCCCAGGTGGTGTTCATCGCCGTGGGCACGCCGCCCGACGAAGATGGCAGCGCCGACCTGTCGCATGTGCTCGCGGTGGCGCGCACGATCGGGCAGGGGATGAGTCGCCCCTTGGTCGTGGTCAACAAGTCCACGGTGCCGGTCGGAACTGCCGATGCCGTGCGCGCGACGATCAGCGAGGAACTGACTCGGCGTGGTGCTGCGATCGGCTTCGATGTGGTTTCCAATCCCGAATTCCTCAAGGAAGGCGACGCGGTGCAGGACTGCCTGCGTCCCGATCGCATCATCATCGGCACCGACAGTGCGCGCGCGATCGACCTTCTGCGCAGCCTGTATGCGCCGTTCAACCGCAATCACGAGCGCATCGTGCTGATGGACGTGCGCTCGGCGGAGCTGACCAAGTACGCAGCCAACGCGATGCTCGCGACCAAGATCAGTTTCATGAACGAGATCGCCAACATCGCCGAACGCGTCGGCGCAGACGTCGAACAGGTGCGCCGAGGCATAGGCTCGGATCCGCGCATCGGCTACCACTTCATCTATCCGGGCGCGGGCTATGGTGGCTCGTGCTTCCCCAAGGACGTGAAAGCACTTGCCCATGCTGCGCGCGAGCAGGGCTGCGAGCCGCGCCTGCTGGATGCGGTCGAAGCGGTCAACGCAATGCAGAAGGGGCGTCTGTTTGCGATGCTCGATCGTCACTTCGACGGCGTGCTCGCCGGCAAGACGATCGCGGTGTGGGGGCTGGCATTCAAGCCCAATACCGACGACATGCGCGAAGCGCCCAGCCGCGTGCTGCTCGAAGCCCTGTGGCAGGCAGGGGCGAAGGTGCGCGCGCATGACCCGGAGGCGATGGACGAGACGCGGCGCCTGTATGGTGAACGGGCGGACCTGCTGCTTTGCGCGCAGCCCTACGTCGCGCTCGAAGGTGCTGACGCCCTGGTCGTGGTGACCGAGTGGAAGGCCTTCCGCAGTCCCGACTTCGCGCGCATCCGAGCGAGTCTGCGCACGCCGGTCGTGTTCGATGGCCGCAATCTCTACGACCCGCCCGTGGTCGAGGCCGAGGGGCTCGCCTATTACGGTATCGGACGTGGCCGCAGCATCGAGACCAAGGGTTCCCGCTGACATGGGCGCAAGGCTGTTTTTCGGCTTTCGTGCCCGCTAACATCGTCGCTTTCGTGCAGGAGTCGGAGTCGAATGGAGCACAAGCGCGCACTCATCACGGGCGTGACCGGGCAAGACGGCGCCTATCTCGCCGAATTGCTGCTGGCCAAGGGCTATGAGGTCCATGGTTTGCGTCGGCGCTCGTCGTCGTTCAACAGCGAGCGCATCGACCACCTGCATCACGAACTCGATGACACACGCAGTGGCGTGCATCTGCACTATGGCGATCTCACCGATTCCCTGAGCATCCTGCGCGTCGTGCAGGAAGTACGTCCCGACGAAATCTACAACCTGGCCGCTCAGAGTCATGTCGCGGTCTCGTTCGAGGAGCCCGAATACACCGCCAATGCCGACGGCATCGGCACCTTGCGCGTGCTCGAGGCGATTCGCAGTCTTGGTCTTGGCGAGCATTGCCGCTTCTATCAGGCATCGACTTCGGAGCTCTACGGCCTTGTGCGCGAAGTGCCACAACGCGAGACCACGCCGTTCCATCCGCGCTCGCCCTACGGCGTCGCCAAGCTCTATGGCTACTGGATCACGGTCAATTATCGCGAAGCCTATGGCCTGTATGCCTGCAACGGAATCCTCTTCAACCACGAGTCGCCGATCCGCGGCGAGACCTTCGTCACCCGCAAGATCACGCGCGCCCTGGCGCGCATTGCCTGTGGGCTGCAGAACTGCCTGTATCTGGGCAATCTCGATGCACGCCGCGACTGGGGCCATGCGCGTGATTTCGTCGAGGCGCAGTGGCTGATCCTGCAGCAGGACGAGCCGGTCGACTACGTGATTGCCACCGGTCAGCAGCATTCGGTGCGCGAATTCGTGGTGCTCGCTGCGCGCGAGATGGGCATGGAGCTCGAATTCCACGGCAATGGCGCCGACGAGTACGCAGCCGTCAAGTCACTGCGCGACGACAGCCTCCAAGTCAAGGTTGGCGATGTGATCGTGCGCATCCATCCGCAGTATTACCGTCCGGCCGAGGTCGAAACCCTGCTCGGTGATCCGAGCATGGCGCGCGAGCGGCTCGGCTGGACGCCCAAGACCAGCTTTGCTGAACTCGTTCGCGAAATGGCGGCCGCCGATCTTGCGCTTGCCCGGCATGAAGCGCGCGGGGCCATCGGCGCGCGTCATGGCCGTCACCTGATCGAGAAACTGCCCGGTTTGGCATGATGACGGCAACACTCGAACAACGCCTGACCGAACTCGAAGTGCGCGTGTCATTCATCGACGACACCATGGCCGTGCTCAGCGACACAGTGGCAGTCCACGACCGCAACCTGTTCGCTTTACGCAATGCGATCGAAGCATTGCGCATCGATCTGCAGTCGGTGCGCGGCAGTCTCGGGTCTGCCGCACAGGACGAGCCACCGCCACCGCATTATTGATGCGTTCTTCCGGGAACGCTGCTTGCGGGGCGGCCCTTGCCTGCCTGCCGGGTTGCCGGCTCCTGAAGTTTCAGAGCGGCCGTCCCTGATCGTGTAAGCTCTTGCGCTGCAATCCCGTGGTGGCTGTGCCGAGTCTGCAATCCATGTCCGATTCCCTGCGCGATCAATTGCTCAAGGCCGGTTTCAAGCCGGCACCCAAGGTCGAAGCCAAACCGCGACCTGCCAAGCCCGGATCGGGCGCGGGCGGCAAGCCGCAAGGGCAGCGTCGGCCGCAGGCGCAGGCGAGGCCACAGGCGCCGCGTGCGAAGGGCGAGATCGAACTGGCCAAGGCCTATGCCTTGCGTGACAAGGACGAGCGTGAGGCGCGTGAGCGCGAGCAGCGCGAAGCCGAGGCGCGGGCAAAGGAAAAGCGCGAACGCAGGCAGAAGCTCTCGGCCCTGCTCGCGACAGCCGGCCAAGGCGCCACCGAGGCCGACATTCCGCGACACTTCCCGCATCACAACAAGATCCGCCGCATCTATGTCACGGCCGAGCAGTTGCCGCGCCTCAACGGCGGCGAACTGGCGGTGGTGCAAATGGCGGGGCGCTATCTGCTGGTGACCCGCGACGTGGCGCTGGCGGCGCAGGCAATCGATGCCGAGGCGCTGGTGCTGCTGTGTGATCCGCACGCGGCGAGCGAGGACGACGTACCGGCGGATCTGGTCTGGTAGATTGGCTTGCGCGGGGTGTCACGGTTTGGTGATGCCGTGGTGTCGATCATGTGTCTGGGAGGATCGAACATGCGTGCACTGGTCTTGTTGGCTTTGCTTGCGGGCACGAGCGCGGTGGCGGCGCCCTTGCCGCGTTTCACCCAGCCCAATGCGATCTGGAACGTCGATGTCAGTCAGGCACCGCTGCGGCCGAACTCGGCGGCGATGATGACGCATCTGGCTGCGTTTTCCTCGTCGGGTTGGGGCGATACGCGCAATTTCGATTTCCAGATCGATTTCGGGATGTACGTGCTGCATGCCAATGCTGCGACGTCGACTGTGCCGGTGGTCGCTTGGCCAAGTCCAGATGATTACTACAGCCCCGATTGCGATGCGCCGGGCATGGCGTTTCCATTGCCCGCGGGTGGCGGCATCGAGGGCACCGATCCGCCGGGCTATGACTGCGATGCCAGCGACAACGACTGCCATCTGCTGGTGGTCAACGACAGCAGCAAGATTCTTTACGAGGCCTACGGCGTCAATGCCGCCGGTGCCAGCGGCGTCGACACGATCTGCGGGCTGCGCTGGGATCTGACCAAGGTCTACCCTCGCTACGGTCGTGGCGAGCATTGCACCAGCGCCGATGGCGCGGGCTTTCCGGTGGCGCCGCTGCTGTTCAATGCCGACGAGGTGTGGGCGGCGATGCAGACCCAGGGCGATTTCGGCCACGCGATCCGCTTCATCCTCGGCAACAATCGGATGATGCGGCACAAGTACGTGCATCCGGCCTCGCACGGCACCACCGCGACCTCCGACACCCATTCCGACGCCGTGCCGTATGGTTCGCGGCTTCGGCTCAAGGCCTCGTTCGACATCAACGGATTCAGCAGCAACGAGGCGGTGCGCGTGATCCTGCGCTCGCTCAAGAAGTACGGGATGTTTCTTTCCGACGGCGGCGGGATACCGCTCACGGCCGAGGCCGATGCATTCACCACGCACAAGTGGTCGGATGCCGACATCGACATCGATTCGCACTCGCTGTACGGAATCCGCCCGACCGACTTCGAAGTGATCGAGGCGGGCGATCCGATGACGGTGACCTACGACTGCGCACGCACGCCCGATGATTTCATCTTCATCGACGGCTATGACTACTGAATGAGCCGCGCGCGAGCGGCTCAGAAGCTCATGAAGTAACCGCCGTTGACCGGGATGTTCGCGCCGGTGATGTAACCGGCATCCTCGTCGGTGAGGAAGGAGACGGTGCGCGCAATCTCGCGCGGCTCGCCCAGACGGCCAACCGGAATCGAGGCGACGATCTGCTTGCGGATGTCCTCGGGCACCGCGCGCACCATCGGCGTGTCGCAATAGCCGGGCGACACGCTGTTGACGGTTACGCCCTTCCTGGCCACTTCGCGTGCGAGTGCCATCGTGAATCCGTGCAGGCCAGCCTTGGCCGCCGAGTAGTTGGTCTGGCCGAACTGACCGGTCTGACCGTTGACCGAGGAGATGTTGACGATGCGGCCGAAGCCCTGATTGGTCATGCCGTCGACCACCAGGCGACACAGGTTGAACACGCCGCTGAGATTGATGTTGATGACGTCATCCCAGTGCGTTGCATCCATCTTGCGCAGGCTGGTATCGCGGGTGATGCCGGCGGAGTTGACGAGGATCGAGACCGGGCCATCTTGCTTGCCGACGCGCTCGATCAGACTCGCGCAATCCTTGCGATCGGCAACATTGAGCGGTTCGAAGCGGATCTGCTCACCGAACGAGGCGACTTCCTTGCGAAACTCGTCGACTCGCTCGCCGCGGGAAGCAAGATCCGCGGCGACGACCTTGCGGCCGGCGCGCGCCAGTGCCTTGCAGATTTCGGTGCCCAGTCCGCCAATACCGCCGGTGACGACGGCGACGCGATCGTTCATGGATGTCCTCTCGAGGGTTCGGGCGCGCGCAGCAGGCTGCGGCGCCGAGGCGCGGTCAGCCTGCGACGGGCCGATGGATCAGGGTTTGGGGTCTTTCTTGGGGCGCTCGGGTGTGGCGGGCGCGTTGTTGCGCATGCTGCTCGCGGCGGCCGTGAGGAAGCCTTGCTGCATCGACTTCCACATGTCCAGATTGCGTTCGGTGAGGTCGTTGAGCATCGACCACGGCCCCTGACCGAGCATGTTGTTGAGCTGACTGCGGAACTGGGTCTGCTGGTCGAGGAACACCTGCAGGCTGCGCTCGAGATAGGTGCCCATGAAGCCCTGCATCGAGTCGCCGTAAAAGCGGATGATCTGCGACAGCAACTTGCTGGTGAACATCGGCTGCCCGCGATCTTCGTATTCGGAGATGATCTGCAGCAGCACCGAGCGCGTGAGATCCTCGCCGGTCTTGGCATCGCGAACTTCGAATTCCTCGTTGTCGAGCACCAGTTGGCGGATCTCTTCCAGCGTGATGTAGCTGGAGATCTCGGTGTCGTAGAGGCGACGGTTGGGGTATTTCTTGATGATGCGGGACGTAGTCATGCCGCCAAGCTAGCAGAATGTGGTGCGGCGCACCAGTTGCGATGCTGCGGCCGATGTCGAGCGGCGGCCGCGGCCACGGGTGCGCGCCGCGCGAGAATGATCGGCTGGACCGGGCCGGGGGTGCCCGTTCGCCCACTCGGCCCGGCGCCTGCACTCGACCTGCCTCACCTGGCAGGCGCTGCAGCCACCGTCCGGGGCAAAGCGCATGCGTCCGACGCCGGAGGGCGTCGGATCAGCGCAAGGCGTGGCAAGCATCCGTCCCTGGGGCGCGGCCCGTTCGGCATCCATGCCTCACCTGGTGATGCGCGCATCCGGCGCCGGAGGGCGTCGGATCAGCGCAAGGCGTGGCAAGCATCCGTCTCTGGGGCGCGGCCCGTTCGGCATCCATGCCTCACCTGGCGATGCGCGCATCCGACGCCGGAGGGCGTCGGATCAGCGCAAGGCGTGGCAAGCATCCGTCCCTGGGGCGCGGCCCGTTCGGCATCCATGCCTCACCTGGTGATGCGCGCATCCGACGCCGGAGGGCGTCGGATCAGCGCAAGGCGTGGCAAGCATCCGTCCCTGGGGCGCGGCCCGTTCGGCATCCATGCCTCACCTGGCGATGCGCGCATCCGACGCCGGAGGGCGTCGGATCAGCGCAAGGCGTGGCAAGCATCCGTCCCTGGGGCGCGGCCCGTTCGGCATCCATGCCTCACCTGGCGATGCGCGCATCCGACGCCGGAGGGCGTCGGATCAGCGCGCGCATCACCAACCCATGTACTGGCCACCATTGATGGCGAGGTTGGCGCCGGTGATCCAGCGCGCGCGGTCATCGACGAAGAAACCGACCGCAAACGCGATCTCGTCGGGATCACCCAAGCGCCCCACCGGAATCTGCGCGACGATCTTGTTGCGCACGTCCTCGGGCACGGCCATCACCATGTCGGTGCCGACGTAACCGGGCGAGACGGTATTCACGGTGATGCCGAACTTGGCGTTCTCCTGCGCCAGCGAAATCGTGAAGCCATGCATGCCGGCCTTGGCCGCCGCGTAATTGGCCTGGCCGTATTGGCCCTTCTGGCCATTGATCGAGCTGATCTGCACGATGCGGCCCCACTTGCGCTCACGCATGCCGTCGATCACCGGGCGGGTGACGTTGAAGCACGAGCCGAGGTTGGTCGAGATCACGTCCTGCCACTGCGTTGCGCTCATCTTGTGGAAGGTGGTGTCGCGGGTGATGCCGGCGTTGTTGATGAGGATGTCGACCGGTCCGAGCTGGCGCTCGACCTCGCGCACCATCGCCTCGGCGGTGGCGGCATCGGCGACATCGCCCTTGGCCAGCGCGAAGTCGAAGCCGGCCTTCTTCTGCGCGTCCTGCCACGCGCGAGCCTTGCCTTCGTCGCGGTAGTTGGTGGCCACCTTGTGGCCCTGTGTGGCCAGGTACCTGCAGATTGCGGTGCCGATGCCTCCGGTACCGCCCGTGACGAGGGCGACGCGTGTCGTCATGACTGACTCCTGTTGGAAAAATGGACGGCGAGGATCGCTGTCGAGTGTGCAGTGTGTGCCGATTCGTCACCGCGATGCATTATGCGCTGCGACATGATCGCTGGATGAACTGGCCGTGATGCGGCGAGGATCGAAACTGCGCAGCGCTTCTCGCAGCAGCGCGTCGACCGAGTCGGCACGTGGAATGACCTGACCCAGGTGAAGCAGCGCCGCGCGCAGTGCAGGCAGCGGATTGCTCGCGTCGACCGGGCATGCCGCATCTTGTTTGCCAAGCTTTCCGCCCTGCGCATCGAGCACCAGTGGCAGATGTGCATGGCGTGGCCGGGGCAGGCCGAGCAGCTGCTGCAGCAGGATCTGGCGCGGCGTGGAATCGAGCAGATCGGCGCCGCGCACGACATCGGTGACGCCCTGAGCCGCATCGTCGACGACCACCGCAAGCTGGTACGCGCACACGTCGTCGGCGCGCCAGATCACGAAATCGCCGACGTCGCGAGCCAGATCCTGCCGCTGCGGGCCGCAGATCGCATCATCGAAATCGATCCTTGCAGCGTCGACGCGCAGGCGCCATGCCGGGGTTCGGGCTGTGGGCTTCGCCACGCAGTCTCGTGGATGGATGCCGGCATGCGCTTCCAGATCCGCGCGGCTGCACCAGCATGGGTAAGCGTGACCGGCGGCCTGCAACTTGCGCAATGCCGCCGCGTAGCGTTCGATCCGCTCGCTCTGCACGATCACGGGCTCGTCGGAGCGCATGCCGAATGCCGCGAGCGTGGCGAGCATGTCCTGCGCTGCGCCGGGGACTTCGCGCTCATGATCCAGGTCCTCGACGCGCAGCAGCCATTGCCCGGCTGCGGCACGCGCGAACAGCCAACTGCCCAGCGCGGCGACCAGCGAGCCCAGATGCAGGCGACCGGTCGGCGAGGGCGCGAAACGTCCGCGGTAGCCCGTCATCGGTGGGAACCCGTGGCGGGCATGCGGGTCGAAGTGCGCGTGGTGCGGGCGGCGCTGCACTTGAAAGCGCCGGTCGCTCCCCAACTACAAGGCAAATGCGCGCACTTCGCGTAGCATGGACTTTGCATCCAACGTTTGATCCTGGGGTTCTGCATGAAGCGTATCGCACTGTTCCTGATCACCAACCTTGCCGTGATGGCGCTATTGACGATCGTCGTCAAGCTTACCGGCATCGATGTCTATGCCTATCGGCGCGGCGGCCTCAATCTTCAGGCCTTGTTGATCCTGTCCGCCGTCATGGGCATGGGCGGCTCGTTCATTTCGCTGGCGATGTCCAAATGGGTCGCCAAGTTCACCACCGGCGCGCAGGTCATCACCCAGCCACGCAATGCCACCGAGGCCTGGCTGGTCGATACCGTACGCCGCCACGCCGACAAAGCCGGCATCGGCATGCCCGAGGTGGCGATTTACGATGCACCCGAGATGAATGCATTTGCCACCGGCATGACGCGCAACAGTTCGCTGGTCGCGGTCAGCACCGGCCTGCTGCAGAACATGGAGCGCAACGAAGTCGATGCGGTGCTCGGCCACGAGATCGCCCACGTCGCCAACGGCGACATGGTGACGATGGCGCTGCTGCAAGGCGTGCTCAATACCTTCGTGATCTTCCTTGCCCGCGTGATCGGCACGCTGGTCGATCGCGCGATCAGCGGCAACCGCGACAGCGACGGGGGAGGCATCGCCTACTTCGTGATCGTGATGGTGCTGCAGGTCGTGCTCGGCATGCTCGCCTCGCTGGTGGTGATGGCGTTCTCGCGCTGGCGCGAGTTCCGCGCCGATGCAGGTGGTGCCAATCTGGCCGGGCGTGACGCGATGATTGCGGCCTTGCAGCGCCTGGCGGGCAATCAGGGCGAGAGCAGCCTGCCCAAGGCACTCGCGGCATTCGGCATTTCCGGCGAGGGCGGCATTGCGCGCCTGCTGATGAGCCATCCGCCGCTCGAGGAACGCATCGCCGCACTGCGCGCGGGCTGAAAATCCGCCTTGTGCATCACGGGCAGCCGCATGCGCGGCTGCCCGTTCTTGATGTGTCAGCGCGCTTCCTCAGGCCACGTGGCTGAGGACCTTTTCGGGCTCCTGCAGGAAGTTGCCCTGCACGAAGTTGACGCCACAGCCGAACAGGATCGACATGCTGGCGGCATCTTCGACGAATTCGGCCACGGTGAGCTTGCCGGCCTGATGCGCCTGATTGCAGATGTCCTTGACCTTTTCCTGATTCTCTTTCTGCTTGGGCAGGTCGGCCATGAAGTGACGGTCGATCTTGAGGTAGTGCGCCGGCACGTGCTTGAGCAACTGGAAGGAATTGAGCCCGGCACCGAATTGTTCGAGCGCGAACTGGCAGTGGATCTGTTCAAGCGCCTTGGCAAACGCGCGCACCTGCTTGAGGCTGGTGACGACCTTGGCTTCGGGCATTTCGAATACCAGTGAATCGCCGCGTTGACGTTCGGTCTTGAGCTGCTGCGCGATCCACGGCACCAGCGTCTGGTCTTCGAGCGACTGCGGTGTGAGCTTGATGAAGAAGGTGGTGCGATGGCCGGCGCGCTCGCGCTCGGCAATTGCCTGAATCGCCTTGGAGATCACCCAGCGGTCGATCGCGGGCATGCGCCCGTTGCGTTCGGCAATCGGCAGGAAGTGACCGGGCGGAATCTCGCCCTTGGGTCCCGCCATGCGCAGCAGGATTTCGTAGTAATCACCTTCGGCACCATGCAAGCTGATGATTGGCTGGTGGTAGAGCACAAAGCCGTCGTTGGCGAGCGCGTGGTCGATCAAGCCGACCCAGCGCTTGGTCGCTTCGGCTGCCGCCTTGTCCTGCGCCGACGGATCGTGGATATGCACGCGATTGCCGCCTTCGGTCTGCACCTGGCGCAGCGCAGTCGCCGCATCGGCCATGAGGGTGTCGGCGCGTGCGTTCTTTTCACCAAGCAGAACACCGCCGATGCTCGCGGTGAGATTGATCGAACGCTTGCCGACTTCGAAGATGTGCTCGGCGAATGCGGCCTGCAGGCGCTGGGCAAACTTGCTGGTGGCGTCGGCATCACGCTTGCCGAGCAGCAGCGCAAACAGATGATCGCCGACGCGACCGGCGATGTCGCCCTCGCCGATCACCTTGCGCAACAGCGAAGCGATGTCACCGAGCAGCAGATCGGCGTTGCCAATGCCGATGTTGTCGAGCACGGAGCGGAAATTGTCGGGCTCGACCAGCAACAGGGTCTGGTCGATGGTGCCGTTGGCGGCGCGCGCGCAGGCGTTTTCGAGCTCGGTGATCGTATGCGTGCGGTTGAACAGGTCGGTGACCAGATCCTTGGTTCGCAGTTCGTCGAGCTTCTCGTTGAGGCCCGGGTCGGCAGCCTGCAGACGGAAGGTGATCTGCTGGCAGGGCTCGCCTTCGAAACTGGCCTCGGCGAATTCCATCGCGGCATCGAAGGTGGTGCCGTCGCCGCGCTGGGCCTTGAGGTTGAGGCGCTGCGGCGGCTTCTCGCCCTTGGACAGGCGCTTGAGCAGGGCCTTGAAGTCGTCGGCATCGGACGCGGCGATCATGTCGAGAATCGACATGCCTTCGAGATCCTCGAAGCTGTCGTAGCCGAACATTTCCAGATAGGCCTTGTTGGCGCGCACATGCATCCCTTCGTGGACGAAGGCGATCGGATCGCGCGAGGAATCGAGCAGGGCATCACCGCGACGCTCGGACTCACGCAAGGCTGCTTCGAGCCGGCGCACGCTGCGCCGCATGATCAGGCCTTCGTATTCGCGCCGCACCACCATCTGCACGTGTTCGTGCGAAGTGCGCAGCATCGCCGCGCGCGCGCCGTCCTTGAACGCCTGCACGATTGAATCGTCGACCAACTTGATCGCGGTTGCGATCAGGGCGACGTCGCGGCCACTGCGTTCGGCGATATCGCGGACTTGCGGCATCGTCAGGCTGGTGCCATCGAGCGTGACCACCACCAGATCGGGTGGCTGTTGCGTGAATTCGGACTCGAGCTCGGCCTCGTTGGTTGCCCGCGCGGGTCGCACCGCGATGCCGCCGTTGCGCAGGATGCTGATGATCTGCTCCGCGCTTTCGACCGAATCATCGACGATGAGGAGCTTGATGAGCGTGTTGAGTTTGGTCATGGGGAAGCATCAGGGTCAGGTGGCGACGGAGCGGGACAAGGCAGGCTCGGACGCGCGCAACAGCATATGCCGGCGTCCGAGCCGAAAGTGAACCGGCGTGAGCGAGCACGTCGGGATTGCGGATGGATATTTACTCGATTCGGGCATGTGGCGCCATGGTCTGGATCACTTCCGCCGGAATTTTGCTGGATGCGCCGGCCATTTCGCGTACCAGTCGCGGCACCAGATAGCCGGGCAGACATGCGCGCAGTCCGTCCATCAGGGTGCTGGCGCGGCGGGCATCGACCTCGAAATGGGCGGTCCCACGCACACGGTCGAGCAGGTGCAAGTAGTAGGGCAGCACGCCGGCGGCGAACAGGCGTTCGGACAGCTCGATCAGCGCATCGGTATCGTCATTGATGTCGCGCAGCAAAACCGACTGGTTGAGCAGGCTCGCACCCGCCTCGCGCAGGCGCGCGCAGGCGTCGCTCACCCCCGCATCGATCTCGTTGGCGTGGTTGGCATGCACGACCATCACTTTCTGCAAGGGCAGGTCGGCGAGCCAGTTGCAGAATTCCACATCGATGCGCTCGGGCAGCACGATCGGCAGGCGGCTGTGGATGCGCAGGCGGCGGACATGCGGGATCCGCCCCAGTCCGACGCCGAGTTCGTCGAGTTTGCCGGTGGCCAGGGACAGCGGATCGCCGCCCGACAGGATCACCTCGCTGATCGAGGAATCGGCCGCAATGCTGGCGAGCGCGGCTTGCCAGTGGCCGGTGGCCGCGGTTTCTTCGGCATAGGGAAAGTGGCGGCGGAAACAGTAGCGGCAGTTGACCGCGCACGAGCCGGTGGCGATCAGGAGCGCGCGCCCGTGGTACTTGTGCAACACGCCGCTGGCGCTGCGCGCGGCGAGGTCGCCGACCGCATCGTCGCTGAAGCCTGGGACTTCCAGCGCTTCGGCGGCGCGCGGCAACACCTGCAGCAGCAGCGGATCGGTCGGGTCGCCGTGGCGCATGCGCGCGATGAAACCGCGCGGCACGCGCAGCGGGAAGCCGGCATCGCCCGCAGCGAGCAGGTCATCCGCGTGTGCCGACAGCCCGAGCAGGTCGAGTAGTTCACCGGCATCGGTGACCGCTTCGCGCCAGAGTTGTTGCCAGCGGATTGGCTGCGCGACCGGGCGTCTAGCAGGTATCATGGCGGGATCGCTTGACCAACCGGATGGCTTGACTGGCCATTGTATCGGCATGTTGGCGGCTTTCGCGCCCAAGGCGCGCCGCGTTCACGAATTTTCATATCAGGAGTTGCGCATGGCCAGTTATGGCATGAACGATGTCAAGAACGGGCAGAAGATCATCGTCGACGGGTATCCGTGCACGATCGTCGACACCGAATACGTCAAACCCGGAAAGGGGCAGGCTTTCACGCGCGTCAAGTACCGCAACCTCAAGAACGGTCGCACGCAGGAAATGACCATGAAGTCGACCGACTCGGTCGATGCAGCCGACGTGATGGATACCGACATGGAGTTCCTGTATTCGGATGGCGAGTTCTGGCACTTCATGGATCCGACCTCGCATGAGCAGATCGCCGCCGAAGAGGCCGCGATGGCCGATGCGGCGAAGTGGCTCAAGGGCAACGAAGTCTGCATCATGACCTTGTGGAACGGCGCACCGCTCACGGTCACGCCGCCGATCTTCGTCGAACTGGAAATCACCGAAACCGATCCGGGCGTGCGCGGTGACACCTCGGGCGGCGGCGGCAAGCCGGCCAAGCTCGAGACCGGCGCGGTGGTGCGTGTGCCCCTGTTCGTCGCCCAGGGCGAAAAGATCAAGGTCGACACCCGCACCGGCGAGTACATGTCGCGAGTCAAATGACGCGCCGATGCCCGCAACGCCGCAATCCATCGATCTGCTGATCGAGCCGCGCTGGCTGATTCCGGTCGAACCGCATGGCGTCGTGCTCGAAGACCATGCGGTCGCGATCGAGCGCGGCGCGATCGTCGCAGTGCTGCCGCAGGCGCAGGCGCGTCTGCTCTATGCGCCGCGCGAACGCGTCGGACTGGCGCAGCACGCGCTGATCCCGGGTCTGGTCAACGCGCACACGCACAATGCGATGTGCCTGATGCGCGGACTCGCCGATGACCTGCCGCTGATGGAGTGGCTGCAGAGTCACATCTGGCCAGCCGAGGCGCGCGTGCTCAGTGCCGAATACGTGCGTGACGGTGTCGAGCTCGCGGTCGCCGAGATGCTGCGCGGCGGTACCACTTGTTGCAACGAGAACTATTTTTTTCCCGACGTGCAGGCGGCGACCTATCGGCGTCTGGGTTTCCGCGCGATGGTCGGTTTGCCGGTGATCGAATTTCCGACGCCGTGGGCCGCCAGCCGCGACGAGTATTTCGAGAAAGGTCTGGCCGTCCATGATGAGTATCGTGGGGAGGCCCTGATCGGCACCGCGCTCGCGCCGCATGCGCCGTACACGGTGTCGGATGCGAGTTTCGAGCGCATCCGCGTGCTGTCCGACCAACTCGATCTGCCGGTGCATCTGCACCTGCACGAGACCAATCAGGAAATCGAGGATTCGCGCCGCGAGCATGGTGTGCGTCCGTTCGCGCGCATCCAATCGCTCGGCCTCGTCAACGATCATCTGATCGCGGTGCACATGACCCAGCTCACCGACGCCGAGATTGCTGCCTGCGCCGAGGCTGGCGTTTCGGTCGTGCATTGCGTGGAATCCAATCTCAAGCTCGCCTCGGGTTTCTGTCCGGCCGGGAAATTGCGCCGCGCCGGCGTCAATCTCGCCATCGGCACCGACGGGTGCGCCAGCAACAACGACCTCGACATGCTCGGCGAGATGCGCAGCGCGGCCTTGGTGGCCAAGGCCGTGGCCGGCGATGCGCGCGCGCTCGATGCGGCCAGCGCTCTGCGCGCAGCCACGCTCGGTGGCGCGCATGCGCTGGGCTGGGGCGCACGGATCGGCAGCATCGAGCCGGGCAAGCAGGCCGATCTCGCCGCGATCCGTCTCGACGCGCTGGAAACCCAGCCGCTCTACGACGTGACCTCGCAGATCGTCTACGCCGCCGGGCGCCAGCAGGTCAGCGATGTGTGGATCGCCGGGATACGCAAACTGCGCGAGCGCGTGTTGGTCGATCTGGACGCTGTCGAGCTGGTCGACACGGCCCGGCGCTGGCGCGAACGGCTTGCCCCATGAACACGTCCGCAGGACACAACGTCGATCCCGCCGAGACCGAGCGCTTCGAGCGCCTGGCTGCCGGCTGGTGGGATCCGCTCGGCGAGATGCGGCCACTGCACGACCTCAATCCCGCGCGGCTGGCCTACGTCGCCGATCGCGCCACGCTCAAGGGCGCGCGTGCGCTCGATGTCGGCTGCGGCGGCGGCTTGCTCAGCGAGGCGCTCGCGCGCGCCGGTGCACAAGTCACTGCAATCGATCTCGCGCCGGCCCTGCTCGATGTCGCGCGCCTGCATCTGCACGAGTCGGCGCTCACGGTCGATTACCGCGAGACATCGGCCGAGACGCTTGCCGAAACGATGCTTGCGGCATTCGACCTCATCACCTGCATGGAGCTGCTCGAACACGTGCCCGATCCGGCCAGCGTGGTGCGCGCCTGCGCGCGCATGCTCAAGCCAGGTGGCAAGCTGTTCCTGTCCACGCTCAATCGCACGCCGCTTGCGTTCGGTGCGGCGATCGTCGGTGCCGAACACCTGCTGCGCCTGTTGCCGCGGGGCACCCATCACTACGCGCAGTTCATCAAGCCGAGCGAACTGGCCACGGCGCTGCGCGCTGCGGGTCTGGTCGTCGATGACATCTCGGGCCTGGCCTGGAACCCGTTCACGCATCGGGCCTGGCTCACGCGCAGCGTCGCGGTCAACTATCTCGCCTGCGCGACGCGGCCGGCATGAACCCTTTGCCGCGCGCCGTGTTGTTCGATCTCGACGGCACCTTGATCGACTCGGCGCCCGATCTGGTCGCTGCGGTGCAGTCGCTGTGTGTCGAGCTGGGCGCACCCAGGCCCGATGCCGACAGTGTGCGCCGGGTCGTTTCCGCAGGCGGTCGCGCGATGCTGCGCAAGGGCCTGCCCGGTGTGGACGAGGCGATGATCGACCAGTGGCTGCCGCGCTTTCTCGACATCTACTCGGTGGCGATGCTGCAGCACACACGCCTGTACGACGGCATCCATGAAGTGCTCGAAGCGCTCACCGCGCGTTCGATCGCCTGGGGCATCGTCACCAACAAGCCGGGTTGGCTGGCGCGGCCGCTGCTCGCGCAGATGGATTTCTTCGCCGGCAGTGCCGTGCTCGTGACCGGCGATACCTTGCCGGTGCGCAAGCCCGATCCGGCGCCGGTGCTGCATGCCTGCGCCCAGCTCGGCGTCGCCCCTGCCGAAGCGGTGATGGTCGGCGATGACCTGCGCGATGTGCTGTCCGGACGTGCAGCGGGGACGCGCACCCTGGTCGCCGGTTGGGGCTATCTCGATGGCGAACCGCCGCAGGCCTGGCAGGCCGATGGCATCGTCGACACGCCGATCGAACTGATCGCGGCGCTTGGTCTTGAGGCATGAGCGAAGTCGACGACGACGGCGTTCTCGCAAGTTTCCTCGGCAAGTGGGCGCAGACCGCTCCCGAGCTCGAAGTTGCGCTCGCGTTCACGCCGCCATCACTGCGCGCCGCGCAGGGCGCCTTTGCCTGTCTCGTGCACGAGCTCGAGTACGCCGCCTTCGGGATTGCCGAACCACAGCCGGCGCTATTCAAGCTGCAATGGTGGACGGAGGAACTGGCCGCTGCCGGACGCGGCGAAGCCAGTCATCCCCTGACCCAGGCGCTGGCTGCCGCCGTGCCGCTGGCGCGGGTTGCGCCAGAATCCTGGCAGGCGGTGTGCGCGCTGGCCTTCAGTCTGCGTGAGGCCGCGCCCGCAGGCGATGGCGAGAGCCTTCTGGCCGAATTCGCTGCCTTGTATCAACCGCTGGCGCAGATCCAGACGCAGTTGTTTGCCCCACTCGAAGTTGCTGCCCTGAGCCGCGCGCGCAGCCTCGCCCGCGTCGTGCGCGAATGCGCCAATCTCGGCGCCGCATTGGCTGCGGGCCGTCTGCCGCTGCCCCTCGACCTGCTCGCGCGTCATCGGCTCGCGCGGGGCGATCTCGCCCAGCCCGGCGCGGCTTCGTCTGCGCTGATGCGTGACTGGCTGGGCGCGCTGCGCGTGCACGCGGCTGCGATCGATCCACGCGGGCTCGACCCGATCAGCGCAGCCACACTCAGCGCCGATCGTTGGCGTCTGGGCCATGCGCAGGCTGCCGAGGAGCCCTTGCAGGCACTGTGCGACCGGCTCGCGCGCGTGCCCTTGCGCGCGACACTCGCCGCCTGGCGCGCGCGCCGCGCCGGGGCCGTGTCAGCGGGCTCTTGAGATGTCCGCTTCGCGCTCCAATTACAATATGCGCAGGCCGGAGCACTCCGGCGACCCTTGCGCTGATCCCATGTCCGCCCCCGAATCCTCCGCCCGCGCCTTGCCCGACATCGCGCTCGAAAGCCACGCCGACCATGCCGGCACGCTCGATGCGGTGGGCATGGAGCGCATCGAGATGCCGGTGCTCGTGCTCGATGGCGAGGGCCGCGCGCAGCGCGTGAGCGCGCGCGTGGATGCCTTCGTCGACCTCGCCTGCAGCGATGCGCGCGGCATCCACATGTCGCGCCTGTACCTCCTGCTCGAACGGCATCTCGCAGTCGAGCCGCTGGCCCCGGCGGGTCTGCGTCGCCTGTTGCGCGAATTCCTGCATTCACATGCCGAGCTGTCGACGCGTGCACGGGTACGCATTCGCTTCGACCATCTGGTGCGTCGCGCGGCGCTCGCGAGTGCGCACAGCGGCTGGCGCTCGTATCCGGTCGAAGTCAGTGCCAGTCTCGCGCGCGATAGCTTCGTGGTCGAGGCCGGGCTCGAGATCACCTATTCGAGCACTTGTCCCGCATCGGCGGCGCTCGCGCGGCAATTGATCCAGCAGCGTTTTGCGCTGGATTTCCCATCTGCCGCGCTCGATCGAGAAGCCGTACTCGCCTGGCTCGGCAGCAGCGAGGGCATCCTCGCCACGCCGCACAGCCAGCGCAGCAGTGCTCACATGCAACTGCGTCTGGCCGAAGGCGCGAGTCTCGCACTCGATGGCTGGATCGACGCGGTCGAAAGCGCGCTGCGCACGCCGGTGCAGACCGCGGTCAAGCGCGAGGACGAACAGGCTTTCGCGCTCGCCAATGGTCAGAACCTCATGTTCTGCGAGGACGCCGCGCGGCGCATCCAGCGCGTGTTCGACGCCGATCCGCATATCGCCGACTTCCGCGTGCGCGCCGCGCACCACGAAAGCCTGCATCCGCACGATGCGGTGGCCTTCATCACCAAGGGTGTGACCGGTGGCTACAGCGCCTGAGCGCAGCCGAAATTCGGCGCCCGCTCAGACCGCGTTGCGCAATGCGGCTGCGGCGAGCAGATCGGCAAAGCGCTTGCGCACCGCTGCCTCGATTCCGGCAACGTCGAGCCCTTCGTGGGCGAGCAGTTCGTCGCGGCTGGCGTGTTCGAGGAAGGTGTCGGAGAGACCCAGCTGAAGCAGGGGCAGCGCAAGGCCGCTCGCGTGCAGCCACTCGCCGACCGCGCTGCCGGCACCGCCCATGATCGCGTTGTCTTCGATCGTCACGAAGGCCGCGTGTGACTTGGACAGTTCGCGCAGCAGGGCCTCATCGAGCGGCTTGACGAAGCGCATGTCGACGAGCGTTGCATCGAGCGTTTCGGCTACCTTCGCGGCAGGCGCGACCATTGCGCCGAATGCGAGCAAGGCGATGCCGCGACCACGCCGACGCACTTCGGCCTTGCCGATCGGCAGCGGCACGAGTTCGGGCGTGATCGAGACGCCCGGCCCGCTGCTGCGCGGATAGCGCACTGCGGCCGGTCCGGTATGCAGGAAACCAGTGGTCAGGAGCTTGCGGCATTCGTCCTCGTTGGACGGTGCCATCACGATCATGTTGGGGATGCAGCGCAGATAGGACAGATCGAAACTGCCCGCGTGCGTCGCACCATCGGGGCCGACCACGCCGGCGCGGTCGATTGCGAACAGCACATCCAGATCCTGCAACGCGACGTCGTGAATCAGCTGGTCGTAGCCGCGTTGCAGGAAGGTGGAATAGATCGCCACCACCGGCTTGGCACCCTCGCAGGCCATGCCTGCGGCAAGCGTCACCGCATGCTGCTCGGCGATGCCGACATCGAGATAACGTTGTGGATATTCCCTGGAGAAGCGCACCAGACCCGAGCCTTCGCGCATCGCCGGCGTGATGCCGTACAGGCGCGGCTCGGCGGCGGCCATGTCGCACAACCAGTCGCCGAACACTTCGGTGTAGCTCGGCTTGGTCGGCGCGGCCTTCTTCACCACGCCCTGATGCGGATCGAAGGGGCCGACGGCGTGGTATTCGATCTGCTGCGCCTCGGCGGGCGCATAACCCTTGCCCTTGGTGGTGATTACATGCAGCAGGCGCGGGCCCTTGAGCTCCTTGAGCGTGCGCAGCGTGGTCAGCAGTTGCGGAATGTCGTGGCCATCGATCGGGCCGGTGTAGTGGAAACCCAGTTCCTCGAACAGCGTCGAGGGCACGAACATGCCCTTGGCATGCTCCTCCCAGCGTTTGGCTGCGCGCCAGAGCAGGCCGTCGCGCTTCATCATCGACTTGCCGCGCTCGCGGATCTTGTTGAGCGTGCGGCTCGACATCAGGCGCGCCAGCATCTTGGTCAGCGCGCCGACGTTCTCGCTGATCGACATCTGGTTGTCGTTGAGGATCACCAGCATGTCGGGCTCGACGTCGCCGCCGTGATTGAGCGCCTCGAAGGCCATGCCCGCGGTCATCGCGCCGTCGCCGATCACCGCAACGATCTTGCGCGCATCGCCATTGCGCTGCGCTGCAATCGCCATGCCCAGCGCGGCGCCGATCGAGGTCGAGGAATGACCCACGCCAAAGGTGTCGAACGGGCTTTCGTCGCGCTTGGGGAACGGCGCCACACCATCCTTTTTCTTGACCGTGGTGATGCGATCGCGGCGGCCGGTGAGGATCTTGTGCGGATAGCCCTGATGGCCGACGTCCCATACCAGGCGGTCGGTCGGGGTGTCGTAAAGCCAATGCAGGGCCACGGTCAGCTCGATCACGCCGAGATTGGCGCCGAAATGCCCGCCCGAAGTCGCCACCGACTCGATCAGGTAGTCGCGCAGCTCCTGCGCGATTGCCGGAAGCTCGCCTTCCTCGAACTGGCGCAGGTCCGCCGGCGAGTCGATGCGGGCGAGGCGCGGATAGCGTTGGCTGTCGATCATGCCGCTATTGTCGGTCGTGCGCGCGGGCGGGGCAAGGAACACGGCGGGCGCCAACGTGGCGGATTGCGGGCAAGCGGGGCGTCCAGTGTGGCAAGGTCCACGTGTTGCGCGCGGGAGCGGCTCAGGGTGGAGTCGGTTTGCCGCGCAGCAAGGTTCGCACGCGCAGGTGACGCCTGGCGTCGCGGTGTTCGTGCAGGCGCCGGGCATGGGCGGCGAGCAGGTCGCCGCGGGTGAGGATGCCGATCATGCGCGGATTGGTTTCTTCGCTGACGACGAGCACGCGGCCGACGTTCTCGGCAACCATGTGATCGGCGGCTTCGCGCAGCGAGTGTTGTTCACCGACCACGAGTGGCGCGCGACGGATGAGACTGGCGACGGTCTGCATTGCGTCATGGCGGGCGTCGAGCAGATCGCGGCGGGTGAGTACGCCGATCAGTTGACCGTGTGGCCCGATGACCGGATAGCCTTGATGGTGAGCCTCGGGCGTGCCTGAGGCGAGCCATTCGCGCACCGCGCCGATGCGATGGTCTGCAGCGAGCGTGACGACCTCGCGCGTGCAGGCCTGACCAGCCGGAATCTGTTCGAGAAAATCAGCTGCGTATTCGCTGGGTACGCGCACGCCACGCCGCGCGATCTTCTCGGTCATGATGGTGTTGCGCATGAGCAGCGCCGATACCAGATAGGCGGCCGTGCAGCCGCCAATCAGCGGCAGCAGGCCGACCGGCTGGCGTGTGGTTTCAAACGCAAACACGATCGAGGCGAGCAGGGCGCGCGAGGCACCGGCGAAGATCGCGGCCATGCCGACCAGTCCGGCCAGACGCGGATCAATGCCCCATTGCGGCATCCAGTGCGCGAGCACGAGTCCGACGATCGCACCGAGTGCGCCGCCGACCGTGAACAGCGGCGCGAGCGTGCCGCCCGAGGTGCCGCTGCCGAGCGCGATCGACCACGACAGGAATTTCATCACGCACAGTGTGCCCAGCGCCATCATTCCCAGACGCCCGGCGACGATGTCCTCGATGTTGGTGTAGCCCACGCCGAGCGTGAGCGGCGCAAACCAGCCGATCACGCCGACCGCGACGCCGCCCAGTGCCGGCCACCACATCCAGTGCACGGGAAGTTTCTCGAACAGGTCCTCGATGCCATAGACGATGCGTGTCGTGGCGACGCTGACGAGGCCGATCAGTGCGCCGAGCAGAACATAGCCGGCCAATGCGGCGCCACCGGGTTCGCCGACCACCGGCATCGGAAACACCGGCGCAACGCCAACCAGCGCGTGCCGCACACCGGTCGCAACCACGGCTGCGAGCGCGACCGGAATCAGCGAGCGCGGCTTGAGTTCGAACAGGAGCAACTCGACCGCGAGGATGATCGCCGACAGCGGCGAGCCGAACACCGCGGCCATGCCCGCGGCGGCGCCGGCAGCGAGCAGGGTCTTGCGCTCGACTGCGGTCACGCGCAGCAACTGACCGATCAATGAGCCGAGTGCGCCACCGGTGGCGATGATCGGACCTTCGGCGCCGAAGGGTCCGCCGGTTCCGATCGCAACGGCCGACGAAACCGGTTTGAGAAACATGATGCGCGGCGCAATCCGCGACTCGTTGAGCAGCACCTGTTCCATCGCTTCGGGAATGCCGTGACCACGGATCGCGCGTGAACCCCAGCGCGCCATCAGGCCGACGATGAGACCGCCAATTACCGGCACGGCGATCACCCAGGCGCCGAGTTGATGTCCCGCGGGTGATACGAAGTCGCTCGACCAGCGGCCGTAGAACGCAAGGTTGGTGACCAGGCCAATGAGCGCGGTCAGCGCACGTGCAATCAGCGCGGCGGCGATCGCGATCAGGCCGGCGATGAGGCTGATCGCCACCACGCGGCGATCGACAAGGGTGGAGCGCCGCGGCATGTGGGTGGCATCGAGCGCGAAACCCAACCCGGGCGCGACGGGAAGCGCATCCGTACTGGCGAGGTCTTCGACGCGTGCGGATGTGGATTGGCTGGTGGGTGGTGTCGCGGACATCGGCCTGACAGGTGGTGGATTGCCACGCGAGTGGGCTTCGGCCCCGGGCGGGGCGCCATCATAGTCGGCTCGCGCCCATTGCGCCCTTGGCGGCGCGCGCTGGGCAAGCATGCAGGCAACCGGAATCGCTGCGGCGTGGCAATGGAACCCTGCATCCAGCGTGGCCGTCCAGACTCAAACCAAACGGCCTCCAAGAAAGCCGGGGCGGTTCAGATCGAGTCCCTGTGGACAGCCAAATCGACGTATGCGGTATGCTGCTTCGACATCGGCCTGCGCGAATGGGCGTGCTTGCCTGGTGCCAAGCCGATGGCATTGCGCGCGATCCGCACAAGCCATGGCATCGCGGTGGCATACCATCCTGACCAAAGAGCATTGTCGAGTACCTGTCGGAGGTTCCATGCGTTTGTTGATGGTCTGTGCAATTGCACTTCTTGCTTGCGCATGCTCGTCTGTCCCAGCCAACTCCAAGGGTTGGATTGAGCCTGTTGAGGCAATTCGGGCGGCAAACGATGATCCAGCCTACGGAGTTCGTGGCGAATTCATCATGACGGTCAAGGGGTTTGGCGCTGATCAGAAGTGGTCTTACCTGAACTCGGAGAGGGATTACCGCGATCAACGGGCGCTCACCATCCGCATGCCGACCTCGATCATCCCTGAATTGGAGAAGCGACTTGGCGTCAAGTTCAAGGATCTTGCAGGTCGCAGGCTCGTCGTTCTCGGAACCGCCAAGCGGGTACGTATCGATTTCCTTCAAGACGGCAAGCGGACGGGCGCTTACTACTACCAGACACATGTCAAGGTCGACAGCGCCACTCAGGTCAGACTTGTCGAGTGAGAGCCAACAATTCGTGCATGGGCTCCCCGGCCAAGCCCTGATCGCCGGGATTTGCTGCCGACAACGGCGACGTGCGTCTTCGAATCGGTGCGGCATCGATGGCTTGCGTTGCATCACTCTGGCCGCGGGGCGCGCAGATCGAGCAGGGTGAGGCCGATCAGGCGTGACACCACCAGCGCCAGATACATCACGCCGATGAAGATCTCGAAGCTCGCGATCGCGCGTGCGTGCGGTGTGAGCGGGATGATGTCGCCGATGCCGGTGCTCGACAGCAGCACGAAGCTGAAGAACAGCAGTTCGGTCCAGCTGCGTGGCGCTTGCGGATTGACCGCGGCGGCGAGGCAGCCCGGCTGCAGGGCCTGACACAGCGCGAACAGATGGGCGAAAGCCCAGGCCAGCAGGGTGAAGGTCGCGCCGGCGGCGAACAGCTCGTCGCGCGTCGCGCGGCGATCGGCCAGCATGTAGGCGACCAGGCAGCTCGCGGCGTGGAAGTAGAACAAGGATTCGAGCGCGGCGGCCCATGGCAGCAAGGTGGCTTGGCCGCCGACGGTTGCGGCCAGACTCAAGACGAGTGCGGGGACTGCCAGCGCGAGCGCAAACAGCAGGCGCAGATGGCCGGCGGTGCGGTTGACCATGCGCAGCGCGAGCAGCAGCACGAGGATGCCGAGCACGCTGAGCACGGCGCTGCCTGCATGCGTGCCTTCGAAGAACGGATAGGCGAGCAGGGCGAGAATCTGCACCAGCAACAGGATCGCCGATGGGTGACGTGCGATCTGCGCGAGCAGCCGCAAGCGCGCGATGCGTACCGCAGCCTCGCCGGTCACGCTATTGCGGGCGCCGTTCGCGGGGCAGGTGGCTGACCAGGAATTCCATCTGGTCGGCAAGGATGTTGCGGTTGGACAGGATCAGGTGTTCGACCCAGCTCGGCCGATACGGCACTGCAAGCAGCGGCATGCCGGCCTGTTGCGGCGTGCGGCTTCCCTTCTTGACGTTGCAGGCCCAGCAGGCGGTGACGACGTTGACCCAGATGTCGCGGCCGCCCTTGGAGACGGGCATCACGTGATCGCGCGTGAGCTCGCCGCGGCTGAAGGCATGGCCGCAGTACATGCACAGCATGCGGTCGCGTGCGAACAGCGCGGCATTGGTGAGCGCGGGTGCGGGATCGATCGCGCGCGCGCGTGCGTGGCCGGTGCTGGCGATGATCGGATGCAGGGCCAGGGTGCTGCGCAGGCCGCTGCGCTGGTTGAGGCCGCCGTGGATGGTCAGGCAGGGCTCGCCGAGCGTCCAGGCGACCGCGCCGCGCACGTACAGGCAGGCTGCATCCTGCCAGCTCATCCAGTCGAGGATGCGTCCGCTGGCATCGAGCGAGAGCATGCGCGTGTTGTGGATGTCGCCGCATAAGCGGACTTGCGCAAGCATGTAACCTCCGACCTCGTGACCGAATCCGGTGGCGCGTCCCTGCCCGGGCCGCGCGCAGCATAGAACAATTCCGCCGCTCCGCGCAGCGCTCGGGCGCATCGGCGCTCCGGTGTCATCGGTCACAGGAGCCGGACGCGCGTGATCGGGCATCCGCCGCGCGGTCGCAATGCCGGCCCCGCAGGCGCTCGCGCAAGCCCGCGTGATGCATCAGCCGAACTGCGCGTCGCTCATTTCCAGCAGGGTCGCCGCGCCGCTGCGGATCGCGGCCAGGTGCATCTGCGTGCGTGGCAGGATGCGCGCGTAGTAGAAACGCGCGGTGAGGCGCTTGGCCTGCTTGAAATCCTGCGCATGTGTCGAAGCGTCTGCAGCAGCGACTGCGCGCGCCCAGAAATAGGCCAGCGCGACATAGCCGGAATAGAACAGGTAATCGTAAGCGGCCGCACCCACTTCCTCGATGTCGGCGCCGGCGCGCTGACCGATTTCCAGACTCAGCGCGCCCCATTCCTGCGCGGCCTTGCCGAGCGGGCCGATGAATTCTGCCAGCGCCGCGTTGCCGGCATGCTGCGCGCAAAATGCGCCGATCTCGGCAAGAAAAATCTTGAGGCCCGCGCCCTTGAGCGCAAGCACCTTGCGCCCGAGCAGGTCGTTGGCCTGGATCTGGGTGGTGCCCTCATACAGCGTGGTGATGCGGGCATCGCGCGCGTACTGCTCCATGCCGTTTTCGGCGATGAAGCCGTGGCCGCCGAAGATCTGCAGCGCATCGTAGGTGCACTCGATGCCGGCTTCGGTGAGCAGGCCCTTGACGATCGGCGTGAGGAAGGACACCAGTGCCTCGGCGCGATCGCGCTCGGCGGCATCGCTGGCATGCTTGCGGATGTCCTCGTTGAGATAGGCATACAGGCCGAGCAGTCGCCCACCCTCGATGAGTGCCTTCTGCGTGAGGAGCATGCGGCGCACGTCGCCATGCACGATGAGTGGATCGGCGGGCTTGTCGGGAAACTTCGCGCCCGACAGCGCACGCATCTGCAGGCGCTCGCGCGCATAGCCGAGTGCGCTCTGCCAGGCGCGCTCGGACAGGCCCAGGCCCTGCAGGCCGACTGCGAGGCGTGCGGTGTTCATCATCGTGAACATCGCGCTCAGGCCCTTGTTCGGCGCGCCGACCAGCCAGCCCTGCGCGTCATCGAAGTTCATCACGCAGGTGACCGAGCCGTGGATGCCCATCTTGTGCTCGATCGAGCCGCACAGCGCGGCGTTGCGTTCGCCGACCTTGCCATCGCGACCGACCTTGAACTTGGGCACGAGGAACAGCGAGATGCCCTTCACGCCGGGCGGCGCATCGGGCAGGCGCGCGAGCACCAGGTGCAGGATGTTGTCGACGAAATCGTGTTCGCCCGCGGTGATGAAGATCTTGGTGCCGCTGACCGCGTAGCTGCCATCGGCAGCCGGTTCGGCGCGCGTCTTGAGCAGGCCCAGGTCGGTGCCGCAGTGCGGTTCGGTGAGGCACATGGTGCCGGTCCAGCGCCCGGCCACCAGCGGCTTGAGGAAGATTTCACGCTGCCAATCCTCGCCATGATGTTCCAGCGCGGAGACTGCGCCGTGCGAGAGCATGGGGTAGTTGCCCCACGACAGGTTGGCGGCGTCGACCATTTCCTTGAGCGCGGCGCCCAGCGTCTCGGGCAGGCCCTGGCCGCCGAACTTCTCCTCGGCCGTGAGGCCGATCCAGCCCGCTTCGACATACTGCGCGAAGGCCTCCTTGAAGCCCTTGGGCGTGCGCACGCTGTGCGTGGCCGCATCGAAGTGGCAGCCTTCGCTGTCGCCGCTGTGGTTGATCGGCGCGAGTACCTGCTCGGTGAACTTGCCCGCTTCCTCGAGTACCGCATCGATCACGTCGCTGGTGGCCGCCTCGCAGCCGGGCAGGCGCGCGTAGAGCGCGTCCACGCCCAGCACGTCATGCAGGGCGAAGCGCAGGTCGGTCAGCGGGGCGGTGTAGCGATTCATGGCGAGGTTCCTGCAAGAGATCGGGAGCGGGTGGCGTGCGCGCGGGCTCAGCGCCAGGTGCCCGCCAGGCCGGGCGCGGGCGAGAGATGGCTGGTGGTGGTGAACTTGAAGGTGTTGTCCGGATTGGTGGTCGAGATCGTGCCTTCGAGCGTGTAATCGAGGTTGCCGACGAGCGTGGTGCCCGCCGGCGGCGGCAGGGTGGTTTCGACCACGTCGCTGTTGCTGCCGACGATGTCGATGTCGGGGGCGAAGCGGACCTGGGCGACTTGCTGGCCCGCGATCTTGAGCTGGGCATCGATGGCCGAAAAATGCATGGCAAAGGTGCTGTAGTTCTGGATCCGCAGCGTGACGCGCCAGTGGCCATCGGCCTGCACCGCGATCTGCTGGATGCTGGCGGTCGAGGGGTGCACCTTGCGCGTCGGGCCGCTGCTGCAGGCAGTGAGCAGGGCGGCGAGCGCGATTGCGGGCACGATGGCGATGGACTTCATGTCGGCCTCAAACGATCGTTTGGTCGAACGCCTAGCCTACCAAACACGGGCCCGGGATGAGGCGTGGGTCGTTGCACGGGCTGCGCCCCGATCTTGCCTTCAGACCACCGCCGGTGTGCGCATGCTGCCGTGTCGGCGCAGGAAATCTCTGGCCGGCATCTGCGCGACCATGCAGCCCGCGGCGAGCTCGACGACCTCGTCGGCGAGCATGGCGACCTCATCGGCGTGATGGGAAACCAGCACGGTGAACACGCGCAGTTCCTGCTTGAGGGCGCGCAGGTGGGCCAGTACCTGACTGCGCGCCTGTGCATGCAAGCCGGTGAGCGGTTCATCGAGCAGCAATGCGCGCGGTGCGCACATCAGCGCACGGCCTATGGCCACGCGCTGGCGCTCGCCACCGGAAAGGGTATTCGGGCGGCGTTCGAGCAAGGGCGCCAGGGCCAGCAGTTCGACGATCGCGGCAAAGTCGTGTGTGTGCTCCGCATTGCCTTGCGCGGCGCCATACAGCAGGTTGGCACGCACGCTCAGGTGGGGAAACAGGCGTCCATCCTGGAACACATAACCGAGGTGCCGTTGCGCGACCGGCACGCTGATGCCCGCCGCGCTGTCCAGCAGCACGCGCCCATCGAGCACCACGCGACCGTGCCCGGGCACGAGCAGTCCCGCGATTGCGTTGAGCACGCTGGTCTTGCCTGCGCCCGAATGACCGAACAGGGCCAGCGTGCGTGCATCGCTGGCAAAGGCGAGGTCGATGTCGAGGTCGCCGAGGTGATGGCGCAGGCTCAGTTCAAGCATCGTCGCGCCTGCGCCAAAGGCTGCCACCGGCGATCACGGTTGCCATCGCGCTGGCGAGCACGCCGACGACCAGGGCGACCAGGGCCAGGCGCTGCACACCGGGCATGCCGCCGGGCGTGTTGAGCAACTCGTAGATCGCGATCGGCAGGGTGCGTGTCTCACCGGGAATGTTGGAAACGAAACTGATCGTGGCGCCGAACTCGCCGAAGGCACGCGCGAAGGCGAGCGCGCAGCCGGCGGCGATGCCGCGCATCGACAAGGGCAGGGTGATGGTGGCGAAACTTCGCCAGGCACTCGCACCCAGCGTATGCGCAGCCACCTCCAGACGCCGGTCGACGCCATCGAAGGCCGCGCGTACCGACAGCACGAGCAAGGGGAAACCCATGACCGCCGCGGCGATCACCGCGCCGGTCCAGCGGAACGCGACGACAATGCCGAACTGTGCGAGTAATTCACCGAGCGGCCCGTGACGGCCGAACAGCGCGAGCAATGCGTAGCCGGTCACCACCGGCGGCAGGATCAGCGGCAGGAACATGAGCGACTCGAGCAGCATGCGACCGACGAAGCGCTTGCGCGAGAGGACCCAGCCAAGGCCGAGCGCGAAGGGCAGGCAGGCCAGCACGGCCAGCAGGGCCACGCGCAGGCTCAGCGCGAGCGCCTGCCATTCAGCGGGCGAGAGCGCGATCATCGCCGCGCCCCGCGCTGCTCAGCGGTGCGGCGGCGCATCGAAGCCATGGGCGCGGAAGATCGCCTGCTGCGGCGGTGCGCGCAGCGCATCGAGCAGCGCACGCGCGGCGGCCGAATCGTGGCCGGCGATGACCGCTGCCGGATAGACGATCGCGGCGTGGCTGCCGTCGGCAAAGCGTGCCAGCATGCGCACAGCGGGTTCGGATTGGGCGTCGCTGCGGTAGACGATGCCCAGCGGTGCTTCGCCGCGCACGACGAAGTTGAGCGCGGCGCGCACGTTTTCGGCGGCGACGATGCGCGTGGCCACGCTGTCCCAGACGCCGAGCTGGACCAAGGCCGATCTTGCGTACTTGCCGGCCGGCACGCTGCCCGGCTCGGCCATGGCAAGGCGCCCATCGCGGCCCAACGCAGCGGCCAGATCCACGCCCGGATGCAAGGCCACCTGCATCGAGCTGTCCTTTGGCGCGATCAACACGAGCGCATTGCCGAGCAGATCCGTACGCGTCGCCGTGACGATGCGCTCGCGCGCGGCCAGCCAGTCCATCCATGCCTCGTCGGCGCTGATGAACAGCGCCGCCGGTGCGCCGGCCTCGATCTGCCGCGCGAGTTGTGAGCTGGCCGCATAGCTGACCTCGACCTTGCCCAGAGACGTGAGCTGCGGCGTGGCGAGGATGGCATCGAGCGACGGCTTGAGGCTGGCTGCGGCGAACACCAGGAGCCCGTCGGCGCGCGCGGCCATGGGCAGCAGCAAGGCAAGCAGCCAGCTCAGACGCAAGCAGGTGGCGCAGAGATCGTGGAGTCGTTTTCCGGGCATGGGAGGCGGTGGAAGTGCGGTATGAGCCGAGCACCATAGCGCAGTGCGTGCGGGGTGCAAAGCGCCGAGTCAGCGGCTGCACCGCTGGCTTGGCGCGCTTTGAGGCTCGGGTTTCCATTCGTGGCGAGCAGGTGTCGGGGTCGGCCGTAGATCGGGGCGAGGCACCGTCTCGATACACGATTCGGGTGGTCGATGCGTCTGGGCCGTTCGTGCTTCGATCCCTGCGAGCATCACCACGAAGGCGTGGGGAGTCGAGGCGCCGACGTCCATCACTCTTCGACACCGCATTGGACCAGGCGGAAATGCTTGCACGATGCTTGACCACGCAAATTGAGTTGCATATACTTGCGGTGTCAATCACTACGCAATCAAAGCCATGAACTCATTGGATCAACCCCTCATCGGACTCATGCGGGCTGCAGGCAACGTCGAGGGGCAGCTTGCCAGGTCGCTGGTCGCGCATGGTCTCGGGCTCACCGAATATTTGGTTCTCTTGCATCTTCGGCATTCTCCGAGCGGGAATCTGCGACGAATCGATCTTGCCGAGAAGGTCGGCTTGACTGCGTCCGGGGTCACCCGTGTGCTCAACCCGATGGAGAAGATCGGTTTGGTGTCCAAAGAGGTATCGGCCCGGGATGCAAGGGCAAGCCTGGTCGCCTTGACCACGGCAGGGGAGCGGACTTTTGAAGAAGCCAGCAACTCGGTTGCGGCAGCGTCTGAAAGCATTCTTGGCAGATTCGATGCCAATGATCGGACGGCGTTGAGAACGGTCATTTCGAGGCTGACCTGAAGTCAGGGCATGACTTCAACGACACCCGGCGGATCGTCACTGCCGCTCGTCGCTCCAGTGTCGTGGATTCGCCAGATCATCAGGTGCCGACAGGCCGTCAGGGAGCCGGGCGCGGATTCCATGCCGATGCCCGGTCTGGCTACACTGCGACCTTCCGGCGATTCAGAAGCCTGCATCCTCTTGTTCATCTTCATTCCCATCCTCGGACGCATGGCGCGGTCGCGCCGACGCGGCTTCTGGAAGCCGCTGACTGTCGCTGCGCTGACCGCCGTGCTCGCGGCCTGCGCCGCCTTGCCCCTGCCCAAGCTGCCCGATCAGGTGCCGGCACGCTGGCAGCAGGGTGATGCGCCGGCCGCAGTCGACTTGCGCTCGTGGTGGACGGCATTCAAGGACCCGGCGCTCGATGCTCTGGTCGAGCGCGCGCTGGCGCACAACCTCAGTCTCGGCGAGTCAGTGGCGCGCGTCGAAGCCGCGCGTCGACTGTCCGGGGCGAGTGAACTCAATCACTTGCCGCAGCTCGGATTCCACACGTATTCGGAACCGACGCCTGACAGCAGTGCGAGCTACTTCCAGTTCGGTTTCGACGCGAAGTGGGAACTGGGTTGGTTCGGACGCCGCGAGAACGAGGCACGGATCGCGCGCGGCAGCCTTGAAGGCTCGCAGGCGCAGGCGCAGGCAGCGCGGGTGAGCGTGGTCGCCGAGGTGGTCAAGACCTGGCTCGAACTGCGTGCCGCGCAGCAACGTGAAAACCTGCTGGTACCTCTGGCGCGTGACGCGCAGCGGCGCAGTGAGTTGACTGCGACGCGCCTGCGCTTGCGCTTGGCGGCGCCGACCGAGCTGGCGCTGGCGAAGGCACGCGAGGCTGCTGCGGAGGCGGCGCTGGTCGAGCCGCGCGTGGCGATTGCGCGTGCACGGCATCAGTTGACCGCCTTGCTCGGCGAGGTCGAGCCCGATCCCGCATTGAACGACTTCGGTGCGATGCCCTTGCTGGCCGATGCGGGCATTGAACGCGTGCCGGCAGATCTCGTGCGCACGCGCCCCGAGATCCGTCGCGCCGAGGCCGAGGTCCTGAAGTCCGCGGGCGAGCTCGGCATCGCGCAGGCAGATCGCTATCCACGCCTCGGGCTCGGCGGCGCGCTGACCTATGCATCGAAGGTGATTGGCCACACGCGCCTGTCCGATGCTGCGGGCATCGTCACCTTCGGTCCGGCAATCGAAATCCCGTTGTTCGATTGGGGCCAGCGCGAGAGCGTGGTCGAGGCGCGCAATGCGGAGCTCGCGGCGAGCCTGCTCGCCTACCGTCGTTCGGTGGTCGAAGGCGTGGCCGAAGCCGAGAGCGCGCTGGCCACGCTCGAACAACAGCGCTTGCGCACCCTCGCGCTCGCGCAGGCCATCGCGCCGCTCGAACATGAAGCGCAGGCGGCCGGCACGCGCCAGAAGCTCGGACTGGGCGATGCCCTGGGTCGCATCGATGCCGATGGCGCGCTGGCGCAGGCGCGCATCGACCTGCTCGCCGCGCAGCTGGATCGCGGCATCGCCTTCGTCGCGCTGTACAAGGCTCTGGGTGGCGCGCCGCTGCCGCACGAGGATGCGCCCTGATGGTTCCGCTCGCGCGCAAGACACTGCTGCACGAATGGCGACGCTTCCTGCCGTCGGGATTCGCGGTGGCGTTCTCGGGCCTGCTGCTGCTGGTGCAGGCCGCGCTCGTGCTCGGCATCTTCGGCAGCGCCGCCGTGTACGTGCGCAAGAGCGGCGGCGATCTGTGGCTGGGTTTTCCCGGCACGCAGAGCATCGAATTGGGACGGCCGATTTCGGCGCAGGCACAGATTGCCGCGCTGATGGATCCCGCGGTCGCGCGCGTCGAGCCGTTCAACTGGCTCGATGGTGACTGGCGCGGGCCGGCCGACAAGGGCGGCGTTTCGGTGTTCATCTCGGGCATCGACACGCATGCCGATGCCTTGATGTTCGCCGACGCGCTGTCGCCCGATCTGCGCGCGCGGCTCGACGAACCCGATGGCGTGATCGTCGACCGCGCCGACCTTGCCAAGCTCGGCCTCGATGTGGGCGGTCAGGCGATCCTCAATGGCCATCGCGTGCGCATCGTCGGCGCCGGCAATGGCCTGCGCGCGCTCGGCGGCGTCAACATCCTGACTTCCCTGGAGACGTCGCGACGGCTCGACAATGGCGAGCATGCGGGGCAGGTCGCCTACTACGTCGTCAAACTCAAGGATCCGTCGCAGGCTTCGGCGGTGCAGGCGCGCCTCGATGCGCAGGGCAAGGCCGGGCGCTTCCAGGCCTGGACACGCGATGATTTCGCGCGCAATGCGGTGATCTACTGGATGTTCGAAACCGGCGCCGGTCTGGGCGTGATGTTTCTTGCCGTCGTCGTCGTGTTGGTCGGCGCAGTCATCACCAGTCAGACCCTGATGGGCGCGGTAGCCGGTTCGATCCGCGAATACGCGACCCTGCATGCGCTCGGCGTGGGCGTGCGCGCGCTGCGCCGCGTGGTGCTCGAACAGGCCGCATGGGTGGGTGCCTTCGGGATCCTCGTCGGTGGTCTGGGCACCCTGATCGTGGTCGCGCTTGCACAGCGCCGCGATGTGCCTGCGCAGTTGTCGCCGATGATCGTGGTGGTATGCGCGGCGCTGGTGATGGTGATTGCCTTGCTGTCCGGGTTGGCCGCGCTGCGCACACTGCGCAAGGCTGATCCCGCCTTGCTGCTGCGCTGAAGCCATGGCTGCCATCGTCGCCGAGTCGATCAGCAAGTCCTTCGTCACCGGATCGGTGCGCGCCGAGGTGCTGCGCGATCTGTCGATCGAAATCGAGGCGGCCGAACTGAGCCTCGTTTCGGGGCCATCGGGTTGCGGCAAGAGCACCTTGCTGGCGATCCTTTCCGGCCTGTTGCATCCCGATGCCGGACGCGTGATCGCCCTCGGCGAAGACCTGGGGCGGATGTCGGCGCCGGCGCTCGAGCGCTTCCGGCTGCAACACACCGGCTTCGTGTTCCAGGGCTTCAACCTGTTTCCGGCGCTGAGCGCGCTCGAGCAGGTGATGCTGCCGCTCGATTATCTGGGCTATGACAGCGCGCGTGCGCGGCGCCGCGCGCAGAGCGTGCTCGAAGAAGTCGGTCTGGGTCCGCGCATGAGCCTGCGCCCACGCGAACTGTCGGGCGGCGAGAAGCAGCGCGTGGCGATCGCGCGCGCGCTGGCCAAGGAGCCGCAGTTGTTGTTTGCCGACGAACCAACCAGTGCGCTGGATGCGGCCAATGGCCAGATCGTCATCGACACCCTGCATCGCATCGCCCGCGCGCATGGCGCCACGGTGCTGTGCGTGAGCCATGATCCGCGCCTGATCACGCATGCCGATCGCGTGCTGGCGATGGAGGATGGCAAGATACTCTCCGACCGCCGCGTGCGGCCAGTTGCCGCCGAGGATGTTCCCTGATGAATCTTTCGTTCGACCGTTTCCTGCTGCCTGCCGTGCTTGCGGCCGCGTTGTGCGCCTGCACGTCGGGCGAGTCGGCAACGCCGCCCGGTTCGGCGCCGCCATCGGCGTGGCTGGCGATGGCGCGCGGTCAGGTCGATGTCGAAGGCGGCATCATCGCGGTGAGCGCGCCGCGCGATGGGCGCGTCGCCAGCGTGCGCGTGGAGGACGGCGATCTGGTCAAGACGGGTGAGGTGTTGGCCACGCTCGATGACGTGCAGGCGCACAGCGCGCTGGCGATCGCGCGTGCCGAATTGGCCCAGGCACAAGCGCAGCTGGGTGTGCTCAAGGCGCGGCTCGGCCCTGCGCAGCAACTTGCCGATCGCACGGGCGAGGCGGCCAAGTCCGGAGCGAGCAGTGGACAGAGCGCCGACGAGGCCGCGACCGCGCTCGCCGTGCTTCAGCAGGAACTGCTCGCAGGCGAAGCTGCCGTCAAGCTTGCCCATGAGCACGTGACCCAGGCGCAGGCCGAAGTTGATGCGCGCAGCTTGCGCGCGGTCGCCGATGGCCGCATCGTGCAACGGCGCGTGCATGTCGGCGACGTGGTGTCGACGACCAGCGGTGCGGCCCTGTTCGAACTCCTGCCCGATCGCCCGCGCATTGTGCGCGCCGAGCTCAATGAAGCCTATGTCGATCTCATCAAGCCCGGTATGCAGGCCGAGGTCGTGCGCGATTCGGATACCGGCAAGCCCGTGATGGCGCAGGTGCTGCGCGTGGGAGAAGTGTTCGGTCCGAGCCGGCTCACCGATGATCCGATCGAGCGCGCCGGCGTGCATGCGGTCGACTGCGTGTTGCGTCTGGAAGGCGGCGATTTCCGCATCGGTCAGCGCGTGCTCGTGCGTTTTCCGCGCGGCGCGAAATAGTCGGCCGCGAGGGCTGCGCCCCGCAGCCTCGGGTATTGCTCAATCGGTGGCATCGAATCCGTCGGCAAACAGCAGGTCCGCGAACGGATACGCGCCGCGGTCGACCTGGGCGTGTCCGGGCCAGAAGGTCGGATCGCCATTGCCGCGCGCCGGGCTGCTGGCCTGCAGGTGGTAGTCCGCGGGCGGATCGACCAGCTGCGGATCGGCGGCGATCGAGGCGATTTCGCGGCCAAACTGACTCTGGAATTGCGCCAGCGTGTAAGGCGTACCGCTCTCGTAACCGCCGCCCCAGTTCGGTCGCAGATGGATGTCGGCCAAGGTCGAAGCAAAGAACAGGTTACCTGATCGCACCGCCCGGCGTGACCACCGGCCCATGTGCCTGATCGACTGGCTGGCACAATGCTGGCCTGCATCCCGTGGGAGATGAGTCCATGCGTATCCTGACCTGGTTCTTGCCGGGCATGCTGGCCTGCGCCGCCGTGTCGGCAAATGCCGCACCCGGTTACTACCGCGAACCCGCCTTGCATGGCGATACCGTGGTGTTCGTTGCCGAAGGCGATCTGTGGCGCGTCTCTGCCCAAGGCGGTGCGGCGCAACGTTTGACCACGCATGCGGCGGCAGAAACGCAACCGGTGATCTCGGCCGATGGCAGCAAGCTCGCCTTCGTTGCCAGTTACGACGGCGCGCCGGATGTCTATTGGATGCCGCTGGCGGGCGGCGAGCCGCAGCGCCTGACTTTCGAGGCGAGTCGCGCCTGGCTGTCTGGATTCGGACCGCACGGCGAAGTCATCTACGCCAGCGACTATGTGATCGGGCCGGGCATGAGTCGCGCCCTGCGCAGCGTCGATCCGGCCAGCGGGCAGAGTCGCGACATTCCGCTCGCCGATGCACGCGAGCTCGCTTATGCCGAGGATGGCAAGAGCGCGTGGTTCACGCGTTTCGGTCTCGCGGTGTCGGGCGACAACGCGGTCGGTTATCGCGGCGGCGGCATGGCCCAGCTCTGGCACTGGGCCACCGACGACAAGAGCGAGGCGGTGCGCGTCGCTGCCGACATGGATGCCAACATCAGCCAGCCGATGCCGTGGCAGGGGCGGCTGTACGTGGTCAGCGATGTGGGCGGGCGCGCCAATCTGTGGAGCATGGACGACAAGGGCGGTGATCGTCGTCAGCTCACCCAGTACAAGGATTTCGACGTGCGTGGCGCGCGACTCGATGGCGGTCGCATCGTCTACCAGCTCGGTGCCGACCTGCATCTGTATGACATCGCCAGCAGCGCCGATCGTCAGCTCGACATCACGCTCGATTCGGATTTCCTGCAACGCCGCGAGCGCTTCATCGGCGAGCCGGCCAAATGGATCGACGGCGTTGCCACCGATGCTGCCGGCACGCGCGTCGTGCTCGGCGCACGCGGTCAGGCCGTGGTCACCGGCACCAAGGGCCTGCGTCGCGCAAGCCTTGCCGTGCCCGAACATGCACGACTGCGTGAAGCGGTGTTGTCGAAAGATGGCAAGTGGGTATTCGCGATCACCGATCAGGATGGCCGCAGCGAAATTCGTCGTTATGCCGCCGACGGCAGCGCGGCGAGCAAGGTGTTGCTGGCCGATGACGGCAGTTATCGCCTGCGTCTGTGGCCATCACCCGATGGGCGCTGGCTCGCGCATGCCGACAAGCGTGCGCGGCTGTCGATCCTCGATCTCGACAAGGGCGACAACCGCGTCGTCGACGAATCCCCGTTCGGCGAGGACGAGGCCTATGGCGATGTGGCCTGGTCGGCCGATGGTCGCTATCTGGCGTGGTCGCGCCCGGGCACGGCGCGGCAGATGCCGCAGCTCATGCTGGCGTCGGTCGCGGGCGGAAGTGCGCAGCTGCTGAGCAGCGATCGCTACGAGTCGGGCGATCCGGCGTTCTCGCCGGATGGCAAGTGGCTGTACTTCCTCTCCAGCCGACATTTCTCGCCCACGCCCGGCGCGCCCTGGGGCGATCGCAACATGGGGCCGATGTTCGACAAGCGCGTGCAGATCTTCGCGCTCGCGCTCCAGTCCGGCCTGCGCTCGCCGTTTCAGCCGGTCGATGAACTGATGCCTGCGGATGCGAAGCAGGGCAAGGGCAATGGCGAAGGCAACGGCAACAAAGAAGGCGACAAGAGCGACAAGGACAAGAAAGACGCGGGCAAGAAGCCTGCGGCAACGCTGCCCGCCGTGGATTTCTCCGGGCTGTCGGAGCGCCTCGTCGATACCGGCATCGAGCCCGGCAATTACAACGGCCTGGCCGTGAGCGGCGATCGCATCTTCGTGCTCGATCGCGCCGCCGGCAGCTTCGGCAAGGGCGAGCTGCGCACGGCTGCGATCGAAGCGGGCAACAAGAAGCTCACCACCTTCCTCGGTGACGTGCGTTCGTTCCGACTCAGCGGCAACGGCAAGCGCCTGTTGGTGCAAAAGTCGGGCGCCAAGGGCGACCTCGGCGACATCCTCCTGCTCGATGTAGGCGCCAAGGCGCCCGATGACCTCGAAGCGGCGCGCATCGGCTATGCCGATTGGAAGATCGCGGTCGATCCGGCCGCGGAGTGGCGGCAGATGTTCGATGACGCCTGGCGCATGCATCAGGCCTATTCCTTCGAGCCGGGCATGCGCGGCGTCGATTGGAAGGCGGTGCGCACGCGCCTGCTGCCGCTGGTCGCGCGCGTCAACGATCGCCTCGAACTCGATGACCTGCTCGGCCAGATGAGTTCGGCGCTGGGCATCCTGCATTCACAGGTGCGCGGCGGCGACTATCGCGCCGATCCGGCCGCGCCCGCAGCGGCCTTCCTCGGTGCGCAGCTGCGTGCGGTCGAGGGCGGTCTGCGCGTCGAACACATTTGGCGCACCGATGCCGAGCTGCCGGGCGAGCGTGCGCCGCTCGCCCAGCCCGGCGTCGATGTGCGCGAAGGCGATGTCATCACCGCAATCAACGGTCGCAAGGTCGCCACGACCGCCGAGGTTGCGCGTGCCCTGCTCGCACAGGCGGGGCAGCAGGTGTTGCTCGAAATCAAGCAAGGCGCGGCAAGCCGACGCGCGATCGTGCGGCCGGTGAGCATCGAGCGCGATGCGATGCTGCGCTACAGCGACTGGGTGCGCGGCAATCTCGCCAAGGTGGAAAAGGCCGGCAAGGGTCGCATCGGCTATCTGCATCTGTACGCGATGGGGCCGGGCGACATTGCCAACTTCGCGCGCGAGTTCTATGCGCAATACGACCGCGACGGCCTCATCATCGACGTGCGCCGCAATCGCGGCGGCAACATCGACAGTTGGGTGATCGAAAAGCTCCTGCGCCGCGCCTGGGAGTTCTGGCAGCCGCCGCACGGCGCGCCGAGCACCAACATGCAGCAGACCTTCCGCGGTCATCTGGTCGTGCTCGCCGACGAGTTCACCTATTCCGACGGCGAGACCTTCACCGCGGGCGTGCGCGCGCTCAAGCTCGGTCCGGTGATCGGCATGCGCACGGCGGGCGCGGGCATCTGGCTCTCCGATGGCAATCGCCTGATCGACAAGGGGCTTGCGCGCGTCGCCAACACGCCGCAGTTCGACCTGCAGGGCCGTTGGCTGATCGAAGGTCGCGGTGCGGCGCCCGACATCGCGGTCGAGAACAAGCCTTGGGCCACCGCGCATGGGCACGACGCGCAACTGGAAGCCGCGCTGGCGAATCTTTCCGAACGCCTCGCGAAGGATCCTGTGCTACCGCTGCGCGCGCAACCGATTCCGCCGGTGGGCACGCCGGCTTCGGTGCCCTGAGGCCTTGCACGGATCGGGCCGCCATGCGCGGCCCGATCCTCGTTCGGTTCAGCCCGGTCCACGCGAAAGCCACCGGAAAGACGGCCTTCCTAACCTGCGCACCGTGCGATCGGGTGGCCGATTGCGGGAAACGACGCGTGTCCGACTGGACCATTCTTTGTGATTTCGACGGCACCATTTCCGTCGAGGACATCACCGATTCGCTGCTCGTGCGATTTGCGCGACCTGGCTGGGAAGACATCGAACTGGCCTGGAAGCGTGGCGAGATCGGTTCGCGCGAGTGCATGGCGCGGCAGATTGCCCTGCTCGATGTCAGCCGCGCCGAGCTCGATGCGCATCTGGATCGGATGACGATCGATCGTGACTTTGCCGCGTTTTCAACCGCCGTGGACGAGGCGAAGCTGCCGATGACGGTACTCAGCGACGGACTCGACTATTCGATCCGCCGCATTCTCGGTCGCCATGGTCTTGCGCGCTTGCCGGTCGCAGCCAATCACCTCATCGCCTGCGGCGAGCGCAGTTGGCGCCTCGAATTTCCCTATGCCAAGGATGATTGCCGCAGCGGCAATTGCAAGTGCGCGAGCGCGGGCGACGTGCGCGCCGAGCGTCGGCGCGTGCTGGTGATCGGCGATGGCGCATCGGATTTCTGCGTGTCGGGCGTTGCCGATTTCGTGTTCGCCAAGCATCGCCTCGTCGAGCATTGCCGCGCCGCCGGCATCGCGCATGTGCGCATCGGCGGTTTCGCCGACGCGCTCGCCTTGCTGCCGCGCCTGATTGCCGGCGAGCTGGGCGCATCGCATGCCGCGCCCAAGCCGTTGCCATCGCTGCGGGTGGCCTGAGTCGCCTCGCCGCGCGACGATTTCCTTTCAAGCTGCGTGCACGCAAGTTGCAGTTCCGCTGCACATTGCGCACGCACCCATCCTGATTGCGGAGCATTCCTCTTGAACATCGACAACACCCTTCATTCCAAGCCCGCCGTCGGCACGGGTCTGGTCGCCGGACTCGACACCGCGCGCAGCGCGCAATTGTTCGAGGCAGCCTGCAAGCTCATTCCCGGCGGCGTGAACAGCACCGCGCGCGCGACCTGGTCGGGCTGGTCGCCGTATCCCTTGTTCGTGAAGAGCGGGCAGGGCTCGCGCGTCACCGATGTCGATGGCAACGAGTACATCGATTACCTGCTCGGCCTCGGCCCGATGATCTTCGGACATCGCCCGCCGCGCGTGACCCAGGCAGTGGTCGATTTCATCCAGAACCGCGGCACGGTGTTCGCGCTGCCGACCGAAGACGAGGCGCGTCTCGCGCAGAAGGTCATCGACGCGGTGCCGAGCATCGATCAGGTGCGCCTGTGCAATACCGGTACCGAGGCAGTGTTGTATGCGACGCGCCTCGCGCGTGCCTTCACGCGCCGCCACAAGATCATCCGATTCGAGGGCATGTATCACGGCTTTTCCGATGGCGTGTACTGGAGCAAGCATCCGGCGATCGACAAGGCAGGTCCCGATGCGCACCCGATCGCGGTGGCGCAAGGACCGGGCATGCCACGCGGCGTCGAGGACAACCTCATCATCCTGCCGTGGAATGATCCGCAGGCACTGGCCGAGACGATCGCGCGCGAAGGCGATTCCATCGCCGCCGTGCTGACCGAGCCGGTGATGTGCAATACCGGCTGCATCCTGCCGCAGCCGGGTTATCTCGAAGCCATGCGCGAGATCACGAGCAAGCACGGCATCGTGTTGATCTTCGATGAGGTGATCACGGGCTTCCGCCTGGGCCTCGGCGGCGCGCAGGCGCGGCTCGGCATCAAGCCGGATCTCTCGGTGTTCGCCAAGGGTATCGGCGGCGGCTTTCCGGTCGCGGCGATGGGCGGGCGCGCCGACATCATGGCGCTGGTCGCCAATGGCACGGTATCGATGGCGGGCACTTACAGCGCGAACGGCATCGCGATTGCCGCAGCCAATGCGGCGCTCGACGAACTGGCCACGCCGGGCCTGCATGCGCAGCTCGATGCGGTATCCGATGAATTGCGTGCAGGGCTGGGCAAGGTGCTTGCCGATGCGGGCCTGCCCGCCTATGTCGTGGGTATCGGGCCACTCATGCAGGTGTGGTTCGCGCGCAAGCCGATCCACAACTATCGTGATGCCGAGCGCCACGCCGATCAGGAAATCTTCCGTCGCTGGTGGCAGGGCATGCTCGCGCGCGGCGTGCTGTTCCATCCTGGCGCCTACGAAAACCTGTTCGTGTCGACCGCGCACACGCGCGCGGACATCGCCGCCACACTCGATGCCGCGCGCGCGGTTGCCGCCGAGCTCGCACGATCGGTGTGATCGGATCGAATCCGCGGTGCGCTTGATCGGGTGCTGAAAAAGTCCATCCCGGACTTCTTCAGCTCGACGAGTCCGGTACATGCCCGGACTCGTCTCCGACGAATCAATCACTTGCGTGATCGATTCGCGTGCAGTGCATCCCTGCACTGCGCTATCAGGCTGCTGAAAAGGGTTTTTCAGCAGCCTGTCGAAGCTGGCCCTGCTGCGTCATCCAATCCGCCGCTCATTCGTAGCATGCAATAGGCAGGACTTCAGTCCGGGGCGCCGCGTCCTTGATGCCGACGATGGACGCTTTCAGCGTGATCGTTCTGCAGCCGATTCCAGTGAGCCAGAAGCCGACGTACGTGTTGCCATCGGTACTGACCGCGCCGAGCGCGATGGTTCGATCGAGGATGATGCGGTCTGCTGTCTTCTTGTGCGCGGGCGCAAAGGGCATCGCGCCGCTTTCGACGGCCACCAGACGGACCTGAGCCTTGGGAATGGGAGCCTGTTCGGCAAACTGGATCCTGACGACGATCAGGGTCGAGTTCGAGGCGAATTCGCCGCTGGGCACATTGCCGAGCTCAGGTCCATCCTTGGCCAGCACGTTGCCCGACAGTGCACCCGTGCGACTGTTGAGCAGGAACACCTGCAGTTCCGCGATCCGCGCGGGTTCGCTGGCGCCGCCGGAAATTTGCGAGCCGGCAGCCAGACTGATCGCAAACAGAATGGGCGAGACGCGCATCGAATGCCTCCCGGAGAGCTTGCAATTCACCGGCGCCGCCACGCTCGGCGGAATGGCGTCCAGTGTCCGGCTCAGCTTAGGGTAACGCTGATCAAGTGGCACAGCCGTCATGGTGCTCGGAATTTCGCCAGTCGTGCTGCGTGGCGAAGGGAAGGCTCTTGCCTTTTCGAGCCGCGCGGTGCGGCTGGAGGGCTTTCCGAGCGCCACCCGATTCAATGAAGATCAAGCGGTTGGGCGACACCTGTCTGCGCGCAGCTCATCGGCGCGCCGCCTTGAAAGACGGCCAGTCTGTCTGCGGCAACGCACCTCGATCTGCACGCAGACAGGAGTCGTGACGGTTGAGCCACGTGATCAGCGTTGCCATGGATCCCTGTCAACGCAGGCTGAATGTCCATCCTGCGTGCAACGGATTCTTGACACGACCGCATGCGCGGCCCTGTAGCGTGCGCGCTCCCTCAGGCTGGAGTGTTGCAGATGGATTGGAGAAGGGTTGTCGCGATCGCATCGTTGATGATGGCCACGCCGGTGCTTGCACAGGAGTCTGCCGCGCCGGAAGTACCCGCCGCACCCGCGACCGCGCAGCTCGATACCGTGGTCGTGACCGGCGAGCAGCCCGGTCCGGGCCTGTGGAAGGTGAGCAAGGGCGAGCATGTGCTGTGGGTGCTGGGCACTCAGTCGCCCTTGCCTCAGAAGATGCAGTGGCGCGCCAGGGAAGTCGAAGAGCGCGTCGCGCAGTCGCAGGCCGTGCTGCTGTCGCCGGGGTTGTACATCAAGTCCGGCGTCGGGTTCTGGGGCCGACTGGCCTTGATCCCGTCCTTGATCGGCATCCGCAACAATCCCGACGGCAAGAAGCTCGCACAGATCGTGCCGGCCGAGCAGTACGCGCGTTGGCAGCCGCTCAAGCAGCGCTATCTCGGCCGTGGCAACAAGGTCGAGAAGTGGCGCCCCTTGTTTGCCGCGATGGAGCTCTACGGCGAGGCAATCAAGCGCAACGGCATGACCGGCGGCAACGACCTGATCGGCGAGCGCGTCGAGGCCTTCAGCAAGAAGGCCGGTATCAAGCCGACCCTGGTCAAGGTCACCGTCGACGTCAAGGAGCCGCGCGCCGCGATCAAGGAGTTCAAGCATTCCGCGCTCGATGACCTCGACTGCTTCAGCAAGACACTCGATCGCCTCGAAACCGATCTGGGCAACATGAAGCTGCGCGTCAATGCCTGGGCCACGGGCGATCTCGCTGCGCTGCGCGCCCTGCCGTTCACCAACCAGTACGCCGCCTGCATGCAGGCGATGCAGGGTGCGACCGTGCTCAAGGATTTCGGCGACATCAACGCGCAGACCAAACAGGCCTGGATCGAAGCGGCAAGCAAGGCGTTGGACACGAATGCCAGCACGTTCGCGCTGTTGCCGATGTCGGACATCATCGGCGAGGGAAGGTATTTGTCGGCGCTTGCCGAGCGCGGTTACCACGTTGAAGCGCCGGACGACGTCGATGAGGTTCCGGCGATTGCCGCGCAACCCTGATCTCTTGCTGCGCGTATGCACAAGGGCTCTTTACAAACCGACGGGCTTGGCGCCACCATGGATCGTTCGCATTTGCAATCAATCCAGGGGAACGACGATGACGGCAGGCTGGGTCAAGAAGTCCGTGAGCGCGGTGGCAGCGGCGATGACGATGTGCGGTGTGGCGCAGGCAGAGCCCGCGCAGGCGCTTGATCGCATCAGCGTCTGGATCGGTGGCTCGGTGCTCGACACGCGTGCGGATCTGGATGCCACCCGCAATTCGGTCGGCTCCTTGTCGAAGCTCGACCTCGGCAAGGGCAGCCAGACTGTTGGCCACGCACGGCTGGACTTGCTGGTCTTCGATACGCAGGGTTTCAGTTTCGACTACTACAAACTCGGCAAGGCCAAGAATCGCACGCATGCGGGCGTGTTCGAGTATGACGGTGACATCTACGATCTGCAGTCGGGCCTGCGCAGCGATTTCGATGTCTCCCTGGGTTCGGCGGCCTATCACTGGTGGTTTGGCAGCGATGCGGACGTGTTCGGCGTCGGTGTCGGCGCGGCGTTCTATCGCGCCCAGATCCAGCTCGATGGCCGTGCAGTCATCAACGGCACGCCGGTGGCCGCCGATACGCATTGGAGCGGCACCGCGGTTGCGCCGACGCTCACGCTCGCCTACAAGCACGCGTTTTCCGATTCGCTGCGCCTGTATGTCGATGCGGGCGGCGTGAAGAAGAATGGCGGCTCGCTGTCGGGCCATCTCTACGACATTCGTGCTGGCGTCGAGTGGTTCCCGATCAGGAATGTCGGCCTTGCGGTCGAGTACGGCAAGACCGCGGTGAGCCTGTACCGCGAGCGCATCAGTTCGAGCGCAGCGCTCGACCTCGACTTCCATGGACCTTCGGTGTTTGCGCGCATGCGCTTCTGAGCGTCGGCAACAGTGGACCATGCACAAAGGCCCGCAATGCGGGCCTTTGTTCTTGCTGCATGCTTGCCGACTGCGCGATGCCGCCCTCAGCCTTGTGCGTCGGCCCACGCGCGCGTGGCCAGCACGAAGCGCAGGCAGTCGATGTGGCGGTTGTAGAGCGGCGTTGGCGCAGCACGGATCACGTCGGGCTCGCGCCAATCGGTCACGATGCCGTGGCGGCTCAGATGCTCGAACAGCGATCGACCCGCATCGCGTGAACCACGCACGCGCAGCGAGAGCTGGCAGCCGCGACGGGCCGGATCGGTGGGCGTGACGATGTGCAGGACTTCATCGAGCTGCGTGCGAATGAGCTCGGCAAAGTACGCGGTCAGGCTTCGCGACTTCTTCAGCAGCGCCGCCATCGTCGCCTCACGGAAAATTACCAGCGAGACACGCAGCGGGGCAAGCGCGAGGATCGGCGGATTGGACAACTGCCAGCCATCGGCGCCGGGCGCGGCGATGAAGCCGGGCTCCATGCGAAAGCGCGTGCTCTGGTCATGTCCCCACCAGCCGGCCAGACGCGGCAAGTCGCTGCGCGCATGACGCTCATGAACGAAGCAGCCGGCCACTGCGCCAGGCCCGGCATTGAGATACTTGTAGCTGCACCACACGGCAAAGTCGCAGCCCGCATCGTGCAGGTTCAGCTCGACGTTGCCGACCGCGTGGGCAAGGTCGAAGCCGACCTTGCAACCCATCGCGCGCGCACTGCGCGTGATCGCCTTGAGGTCGAACACCTCACCGCTGCGGTACTGCACGCCGGGCAGCAGCACCAGTGCGGTACGTGCGCCGTGTTCATCGATCGCGCGGGCGATGGCAGCGGGCGAGAGCGTGCCATCGGGCTCGTCGCCGTCTATCTCGATCAGTGCCTGTGCCGGATCGAGGCCATGCAGGCGGATCTGCGACTCGACTGCGTGACGGTCCGATGGAAACGCGCCGCGCTCGATGAGGATCGCATTGCGGCTTGCGTCGGGGCGATAGAAGCTCACCAGCATCAGGTGCAGGTTGACGGTCAGCGAATTCATCGCCACCACTTCCTGCGGTTGGGCACCGACCAGCGACGCCAGATCGTCACGCACGAACTGGTGATAGGGCATCCATGGATGGCGACCGCGAAAGTGGGCTTCCACGGCGAGGTCGCGCCAGTCGTCGAGCTCGTCGAGCAGGGCCTGACGCGTCGCGCGTGGTTGCAGGCCGAGCGAATTGCCGCAGAAATAGGCCTGATCGCTGCGCGCGTCGTGGCGCGGAATCAGAAAGCGATCGCGCAATGCCGCCAGCGGATCGGCGGCATCACGCGCGAGCGCGTCGGCTTCGGTCTGCGCCGGGTTCAGCCGCGTGCTCACGGCGTGATCGAGGCAACCACGCGTTCGCAGTCGGCATCGAATTGCGTCGTCCACGCCGCCGGTGTGGCTGCGAGCAAGGGACGCTGGCAGCGCACTTCGACCGCGATGTTGCCGATCAGACGCGCGACATCGCGCACGCGATAGCGGGTCTTGCCGCGCGTGACGAAGTACTGGCGCACGCCGGCATCCTTGTTGGCGGGGTCGATCTCGAAGCCGGTCTGCGAGCGGGCGCGTTCGAATTCTTCCTGGATGGTCGCGGCAAACGCCGATGGATCGGCAAGCTCGCGCGTCTTGACCGTCGCAGTGGCGCTGTCTTCGCTGCCCTGCGCGCCTGGATCAGGGATGAAGAACGCGATTGCCTGCGGATTGCCTTCCTTCTTTTCCATCACCGAATTCCACGGCGAGGGCACCTTGAAGCTCACCTTGCCGTCGTTGAGGGCGAAGTCGGTTTGTGGCGGGGTTTGGGCGCAGGTGCTGCCGGCGGTGATGGCGAGGAGTGCAGCGGCAAGCAATGGGGTCTTCAGGGATTTCACGGGGCATCACTCCGGAAGGTTGGCAAAGCGGGAAAGGGGCAGGTTGAGCCATTCGAGTGCGCTGCGGTGGAACAGGCGGGCCTGGTCATCGATGTCCAGGCCAAGCGCCGTGATCGCACTGCCCGGCGCCTGCTCGCCGAGCGGAAACGGATAGTCGGTGCCGAGCATGACGCGATCGGTGCCTGCCACGTCGAGCAGATAGCGCAGTGCGGCCGTGTCGTGTACACAGGAATCGAACCAGATGTGACCCAGATACTCGCGCGGATTGCGCGCATTGTCTGTCGCGACGAGGTCGGGACGCATGCGAAAACCGTGTTCGATCCGGCCGATGGTATACGGGAATGCGCCGCCGCCATGGGCAAAGCACAGGCGCAGATTCGGCAGTCGCTCGAGTACGCCGCCGAAGATCAGGCAGCAGATCGCGCGCGCCTGTTCGGCGGGCATTCCGACCAGCCACGGCAGCCAGTACCTGGGCATCGAAGTGGCGCCCATCATGTCCCAGGGATGCACGAGGATGGCAGCACCGAGCGCCGCAGCGGCTTCGAAAAATTCGAACAGCTCGGGCGCATCGAGATTCCATTGTCCGCAGTGCGAACCGATCTGCACGCCGGCGAGGCCGAGCTCATCGACGCAGCGCTCGAGTTCCTGGATCGCCAGCGTCGGCGACTGCAGCGGCACCGTGCCGATGCCGACGTAATTGCGCGAAAAGTTCCGGCAGACTTCGGCCGTGTGGTCGTTGAGGAAGCGGTGCAGTTCCAATGCCTGATGCGGCTGCGCCCAATATGAGAACAGCACCGGCACGGTCGAGATCACCTGCACGCCGACGCCGAACTTCGCGTAGTCGGCGATGCGCACGGCGGGATCGAAGGCACTGTCCCAGACTTCGCGGAAGAACTTGCCATCCTTGTAGATTCGATGCCGCCCCTCGGTGTGCACCATCACCGGGAAACGCGTATCGCCGAAGCGCGTGGCGAAGTCGGGCCAGTCGGGCGGCAGGATGTGCGCGTGGGTGTCGATCTTGAGCATGTCATCGGAGTTTAGCAGGCGCGCATAACCGAACCGTGACGGTGTCACGCTGGACCAAGCGGCATTGGATGGAAGCCGTGCCGCCAACAATGCGGCGGGTGCAGCATGGGAGACGGGGCGGCGCCATGTTAGGCTTGAGGCTGTTGTGTTCGAGGCAAGACGAGCTGCCGTGAGGGCGTTCTCGTCGCGGGACAGGTTGCCGATTCCGGCGACTCGAGATGATCGGGGTGCTGGTGAGTCCTGCCGGTGGCTGACCGAGCATCGTTTCAATCAGGTGTTCATTTCTGGGGAGAAATTCAAATGCGCAATCTCTTGTCCCTCGCCATCATTCTGGCGTTGCCGATGGCAGCGTCCGCTGGCGAGCAGGACTGCATGGTGTCGTTCGCGGGAGCCCAGCAGAACGTCTGCACGGGCGAAGTATCGACATCTGCAGCTTCGTTGCAGAATCTGCTGTCGCTTGATGCGGTGAAGGACTCGAGCCTGCGCCTGGTCAAGTTCTCGGGCCCGATCTCGGCCGATCAGCGCGCCGCGGTCGAAGCTGCGGGCGCACGCATCATCGGCTATGCGCCGTACTACGCCTACATCGTGCGCATGCCGGCCGAGCGGGATCAGGCCATGCATGCAATCGACGGCGTGACCTGGAGTGGCCCGCTGATGCCGGCCCTCAAGGTTGATCCGAACATCTACAACGAGCTCAAGGCCGGCAACATCGTCAGTGGCCTGGGCATCGACGCACTGGAGATCTCGATCGACAGTCAGGCCGGCAGCGCCAGTCTGCAGAGCGCGTTCTCGAGTATCCCCGGTTTGCTGGTTTCGCAAGTCATCGACAGCGGCGGTGATGTGCGCGTGCGTGCCACCTTTGCCCGCGCGCAGTTGGCCAGCACGATCGAGGCGCTGGCGCTGCGCGAGGATGTGCTCGCGGTCGGCTTCCAGAAGCCGATGCGTCTGTCGAACTCGCAGGGTCACTGGCTGCACCAGAGCAATATCTCCTCGCCGGCAACGTATTCGATCTGGAGCAAGGGGATTTACGGTTGTGGCCAGGTCGTCGGTGAACTCGATACCGGTCTGTACATGGACAACATCGCGTTCAAGGATCCCAACCACACGATGCCGATCAGCATCTGCACCACCGGTGCGACCTGTCCGACCATCGCCACGCCCAACTATGATGCACGCAAGGTCATCGCCTACTACAAGTGGTCGGGTCTGTCGGGCACAGGCTGGGAAGACAACCACGGCCATGGCACCCACGTTGCCGGTTCGATCATCGGCAACGACAACGGCTTCGACCTGGGCAACAGTTGCGCCGGGCTGCCGGCCCCCACCGGGACCAGCAACCTGGTCGGCATGGCGCCCTATGCAAAACTCGTGATGCAGGAGTCGGGCGCCAACCTTGCCTATCTCAATACCGCGGGCGGCACGCCCTACCATGCGGCAGACACCGCCTACCAGAACGGCGCGCGCATCCACAGCGATTCCTGGGGTGGTGGCTGTACGGACCAGTTCGGAGCGTGCGTTTCCGGTTGCACGGTCACCTATGATCAGTCCGCACGCGATGCCGACCTCGTCATGCAGGATCGCAATGAATTGCTGATGGTGTTCGCAGCGGGCAACGATGCGACCGCTTGTCCCAATGGCAACAACGTGGGCAGCCCGGGCAACGCCAAGAACGTGCTGACGATCGGTGCAACCGGGCGTGGCACGGCCGGCAACAACATGGCGAGCTTCTCTTCTCGAGGCCCGACGCTCGACAGTCGCACCAAGCCCGACCTCGACGCCCAAGGCAGCGGCATCATCTCGGCCGGACGCAGCGCTTCGGGTACCGCGACGATGAGCGGTACGTCGATGGCAACGCCTACGGCCGCCGGCAATGCGGCGCTCGTGCGTGACTATCTTGCGCAAGGCTTCTACCCATCGGGTGTGAAGACGCCGGCCGATGCGATCACCAACCCGTCCGGTGCCTTGATCAAGGCGATCATGGCCGCCGGTGCGTTCAAGATGACCGGCACGGGCGCCAACACCAACCCGGGTCAGGATCAGGGTTATGGCCGCATCCTGCTCGATGATTCCCTGTTCTTTTCAGGGGATGCCAGCAAGTTGTACTTCCACGACGAGACCGCGGGTTTGCAGACGGGTGGGCTGGCGAATTTCCAGGTCACCGCCGTCGGCAGCCAGCGCCTGACCTTCGTCTTGACCTGGAGTGACGTGGCCGGTGCGGTCAATGCGAGCCCGGCGACGGTCAACTCGCTACGGCTGGAGGTGCAGGCCCCCAACGGCGATGTGTGGACGCAGAAATTGCCGGCTGGCTACAACGTCAACAACGCCAATCCGACGCAGAGCATCACCACGTCGAACTACGATGGCATCAACACGCTGCAGCGCATCCAGTTCGACACGCCGGCAACGGGCACCTATCAATTCCGCGTGCGCGGCATCAACGTGCCGACCGGCCCGCAGAAGTTCGCGCTCGCAGTGACGGGCAACTTCGACGTGAGCACCGCCCCCGATTACAGCCTGTCGCCGACTCCGGGCAGCGTGTCGATCTGTGCGGGCACGTCAGCCAGTTACTCCGTCGGTGTGCGCAGCCTGTATGGCTTCACCAACCCGGTCACGCTCAGTGCTTCGAGCCTGCCCGGCGCGGCGAGCGGCGGCTTCAGCGTCAATCCGGTCACGCCGGCGGATCCGGCTGCGACCAGCACGCTCACGGTCGGCAACACCGGTGGACTTGCCAGCGGCACCTACCTGTTCAGCATCGATGGCGTTTCCAGCGGCGGCACTCCAATCAGCCACAGCACCGGCGCGACCCTCAAGGTCAATGCCGCGGTACCCGGATCCGCGGGCTTGACCACACCCGCCAACGGCGCCACCGGCACCGCGACCATGCCAGCCTTCGCATGGGCGGCTGATCCCGAGGCACAGGGCTACGTGATCGAGGTTGCAACCGACAGCGCGTTCAGCAACATCGTCGCCAGCGGTACGACGACGACCAACAGCTGGACTTCGAACGTGCAGTTGGCACCCAACACGACGCATTACTGGCGCGTCAAAGCCAACAACATGTGTGGTGAGAGCACCTCGACGAGCTTCAGCTTCACCACCGCGAACCTGATCTGCAGCACGGTCAACACCGCGATTCCCGATGGCAATGCCACCGGCATCAGCAACTCGATCACGATCGCCGATACCTCGAACCTGACCAGCCTCAAGGTCTCGATCAAGGGCACGCATACCTGGGTGGGCGACCTCAAGTTCCAGCTCACGCGCGGTGCGAACAGCGTGGTGATGGTCGATCGCCCGGGTGTTCCGGCGTCGACTTTCGGCTGCAATGGCGACAACTTCGACATCGTGCTCGATGATGCCGCGAGCACTCTGGTCGAGAACCAGTGCAATGCAACGTCACCGGCGCTGGCGGGCGCGGTCAAGCCCAACAACCCGATCAACACCACGTTTGCGGGCGCGCCGTTCAACGGCACCTGGACGCTGACGGCAAGCGACAATGCCGGCGGCGATACCGGCAGTCTCGGCGAGTGGTGCCTGATTCCGACCACCGCGACGGCGGCCACCTACACGGTGGGCGGCAATGTCAGCGGCCTCACCGGTTCGGGCCTCGTGCTCTCGCTCAATGCGGGCGCGCAGACCTTGCCAGTCGCCGCGGATGGCGCGTTCACGTTCCCGACGGGTCTTGCCACCGGCGCAAGCTACGCGGTCACGGTCGGCACCCAGCCCAGCGGCCAGACCTGCACGGTCACCAATGGCAGCGGCACGATCGCCAGCGCGAACGTCACCAACGTCAGCGTGACCTGTGCAGGCGCACCGACCTACACGGTCGGCGGCAGCGTGGCAGGTCTGAGCGGAACGGGTCTGGCGCTCAAGCTCAATGGCGGCGCGGATCTGCCGATCAGTGCCAACGGCAGCTATGTGTTCCCGGACAATCTGCTCAATGGTGCGGCCTATGCCGTCACGGTCGGCACCCAGCCGAGTGGGCAGACCTGCACGGTTGCCAATGGCAGCGGCACGATCGCGGGCGCGAACGTCACCAACGCGGACATCACCTGTACCGCGGTGGCGACCTACACGATCGGCGGCAATGTCAGCGGTCTCAGCGCTGCGGGCCTCAAGCTCTCGCTCAATTCCGGCGCGCAATTGCTCGATGTGCCGGCCAATGCGACGAGCTACGTGTTTGCCAATCCGCTCGGCAACGGTGCGGCCTACAACGTCGGCATCGTCACCCAGCCGACCGGCCTCACCTGCTCGGTCAGCAATGCCAGTGGCACGGTTGCGGGTGCGAACGTCAGCAACATCGACATCACCTGCGTACCCGTCGTCGTCACCTACTCGGTGGGCGGCTCGATCGTCGGTCTGAGCGCCAATGGCCTCGTGCTCTCGCTCAATGCGGGCGCGCAGACGATTGCGATCACCTCGGGCGTGACGGCCTTCACCTTCCCGACCGGGCTGGCCAATGGCTCGGCCTATGCGGTGACGGTGCAGACCCAGCCGAGCGGCCTGTCCTGCTTCGTGCAGAACGGCAGCGGCACGATCGCGGGCGCCAACGTCACGAGCGTGGTGGTCGATTGCGCCGACCGCATCTTCGCGGACGGTTTCGAGACGCCCTGACAACGCGACAAGCTGGACCTTTCAAAGCCGCAGGCCTCGTGCCTGCGGCTTTTTTCTTGGTGCTTTCGCGTGGGCCGGAGCGAATTGCAGTTCTGGCAAGGCGCAGCCTCTTGCGAGTGTGCGCCCGGACGCAGGATGGGGCGCTTCAGCCGTAGCGCAGTTTGAGCACGAGGATCGTCGCCGCGAGCGCGAAGGTGATCGCGTTGGAAACGATCATCGGCCACGAGCCGAGCAGAATGCCGTAGCCGAACCAGCAGGCGATGCCGAGCGTGAACAGCGCGTACATCCAGGTCGAGATCCCGCGCGTGTCGCGCGTGCGGATTGCGCGCACCGCCTGTGGCACGAACGAAATCGTGGTGAGTGTCGCGGCGAGGCTGCCGAGCCAGTGCGCGTTCATCGCGGCAGATGTAGCCGGCGCGCGCCCGCGCACGCCGGCCGGGAGATCACGGCAGGATCGCCTTGCCGCCCTGCTTGTAGATCACGCCGTCCTTCATCACGAAGCCGACCTTCTGCATCAGCGCGATGTCCTCGAGCGGATTGCCATCGACCGCGATCACGTCGGCGAGCTTGCCGGCTTCGACGCTGCCCAGATCGGCCGTCTTCTTGAGCAACTCGGCCGCATGCGTGGTTGCGGCCTGCAGCGCGTACAGCGCGGGGATGCCGGCATCGACCATGTAGACGAATTCCTTGGCATTCTGGCCATGCGGAAATACGGCGGCATCGGTGCCGAAGGCGATCTTGACGCCGGCCTTGTAGGCCTTGCCCGCAGTCTGCTGGATGATCGGGCCGACCTTGAGAGCCTTCACGGCCACCTGCGGCGGATAGTAGCCGGGCACCTTGGCCTTCTCCTCGACGTACTTGCCCGCGATGATGGTCGGCACGTACCAGGTGCCATGCTCCTTCATGAGTTTCATGTCGGCATCGTCCATGAAGGTGCCGTGCTCGATCGAATCGACCCCACCCACGATCGCGCGGCGAATGCCTTCGGCACCATGCGCATGGGCGGCAACCGTGAAGCCGTAATCGTGCGCGGCGGCGACCACGGCCTTGATTTCCTCGAGGGTCATTTGCGGGTTGTCGGCGCTGGCGCTCTCGTCGAGCACGCCGCCCGAAGGCATGATCTTGAGAAGGTCCACGCCATCCTTGTAATGCTGACGCACGGTCTTCCAAGCATCGTCGACACCGTTGATGATGCCCTGTTTCGGGCCGGGATCGCCGGCGAGGTCCTTGCGATAGCCGTCGGTGCCATCGGCATGCCCACCGGTCGAGCCGATTGCCGTACCGGCGGTGAAGATGCGCGGGCCGGGCACGATGCCGGCATTGATCGCATTGCGCAGCGAGATCGATTCGCCGTCGTTGTCAGCAAGATTGCGCACGGTGGTGAAGCCGGCTTCGAGCGTGCGTCGCGCATAGACGGTCGAGCGGATCGCATAGTCGGCGATGTTCCAGCGGAACTGGTCGGTGTAACCGGTGGGACTGGTCTCGCCGGTCAAGTGTGTATGGCTGTCGATCAGCCCAGGCAGGCAGGTGGCATTGCCGAGGTCGATGACGGTGGCGCCGTGCACGGCAATCGCGCCGGCCTGCACCGACTTGATGCGCTTGCCTTCACTGACGATCGTCGTTGGGCCGAGCAGTTTGCCCTTGACGGTATCGAGCAGATGCCCGCACTGGATGGCGACCGGCGCAGCGGCAGGTGTCTGGGCATTGGCAAGGCAAGCGAGCAGGGCAAGCGGAAGAGCAGCAGGCAGGATGCGCATGATCGAGGTCTCCGGGGTGGACACGTCATGCTAACGATCGCAGGCCGCAATGCCTATGCCGAAAGATGGGGTGTGGCGCGATGGGGCTGCGGTTGTGGCCGAACCCGGTGGCGACCGGGCCCGGCCATCGTCATGGCGTCCACTCGCAGCGCTCAGGCATCAGATGCCGTCGAAGCCGTCCTTGAAGATGGTGTCGCCGTAACACACCATCGGCGACACTGCGAGCCGCGCGATCAGCGCGAAATCACCGGCTTCCTGCACGGGCGGCCCGGAATTGCCGGAGCTCAAACGCGATTTGAGTTCCAGTCCGTTGCCGTGCACGGTCGGTGCTGCGTTGGGTACCAGGCTTGCCGAGATCGAGTAGCGCTGGCCGCTGTTGGTGGCCGGCAAGTTGGCCGCGGCCTTGGTCGCGGCGTTTGCTGCAACGGCCCCGGTGGCAAGCACCAGCGCGAACAGGACGCCGCCGCAAGTCTTGTGCGAAGGCATGCCCATGTCAGTCTCCCCGCTGCGCTTCCAGCTTGGCCAGTCGGCTCGCCAGTTGATCGAGGCGCTCCTGCAGCGCTGCGTTGCGCGCCTTCAGATCGGCGTTTTCGCTGGCGAATTTGCGGTTGAGTCCCTGGATTGCCGCGAACGCGACGCCGCTCTCATCGACCGAGCCGATGTATTTCTCGTTGCTGCCCAGGCCAAAGGCCGCGGCAAAATCCTCGGCGACCGGGCCCATGTGCTGGCCATCACCGCGATTGCCCTTGTAGTACCAGGTCTTGACCGGCAGGGCGACGAGCTTTTCCAGCACGGCGACGGGATCAATCGTCGCGAACGAGTCCTTGAACGTGCGACTCGATGCATTGGTCCAGACCCCGGTTCCCGACAGATAGGCTCCGTTGCCGTTGCTCGTGTTGGTCCCGAAGCGGATCGGATAGATCGCGGATGCGCCGTTGAATCCGAAAAGGCCATACCCTGAACTAATGTAGTTCACCTGGAGGACATTGCCGTAGACGAGCGCTCCCGCAGTGGCCGAGTACATCCCGTTGATGTTGAGGTAGCCGTTGGGTTGGGCATTGATGTTGAAGCCGTGGTAGCCCGTTGCGCCCGGGGTACCCGTGATGAGGGAAACGTCGGCGTTGCCGGCGGGCAGGCCCGCGCTGGGCGCAATGGTCAGCTCGTCGCGCAGCGCGAGGCCATCGGCTGCCTTGCCGGTATTGATGCCCACACCATGCTCGGCAGCGATCACGACCTGGTTGGTCGCAGTGTCGCGGACGTTGGTTCCAAAGGTCGCGTCGTTGTAGCCGCCAATCACGGTCGAGCCGCTGAACATGGCGCCCGCGTTGTAGCCGATCGCGGTGGAGTTGGTGACACCGCTGGCCGGGCCGTAAGGCCAAGCCAGGCCGACATTGCTGCCCGGATAGATGAGCGCGCCATAGGTGTTGTTGGCCTTGATTGCGACAAGTTGATCGTCCGCGGTACCCAGGTAACTGCCGCCGGGATTGCCGGCATTGCCATCGAGGGTCCACGAGCCCGGACACGCCGTGCCTTCAGGCGCGACCGGCGAGCGGTTGTCGAGCTTGACGAACTGGCCCCCCCCGGCCTTGACGCTGACTTCGAGCCAGGCCTGCTCCATGAGTGGCGCAGTCGGGCCGAAATTCACTTCGGACACGAAGCTGCCGTCCTTGACCGATACGCCATAGAGCGTGATCGGGCCGGCGATCGCGCTGCCGCCTTGTGCGGCCGAGTAGAGGGTCAGCTGCAGGTCATAGCTGCCATTGGCAGCCTTGCCGGCGTCCTGCAACTGGCCGTGGTAGGTGAAGTTCTGGGCGGATGCGGTGGTAGCGATCCCCAGCCCGATGGCGGCCGCGAGAGCGGCGCGCAGCATGTGCGATTGCATGATTCCCGTCTCCTGAGTGCAAGGAAGGACCGTCCTTCCGATCGAGGTAAACGGAAAATGATGGCGTCGGATGCCATTGCCCTGTCTGGAAAACGTGGTCGCACATCCTCACGCGCCGGTACACCCTGTTTCGGGGCCGGTTGCATGCGCTGTTGCGAGCGTGGTGCATCAAGTTTCATGCCAGTCCACGGGTGAAGCGGCGGCTTGCGTGAGTGGAAATCGATCCTTGATGTCACCCGCGATGGGGATCGGCTGCCGCCGATCCCGCGCATGTTGCCTGCGCCTGTGCGTTCAGCGCTTGAAGATGTTGCGCAGCACGCTGCCGGGGCCGGGGCGTTCTTCCTCGTTGCGCTGTTTGCGCTCGTTGCGGCCCGAGCGGCTGGGTCGATCGTCGCCCATGTCGGCGTTTTCCTGCCCGAGCATGTTCATCGCCACCGACTTGTTGCGCACGCGCACTGACCATTCCGGCGTCCACGGTGTCTTCGGATTGGCCGGACGCGGCGGATGCACGATGTTGAGCTCGTTGCCATAGGCGATTGCCTGCAGCATCGCGCCTTCGCTCTTGGCGAAGATGCCGGCCGGCACGTCGCATTCGCTCTGATTGGCCGGCAGCAGCACTTTCTCGCCGAGCCACTTGTCGATGTTGGCGTTGGAGACGTAGTCCATCAGGCCCATGCCAGACTCGGGCGGCTCGGAAGAACTCCAGATCACCATTTCCGGATCGTCGTTGTGATCCTTGCCGCCGCTCATCGCGGTGAGCAGATAGGCGCGCGCGGTCGGCAGCGTCTGCCAGCTCACGTGCACGCTGTCCTTGAGGTCGCCCGCGGAGTCGACCTTGAGACTGGGCATGAAATCCTGATCGTGGCCGAGCGTGAAGCTCATGCTTGCCGGCACGCCCTCACCGCTGAGGCTGTGTTGGCCCGCCAGCGAGGCATCGCGGCGGATGTGCGAGTTCTCACGCTCGTTGGGCCAGATCGCGTAACCGGCTTCGGCGCGTGCGCCGCGATCCTTCACGCTGCGGCCCTGCATGAAATTGGTGTAGTCCAGCGCCGAGAGCTTGCTCATGTCGAGGATGCGCGGCTGGCCTGCCTTCACCTGCGCGCTGCAGCCCCAGTAGAACAGGATGCGGCCGCGCGGACGCTCGGGATAGACCGGGTCGTCGTTCGAGCCCGTCGTGGCTTCACGCGGCGGTGTCACCAGATGCAGCGGATTGGCACCGACATCGGCGCGATCGGGAATCTCCTGTGTGGCCGAGGTGCCGGCCGGCTTGGTGCGCGTGTACAGCGCGATGTCGAGCTGGCGACCCATCATGCCGCCCATGCCCTTGGTCTGGCCAAAGTTGCCCACGCCCTTGGCGTGGCGGCCATCGCGTCCGGTCATGGCGTTCCGGTTCATCATGCCGCCCATCATCATGCCCGCCATGCCTTCCATCTCGGGCATTTCATCCATGCCCATCATCGAAAACGTCGCCACGTCCATCCAGTACTGCACGGGTGGCGTCGTGTTGGCGGGGGCCGACTTTGCCGACTGGGCACCTGCCGATGCTGCGCCGAACGCTGTGGCGATCACTGCAGCAAGAAGCGTGAGTGTCATGGGTTTGGGTTTCATGATGCAGGATCCTCGTGGGTCAAAGGGTGGAACTTGCGATGCGATTGCCTTCAGATACGCAGGAAGGTACCCGTAATCCCAATGGCCCAGCTTGCCACGATGACGGTCGAACTTGTCGCATGGAGTCGTGCGTCTCGGCAGGTCCCGATTCCCGATTCTCGCGCAAACAAGCGCTTGCCTTTCCTCGCATGCTGCGCTGCGATAGGCTGCACGATTGGATTTCCGGACTTTTCGCACCATGAGCCAAGCCAGCAATGTCCCGACCAACCCCGAAGGCTACGATCCGCAGATGGTCGAGGCCGCCGCGCAAGGGTTCTGGACACAGTCCCGCGCCTTCGAGGTGAAGGAGCAGCCGGGCAAGCCCAAGTTCTACTGCCTGTCGATGTTGCCGTATCCGTCGGGCGCGCTGCACATGGGGCATGTGCGCAACTACACCATCGGCGATGTCATCAGCCGCTACCAGCGCATGCAAGGCAAGAACGTGCTGCAGCCGATGGGCTGGGATGCCTTCGGCCTGCCGGCCGAAAATGCCGCGATCAAGCACAAGACCGCGCCGGCGAAGTGGACCTACGCCAACATCGAGCACATGCGCACGCAGTTGCAGACGATGGGTTATGCGATCGATTGGTCGCGCGAGTTCGCCACCTGCAAGCCCGATTACTACGTGCACGAGCAGCGCATGTTCGTGCGTCTGTTCAAGAAGGGGCTGGCCTACCGCAAGAATTCGGTCGTCAACTGGGATCCGGTCGACCAGACCGTGCTCGCCAACGAGCAGGTGATCGACGGACGCGGCTGGCGCACCGGCGCGCTGGTGGAGAAGCGCGAGATCCCGCAGTGGTTCCTCAAGATCACCGACTACGCCGATCAGTTGCTCGAAGGGCTCGATCGCTTGCCAGGCTGGCCCGATTCGGTCAAGACCATGCAGCGCAACTGGATCGGGCGCTCGGAAGGGCTCGAGATCGAGTTCAAGGTCGAAGGTGAAACCGAAGCGCTCAAGATCTTCACCACGCGCCCCGACACGCTCATGGGCGTGACTTATCTGGCCATCGCCGCCGAGCATCCACTCGCGCACAAGGCGGCCAGGGACAAGCCGCTGGTGGCCGCCTTCCTCGAGGAATGTCGCCACGGCGGCACCGCCCAGGCCGAGATCGAAACCGCCGAAAAGCGCGGCATCGATACCGGCCTCACTGCAATCCATCCGATCAGCGGCGAGCGCGTCCCGATCTGGATCGCCAACTTCGTGCTCATGGGCTATGGCACCGGCGCAGTCATGGCGGTACCTGCGCACGATCAGCGTGACTGGGAGTTCGCCAGCAAGTACGACCTCCTGATCAAGATGGTGATCGTCAGCGACGGCGTGCTCGATGCGATCCGCGAACTTGGCCGCGATGCCACCGACAACAGCGACGCGATGAGCGCAGCGCTCGGCGCGAGTCGGGCGATCGACGTCTACGAGCCGGCTGGCGCCGAGGAAATCGTCGAAGGCTTCGAGCGCGACATCATCGAGAAGGGTGCCTTCACCGATTACGGCACCCTGGTCAATTCCGGTGAATACGACGGGCTCGACTACCGCGGTGCGTTCGATGCACTCGCGGCGCGTTTCGAGAAGGACGGTACCGGGTCACGGCGCGTCAACTATCGCCTGCGCGATTGGGGCGTCTCGCGCCAACGTTATTGGGGTTGCCCGATCCCGATCATCCATTGCGGCAAATGTGGCGCGGTGCCGGTGCCCGAGGATCAATTGCCGATCGTGCTCGACGAGAGCGTGGCCTTCACCGGTCTGGAATCCTCGATCCGCACCGATCCGTCCTGCCTGCAGACCACCTGTCCGCAATGCGGTGGCGCGGCGGTGCGTGACAGCGACACCTTCGACACGTTCATGGAATCGAGCTGGTACTACGCGCGCTACACGAGTCCCGGCGCGTCGACGATGGTTGATGCACGCGCCAACTACTGGCTGCCGGTCGATCAGTACATTGGCGGCATCGAACACGCGATCCTGCATCTGTTGTATTTCCGCTTCTATCACAAGCTGCTGCGCGACGCGGGGCTCGTGCAGTCCGACGAGCCGGCGACCAATCTGCTGTGTCAGGGCATGGTGATTGCCGAGACTTTCTACCGCGAAGCGGCCGATGGCGCCAAGGACTGGATCAATCCGGCCGATGTGGAAATTCAGCGTGACGACAAGGCGCGCGTGGTCGGCGCGATTGCACGCGCGGACGGCAAGCCGGTCTCGATCGGCGGCATCGAGAAGATGTCCAAGTCCAAGAACAACGGCGTCGATCCGAAACAGATGGTCGACAAGTACGGCGCCGACACCGTGCGCCTGTTCTCGATGTTCGCCGCGCCACCCGATCAGTCGCTGGAATGGAACGAGGCGGGTGTCGAAGGCATGTCACGTTTCCTGCGCCGTTTCTGGCGCGAGGTGACGACGCATGCAGCCGCCGGCGCCGCGGCCGCGCTCGATCCCTCGGCGCTCGGTCCCGCGCAGAAGACCCTGCGCCGGCAGACCCACGAAACCATCCAGAAAGTCACCGCCGACATCGGCCAGCGCTATGCCTTCAACACCGCGATCGCCGCAGTGATGGAACTGCTCAATGCGCTGGGCAAGTTCGACGACGCCAGCGCGCAGGGGCGCGCGGTGCGCCATGAAGCGCTGACCGCGATGGTGCTCCTGCTCAACCCGATCGTGCCGCACATCGCGCATGCGCTGTGGCAGGTGCTTGGTCACGCACAGACCTTGATCGAGGATCAGCCCTGGCCCAAGGTCGATGCAGCTGCGCTGGTGCGCGAGGCCGTCACGCTCGCGGTGCAGGTCAATGGCAAGCTGCGCGGCACGATCGAAGTTGCGGTGTCGCTGGGCAAGGACGAGATCGAACGTCTCGCGCTCGCCGAACCCAAGGTCGCCGAATTCGTCGCCGGCGCCACGCCGAAGAAGGTCATCATCGTGCCCGGCAAGATCGTCAACATCGTGGTGTGAGCCGGCGCCGCGGTGTCGGCTCCACGCTTTCGGCGTTTGGGCCGACCTACGATGTCGTGCATGAGGCGCAGGTCGGATCAAGCTGCGCAGCATCGGATCCGACAATGCCTGCCTTCAAGGCGTCGGCGATGCCTGAATCGGTCCGATCTCGACCTTGCCGCGTGGATCGGGCTTCCACGGGCGATCCTGCCATTGCCAGTAGAGTTCGGGCGACCAATAGCGTGCGTCGTAGTAGAGCGCGCCATCGCTCATGTCGAAATTGCCGGTCGCATGGTCGTATTGGAACACCGAGATCGTACCCGGGCGGCCGGTGCGGCTGCCGGTGATCTGCTGACGAGCCCGCCGCAGGGCCCGTTCCTCGCGAGGCTTGGCGACGGTGTCGGCAAATTCATCGAAGACGGCTCCGCCGATGGCAACTGCGCGTTCGCGTTGTTCGGCGCTGAGCGCAAGCCAGAACTTCTCGCGCGTGGCAATCAAGTCCGGATAGCCGCGTTCGGCAGCAAGATCCGCCCAGACATAGGCCATCGCGCGATCGGCCGCTACGCCTTCGCCGTTCCACAACATCTGCGCGATCACCGCCTGCGAAGGTTTGTCGGCGTAGCGCGCTGCGCGTCGGAACGCGGTCATCGCCTCGCTGTAACGACCGCGCGCGTGGTTGCGGGCGCCTTCGCGGCGCCAATACAGGTCCGGATGCGCGGCGATGAAGGCGTCCTGACTCACGAACGAGGGCTGATTGTCGGCGCGCGCGGGATGTGGTGCGATCGCAATTGCCAGACAGGCGACCAACGTCGCCAATGCGCATGCGCGCTGCGCGCCGCGCGACACGGAATGGGTTCCGTGTCGACGGCGCGGTCCTGGTTTCGTCACGACCGCAAGCGGGCGCGGCTCAGTAGCGATCATCGAGGGCGAAGATCGGCTTGCGCGTCTGCCATGCGCCCTCGGTGAAATCGGGGAAGGGCAGGGTTCGATAGCCTTCGGCGATCGACTGTTCGGACAACGGCGTGATCGCGCTCCACGCGACCGCGTCGTAGATGTCGATCGGCATCGGCGCACCAGCCTTGAGTGCTTCGATGAAGGCGTGCACGACGAACCAGTCCATGCCGCCGTGGCCCGCTCCAGCCGCCTTGTCGGCGTACTTGCGCCACAACGGATGGTCGTATTCGTCGTAGTACTTCTGCGCTTCTTCCCACTTGTGTGGCGGGCTCTTGCCTTCGACGTGGATCGAGCGGTTGATGTCCATCCACAGGCCATCGGTGCCCTGCACGCGGAAACCCAGCGAATAGGGGCGCGGCAGCGAAGTGTCGAGCTGCAGCATGATGGTCTCGCCGTTCTCGCAACGCAGCGTGGTGGTGACCAGATCACCCAGCGCGAACTTGAGCTGGGCATTGGGGTGGTTCGGCCCGCCCTTGGGATGCTTGAGGATGTAGTCGTGCAGACCGCGCGACTTGCTGGCGAAGCTGTTGAGATGGGTGAAGCGGTTGCCACGATGAATGTTGAGGTACATCGCGCACGGTCCGATGCCATGACTCGGATACAGATCGCCATTGCGATCGATCGCGTGCTGGGTGCGCCACTGCGCTTCGGAAAATCCCTTGGCGCCATATTCGACGCCGCTGTCGTAAGGCTCGTCGGGATTGCCCGAGTTGAAGCGCACGCCGCGCAGATCGTGCTGGTAGCCGGCCTGCAGATGCACCAGCTCGCCGAACAGACCCGCGCGCACCATCTGCAGCACCGCAAGCACGTCGCGCCGATAGCAGACGTTTTCCATCAGCATGTAGGGCGTGCCGGTGTGCAACTGGGTGCGCAGCACGTCCCAGTGATCCTTGAGCGTGATGCCGGCGACGACCTCGCAGGCGACCGCGATCTTCGCCTCCATCGCCGCGATCGCCATCGGCGCATGCCACTCCCAGGGCGTGACGATGAACACCGCGTCGATATCCTTGCGCGCGAGAAGTTTCTTCCACGCCTGCACGTCGCCATTGCCGCCGATCACCGCGGGCTTGCGCCGACCGGCCTTGGCGATGATCGCCAGCGCCTTGTCGAGCATCACCTGCTGGGTATCGCAGATCGCGGTGAGCTCGACGTCGCTGCGGCTGAGCAGGGGGCCAAGCTGCGACTGGCCGCGCAGGCCGGTCCCGATCATCGCCACGCGCAGCTTCTCGCGCGGCTTGGCCGCGAAGCTCAGGGAAGGGGCGGCCAGGGTGGCGGCGCCGAGCAGGGAGGTCTTGAGGAAGTCGCGGCGTTGCATGGTGAGGCTCCGATGCGGGAAGCGAGCCGCCATGATGCCGCGTAAGCTCGCGCTGTGCATGCGTCATCGTGCAGGCTCGCGGGCAGACCGGCCGGCACCGTATGATGCGCATTCCTTTCGCCCAGCCCGAGCCGCCGGGAACCCGCATGATCCTGCATCGCCTGTTGCCCTTCCTGTTCGCCGCCGTCCTCGCGGGTTGTGGTTTCCATCTGCGCAAGGAAGCGAGCCTGCCGGCGAGCATGCAGCGCGTGCACATCGAGATTGCCGATGGCTCCAGCGAACTGGCGCGCGGTCTGGCCAAGGCGCTGCCGCGTTCGGGCGCGCAGCTCGTCGCGCAGGCCGGGTCGGGCGTGGCGACGCTCAAGATCAGCACCAATGCGCTCAATACCGAAGTACTTTCGGTCGGCGGCAACGCGCGCGCGACCGAATACGCGATGCGTTATCGCGTCGAGTTCGAGGTCAATGACGCCGCGGGCACCGCGCTCTTGCCCAAGCAGACGATCGAACTCAGCCGCGACTTCACCTTCGATGCCAGTCAGGCCTTGGGTGTGTCGGCCGAAACCGATCTGCTGCGCGAGGAACTGCAGCGCGACATGGTGGCGACGATCCTGCGCCGCCTGCAGGTGCTCGGCCACGGCGAACACTGAGCGCGCAGAAGGCTTCCACGCGCGATGGCCACCAAGCTCGCCGCTTTCCACAAACAGCTTGCCGCAGGCGAGCTCAAGCCTGCGTATCTCCTCGCTGGCGCCGAGCACCTGCTGGTGATCGAGGCCGCCGATGCGCTGCGCGCACGCGCCAAGGCGCTGGGCTATCTCGAACGCGAGGTGCTCGATGTCGAAGCCAGTTTCGACTGGCATCGCCTCGTCGACGCGGGTCAGTCGCTGTCGCTGTTTGCGAGCCGCAAGCTCATCGACCTGCGTCTGCCCAGCGGCAAACCGGGCAAGGAAGGTGTGGCCGCGCTGATCGAGTTCTGCGCCGCGCCGCCACCTGACACCGTGCTCATGGTCAGTGCCAACGATTGGAGCGGCAAGCACGAAGGCGCATGGTCGAACGCGATCGAACGCGCCGGCGTGTTCGTGCCGGTGTGGCCGCTCAAGCGCGAGGAACTGCCGGCCTGGATCGGTGCGCGCGCGGCAGCGCGAGGTCTTGCGATCGAAGCGGATGCGATCGAACTGCTGGCTGATCGGCTCGAAGGCAACCTGCTCGCGGTCGCGCAGGAAATCGACAAACTCGCCTTGCTGCATGCAGGCGGCACGCTGGATGTCGCGGCGCTCGAAGCGAGCGTTGCCGATGATGCGCGCTACGACGTGTTTCGCTTGGCCGATGCCGCACTCGCGGGCGATGCGACGCGCGCGCTGCGCATCGTCAGCGGCCTGCGCGAGGAGGGCGAGGAGCTCATTCCCATGCTCGGCTGGATCCTGACCCAGTTGCGTGTGCTTGCGCGCGTGGGCGCCACAGCCAATCCGGAATCCGCATTGCGCGGCGAGCGCATCTGGCCCGCTGCGCGCGAGGGCCTGTTTCGGCGCGCGCTCAAAAGCGGCGATGGCGCGCATTGGGAGCGCTGTCTGGTGCAGGCCGGCCAGATCGATCGCATCGCCAAGGGCCGTGGCGAAGGCGATGCCTGGCGCGAGTTCGAGCGCCTCATCGCCGCGATCGCCGCGCCGCGTCGCGCGCAGGGTCTGCTCGCGTGAGCGAGAACCGTCCGCTGGCGCTGTTCGGCGGCACCTTCGATCCGATCCACAACGCGCACCTGCGCGTGGCCTGGGAAGCCGCCGAACAGCTGGACGCCGACGTGCGCATCCTGCCGGCCCATGTGCCGCCGCATCGTGAGCAACCAGTCGCAAGCGCGCAGCAGCGCGTCGCCCTGGTACAAGCCGCGCTGCGCGGGCAGCAGCGACTCACGCTCGATGCGCGCGAACTGCAGCGCGAGGGGCCTTCTTACACGATCGACACCCTCATCGAAATTCGCGCCGAGATCGGTGAAGCGCGTCCGCTGGTGCTGCTGATCGGCGCCGATGCGTTCGCGGGGCTGCCGAGCTGGCATCGCTGGGCAGAACTCTTTGCCCACGCCCACATCGGCGTGCTCACGCGCCCCGGCCATGGCGGTGTGTTGCCGACCGAATTGCGTACCAGGATCGCCTCGCGCCGCGCGCGCGACGCGACGCAGTTGCGCCAGTCACCTGCCGGTCGCGTGCTGACGATCGAAGTCACCTCGCTGGAGATCTCGGCGACGCGGATCCGCACCCTGCTCGCGCAAGGCCACGAACCCCGCTGGCTGGTGCCCGACGCGCTGTTTGCCGATCCGACGCTGCTTGCACCGTATCGAAGCATGCAAGCCTGATTCAGGGCCACGCCGATCAAGCCGCTGCCCGACACCTGCGCCCGACGGCATGAGCAAGACCTGAGACTGGAACGCCCCAAGCCGCGCCGGATCGATGAACAAGGCCAAAGCCTGAAACACGAAGAACACGAAGGAAGATCAAAAGCACTTCTTCTTCATCTTCTGCTGGCACTGCTTCACTTTCGTGGTCTTCGTGTTCTCCGTGTGCTCCGTGTTTCAATCTCTTCCATGCTTTCCGCCCTTGCGCGGCGCGGGTCGCTTAGTGAACAAGGCCAAAGCCTGAAACACGAAGAACACGAAGAACACGGAGGAAGATCAAGAGCAACACGAAGGAAGATCAAGAGCATTTCTTCTACTTCATCTTCTGCTGGCACTGCTTCACTTTCGTGGTCTTCGTGTTCTTCGTGTGCTCCGTGTTTCAATCTCTTCCATGCTTTCCGCCCTTGCGCGGCGCGGGTCGTTCAATGAACAAGGCCAAAGCCTGAAACACGAAGAACACGAAGAACACGAAGGAAGATCAAGAGCAATACGAAGGAAGATCAAGAGCATTTCTTCTTCATCTTTTGCTGGCGCTGCATCACTTTCGTGTTCTTCGTGTTCTTCGTGTGCTCCGTGTTTCAATCTCTTCCATGCTTTTCGCCCTTGCGCGGCGCGGGTCGTTCAATGAACAAGGCCAAAGCCTGAAACACGAAGAACACGAAGAACACGAAGGAAGATCAAGAGCAATACGAAGGAAGATCAAGAGCAATACGAAGGAAGATCAAGAGCATTTCTTCTTCATCTTTTGCTGGCGCTGCATCACTTTCGTGTTCTTCGTGTTCTTCGTGTGCTCCGTGTTTCAATCTCTTCCATGCTTTTCGCCCTTGCGCGGCGCGGGTCGTTCAATGAACAAGGCCAAAGCCTGAAACACGAAGAACACGAAGAACACGAAGGAAGATCAAGAGCAATACGAAGGAAGATCAAGAGCAATACGAAGGAAGATCAAGAGCATTTCTTCTTCATCTTTTGCTGGCGCTGCATCACTTTCGTGTTCTTCGTGTTCTTCGTGTGCTCCGTGTTTCAATCTCTTCCATGCTTTCCGCCCTTGTGCGGCGCGGGTCGCTTGGGTCGGTCGAAGCCACCGGGTTTGCCGCCCCGGACCTGCGGGGGACCCTTGGGCGTGCGCGGCTTGCCGAACTCGGGCGTTTCGCCGCCGCGCGTGATGCGCAACTGCTGACCCGACACCCATACCTTCTTCAGATGTTTGAATATTTCCGCGGGCATGCCCGATGGCAGGTCGACGAAGCTGTGGTCGCTCTGGATGTCGACGCGGCCGATGTACTTGCTGTCGAGGCCCGCTTCGTTGGCGATCGCGCCGACGATGTTGCCGGGTTTGACGCCGTGGTCGTGACCGACTTCGATGCGGAAGGTTTCCAGACCCTCGTCGGGCACGTGGGGCGCGCGTTCGCGGTGTTCTTCGCGCGCACGGCGCTCGCGCGGCCGACTTTCTTCTTCCTCGCGATGGTGCGAACGCGGTGGCCGCGTCTGCGTGCGACCGGCGCCTTCGTCGTGCAATGTGGCGGCAGCCGGCGCATGCGCGGGTGCAAACGCAGGCGCTTGCGATTCGGCGGTGGGCCGAACTCGCGGCGCGGATCGTTCAGCGAATGGCTTCTCTCGCGGGGCTGCAGACTCGTACTCGCGCGCTGGGCGCGGCGCGCGTTCGGCGAATGGCTTCTCGCGCGGCGTTGCACGCTCGTATTCGCGCGGGGCACGTTCGCGTGCCGGTCGCTCCGGCGCTGCGATGCGTTCGCTGCGCGAGGGCGGTTGCATGAGCAAGGGGCGATCGCCCTGCACCAGTCTCGCCAGTGCCGCCGCGATTTCGATCGCGGGCACGTTGCGTTCCTGTTCGAATTGCTCGATGAGTGGGCGGAACAGACCCAGGTCGGCCGATGACAACGCGTCGGCGATGCGCTGCTTGAAGCGGCTCACGCGCTGGTCGTTGACCGCTTCCACGCTGGGCAATTGCATCTCCGCGATCGGCTGGCGCGTGGCGCGCTCGATCGCCTGCAGCATGCGTTTCTCGCGCGGGGCGACGAACACGATCGCATCGCCCGTGCGCCCGGCGCGGCCGGTGCGGCCGATGCGGTGCACGTAGGCTTCGGTGTCGGTGGGGATGTCGTAATTGAGCACGTGACTGATGCGCTCGACATCGAGCCCGCGCGCGGCGACATCGGTGGCGACGAGGATGTCGAGCTTGCCGTCCTTGAGCTGCTGGATCAGGCGCTCGCGCTGCGCCTGCACGATGTCGCCGTTGATCGCGGCGGCGTCGAAACCGCGCGCCTGGAGCTTTTCGGCCAGTTCCTCGGTCATCTGCTTGGTGCGCGCAAACACGATCATCGCCTCGAAGGGTTCCACTTCGAGTATGCGCGTGAGCGCGTCGAGCTTGTGCATGCCGCTCACGTACCAGTAGCGCTGGCGGATGTTGGCGGCGGTGGTGGTCTTGGCCTTGATCGCGATCTCGACCGGCTCGCGCAGGTGTTCGCGCGCGATGCGCCGGATCGGCGCCGGCATGGTCGCCGAGAACAGCGCGATGCGGCGCGATTCCGGAGTCTTCTGCAGCACCTTCTCGACATCGTCGATGAAGCCCATGCGCAGCATTTCGTCGGCTTCATCGAGGACGAGGGTGTCGAGCTTGGAAAGATCGAGCGAGCCACGTTCCAGGTGATCGATCACGCGCCCGGGCGTGCCCACCACGACATGCGCGCCGCGCTTGAGACCGCCGAGCTGCGGGCCGTAGGCCTGCCCGCCGTAGATCGGCAGCACGCGAAAACCGGGCAGGTGGGTGGCGTAGCGCTGGAAGGCCTCGGCCACCTGGATCGCCAGTTCGCGCGTGGGCGCGAGCACCAGCGCCTGCGGCGCGGACTTGGTGAGATCGAGCCGGGCCAGGATCGGCAACGCAAACGCGGCGGTCTTGCCGGTGCCGGTCTGTGCCTGACCGAGCACGTCGCGGCCTTCGAGCAGGGGCGGGATTGTCGCGGCCTGGATCGGCGAGGGCGTCTCGTAGCCGACATCGGCCAGCGCGGCAAGCAGCGGCTGCGGCAGGCCAAGCGCGCTGAAAGGCGGGGTTTCCATGGGGGTTTCGCGTTCGGCGTCCGACATGCGCTGGGGCGGTCGTGCCGCACAGGAAAGGCGGCCTAGTGTAGCGCACCGAGCGGGATTTTCCGCCCGGTAGCGTGATGGCCGCTGTCGGCGCCGCGCCGTGTCGATCAATCGAAGCCGTCGGCGAAGATGACGTCGCTGCTGCCCTCGAACGCGCCGATGTCGGCGGCGCTGCCGAGCACACGCGGGTACCCGCTGCCACGCTGATCGGTGGTGAGGCCGTCGGGATTTGCGCCGGCGTCGATCGCGCACGATCCAGGTAGCAGCGCGCGCGTCGCGGTCGGACCGCCGTTGGCGGTGAGCGGCGCGAGCTGCGGTTCGCAGGTGGCCGGCGCAAAGTCGAAGTACACATTGGAATTGCTGCCGCCCGTTCCGAGGGCGCGCGACAGGTTGTTGGTCCCGGCGATGCCGATCGTGAACTGCGCGCCGATGTCGCGCGGCGTGATCTCGTCGTTGTAGCGGGCAGTGTTACCAGCGAGCAGCACGCTGTCGAGTTGCAGTGGAAATGCGCCGCTCTGAGTCGATGGCGCCGCGTAGTAGATGCCGCCGGCGAACGCGCCGCCGGTCACGCCTGCACCGTCGCCGGCGCTGTTGTCCGCGATCGTGCTGTTCTCGATCGTGATGTCGGCGGGGTGGCCCGGCAGGCCGTCGGTTTCGGCGCCGTCAAGCAGGATGCCGCCGCCGCTGCCCACGCTGGTGCTGTTGTTCGACACGGTGATGTTGCGCAACAACGCCGGCGCCGGCACCAACAGACCGCCGCCGCCCTGCATCGCGCGATTGCCGGAGAACGTGCTGCGCTCGATGCGCGTGCCCATGCCGGCGACGTCGCCATGCACGGACAAGCCGCCGCCTTGGCCAATGACGCCGCCACTGCCGGCCAGATTGTTGCGGAACGTGCTGTCAATTACATCGACGTCCGGGCTCTCGGCATACAGCGCGCCGCCGGATCCGGCATAGATTTCGTTCGCCTCGAAGGTGCAGCCGGCGACGTGCAGTGTCGGCAAGGTGTGATCGCCGTTGCCGATCTGCGCGACCGCACCGCCGCTGCCGGTTAGCCCGTTCGCGCGGCAGCCGGTGAACGATACGCCCTGCATCGACAGGCTGCCGTGGATCAGCAGGCATCCGCCGTTGCTGGTGTCGCCGGAAAAGCCCGTGGTCAGCCCGTTCGCGAAACGAATCGCCACCAGCCTCAACGCCGGTCCCTGCGTCACGGGCTGGGTCGGGGTGAACACCTGGATCAGGCGGAACGGCGTGCTGTCGTCGAGCGCAGTCGAGCGTTGCAGTAGCACGCCGCCGGCATCGCTACCGTCGATGACCAGCGCCTCGGTGACGCGCAGCGCGTCGACCGTGCCGGAGATGGGCTGCGAGAACGTGATCGAAGTGAGCGTGGGATCGAAGCGGATGGTGTCCTCGCCCGGCGAGCCGGCCGGACAGCCGCCGACGCTGAAGTTCGTGTTGGCCGCCTCGATGGCGTTGGCCAGCGAGCAGGTGCCATTGGGCAACTGGTCGCCGGCATGCACGATGATCGTGGCCGCATCCACGCGCGTGGCGAACAGCGCGACGAGACCGAGAAGGGAATAGGAAATGGTGCGCATGGCCTGGGCTCCCGGGCGGTGCGTTACGGGTCGAAGCCGTCGGCGAAGATAGAGTCAATCAGCATGTAGGTGCGTCCTTCGCTGAACTCGGAGGTATTGCCGTTGGCATCGCGCGCGAGCGCGCTGATGTGGCGGCCGACGAGGCTGGCGCTGTTGACGATCGCCAAGTGGAACAGGACGAACCCGTTGTTGCCGGCTGTCGCGTTGGCGATGTCGACTTCGCCGTAGCCCAGGTAATCGCGGCCCTCGCCATGCAGGCTCGGGTCGAGCAGCGTGTCGGCATAGAACTCGATCGTGTAGTGGCCGTTGGTGCTTTGCAGCAGGCCATTCACGGTGCCGCCCAATTCGCCGCCGCCGGCGCTGTCGAGGAACGGGTAATTCAGCAGCCGGTTTGGCGCGCCCGCCGGTGCGGTGGCGTCGTTGTCGATGGCATCCACGCCATCGACGCCGAGATCGATGCCCAAGCCGCTGTTGTCGTGCATCGAGTTGGCTTGCAGCCAGTTCAATGCGCCGGCATCGGGCAGCGAAATACCGTCGCCGTCGTTCCAGGCGATCGTGTTGCTCGCCACGTTGTTGCCGGCGGCGCCGGCGGCGATGCGCACACCGTCGCCCATGTTGCCGAGGTTTTCGGTGCCTGGTGGGCACGGTGGCGGGAAACACGCCGTGAACCCCCTGACGCCGATCTTGTTGTCGGCGACGGTGTTGGCTGCGGCGTTGTTGCCTTCGATGCGGATCGCGGTGCCGCTGTTGCCGGAAACCACATTGTCGCGGATGTCGTTCGACAGGCTCGCCGCGTAAATGCCGTTGCCATTGCCGGCAGCCGCATTGCCGCTGCGCGTGGTGCCGATGAAGTTGTTGCGCACGAGGTTGCCCGCGCCGCCGTACAGCGCCACGCCCGTGCCGTTTTCCGAAATCACGTTGCGCTGCGCGGGATCGCTGCCGCCGATCATCCGGGTGCTTGCAAAATAGCTGTTGCTCGCTTCGACGCGTATGCCGCTGTAGCTGTTCGTGCGCTGAGTGACGCCGTCGGCGTCGAGGCCGATGAAATTCCCGGCGATGGTGTAGTTGCCGCCTTCAATGCGGATGCCGTCGTTGAAGCCGCCGATCGACAGACCGGACACGTCGAAGCTCGCTGCCGTGTCGCTCGGCGCGAAGCGCAGGCCGTTTTGCACCGTGTCGCCGCTGATCGTGCGCAACTGGATGCAGATCGTCGCGTTGTCGCCGAACTCGCTGCTGTTCGCGCTTGCGCCGGGCTGGGTGTAGCCGCGGATCGATAGCGAATCGATGATCGCCGGCAGCGGCGTGGCGTCGCCGAGCGCGATCGTGCGCGGACAGGTGCCACTGATGTTGAAGCCGATGATGTCGGCACCCGGATTCGCGTTCGCGTCGGTGATGGCTTGGGCGAGACTGCCCGGGCCGTTGGCGAGGGTGTTGGTGACGATCCAGATGTTTGCGCGGGCGAATTTCGGTGCGCCAGTCAGCCCCAAGGCGATGCCGGCGAGCAGGGCGAAAACGAATCGGTACATGCATGCCTCCAGTTGTCGCGAACCATTGCGCCACGCGCGCAGGGTGGGTTTCAGGGAATCGCTGGATCGAAGCCGTCGGCGAAGATCAAATCCTCGAGGGTGTAGGTCGCGGCGCCGCTGAACTCCGAAGTGTTGCCATCCTGATCGATGGCGAGCGCCGTGATGGCCTTGCCGACGAGGCTTCTGTTCCATCCCATCGGCAGATCGAAATCGACCGTGCCGTTGCTGGTCGGCGTCGCGTTCGTGATCGTCACTGCGCCGCTGCCGAGGTAGTAGCGCCCCTCGCCGTTGCCGGCTTCGTCCGGCGCGTCGCTGGCGTAGAACTCGATGCGATAGATGCCATTGGTGCTTTGCAGATGGCCGTTCACATTGCCATTGCGTTCGCCGCCGCGCGCCTGGCCGAGCACGGGATAGTTGATGCCGCGATTGGGCGTTCCGGCCGGTGTCGTGGCGTCGTTGTCATTGCCGCTGACGCCGGCTGCGCCGACGTCGATGCCCAGACCGCTGTTGTCGTAGATCGAATTCGCGCTGACCCGGTTTCCAGTCGTTCCGGTTTCGTCGATGCGGACTCCGGCGCCGCTGCCGCCGCTGCCGTTGTAAGCGACGGAGTTGCCTTGAATCAGGGTGTCATAGGCGCCGCCGACGATGCTGATGCCAAGATTGCCGTTGCCCAGGGCCCAGTCGGGCGTGCATGGTGGTGGTGCGCAGATCGCGAAGCTCTTCAGTCCAATGCGATTGTCGGCAATGGTATTCATGGCTGCGTCCTCGCCCGTGACCAGGATGCCGATGCCGGTATTGCCCGAGACCACGTTGTCGCGCACCTGGTTGAGGGGCGACATCAGGACAACGCCGAATACGTTGGGACGTGCCATCGTGCCGCCCGCACTGGTGCCGACGAAATTGTTGACGACGTAATTGGTCTGTTCGGCGGCAATCTTCACGCCGGCGAGGCCGCCGGCGATTACGTTGCGCTGTTCGGCCGCGTCGCCACCTATCGTGCCGTAGACGCGGCCGCGCACGCTGATTCCCGCAGAGCTGTTTGGGCGCGAGGTGCTGCCGTTGGCGGCCAAGCCGATGAAGTTGCCGCGGATCGAATAGTTGGAGCCGCTGCCCGTGCTGTTCTTGTCGATGTAGATGCCGGTGTTGAAGCCGCCGATGGCCAGGCCAGACACGTCCATCGAATCGTCATCGGCTGCCGGCGTGAAGTGCAGGCCGTTCGCGACAGCGTGGCCGGCAGCCTCGATCAATTCGACGCAAATCGTTGCGTTGTTGCCCAGAGAATTTCTGTTCGGGCTCGATCCCGGTTGGGTGTAACCGCGAATGGATACGCCATCGGTGATTGCCGGCAAATCGCTGTTCAGCGCGATCGTGCGTGGGCAGGCGCCGGGAACGCTGAAACCGATGATGTTGAACGCCGGGTTCGCGTTGGCATCGGCGATCGCCGCGCGCAGCGAGCCTGCACCCGAATCGTTGACATTGGTGACGAGCAAGACGGCTGCACCGCTGCTGTCGGCCTCGTAGGCGCCCCGGTCGACCACGCTGCCCACGACGCGGTCACCGCCTTCGATGTCATGGGCAGACAAGCCGTAGGGCACGGCTGACGTGCCGCTCTCTCGCGCGGGCGAGGTCGTTTTCAAACTGAAATCGGTAGCCGAAACGAATAACGGGTTTGCGTTCGAATTGCCGGTCGAGCCGGTGAAGTATTCGCCTGCGTGCGTGCCGACGATGTTGTCGATCGCGATCGTCGGCGCGTCGGTGTTGTCGAGGTCGACGAAGCCGCTGCTGTTGCCGTACAGGATGTTGTTGGACAGGTGCGAGATTGCCGTCGGGGCGTACAGCGTCGCGCCGGCACGCGTGTTGGCGCTGACCGTGTTGTTGACGAGGCTCAGTTGCAGCGCATCACTGTCGTCCGCCAGGTCGGCGATGTAGAGCGCGCTGGTGCAAAGGTCGCTGTCCCCGGCGATATGCGCGAACAGACTGTTTTCGATTCGCGCAACGCGATCGTCACCATCGTAAAACTGGAATCGCACGCAAGCCGAGTCGATCGTGCGCACGTGCTGCCAGCGCAAGCGCACGTGGTCGCCGCCGCCTTTGATGTTCAGCGGCTTGGGCAAATGGGTCAGGGTCAGCGTACTGATGGAGAATTCGCCGGCATTGACATCCAGGTAGTTCAAGCCGGTTCCCGCGCCGCTTCCGTCGAGCACGCTCGCGGCGGCATCTTGCGTGGCGTTCGCCGAGCAGTCGGTGTTGTGGCCGCCCTTGATCGTGAACGCACCAGAGGGATTGAATGCGTCAAAGCCATTGGCATCGAGTCGGGTTCCGGCGATTTGGAACGTCTTGCCCGCACCGAGCAGGATGCGGTTCGGCCCAGGCAAGATTTCCGACAGCGTCAGCGCGCTGGCGAACTGGCTGTCGTTCTGCACACAGAAATCGGTTGCGGCGACCGGCGCGGCGACCAGCAGGAGCGCGATGCCGAGCGGGCGTGTCGGGAGCAGGGATGTGCGCATGGCGAGGCTCGTTGGGGGGTTCGAGCGGATGAACACCGCCGCGGTACCGAAGCGAACATCACGCTGCGGTCCGGGCCGGATCGGACATCATCACGAGCCTGCCAGTGGTTCAGCGCCAGTCGCCGCTGGCGGTGAAAGCTGCCCAGTAGTAGGGATGGATCGACTCGCCACGCGCGCGACGCGCGGCGAGCACGGCGCGTTGCGCGCTCGCCAGGGCGTCGGCGGTGCCGAGATCGCGCTTGTAGCGGGCGCGGTAGAACTCGCGCGACCATTGCGCGGTGGCCGCATCATCGACCGGCCAGAGGCTGGTGACCGTGGTGCGCACGCCGGCGAGGCGAAATGCGCGGGCGAGTCCGAACGGTCCTTCGTAACGACGTGTCCGGCCGCTGGCAGTGGAGCAGGCGGCCAGCACCGCCAACTGCGTGCCATGGAGGTCGAGCGCGGCGATTTCCTCGGCGCTCAGCAGGCCATCGTCGTCGACGTTGCCGGCGCTGCCTGCGGCCAGCAGGAGGGCGACGGGTGCCAGTCCCGGGTTTCTGACGGCAATCGGTGCATCGGCAGTCAGCGATGCACCGCGCATGGCAAGCGCGTCGCCGGCGCTGTCGCAGTCGCTGCCCAGGGCGATGCCGTGAGTGCCGAAGTGCAGGATATTCGCGCTGCCGGCCGCGATGCGCAGTCTGGCTTCGGTGGCGTCGGCGCCGACCAGCAGGGTCGAGCTTGCCTTGGGGCCAAGCTGCGTGCGCCAGTAGTGGTCGAGATCGGTGCTTTCGCTGCGCGCCGCGGGCAGGGCGACCAGACCCTGCGCACAATGCCGTGCGGCCGACGGCAGCGCGAGTGGTGACAGGCTCGGGTCGGCGAGCGCGAGCAGGTGCGGCGCATCGCGCGGCGGGGCCGGCGCGAGCAGTTCGCGCTCGTGGTTGAGGATGTGGGCGCGAAAGCCGCTCTCGACCAGATGGCACGAAGCCTTGCCTGCCTGCGCTGTCGTGCAGCGGGGATCGGGCAGCGCGCCCCAGGGCAGGCGGTACAAGGAATCAGTCGGAACGAGCAGCCAGTGCTGGCCAGCGCCCGCGGCCCGCAGCGGCTGCCAGAGGAGCTTGCCCAGTTTCGCGCCACGCTCGTCCACGGTGGCGAGCGCGACGTCGCGATCGGCCAGAGACGCAAGCCAGGCATCGCTCGTTTGCGTGATCCCGTCCAGCGTGCCCAGCCGCAGCGCATGCACGCGCGCGCCGGGCTTGGGCAGCAGGAAGGCCCACACATCGGGACTGCGCCCGTCGGCTGCATCCCTGGCGAAGTCGCTGGGTGCGCGCAGACGCGTGGTCGCGAACAGCAACAGCGACTCACTGGCCGGAAGCGCCTTGCGGATTTCGGCGAAGCTGGGCGTGCGCGTCGCCAGCGCGCTGCCCAGGGGAGTGGCGAGGGCGAGCGCGCGTTCGACACGTTCGAGCCTTGCTTGTGCCTGATCGAGTCCGTCTGGATCGACCTGGCCCAGTTGGATGCGCGCCAAATCCGCGCTGGCGCTGCGCCAATCGTTCCACAGCTTGCCTGCCTGCGTGTCGCCGGCCTTGCGTGCCGCAGCCAGACGCTGGGCCTGGATCGAAGTCAGTGCATCGCGCGCGGCCATGCTTGCCAGCCAGGCGCGTTCGAGGTGTGCGGGCTTGCCGCTCGCGGCGGCGATGGCGATCACCAGGTCCAGACTGGGTTCCTGGTATTCCTGCAGGTCGACTGACTGACCTTCGCCGAGATGGCTGGCGGCCAGGCGCAGCGCTGCCTGACGGGTGTGTTCGGCGTCCAGTGCGGCATCAAGCGCTTCGTCCATGCGCTGTTGCCCCCACAGACTCGCCGCCAATCCCATGCCCGGGAACAGTGCGCTGCCTTCGCTGCCGACACTGGCCGACTTCATGTGCACCAGCGCCTGGCGAAAGCCGGCCTCGGCTTCGGGGTAGCGTTTTTGCCAGATCTGCAGCATGGCGAGATTGGCCAGCGGCAGGTAGTCGCCCGGATCGGTGCTGCCGCGCCGGCGCGCGATCGCGAGCGCCTGTCCGTACAGCCTGGCGGCATCCGCGAAGTTGCCGCTGTGCGCCTCGGCTTCGCCGTAGTTGTTGAGCAACGTGGCAAGCGTCGGCGAATCGGCTCCGTAGAATTTCTCGAACTGCGGGCGTACCTGCGCATACAACTCGATCGCACGCGCGCGATTGCCGCGTTCGCGTTCGAGATTGGCCAGCGAATGCAGCACCACCGCACGGGTCGGCCGGACCGGATCCGGGTCGCGGGCGGCGGCATCGAGCGCGGACTGGTAAGCCTTCGCGGCGCCGTCGATGTCGCCCGCCTGTTTGCGTGTCTGGCCGAGGTTGTACCAGACCGTCGCAATCAGGCGCTGGTCGGTCTCGGCCAGTGCGCGCTGGATTGCCAACGCCTGTTCGAGCCGCTCGATGGCGGTGCCGTAGTCGCCGACCATGCGCGCGGCCTGGCCGTGGTAGCGCAGGGCATGGGCGTATTGCGCGCTGCGGGCGCCGAAATGGCGCTGGGCGATGTGCGTGGCATCCGCCATCGCGCTGACCGCTTCGGGCTCCCGACCCGCACCGATCAGTGCGCGCCCACGCTCCTGCAGGGCCAGCACCAGGGTCGCATCGTCTCCGGCCGCGCGGGCAAGGGCGATCGCGCGCGCGCTGCTGTCGAGTGCGGCGTCGGTCGCGGCCCTCTGGTTCTGGATCGAGGCGATGCGCGCGGCGATGCGCCCGCGCAACGCATCCGGCCAGCGCAGGCGCGTCGCGCGTTCGTCGAGCGCCGTGGCAGCGGCCAGCGCTGCGTCGGCGTGATTGCGCAATTGCTCCAGGTGCGCGCCATCGAGGTCGACTCTGGCGACGGTGGCGGAGTCCGCGCCGTTGGCGCGCGCGCGCAGCGCGCGTTCGCGAGTGAGCCATTCGTCGAGGCCGGGCGTATTGGGTCGCTGGCAGGCGAGGGCGACACGTGTGCGCAGGGCCAATGCGTCGGCCAGTGCCGCATCACCGCGTGCGCGGACCTGTGCCTGTTCGGCCTTGGCTGCGGCCGCGCTGCAGGCGCCGCGGGCAAGGTCCTCGGCCAGTGGATCGGGCACGCCTTGCGCCGCCGCCGGCGTGAAGATCAGCGCTGCCAGCCACCCCAACGCGCGCAAGTATCGTGCGTCCATCGGCCCTCCCCGGGCTGGAGTCTAGGGCAAGGCGATCCTGGCGGCATTGCCGGTACCCGGACGCATCTGCGGGCGGCACTTGCCGTGCGGTCATTGTCATGCCGCGCCGGAGGATGGCCTCGTGCCAATTACTGGCTTGCCGGCGCGTCGAAGCGGTAGGCGACGACCTGGACGCGCCGCCGGTCGCCAAGCTCACCGGCGAATTCATCGAGCAGGGCACTGAGATGGCGACCGCGCAGGGACACATTGGCCAGTGGCGCGGAGCCGACCTGCGCAACGCCGCGTTGTGGTGCCTCGATCGATGCGGTGGCAAATCCGGCCAGTCGCTGCTCGAACCCGTGCAAGGGAGCATTGGCAAGCACGAGCACGAATTCCTCACGTCCGCCTGCGCTCGACACCTGCCAGGAGAGCGTGCGACCTGCCTGTTCGCCCGGCAGCATGGTCTGGCCGCGCGGCAGCGGATTGGCATGCGGCAAGCCTGCCAACGGGAACAACACGTGGAAGCTGCCGGCCGCGTCTTCGTTGAGGAGGTAAACCCAGGTCGGCCGATCACTTGTGAGCTTGAGGTCGAGACGGTCTCCCAGGGCGAGTGCGTCCCCATCGCGCAGCGCGATACCCGCCTGATCGTGGCGGACGAGTGCCGCCTGCGGCGCCCATGCGGTTTCCGGCGGCGCTGGCCAACTTGCCCACACGCCAAGCGCAATCACTGCGGCGGCTGCGGCGGCGAACCAGGCAAGGCGCATGCGCGCTGGCGCCGGCACGCTGCCGAGGCTGGCACGCAGCGCATCGGCAAACGAGTGCGCATCGGCAAGACGCTGCGCGGGATCGGCGCTCAGTGCGCGTTCGACGACCCCGGCGATGCGCGGGTCCAGATCGGGCAGTCGGGCGCGCAGGTCCGTGCGTTCGTTCGATGGATATGCACCGGTCAGCAGGTAATGCAACAACACGCCCAGGGCATAGAGATCGTCAGCCGCAGAGCGCGCCGCACCATCGCGTGCCTGCGGTGAAAGATAGGCGGGCGTGGCCTGGGTCCGCAGCGAAGCACGCAGTGTTTCGGGCGTACCGGCTGCGCCGAGATCGACCAGCACGATGCGGCCACCGCGCGCGCGCAGCACGTTGCTGGCCTTGACGTCGCCATGCACGAGCCCGGCGGCGTGAATCGCAGCGAGCGCGGCACACAGTTCCAGACCGACATGCGCGGCCTCCGCGCCGGCGAGCGGACCGTCGCTGCCGACCTGCTGTTCGAGCGTGCGGCCTTCGATCCACTCGTTCCACAGGCCGGGGCGGCCGTCATGCACGGCTGCGCCATGGACGCGCAACACGTTGCGATGGGAGAGCTTCGCCAGCAGGCGGCCTTCGCGCAGGAACTCCTCGCTGCGCAGGCCCGCGGCGGCAGCTTCCGGTCGCAGCAGCTTGAGCGCGACCTGGGTTGCCAGGCCTGGATCCCATGCGCGCCATACCTCGGCGCTGGCGCCGCTGCCGACCTTTTCCAGTGCCGACAGCGATCCCCACCGGAACAGCACCTGCGTTGCCGGCTCCTTGGCGTCGCCGATGCGACGGTAGGTGCCGCGCACCTGATCGAGCAGGTGCACGGCATCGAGCAGGGCCAGATCATCGACGGGTGCGCGGTCCCACTGGATCGGCTTGCCTTCCACCAGCTGCTCGACCAGTTCGCGCACGGGATCGGACGCACTCATGCGCGCTCTCCCAAGGTGAGTGCGAGCGATTCGACCGCGCGCTTGATCGCCATGCGCACCGCATCGGGCGTTGACCGCAATTCGCTGGCGATGTCGTCGTAAGTCATGTCGAACTCCAGGCGCATGATGACCAGCTCGCGGGCGCGCTGCGGCAACGCCTCGAGCGCGGCTTCGTAGCGTTCCAGGCGCTCGCGCCCGATCGCCAGTTCCAGCGGTGAAGCCGTATCGTCCTCGGCGAGGTTCTCGTCCAAACCAACACTTTTGCCGTGCCGCGCAACGCGACGGATCTCGTTGCGCAGGAGGTTGAGCAGGGCACTGCGCAGGTAGGCAAGGAAGCTGCCTGCGCCGCCGTACTCGAACTTCCCGATCTGATCCAACACGCGAAAGAGCGTCACCTGAACAAGATCGTCGGTGTCGGTGAGATCACGGGTCGAGGACGGCAGCCGGCCATGGGCCCAGCGGCGCAGGATCGGCAGGTAGCGCGCAGCCAGCCGATCGCGTGCGGTTGCATCGCCGCCGCGCGCGCGGTCAAGCAGCAGGGCGGTTGTCTCCTCGGCGTGCATGGGCGCGCTTATAGCATGCCGCGTGGCTCCCGCCGTGCCGGGTGTGGCCGGCATCGACAGCAGGAAATTCGGCCTATACTGGCCATGCGCCAGTACCGGCGCGCCCGCTATCGAGAGGTTGCTCCCGCTTGGCTACTTCGGAAACACGCGCCCGCCCGCGCAAGGCCGGAACCCCCAAGGCCGCCAAGGCCCCCGCAACGCGCAGCAAAGCCGCCAGCACGACGAAGGCGCCTGCCAGGAAGGCCGCCGCGGCAAAGAGCCCAGCCACCCGAACAAGCGCGAGCAGGACGACTGCATCCAAGGTTGCGAAGAAGGCGCCAGCCAAGGCTCGCAGCACGAGCGCAAGGCCGGCGTCAGGCTCCTCCCGGGGCAGTGCAAAGTCGCTGGCCCAGGCAGGCCCGGCAAGGCGCGTGGCCAAGCCGAAAGTGGCCAAGGTGCTCGATGCCTTTGCACGCCTGCGCAAGCTCGTGCTGGACGCGCTCGAGGATCTCAAGGCGCAGAACATCAGCGAGGTCGACGTGCGCGGCAAGAGTTCGGTCGCCGATCTCCTGGTGGTGGCCAGTGGCACCTCCTCGCGCCACGTCAAGTCGATTGCGGACGAAGTCGTGCGCAAGGCCAAGCAGGCCGGCAATCCGCCGATCGGCGTCGAAGGCCAGCGCGAAGCCGAATGGGTGCTGGTCGATCTGGGCGACGTGATCGTCCACGTGATGTTGCCGCGCACGCGTGAGTTCTACGGCCTCGAACGCCTGTGGAGCATCGGCCCCGACAGCGAGTTCTCGGCCACCGACTGAGCTGGCCGCGGACTTCAGCGTTGAGCTCGTCACAGTCACGACGATGGTACGCACAGCATGAAGGCCAGCCTGATTTCGGTCGGTGAGCGCATGCCAGCGTGGGTGGCCGAAGGAGTCGCCGAATATCGCAAGCGGCTGTCGCGCGAACTGCCGCTCGAACTCGTCGAGATTCCGCTCGGTGCGCGCGGCAAGGGCCGCGACGACGAACGTGCGCGCAGCGATGAAGGTATTGCCGTGCTCGCCGCACTCGGCCGCGATTGCCACGTGGTCGCGCTCGATGGTGGCGGCAAGCCGTGGTCGAGCGAGCAACTGGCCGCGCAACTCGCGCAGTGGCGCATGAGCGGGCGCGATCTGGCCTTCCTGATCGGTGGCCCAGATGGCCATGCCGCGCCGGTGCTCGCGCGTGCCGACCAACGTTGGTCGCTCGGACCCTTGACCTTGCCGCACATGCTGGTGCGCCTGCTGGCGGTCGAGCAGCTCTATCGCGCGACGACGATTCTTGCCGGTCATCCCTACCACCGCGCCTGAGCGACGTTGCACCTGCAGCGCGTGGAGCGTGGATGTAGGCTGCACGCCGTGTGTTCGCGTTTCCGCGTGGAGAAGATCATGTCGCAAGCCGACCTGCGCTCTGCCCTGCGTCCCCAGCCCGATGCACCAATGGTCGAGATCGCGCGTTATGTCGCCGACCAGGTGATTGATTCGGACGAAGCCTGGCAGACCGCGCGCTACGTCCTGCTCGACTCACTCGCCTGCGCGATGCTCGCGATGAAGTTCCCTGAATGCGTGAAGCATCTGGGGCCGCTGGTTCCCGGGGCGGTGTTGCCTGATGGCGCGCGCGTGCCTGGCACGAGCTGGCAGCTCGATCCGGCGCAGGCGGCCTACAACATCGGCGTGCAGATCCGCTGGCTCGATTTCAACGACACCTGGCTGGCCGCCGAGTGGGGTCATCCCTCGGACAATCTCGGCACGATTCTCGCCGTGGCGGACTATCTTTCGCGCAAGGCCGCGCGCGAGGGCGCGGCGCCGCTGACCGTACGTGACGTGCTGGGTTGGGCGATCAAGGCGCACGAAATCCAGGGCTGCTACGCGCTGCGCAACAGTTTCAATCGCGTCGGACTCGATCACGTGATCCTCGTGCGCCTGGCATCGACGGCGGTCGCCACGCGCATGCTCGGTGGCGATGTCGACGACATCGTCAATGCCATCTCCAACAGCTGGCTCGACAACGGCGTGCTGCGCGCCTATCGCCATGCGCCCAACACCGGCCCGCGCAAGAGCTGGGCCGCCGGGGATGCCTGCCGGCGTGCGGTGATCCATGCGCTCAATGCGCTCAAGGGCTGCGAGGGCTATCCCTCGGCGCTGAGCGCACGCACCTGGGGTTTTTACGATGTGGCCTTTGGCGGCCGACCCTTCGAGTTCGAGCGGCCGCTGGGCAGCTACGTGATGGAAAACATCCTGTTCAAGATCAGCTACCCGGCCGAGTTCCACGCCCAAACCGCGGTGGAATGCGCGATGGTGCTGCATGCGCAGGTCGCCGGCAGGATCGCGGAGATCGACCGCATCGAGATCCAGACGCAGGAAGCGGGTGCACGCATCATCGACAAGACCGGGCCGCTCGCCAACTACGCCGATCGCGATCACTGCATCCAGTACATGGTGGCGGTGCCGCTGATCTTCGGTCGGCTCACCGCAGCGGACTACAGTGATGAGGTCGCCGCCGATCCGCGCATCGATGCGCTGCGCGCAAGGACATCGGTGCGTGAGGATCCGCGTTTCACGCATGAGTACTTCGATCCCGAAAAGCGCTACATCGGCAATGCGGTGCAGGTGTTCTTCAAGGACGGTACCGCCACGCAAAAGGTGACGATCGACTATCCGATCGGACATCGCGAGCGCCGGGGCGAGGGCATTCCGCGCCTGCTCGACAAGTTTGCGGGGGCAGTCGAATCGCATCTGCCGGCACGTCAGGCGCGCACCGTGATTGCGCTCAGCCGGGACCCGCAACGGCTCGATGTGATGCCGATCCAGCGGTTTTTGGACCTGTTTGGCGCGTAAGGACTTGCGTCGCCGCTCAGACGAATGCTAAGCGGTGCCTTAACGAGATCCTCACATCAGGGTGCCGTGGAAAGTCGGTCGACACTAGAATGTGGCCGGTCGTACGGGTGGAAAAATGTTAAACGATTGTTTTTCAGCTGTCGTTCTGGCGTATACTGCCCAAGCAAGTACCCGAGTGACCTGCGTCCAGCGATGAGGGCTGGCGTCCGGATCAATAACGAGAGAGGAGTCCTCCAGCATGAAACGTAATGCCCTTAGTGCGCTCATTGCCCTGTCACTGCTCGGTGGTGGTGCCGTGGCCCAGGCCCAGGATCTGGGCAACTGGTACATCGCCCCGCGCATCGGTGCGGCGATCCCCGACAGCAACCGCGATACCGACACTTCGGTGTGGGCCGGCTTCGGCGCGGGCGTGTGGGTCAACCCGAACCTTGCCGTCGATTTCGAATACGGCATCAACAATGCCAGCTTCAAGAACAGCTCCTGGCGCCCTGGCCACGAGTGGGAAAGCGTCACCTTCGGCGTGAGCGCACGCTGGTTCTTCGGTGACGAAGGCTCGCAGTGGCGTCCGTACGTGATGGCCGGCGTTGGCGCCCAGCGCCATACCGCCTACTCGGGCAGCCTCAGCGCCTATCCTCCCTATGGTCGCGTGACGACCAATGCGAACGGCTGGGATCCGATGGCCACCATCGGCGGCGGCGTTCAGTACAACATGTCCGAGCGTCTCGCCCTGCGCGGCGAACTCGCTGCCCGTTATGACCGCGATGACAACACCCGCGGTGCAACCTCCGACGCACTGCCGATCGGCTTCGGTGGCGTGGCGTTCCATCCGACCCACAAGAAGGGTTACATCGACGCGATCCTCAGCGTTGGCTTGGTCTACAGCTTCGGCGAACACGCTGCACCGCCGCCGGCGCAGCCTGCGGTCACCCCGCCGGCCCCCGATTGCCACTCGCTCGATGACGACCATGATGGCGTCAACAACTGCGATGACCGCTGCGCGGATACGCCGGCCGGCACCATCGTCGGTCCGGATGGTTGCCTGCAGAAGGTCGTCATCGACCTGCGCGGCGTGAACTTCAAGTTCGACCGTCCGAAGAAGGGTGAGAGCAACATCGAGCCGACGCTGGCCGTGCCGACTGCCGACTCGATCGCAATCCTCGATCAGGCGATCGATGCCCTCAACCGCTACCCGCAGATCAAGGTCGAACTCGACGGCTACACCGACTCGATCGGTACCGAAGAGTACAACCAGGGCCTGTCCGAGCGTCGTGCGCAGATCGTGTCCGAGTACCTGACCTCGCATGGCGTGAGCGCCGACCGCATCACCGCGGTCAAGGGCTTCGGCGAGTCGAACCCGATCGACAGCAATTCGACCAAGGAAGGCCGTGCGCGCAACCGCCGCACCGAGCTGAAGGTCGAGAACCCGTAAGCACGGACGTATCGCAAAGCAGTACGAAAAAGCCCGGCGCAAGCCGGGCTTTTTTTCTGCTTCGATGATTGCACCCAATCCGTGCGACGGCCGATGCCGATGCGGCCGCAGGCGCGCAAACGGTCAGCCGTCCAGCGAGTGGTCGCAGGGATTCAGGGAGTCAGGCAGCCCGTGTGGCGCCCGTGCGCGATCACAGCGCGAGCGCGGGCGTGAGCTGCGGCGCGATCGTCTTGACCAAGGCGTTGGCGACCGCGACATTGCCGGCGACGAGGTTGCCCGAGGTCGGGATGCCGTCACGCCCGGTGAAATCGCAGTAGCGACCACCGGCTTCGCGCACGAGCAGGCAACCGGCCGCCATGTCCCAGGCATACAGTCCGGTCTCGAAATAGCCATCGGCGCGGCCGGCCGCGACATAGGCCAGGTCGAGCGCCGCCGAACCGGTGCGGCGGATGTCCTCGGCCGTTTCCAGCAGCACGCGCGTCATTGCCAGTTGCGCATCCAGATGACGGCGCTGGCGATAGGGAAATCCGGTGATGAGCAGGGCACCGGCGAGCGATTCGCGCTTGCCCACGCGCATGCGACGGTCGTTTAGGAAGGCGCCATCGCCCTTGCTGGCGGTGAACAGTTCATCGCGCAGCGGATCGTAGATCACGCCGACCACGGGTTCGCCCGCTTCGACCAAGGCGATCGAGACGCAGAAATGCGGGAAACCGCGCAGGTAGTTGTGGGTGCCGTCGAGCGGATCGATGGTCCAGACATTGCGCGACTTGCCGATCTGGCCGGATTCCTCGCCGAGGATCGCATCGCGCGGATAGGCGCGGCGCAGTTCGCGTATGATTTCGGCTTCGGCGAGCTTGTCGACTTCGGAAACGTAGTCGTGCCGCTGCTTCTCGATCACTTCCAGACTGTCCAGGCGATTCATGTAGCGCAGGATGATCTGGCCGGCGGCGCGCGCGGCGCGCACCGCCACGTTGACGGCGGGTCTGGGCATGTTCGTAGGCTGGACGAAGTGGAAAAGAACGTGGCGCGGATCGACCGCGACGGCGCGCGAGCCTAGCAGATCGCACCGCCAGCACCAAACGCGACGATTGCCGCAATGACCTCGGGAGATTCGATGACGTCCGTCGCCGACGCCTTGGCGCGCATCCGTTGCGTGCTCGCCAACACCTCGCATCCGGGCAACATCGGCTCGGCGGCACGCGCCTTGCGCACGATGGGCTTGCGGCGCCTCGTGCTGGTTTCGCCGCAGATCTTCCCCCATGAGCAGGCCACGGCACTCGCGGCCGGTGCGGCCGAGGTGCTGGAACGGGCGCAGGTACATGCGAGCCTCGCGCCGGCACTCGCCGATTGCCATCTCGTGCTCGGAGCGACTGCACGGCGGCGCGGTGTCGAACTCGATGAGCTCGATCCTCGCGCGGCTGCGCAGCGTGTGCTCGAGGCGAGTCTTGCAGGTCAGCAGGTGGCGCTGCTGTTCGGCAACGAGCAATCGGGTCTGAGCAACGAGGAAATCCAGCACTGCCATGCCGCGATCACGATACCGACCGACCCGGACTACGGTTCGCTCAATCTCGCCCAGGCCGTGCAAGTGGTTGCCTGGGAAATCCGCGAGGCTTGGCTGGCGCGTGCGGGGGCGCCCACGCTGACCGCATCCCGCGACCTGCCGGCCGATGCCGCCCAGCTCGATGCCCTGTTCGAGCATCTCGCGCGTACGCTCGATGCGATCGATTTCCACAAGGGGCGCTCGCCCGAGATGATTCTGCAGCGCCTGCGCCGCGTTTTCCTGCGCGCCGAACTCGATCAACGTGAAGTGCGTGTGCTGCATGGCATCTGCGCCGATGCGATGCGCATGGCCCGGCTCGCGGGCGCGCAGCTGGGAAGGGCGGGCGAAAACTGAGCGCGCACAGATCGCGCGGCACGCTTCAGGGGCGTAGGGCGATGAGGATCTTGTCGATGCGGGCACCATCCAGATCGACGACCTCGAAGCGATAACCCGAGGCATCGAAGTGCTCGCCTTCCTGTGGAATGCGGCCCCAGCGCGCCATCATCATGCCCGCGGCGGTGTTGAAGTCGTGATCGTCCTCGCCGGGCAGCCGCGCGAGCATCAGCAATTCGCGCAGATCATCGACGCCGAGGCTGCCGTCGACCAGCCAACTGCCGTCGGCGCGCTGGCGGATTGGCTGCGCATGCCGGCGCGCGGTGGAGGTGGCCGCGCGTCCGACCACGGCGCCGAGCAGGTCATTGAGGGTGGCCAGGCCGATGATGTCGCCATATTCGTCCACCACCAGTGCCAGCGTGGTTTCGCCGTCGCGAAATTCTTCGAGCAGGTCGAGCGCGCGCAGCGTGCCCGGCACGTACAGCGGCGCGCGCAAGCGGGTCAGCAAATCGCTGCTCGCAGGTTCCTTGATGCGCCCGATCGCACGCTTGACCTCGAGCACGCCGAGCACCTCGCGCTCGTCGCCGCGATAGACCGGATAGCGCGAGAACGGCCGCTCGCGCATCAGGGCGAGATTTTCCGCCATGGTCGCGGTGGCATCGAGCCAGGCAATGCGCGGGCGCGGCGTCATCAGGCTTTCGACACTGCGGTCGCCCAGACGCAGCACGCGATTGACCATGTTGCGCTCGTCGCTGTCGATCACGCCCTGATCGGCGCTTTCCGCCACCAGCAGGCGAATTTCCTCTTCGCTCACGCGCGCACGGTGGGCACCATCCATGCGCAGCAGCCGCAACAGCAGATGGGTGACGTGGATCAGCACGAAGGCGAACGGGCGCGCGAGCCAGGTCATCGCGCGCATCGGTACTGCCACGCCGATGGCAAAGCGCTCCGGGTCGGTGATGGCGATGCGCTTGGGCGCCAGTTCGCCGAGCAGCATGTTGAGGAAGGTGATGCCGGCGATCGAGAAGGCGACGCCGATGCCCAAGGCATAGGGATCCAGGCCCGGCAGGTCGAGTACATCGAGCGCGCGGCCAATGTGGTCGCCGATGCGTGCGCCCAGCGCTGCGCCCGCGCTGATCTGCAGCAGGGTGATGAAGACCTGCACGGTGGCGAGGAAGTCCTCGGGCTGGCGCGTGAGTTCGAGTGCGATCTGCGCGCGGCGACTGTCGCGCGCCAATTGCTTGAGGCGGCTCTGTCGCGCGGTCATCAGCGCCATTTCGCTGAGTGCGAAGAAGCCATTGGCGAGGGCCAGCACGATGACGAAGAGGATTTCGATGATCATGCAGGGGTGCAGCTGGCCCAATCCCGGTTGCGAGGTGTTCCCGAGTGTAACAACTGCGCCGACGCACGCGGGGTTCGGCCAGGCGCGGCTCGGCTGGCGCAAGGGCGGGCCATTGACGTTCGGACGTGATCACGCCAGGAAGGCTGCAGGTCATTGATTTGACGGGATGTCGCCGACTTTGCGCGAAGGTGCCAGCGCGCCCGTAGGCAGATGCGGGTCGGTGGGCTGCTAGAATGCGCGCGGCCGACGGACCTCGGGTCCGGCGCGCTCATCGATCGGAAAGATTGGCTCACATCGAGTGCGGTGGACGGCGCATGCCCGATCCGAGCGTGCCCGTTCAAGCCTTGCAGCCTTGTGCGGGTTGCCACCATCCATCTCTGGAGCATGCATGTTTTCGTTGCAGACGATTTTCGGCAAGGGCGACAAGTTCTACGGCCTGCTCGAGGCCAGCGCCGAAGCGGCGCGTGATGCGGCCAGTGCGCTCGTGCACATGTTCGAGACGCCGCAGCAGACGCCGACGCTCGCCGAGTTCATGCACGCGCGCAAGCGCGAGAAGGATCTCACCGCCGAGATCAACCGCGAGCTGGTCAACACCTTCGTCACCGCGCTCGAGCGCGAAGACATCGAAGCGCTGGCCGCCGCGCTCAACAAGATCACCAAGTCGATCGCCAAGTTCGCCGAACGCTATTCGCTTGCCGCCGAGCGACTTGCCGACATCGATTTCGCCTCGCGCGCGGCCCTGCTGGAAACCGCCGCCGGCGTGATTCGCGACATGGTGTTCCAGTTGCGCAAGGGCATGAACGTGAGTGCGATGCGCCTGCTCAACGATCGCCTGCAGGCGATCGAGAACGAGGCCGATCGGCTCATGATCGAGCTGTACCGCGACTTGTACGGCGGTCGCCACGAGCCATTGCGCGTGCTCCTGCTCAAGGACCTGTTCGAGTTGCTGGAGAAGGCCATCGACCGCTGCCGCGATGCCGGCAACGTCGTATTCCAGATCGTGCTCAAGAATTCCTGACCCGACGCGAGCCTCGCCCATGGCCCTGACGCTCGTCCTGCTGGTCGTCCTCATCGCGCTCGCGTTCGAGTACATCAACGGTTTTCACGACACCGCCAACTCGATCGCCACGGTGGTGGCGACCAAGGTGCTCAGCCCGGGCCAGGCGGTGCTGCTCGCGGCCTCGACCAATTTGATCGGGGCGTTGATGGGTACCGCGGTGGCCAAGACCATCGCAGCAGGACTCATCGATACCCAACTGGTCACGGTCACGCCGATCGTGCTGATCTGCGCGTTGCTCGGCGCGGTGATCTGGAACCTCATCACCTGGTGGTGGGGTCTGCCCTCGAGTTCTTCGCACGCCTTGGTCGGTGGTCTGTGCGGCGCGGCCTTTGCGGCGGCCAGCAACAATTGGAACGCGATCATCTGGGCGCAGGGCGGCAGCCACTGGTGGGGCGAGAAGGGCGTGATCCCAAAGGTGGTGGTGCCGATGGTGACCTCGCCGCTGGCGGGCTTCATCCTCGGCCTGCTGCTGATGGGCGTGCTGTTCTCGCTGATCGAATTTCTCGGCTCGCGCAAGGGTTGGCTGCATCGCCTCGGGCGCACGCCGTTCGTGAACGCGGTGTTTGGCAAGGCGCAATTGGGATCAGCCGCGGTGATGGGGCTCTCGCACGGCATGAACGATGCGCAGAAGACCATGGGCATCATCGCGCTCGCGCTGGCCGGCGCGACCACCGCAGGCACGTTTGACGATTTGCCGGCGTGGCTGGATTTTCTGCGCATCCACGAGACCACCGGGCACAAGTTCGAAATTGCAATGTGGATCAAGATTCTTTGCGCGCTGGTGATGGCGGCCGGTACCGCAGCCGGCGGCTGGCGCATCATCAAGACGCTGGGCCACAAGATGGTCAAGCTGCACCCGATCAACGGCTTTGCTGCGGAGAGCGCAGCGGCATCGGTGATCATGGTTTCTTCGCATTTCGGCCTGCCGGTGTCGACCACGCACAACATCTCGTCGGCGATTCTCGGCGTGGGCGTGGCCAAGCGGTTCAACGCGATCCGCTGGACCATCGTCGAGCGCATGGTCTGGGCCTGGATCCTCACCTTGCCCGTGACTGCCATCGTGGCGTGGTCACTGGTGCGCGCCGCACGCGCGCTCGGGTTGCCCGTTTGAGCACGCCGTCCTAGAACAGGTCACCACCGTTGGAGATCGCGTGTTCGAGGTGGTCGCCGAGCGCGCCAATCTCGGCGATCAGGCGATCCAGTTCGAGGTGATCGAATTGGCCGTAGGGACGGTTCTCGCACAGATGCAAATAGGGCGATCCTTCGAGGTCGCTTACTGCGAGGTAGCCCAGCCGCTGTTCCCAGTTGAAGCGCAGACAGCGCGTCGCATCGATTCCGGTGAGCGGCCCAAGCGGTGTGGAAATACGCACCACGCGCTGGTCGCCTTCAGCTTCCAGTTCGGTCAGATAGATGCCCTGATGGCGTCGCTCACTCAAGGTGAGATCGAAGCTTATGAGGTAGGGGTCATTGGTCTTTAGCGTGTACGCCGCACCGAGATGGGATCGGATTTGCTCGAAACTCTGCACGCCGGAACTCCGCTTGGCATTGGCCGCGTATGCTAGCGTGGACGCCCGATGAAGTCAGCGCGCGACAATGCCGAAGCGGCCCACGCGGCGATTCGCGCGGTGATCGGCGCAATTCCGCCGGGACACGTCGCCAGCTACGGTGAAGTGGCTCGCCGCGCGGGCTTGCCCGGTCGCGCGCGGCTGGTCGGGCGGGTGCTGGGCCAGCCGCAAAGCGAAGGTCTGCCGTGGCAGCGGGTGCTGCGCGCGGGTGGGCGCATCGCCTTTCCATCCGGCAGTCGCGAATTCCGGGAGCAGGTGCGCAAGCTCGCCGCCGAGGGGGTGCTGGTGCGCAATGGCCGTGTCGATCTCGATGTGTACGGTTGGGATCACGATCTGGATCGCCTGTTGTGGGCGCCCCCGGCCAAGTCGGCGTCTTCGCGAAGTTGCGGAGCCGGTCACAGGAATCCACGCGCACGAACGCAGAAAACGTGAGTCTTGGCGTTCCAGCGATCAGCGCATTGCCGTAGGATCTCCCAACGCTCGGCGAATCGGGAGGCCAGCGATGCGTATTGCGGCAATGTGGTGCACGGCAATCCTGGCGGCAGGCAGCTTGGGCGGCATGAGCCCGGTTCGGGCGCAGAGCCATTTCCCGGATCAGGTCTTTCGCAGTGGTTTCGAGGCACTGTCCGGGAGTCCGACCAGCGATGCGGATGCGGCGCGCTTTCTCACGCAGGCGAGCTTCGGCGCGACCGATGCCGAAATCGCGCATTTGCGCGTGGTCGGCTACGACGGCTGGCTCAACGAGCAATTCGCCAGACCGGCTTCGCTGCAGGCGCCGTATCTGGATTGGGTCATGCAACTGTCCTGTCCGGTTGATGACGAGTACTGCAACGTGGTTGCCGAATGGACCGGCACGCGTTCGGAAATCTGGGCAATCAATGCCCTGGGCCGGCCTGACCCCAGTCGCAGCGGTGCCGTGCCGACCGATCAGTTGCGCCAGCGCGTGGCCTTTGCGCTCAGCGAGATCTTCGTCGTCTCCAACAGCAACGGCACGCTGGCTGGGCAGCCGTGGGCGTTGGCGAGCTACTACGACATGCTGGTCGATGATGCCTTCGGCAATTACCGCAGCCTGCTTGAAGACGTCACCAAGCATCCGGCGATGGGCGTGTTCCTGAGTTCGATCCAGAACCAGAAGGCCAATGCCGACGCCAACATCCATCCCGACGAGAACTATGCGCGCGAGATCAATCAGCTGTTCTCGATCGGGCTGGTGCAGCTCAATCTGGATGGCACGCCCAAACTCTTGGGCGGGCAGCCGATTCCGACCTATGACCAGGCCTCGGTGCGCGGCTTCGCGGCGGTGTTCACGGGCTGGAACTTCAATTCCTTCGGTTGCAGCGTCGAGTATCAGGATGGCGTGCCGCTGTGCTGTCACAACCCCGACAACGAGGATCAGTATTTCTGGTGCGGTCCGAGCGAGGCCGAAGATCCCGAATGGCAGTTGCCGATGCAGCCGGTCGAGGTCTGGCATGACAACACCGCGAGCAAGCAGTTGCTCGACTATCCGGGCGTGGCGCTGGCCGGTGGCGTGTTGCCGCCCGGCGCAGCGCAGGCCGAGTTGACGCAGGCGCTCGACAACATTTTCCATCATCCCAACGTCGGGCCTTTCATCGGCAAGCAGCTGATCCAGCGTCTGGTCACCAGCAATCCTTCACCGGCGTACGTGCAGCGCGTGGCCCAGGTGTTCAATGACGATGGCAGCAGCGCGCACGTGCGCGGCAACCTGCGCGCGGTGGTACGCGCGATCCTGCTCGACCCCGAGGCGCGCGCCGGCCATTGGCAGCGCTACGCCACCTACGGCAAGTTGCGCGAACCCTTGCTCAAGCTCACCCAGATCTGGCGTGCGCTGCATGCGCGTACACCGGCCGGCAACGCGGTTCGCAACAACCGCATCCGCAGCCTCAACACCTGGCCGCCGCTGGTCGACATGATCGGCCAGTCGCCGCTGCAGTCGCCGACGGTGTTCAATTTCTTCAAGCCCGACTTTGCGCCATCGGGCGAGATGCGCGCAGCCGGTCTGGTGGGTCCGGAGTTCCAGATTCTCACCGACACGACCACCACCAGCCTTGCCAACATGCTGTTCTGGGAAGTCTTCTGCAACCACACCAACAACCAGTCTTGCTGGGGCACCGACGATCCGGGTGTGCTGCTGATGGATCAGGATGCCGATGCAGTCATCGCCGAAGGCAATCCTGCGGGATTGATCGATCGCTACAACCTGCTGCTGATGAGCGGGCAGATGTCGCCGTTCATGCGTGAGGTGTTGGTGACGCGCCTGAACCAGATGCTGCCGGCTGACTACGACAATCTGGGTCTCGCCCGCGTTCACGAGGCGCTGTACCTGATCCTCACTTCGCCCGAATACTCGATCCAGAAATGAGCTGCGCGCCTGCCGTCGTCACGGCCGCGCCAAGGAGTGCACCATGCACGTCAATCGTCGCCAGTTTCTTCGCCGCAGCATCTGCGCCGCCCTCGGCGGCGTCAGCGCATTCTCGGCGCTGGGCAATCTGCGCCTGATCGCTGCAGCCGCAGCTTCGACGCGCGCATCGTTCGGAGACTACAAGGCGCTGGTCTGCATCTTCCTCGGCGGTGGCAATGACGCGTTCAACACGCTCGCACCGCACGATGCCACGCACTACCCGATCTATTCCGCGACCCGCGCGGGCCTGGCGCTGCCACAAGGCGATCTGCTCGCCAATGCGTTGACGCCCTTGCCAGTTGGTGGCGGCCTGCCGGGCGGTCCGCCCAGTGATGGCGGCGCCTACGGCATGCATCCATCGCTGGGACAGATTTCAGGTGGCAACGCCGGATTGCGCGGTCTGTTCAACAGTGGCAAGGCTGCCATCGTCGCCAATGTCGGCACCTTGATTCAGCCGATCACGCAGGCGCAATACCAGAACGATCTCGTACCCAAGCCGCCGCAGCTGTATTCGCACGACGATCAGAGCAACCAGTGGCAGACCGCGCGCCCAGACGATGCCAGCGCCGATGGCTGGGGCGGGCGTGTTGCCGACATGCTCTACAGCAGCAATGCAGGCGCCTTGCCGATGAGCATTACGCTGGCCGGATCCAATCGCTTTCAGCGCGGCAGCATCGTCAATCAGTACGCGCTCGATTCATGGAACGCGGCCGCGGAGGCGGCCGGTGGCGTCGACGAGAATGGTGATCCGATCCCGTTCTTCAGCGTGCCGGGCATGAGTTTTCGCGGCGATGGCCCCGATTCGTGGATGTTACCCGCCGATCCCGGACGTCTGGCTGCCTACGATGCCTTGCGCGCCGCGGGCACGCAGGCGAATGTGCTCGAGCGCGCCTATGCCGATACGTCCAATCGTGCGATTGCGAACGCGGCCCTGATCAATGCGGCCCTGAATGGCGTGCGCCTGACTACGCCATTCCCCGACACCGATCTGGGCAACCAGCTTGCGGCGATCGCGCTGATGATCAAGGTGCGTGCCTCGCTGGGCATGAGCCGGCAGGTGTTCTATGCCTCGGTCGGCGGCTACGACTCGCACAGCACCCAGCTCATCGATCATGCCTCGAACCTGCAGGAGATGTCGCAGGCAATTGCAGCGTTTCATGCAGCAACGGTCGAACTGGGCGTGGAGAGCGGCGTCACGACGTTCACCGCTTCGGACTTCGGCCGTTCGCTCGCGGTCAACGGCAGCGGCACCGACCATGGCTGGGGCGGACATCATTTCGTGGTTGGCGGTGCGGTGCGTGGCGGACGCTTCTACGGCACGATGCCTTCGCTGGCTGCCTACGACGAGGACAATCCGGGCACGAGCAATCCCGATGACACCGGCTATGGCGCGATCATCCCGACCACCTCGACGGACCAGTATGTGGCAACGCTGGCGGCATGGTTCGGCGTGAGCGCGGGTGGTATCGCCGATCTGTTGCCCAACCTCGGCAATTTCCCCACTGCGAACTTGCGTTTTCTGGGTTGAGCCATGCGCGCTGCGAACCGATCGTGCCATGCGGTCCTGATGTGTGCCGGATTGTTTGGCGCAGGTGCTGCACAGGCGACGGTGCATGTCGTCACGGCCAACGACGACATGACCTTCACGCCAGCGCAGCTCACGATCCATCAGGGTGACATCGTGCGCTTCGTCAATGGTGGCGGCCTGCACAACGTCCGCGCCGACGACGACAGCTTCATCTGCGCGCTCGACTGCAACCTGCACGGCGCACCCAGCGCGCAGCTCTGGCAGGTGTCGCGGCAGTTCAATCGCCTTGGCACGATCGGCTACTACTGTGAGCAACACGGTGACCTCACCAGCGGCATGCGTGGCTCGATCACGGTGATCGACCGCGTGTTCGTCGATGGCTTCGACGAGGCGATCTGATCAAGTCAGGGGCAGGCGGATGCAGGCAATGCAGCCGTGTGAATCGCTGCGATTCTGCAGGCTAAGGGTGCCGCCGTGCTGTTCGATGATCTGGCGCGTGAGTACCAACCCGATGCCCGAACCGCCGGGCTTGGTGGTGAAGAAGGGCACGAACAGCTTGCTGCTGGGCGGCAAGCCGGGGCCGTCATCGACGATCTCGATCTGCAGCCAGGAGCCGTCCAGGCGCCAGCCCAGACTGACATGGCCGCTCAACGCCACCGCATCGACTGCATTGCGGATCAGGTTGATGAGCGCCTGCTCGATCTGATCCGCGTCGATGCTCAAGCTGACTGCCGGCCCCTCGATCAGGGTGACGAGCATGTGTTGCTCAAGGTGCACCGCGCTTGCCGGGCGAGCGTGGCGAATGGCTGGATGGTCTTTGCGGCGATCCATGCAAAAGGGTCACAATACCGGCTCTTTGCCTTCGATCACCCGCATGCCCATCCGCACGCCGCCCGTCACTCGCGCGCTGCTCATCGCCAACATCCTGGTGTTTCTGCTGCAGATGGCGCTGCACGATTCGCAGCCGCCGTATCCGCTGACGATCCCGTTCGCGCTGTGGCCGCTGGGGCCATCGCCTTACAGCGACGTGGCCGGTTTCGAGTTGTGGCAACTGGTCACCTATGCCTTCCTGCATGGCGGCATGTCGCACATCCTGTTCAACATGTTGGCGCTGTGGATGTTCGGCGGGCCGGTCGAGGAGGCGTTCGAGGCAAGGCCGTTCGCGCTGTATTACTTCGTGTGCGTGATCGGCGCGGCGCTGACGCAACTGGTCGTGATGCATTTCTTTCCGAGTGGTTACTTTCCAACGTTGGGCGCTTCGGGCGGCGTGTTCGGTCTGCTGCTCGCTTACGGTCTGCTGTATCCGCATCACCGCATCCTGCTCTACTTTGCGATCCCGATTCCTGCGCGCTTGTTCGTCGTGCTGTACGGCATCCTCGAACTCGTGCTCGGCGTCACCGGCACGCAGGCGGGTGTTGCACACTTCGCCCATCTGGGCGGTCTGGCCTTCGGCTTCCTGCTGATTCTTTACTGGCTTGGCAAGTTGCCGTGGAAGCCGCGGCGCACCTTGCGGCTGTGAGCGCACGGCGATTCCACCCATGTCATCGTCAACGCCGCGCACTCTGGCCGAGTGGCTCGAATACCAGCAGCGCATGCATCCGCAGGCAATCGCGCTCGGGCTGGAGCGCGTGCGCGAAGTGTGGCGCAGACTGGGAGCGCCGTCGCCTGCGCCACTGGTGATCACGGTTGGCGGCACCAATGGCAAGGGCTCGACCGTGGCCTTCCTTGAAGCCATCTACGCCGCAGCCGGCAAACGGGTGGGCGCCTACACCTCGCCGCATCTGTTGCGCTACAACGAGCGCGCGCGCATTGCCGGCGTCGATCTTGCCGATGCGAGATGGATCGAGGCATTCGAGCGCATCGAACAGGTGCGCGAAAACATCGCGCTGACCTATTTCGAGTTCGGCACGCTCGCCGCGCTGTGGCTGTTCGCGCAGGCGCAACTGGATGTCGCCGTGCTCGAAGTCGGACTGGGTGGCCGCCTCGATGCCGTCAACCTCATCGATGCCGATGCGGCGGTGGTGACGACCGTCGATCTGGATCATCAGGAGTGGCTGGGCAGTGATCGCGACAGCATCGGTCGCGAAAAGGCCGGCATCTTCCGCCGTGGCCGCCCGGCAATTGTCGGCAGCCTCGATTCGCCAGCAGGCTTGCTCGACTCCTTGAGCGAAATCGGTGCGCTCGGCCTCGTGGCCGGGCGCGATTACCACTGGCAAAGAGACGACGAACGCTGGTGCTGGCATTGCGGCACGGCGCGACTCGAACTGTCCTTGCCTGAACTCGCGGCGCCGGTGCAAATCGCCAACGCGGCAACGGCAATCGCGGTGGTGCACGCGCTGCGCCGACGCGGCGGTTGGGATGAGACTGCGATCGCGCAAGGCGTGTGCCATGCCCGTGCGGCCGCACGCCTGCAGCGCATCGCGGGCGATCCCGAAGTGTTCGTCGATGTCGCGCACAACCCGCAGGCCGCGCGCGCACTGGCGCAATGGCTTGAAGCGAACCCGGTCGCGGGCCGGAATTTCGCGGTCTTCGGCGCGCTCGGTGACAAGGACGTGGGCGGTATCGCGGCAGCTCTCGATCGGCACATCGCGCAGTGGTTCCTTGCCGCGCTCGACGCCGATTCGCCGCGGGGTCTGTCGCTCGCGGCGCTGCAGGCACGTGTGTCGACCGGGGGCGCGGGCGCCGCCATGAGTGGCTGGCCTGGTGTCGCGCAAGCACTCGACGCCGCGATCGCGGCGGCGCGGCCCGGCGATCGAATCATCGCCTTCGGTTCGTTCTTCGTCGCGGCGGCGGCGTTCAGCCATCTGGGCGCGACGACGGATTGAGCGACGAGAGCGATGATTTCATCGCCGTTTGGCCGGCAGTGTGTCGCGCTCACGTATAATCGCCGGGTTTTTCTGATCGCGGATGGTCCATGGATCTGTCGCTCAAACAGCGTCTGCTCGGCGCCGCCGTGCTGATCGCGCTGGCAGTGATTTTCGTGCCGATGTTCCTGTCCGGCAGCGGACCGCGCCAGTCGGGCAAGATGGAAACGACGACGCTGTCGATTCCGCCGGCGCCCGAGCGCGAGTTCCAGACCCGCGACCTCAGCGTCACGCCGCCACCTGCGGCCAGCAGCGAACGCGTTGCCACCGTCGATACCGCGACCGCACCCAAACCGGCCGATGCCACGGCAGTCACCGCGCCGCCGGCTGCCGCGTCCCAGCCCGAGCCGGTCAAGTCCGAACCACCCAAGCCCGAGCCGACCAAGGCCGCCACGAGCAAGCCTGAGTCGACCAAGGCTGCGGCCGATACCTCGACGCCGCCAACGCGCGCCGATGCCGGGATCGCCGCCAATGGCCGTTACTTCGTGCATCTGGGCGTCTACAGCACGGGCAAGAACGCCGCCGATCTCGTCGCGGCGCTCAAGAAGGGCGGTTTTGCCGCGTATGCGGAAGCGACCGACTATCAGGGCAAGCCCGCCGAGCGCGTGCGCGTGGGGCCGTTCGCCGACCGCGCTGCCGCCGAGGCGACACGCCTGCGCATCAAGCAGTTCAAGCCGAGCGTGCCCGGCAGCGTGGTCGAGACCGCCGAGGATGCCAAGGCCGATGCAGCAGCGCTGCCGGCCAACAAGGCAGGTGGCTACGCGGTGCAACTGGGTGCGCTCAAGAGTGCCGAGGATGCCAACAAGCTGCGCGATCGCGTTCGCAACGCCGGATTTGCCACCTTCGTCGACAAGGTCAGCAGCAACGGCAGCACGCTTTGGCGCGTGCGTGCGGGCCCGGAGGTCGAGCGGGCCAAGGCGGAAAAGCTGCGTGATGCGATCAAGGACAAGCTCAAAGTCGACGGCATGATCGTGACGCAGTGATCAGCAAGAGGCGAGGGATGCGCCGCGAGTGCGCAATGAACGACCGATTCGCCGGGATCCACGCGATGATTCAAGCAAAGCCAATGGCAAGCATCAGCGGCCGTGAGTGCGCTTGCCATGTGTCGTCGCGGGTTGGCCCGTGAACTGGGCCGACATTGCCATCCTCGCCGTGCTCGGCCTGTCGATGCTGATGGGCCTGTGGCGTGGCCTGATCAGTGAAGTGCTGGCGCTGGTGATCTGGTTCTGTGCGTTCTGGTTCGCCTGGCTGCTCGGCCCGGCGCTGGCGCTGCGGCTCGCCGAGCATGTGCCGACGCCTTCGGTGCGCATCATGCTGGCCTATGTGTTGTGTTTCATCGCGGTGCTGATGGTCGGCGCGATCGTCGCCTACATCCTGCGCAAGCTGATCGCCGGCAGTGGCTTGTCCGGCAGCGATCGTCTGCTGGGCATGGTGTTCGGCCTCGTGCGTGGCCTCGCGCTGGTGGTGCTGGTCGTGTTTGTGCTCGGCGCGATGTTCAGGCAGGACCCGTGGTGGCAGGAGTCACGCCTGCTGCCGACCTTCCAGCGAGGTGCGGACTGGCTGGCCGCGCACCTGCCGCCGGAGGTCGCGCATTACCTCGATCCGGTGGAAAATCTGGTGCGCGACCCGCTCAAGATCCTGCCGCAACTGCCGGCTCCCCAACCCTCTACTCATTGAAGTCATCACCATGTGCGGAATCATCGGCATCGTCGGCAAATCCGAAGTCGCAGCGGCGCTCTACGACGCGCTGACCGTGCTCCAACATCGTGGTCAGGACGCCGCCGGCATTGCCACGCTCGATGGCAACCGTCTGCGCCTGCACAAGGGTGCGGGTCTGGTGCGCGACGTGTTCAACCACGACAGCATGCTGGCCTTGCGCGGCAATGTCGGCATCGGTCATTGCCGCTATCCGACCGCCGGCTCGGAAGGCTCGGCCGAGGCGCAGCCGCTGTACGTGAATTCGCCTTGCGGCATCGCGCTGGCACACAACGGCAACCTCATCAACACCCAGGCCTTGCGCCGCGAGGTGTTCGAGGATGACCGTCGTCACGTCAACACCGACTCGGATTCCGAAGTCCTGCTCAACGTGCTTGCGCACGAGCTGCAGATCCAGGACCGTCGCACGCTCACGCCCGACCACATTTTCAAGGCCGTCGCCGGCACCCACGCGCGCTGCGTCGGCGGCTATGCGGTGGTGTCGATGGTGCTCGGTTACGGGGTGCTCGCGTTCCGTGACCGTCACGGCATCCGTCCGCTGGTGCTCGGCGAACGCGACACCGCCAGCGGCAAGGAATATGCGGTCGCTTCCGAATCGGTGGCGCTCGACATCCTCGGTTTTCGCCTGCTGCGCGATGTCGCACCGGGCGAGGCAGTCTTGCTCACGCTCGATGGCCAGTTGCATGCGCGCCATTGCGCCGAGCCGGCGCTGCACGCGCCGTGCATATTCGAGTACGTCTATCTCGCGCGGCCCGACTCGATGATCGAGGACGTCTCGGTGTACAAGGCGCGCCTGCGCATGGGCGAAAAACTCGGTGAGAAGATCCTGCGCGAGATGCCCGATCACGATATCGACGCGGTAATCCCGATTCCCGACACCTCGCGCACTGCGGCCGGCCCGTTGGCGCAGATTCTCGGTGTGCCGGTGCGCGAGGGCTTCGTCAAGAACCGTTACATCGGGCGCACCTTCATCATGCCGGGCCAGAGCGAACGCGTGAAATCGGTGCGCCGCAAGCTCAATCCGATCGGGCTGGAGTTTCGGCGCAAGAACGTGTTGCTGGTCGATGATTCGATCGTGCGCGGGACCACGTCGAAACAGATCATCCAGATGGCACGCGAGGCTGGCGCAAAGAAGGTCTACCTTGCTTCGGCGGCGCCGCCGGTGCGCTACCCCAACATCTACGGCATCGACATGCCGGCCACCGCCGAACTGGTGGCGCATGGCCGCAGTGTCGAGGAGATCGAGCGCATGCTCGGTGCCGACAAGCTCATCTATCAGGATCTCGACGATCTGATCTGGGCGGTGCGCGATGGCAACGAGAATCTCGCTGCGTTCGATACCTCGTGTTTCTCCGGCGAGTACGTGACGGGCGTGGAGCCGACCTATCTTGCCGATCTGGAGTTCGCACGTTCTGACGATGCCAAAGCGAAGCGACGCGCAGTCAGTTGATGTGTCTGCGGTGAAGCAGCGCACGCTGCGATCAGCGACGCCGTCACGCATTCGCGCATGCGGGGTTGAACGAGTCGCGTGAGTGTGGTTCCTTAACAGCTTTGGCGAAAACCTTCCGTGTTCGCCTGAGGGAGGTTGCGAAACAGCCATGGTGGGCGAGCCGGAATCCTTGTTTGCTGCTGCAGCGGCGTGTCTGGCCTGCGACGAAATCGCGGCCAAGCTTTCGCTCACGCATGCGGCTGCGCGCGATTTCGAAGCAGGGCGGCTTGGTCTTGGCGACACCTCGACCGTTGCGCCGATCGCGGCGCCCGGGCGTCCGCAGCGGCCACGTCTGGTGGCGCCGCGCGAATTGGCCCAACGCGGTCTGGGTTCGGTCGAAGGACGCGCGGCGCTCGTGCACGCGGTTGCGCACATCGAGTTCAATGCGATCAATCTCGCCTGGGATGCGGTCTATCGATTCCGCGGCATGCCCGAGCGGTACTACGCTGATTGGGTGCGGGTCGCCGATGACGAAGCGCGTCATTTCGAGATGATTGCCACGCGTCTGCAGCAGCTGGGCCATCGCTACGGCGATTTCGATGCCCACGATGGCTTGTGGGACATGGCAACACGCACTGCCGATTCCTGTCTCGCGCGCATGGCGCTGGTACCGCGCGTGCTCGAGGCACGCGGCCTTGATGTCACGCCGGGAATGATCGAGCGCCTGCGCAGCGTCGGTGATCTCGACACCGTGGCCGTGCTTGACGTGATCCTCGCCGAGGAAGTCGCGCATGTCGCAGCAGGTTCGCGCTGGTTCGATTGGTGCTGCGCGCAGGCGGGCGTCGAGCCGCAGGCAAGATTCCGCGAGCTCATCGATAGCCACATGCGTGGCAGCCTGCGCGGGCCGTTCAACCGTGAAGCGCGCTTGCGTGCGGGCTTCACGGCAGCGGAGATCGCCCAGCTCGAAGCGCAGGGGGTCTGATGTCACGGCCCATGCGCATCGCGATTTTCGGCGCGAGCCTGCTCGCGGTCTGGCTGATCCTGATCCTGCTCGTGGCCGGCGTGCGGTGGAATATGCCGTTGCACGGCGAACACCGGGTGTTCCATGGCAGCCGTTTCCAGCAGGTGTTCGGTGAAGCCGAACCAAACGGCCAGGACCTGCGCGTCGATGCTGCCGGAGCCGATTTCTCGGCGTTGCAGACTGCGCAGGTGCCCGATCTCGATGCGCAGCACTTTCCCATCCTCAGCTACCGTTTCGACGATTTCCCGCGCACGCTCGAACTGTCGCTGGTGTTTCGCCGCGCCGGCAGCAAGGACGTCGAGTCGATCTCGCTGCCGCGACCAACGGCCGACGGAGCCGTCAGTGTCGATCTGTCCGGTGTCGCGGCCTGGCACGGCGAGATCTCCGAAATCGGCTTTGCCCAATTCCCGGTCGCGCAGTTGGTGCCGCCGCAGCAGGCATTCCGACCTTTCACGCTGCGCTCGGCGACCTTGCGCAGCGCTTCCTGGTTCGGTCAGGTCGACACACTCCTGAGTGCCTGGTTCGCGCACACCCCCTGGCAACTGGTGTCGATCAGCGCGCTCGGCCCGAGCGAGATCGGTGACAGCACGCCGCATCCCTTGCGCCCGCCGCTGGTGGCAGCCATCGCGCTCGCGCTGGCGGCGGTTCTTGCGTGGGTGGTACTGGGCTTGCGCGGGCGTGCATGGCGGCGCCTGCTCGCGATCGGTGTCGGCGTGGCGTGGCTCGCGCTCGACCTGTGCTGGCTGCGCGATCTCGACTACAAGCGACGTACCGATCAGGACGCGTGGGGCAACATTGCGCTTGCACAGCGGCAACAGCATGTCGCTGATGGTGATCTGTCCGCCGCGGCGCTTGAGCTCAAGAAAATCCTGCGTGACGAGCCACCCGATCGGCATGTCCTGCTCGGTTCGCTGTCGCCATTCGTCTCGATTCGCCTCGCCTACCATGCCGCGCCGCTCAATATCGGTCTGGCAGTCGCACCGCCCGCCGGCGGCTTGCCTGCGGGCACGATCATCGTCCGCTACGACATGCCCGCAGCCTTCAACAACGGCATGCTGGGTTTCGGTGGTCAGCAGTTTCCCGCCGAGCCTGTCGAAGAAGGTGAACATCTGGCGATCTATCGCGTGCTGGGAGCGATGCGATGACTGTCGTCACCGTGCTCACCGTGTGGCTGGCGACGCTTCTGCTTGGCAGTGGTGCATGGGTGGCGATGTCCGGCTGGCCACGCCGTGCGGGTGAGCGCTGGTGTGCGCTCGGCGGCGGCTGGATCCTCGGCGCAATGGTGTGTGCTCTGCTGGTACGCGCGCTTGCCGGCAACGAGCTTGGATCGGCGCTTTCGCGCGTGGCGATTACGACGGTGATCGGCGGTGGCGTGCTGTGGGCGCTGTCGTGGGCGCTGCGAAGCCGCACGCCCGATGCCGCTGCTGCGCCGATGCTCTGGCGCACCACGACCGCAGATCGGATCTGGATTGCGCTGGTGCTGGCAATGCTGTGTTGGCGCGTTGCGCTGTTGTTTGACGACATCCTCCTGCATCCGATCCTGCCGTGGGATGCGTGGGCGGTCTGGCTCAGCAAGGCCAAGGCCTGGGTGCTCGCCGGCCATATCGAGCCGTCGGTGCCGGTCGAAACCTGGATTGCGCAGAGCCAGTCGGCCACGCGCACCGGCATTGCCTGGCTCTATCCCGAACTGGTGTCGTGGATTGCGGTGTGGTTTGCCGCGGGCGTGCATTGGGTCGAGCCGCAGATCGCCTTGGCCTGGCTGGGTCTGGGCATCTCGCTCATGCTCTTGCAGTACGGACATTGGCGTGCGCTCGGCGTGCGGCCGCTGTTTGCGACCGCAGGCGCCTACGCGTTGGGTTCATTGCCGCTGCTCGACGCACACGTGGCGCTGGGCGGCTACGCGGATCTTTGGGTTGCCGCAGCGCTTGCGCTCGGTGTGCATGCCTGGCTGCGCTGGTCACTTGGCGAACGCCGTCAGATCGTGTTCGTCGTCATTGCGATCGTGCTGCTGCCGATGATCAAGCTCGAAGGTGCCGCCTGGAGCATCCTGCTCGGCGTCGCCTGCGTGTTTGGTGCCTTGCCGCGGCGCTTGCAGGTGCGCCGTTTCGCAATCGGCTTTGTGGTGCTGATCGCACTGGTGCTGGCGTCGATCGCCTTGGGGGTATCGTGGATCGGTGTGGCGCGGCGCTATCTCGACAGCGGCCGCTTCTTCGATCTTGACCAGATCGGCAATTCGGCAGCAGCGCTCGCCGCGGCCTTGTGGGCGCAGTGGAACTGGAACCTGCTCTGGTTCGTGCTGCCGGCGGTGCTGATCGGCAATTTCCGGAATTGGATCAGCTCGCCGATGACGCGGCGTCTGGCGGCTTTCGTGGCCTTGCCCTTCGCGGTGATGATCGGTCTGTTCCTGTTCACCACCGCCGCGCGCTATGCGCAAAGCTATTCGGCGGTCAATCGCCTGCTGCTGCAGATCACGCCCTTGCTCGTGAGTCTGCTGGTGCTTGCGGTGACCACGCCGGATCGTGCAGCCAAATCCTGTGTGGGCGATCAGGCCGACGCCGATGCCCCGAGCGCTGCGGCGTAGAGGCGGCGCGTGGCGTCAGCCGAATGGGCGAGCGTGTAGTGTTCGGCCCAGCGGGCACGGCCTGCAGTGCCAAAGCGTGCACGCATGCCGCCATCATCGAAGCGTGCAAGCGCGGCAGCGAGGGCGTCTGCGTCGTCGGGCGGCACGAGTACGCCGGTTTCTCCATCGACGACCACGCTGGTCACACCTGAGCCTGGAATTGCGCTCGCAACCACGGGCAGCCCGGCGCGCATCGCTTCGAGCAGCACCAGACCGAAGGCTTCGCCGCGATCGCGCGAGGGCAGCACGAACGCATCGGCGCCCGCATAGGCCTGCGCGAGACTCGCGTCGTCGACATCACCGGCAAACGCCACGCGTGCCGACAATCCGCGCGCCTGCGCTTGTGCACGCAATTGCACCTCGCATTCACCCGCGCCGATCAACAACAGGCGATCCTCGCTGCGTGTGGCGAGCGCGTCGATGAGCACGTCGAAGCCCTTGTAGCGGCTGAGTCGACCGACTGCGAGCAGACGCAAACCATTGCCCGCCGGCCAGCGTCCTGGATCTCCGTGTGCGTTGGGTGCGGCGGCAATGCCGAGCGGAATGACCCGGGCCTTGGTGCGCCACGGCGTCAGTGCGAGGCTCGCATCGAGATAGGCCTGCGAGGTCGCGATCACCGCATGTGCGCGTGCGAGCAGTGCCTGTTCGAACGGGCGATAGACGCGATAACCCAGGCGCAGGCGCCAATCGGGCGCATCGGGCGGTACGTCGGCATGCCAATGCACGATCCACGGCAGACGGCGCGCAGCAGGCAGTACCAAGGCAAGAAAGCAGGATGGATTGGGCAGGTGCAGGTGCAGGAGTTCGGGTTTGAACTCGCGCAGCGCGCGAAGGAACTGCCAGGGCAGGGCGGGACTGAGCGGCGTGTACACCGGCGCGGCCACACAGCCGCTGCGGTAGACCGTCACGCCGTTGAGCGTTTCCCGCGTGGAATGCCATTGTCCGGGTCGCGCATGCACGAGGGTGGCGACCGCATCGCCCTGCCCGCTGCAGTATTCGGCCAGCGCCTGTGTATGTCGTTCGATGCCGCCACGCTCGGGCGCGTAATACTTGCCAAGGTGCAGGATGCGCATGCGCCGGCCATGCTCAATCGAGTTCGTCGTCGCTGGAAGCGGCGGGCAGGCTGCCACCGAGGCGATCGAGTTCCTGTTCGAGGATCGCCAGTTTCTGTGTCAGTCGGCGCAGTTGGCGCTCCTGGCGCGAGCGGTCGATGTCGAGCTTGAGCAGGCGGATCAGGATCAGCGCGACCGCGACGATGATCGGCAACACCGGCGGATAGAAGATGCCGGTGACATTGCCCATCCAAACCACCACCTGCGGGAACACGCCGAGCACGAAGGTGGCCGCGGCGACGCCGAGCCACCACAGCGCATACGGTCCATGCAGGTGGTCGCGACGCACGAGGAACAGGATCGCCCCCGCGATCGCCGCGCCGAGGATCGCCGAGGTGATCTGGCCGGTCAGCATGAAGACTGCGCCCTGCGCACGGAGCGCGCGCTGCGGCGGCCCGCGTCGAGCCGCGACAGGCACAGCACGGTGGTATGGGCCATGTAGCTCGCCACCACCGGCCAGGAAGCAAAGACACGCGAGTGCCCCGCGCGCCGTTCACGCATCGGCACCGGAGTTTCCTCGATGCGCAGGCCCTTGCGGGCCAGCAGCATGAGCACGCCGATGTCCTGATAGTCGAGCAGGCTCGCATCCGGACCGGCCAGCAGCTCGATCGCGCGGCGGTCGTAGAGACGCAGGCCCGAGGTCAGATCGGCGATCCTGAGGCCCGTGAGCAGGCGCAGATACCACCAGGCGACGCGCTTGGCGCGGCTCAGGCGCTCGACACAGGTACCGATCACGACATCGGCGCCGTGCGCGGCCTGGGTTGCGAACAGGGTCGGCAGAGTCTCGGGCAGGTGCTGGCCATCGGCATCGAGCGCGATCACGCTGTCGTAACCGTGACGGAAGGCGTAGCGGATCCCGGTCTGGGTCGCGCCCCAGGCGCCCAGGCCAAGGGGCAGGCGCAGGGTGATCGCGCCGGCTTCGGCCGCGCGCGCCCGGGTGTCGTCGCTGCTGGCATCGTCGATCACCAGCACATCGCAGGCCAGCGCCTGCCGCACGCCAGCCACGACCTCGGCGACGCTCGCGCCTTCATTGCGCGCGGGAATCACCGCGAGACAGCGCGCGGATTTGGGCGGGGGAGGGATCGAAGCCACGAGGCAGGGCGAGGTTCAGGGATCGCGATTCTCGCGGCTGGGCGGGAGTCGGTCAAATCAGCGCGCTCGTCCACGCGTTGTGTGCAGCTTGGTGTGTCTTGTGGAGCCGAGCTCGCTCGGCTCGGGCCGCGAAAGAACAAGGGCAGCGGAGCAAGCTCCGCTCTACGGGGCGCGTCTTGTAGAGCCGAGCTCGCTCGACTCGTGACGTTCGAGCGTGCTCGGCCTGGTTCGCGCGCTTGTGTAGGAGGGCCGGCAGGCCCGACCGGAGGCCGGGGAGCGGAGCAAGCTCCGCTCTACGAAGGTGGGCTTGTCTATACGCGTGTATTTGGCGCGCGGCGCTCTTGTAGAGCCGAGCTCGCTCGGCTCGTGACGTTCGAGCTTGCTCGGCCTGGTTCGCGCTTGTGTAGGAGGGCCGGCAGGCCCGACCGGACGCCGGGGAGCGGAGCAAGCTCCGCTCTTCGGATGGCGCGTCTTGTAGAGCCGAGCTCGCTCGACTCGTGACGTTCGAGCTTGCTCGGCCTGGTTCGCGCGCTTGTGTAGGAGGGCCGGCAGGCCCGACCGGACGCCGGGGAGCGGAGCAAGCTCCGCTCTTCGGATGGCGCGTCTTGTAGAGCCGAGCTCGCTCGGCTCGGGCCGCGCAAGGGTCATCGTGTTCTCCGGCAACGGCTCAAGGGTATGAAACGTGTGTTATAACAATTTCCAAGAACCACACTGGAGCACATCCATGCGACTCAAGATCACCACGGTCGGCAATTCGGTCGGTGTCATCCTGCCCAAGGAACTGCTCGCGCGCCTGCGCGTGGACAAGGGCGACACCCTGTTCGTGACCGAGCTCACCGACGGCATCAAGCTCGCGCCCTACGACCCGGTGTTCGAGCAACAGATGGACGTGGCCGAGCGCGTCATGCGAGAAGACCGCGACCTGTTGCGCATGCTCGCACAATGAAGAGTGACGTCCCGTGATCGTTTGGATCGAGAGACGACTGCTTCTGGCGGTTCACGAGCGCCAGCTTGCCGAGCACGGCGGCCTGTCGGGTGTCCGCGACGAGACACTTCTGGAATCGGCGCTGGCGCGGCCCCGGCAATTGCACGCTTATGGCGAGCCATCGCCGGATCTTGCTGATCTGGCGGCCGCGCTCGCCCATGGCATCTCACGCAATCATCCGTTTCTCGATGGCAACAAGCGTACCGCTTGGGTTGCGTGCCGAACTTTCCTGATCATCAACGGGGCCGACGTCATCGCCGAAGCAGAGGAAAAATACACGGCCATGCTCGCCCTCGCCGAAGGCCGACTCGAAGCCGAAGCCTTCGCCGCCTGGCTGCGCCCCCGATGTGTCGCGCAAGCCGCCGACACCGGCAAGGTCCAGGAGCCAAGCTCGGGATACGGCACGGCACCAAGCCGCCGCCGATCCTCGGCGGGCAACCGCTAGGCTGGGATGGCACGCGGCGGGTGAGGGCTGGCGCAGCGGAGCAAGCCCCGCTCTACGGGGGCTGCGTCTTGTAGAACCGAGCTCGCTCGGCTCGGGGCACGCAAGGAGCAGAGCAGCGGAGCAAGCTCCGCTCTACGGGGCGCGTCTTGTAGAGCCGAGCTTGCTCGGCTCGGGGCACGCAAGGAGCGGGGCAGCGGAGCAAGCTCCGCTCTACGGGGGCTGCGTCTTGTAGAGCCGAGCTCGCTCGGCTCGGGGCACGCAAGGAGCAGGGCAGCGGAGCAAGCTCCGCTCTACGGGCCTGCGTCTTGTGGAGCCGAGCTTGCTCGGCTCGGGTCACGCAAGGAGCGGGGCAGCGGAGCAAGCCCCGCTCTACGGTGGCTGCGTCTTGTAGAGCCGAGCTTGCTCGGCTCGGTTCGCGCAAGGAGCAGAGCAGCGGAGCAAGCCCCGCTCTACGGGGGCTGTGTCTTGTAGAACCGAGCTTGCTCGGCTCGGGGCACGCAAGGAGCGGGGCAGCGGAGCAAGCTCCGCTCTACGGGGCGCGTCTTGTAGAGCCGAGCTTGCTCGGCTCGGGGCACGCAAGGAGCGGGGCAGCGGAGCAAGCTCCGCTCTACGGGCCTGCGTCTTGTAGAGCCGAGCTTGCTCGGCTCGGTGCGCGCAGGAGCGCCCTTGGACTCGCGTGTCCGCTTTTGCCCCTCTGCTGCGTTCTTGTCCAACGTGGGCCGGGGGCGATATGCCGCCGGCAGGGTCGGGAAGCCATCAAGGCACCCCGATTCGTACCGGGAAGGTCGACCAGGCCCACGCCTTGTCCGATGTTGACACTGTGTCAAGATTTCACTAGTGTTCGCGCGGATCGGGCTTGGTTGACCACTTCAAAACCAATGGGGACGGGAGCGAACCGCTCCGCCCGAGACACTCTGGGAGATTTATCCATGAATACGAAGATGAAAGTTCTGTCGCTCGCGGTGGTCGGTCTGTTCGGTTTCGCCGGTGCGGCGATGGCGGCCTGCCCGTCGGGTCCGACGACGGCTGAGGGTGGTGCGTGGACGAGCAAGACAACCTTGGGTGGAGGCGCGCTTGCGGTTGCTACCCCGGGTTTGGCAAGCACCGAATGCTTGTTGGAGTCGTCTTTGGGTAGTTCGATTTCGTCGTCGGCATTCGTGCGCTACAATCATGCTGCGTCCGAGCCTAGCTATCGTTTCCAATTTTTGATTGACACGACCAATTTGAGCTCATTCGGCACAACCGATAATGTCGCCGCATTCCAAGCACCTGCGACAACGACCTCTGGTGGCCTCAATCGTTTGCTCCGCGTGTCGATCGTTCCTGGCCCCGCAGGCGCAAAGCGCGTGCGTTTCATTGCTTCCTGTGCTACCGGCACCTGCAACCAGACCTTTGCGACCGACCTCGTTGCCGGCGTGAATCGTATCGAAGGCAAGCTGACGGTCGGTGCGGGCGCTGCAGGTCAGTTGACCTTTTGGGTCAATGCGGCAGCAGGTACGACCGAGCCGGCAGCTTCGGGCACGATCGCCAATCTCGACAATGCTGCTTGGGGTGGGGTATCTGCCGCGTCCCTCGGGCTGACAGCGCCTAGCTCAACATTCAAGAACAATCACGCGACTCAGGTCGTGAAGTTTGACCAGTTCGATTCACGCCGCCAGACCTATATCGGCTATTGAGTTGTGGTTCCAGTATCAAATAATCAGATAGGAGTGACGATAAATGAAGCTTAATCTGCTCTGTGGTGCGATTGCCCTCTCGGCGCTGTTCAGTGCGTCCGCTGGCGCGCAGACGTGTGCCTCACCTGCAACTTGGAATCCCGATACGTCGGGAGTTCCCGTGCTCTCCGGTACGACTTGTGGGCCGGGCAATGAGACCGGCATTATCAGTGTGTGCCAAGGTGGCTTCGGTGCACCAGCCGCAGCGTACATTGCACAAATTAATGTTGCTGCCGCGGGCACGTATACCAACATTACCTTCACCAATGGTGCAGGTTATTCGCTTGCTGCATTTGTCGTGCCGACGAGCAGCGGCTGTAATACTGATGCGAATTGCACTGCGTCCGGCGACGCTGGGTCTCCAATGCTTCATGGAGACACCCCGCCGGGTTCGTACTATCTCATCATTACTGGCGCGGATTTCGATCCCGCCGGTGCCTGCGGCACTTTCACCGCCACTGCCAATGGTACCCTGCCGGTCACGCTGCAGAGCTTCTCGGTCGGTTGATCGATTGCTGTAGCGGTTTGAGTCTCATGAACCCACCTGCGGCAACGCAGGTGGGTTTTTTTATTGCCAGGATGAACCATGCCCATGATTGTCCCAGTGTTCCTTTCCTTGCTGGCTGCCGCCGCGCCAGCGCCCAAGTCCAATCTCGTGATCGAGGCCTGCCAGGTTGGCGATCGCCAGCAGTTCGAAACAACGAGCTGCGACATCAGCCTGCACAATACCGGCGACACGCCGATCACGATTTCCGGGGCCGAAGCGTTCTACAAATGGGACAGCATCGCGCCGGGTGTCGTCGTGCCGCCGCATGGCGCGGCATATCTCAAGACCACGGTTTCGCTGCGTGATCGGCCGGGCTTTGCCAAACATTCGTTTCGTTTCGCGACCAGCGAGCCCGGCCTATTGGCCCAACGTGCGGTCAGCGTGGATGGCTTTGTTTCGACCGTGCTCGACCAGACCGTGCCCACGCTGGCCTTTGGAGTCGTGAAGGCAAGTGATGGGCTGGCAAGCAAAGAACTGACGCTCGGCAGCCGCGAGGTGGTGGATTTCCGCATCCTGGGCGTCGAGTCAAAGCCGGATTACCTGGATGTGACCATCGGTGCGGATGGGCGCAGCCTGCGCGCGACGCTGAAGAAGGACGCGCCTTGGGGTCTGCTGCACGGCTTGGTCGTGCTCAAGATCAATGCGCCGCAGCAGCCGCTGGCGCGCGTCGAGATCGAGGGCAACCTGATCGGTGAGATCGCACCCAACGGCAATCCGTTTGCGTTCGGCCTCATGCGCACGAATGCGAAGAACGAATTCCTGATTCGCCTGACCAGCGCATCGGGCAAGGATTTCAAGATTGGTAGCGCGAAACTGGATCAGGTCAAGGGCAAGGTGGATGTCGTGCCCTGCGTGCCTGCCGAAAAGGGATGCCGAATGCTGCGTGTGCTGATCGACAACAAGCAGCAGGCTGGCAAGCTGCAGGGCAAGATCCTGGTCGATCTGCCCGACTTCAAGCGCACCCTGCCGATCGAAGTAGTCGGCATGCTGCTGCCACCAGAAATGAAGGTGCACGACCTCAACAAGGAACTCGAAGAAAAGCAGGCTGCTGCGGGCACTTCTTCACCTGTTGAAGCCGCGCCGAGTGGTTTGAACCTCAAGCAGGAGATCAGGAAGGTGGTAGAGAATGCCGAACAGGTGCCGCCACCTGGCAATGGCCCCTTGCTGCGTTGGGCTGTCGCAAATGATGCCGCGGTTCACGGCTACATCATCTATCGTGCGGATGCAGAGAGCGGTCCATTCCTGCGCGTGAACAAGGAATTGATTCGCAGCATGGGCGAGCCTTCGTCTACCTCATCCAATTACCAGTGGCGCGACACGACCGCGGTCTCGGGGCGTACCTACTGGTACGAGATCGGCATGGAAAAAAGCAGCGGTGAGAAGGCGCCCTTGAGCGCTGCGCAGAAGGTCACGGCCAAGTAAGGGCCGGTTGGTTGGCCGGAGTGAACCAAGCAGGCCGGGTCACCACACCTGCTTGGCGCAGACGAAATGCTCGGCCCACCAGAAGCCATTGAGGCTGTCCAAGCCGCACGGCGCCACCGATTCAGGCTGAGGGATTCCTCAGCCTGAATTCGTTTCACCCCCGCAACCTGCTGCGCCGGTAGCCGTAGCCGAAGTAGACGACCATGCCGAAGGCAGTCCAGATCAGCATGAGCATCCAGTTGTGGATCGTCATCGTCGACAGCAGGATCATGCAGCTGACGATGCCGGCGAGGCAGATCAGCGGCGCGGCGGGGATGCGGAACGGGCGCGGCAAGTCGGGTTGGGTGTGACGCAGGATCCACACGCCCGCACAGACCGCCGCAAACGCGATCAGGGTGCCCATCGAGGTCAGCTCGCCAAGTACATCAAGCGGGAAGATCGCGGCCAGCAAGGCGATGCCGAAGCCGGTGATGAGGGTATTGATGTGCGGCGTGCGGTACTTGGGATGGATCTTCGTGAACACCGGTGGCAACAGGCCATCGCGCCCCATGATCATGAAGATGCGCGGTTGGGCAATCACCATCACCAGCACGACCGAAGACAGACCAATCAAGGCGCCCACTTCGACCACTACGCGCAGCCAGTTGAGTTCCGGATGGGTGGCAACCGCGGTGACCACGGGTTCGTTGGTGCCGAGCTGTGAATAGGGCGTGAGGCCCGTCATCACCGCGGCCATCGCGATGTAGAGCACGGTGCAGATCGCCAGCGAGGCGAGCATGCCGATCGGCATGTCGCGCTGCGGATTGCGCGATTCCTGCGCCGCGACCGAGGTCGCCTCGAAGCCGATGTAGGCGAAGAACACCATCGAGGCACCACGCAGTACGCCATCCCAGCCGTATTTGCCGGGGCCTTCAGCGGGGGGGATGAAGGGCTGCCAGAGGCTCGGATCGACATATTTCCAACCGGCGAAGATCACGATCAGGATCAAACCGGTCTTGAGCACGACCATCAGTGAATTGACCGTGGTCGATTCGCGGATGCCGACGTAGCACAAGGCTGTGAGCGCCAGCACGATACCGGCAGCCGGCAAGTTCATGATCGCACCCGTGGGCTTGAGCTGGGCGTCGAGCGGCGCGTTGACAAGGACCGCGGGCAAGTGGATGCCGAAATGGTCGAGCAGGCTGAGGAAGTAGCCGTTCCAGCTCACCGCCACCGCCGAAGCCGAAACGCCGTATTCGAGGATCAGCATCCAGCCGATGAACCACGCCGCCAGCTCACCGAGCGTGGCGTAGGTGTAGGAATAGGCGCTGCCCGAGACGGGTACCATCGCCGCAAATTCGGCGTAGCACAGTGCGCAGAACGTGCAGCAGATTGCCGCGAGCACAAAGGACAGGATGATTGCGGGGCCGGCGTGTTCAGCCGCAGCCTGACCGGTGATCACGAAGATGCCGCCACCGATCACCGCACCGATGCCCAACGCAGTCAGGCCCCAGGGCCCGAGCGTGCGGTTGAGATCGAGTGATTCGGCGTCGATCCTGGCCGCCTGCGGCGGCTTGATCGCGAGTAGTTGCTTGAGCATGCGCGGCTCCTGAAGCTGGCGCCTTGAGGCAGAAGGCCGGCGCTGGCGCCGGCCTTCCTCGTTGTGCCGCGCGGGTCAGTACCCGGTGCCGGCGAGTTGGCTGCGGTGGTAGCCGTAGAGACGGTAGACGACCAGGCCGATCGCGCCCCACAGCACGAACACCACCTTGGCGATGATGCTGAGGTTGACGAACAGCAGCACGCAACCGGCGACGGCAAGCGGGCAGACGATCCACGCCATCGGCGTGCGGAACGGACGAGGACGGTCGGGCTGGCGCTTGCGCAGCACCAGCACGCCGACCGAAACCATTGCGAACGCGAGCAGGGTGCCGGCGTTCGACGTGTCGGCGAGCTTGCCGACCGGGAACAATGCGCCGCAGATCGAAACCACGATGCCGGTGAGGTAAGTGATCACGTGCGGTGTGAAGAATCGCGGATGCACGTCGGAGAGCTTCGACGGCAGCAGGCCGTCGCGCGACATCGTGAAGAAGATGCGGGTCTGGCCGAACATCATCATGAGGATCACCGACGGCAGCGCGATGATCGCGGCGACGCCGATCCAGTTGCCGATCTCGGGAAAGCCGAGTACGCGCAGCACATGGGCGAGCGGTTCGTTGCTGCACACCAGCGCGTTGGAGCCGACGCAGGCAGCGGTCATTTCCGGCGTGCCCGGATCAAGCGGCAGGCCGTTGGCGCCGAGCATCGGTTGTGCGCCGATCGAGCCGGCCGCGCCGTAGCCGACCAGAAGATAGAACACGGTACAGATCAGTAGCGAGGCAATCAGGCCGATCGGGATATTGCGATTCGGATTCTTGGTTTCCTCGGCGGCGGTCGATACCGCATCGAAGCCGACATAGGCAAAGAAGATCGAGGCCGCTGCACCGAGAACGCCGGCGCCGCCCATCGGGCTGCCCCAGCCACCGGGCAGGAAGGGTTCGAGGTTGCCGCTCTTGGCCGCCGGCACGGCCAGCGCGACGAACACCGTCAGGGCGACGATCTTGATCGCGACCAACACTGCATTGACGCGTGCGCTCTTGGACGTTCCGATCACCAGCAACCAGGTCACGAGGGCGCCGACCAGGAAGGCCAGCAAATTGAAGCCGCCGCCCGAGAAGTAGCCCGTACGCAGATATTCGGGCAGGGCGAGCGCACCCGGCTGCACCAGGCCGAAGAAGTCGGTGTGCATCAGCAAGCCGTTCATGTAGCCCGACCAGCCCACGCATACGGCGGTTGCCCCGATTGCGTATTCGAGCACGAGGGCCCAGCCGACGATCCAGGCGACCAGCTCGCCCATGACGCCGTAGGTATAGGTGTAGGCCGATCCGGAAACCGGCAGCATCGCTGCGAGTTCGGCATAGGCAAAGGCCGCCAGGCCACAGACCACTGCGGCAATCACGAACGACACCATCATCGCCGGACCGGCTTTTTGCGCTGCTTCGGCAGTCAACACGAAGATGCCGGTACCGATCACCGCGCCGATCCCGAGCAGGGTCAGCTGGATCGGGCCGAGCTGGCGCTTGAGCGATTTCTTTTCTGCGGTTTCAAGTATCTGGTTGAGCGGTTTGACGCGCCAGAAAATCATGGTGTCCCCTCGGCGAGCTGGAAGATGGTGGGCGAACCAGCGCCCGTGTCCCAGCGCCGTCGTGCAGCATGCGAACGACCAAGATCGAACACAGCGGCTCGGTAACATACGCGACGGCCCCGCGAGCGGCAAGGCACACAAGTCATGGAATTTGATGTTGCTTTGCGGCAGACGCTGTTCCGTGCCTTGATATCGGCTGCGGCGTCGCTGTCGACTCGGCTTGCGGCGAGGATTGTTCCTCGCGCCGCTGTGCCTGGTTCACGCGAATGCGGTCAGGAGCAGGCAAGACCACAACAACGGAGCGCGCCCGATTCAGTCAGGTCGCATCCGGATCGATGGCGTCGAAATCGGCGACGCAGCGATGGCTGGCGTCGGTCGGGCACCGCGCGGGTGCGCGTGCGAGCAGGATCGTGCGCATGCCGGCCGTGCGAGCCGCGTCGAGCTCGGCGGCGATGTCGGACAGGAACAGGATCGATGTGGGCGGTTCGCCAATCGCCTCGGCGATGCGTGTGTAAGACGCGGCTTCGCGCTTGGGGCCGGTTTGAGTGTCGAAATAGCCATCGAAGAGAGGTGTGAGATCCCCCGCCTCGGAATGGCCGAAGAACAGCTTTTGCGCTTCCACCGAACCCGACGAATAGACGTAGAGATGCTTGCCCGCAGCCTGCCAGGCGCGCAGGCGTGCCGGGACTTCGGGGTAGACGTGGGCGCGGAACTCGCCGTTGGCGTAGCCGTCCTGCCAGATCATGCCTTGCAGCGCCTTGAGCGAAGTCGATTTGCGGTCGGCATCGATCCACTCGAGCAGCAAGTCGATGAGTTCCTGCCGAGACGCCGATACCAGACCTTCCTCGCGCGCGGCTTCGTGCAGCCAGTGCTGAACCTCGGCTGTGTCTTCGTGGGTTTCAATGTAGGCGGGGAGTCGCTCGCGGGCGAAGGGAAACAGCACGTCCTTGACGAAGTCGATCGAACTGGTGGTGCCTTCGATGTCGGTGAGGATGGTCGTGATCATCGCGAAGCCTCGTGCTCGTGGTCGCAGTCCTTTTCCACGTTGTCGGCGTAGGCGCTTTCGAGGGCGCGCTTGGCATCGAGCGGGTTGGTCAGACGCGTGAACACCATCGCCGTCTCGCCGCGTCCGGTGAGCACGACATCGCCGTAATCGAGCAGGCGTCCCCAAGTGCTCTGGCGCAGGTCGATGGTCTCGATCGAGGTCAGGCGCAGCTCGGTGGTGCTGCGGCTGATGATGCCGGTCTTGCGCACGACGCGGCGGTTGGTCACGCCCTGTTCGATCGCGCGCAGGCGCAGCCATTCGTAGATCGCGCCGATCAAGGCGATGCCGAACGTCGGGATCGCCAGCAACAGGAACACGATCAGCCGCCATTTGGCGGTCCAGTGGAGGTCGAACTGCGCGACGATGGTTTCGCCGGGCGCGAGCGATTCTTCGATGTAGTTCATTGCATGCTGGCCAGCGCGGATGGATGCGGCGTCATCAACGGGAAATGCGTGCCGATGTCATCACCGGTGAAGCGAGCAACCCAACCCTCGGGGTTGGTGAACAGGCGGATCGCGACGAAGTAGGGCGCTTCGCTCATGTCGAACCAGTGACGCGCGCCGTCGGGCACGCGGATGAGGTCGCCCGCTTCGCACAGCACCTCATACACCTTGTCTCCGACATGCAGATTGAATTGCCCGGCGCCGGCGACGAAGAAGCGCAGCTCGTTTTCGCTGTGCTGGTGTTCGCTGAGGAACTTCTGGCGCAGGGCGGCGCGGTCGGGGTTGTCGGGCTTGATGCTGACCACGTCGACGGCCTTGTAGCCTTCCTCGGTCATGAGGCGGTCGATGTCGCTGCGGTAGGCGGCGATGACCTCGTCCTGGCTTGCGCCCGGTGCGATCGGCGCCTTGGCCTGCCAGCGCTCGAAGCGCACGCCGAGCGCAGCCAGTTCGCTCTGGATGCGCGCGTGATCGGTATGCATGGCCAAGGGATTGGCGCCGTCGGAGTCCTTGAAAACCCGCAGTCGTGTCATTGCAAGGCACCTCGCAGTTGGATCAGATCGAGTTCGCATTCGAGCAGGAATTGCAGCGCCTCCAGATGGCGGCGCGCTTCGGCCATGTCCTTGCCCCAAGTGTAGATGCCGTGGCCATCGATCAAGTAACCGTGCAGGGCATTTCCGCCATCGAGCCAGCGCTCGACGTCGTGCGCCAGTACGCGCATGTCCTGGGTGTTTGCGAACACCGGCAGTTCGAGCGTGCTGTCGTGCGTGGTGCAGCCGGCGATCGCCTTCTGCAGCTCCCAGCCTTCGAAGCGCACGCTGCCGCGTGCAGCAAACAGGCGCGAGGCAACCGATTGTGCGCGCGAATGGGTGTGCAGAACGGCGCCCGCCTCGGGAAAGAGCCGGTAGATCTGCGTGTGCAGCGCGGTTTCGGCCGAGGGGCGATGTGTGCTGCCCACGGCCTGACCGTCGAGATCGACGACCATGATGTCGGCGCTCGTGAGTGCGCCCTTGTCGCGCCCGGAAATCGTCACGGCGGCGTGGCGTTCGTCGAGACGCATCGAGAAGTTGCTGCTGGTGGCCGGCGTCCAACCGAGCGCGCCGAGTGCGCGACCCGCCGCGGCGATCTCGCGCGCGCAGGTTTCGAGGTGCTCGCGATCGATGTTCGGAATGCTGATGGTCGTTCTCCGTTGCCGATTGCCGGTGACGACCGAGTTTAGCAGGCTGCTGAAAAACCCTTTTCAGAAGCCTGATAGCGCAGTGCAGGGATGCACTGCGCGCGAATCGATCACGCAGTGATTGATTCGTCGGAGACGAGTCCGGGCATGTACCGGACTCGTCGAGCTGAAGAAGTCCAGGATGGACTTTTTCAGCACCCTGTTTGGGCAAGCCGGGGCAGCGCTGATCATCGGCACAACCGTCATCGCGTACGGAAAGTTCGCCAGGCCAGCTGCGCGGCGGTCATCGCCGCCGCGCTTGCTCCGAAACTGCAATGCGTGTCTGTCGCCGTGCCTTACAGCGTCGGCGTATCGAGCGCCTTGAGCCGCGCCAGCATCTGGTCGGGATCGAGATAGCCGCCGAGCTTGCTGCCGTCTGCGGCGAAGATGCTCGGCGTGCCGAAATTCGGGACGCCGATCTGATTGCCCAGTTCGAAGTCCTGCGCGATCGGGTTGTCGCACTTGAGCAGGGGCGGCGTCTGGCCGGCCTTGGCCGCCGTGAAGCTCGCCTTGCGATCCTTCGCGCACCAAACCGCCATCGCCTTGTCGTAGGACTCGCCGGTCAGGCCCGAACGCGGGTAGAACAGGTAATCGACCTCGATTCCGCGCTTGTTGTACTCGGCGATCTGCGAGTGCAGCTTGCGACAGTAGCCGCAGTCGATGTCCGTGAACACCGTGATCCTGTACTGCGGCTTGCCGGCCGGCGCGAAGACGATGCGACGGTTTGCGGGCACGGCATCGAGCTTCTTCTTCACGTCGAGCGCGAGGCGCGCTTCGGTGAGGTCGCGCTGCTTGAGCGTATCGAGCAGCCTGCCCTGCAGGATGTACTTGCCGTCATCGCTGACGTAGACGATCTGGCTGCCGACGATCACTTGCTGGAAACCAGGCATCGGTGCAGTCTCGATCGCATCGATCTTCGCTTGTGGAACGAGCTCGGTGAGCGCCTTGCGCGCGGCGGCCTGCGCGGGCGTGTCGGCGGCGTGGACGAGAGGGGTGGCGCACAGCATCGACAGGGTGGCAATACGAAGCAAGGAAACGTGGAATGACATGGACAGGCTCCTCAATTCCTTGAAATGACGGCTGCACTCTGGCGATCGAGTTCGGCGGCGAGCAGGTCGGGTGACGCCGCGATCTGGCCGGGAATCTGCTTGCCGTCCGGGCCGAGGAAGGTGGGTGTCTGGGTGAGGCCCAGCGATTGCGCGAGGTTGGCAAGTTCGTTGATCGGATTGGGGCAGGTCGCCGTGCCCGGATCCTTGCCTGACATCGCCGCGGTGAAGGCTTCGGCGCGATCCTTGGCGCACCATACGGCCTGTGCTTTCTTGTCGGCGCCCGGATGAATGCTGAGCGGGTTGAACAGGTAATCGACCACTATGCCCTTGGCGTTGTACTGCGCAATCTGGTCATGGAAACGGCGGCAGTACGGGCAATCGATATCGGTGAGCACGGTGATGGTGTGTCTGGCCTTCACCGGCGCCTTGGGCGCGAACACGATGCGCTTGTCCGGGCCGATCTTGTCGAGCGCAAGCTTGCGTGCCCTGGCGCGCGACTCCTCGCTCAGGTCGCGTTGGTTGGCGACATCAAAGGCGCTGCCATCGAGCAGGTAGCGGCCATCCTTGCTGACGTACAGCATTTGTCCGCCGATGATGGCCTCGTAGAAACCCGGCACCGCCGATTCCTGCGCCGCATCGACCTTGGCGGTTGGCGCGATTTTCTGCACCGCCTGTTGAACCACGTCACGAGGCGTCGCGGCAAGGGCGTTGCCGGCGAATGCCAGAGCAAGAAAAACACCACGAATGCGCATATCGATCTCCGTTTCGGTTGGCCAAATCCCATGGTCTCGCGCGCAGCGATGCAACGAGAGTCGCGAGTAGACCGGTGCATGAGGGCAAAGTTCCGGCGTGCGGCTTGGCCACGCATGGTGGCGGCGCGGACTGGGCGCGCATCTTGCTGCGCAGCGCGGCTGACAAGGTCTGCGTCGTGTCGGGCGAGATCAAGGCGTATCAACATCTGAGACTGCCGCTGTCACAATGGCCGCATTGCCCTGTTCCGGAGTCCTCGTGCAGCCATTGAACCTCGTCCTCGTCGCAGCGCTCGGCGTACTGCTGGGCATGATGCTCGGTGCGCTCGGGCTGTGGCTCGTCGCGCGCCGTTGGCTGCGTGACGCACATGAGACTGGCCGTGGCAGTCGCGATGCCGAGATCGTTGCGCTGGCCAGTCAACGTGATGCGCTGGCGGCGCGCAGCGCCGAATCCGCGCATCGGGTCGAGGCGTTCGAGCGTGCCGCAATGGCGGCGCAGGTCGAATTGCGCAAACTCTCCGAACAGGCTGCCGAATACAGGACGCAGGCCGAGCGATTCGCGCAGGATCTTGCCGATGCGCGTCGCGCGCGTGATCAGGTGCAGGCCGAACTCGTCGATCTCACGCGCCGCCACGCCAGTCTCGATGCCGGCACGCGCGAGCAGGCAAAGGCCGCCGCCGACAAGCTCAAGCTGCTGGAGGATGCCGAGCAGCGATTGCGCGAGGCGTTCCAGAATCTGGCCGGCAACATCTTCGATGATCGCGCACAGCGTTTCGGCGAGCAGAGCGAGAAGCAGGTCGGCGGCCTGCTCGAACCGCTCAAACTCCAACTCAAGGAGTTCCGCGAGGCCTTCACCCAGACCCACGCCAGCGAGCAGCGTGAACGCGGCATGCTTGCCAGTGAAATCCAGAACCTCAAGCAGCTCAACCAGCGCATCGGCGAAGACGCGCTCAACCTCACGCGCGCACTCAAGGGCGACACGCGCGCGCAGGGCGCATGGGGCGAGCTCGTGCTCGAGCGCGTGCTCGAAGCTTCGGGTCTGCAAGCCGGGCGCGAATACAGCACGCAGACGAGTTTCAGCGACGCGGGCGGCAATCGCCAGCGGCCCGATGTGATCGTGCACTTGCCCGATGACAAGGACGTGGTGATCGACTCCAAGGTTTCGTTGATTGCATGGGATCGCTGCGTCGCCAGTTCTGACGAGGCCGAGCGTGCGGTCGCGCTGGCCGAGCATGTGGCATCCCTGCGTCGCCATATCGATGGATTGTCGGGCAAGGACTATCGCAGCCTCGCCGATCTGCGCACGCTCGATTTCGTGTTGATGTTCGTGCCGGTCGAAGCCGCCTTCATCGAAGCCGTGCGCGCCGACGAGCGGCTCTACCTGCATGCGCTCGAACGCAATGTCTGTCTGGTGAGTCCGAGCACCCTGCTGGCGACGCTGCGCACGGTTGCGCATCTGTGGCGGATCGAGCGGCGCAATGCCAAGGCCGAGGAAATCGCGCAGCGCGCAGCGCGCCTGCACGACAATTTCGCGATGCTGGTCGAGGAACTCGAAGCGATCGGACACCAGCTCGACAAGGCGCAACGATCCCATGCCAATGCCCTGCGGCGCTTGACTCAGGGCGGCAAGGGCAGCGTACTGTTGCAGGTGCAGAGTATGGCCGAAATCGCCGCGGTCAAGCGGGAATTGCCGACGCATCTGCTCGGCGCCGCAGACGCGGGCGAGGAGTGCGATGCGGACGGGTCGGGTGGCGTGCAGGGTCCTCTGTAGCTGCCGCTGCCGTGTCGAAATCAGAACACGCGCTTGCCGAACGCGAAATGCTCGCGCCACCACGCGCCATCGAGGCGATCCAGACGCACCGTGCCGCCGCTGTTGGGCGCATGCACGAAACGGCCCTCGCCGACATAGATCCCGACATGGCTGATGCCGCGACCAGCGGCGAAGAACACGAGGTCGCCCGATTGCAGCGCGTCGCTGTCGAGTTTGCGGCCACCAAGTGCGCTCATCGCTGCTGATTGGTGTGGCAACGCGAGGCCGGCGGCATCCTGAAACACGTATGCGACCAAGCCGCTGCAGTCAAAACCACTGGCCGGCGTGTTGCCGCCGTAGCGATACGGCGTGCCGACCAGAGACATGGCGCGAAACAGCACGGCGTTGGCGGCTTCGACTGCCTCGGCCGGTGACAGCGTTGCTTGGCTCGGCCGGGAATGCCGGGGTGTGCTCGCGCAGGCCCCGAGCAGAAGCAGGCTCAGGGTGACTGCGCAGGAGAGGAATGACCGCGATGCCATGGGCCGAAACTGGCTCGGCGACGGTCGTGTGTCAACGCCTGGAAAACCACGCCGCAGACTGCGGCTGACAAGGAAGGTCAGGCGTTTGCGACACAAAGTGTCAGTTTTGGACGACGACGCTCGGTCGGGGCGGGCGGCTCGGGCGCGAGATCGGCTTCGAGCATGGCGAAATCGGCGCGCAGATCTTCCTCGAAGCGGGCCAGACGTTCCTGAGCGGCCGCAACAATCGGCATCTGCAGGCTGTCGGCGTCGAGCAGGCGGTGCACAAGGGCGCGCTGGGTCTCCGAGAAGTTCGGGTCGTGCTGCGCTTCGTCGAGTGCGCAGATCAGGGCAGCGAGCCAGCCGGCGTTGGGAGCGCGCAATGCGAGCAGGACTTCCGGGGTGGGGACTTTCATGGCTCGCACCTGACGTTGGGACTTCGCGAAGGGTCTTTGCATTTTCGATGCCAATGACTGCGCTGCCCGTACAATGGAGCAATGAATCGGACCGATTCGAGTGATGTGCTGATCCTGGGCGGGGGCGTGATCGGCCTGGCTTGCGCCTGGTACCTGCTCAAGGCGGGGCGGGGCGTGACCGTGCTCGAGCAGGATCGGGTCGGCAGCGGCAGCTCGCACGGCAATTGCGGCACCATCACGCCCAGTCACGCGGCGCCGTTGGCGATGCCCGGCACCGTCGCCACCGCGTTCAAGTGGTTGCTGCGGCCCGACGCACCGCTGCGCATCAAGCCGCGTCTGGATCCCGAGTTTTTGCGCTGGTTGCTCGCGTTCCGACGCCGCTGCAACTGGTCCGATGCGCTGCGCACGACCGCAGTCAAGCTGCCCCTGCTCGAAGCCTCGCGGCGCTGGCTCGAAGATTTGATTCTTGCCGAGCAACTCGATTGCGAATTCAGCACGACCGGCACGCTCAACGTGTTTCGTGATCCACGTGAATTCGAATGCGCTCGCGCCGTGCACGAGCGGCTCGCCGCGCATCTGCCGCCTTGCGAATACCTTGATGCCGCGGCGACGCTGGCGCGCGAACCCGCACTCAAACCCGGCCTCGCCGGCGCGATCCTGCATGCGGGCGATGCCAGCCTGCGTCCCGACCGCTTGCTTGCCGAACTTGCGCGCATCGTGCGTGCTGCGGGGGGGCGCATCATCGAAGGCACGCGCATCGAACGCATCCACCACGATGGTGGGCGCATCGCCCGTGTCGTCACCACGCGCGGCGAGTTCGGCGCCGACGAGGTCGTGCTGGCGCTCGGTGCGTGGTCGCCGCGCTTTGCGCGTGATCTCGACCTGCGCATCCCGATTCAGCCCGGCAAGGGCTACTCGATCACCTGGACGCGTCCCGCGCGCTGCCCGCGCATGCCGCTCTCGCTCAAGGAGCGCGCGGTGTGCGTGACGACCTGGGGTTCGGGCTATCGGCTCGGCAGCACGATGGAATTCGCCGGCTACGACGACACGCTCAACCGCACTCGGCTCGATGCCCTGCGCCGTGGCGCAGCCGAGTATCTGCACGAGCCCGAAGGTCCGGCCATGGTCGAGGAATGGTATGGCTGGCGACCAATGACCAGCGATGACTTGCCCTTGATCGGCCGCGCCCCACGCCTGCGCAATCTCGTGCTGGCGACCGGTCATGGCATGCTCGGGGTGACGATGTCGGCGGCGACCGGTGTGCTGGTGAGCGAGATCGTCACCGCGCGCCAGCCCTCGCTCGACATCGCAGCGTTCGCGCCGGCGCGCTTCGACTGAAGAGGGAGACCAGGGCGGTGGCAGATGACTTCGACCTCGTTACCCTCGGCGCCGGCTCGGCCGGCATCGCGATGGCGATTCGGGCGGCGCGTCACGGTGCCCGCGTCGCGGTGCTCGAACCCGCCGCGCTGGGCGGCACCTGCGTGAATCTCGGCTGCGTGCCGAAAAAAGCGATGTGGCTCGCCGCCGAACTCGCCGAGGCCCAGCGCATCGCGCACGAGGTCGGCTTCGACCAGCCGCCGGCTCGGCTCGATTGGCCCGCGTTCATCGCGCGGCGCAGCGCCTACATCGACAACATCCATGCGAGCTATCGCCAACGCTTTGCCGAACTCGGCATCGAACTGATTGCCGCGCGTGGTCGCCTGCTTGCCGCCGACCGCATCGCCGTGGGCGCGCGTGAGCTGAAAGCTCGGCATGTCTTGATCGCCACCGGCGCCCACGCGCGACGTCTGGCGATTCCCGGCGGCGAGCTGGGCATCGATTCGGACGGCTTCTTCGCCTTGCGCGCCTGTCCGCGCCGCGTCGCGATCGTCGGCAGCGGCTACATCGCGGCGGAACTGGCCGGCGTGCTGGCGACGCTCGGTGCACAAGTCAGCGTGTTCGCGCGCGGCGAGCGTCTGTTGCGCAGTTTCGATCACGAGATCGGTGATGCGCTCGCGGCGGCGATGCGCCGGCGCGGTATCGAGCTTGCCTTCGCACATTCGCCCAGTGGCGTCGAACGCGCAGCCGATGGCTACGTGTTGCATGCGGCCGACGGCAGTCGCGCCAGCGGCTTCGATGAGCTGATCTGGGCGGTCGGGCGTGATCCGAACACGCGCGATCTCGGTCTCGAACAGGCCGGTGTCGAGCTCGATGCAGCCGGCTTCATCGCCACCGACGAGTGGCAGAACACCAGTGCGGCGGGTGTCTACGCGGTCGGTGACGTCACGCATCGGATTCCGCTCACGCCGGTGGCGGTGGCCGCCTCGCGGCAACTAGCCGAGCGGCTGTTCGGTGGCCGTCCCGACGCCCATCTGGACTATTCCGGCGTGCCGACCGTGGTGTTCTCGCATCCGCCGATCGGCAGCGTGGGTCTGTCCGAAGAGGTTGCACGTGCCGTCCATGGCGATGCGCTGCGGGTGCATCGCGCGCGCTTCCGGCCGATGCTCGGTGCACTTGCGGGCAGTGAGGAACGCACGCTGATGAAACTCGTCTGCGTCGGCGTCGAGGAGCGCATCGTCGGCATCCACCTGATCGGCAGCGCAGCCGATGAAATCCTGCAAGGCTTTGCGGTGGCGCTGAGGATGGGCGCGCGCAAGGCCGATCTGGATGCGACGATCGCGATTCATCCGACCTCGGCCGAGGAACTGGTACTGATGTAGGTCGCGCTGGTTTGCGCGCGCGCATTGGGCGCACAATCCGCCGGACAAAGAAGTGGGGTGGGGCATGGGCGTGATGGCGGTGCTGCGTGCGGCTCGATTGGCTTGCCGCGGCTGTTCTGGTTTGCTGTTTGTCTGCGCACTGGGCATGGGCCCGGTTTTGGCGCAGGTGCCCGAGACCTTGCAGGCAGACAAGCCAGCGCCGCCTGCGGCCGAGGCGGCCACGCCGACACCGGCGCCGCCGGCTGCGGATTCGATCGAGACGATCGCCAGGCCAGCCTCGCTCGAAGCCTTCGTCGATGGCGTCGTCACCGCTTACATGGCCAAGGACAACATCGCCGGTGTGACCGTGGCTGTCGTCGATCGCGATCACGTGTTGCTGGAGAAGGGCTACGGCATCGCAGGTCTCGACCCGCAACGCGCAGTCGATCCCCGCACCACCTTGTTCCGCATCGGTTCGATCTCCAAGACCTTCACTTATGTCGCGGCGATGCAGCTCGTCGCCGCCGGCAAGATCGAACTCGATCGCGATGCCAATGCGTACTTGCCTGCGGAACTGACGATTCCGGCCGAAGGTTATGCGCCGGTCACGGTCGAAAACCTCATGACCCATACCGCCGGTTTCGAAGATGCGGCACTTGGCCATCTGTTCGTGCGCGGGCCCCAGGTGCCGACCCTGATCGAACAGTTGGCCAAATATCGGCCGCATCGGGTGCGGCCGCCGGGCCTGCATGCGGTCTACTCCAACTATTCCGTGGCCTTGCTCGGCGCACTGGTGTCGCAGGTGTCGGGCGAGTCCTTCGAGAGCTATGTCGACCGGCACGAGATCGAGCCGCTCGGCACGCAGTCGATCACCTTCCGCGAGCCCATGTCGGTCGAGGATGCGCGCGCGATCGCGCCCGAGCGGGAGGCCGAATTCTCGGCCGGTTTCCAGCGCAAGGACGGTTTCCATGCCGTTGCGCCGTTCGAGCACATCAGCAACAACGGCCCGGCCGGTGCCGGCTCGGCGAGCGCCGCGGGCATGGCACGCTGGATGCGCATGCTGCTCAATCGGGGCAATCTCGATGGCGCGACTGTTCTGGATGCGGCGACGTTCGAGCGCATGGCCAGAGTCGATTTCCGCAATGCCGATGCGGTGGCCGGAATCGCGCATGGTTTCTTCCGTCAACGCTACGGCAAACACCTGAGTCTCGAACACGGCGGTGCGACCGGCCTGTTCTTCTCGAACATGGTGGTGCTGCCCGACGCCGGGCTGGGCGTGTTCATCTCGACCAATACCGAAACCGGGCGGCCGCTTTCGAGCATCCTGCCGCGCCTGGTGTTCGAGCAGATCCTGCCCGATGCGCGCAACGAGGGCGCGGCGCCGGTCAAGCTCAGCGCGCAGGAACTTGCGCGTTATGCCGGCAGCTATCGCCCCGAGCGTCGGCCTTACACCACGCTGGAGAAATTCTTCATTGCGATCGGCAACGACATCGAAGTCGCAACCGGCCCTGATTCGAGCCTTATCGTCAGCGCCGGTGGCTCGGCGCATCGTCATGTCGCGCTCGGCGATGGCGCCTTCCGCAATCTCGACGATGGCAGCACGATTGCGTTCAAGCCCGCGGTCGATGGTGTCATCACCACGCTGGCCACGAGTTACGGCCACGTCGTTTCCGATCGCATCGGCTGGATCGATTCGACGACTGCACTCGCGCTGACCTTGGGCCTGCTCGTGCTGCTGTCGATCGGTGTATTGATCATCGCCTGGCATCGCCGCGGGTTGCGCCAGCGTCTGCGTGAGGGCCGCGGCGCAGCAACAGCGCTCAACCTTGCCGCCTTCACGTGGCTGCTGTGGGTCGTGGTCGCGGTGCTGGCTTTGGCCAAGGCGAGCCAGGGCGGCGATGCGATCCTGTTCGACTATCCGACCACGTCGATCCGGGCGGCAGTCGTGTTCGCGTACATCGCCGCGGTGGCAACCGTGCTGGCGATGTTCGCTTTCTGGCCGGCACTACGTGCGCGCAGTTGGAGCCTCGCGCGCAAACTGCGCCACGTCGTGGTGCTGCTGCTCATGCTGTTCATGGTGCTGCTGCTGGCGCGCTGGAACGTGCTGCTGGCACCGTTGACGCTGGGCTGATTGCACGCTGCCCGCATGAGGTTCGATCCGGTTACGATGGCGCGATGAACGAGATCTTCAGCCTCCATCGCGGCTCGGCGCCGCTGCTCGTCAGCCTGCCGCACAACGGCACCGGGATGCCTGCCGACATTGCCGCGCGGCTCACGCCGTCGGCGCGGCGCGTGCCCGATACCGATTGGCACGTGGCGCAGTTGTACGACTTCGCGCGTGACCTGGGCGCCTCGGTGCTGGTGCCGCACCATTCGCGCTACGTGGTCGATCTCAATCGCCCATCCGACGACACCTCGCTGTATCCGGGCCAGAACACCACGGGCCTGTGTCCGAGCGTGCAGTTCAGCGGCGAGCCGGTGTATCTGGCTGGACAGGAACCTTCGGCGGACGAGATCGCTGCGCGCGTCGATCGCTACTGGCGGCCCTACCACGATGCGCTGGCGGGCGAGCTTGCGCGACTGCGCGCGCGGCACGGACGCGCGGTGCTCTGGGATGGCCATTCGATCCGCAGTCGCGTGCCCTTCCTGTTCGAAGGCTGCCTGCCTGATTTCAACCTTGGCACCGCCAATGGGGCAAGCTGCGCGCCGGCCTTGCAGGAACGTCTGACTGCGGTGCTGGTTGCCCACCCGCACTACACGCACGTCGTCAACGGCCGCTTCAAGGGCGGCCACATAACCCGGCACTACGGTGCGCCCGACGCGGGCATCGATGCGATCCAACTGGAACTGGCGCAGTGCACCTACATGGACGAGGAATCGTTCGAGTATCTGCCCGAGCGTGCCGCACCCGTGCAGGCCCTGATTCGGCGCCTGCTCGAGTGCTGCCTGCGGCACTGATCCCGATGATTCATTGGCGAAGGCACGGGCGTCTTGTGCATGACGTGAAGCGCGTGGGGAAGCTGCCTGGACCCCATGGCCGGAAGAGGCTGCGGTCCTGGCAACGGCCAGATCCGTGACACGAACCATGCCCGGGAACCCTCGCGCCAGCGCGCGCCGATGCCGCGGCGTGGACGGCAGTGCCCGCAAGGCACTGCCGCGGCGCATCCGCGTTCACATTCATCGCGTGTCAGTCGAAACCGTCGCGGAAGATCCGGTAGTTGGTGGCAGTCGGTGTTCCAGGTCGATAGCCAAGGCGTGTCTGATTGCCGGTGATCATGAAGACCGGCAAGGCATTGCCGTTGCTCCACACCGACTGCCCGAAGATGCGGCCCTGCAGCGTCGAGACACTCCAGCCGGTCGTCACCAGCACGGTTCGGTTGGGCTCATCGTAGCCCAGGCCCGTCACATTCTCGTTATTGAACAGTTTCAGTCCGGTATCGTTGCCTTCGATCACCCGCAGCGGCGCAACATTGCCATCGGCGTCGGCCGGAAATACCAGAATCCGCGCTGTGTTCGCGGCGCCCGGATTGAGCTCGCCGGCAAGGGCGATGATCAGCTGGGCCTGTTCGTCGACGACGACACGCACGCCCACCGACGTGCCAAGTCGGGTGGCCGGCCCTGCGATCTTGCGCAGCGGAGTGTTGTTGAATTGGTCAGCGCTGCGATCGAAGATGAGGATATTGCCGTTGTTGGGTGATGTGAACTCGGTGTTGCCGACGACGATCTCGCCGCGCGCGAGATTGAGCGCAAGGCCATCAGGCCGCATGAGCTGGCTGTGCGATCCGGAGTCGGTGCTCGGCGGAATGCAGCGCAAGGGATTCTGCGCGCCGCTGGCGAGGCGGGGCCAGGTGCAGATTCGTGTCTGGCCTTCGAGCGCGACCAATTCCTCATGTGCGCGATCGACACGGACGATGCGCGGTTGAGTCAAGGCACTGGAGGTGAGCGTGCGCAGTGGTGTCGCGCCGCCATTGCCGTTGGCATCGAAGACATGGATTGCGTGGCCTGCGTAGTCGGCGACGTAGATCACGTTTTCGTTCGCCTCGTACTCAACCGCATTGGCCGTGTTCATGGGATTTGCAGGTCCGTGCACGATCGTGACCAAGGGCACGACATTGCCGGTCGCGCCATCGGCAAAGGTATTGATGCTGCCCGGGTTGAGGCCGTCGGCGTTGACGTTGCCGACGATCACTCGAGCTTGGCCGCCGCTTGCGGCAAGCAGGGACAGTACAGGCGAAAGAAGGAGGGGCAGGATCTTGCGCATGGGCGTGCCTGTGTTGGTGGGGTCTGTGGTTGAAACGGCAAAGGGCAGCAAAAACCCCAAACGCGCGCGAGAACCTTGGTCCGCAGTGCGCTAATCAGCCCTTTCAGCAGCGGAGCCCGCGATGAACGCCCCGACCCGAATCGACACCACCCGCACGATCTGCGCCTTCCTGTTCGAAGGGCGCCTGCTTGATTCCAATCTCGGCACTGCCGGTGGCGCGGGTTGCTCGCCGGCCCTGCAGGAGCGCCTGAGTGCGCTGCTGGGCGCGCAGCAACAGTACACGCACGTCGTCAACGGCCGCTTCAAGGGCGGCCACAAGACCCGACACTACGGTGCGCCCGACGCGGGCATCGATGCGATCCAACTGGAACTGGCGCAGTGCATCTACATGGATGAGGATACGTTCGAGTATCTGCCCGAGCGTGCCGCACCCGTGCACGCCATGGTCCGGCGCCTGCTCGAGTGCTGCGTTGATCCTCAGGGATCGAAACCGTCGGCAAAGATGCGTTCTGGCGGCACGCCGAAGGGCGTGCCGACCGTGTACGCGCTGACGTTGCTGCCGGCGAGCTGTTGCAGCGGCGTGGCGTTGCCGCTGGCGGTGGCATCGAACACGACGAGGCGATTTAGCGCCGGGTTGTTCGAGCTCCCGGAGCTGCTGACCATCAAGCGGCGCAGGTAAGGGTCGAAGCCGATGCCGTAGAAGTATTCACCGGGCGGACGATCCAGTTCGCTGTTGCTGCCTTCGATCGTGTACAGCGGCGTGGCCTCGCCGCTCGCGCTCTCGTCGAACACCGCGATGCGGCCGTGCAGGACGGATTGGCTGCCATCGTAGGGTTCCTGGGTGAGCACGAACAGGCGATGGGCTACCGGATCGTGGGCAAGGCCGGAGGCACCCTGCACGAAGGCTCCGGTGATGCGGCGGGTCGGGGCGTCATACCAACCGGCGGTGCGCGCATGGAACAGCACGCGGTTGCCGTCCACCACGACCAGTTCATCGGTGGCTGGCAGGTAGTGCAGCGCCTGGGGATTGTCCAGCTCGGTGGCGCTGCCACTCGAACCGCCACCCCATGCGATGCCGCGCAGGCGGATCGCGCCGCTGCCGCTGGCCTGCAGGGGATAGATGTCGATGCAGCAGTTGCCGGCGATCACGGCCAGTTCGCCGTGGGCCGGGATCGGCGCGCTGGCGCGCGTCTGGCTGAGCAAGGGCGGGTTGAGCACGCGGATTGGTGCGACGTTACCGCGCGTGAAGGCCGGATAGACGCGCAGTGCCTGACCGAAGAAATCCGACACGTAGATCACTTGTTCCTGCGGCTCGTAGATGCCGAACGAGGGCGTCTCCAGTTGCGTGTCGGGCCCGTCGATCAGCCCGATCGGAGCGTCGCCACCTTGCGCGTTGGCGCTGAAGAAACGGATCGGGTGACCCGGGTTGGGCGCGAAGGAGAAACCGCCGACGGCCATTTCGGCGTGGGCGGTCGAGGCTGCCCACGCAAGCAGCAGCGACAGGCAGGTCGTGGAAAGGTTCTTGTGCATGACGCGCATCTCCGGGCGGTGTTGCCCCCTGTTATGCAATCGGGCGCATGAAACCGCAAGCCGGATGAAATGAAATGGAATCCTGCCGGTTCGATTCCAGGCGGAAGTCGGCGCCCGCATCTTTGGCCTTGCTGGCGCGCGCGGGATGGCCTGTGCCGAACCATCCGGTTTCAATCGAAACCGTCGCGAAACAGCCGATCGCTCGTCGCGGTCGGGCTGCCGGGTACGCTGCCGATGCCGGTCTGGCTTCCAGTCAAGGTGTAGATGGGCAGCGCGTCGCCCTGCGCGAACTCCCAGTGGGCGATCACGCGACCCTGGCCCGCGGGGTTGTTGGTGCCGATCGCAGCCAGCGACATCTGGTTGACCTCATCGTAGCCGAGCCCGGTGGGGTATTCGCCGGGGCTCAGCTCCAGCCCCGCCAGCGCACCTTGGACGGCGCGGATGGGTGCAGCATCGCCGCTGGCATCGGCGGCAAAGACGAGGATGCGCGCCGATGTGGTGCTGTCGTCGTGGCGCGTGCCGGCAAGCGCGATGATGAATTGACGCTGCTCGTCCACGATGACGCGCACGTTGGTTCCACTGCCCAGTTGGGTATTGGGACCTTCGATCACGCGCAGCGGCGCGCTGGCATTGGCATCGGCGCTGCGTGCGAACACGAGGATGCGATTGGTGTAAGGCTGGGCGGAGCTGTAGTCGCCGACGACGATCTCGCGGCGCGCGCGATTGAGCGCAAGCCCGCCCGGGTTGTTGAGCTGGCTGGCCGAGCCGCTGCTGGCGCCCCACGGGATGCAGCGTGTCGGGGCGACGTCTTCACCATTGGCCAGTCGCGGCCAGGTACAGATCCTCGTCATGCCGGCGATCGCGACCAGCTCATCGCGCACCCGATCGACCCGTGCGATGCGGGCCTGGCCGAGCGACAATGATTTGAGTGTGCGCAGCGGCGCCACGCCGCCGTTGCCGCTTGCGTCGTAGACGCGCACGGCCTGACCCCAGAAGTCGGCGACATAGAGCACGTTCTCGACGGGCTCGTACTCGACCGCACTGGCCGAGACGATGGGATTGACCTGGCCCGGCACGATTCCGCTCACTGGATGGACATTGCCGGTCGCGCCATCGGGAAAGGTCTGGATCCATCCTGCGCCGACGCCGTTCTGGTTCGCATTGGGAATGATGACCTTGCCCTGTGCGGGCGTGGCGACGAACAGGGGCAGGGCAAGCAGGACGGCGGTGAACAAAGCGATGCGCATGGGTTTGCCTGTGTGGTCGCAGTGGTCTGGCGTGTTGTCGCGGGGCCGTGTGTCAGCGACCCTTTCGGCGGCGTCGGCGTGGTCCAAACCCCGGCTGCGCCTTATCGAACGCAGAACGAAGGCCGAAACCTCAAGGCAACGCTGATCAAGTTGCCTTGAATCTTGGGGGGAGCGGAACCGGCGTGAGCGGGCAGTGCGATAATCGCTGTTTCCGATCCCGGAGCCCATGATGAACGCCCCGACCCGAATCGACACCACCCGCACGATCCGCGCGCCGCGTGGCAACACGCTCAACTGCAAGAGCTGGCTCACCGAGGCGCCGTTCCGGATGATCCAGAACAACCTCGATCCCGAGGTGGCCGAGAACCCGCATGAGCTGGTCGTCTACGGCGGTATCGGCCGTGCCGCGCGCAACTGGGAATGCTTCGATGCGATCCTGCGCGCGCTGCGCGAGCTGGGCGACGAGGAAACCCTGCTGGTGCAGTCGGGCAAGCCGGTCGGCGTGTTTCCCACCCACAGGGACGCGCCGCGCGTGCTCATCGCCAATTCCAACCTCGTGCCGCACTGGGCGACCTGGGAGCATTTCAACGAACTCGACCGCAAGGGCCTCATGATGTACGGCCAGATGACGGCCGGCTCGTGGATCTACATCGGCTCGCAGGGCATCGTGCAGGGCACCTACGAAACCTTCGTCGAACTGGGCCGCCAGCACTACGGCGGCAGTTGGAAAGGGCGCTGGATTCTCACCGCGGGTCTGGGCGGGATGGGCGGCGCGCAGCCGCTCGCGGCATCACTCGCTGGTGCCTGCTCGCTCAACATCGAGTGCCGGCAGGCCAGCATCGATTTCCGCCTCAAGACGCGCTATGTCGACGAGCAGGCCAGCGACCTCGATGACGCGCTCGCGCGCATCGCCAAGTACACCAAGGCGGGCGAGGCCAAATCCATCGCCTTGCTCGGCAATGCCGCGCAGATCCTGCCCGAACTCGTGCGTCGCGGCGTCAAGCCCGATGCCGTCACCGACCAGACCAGCGCGCACGATCCGGTGCATGGCTACCTGCCGATCGGCTGGAGCGTGGAGCACTGGCTGGCCGAACAGAAGACCCATCCGGAAAAGGTGCGAGATGCCGCCAAGCAGTCGATGCGCGTGCATGTCGAGGCGATGCTCGCCTTCCATGCGCAGGGCATCCCGACCATCGACTATGGCAACAACATCCGCCAGATGGCCAAGGACGAAGGCTGCGCGAACGCGTTCGATTTCCCCGGTTTCGTGCCGGCCTGCGTGCGCCCGCTGTTCTGCCGCGGCATCGGCCCGTTCCGCTGGGTCGCGCTGTCGGGCGATCCCGAGGACATCTACAAGACCGATGCCAAGGTCAAGGAATTGATTCCGGACGATGCGCACCTGCACCGCTGGCTCGACATGGCGCGCGAGCGCATCAGCTTCCAGGGCCTGCCCGCGCGCATCTGCTGGGTCGGCCTTGGCCTGCGTCACAAGCTCGGGCTGGCGTTCAACGAGATGGTGCGCACGGGCGAACTGAAGGCGCCGATCGTGATCGGTCGCGATCATCTGGATTCGGGCAGCGTCGCCTCACCCAATCGCGAGACCGAAGCGATGCGTGACGGCAGCGATGCGGTATCCGACTGGCCGATCCTCAACGCCCTGCTCAACACGGCTGGCGGCGCCACCTGGGTGAGTTTCCACCACGGCGGCGGCGTGGGCATGGGCTATTCGCAGCACTCGGGCGTGGTGATCGTCTGCGACGGCAGCGCCGATGCCGACCGCCGCATCGCCCGCGTGCTGTGGAACGATCCCGGCACCGGCGTCATGCGTCACGCCGATGCCGGCTACGAGATCGCCCGGCAGTGTGCGCGTGAGCAGGGCTTGAAACTGCCGATGGAATGAAGATCGACTGGCGAGATCACCGGCATGTTCGATTTGGATCCAACCGGGTGGCATCGTGGCCTTGGCCTGCGCCGCCCGCCAGGCTCGCGTGCGCACCAACCCACATGACGTCCATGCGGATGACCGCTGCGGAATCCGCACTTCGCTAAGGCCGAATACACAAATGCAACCGCGCCGTCCTGACAGAATGAAGCAAGAGCGTCAGCAGGGAAAAGAGAAAATGTACGCGGCTGGCGCCGCGCTGGATTACCGCGCCCGGGGATTGACGGGGGAGTCCATACACGAATTGTCAGTTTTGTGGCTCTTGCCGCCTGAGTGCGCTACGCCTTAGCAGGCGCTCTGTCCGCATGACGTGCAGGACAAGGACATGTTCACCGTAAAATCTGTAGAAAATACGGCAGGGCGGCTCGACGAGTTGCCGATAGCGCGTGCGGCTACCGAGTTCTCGTGGGCGACTGCCGCTCTCTGGATGGTCTGCCAATTGGCGAACGTGCAGTGTAATACGTTGTACCAATGCGCCAGCAGCAGCGATGTTCTCCAGTGCAATGTAGTCTGCGATTGCTTCGAGATCAGCGACGGCTGGTTCAGTCCAGATTACTTGAGCCATTTGGATAGGCGCTTCTCGGCTTGTGCCTGAGTGAGAGTGCGGTCTTCTGACACCGCCATCTCGCCACGGGCAATGCCTTCCAGGATGGACATGCGCTCTTGCTGCAATTGATAGGTTTCAACGTCAACAAGGTAGGCGCTTGGGAGGCCGTGCTGAGTGATCAGGATCGGCTTCTTGTTGCGCTCAATGTCTGCCAGCAACTCGGTGGCTTGGCGCTTGAGGGTGGTGACGAGTTCAGTGCGCATGAAGTGACACTACAGTATCACTTGCAAAGAAGCAACACCCACAAACCCAGACAGAATTGACCCAAACAGAATTGCTTGATCCAAGCGGCCTGCCGCCGCGGTACCGTGGATTGTGCGCATGGCGCGAATGATGGCCAGGGCCAAGCCCACCACAAGGCCGAATACACGAATGCAACCGCACCGTCCTGGATTATTGAAGCAAAAGCGTCAGCAGGAAAAAGGAACAAGACACCGCGAAGTCACTCGCGCCGGATCACTGCGCGGCAGGGTTGACGGGGGAGTCCATAAGAATTGTTAGGCGCGTCGCTTGACAGTTGGCTCATGTGGTACCAATAATTGGTACACAGTGAGGAGGGCGCAATGGCTAGGAATACCAGTGTTAGCTTGGGTGACCACTTTGAGCAATTCATTGCGGGTCAAGTTGATAGCGGTCGATACGGCTCTGCAAGTGAGGTGGTGCGGGCGGGCCTGCGCTTGCTCGAGACAACCGAGAACAAGCTTGAAGTGCTGCGAAATGCGCTGGTTGCCGGTGAGCGTAGTGGCCGGGCCAAGTACAGCTATGAGTCGCTTGTTTCCGAGCTGGACTCTGAGCAGAAATGAGGAAGTTCGATCTAACCAGATCCGCCCAAGCGGATCTTAAGTCGATTGCGAGATTCACGCAGGAGCGTTGGGGTGTTCGCCAACGGAATGCATACCTGAAGGAAGTGGATCAGGTATTTCGTGCGTTGGCGAAGAATCCGCTGATGGGTCGGACATGTGATGACATCCGCGAAGGCTACCGTAAGTTCCCGCACGGTAGTCACGTCATCTTTTACAAGCAGCTGGGCGAAGATGAGTTGCTGATCGTGCGAATCCTTCACGGGACGATGGACGTAGAGTCCAACATCAGAGCCTAACAAACTAAGCTGAGCGGCCGAGTGGCCGCCGATGTCGCGCAGTGTACACGCGAAGCGCGTGCGGCCCGAGGTCCGCTCGAGTGATCCAATGGACTCCCCCCCGTCTCCATGATCTTGCCCCTGCTTTTCGGACACCCGCCTAAGCAGCTTTGGCCAGCTCGAACTGTTCGGGGCTGAGATAGCCCAGCGTCGAGTGAAGCCGGTTTCGATTGTAGTCAATCTCGATGTACTCGAACACGTGTGCGCGCGCCAGCTCCGACTGCTGCAGGCGCTGTGCCTCCTCATTCTGGCCTTGCTGCTGCGCTTTCGAACGCCACGCATAAAGCTGCGCCGGCTCCAGTCCCAGCTCCTGGGCAACCGCGGGGACTCCGCCCTTCACCGCTCGAAGCAACGCCTGTTGCTTGAACTCCTTGCTGAACCGGTTCCGCTTCGTCTTCTTCAATCCTGTTGTCTTCTTCGCCATTGCGTCCACCTCGGGTTGCGATATTGAATCGCTTAGCCGAGTGTCCGTGAAGCGGGGGCAGGATCAAGGTTCATCACGGCCACGGTTCTCAAGGCAGCCGCTCGACGCTCGACATCGAAAGTGTCGCGCAAGTTCCGCCATTCCAAATCGTCCGGCATGGCCCGAATACCTTCGATCCACCGGGCCACGTTGTCCCAAGTCTGCCGGCGTCCCCCGGCGCGCAATTCTTCCCGCAAATCCCAACCGCCAGCGTCTTTGGTGTCGTTGACCTCTTTCAGTATGAACAGGATCCGCCCCTAGCTCGCAACGTACCCGCCTTCATCGATTACCCCATCACGAACAAACCCCGGTCGGCTGGGCGCCCAACGCTGAAACAGTGCTTCCTCGGCTTCCGTGATCGACATATGTGGTCCCCTTGTGGACAGAGCTCGGCTGGCTCAGTTTACGCGTGAGGTGAAGCGCAAGAACCGGGCGTCTCGCTTGGTCGATCCACGCCGTGCTCTTCGACGAATCGGGGCGTGATCGATCCGCCTGCTGCGACGTACCTTGTCGCACCGGCCTACAGAATGGCTGCTCTAACGATGGAGCAATCGCCAATGGCTGGAACAGATTCATTCTATTCGTGGCGGCAAGAGTCGACGCCGGGTGGAACACGCCCCGTGCGCTGGGGGCTGAGGATGCTGGCACTGCAGGGCCGTGCACTCGCGGCGGCACTGTCCCCCAGCGAGCGCTATGCCACGGCGGAGTTTCTCGGTATCGAACTTCCGCCATCAATCAAGGATGGCGAACTCATTGATGCGATGGTCACCGCGGCCGGCAAACGGCGCGACGCCGTGGTGGCCGAACCTGATCGGCCATGCGCTTTGCAGGAAAACCTCAACCTACTGCAACGCAAACTCGACCTGTCGCCCATTGACCTTGACGTGATCGCGTTTCGCGCCCTGTTGCGCGTGCACGACGGGTTCGAGGAACTTGCCGGTGCGTATATCAAACTGTGCCCGGACTACGTGTTTTACAGCCGGCTCGCCGCGGTGCTTGATAGCTCACCGGACGCGATCGCACACGCGCTGCATCGGCGGGGGAAGCTCGTTGGAACGGGCCTGATGGACGTACCGATTGGTATAGCAGGCCCGCTGGCAGCAAGGCTCACGCTGTACCGCGGGTTGGAAAGCAGCTTGTTCTTGCACCATCGATCCACCGACGCGCTGTTTGGCGCGCTGCTCCCGCCCAGCCGCAAAGCGCGCCTCGACCTTGAAGACTACCGACATCTCATCGACGAAGTTCGCCTGCTCCGAAGCTACCTTGGCAGGGCGCTTCGTTCAGAGGAACTAGGCGGAAATGTCCTTCTGTACGGCGATCCAGGCAGCGGCAAGACGGAGCTCGCTGCCGCACTGGCGGCTTCACTCCAATGCGCGCTGTACCCGGTCAGTAGCCGCAACGAGTACGGCCGACAAACCACACCGCGAGATCGGCTCACGCTCATCGGCCAGACGCAAAAGCTCGTGCATCTTGCGGGTAATGGCGTCGTGCTGGTGGACGAAGCCGAAGACTTGTTCCCAACGGTATGGAGTGATCCTGAAAAGATACCCACAAAGATTGCCGTCAACGAGTGCCTTGAAACCAATCCCACGCCTACGATCTGGATCAGCAATCGAGTCAAGCATATCGACGAAGCCTTTCTGCGGCGCTTCGATCTGGTGATCCACGTGGCGCCATTGCCGGCCAAGGCCAAGGGCGTGCTGCTGAACAGTGAACTGCCGGCGGCCACATTGGAAGACGCGGAGCTCCGCGCGTACGCAAGCTGTCGCCAACTCACACCGGCGGTGTTGAACCGGATGGCGCGGGTGGCGCATTGCTCGCCTGTTGATTCACCGGCTGACGTACGCCGCAACCTGCGCATCCTTTCGAGCCACTACCTCGAGACGCTCGGAGTCCGCCCGATGCCGAACTTCGGCGCCGCACCGCAGCTCAAACACGACCTGGCGCTCCTCAACACCGACGTGCCTTTGCAGCCGGTTATCGCCGGCCTGCAACACTCCAGGAACGGTGCACGGATGTTGTTGCACGGCCTTCCTGGTACCGGCAAGACCGCATTCGGCATGGCGCTGGCCGAGCAGATTGACCGGCCCCTGCTGCAGCGCCAAGCATCTGCACTGCTGTCGTGTTTCGTGGGGGAAACCGAGAAGAACCTGCGCGACCTGTTCGATGAGGCGCGGCGCGACGGCAGTGTGCTGCTGCTGGACGAAGCGGATAGCTTCCTGCGCTCGCGTGAAGGCGCGCGGGCACGTTGGGAAGTCACGCAGACCAACGAATTGCTGACCCAGATGGAAGCGTTCGACGGCATTTTCCTTTGCACAACCAACCGGCTCGATGACCTCGATACCGCCGCACTGCGCCGGTTCGATTTCAAAGTGAAGTTCGAGCCCTTGCGCCTCGATCAGCGCATCCGGCTGATCGGCGACTGCTGCAGCGTACTTGGCTTGCAGCAAGTGAACGATGGCGAATTGCGTTTACGCGCTCGCCGCCTCGATGGCCTGACACCCGGCGACGCAGCCGCAGTATTGCGGCGGCTCCAGATCATCGAAGACACGACCACGCGGGAAGCGTTGCTCGACGCCTTGGCCGATGAGTGTCGCTACAAACCCAACGCCTCGCGACCGATGGGGTTCGTGCAGTGACCAATGCGCCAGCACGAGGCATGGCCAGCAGGATAAAGTCGGTGCGACGCAATACATCATCAGGATGGGCAACCATGGCAACGCACCCGGACACCCTGTCTCGGCAATGGCTGATGCTGCGATGCATCCCGCGCTTTCCAATGACGGTGACCGCGCGTGAACTGGCGCAACGGCTCCGCGACGAAGGTTTTGACGTTACCAAACGCACGGTCGAGCGCGATCTTGCCACACTGAGTGAGGCCTTTCCGCTGGCATCCGACGAGCGCACAAAACCCTTCGCGTGGAATTGGCAAAAGGACGCACTGCAATTCTCACTGCCGGGCATGTCGCCGTTGCAGGCCATGGTGCTAGCGCTCGGACGTACGCACCTGAAACCCTTGCTGCCAGCGCACCTGCTGGAACCGCTACGGCCCTACTTCATGCAAGCCGACGCAGTGTTGCGCCAAACCTTGGGTAAGCGCGGGGTAACGACGTGGACCCGGCGTGTCGCTATCGTCCAACCGACTCAACCCTTGCTGCCGCCACAAATCAACGCCGCCGCACTGGCGATTGTGCACGAAGCGGTCGCACGGCAACGGTCGATCGACATGCGCTATCGGAGCCGCGCGGCTGGCAAAGCGGTGAATTACCGCGTGAACCCGCTCGGCATCGTGTACCGCGGCGTCATCGGCTACCTGGTCGGCACGATCGGTGGCCACGACGATCCCCGCCAGTTCGCCCTCCACCGGATCGACACCGCGGCAATGTTGGATGGAGCCGCCCGAGCGCCCGAGAAATTCGACCTGAACGCGTACGCCCAGTCTGGTGCGTTCGGGTTCATGGACAACGGACCGATCAAACTCGTGCTGCGAATGGAAGCAGCAGCTGCACAGCACCTGCGCGAAACACCACTGAGCACGGACCAGCGCATCACGGACGACAAGCTTGACGGCTGGGTGCGCGTCACGGCCACCGTGCACGACACCTCGCAGCTCCGTTGGTGGCTGCTGGCGTTCGGCGCGTACGTTGAAGTCCTAGGCCCACGGCAGGTGAAGAAGGGCATCAGTGAAACCGTGCGTACAGCGGCGCTGTTTTACGCAAACACGCCTTCACAGGAGTAGTCCACATGGCAACCCACGAAGATTGCGAACGACTAGTGAATTTGATCAACGGAACACTCCCGCGTCTTCGGCCTCGAACCTCGCTGTATGGATTTCTGCCGATGCAGGGACCGAAGTATCAACCCAGGCACGGGCTCATGGTTGTTGGTCGCGCGATCGGGAACGGGGGTTGGGGACGCGACCCGAAGAAGCCGCTCGATACCGAGACCGCGACACCGGGTATCGTCCAATCGTTCGTCCGCGATCTTTACGAGTGGGGAAAGGAAGACGGCAACGATGAAATGCGCTGGATTAACGCGCAGTGGGGCGTTTCACGCACTACCGAAACCGGTGAGAAGAACTACAACACCGCCACGTCTGCGTTCTGGCGCGTCATCAGGCGGGTTCTGATTCGCGTCGACCGCGCCGCGTGCGATGACGCAGATCATTGGGCTTCCCATCTCGTGTGGACCGATTTGTATAAGCTTTCGGCGCACGGTAATCCAACAGGTAGACTCGAATCGGGCCAACGCGACGGCTGCATCCGCACCCTGAAGGCTGAGCTCGACGAATACGCGCCATCCAAAGTGCTTTTTCTGACAGGCCTTAACTGGGCGGAAGCTTTCCTGGACAACATCTACCACACCGCGTCATCGTGGCCGCTAGAGCCTCCGCTGGAGGCGGCCGGACAGATTCAACTTTCAAATGGTGCCACTTCGGCATTCGTTGTAACACCACACCCCCAAGGCAAGCCGGAGACTCCAATCGTCGAGCGAGCCGTGCAAGCGTTCGATTCCATAGGTGCACGTGATTGATCGCGGGCAACTGATCCTGAAGTGCGCGCAGCGACCGGCGGGAAACGTTTTCCGGCACTGTCGAGCCGGGCCTTGCGGAGCTGTAATCGGCCGTTCGCGTGGGTGAGACGCAGGACCGCTTTGGGTCGATATCGGCCCGACGCAACTCGCTACCCGGACGATGCCGCCCACGGGTCAACATCGGCACGATGGTCAGCGACCACCGGTACCAGTGGGCAACCCGAGCGGAATGCTCAATGTCGCAACCCGGCGTCCGGGAACGGCAGACGGGTGAGACGCTGTTGCTTCAAGGTATGGACATGGGAGGGGCGCCCGATCCCTCTAAAAGACGGCCAGCTATGGACACCTTGGAGATGTGCTCAAATCTCGCCACCAATGGGTTCTGCGGGATGTCCATGGCCGGGTCAGCTGCCGGTGGTATGTCCACGTGCTCAATCGCGGTGGTCGCGGGGTGCTCAGTCCATTGGATCGTTGAACACGGGTGAGTTGGCAACGCGGCTTTGCGCGCGGCGCCCGTTTATCGAGGGTCGGGATCGGGGAACGACGGTGGTCTGCCCATCGCATGACGAGCAGGGCGACCGGTGCGGTGGAGTTGAAGCCAGCGGGTGCGTCATGGCGCGTCGAAGCCGTCGTCGAAAATCGCATCGACGCTGAAGGCATGCGTCGTGGTCATTGCAATGGGCGCGCCCTTGCCGGTGTTCTCCCACAAGGTGTGCAGCAGGTCGCCCCAGTTGTCGGTGACGTTGCCATCGCGCAGCGCCTCGATGTAGTGGCGCGTGAGCGTCTGGTAGTAGAGCGTGGCGGTGACACGTAGGGTGTTGGCGGGCAGGGTGTAGGCCTGTTCGTGCCAATACTGGCCATCGGCATAGGCGATGCCGACCACCGGTGCGCCGGCGGCTTCGAAGGCGGCATTGTTGAAGCCGCGCGGTGGAATGCGCGTGTCCTTTTCGATGGTGTCGGCGAGCGCCATGTGCGTGGTCACGCCGACCGGCAGGCCGGTGGCGGTGGCGGCGTCGTTGCTCAGACCGACCAGCATTTCGTAGACCGTGGTGCTGGCTTCGTCGAGGTGGGCGGTGAGCGGATCGTAATGCCCGTTCTCGCCGATGAGGTTGCCGGCGGCGTCGTAGTAACGCAGGTTGAGCCAGACGCGGCGACCTTCGATGTGGCCGGTCGGCAGCTTGTGGCCGGTGTGGTTGGTGACGCGCGCGGTCACCTGGTTGCCGTTGAGCGTGAGCTCGACGCTCGCCGCGCGTTGCAGCATCGACAGCGCCTTGGCGCGTCCGACTGCGATGTGGGCGGGATCGACATCAGGGTCGTTGGCGGTGAAGGCAGCGATGAGGTCGAGCGAGGGCACCGCCGCGCCGGCGAATTCATGCGAGGCGAGATCGGGGCGGATCGCGCCGCCGAACCAGGGCCGACCCGCGACGCCGGGCATGTGGCAGCTCTGGCAGGTCGAGACAATCGGCCCGCGCGTGCCGCCGAAGCGTCCGCCGAGATCGACGCCGGTGCTGGCGAAGCTCGACAGTTTCCATTCGGTGAAGGTGCGCTCGAGCGGAAACAGTTGCGCCGGGTCATGCGTGGGTGATTCGGTGTCGAGCGCGTTGTAGCGATAGGTGCCGTTGCCTTGCTTGGACACCGCGACATTGCCCACGTCGTGACAGGTGCCGCACAGCGCCGCGTCGCGATGGAAGGGCGAGACGAGAAATTCGTGCATTGGGTTGGCATCTGCGCGCGGGCCACGGCGGCGGCCTTCGGGATCAAGCACGAACATCGCGTTCGAGGCGTACTGCGGCACCGCATCGAGCGCGGCGAGAATCGACTCGTCCTCGGCCGGACTCACGCCGGATTTGTACACCGGATCGACCATGCTGTGGCAGAAATGGCAGGTGACGCCTTGCTTGTCCTGCGCATCGAGGGTGGAGCCGTCGGCCTGCGCGACATGGCCGGTCACCACCGCCACCGGCAAATGACAGCGTGTGCAGAAGCTGCCGACGTTGGCGACATCCTGATTGGCATTGGTGACTTGCGCGATGTAGAGCGGATCCTTGCCGCCCAGGCCCATGAGGCTGCCGGCCCAGCTCGCGTGGATGTCGTCATGGCTGCCCGCAGGTTCGTAGTTGCCGTGACAGTTGCGGCACACCGAGGGGTCGATGAGGTTTTCCAGCGGCATGTCGCCGACCTGAGTGCCGGGCACGTGGAAGTCTGTCGGTGTGGTCGGCAGCGGCAGTTGTGCAATGGCGGGTGGCAGCAGGGCGCCAAGCAGGACGACTGCGGCAAAACTCCGTGGGCGAAGGCTGATGACTCGCATCGAAAATCTCCATGGGATGCGGCAAGGCTACACGATTGTTTGACCGCACACCGCGATGCAAGGCACAAGCGCGAATGCATCGCATCCGCTTGCTTCGCGTTGTCCGGGGCCTTCGATCAAGACAAGGTTCCACAAGGCAACACTGGTCATTCCAGCGCATCATGGAATCCGACTTTTCAGTGAATTTGCTGAAGCGAACGCGTGCGAATTCTCGTCGGCATGACGGTTTCCGATCAGCATCGAACCCCGACTGCGTTTTCCCTTCTCTCATCGGCAGAAGGTGGCGCGAAGCGCCGGATGAGGGAGTGCTTTGTGGGGAGGCGTTCGGTGTGGCTGGGCGTTCCAGCCCTCATCCGCCTGCCGGCACCTTCTCCCGCAGGGAGAAGGAATCCTCCGTCTTCCCATGAGATTCTCGGCTGAGGTTCGACGCCAATCAAATTCCGGCTTGACCGGCCCTTCGACCGTCGAGAGCCGCCGCGATGGAGGCGTTTTCAGCGACACCTCAAGCGTTGAATGTTGCCGCCTGATCAGTGGCGATGCCGCTCATTCCGGCTTCGCCGTGCCAGTAGCCATTGCGTGCGCCGATCGCCGCTGGCGCCTCATGTTCGCGGCGGGCGCGATCGAAATGTGCGACCACCTCGGCCATGCCTTCGACCTGCGGATACAAGCGCAGCACGTCCACGCCGAGCATGCGCAGTTGCGGCAACTCGGGGCCGAGGTCGGTGACTTCCTCGCCCTGGATCTGGATGCCGTTGATGCGCAGGAAGGGTTTGCCTTCGCGCGTGGCGAGTGGCATGCCGTCGGGATAGTCGATGCAGCGAAAGCCGCATTGGTCCTTGGGCACGTCGAGCGCGCGCGCGGTGAAGCAGCGCGCCGAGAACGACAGCGGCGGGCGGCCGAACGCGATCACTTCAAGCTCGGGCATGGCCTTGCCCTCGGCCTGCATCGCCGCGCGCAGTTCCGCGATCAGCGCATGGCCCTGTTCGACGCCGGGTACCCAGCGGCGCAGGCCATCGCTCATCAGCAGGGCAAGCGCATGGTGGTTGTAGACATTGAGCGTGGGACCGGCGACGAAAGGCACCTCGCGTTCGCGGCACAACTGCACCGCCGAGAGATCATTGGCTTCGATCATGAGGCCGCCTTCCTCGACCAGCCGCTTGAGCGCACCCAGTTCCGATTCGGCTTCGATCAGCGCGAGCGAGGACAGCACGATCTGCTTGCCGCTGGCGGCCAGCTCCTGCGCGAGATCGATCCAGTCGCGCGTGCCCAGTTCACGGCGCTTGCTGCACACCGTTTCGCCGAGATAAAGGATGTCGAGCGGCCAGCTCACGGCTTGGCGATAGAACGCAAGCGTGCGCTCGCGTGGCCAGAAGTACTGCAAGGGGCCGAGACCGAGTTTCATCGCGTCGCCCTCAATGCCAATGTCGGTGGTAGGGGCCGAGCGTGGTCTGGTGGCCTTCGGCATGACGCGAAAGTTCCTGTTGCCAGCCCGGCTGCACGCTCCACTTGTCAGGCGCCGCGGTATGTCGATCGATCGCCGCGCGCCAGGTGCGCGTGACCGAAGCAACGTAGGCGACACCGCGCTGGCGACCTTCGATCTTGAGCGCGGCCACGCCGGCCTGCGCGAGTCGCGGCAGGAGTTCGAGCGTGTTGAGGCTGGTCGGTTCCTCGAGCGCGTGGAACACCTCGCCGCGCACGTCGAAGCGGCCCTTGCATACGGTCGGATAGCCGGCCGGTTCGGTCGGTTCGAACTTGTCGATCAGTACCTCGTTGAGATGCACGCTGCGGCGGCCGTCGGCATGTTCGTCCCAGCGCACGAACTTGGCCGGCGAGCACACGCCGTGGCGATTGGGCGAGGCGCCGGTGACATAGCTCGAGAGCTGGCAGCGGCCCTCGACCATGATGCACAGGCTGCCGAAGGCGAACACTTCCAGCGGTACCGGACTGACTTCGCACAGACGCTCGACCTGCTGGATCGAGAGCACGCGCGGCAGCACCGCGCGGGCGATGCCGAAGCGCTCGTGCATGTAGCGCAGCGCCGGCGCGGTGGTGGCCGAGCCCTGCACCGACAGATGGCGGGCGAGGTTTGGATGCGTGCGCGCCGCGTAGTCGAGCACGGCCATTTCGGCGGCGATGATCGCATCGCAGCCAAAGCTCGCGGCCTTGTCGACCGCGGCATGCCAGATCGGGAGGCGCACGCTGTCGGGATAGGTGTTGAGTGCGAGATAGACCTTGCGACCGCGCGCGTGCGCGTAGTCGATGCCGCGACGCAGTTCCTCGTCGCTGAAGTTCAGACCCGGAAACGCGCGTGCGTTGGTCTGGTCGCGAAACCCCGCGTAGACCGCATCGGCGCCGGCGTCGATCGCCGCCTGCAGCGCCGGGAGATTCCCGGCAGGACAGACCAGTTGCATGCGTTTCTCCCCACGGCGGCGATCACGCCATCGTCGCCGCCTGAGCCCGTGGCGTCCTTGATCTGGATCAGCGCGAGGGCGTGGAAGCGCTGTCTCGACCTGCTCCCGTGCACGGCGCGCGGGATTCACGGCCTGGCTCGAAAGTGTTTCGGTCGAGTTTTGGGAACCTCAGCGCTTTCGTGCAGTGAGGATGAATCGCAACAGGGAAAGTAGACAGAATCCACCGACACACAGGGCGCTGGTGAACAGGATCTCGAACGGCCACAGGTTGTGCGAAGTCGGATCGCGCGCAGTGTCGATGTTGAGGCGCAGCACCACGTAAGCCATCGCCAGTGCCGGCAGCGTGGCGACGATGCGCCAGAGTCCGCGCCAGCGCCACAGGCCCCATAGCGGCCCGAGGAAAGCAATCAGACCCAGGCCATACATCGCCAGCATGAAGCCATTGAACGAGGGCTGGTCGGCGGCGGAAACCGGTTCGTCGGCGGACGCCGGTTCGGCAGCAACAGCTTGTCTGGCTTCGCGATCGAGCTGTTCATCCACTGCCAGCAGACGCTCGGCCCATGGGGGTGTCAAACGCTTCGCGGTGGCCGCCGTCGCCGTGATCGAAACCGGATAACGCGCCACCTCGCGGGTGCCGCGCGTGGTGCCGTCACCCATGCGAAAGCGCACTTCATCGACCTGGTCGCCGTCATCGAACAGAAAGAACCAGCCCAGCGCCTCACCACTGCCCGCGGGATAGGTGTGCGAGGGATTGCTGCCCGCATGGGCGGGTTTGCCACGGAAATACGGCTCGGCCCAGATTCTGGTCGGCACCTGGCTGTGATAGCGCAGATGCAGGTAGTAGGTCTGGCTGCTCGGCAGCATCACGCGGTCGCCGGCGGGAAAGGTCTCGGTAACCTCGACGCTGCCCGCAGCGCGCGCGTGGACGGCGGTCGCGAGCAGGAGCATCGTGCAGATCACCGCAGCAAATCCGTGCTTCATCGGGCATCGCTCCCTTGTTGGAACCTGAGCAAGCATAGCTTGCGTTGACGCTCGGCGTTCTGATCCTTGCCGGCCTGCCCCGCGCATCATCGCGGGAGTCTGGTCATTGCGTCTGCGCGCCCGAACTCGACCAATGCCGGCGCAGTGCGCGCAACTGACCGATGAAGAGCAGCGTCCACGCCGTGATGCCGAGCGCGAACATCAGGTGCGGCAGCTTGCCGAGGAACGGCAGGCTCAACGCTTCCATCATGCGCAAGGTGCTCACCGCATACATGCCCAACGGGAACACCGCGCCCCAGTACATCGGGTCGTAGGTGAACGGGAACCGGCGCACCACGTGGCGCCAGATCGCCAGCACCAGCAGCATCGGAATCCACCACGTTCCGGTGGCCCAGTAGAACACCGTGAAGCCCTTGAGAAAGGGCAGCATGGAATTGAGAAAGGGCGCGTGCGGCGTGTTGAGGATCAGGAGCGAGCCGGCGAGTGTGGAGATCGCCATCGCGCCCATGTTGATCCAGTAAGGCGGCGACAGGTCGGCGGGCGAGAACTCGAAGAAGGTGTAGCGGTAGAAGATCAGCGACATCATCCAGATGTAGAGCATGCCGCCCCACAGCCACATCGACAGTGCGAAGAAATTGAGTTCCAGCCGCAGCGGCTGGCCGACTTCGGGCGCGATCAGTGCCGAGACCACCGCCATCGATTGCGTCGCCACGACGGCCAGCAACCAGCCGCCATTGATGCCGCGATCCAGACTCGGCTTGTTCTGCTTGACCGTGAGCACGGTGAAGATCGTGTAGGTGAGTCCGACCCAGGCAATCAGGCCGACGCTGCCGAGCAGCACCGCCAGCGGCAGATTGCCGCCGATCAAGAGGCTCTGGCCGGCAAGGATCGAGCAGGCGGCGACAAAGGTGAAGAAGCCCGGCGCCTGCAGGTGATTGAATAGATCACCGACCACGAGTTTCGGGTGCCACAGCAGCCGCGCCAGCGCCAGCGTGCAGATCACCACGAACAGGATCCAGTTCACCGCGAACAGGCCTTGCGCGAGCAATGGCAGTTCCATCAGGTGCGCGGCCAGCGACATGATTCCGGTCGCCATCACCATGCTGAAATAGCCTGGCGACATCGTCGTGATCGAGGTGCGGATCTTTTGCAGCCAGAGTTTCATCGTGCGCGTCCCTGCAGTCCTTGTGTCAGACGTGCACGCAGGCTCGGCGGTCGCTGGCGTTGGCAAGGGGCTGGCGCCATGGGCATGCAGGCTCGGGTCTGGAGGCTGCATCCTGCGGCTTGTGGCCCTGCGCGTCCATGACCGAGGTCAACCGTGCTGACTCGGGCAGGTTCCGAACGCAGGCAGCAGAGTGGGCGTGTCATTGACCGCATCGGCGGCACAGACCGAAGATTCACCGTGGTTTTGCCGTCCGAATGGCGGCGTCGGGAGCAGGAAATCACCATGGCCGAACTGCCGGTGCGCTGCACCATGGTCAGCATCCTTGCCTTGCGCGGTAGCGGCGCGCGTACACGCATGCTGCTCGTGCGGCGCGCTTCACCTTATCTCAAAGGGCTGTGGAGTTATGTCGCCGGGCACATCGAGGTCGGTGAGACGGCCTGGCAGGCGGCACGGCGCGAACTGGCCGAGGAAACCGGGCTCGTACCGCTTGAGCTGTACGCGACCAGCTTCTGCGAGCAGTTTTACGATGCCAGCGCGAACTGCATCCAGATCGTGCCGGGATTTGTCGCCCGCATTGCGGTTGACGCACAGGTTCGACTCAACGACGAGCACTCGGCGTTCCGTTGGGTCACGCTGGCACGCGCCGCCGATGAACTGCCGTTCGGCAGCCAGCGCGATCTGATCGCCCACGTGCGCCGCGAGTTCGTCAATCGCACACCGCAGCCGGTTCTGCGCTTGCCTGATGGCGCCTGAGCGTGGCTTGCGATCGGTCGTGGCCGTTCGGACGAGGCGTGCTGCGGGTTATCAGGCTGCTGAAAAACCCATTTCAGCAACCTGATAGCGCAGTGCAGGGATGCACTGCACGCGAATCGATCCCGCAAGGGATTGATTCGTCGGAGACGAGTCCGGGCATGTACCGGACTCGGCGATCTGAAGAAGTCCAGGATGGACTTTTTCAGCCCCCTGTTATTGGCAGTTGGCCGGCGCCGCCAGTGGCCAGCCGCTGCCGGGTGACCAGTGCTCGATGATGCAGCCGCCGCTGGCCGGCCAGGCGATGATTTCCTGATCGGTATCGAGGTTGTCGAAGCGGCGCGCCGGCCCGCCATGCGGCCAGCTGATGAGCATGTCGACCTTGGCGTGTGCGCCCACGCCCGTGTGCAGCCAGGCCTGTGGATGCTGGTTGGAGACCTGCACGCTCATGTGCGCAAGCAGGGTATTGGTTCCGGGCGCGTACCACTTCACGTCCGCGCCGACGCCATCGCTGTTGAGGCCCTGTCCGCGCACGCGCAGCTTCATCCAGCGATTGCTGCCGGTGGCCGTGGTGTTGCGCCAGACTCCGGCGTTGCTGCCGGCCTGGGTCTTGAGCAAGTCCAGGCGTCCGTCGTTCTCGAAATCGGCCAGCGCGGCGCGCGGCTTGCCGCTTTCGCTGCCAGCGGTCGAGTCGCCAAGGTCCAGATCGAGGCGCTGGAAGTGCAGGCCGCCCAGATTACGCAGCAGGCTCACGCTGGGCGAATAGCGATCGCCAGCGACCACGATGTCTTGCAGGCCGTCGTTGTCGAGATCGCCGGCCGTGACGTTGCCGTAGCCGGTCCACCATGGCTGGAACTGGATTGCTTCGACACCCGAGCCGCTGCTGGCATCGGTGAAGCCCGCGTTGGCGTCGTTGCGATACAGGCGCGCGCCGTTCTGCGTCTGGCCGATGGTGAAGAGGTCGATGTCGCCGTCATTGTCGAAGTCGACCATGAGCATCAGTTCGGTATCGCCGGTCAGTCCGGGCACGGCGCGCCATTCCAGCACGCCCTGGTCGTTGTGCCAGTAACCACCGCCCAGCGGCTGCACGAGGTCGGTCCAGCCATCGCCATCGATGTCGGCGGCGCCGCGGTAGTTGGCGCTGTCGATCGTGGCAGCGACGGTGCTGCCATCGAGCGCATCGCGGACCGTGCCGTCCTCGCGCACGATGTCGAAGCGGTCATCGCCATCGATGTCGACCTGCACGCAGTGGTCGTCGCAGCCCGTCTCCTTGCCGGAAAAGAATGGGGTGGCAGCGGGCGCGCTGGTCGCGTTGACGTAACGGGCGGCCGGGGTGGCGGCGTCGCGGGTCCAGAAGTCCTGGCGACCGTCGCCGTTGAAATCGAGCAGGCTGATCCAGCCCGAACCGCGCGGCAGTTCCGGCGGGTTGATGTAGTAATGCACGAGGTCGTTGCCGGTCAGCACGAGCTGGTGTGCGGCGCTGCAGTCGTTGACCCACAGGCGGCTGGTGGCGGGGTCGGCGTGGGCGAATATCCATGCGTCGTGGCAGCCGTCGCCATTGAAATCGGTCCACAACGCATCGAAGCGATAGTCCGAATCGGCGATCTGGTCCAGGTACTGGCTGGTTTCGTCGCTGAATGCAATCGACCCGGCCGGCAGGTTCACCACGTCGAAACCATCACGGAAGATCTCGTCTTCGGCATCGCCCGCGCGCACGTCGCCGGCGAGGACGCCGCTGAAAACGAGCAGGGCAAGAGCAGCCAGGCGCGCGAATGATGCGTCCATGCTGGATTCCGATTGGCGATCAAGGCGTCTGGAAGTCTCGACGATGAGATGCGCAAGCGCAAGCACTGGCGCGGTGTGATCCGGTCGGCTGTGCGTCGTCGCGGATATCGCTGTCAGCTCGTGCCGCTGGCGCGGACCAATTGCGCCCACAGCGTATCGACGCGCTTTTCCACTTGCGCGTCGGACTGGATCGGCTTGCCCCAGTCACGCGTGGTTTCGCCCGGCCACTTGTTGGTGGCGTCGATGCCGAGCTTGGAGCCCAGTCCCGCCACGGGGCTGGCGAAGTCGAGATAGTCGATCGGCGTGTTCTCCACCAGCATCGTGTCGCGCGCGGGATCCACGCGCGTGGACATCGCCCAGATCACCTGCGACCAGTCGCGCGCGTCGATGTCCTCATCGACCACGATCACGAACTTGGTGTAGGTGAACTGGCGCAGGTAGGACCAAACGCTCATCATCACGCGCCGCGCGTGGCCGGCGTACTGCTTGCGGATCGCAACCACCGCGATGCGATAGGAGCAGGCCTCGGGCGGCAGGTGGAAATCGATGATCTCGGGAAATACCTTCTGCAGGATCGGCACGAACACGTCGTTGAGTGCCATCGCCATCACCGACGGCTCATCGTGCGGTGCGCGGCCCATGTAGCTGCCGTGGTAGATCGCCGCGTTGCGCAGGCGCATGCGCTCGATCGTGAGCACGGGGAAGTGGTCCTGCGCGTTGTAGTAGCCGGTGTGATCACCGAACGGGCCTTCGAGCGCGGTGTCGTCGGGATGGATGAAGCCTTCGAGCACGATCTCGGCGCCTGCTGGCGCGTCGAGGCCGGTGAGTTCGCTGCGCCACAGGCGCGTGCGCTGGCCGCGCAAGAGGCCGGCGAATTCGTATTCGGACAAGGTGTCGGGCACCGGCGCGACCGCAGCGAGCAGGGTCGCCGGATCGGCGCCGATCACCACCAGCACGGGAAACGGCTGCTGCGGATGCGCGCGCTTCCAGTCGGCGTAATCGAGCGCACCACCGCGATGCGGCAGCCAGCGCATGATCACGCGATTGGGGCCGATCACCTGCTGGCGATAGATCGCCACGTTCTGGCGCGTCTGGCGCGTGCCGCGCGTCACCACGAGGCCGAGCGTGATGAGCTTGCCGGCATCGCCGGGCCAGCAGTGCTGGATCGGCAGCTCGGCGAGGTCGATGTCCTTGCGCTCGATGCTGCGATCGAGAAACGCGGCATCGCGCACGTTCTGCGGCGCGACGTGCGCGAGTTGTGCGAGTTCCGGCCACTGCGCAAGCGCCTGGCGCAGGCTCGAGGGCCAGCGTGGTTCCTTGATCGAGGCGAGCAGCGTGCCCAGTTCGCGCAGCGAGCTCAGCGGACGGTCGGCCATCGCCAATTCGATGCGGCGGCGATGCCCCATGAGGTTGCCTAGATAGGCATGCTGTGAGCCGCGCGGATGTTGCATCAGCAGCGCGGGCCCACCTTCGCGCAGCGCGCGCAGGCTCAGCGCAGTGGTTTCCAGATGCGGATCGACTTCGCTGCCCACGCGCGCGAGTTGCTGTTCGCGTTCGAGGCGGCCGAGAAAGCCGCGCAGATCGTGGAAACTCATGGCGTGGATCCGGGAATCGCGAGACTGTCGTCGTCGGCGGGCGTCTGCAACTGGCGATGCACGGCATCGAGTGCGGCGAGCAGCTGCTCGCGCGCTTGCTGCGCGTAGGGATTTTCGCGCTGGATCGCCGCGAACAGATGACCGGCGTCGCCGCGCACCGCATCGAGCATGCGGCGCATGCCCTGAAACGAGGGTGGCGCAAGCGTGAGGCTGTCCTCGACACCAAAATCGATCAGGCCCTTGGCGAGGAAGAACGCCATCGCATGCGTGCGCGCCATCGCGCGGTCGTGACTGGCGGCATCGAGTTCGATCACCTCGCAGTCGAGTGCGCGGAACAGTTCGGCTACCTGCTGCGCCGCCTGTGCATGCGCCGGTGAAGGGCACAGCACCACGCGCAGCGGACGATCGCCGCGCGCGAGGCTCAAGGGGCCGAACAGCGGATGCGTGCCGACATGCGCGATCGCATCGCCGAGGATTTCATCCATCTGCTCGCAGGGATGGAGCTTGACGCTGCCGACATCGAACACGATCTGCCCGGGTCGCAACAGCGGCCGCAGCTCGGACAGCGCCGCGCGCAAATGCGGCACCGGCATCGCCAGCACCACCCAGTGCGCATCGGCAAGGGCATCGGCGAGGTCGTTCGCGGCAAGGGCCGCCGGCACCTGTGCGTGCGGATCGTGCACGCGCACGCGATGCCCGGCTTGCTGCAGGAGCTCGGCGAAGGCCGCGCCGAAGCGACCAAAACCGAGCAGCGCGACTGCGCCGGGCCTCACGCTGGCCCCGGCAAGGGCGCCGTGCCGCTGCGCACGCAATCGTCCAGATGCGCGCGCCAGGGCTTGCAGTCGATTCGGTGCGCGGTGAGCCAGTCAGGATCGAACAAGGTCTCGGCATAGCGCTCGCCGCGATCGCACAGCAGGCTGACGATGCTGCCGCGCTCGCCGCGTGCGCGCATCTGCGCGGCCAATTCGAGGCAGGCGACGAAGTTGGTTCCCGAGGAACCGCCGTAGCGGCGCGCGAGCAGTTCATCGAGCGACCAGGTTGCCGCGATCGAGGCGGCATCGGGCACTTCGATCACCGCATCGACCACGTCGAACAGGAAGCAGGGTTCGACGCGTGGACGGCCGATGCCTTCGATCAGGGTCGGCTGACTCGCGCAGGCGCGCGCGTCGCGATTGCGAAAACCGTGCACGTAGGCGCTGCCGCTCGGTTCGGCCACGCACAGTTGCGTGGGCAGGCGGCGGTAGCGCAGATAGCGGCCGATCGTCGCCGAGGTGCCGCCGGTGCCGGCGCCGCAGACGATCCACGCCGGTTGCGCGTGCGGCTCGTGTTCGAGCTGGCCGAGGATCGACTCGGCGATGTTGTTGTTGCCGCGCCAGTCGGTGGCGCGTTCGGCGAGGCCAAACTGATCGAGATGGCAGGCGCCGTTGGCGGCATGCCAGGCGGCGCGCGCATGCACCTGCGAGGGATCCTCGACGAGGTCGCAGGCGCCGCCGAGTGCTTCGACGGCGCGGATCTTGGCCGGCGCGGTCGCGGCCGGCATCACCGCAGTGAAACGCAGGCCGAGCAGGCGCGCGAACCAGGCCTCGGCGATCGCGGTGCTGCCCGAGGACGCATCGACGGTCGGCTGGCCCTTGCGCAGGCGTCCATTGCACAGCGCGTAGAGATACAGCGAGCGTGCGAGTCGATGCTTGAGGCTGCCGGTCGGATGCGAGGCCTCGTCCTTGAAATAGAAGTCGATTCCTGCGAAACCGGGCAGGTTGATCTTGAGCAGATGGGTGTCGGCCGAGCGCGCGGCTTCGCGCGCAAGTGCATCGATGGCGGTGTGAACCCAGGCGCGATCGTCGTTCATGGCGGTGACATTGGCAGGACGAAAGCGCGAATCATACGGCAGGCGCGGCGCCGCCCAGCGCATCGATGCTGCGCGCAAGGAAGTCGAAATACAGCTCGATGTAGCTGATGTCGTTCTCGCGGTCGATGAGGTAGGGATTCATCAGCGTGTGGCGCAGGATCAGCAAGCGGTCGCTGTCGGCATCGAAACTGGCTGGATCGAGCCCGAGATCACCGAGGATGCTCGCGGTTTGCGCAGCGCCGACCAGCTCCGGACGCAGGCTGGTGATCGAGCCGAAGAACTCCTTGAGTTGCAGCGGATGGTTCGGATCGGTACGCAGTTCCTCGTAGAGACGGCGCACGAAGGCGTTGGCGCCGGCGACCGTGGTGTTGCCATGCGGATTGAAGGCCAGGCACACGAGGTTGCTGTCCGGCTCGAAGGGCACGCGCACGCGCATGCGTGCGGAAATGTCCTGCGTGAAGCGGCGAGCGCGGTCGTAGAAGATCTCGGTCGCGCGCACCGTGGTGCGCGGCAGGTGGCCGAAATGCACATGGTCGAGCGGCAGCACCTTGTGCACGACATACACCGCAGCGGCGGCGGCGCCGGGCTTGGAGCCTTCGGGCACGAACTGGCCCAGGCCGCGATAGCGCTTCATGTAGTCCTGACGCTCGCCGCCGTGGAATACGTAGTCGGCGCGTTCGCCGAGCAGGGCCACCGCGCGATGATCGCGGCAGACGAAGGCGCCGCTGCCGAAGGGCAGATAGCCGAGCTTGTGCGGATCGACCGTGACCGAGTCGGTATGCGCGAGTGCTTCGAAGGCGCGATGGATCGGCGGCGAAGGAAAATAGCTGAATTCGCGCGCGACTTCCTCGCGTCTGCGCAGGCTGCCGTCCTCGTTGCGAAACAACGTGGCGAGGTAGCCGCCCCATGCGGCATCCACATGCACCGCGAAATCCAGACACAGTGCGCGGCCACGCTCGCGCGCCGCGAGCACGCCATCGACGGGATCGATCGTGCCGTATTCCGTGCTGCCGAGCACCGCCACCGCCATCAGCACCGGCGTGCGCTCGCGCGCGAGCTGCTCGACGCGCTCGGTCAGCGCGTCCGCATCCAGGCGCATGCCGCGCGTGGGCAGCAGCTCGAGCTGGTCGCGTCCCAAGCCAAGCAGCTTGAGGCCCTTGCTCCAGGAATAGTGCGCGGTGATCGGCGCCAGCACGCGTGGTACGCCCAACTGCGGATGGGCGGTAAAGAAGCCGGCGATCCCGCGCTGTTCGATGCGCTCGCGTTCGACGCGCGCGAGCCAGTCCGCGCGCTGCGTTGGCGATTGTGCGGCGAGCCACGATTGCCAGGCTTCGAGCAGGGCAATGCCCTGCGCGTGGCTGAGGTTGAACGCGCTCCAGTCATCAGCCGGCAAGTCCAGGTCGGGCACCTGCGCCGCGCGCAGCGCAAGCGGAAACGCCTTGAGCGCAAGCGCGAGCCGCAGCGCCTGATAGTTTGCGAGCGTGCCGCCCGAAGTCAGGTGCCCGAACGCGCAGGCCGGCTGCGCGGGATCGTGCGGATAGCCGAGCATGCGTGCGAGCTGCAGGCCGACCTGAACTTCCATGTCGACCGTGACCGGCGCGACATCCTCGGTGACGTTGTTGGGGTTGTAGGGCAGGGTCAGCATCTGCGCGGCAAGGCCGGGCAGCAGCAAGTCGGACGCCATGTGGCCGATGTAGCGCGGACTGTGGAAGGGCACCGACTTCTTCAGCACCGCCGACAGTTGATGCAGCTCGCGGCGCATGCGCGCTTCGAAGGCGAGATAGTCCGGATGCAGCGCCGCCGCGGTACCGATCGCGGGCGGATCCTCGGGATGGAAATTGCGCCGCCAGTAGACGTGGTCGCGCAGGAACTCGACGAGGATCTTTTCCAGCAGCGCGTTGTTCTCGCCGTAGGGGCCGAGGAAGCAGGCGTCGAGCGCGTGGTCGCGCGGTTCGGGCGGTGGAGCGTCGTGGGCAGACACGGCAGGAGCGGCACGGCAACGGCGAGGCCCTCAGCATGGGCTGGCAGCTGGCGCGGTGCGCTGATCCAGGTCAAGCGTGGACGCCTTCGCATGGCCGCGAAACCGGCCAAGGGCGCTCGCGTGACCATGGTATAGTGACCATGGTCTCACGGAGGGTAGGGCGATGGCTGCGCAGGTGTCCAAATCGCGCTTCAAGGCGCACGCACTCGAGATCTTTCGCCAGATCGAGAAGACCGGCACGCCGGTCGTCATCACCGACAACGGCAAGCCTGCCTTGACCGTGACGCGCTACCAGCCGCCAGCGGCCGATGCATTGGCGTCGTTGGCCGGGTCGGTGCTGCGTTTCGACGATCCGCTGGCGCCGGTGGACGAGGCCTGGGATGCGCAGCATTGATCGTGCTCGATACGCATGTGCTGGTGTGGTGGGTCGCCAACGACGCGCGGCTTGCACGCAAGGCGCGTAGCGCGATCTCCCGGGAATTGCCGGACGGGCGGCTGGGTATCCCGGCAATCTGCGCAAGGGAGATCGGCATGCTCGTGGCCAAGGGCCGCTTGCTGCTGTCGATGGACGTGGACCGCTGGTTCGAAGCGGTGCAGGCAGTCCCTGGCGTCGTGGTGCTGCCCATGGGAATCGACGTTGCCTTGGACTCGACACGCCTGCCGGGCCAGTTCCATGGCGATCCCGCTGACCGCATCATCGTGGCCACGGCGCGCGCGCACAATGCGCCGCTGATCAGCGCCGACCAGCGTATCCGCGACTACCGTCACGTACGCACGATCTGGTAAGGCAGCTCGCCCGGTTGCGTCATGCGCGTCGTTTGAATGCAGGATCGACCCTTGGCGACCAGCCGATGCGTCGAACCGCGACAGCCGTCCCGGAATCGCGCCCGGCCCGGGCGTAGCGTCCGAACCGCTCGCAGACAACGAAGGTGCGCATCTGGAGCAGGTATGCCTGCGACGAGCAGGCGCGGACGACGAGGCATCGGGATGGCCGAAGTGAGCGATGCCCGCATGGTGCAATCCCGCTGCTGCCATCGTCATCGGCGAAATCCCGCGTGCGCGTGTACGAAAGTGCCCCTGTTTCAAACGGATAATTACTCCGTCCCCATTTCTCCCCTGCGAAAGCTGCGCACGCCGAACTGGTCGGCGTGCGCGGCGGGCTACAACCATCCCCGCTGTGCCAACGAGACCGAACCCTCGGCAGCAACAACGACGTGGTCCAGGACGCGAACCCCGACGAGATCCAGCGCGTCGCGAAGGCGCGTCGTGATGGCTCGGTCCGCAGCACTTGGCTCTGGAGAGCCGCTCGGGTGGTTGTGCGCAAACACGACCGCGGACGCGTTCTGACGCAAAGCAGACTTCACGACTTCACGAGGATGGACCGACGCGCCATCGATGGTGCCTCGCGCCAAGAACTCGACCGCAAGGATGCGGTGTCGAGTGTCGAGCCATACGGCATGGAACTCCTCGTGCTCCAAAGCTCCCAGCCGCAACCGGAGGAAAGCGGCGCTCTGGTCGGGACTGGTGAGGGCGCCCAGTCGTTCGAGCCTTGCTCGCAGGATGTCTTCAGCGACGGCCAAGATGTCCTGCTCGGTCTGCTTGCCTCGGAATGTGTATCGGCCCAGATTGTCGCGCACCGCCATTGTCGATCTCCCCGGCGCGCGGGGTGGCGCCGTGAGGAAACCGGCCGCTCCGACGACGAGCGGGTGACGCATCCGGAGACGGAAACGCAGTGGACGACGGCGAAGCCGTTGCGGGCAGCCGCAGTCGGAGCAAAGGTGCTCCGATAAACGCGCCACTCCGTGTGCCGGGGAGCACACGATGGCCTGTGTGAGCACGCGCCGATGCCCGTGCCGTTTGTCAGCAGATTTCCGCGCCGATGCGAGGACTAGCCGCTAAGCCAGCTCGTCAGACGAGCCTGCCACTCTTCAGCGAGCTTGTGATTTCTGCCGAAGGCAACTTTAACGACCGGCGTTTTGAGATCGGCAAGCCGAAAGGTCAGTTCGTTGTGCCACCTTTCGCCATTCGGCATGCTTCTCCACTCATGCGTCCACTCTCGAACGTTCGCTCGGTCGAGCAGAAGGCATCCGTTTTCTTTGGTCGCCAGCCAGAGCCATCCGTTGACGTCGTCGATGGCGATGCCAGGACCGGACGCCGTCGGCTTGAACGGGCGGTCGGGCGTGCCGTCGGCGCCGAACCCCGGACGCCATTCGGTCCCGCTTTTTCCTGAGCCGCCGCCCCGGACGGCTGCGGCCAGCAGAAGGACAAACACGCCCACAACGACCAACAGCAACAACGCGGCTCCGTCGTTCACTTCACTGCTCCTCTTCGAATCCGTCGCGCATGAGCGCATCGTCTGTGTATATTTCTGTGCTCGCCGTCCATTCGCTGGCTGAAATGCGACCGCCCGCGACGAGCACCCGGTTGCCCGGCAGTGCTGTGGCGGTATGGCCATAACGCGGCACCATCAGCGACGGCCCTATGCGGAACGCATCGAGTGCAGGGTCGAAGATTTCGCTGGTCGCGATGGGACTATTCCAGTCATCGACGCCACCGATGGCCAAGACCCGCCCATCGTCGAGCGTCGTCAGCGTGTGCTCGAACCGAGCCGACGTGAAGCGCTGCGTCCATTGGTTCGTCGCCGGGTCATACACATCCGCGTCGGGCGCCAGGCGCGTGCTCCCTTGGAAGTACGTCTGGCCACCGGAGACGAGCACGCGGCCATCGCGAAGGCGAGCGGAGGCCGGTGCGAAGCGGCCATGTGTCGCGGCCGCGAAGCACGGGCCGGACGAAAACGTTCCGGACGCTGGCGAGTACACCACCGCGCAGGGGTCGCCGTTCCCTGTGGCGTCGAGGCCGCCGGCGACGAGCACGCGACCATCCGGGAGCACCTCGGCAATCCCGCCCGCGCGCGGCCGCGGCATCGCGCCGGTGGCGGTGAATGTTCCGGTTGCTGGGTCGTAGAGCTCCGCACTCACGGTAGGCGTGGTGTCGGAGCCGAATCCTCCGGCGACGAGGATGCGGCCGTCTGCCAGCGTCGCGACGACCTCGAAACGCCGAGCCACGGTGAGCGGTGCACTCCACGTCCACGTCTTCGTCTCGGGTGCGTACCGCACGGTGCGGGGGTCGGTTGGGTCGCCGCCGATGAGCAGCGCGCCGCGGCCGGCAAGGGCCACGAGGTGGGCGTTGAAACGTGGTGCGGGTATGAGGGACGTCTCGACCCATGTGCCGCTCGCCATGCCGTACGCGTCGCCGTCGTAGGATGGGCCGTAGAGGAGTACATCGCCGCTTGGGAGAGCTGCGGCGGAAGCCGTGTAGCGGGCGAACGTCATGTCCGGCGCGGGCACGAAAAGCCCATCGACCGCGCCCAGGACAGCCAGATTCAACGTAAGGACCACGGAACCCAGAATCATCCTGCCCCATCCGTCCAGATTTCGGTCCGATGATAGACCATAGACAGGTAATAAAAGAGTTATCGCCGAATCTGGTGTACGGGGTGAGTTGAGGAGAGGTAACAAAGGGGACGGAGTAATTATCCGTTTGAATTTTCCTCTGACAGCTCGGCTAACAAAGGGGACGGAGTCTGAGGTTTCCCCACGTTCTCGCGAGCAAGAACAAGGGTTTGCGTAGGATTTGACTGGATAGAGATGCGCGCATGGTGCACGCTTCAAGGCGACCAAGCCAGCGAAGAGTGACGATCCATGCGCGCC
>NSJK01000017.1 GCA_002632325.1 Lysobacterales bacterium | reverse complement strand
TCGCGTCGTTGCCGTGCATCGTGACGGTGTAGGAGCGGCGGCAGCCGCGACCAGACCCACACACCCTCGCGTCGTTGCCATGCATCGTGACGGTGTAGGAGCGGCGGAAGCCGCGACCAGACGCCACACACCATCGCGTCGTTGCCGTGCATCGTGACGGTGTAGGAGCGGCGGCAGCCGCGACCAAACGCACACACCCTCGCGTCGTTGCCGTGCATCGTGACGGTGTAGGAGCGGCGGCAGCCGCGACCAGACCCACACACCCTCGCGTCGTTGCCATGCATCGTGACGGTGTAGGAGCGGCGGAAGCCGCGACCAGACGCCACACACCATCGCGTCGTTGCCGTGCATCGTGACGGTGTAGGAGCGGCGGAAGCCGCGACCGTCGGTGCCCGCCATCGTGCGCAACGCGAACCCGCGGCGCATCGGTCGGGCCTGTCGGCCCTCCTACGAAATCGCGCCATCACGATGCCGACGGGTTGTAGGAGCGGCGGAAGCCGCGACGGCCATCGCGTCGTTGCCGTGCATCGTGATGGTGTAGGAGCGGCGGAAGCCGCGACCCTCGACGCCCACCATCGTGCGCAACGCAAACCTGCGGCGCACCAGTCGGGCCTTCCGGCCCTCCTACGAGAGCGATTGTTCCGCTACCCCTTGTCGTCGGGGTGTAGGAGCGGCGGCAGCCGCGACCCGCGCGAACCGCCGCCGCTTGGCCCGGATCGGGCACCTGATGCTGCAGTGCACCGCAAACTGCTGCTAAGGTCGGCGGATCGGCCACGCCGGCCGCCGCCTGGCCCACCCATGCGTCCCGTCAGCTCCGCCAGCCTCGAACCGACCGACCCCGCGCTGCGCGAGGATGTGCGCCGACTGGGTCGGCTGGTCGGCGAAATGCTCACCGAACAGAACGGCAGCGCGTTCTTCGAACGCATCGAGGCTGCGCGCACGCAAGCCATCGCACGACGCCGCGACGCCGGCCCGCTCGATCCGCTCGCCGACCAGCTCAACGGGCTCGATGCAGACGCCGCCGATGCAACCGCACGCGCGTTCTCGGTCTACTTCCACGTCGTCAACATCGCCGAGCGCGTGCAGCGCATCCGCCGCCGGCGCGCATACCAGATCGCCGGCGCAACGCCGCAACCCGATAGCCTGCACGAAGTGCTGCTGCGCCTGCGCGATGCAGGCGTGTCGGCCGATGAGCTTCTGGCCATCCTGCCGCAGCTCGACATCGAGCCGGTGTTCACCGCACATCCGACCGAAGTCTCGCGCCGCGCCCTGCTGGAAAAGGAACAGCAGATCGTGCGCGCGCTGATCGACAACCTGGTCGGCCCGCAAACGCCCGACGAGCGCGCCGCCGATCACGCGCGCCTGCGCATGGCGCTCACCAGCGGCTGGCAGACCGCCGACATGGAACACACGCGGCCGGGCGTGCTTGATGAGCTCGACCACGTCGCCTTCTATCTTGCCGATCCGATTTATCGCGTGATCCCGGTGTTCTACGAAACCTTCGAGCACGCCGTGATCGAGGTCTACGGCACCTGCCCGCAACTGCCTGCGGTGATCCGCTTCGCCAACTGGGTCGGCGGCGACATGGACGGCAATCCCAATGCGAACGCGACGACCGTATCGGCGGCGCTGCGTCAGCAGCGACGCATCATCATCGACTGCTATCGCCGCGAATGTGCGCAACTGGCGCGCTTGCTCACCCAGACTTCGGATCGTGTCGGCATCAGCGCGGCCGTGCTTGCGCGCGAAACGCGCTACCGCGAGCTGCTGCCGCGCGCCGCGGCAAAGATCCGCCCGCGCCACGCCAACATGCCCTATCGCTGCCTGCTGCAGCTGATCGACGCGCGCCTGCTCGCCAGCCTGCGCGACACCGCCGAAGGCTATGTCGATGCCGAGGCCTTCCGTGCCGACATCGAGTGCATCGAGACGAGCCTGCGCGAGAACGCCGGCATGCATGCGGGCGGCTTCGCGGTGGGCCGCCTGCTCTGGCGCATCCGCAGCTTCGGCTTTCACCTTGCGCGCCTGGACACGCGGCAGGACGCACGCGTTTACGCGCCGATCCTCGCCGATGCGCTGGGCGACTGGCCCGCCGATCCGCGTGAACGCGCGCAACGGCTCGCGCCGTTTGCCAGCGGCGCGGCGCGCCTGCCGCAATCCACTGCCGACAGTTCGCGCGCGGGCGCCGAAGCGGTGTTCGCCGCGCTCGCGGCAGCGCGGCAAAGTCACGGCGATGATGCACTGGGCCTGCACATCATCAGCATGGCCGGCTGCGTCGCCGATCTGCTCGGTGTGCTCGCGCTCGCGCGCGCGGGCGGACTCGTCGATGGCGAGGGCGCGGTCGCACTCGACATCGCACCGCTGTTCGAGACGATCGGCGACCTGCGTGCCGCCGCCGACACCTTCAATGCCTTGCTCGCCGAGCCGGTCTACCGCGCCCACCTCGCAGCGCGTGGCAATCGCCAAGTGGTGATGCTCGGCTATTCCGACAGTGCCAAGGACGGCGGCATCCTCGCCGCGCGCTGGGCCTTGCAGCGCGCCCAGCTCGAATTGCTCGACGCCGCGCGTGCCGCAGGTGTGCGCATCGAGTTCTTCCACGGTCGCGGCGGTTCGGTCAGTCGTGGCGGCGGCAAGACCTCGCGCGCGGTGATGGCGGCGCCGCGCGGAACCATCGGCGGCCACCTTCGCGTGACCGAGCAGGGCGAGATCATCCACCAGAAATACGGCATCCGCGCACTCGCGCTGCGCACCTTCGAGCAGAGCGTGGGTGCGGTGCTGCTGGCGAGCTTGCGTCCACGCGAGCGCGAGCCGCGCGAAGTGCGTTGGCGCAAGCTCATGCACACCCTGGCCGCGCACGGCGAGCAGGCTTACCGCGAGCTGCTCACCACGGCCGGTTTCGTCGATTACTTCCGCGCCGCCACGCCGATCGACGTGATCGAGCGCATGACGCTGGGTTCGCGACCTGCACGTCGCGGCGGCAGCGAGCTGTCATCGCTGCGCGCGATCCCGTGGGTGTTCGCCTGGACGCAGTCGCGCGCGGGCCTCACTGCGTGGTACGGCGTGGGCAGCGCGATCGAGGCGATGATCGCCGCAGGCGAAGAGGCAACGCTGATCGAGATGACGCGCGACTGGGCGTTCTTCCGCACCCTCGTCGAAGATCTGGAAATGCAGTTGGCCAAGTGCGATCTCGACATCGCCGAGCGTTTCTCGCGGCTGGCGGACGATCTGCACGCGCAGTTCCATCCACGCATCCGCGCCGAGTTCGAGCGCACGGTCGCTGCCGTGCTGCGCTTGCGCGGCCGCACGAACCTGCTTGCCGATGATGCGCGGCTCGCGCAATCGATCGCGCTGCGCAATCCCTACATCGATCCGATCAGCCTGATCCAGGTCGATCTGCTCGAGCGCTGGCGCGCAGGCGGCAGCGAAGAGGATGCGCTGTTTCTCGCGCTCGCCACCAGCGTGCATGGCGTCGCGCGCGGCCTGCAGAACAGCGGTTGAGCGTGCATGTCGGGACTTGTCCCGACATGCCCGATGGATGGCTCTCGTGGGTCAGGATTCATCCCGACGCGTGCGGCGCGCGGCTTGGCGCCCCTGCGAGAGCGCACGATGGCTCGATGTCGATCGGTCGGGCCTTCCGGCCCTCCTACGACAGCCATCGCGTCGTTGCCGTGCATCGTGATCATGCACGAGCGGCGGCAGCCGCGACAAGACGCCAAACGCCATCGTGTCATTGCCGTGCATCGTGACGGTGTAGGAGCGGCGGCAGCCGCGACAAGACGCCACACACCATCGCGCGCCATGCGCACATGCAATGCGCCGGTCGGGCCTTCCGGCCCTCCTACAACACCCATCGTGTCGCGGCCGTGCATCGTGATCATGCACGAGCGGCGGCAGCCGCGACAAGGCGCCACACACCATCGCGCGCCATGTGCACATGCAATGCGCCGGTCGGGCCTTCCGGCCCTCCTACAACACCCATCGTGTCACGGCCGTGCATCGTGATCATGTAGGAGCGGCGGCAGCCGCGACAAGACGCCACACACCATCGCGCGCCATGCGCACATGCAATGCACCGGTCGGGCCTTCCGGCCCTCCTACAACACCCATCGTGTCGCGGCCGTGCATCGTGATCATGTAGGAGCGGCGGCAGCCGCGACAAGGCGCCACCATCGCGCGCCATGCGCACATGCAATGCGCCGGTCGGGCCTTCCGGCCCTCCTACGACAGCCATCGCGTCGTTGCCGTGCATCGTGATCATGTAGGAGCGGCGGCAGCCGCGACAAGACGCCACACACCATCGCGCGCCATGCGCACATGCAATGCACCGGTCGGGCCTGCCGGCCCTCCTGCGACAGCCATCGCGTCGTTGCCGTGCATCGTGATCATGTAGGAGCGGCGGCAGCCGCGACAAGACGCCACACACCATCGCGCGCCATGCGCACATGCAATGCACCTGTCGGGCCTTCCGGCGCTCCTACAACACCCATCGTGTCGCGGCCGTGCATCGTGATCATGTAGGAGCGGCGGCAGCCGCGACAAGGCGCCACCATCGCGCGCCATGCGCACATGCAATGCACCGGTCGGGCCTGCCGGCCCTCCTACAACACCCATCGTGTCGTTGCCGCGCATCGTGACGGTGCAGGAGCGGCGGCAGCCGCGACCCGCGCCCATGTCCCGATTCGGCGCCGCCTTGCGTACTCCCCCCGGGTACACCCACTTCCTGGAGTCGTTTCCATGTTCATCCGCAGCCTTTCCCTGGCCTGCCTCGCTTTCACGGCCGCACTGTCTGCCCCGGCGCAGGCTTTCAACAACTCTCTGGATGGGACCATTTACAACTACTATCTGGATGGTATGTTCGGCGGTGGTTGGGCGCCGCCGAACTCCGAAGTTCTGACGATGAAGGCGCCGGTGGCGACCGCGCGCACGGCCGATGGCGGCTACGTGATCGCGGTGAGCCTGACCGGCGGCGGCGCCAACGGCGGTACCGGCGAGCAGATCGGCTTGGCGCGCCTGGATCACAACGGCAATCTCGTGACCTCGGGATTTGGCGCGGGCGGCGTCGTGACGAAGGATGCCTGGTTCACCCGCGTCACCGACATGGTGATCGACGCGCAAGGACGCATCGTCGTGGTCGGCGCGGCGCCCGACAACGGCGGCAAGACCGACCTGGCGGTGGCGCGTTTCAACCCCGATGGCAGCGACGACAGCAGTTTCTCCGGCGACGGCGCCACCCAGGTCGGCATCGACGAGAACGGCACCTGGACGCAGGACATCGCCTACTCGGTGCTGGCCGAACCGGACGGCCGCCTCGTACTGGTGGGCAACACCGACAGCCGCTTCGCGGTGGTGCGCCTGCTGCCCAATGGCGACGTGGACCACAGCTTCGGTTCGATCACCGACGGCCAGGGCGGAGCGCGCGGCACGGCCAGCCGCTTCCTCACCGACATGTTCGCGCTCGGCACGCGCGTGATGAAGATCGTCGATGGCCGCTATGTGGTGGCCGGCAGCACGATGACGGCCGAAGGCAACTTCAATTTCGCCGCGCGCGTGCTCGGCAGCGGCGGCCAGCTTCTGGTCAATGCCGGCAGTTCGGCGTCCTTCGCGGTGTCGATGCTCGACGCGCCGATCAAGGACAACGTGCTCAGTGATGCGGTGCTGGTCGATCCCATCACCATCCTGCTGGCCGGCACCACCGCCGACTCGCGCTTTGCCGCCACGCGCATCAAGGTCGGCCCCGACAATGGCGGCAACTACACCGTGCTCAATTGGGATACCAGCTTCGTCGGCAGCGGCATTGCCAATCGCGCCTACCGCTACTTCAGCAATCCCGTCGCATCGCCGACCTGGGCCTTGCTCCACGGCGCCGCCGTCGATGCGGACGGCAACGCCTGGCTGGTCGGCGACATCGCCAGCACCTTGAAGCGACCCGCTGGCGCGGGCGCGCAGCGCGTGTTGCAACCCGCGGAGGATCCGCTCTCCATGATGGGCAAGATCGTTCGGCTCAAGCCCGATGGCAGCCCCGACCAGGACTGGAACAGCGATGCCGACGGCAGCAACTACTATTGGAAGGCGCCTGCCGACTTCACCAATCTCCAGGACGTGGTCATGGATGGCGCGATGCCGGTGGTGCTGGGTTCGTATCGAAACGATGATTACCAGGAATCGCCCAAGGCGACGATGATACGCCTCGTGCTCGATCGCATCTTCGCCGACAACTTCGACTTCGATCAGAGTCCGAACTGAACAACCGTGGCGCGTGGGCGGGCCCCCGCCCACAACCCGGGCCGCTCGGGTGACGCCGGAGTGTCCGCGCGCTCGTCGTGACGCGCGCGCTTGCGCAGGGATGCGCAGCCCGCGGGCGCGGCGCGCCTCAGCCGGCGCCGAAGAACATCAGGTAGACCAGGCGTCCGTTTTCCAGGCGGTCGCCGAAGCCCTCGCCCGCGGTATGCCAGAACCAGGGCCGCAGCAGCACGAGGCGGTTGTAGCGCATCGGCACGCGCATGGTCAATTCCCACGCCGCTTCGTCGTTGCTGTCATTCTCGATGATGTCCTTGTGCATGTCCTGCATCGAGGCATAGCCCATCGCGCGCAGTTCGTCGAGACTGGTCGGCCCGCGCTCGCTGCCGGTGCGCTTGTGGCGGAAGAACTCGGTACCGCCACGACAGTGCTCGGGCAGACTCAGATAAAGGATGCCCGACCAGTGCGACTGGTCGACATGCACGCGCGCGCGACCCACGTCGTTGGCGAGCGTGATGCGGCACTTGGCGTGTGACTGCGGCGGATCGAGCAGGCGCAGCGGCTCGCCGACCATGCGCGAAATCTGTGGCACCAATCCGTCGATGTTGATGCGTTCGAGCGAATTGCGGCCGGGAAATGCACCTTCCTGCTGCGGATAGGTCAGGCGCAGCGCCGCCTCGCGCAGTTCGTGCGGGCGCGCGAGGAAGTCGTCGGCGATGATGATCGAGGCGGGCATGGCTTCACAGCTCGCGGGTTTCGGTGCGCCGCGAGCGGCGAATCAGCCAGGCCACGCCACGCAGATCCGAAATGCCGACCAGGGCGCGGTTGAGGTTGTTGTACTTGGACACGCCGGCGCCGCGCGCGCGGTGATTGACCGGCACCGAGCGCACCTGCCAGCCCGCGCGCTGCATCAGCGCGGGCAGGTAACGATGCATGTGATCGAAATAGGGCAGATCGAGAAACGCGGCGCGCTCGAACAACTTGATCCCGCAGCCGGTGTCGGGCGTGTCATCGTGCAAGAGGCGCGAGCGGATCGCATTGGCCCATTTCGAGGCCCAGCGCTTGCTGCCCGAATCCTTGCGCTGCACGCGCCAGCCCGCGAACAGCTTGATCGCGGTATCGGAAGTGGCGCGCATCGCCAGCAGTTTCGGAATGTCGGCCGGATCGTTCTGGCCGTCGCCGTCGAGCGTGGCGATCCACGCCCCGCGCGCGGCCTTCACGCCATTGCGGATCGCCGTGCTCTGGCCGCTCTGCGTGGCGTGGGCGATCACGCGCAGTTCGGGCGTGTTCGCCTTGAGCTGGGCGAGCACGGTCAGTGAGTCATCGCGACTCGCATCGTCGATGTAGACGATCTCGAAATCGGCCACGCCGCGCAGCGCGGCGAGGATCTCGCCGACCAACGGCGCGATGTTGTCCCGCTCGTTGAACACGGGCACGACGACGGAAAGCTCGGGCATTGCAGGATTCGCGAGCGGGCAAGGCTGGCATTATCGCCGATCGACGCTTTGGCGCGCGGGCATGGCTGGCGCTGCGATGAACCGCAACGCCAGCGCGGGCAAGGTCGCGCCGCCCTTCTCAAACACCCGCACGACGGGCATGCTGCTGCCGCGCGCAAGCAAGCATCGGAGATGTCCTCATGAACCTGTTGCTGATTGGCCTGCTGCTCTTCGTGGGCATGCATTCGATCCCCATGCTGGCGCCCGACTGGCGCGGCCACATGGTCGCAAGGCTCGGCCTGATGCCGTGGAAGGGCCTGTACACGGTGATTTCGCTGCTCGGGCTTGCGCTCATCGTGATCGGCTTCGCGCAGGCCCGGCAGGCCCCGATCCTGATGCATGCGCCTGCGCTGGCGCTGCGCCACCTCAACAGCCTGTTCACGCTGATCGCCTTCGTGCTGGTGGCGGCCGCCTACGTGCCGCGCAATCATTTCAAGGCCTGGCTGCGCCACCCGATGCTCGCCGGCACGGCCTTGTGGGCCGGCGGACACCTGCTGGCCACGGCCTGGCTGCATGATTACCTGTTGTTCGGTGCCTTCCTCGCCTGGGCGCTTGCCAGTTTCTTCGCCCTGCGCCGCCGCGATGTTCGCGCCGGCATGCAGGTGGCGGCGGGAACGCTCGCGGGTGATGCAATCGCAATCGTGCTCGGCGTGGCGGGCTGGGCGGTGTTCGCGTTCTGGCTGCACCTGTGGCTGATCGGCGTGAAACCGATCGCCTGACCGCCCCAGCACATCGGTCGCGGCTGCCGCCGCTCTTGCAACATCGCGTAACGACAGCGCAGCGGTGATGATCTTTTCGTAGGAGGGCCGGAAGGCCCGACCAATCGGCATCGCGCCATCGTGCGCTCTCGTAGGAGGGCCGGAAGGCCCGACCGGTGCGTTGCAATGGCGTGTGGCGTCTTGTCGCGGCTGCCGCCGCTCCTACACCACATTGATATGGCGTAGCGGAACGATCGCTCTCGTAGGAGGGCCGGAAGGCCCGACCGATCGGCATCGAGCCATCGTGCGCTCCTGTAGGAGGGCCGGAAGGCCCGACCGGTGCGTTGCAATGGCGTGTGGCGTCTTGTCGCGGCTGCCGCCGCTCCTACACCACATTGATATGGCGTAGCGGAACGATCGCTCTCGCAGGAGGGCCGGAAGGCCCGACCGGAGCGTTGCATGTGCGCATTGCGCGCGATGGTGCGCAACGTGGGTCGCGGCTGCCGCCGCTCCTGCAACATCGCGCAACGGTAGCGCTGCGATGATGATCTTCTTGTAGGAGGGCCGGAAGGTCCGATCGTGACGGCGCTCACGTTCGGCAATTTCCTACACGCATTTGCGCCGATTCACATCGTTTCGCGCTCCCCGCACCATCATGATCCGACGATGCAAATCACAAACCATCATGGGCATGCCGCGCTGCGCCGGGGGAGATACTCGGAGCCCGGCCGCAACTACCTCATCACGAGCACCACGGCGCAACGCCAACCCCTGTTCGACGATCCGGACATTGCTCGCGTGGCGGCCCGCACGCTCCACGAGCAGCGCCTTTGGCGCAACAGCGAACTGTTGGCGTGGGTGTTGATGCCGGATCATGTCCACCTGCTCGTCCGGCTCGGCGACGACGAATCCTTGTCGCGTCTGGTTGCGCGGGTCAAAACCATCGTCGCACGACAAGCCAGGCAGGTTCGCGCAACCGGCTTGCCGTTTTGGAGCGCTTCGTTTCACGATCACGCCTTGCGCCACGACGAGGACCTCTTGGCTGTCGCGCGCTACATCATTGCAAACCCGGTGCGCGCCGGTCTCGTACGCTCTGCGCTGGACTGGCCGTTCTGGGATTGCGCATGGTTGCCGCATGCAGCCAGCGACCTGATCGAAGCACCGTAGGAGGGCCGGAAAGCCCGACCGACGTTTCATCATCGCGTTGCGCCCGGTCGCGGCTGCCGCCGCTCCTGCAACACCGCGCAACGGTAGCGCTGCGATGATGATCTTCTTGTAGGAGGGCCGGAAGGCCCGACCGACGTTTCATCACCGCGTTGCGCCCGGTCGCGGCTGCCGCCGCTCCTACACCACCACGATGAATGGCAACGACACGATGGTTGTCGCGGCTTCCGCCGCTCCTGCAACATCGCGCAACGGTAGCGTTGCGGTGGTGGTCTTCTTGTAGGAGGGCCGGAAGGCCCGACCCATGCGTTGCATGTGCGCGTGGCGTGCGATGGCGTGTGGCGCCTTGTCGCGGCTGCCGCCGCTCCTACAACAGCGCGGAATGGCTGCGCTGCGGTGATGCTCGTTTTGTAGGAGGGCCGGAAGGCCCGACCGGTGCGTTGCATGTGCGCATGGCGCGCGATGGTGGGCGACGTGGGTCGCGGCTGCCGCCGCTCCTACAACAGCGCGGAATGGCTGCGCTGCGGTGATGCTCGTTTTGTAGGAGGGCCGGAAGGCCCGACCGGTGCGTTGCATGTGCGCATGGCGCGCGATGGTGGGTGGCGCCTTGTCGCGGCTGCCGCCGCTCCTGCAACAGCGCGCAACGGTAGCGCAGCGGTGATGATCTTTTCGTAGGAGGGCCGGAAGGCCCGACCCATGCGTTACGTGTTCACGTGGCGCGCGATGGTGGGTGGCGCCTTGTCGCGGCTGCCGCCGCTCCTACAACAGCGCGGAATGGCTGCGCTGCGGTGATGCTCGTTTTGTAGGAGGGCCGGAAGGCCCGACCGGTGCGTTGCATGTGCGCATGGCGCGCGATGGTGGGTGGCGCCTTGTCGCGGCTGCCGCCGCGCCTGCAACACCGCGCAACGGTAGCGCAGCGGTGATGATCTTTTCGTAGGAGGGCCGGAAGGCCCGACCCATGCGTTACGTGTTCACGTGGCGCGCGATGGTGGGTGGCGCCTTGTCGCGGCTGCCGCCGCGCCTGCAACACCGCGCAACGGTAGCGCAGCGGTGATGATCTTTTCGTAGGAGGGCCGGAAGGCCCGACCGCGACGTGCTTCAGCGAATGCGACCGAGGATGCCGTCGAGTTCGTCGAGGCTGTGATAGTGGATTACGAGGCGTCCGCGGCCGCTGCGCGCATGGGCAAGCTGCACGCGGGTGGCGAGTTTCTCGGCGAGATCGCGCTCGAGCGCGGCGATGTTCGGATCGGGCTTGGCCTTGGCTGCGCTCGACTTGGCCGCCGGCGCAGCACCGGCGCGACGCACCGCTTCCTCGAGCTCGCGCACGCTCCAGCCCTGATCCGCGGCCTGACGCGCCAGTGCGATCGCACGCGCCTCGGGCAGGCTCGCGAGCGCACGCGCATGACCCATCTGCAGCACCCGGTCATCGAGCAGGCGACGAATCGCTTCGGGCAGTTCGAGCAGACGCAAGAGATTGCTGACCGCCGCGCGCGAACGGCCCACCGCATCGGCAGCTTGCTGGTGGGTGAGGCCGAATTCATCGATCAGGCGCTGCAAGGCATTGGCTTCTTCGAGCGGCGAGAGATCCTCGCGCTGGATGTTCTCGATCAGCGCCATCGCCACCACGGCCTGCTCGGGCACGGTCTTGACCAGCACCGGCAGTTCTTCGAGCCCGGCCTTTTGCGCCGCGCGCCAACGGCGTTCGCCGGCGATCAGCTCGAAGCGGCCCTTGCCGACCTCGCGCACGACGACCGGCTGGATCAGGCCCTGAGCCTTGATCGAGGCAGCCAGTTCGTCGAGCGCGGCTTCATCGAAGTGATGCCGCGGCTGGAACTTGCCGGGCACGATCGACGCGACCGCGAGCGTGCGCAGTTCGCCATCGGCTTCGGCTTGCGTGGTTGGCGCGCCGCCACCGAGCAGTTCGTCGAGGCTGCGTCCGAGTCCGAGACCGCGTTTCTTGGTGGCCATGCGTCAGGAGTTCCGTGAGAGTCGCGATCAACGTGCCGCAGCGCCGGCGCTGCCGGCGCGGCGCATCATTTCGGTGGCCAGGCCGTCATAGGCGAGCGCGCCACGCGATTCGGGATCATAGAGGTTGATCGGCTTGCCGTGGCTCGGCGCCTCGGCCAGGCGCACATTGCGCGGAATGATCGAGCGCAGCACCTTGTCGCCGAAATGCTTGGTGAGCTGCAGCGAGACTTCGTTGCCGAGGTTGTTGCGGGTGTCGTACATCGTGCGCACCAAGCCCTCGACTTCGAGCTTGGGATTGAGGCGCATGCGCACCGCCTTGATCGTGGTGAGCAGGTCGGAGAGTCCTTCCAGCGCGAAATACTCGCACTGCACGGGAATCAGCACGCCATGCGCGGCGGTGAGCGCATTGACGGTGAGCAGGTTGAGCGTGGGCGGGCAGTCGATGAGCACGATGTCGTAACGAGTGCCGAGCTTGGCCAGATGCTCCTTGAGGCGCGATTCGCGCGCCAGCGCGTCCATCAGCTTGAGCTCGGCGGCGGTGAGATCGGCATTGCCGGGCAAGAGGTCGAAGCCGGCTTCGGTGGTGACGATGGCCTTGTCGATCGGCGCTTCGTCGAGCAGCACTTCGCAGCCGCTCGGCTTGGCCGTGCGCTTGTCCACGCCCGAGGCCATCGTCGCATTGGCCTGCGGATCGAAATCGACCAGCAGCACACGCCGCGACGGGCCGGCCAGCGCAGCGGCGAGGTTGACTGCCGTCGTCGTCTTGCCGACGCCGCCCTTCTGGTTGGCGATCGCGATGATGCGCGTCATGGCTGGTTCCGGGTTCCTGAAGCGCCGACCACGGGGTCGGGACCGGCAATTATCACCACGCAGCGCTCGGCGTCCAAACCGGGCACCTGCAGGGGTCGCACTTCGAGCACCCGGAACGGCGCCGGCACCGCCGCCAGTTCCTCGGCGGTCACCCGCCCCTTGAGCGCAAGCCAGTGCCCGCCCGGGGCGAGCAAGTGCCCCCCCCAGGCCAGCATGTCGGCGAGACTGGCGAAGGCGCGCGCGGTGACGCAATCGAAGGATCCGCTCACGTTTTCGACCCGACCCTCGACCACCTGCACGTTGTCGAGCTTGAGTTCGCGCACTGCGGCGCGCAGGAAGCGCGTCTTCTTGCCATTGGAGTCGACCAAGGTCACCGCGCGCTGCGGCGCGGCGATTGCCAAGGGAATACCCGGCAGGCCCGGGCCGGTGCCGAGATCGGCGAGCGTTGTACCAACGACGCAAGGCGCCACCGCGAGCGAATCGAGCAGGTGGCGGGTGACCATGTCCAGCGAATCACGCACCGCCGACAGGTTGTAGGTGCCGTTCCAGCGCGCGAGCAGCTCGAGATAGTCGAGCAGGCGCTCGATCGCCGCTTCGGCAAGGTCGCAAGGCAACGCAGCCAGGCCCGCGACGAGGCGCTGGTGCAGCAGATCGCGTGGACTCATGGGCAGGCGCGAAAGCGTGGCCGCGCAGTATCGACTGCGACCACGGCACAAATCCAGCGATTCAGGCCAGTTCCACCCGAGCGATCAGCAGGCCGCACTCGCGCAGGCGCTCGTTGAGGCCCTGCTTGAGCCAGCGCGCACGGGCCGCGGCGAGGTCAGGAAATTCGCTCTCCGCGACCAGCTCTCGGGTGCGTGCTCGCAGGACGCTGCCCGGATCGTCGAGCAGGCGATCGGCGCGCTCGGCATCGAGCACCTGGAAGTAGATCGTCACCTTGAAGGCGATGCCATCGCGCTCGAGGTCGTCGATGCGCAGCGCGGTGCCGGCAAGACTGATCTTGCGCGCGACGCGCTCGAGCAGGGGCAGGATCAAATGCGTGCCCGGCCCGATGCGTCGCTCGTGGCCGCCGATGCGGCGCAGCGCGACCATCTGCCCCTCCGGAATGCGCAAGACCGAGGCGGCTAGGAGAGCCAAGCCGACGGCAATGCACAGCATCCAGACCAAGGGCGAGAACATCGAATGTTTTCCAGAATGAACAACGAGTTAAGCAACAAATCTCATGTTGGACGCATGAAACCACAGTCACGGCGCCATAACAAGGATTTAACTGAATTCTCCCTGCACGAACGGCCCGTGTCCGGACTTGCCTCACATCTCGAATGCGATGCGTTTGGCGATGCATCGGACGTGCCAACGGCGGCTCGCAGTACACTGGCAATCCCCTTTTTCCAGCTCCGACCGCGATGGCCTACCCGCACACCCGCCTGCGTCGCATGCGCCGCGACGCGTTCTCGCGCGCACTCATGCGCGAAACCGACCTCACGAGTGCCGACCTGATCCTGCCGGTGTTCGTGCGTGAGGGCCGCGATGTCGTCGAGGCGGTACCGTCGATGCCCGGCGTCGAGCGCGTCTCGATCGATCGCTTGCTGCGCGTGGCAGAACAGGCACAGAGCTTGGGTGTGCCAGCGCTTGCGCTGTTTCCGGTCACACCGCCCGAGGCGAAATCACTCGACGCGCACGAGGCCTGGAATCCAGACGGCCTCGCCCAGCGCGCCGTGCAGGCATTGAAGAAGGCGTTTCCCGAACTGGGCGTGATCACCGACGTCGCGCTCGATCCCTTCACCACGCATGGTCAGGATGGCCTGATCGACGAGGACGGCTACGTCGTCAATGACGCCACTGTCGCAGCCTTGGTCAAGCAGGCGGTATCGCATGCGCAGGCCGGCGCCGACATCGTCGCGCCCTCGGACATGATGGACGGCCGCATCGGCGCGATCCGCGCCGCGCTCGAAGCCGCCGGCCAGATCAACACGCGCATCCTCGCCTACTCGGCCAAGTACGCCTCGGCGTTCTACGGCCCGTTCCGCGACGCCGTCGGTTCGGCCGGCAACCTCGGCAAGGGCAACAAGTACAGCTACCAGATGGATCCGGCCAATTCCGACGAGGCCCTGCGCGAAGTCGCGCTCGACCTCGAGGAAGGCGCCGACATGGTGATGGTCAAACCCGCGCTGCCGTATCTGGACATCGTGCGCCGCGTGAAGGAACGCTTCGGCGTGCCGACCTTCGCCTATCAGGTCAGCGGCGAGTACGCGATGCTCAAGGCTGCCGCCGCGAACGGCTGGCTCGACGAGCGCGCCTGCGTGCTCGAAGCCCTCACCGGCATCCGCCGCGCCGGCGCCGACGCGATCCTCAGCTATTTCGCGCTCGATGCCGCGCGCTGGTTGCGCGAGCGCGCTTGAACGCGCGACGCGGTCACGCGAGATGAAACACTACGCTGTCTTCGGTCAACCGATCGCGCATTCGCTGTCGCCGCGCATCCACGCGGCGTTCGCTGCGCAGTGCGGGATCGAACTGGAGTACCGAGCGATCGAATCCGGTCGTGAGGGCTTCGCGCATGTACTGGATGAGTTCGCACGCGCGGGCGGCGCCGGCGCCAATGTCACCCTGCCGCTCAAGGAAGATGCGTTCGCGCTGTGTGCGGCGCGCAGCGAGCGGGCGATGCGCTGCGGCAGCGTCAACACCCTGATTCGCGACGACGGACAGTGGCGCGGTGACAGCACCGACGGCAGCGGCCTGCTGCGCGATCTGCGTGAGCGCCACGATCTTGAACCGCACGATCGCCGCGTGCTGATGCTCGGCGCCGGCGGCGCGGCACGCGCGGCGGCGTTCGCATTGGTCGATGCGGGCGTGCGCGAACTCTTGATCGCCAATCGCAGCAACGAACGCGCGAGCGCACTCGCGCAAGCACTGGGCCCGTGCGCCGCGGCCTGCGCATTCGATCGCATTGCCGAGCGCAGCGCTTTCGATCTCGTCATCAATGCCACCGCGGCAGGGCATGGCGGCGGCGCGTTCACCGTGCCGGCACCGCAAGTTCAAGCGCACACGTTTGCCTATGACCTGTCCTACGGCAAAGCCGCGCAGCCGTTTCTCGACTGGGCGCGCAGCGCAGGCATCGCGCGCAGCAGCGACGGTCTGGGCATGCTGGTGGAACAGGCTGCCGATGCGTTCGAGCTCTGGCATGGCCTGCGCCCTGGCACTGCATCGGTCTACGCGATGCTGCGCACTTGACGATGGACTGCCGCGCACACTGCGGCGCTTGTTGCATCGCGCCGTCAATTTCCTCACCGATTCCAGGCATGCCGCATGGCAAACCCGCGGGCATGCCTTGCGTGCAGTTGCGTGATGATTACTCCTGCGCGATCTTCGGTCAGCCCGAGCGACCTGCGGTGTGCCGCGCGCTGCGTCCGTCGCCCTCGATGTGCGGAAGCAGTCGCGAGGACGCGCTCGCAGGATTGGCTGCGCTGGAATTGGCGACCGCGCCGCATTGAACCCCCGCACGCAAACGAGGTATCGGAGATGGAACAGGCATTCTGGTTGCAGCGCTGGCACGAGGGCCGCATCGGCTTCCATCGCACTGAAGTGATGCCCTTGCTCGAAAAGCACTGGGGCGCACTCGCGCTCGCTGCGGGCAGTCGCGTGTTCGTGCCGCTTGCAGGCAAATCGCTCGACTTGCTCTGGCTTGCCGCACAGGGGCATCGCGTGCTCGGCGTGGAGCTCTCGCCGCTCGCGATCGAGCAGTTCTTCAGCGAGCACGGGCTGACACCGCAGGTGCACACTTCGCGCTACGGCACGCACCATGTCGCCGGCGACATCGAGTTGATCTGCGGCGATGCCTTCGCGCTCGACGCCGAAGCGCTGGCCGACTGCGCAGGCGTCTACGATCGCGCAGCAATGATCGCATTGCCGCCGGCGATGCGCGCGCCTTACGTCGATGAACTCTATGCCCGGCTTCCGATCGGCTGCCGCGGACTGCTGATCACGCTCGAGTATCCGCAGGCGGAAAAACAAGGCCCGCCGTTTTCGGTCGAGGAAGACGAGGTGCGCATGCGCTTCGCGCCGCGTTGGTCGGTCGATCTGCTCGAACGCCGCGACATCCTCGCCCACGAACCGGGTTTCGGGACCAGCGCGCTGTCGACCGCGGTGTGTCGCCTGCAGCGAGTGCGTTGACGGTGTGCAAGGCAGTGCAAAGACGGCGCCGCGTCCGTGGCGTCGGCGTAGGATGGTCGGCCCAAACCCGCTCGCATCCGCATGAACCCTGCACGCCAGATTGAACGCGCGCAGCGCTTGCTCGCGCTGCATGACCGCAAGCATGTCTTGCTGTTGCCCAATGCCTGGGACGCAGGCAGCGCGCGCCTGTTCGATGAACTCGGCTTCGCCGCGATTGCCACCACCAGCGGCGGCATGGCGTGGTCGCTCGGTCATGCCGATGGCGAACAACTGCCGCTCGCGGACATCCTCGCGGCAACTCGCCGCATCGTCGGCGCGACACAGTTGCCGGTGACGGTCGACTTCGAGGGCGGTCATGGCGCCACACCCGAAGCGGTGGCCGCGAACGTGCGCGCGCTGATCGATACCGGGATCGCCGGACTCAATCTTGAAGACGGCATCGAGCATCGCAGCCTGCGCGACATCGACGATGCGAGCGCTCGGATTGCCGCGGCCCGCGCCGCCGCACAGGCCAACGGCGTGCCGATCGTGATCAATGCGCGCGTGGATGTGTGGATGGTCGGTGGCGATGCCAGTGACGACGTGCGCTTCGCTGACGCCATCGTCCGAGCGCGGCGCTATCTCGCCGCAGGCGCCGACTGCATCTACCCGATCGGCCTCGCCGATCCGGCGATGATCGAACGCTTCATCGCCGCGCTCGATGCGCCGGTCAACGTCGGTGCGCGTGTCGGCCTGCCCGATATCGCCGAATTGAAGCGCATCGGCGTGGCGCGCGTGAGCAGCGCGACGCGGCTGGCGACGATCGCCTATTCGGCTGCGCGCGCCGCCGCGGTCAATTGGCACGTCAGCGGCCGCTGCGATGGCCTCGATGCGCCGTTCGGCTATGCCGACATGCAAGGTTTGTTCGATTGATTGCCCCTGCGGAGAACACCCATGCAACAACGACTCGACTACAAGAACGCCTCGCCCGAAGCCTTCAAGGCCCTGCTCAACACCGAGATGCAGGTGCACAAGAGCGGGCTGGAGGAATCCCTGATTGAACTGGTCAAGAACCGAGCCTCGCAGATCAATGGCTGCGCTTATTGCCTGGACATGCACACCAAGGACGCGCGTGCGCTCGGCGAAACCGAGCAGCGCCTGTATCTGTTGCCGGTTTGGCGCGAAGCACCGTGCTACAGCGAGCGCGAGCGCGCCGCACTGGCCTGGACCGAGGCAATGACGAAGATCGCCGACACGCAGGAAATCTCCGACGAGCTGTACGCACAGGCGCGCAAGCACTTCGACGAAAAGGCTCTCGTCGATCTCAGCCTCGCGGTGATCGCGATCAATGGCTGGAACCGCATGGCGATCGCGTTCCGCTCGAAGGTCGGCGACTACGTGAGCCCGCACGGCAAGAAGCGCTGAGGTTTTCGGTCAAGGCGCCGGCACTGGATTGGGTGCAAGATTGTGGCGCCCGATCCAGCCAACCTGATGAGGTGTCCGCGATGACCACGAAAGCCTGGGGTGCCCACGCCGGCGACAAGCCGCTGCAGTCTCTCGACATCGCGCGCCGCGCGCCCGGCGCACACGACGTGCAGATCGAGATTGCCTGGTGCGGCGTTTGCCATTCCGATCTGCACACGGTGCGCTCGGAGTGGCCCGGCACGCTCTATCCCTGCGTGCCTGGCCACGAGATCGTCGGTCATGTCAGCGCGGTGGGCAGCGCAGTGACCGGCTTCAAGGTCGGCGACACGGTCGGTGTCGGCTGTCTGGTCGGCAGTTGCCGGCATTGCGGATCCTGCGCTGAGGGTCTGGAGCAATATTGCGAAAACGGCTTCGTCGGCACCTACAACGGCCCCACCAACGATGCACCCGGTCACACCTTTGGCGGCTATTCGCAGCGCATCGTCGTCGATCAGCATTTCGTGCTGCGCGTCAGCCATCGCACCGAGCAACTCGCCGCGGTGGCGCCGCTGCTGTGCGCAGGCATCACCACCTATTCGCCGCTGCGCCACTGGAATGCGGGCCCGGGCAAGAAAGTCGGCATCGCCGGCATCGGCGGACTCGGCCACATGGGCATCAAGATCGCGCATGCAATGGGCGCGTATACGGTCGCCTTCACCAGCAGCGAGAGCAAGCGTCAGGACGCGCTTGACCTCGGCGCCGACGAGGTCGTGATCTCGCGCGACACCGCACAGATGAAGGCGCAGGCGGGCAGCTTCGACCTGATTCTTGATACCGTGGCCGCGAGCCACAACCTCGATGCGTATTCGAGCCTGCTCAAGCGCGATGGCAGCTTGGTGCTGCTCGGCGTGCCCGCGCAACCGCATCCGACACCCAACATCGGCAGCCTCATCTTCCACCGCCGCGCGATTGCCGGCTCCTTGATCGGCGGCTTGGCGCAGACGCAGGAAATGCTCGATTTCTGCGCGCAGCACGGCATCGTGTCGGAAATCGAGATCATCCGCGCGCAGGATGTGGACGCGGCCTATCAACGCATGCTGCGCAGCGACGTCAAATACCGCTTCGTGATCGACATCGCGAGTCTGTCGGGCTGAGCAAGCGCCCGGGCGGTCTCATGTCGCCTGGCGCGGATCGCGGCTGCCGCCGCTCCTACACTGCGCACAGGCGACGTGGGCGCTCGACCACGTTCCGTTTGCCGTCGTAGGAGGGCCGGGAGGCCCGACCGGTGCGTTGCATGTACGCATGGCGCGCGATGGTGGGTGGCGCCTTGTCGCGGCTGCCGCCGCTCCTACAGCATCACGATGGACGGCAACGACGCGACCATCACGATGGATGGCAACGACGCGATGGTTCCTACGCGACGTTGGTACATATCCACGATTCGTTTGCCGTTGTAGGAGGGCCGGAAGGCCCGACCGGTACGTCGCAGCTTGGCATTGCACGCGATGGTGTGCTGCGTTGGTCGCGGCTGCCGCCGCTCCTACAGCATCACGATGGACGGCAACGACGCGACCATCACGATGGATGGCAACGACGCGATGGTTCCTACGCGGCGTTGGTACATATCCACGATTCGTTTGCCGTTGTAGGAGGGCCGGCAGGCCCGACCGATGCATTACAGGTTCGCGTTGCGCGCGACGGTGCGCGACGTGGGTCGCGGCTGCCGCCGCTCCTACACCGCTTCGAGATAGCGGTTCTTGAGCCGCACGTAGTGCTGCGCCGAGTAGTGCAGGCGCTCGATCTCGGTTTCCGACAGCCGGCGCACGCAGCGCGCGGGATTGCCCAGCCACAACTCGCCTTCGCCGACCTGCTTGCCCGGCGTGACCACGGCGCCGGCGGCGATGATCGCGTGAGCTTGCACCACCACGCCGTCCATCAGCGTCGCGTGCATGCCGATCAGGCAGGCGTCTGCGACCGTGCAGGCGTGCAGGATCACGCCGTGTCCGACGGTGACGTCGGCGCCGACCAGGAGCGGTGTGCCGCCCGGCGTGTATGGGCCGTCGTGGGTCACGTGCAGGATCGCGCCATCCTGGATGCTGGTGCGCGCGCCGATGCGAATGGAGTGCACGTCACCGCGCACCACCGCGCACGGCCAGATCGAGGTGTCTTCGCCGATTTCGACATCGCCGATCACCTGCGCGGCCGGATCGACATAGACGCCTGCGGCCAGCCGCGGGGTGATGCCATGGAAAGCGCGTATCGACATGGACGATGAAACCTGCGGTGGCTGAAGCGCCAAGGCTAGCAAAGTGCGGCCGCGAAGCGACGTTGGATGCAGGCGCGACTTGATTTCGGACGCCTTCCGCGCCACGTTGTGCGGTTCCGACCACAGGTCTTCGACGCATGAACCCAGACAATCCCCTGCTCGCCGAGTCCGGCTTGCCGCGCTTCTCCGCAATTCGTCCCGAGCAGGTCGAACCCGCGATCGATGCAGTGCTCGCCGATTACCGCGCCGGCATCGACGCGGTGCTCGCAAGCACGGCGCCACGCGATTTCGCCGGCGTGATCGGCTGCAGCGAATCGCTCGAAGATCGTCTCAATCGCACCTGGGCGCCGGTCTCGCATCTGCACGGTGTGGCCGACTCGGAAGCGCTGCGCAAGGCCTATGCGGCCGCGCAGGAGAAGATCGTCGAGTTCAGCAGCGAGCTCGGCCAGAACCGTGACTTGTTCGCCGCAGTCAACGCGGTGGCGCAGCGACCCGATAGCACCACGCTGCCAGCGGCCGCGCGCGCCCTGCTCGCGCACGAGCTGCGCGACTTCCGCCTTGCAGGCGTCGCGCTCGAAGAGCCCGCGCGCACGCGCTTTCGCGAGATCTCCAGCGCGCTGGCCAAGCTCGCCACCGAATTCGAGGAAGCCGTGCTCGATGCGACCGATGCCTGGAGCGAGTCGATCCACGACGAAGCGGCGCTCGCCGGCATACCCGAATCGGGTCGCGCGGTCTTGCGCGCCTATGCACAGGATCAGGGCGAAGACGGCTGGCGTGTCACGCTCAAGCAACCGAGCGTGCAGGCGGTGCTGACGTTTGCCGACGACCGCGCCTTGCGCGAACGCGTCTACACCGCCTACCAGACGCGCGCGTCCGACCAAGGCCCGCATGCCGGTCAATTCGACAATTCCGCGCGCATGGAGCAACTGCTCGCGCTGCGTCACGAAGCTGCACAACTGCTCGGCTTTCACGACGCGGCCGAGGAATCGCTGGCGACCAAGATGGCGCCGGCGCCTGCGACCGTGCTCGATTTCCTGCACGATCTGGCCGCACGCGCCAAACCGGTTGCGCAGCGCGAGTTCGCCGAGCTGCGCGAATATGCACGCACGCAACTGGGCATCGCCGAATTGGCGGCCTGGGATGTCGGCTACGCGGCGGAGAAATTGCGCGAACACAAGTACGCGCTGCGCGAGGAGGAACTCAAACCCTATTTCGCGCTCGACGCGGTGCTCGAAGGCCTGTTCGCGATCACCGGGCGCATCTTCGGCGTGTCGCTCAAGCCGCGCAGCGATGTCGATGTCTGGCATGCGGACGTGCGCTACTACGATCTGGTCGGCGCCGATGGCACGGTGTTCGCTGGCGCGTATTTCGACCTGTATGCACGTGCCGGCAAGCGCGGCGGCGCGTGGATGGACGTGTGCATCAACCGCTTCGTCGATGCCGCGCACCGGCAACTGCCGGTCGCGTTTCTCACCTGCAATTTCGCGCCCCCCACGAAGGGATCTGCGGACGAAGTCCGCACTCCGCCGTCCCTCGCCTGCGTAGCGGGAGAGGGGGGGACCATCGGCAGCGCCGATGGTGGGGTGAGGGCAGGCGCAGCCACGCCATCGCTGCTCACCCATGACGACGTGCTCACCCTGTTCCACGAGTTCGGCCACGGCCTGCATCACCTGCTCACCGAGGTCGATCTGCCGGGCGTGGGCGGCATCAACGGCGTGGAATGGGATGCGGTCGAATTGCCGAGCCAGTTCATGGAGAACTTCGGCTGGCAGCGCGAGGCACTCGATCTGTTTGCGCGCCATTGGCAGAGCGGCGAGCGCTTGCCGGACGACTTGTTCGCGCGCATGCAGGCGGCGCGGCATTTCCATGCCGGGCTGTTCCTCGTGCGCCAGCTCGAATTTGCTCTGTTCGATTTTCGCATCCACCGCGAATACGAGCCGACACGCGGCGCGCGCGTGATGGAGATCCTCGCCGAAGTGCGTGCCGAAGTCGCGGTGATCCAGCCGCCTACCTGGCAGCGCTTTCCGCATGCCTTCACCCACATCTTCGCGGGCGGTTACGCGGCGGGCTACTACAGCTATCTGTGGGCCGAGGTGCTGTCGGCCGATGCCTTTGGGCGCTTCGAGGAAGAGGGCGTGTTCAATGCCACCACCGGTGCGTGCTGGCGCAAGGAAATACTCGCGGTCGGCGCGTCGCGTCCTGCGCTCGAGAGCTTCATCGCGTTTCGCGGCCGCGCGCCCACGCCCGACGCGCTGTTGCGCAGTTACGGGCTCGCGACATGAGACGCATGCACGGTGTCCGCGCAGGGCGATGCTAGGATGCCACGCGCCGCGACCGAGATCTGAAGCGACATGCACGCCCATCCCCACGAACCCCACCGCAGCGGTCGCGTCGGCTGGCTGCGTGCCGCGGTACTCGGCGCCAATGACGGCATCGTCTCCACCGCGAGCCTGATCGTCGGCGTCGCCGCGGCCGGCTCGTCACGGCAGGCGATCATCCTTGCCGGCCTGGCCGGCCTCGTCGCGGGTGCGCTGTCGATGGCGGCGGGCGAATATGTTTCGGTGAGCTCGCAGGCCGATACCGAAGATGCGGATCTGGCGATGGAGCAACGTCAATTGCACCTGCTGCCCGAGGCCGAGCTCGACGAGCTCACCGAAATCTACGTGCAACGTGGGCTCGAACCCGCGCTCGCGCGACAGGTTGCCGAACAGCTCACCGCGCACGATGCGCTGGCTGCACATGCGCGCGACGAGATCGGCATCACCGACGAGCTGCGCGCGCGCCCCTTGCAGGCGGCGCTCGCCTCGGCCGCCGCATTCGCCGCCGGTGCAGTCTTGCCGCTGCTTGCGGTTCTGCTGGCACCGCTCGCGCGGATCGAATGGGTCGTGCCTGCGGCATCGCTGCTTGCGCTCGCCCTGCTCGGCGCGCTCGCCGCGCGCGCAGGCGGTGCATCGATCGCGCGTGGCGTCTTGCGCGTGGTGTTCTGGAGTGCGCTGGCCATGACCACCACCGGCCTGATCGGGCGCTTGTTCGGTAGTTGAACCAGCAGGCTGCTGAAAAATCCCTTCTCAGCAGCCTGCTGGCGCAGTGCAGGGATGCACTGCACGCGAATCGATCACGCAAGTGATTGATTCGTCGGAGACGAGTTCGGGCATGTACCGGACTCGTCAAGCTGAAGAAGCCCAGGATGGACTTTTTCGGCACCCTGCTATAGCCCGCTCGCCGCCTGGGCCACCGCGCGAAACAAGGCACGGCCCTTGTTCATCGTCTCTTCCCACTCCTTGGCGGGATCGGAATCGAACACCACGCCGGCACCGGCCTGCACGTGCAGACGGCCGTCCTGGATCACCGCGGTGCGAATCGCGATCGCGGTATCGGCATCGCCGTTCCAGCCGATGTAACCGATCGCGCCCGAATAGATGTTGCGCTTGTGCGGTTCGAGCTCCTGAATCACCTCGATCGCGCGGATCTTGGGCGCACCGCTCACCGTGCCCGCAGGGAAAGTCGCCTTGAGCACGTCCATGTAGGACAGGCCATCACGCAGCTCGCCTTCGACCTGACTCACGATGTGCATCACGTGCGAGTAGCGCTCGACGACGAAGCTCTCGGTGAGCTCGACCGTGCCGGTCTTGCTCACACGACCGACATCGTTGCGGCCGAGGTCGATCAGCATGAGGTGTTCGGCGCGCTCCTTGGTGTCGGCAAGCAGCTCCTGTTCAAGCGCGAGGTCTTCCTCGGGGGTCTGACCACGTCGACGTGTGCCGGCGATCGGTCGCACCACCACGCGGCCCTGCTTGAGCCGCACGAGAATCTCGGGCGAGGAGCCGACGATCTGGGTCGCGCCCAGATCGACGAAGTACATGTAGGGCGAGGGATTGAGTGCGCGCAGCGCGCGGTAGACATCGACCGGGCGCGCGTTGAACGGGACCGAAAGGCGCTGCGAGGGCACCACCTGGAAGATGTCACCGGCGCGGATGTAGGCCTTGGCCTTCTCCACCACTGCCTCGAACTCCTCGCGCGTGAAGCTCGACCGGAAATCGCCTTCTTCGAGCGCCTTGGGATCGAGCACATCGGGATAACCCGAAGCGGCGTGACGCAAGCGGAACACCAGTTCATCGAGACGGCGCTGCGCACGCGCATAGGCCTGCGGCTGCGCCGGATCGGCATGCACGATCAGGTACAGACGGCCCTTGAGGTTGTCGAACACCGCGACTTCCTCGCTGAGCATGAGCAGCGCGTCGGGCGTGCCCAGATCATCACGTGCGACTGCACGCGCGAGACGCGGTTCGATCCAGCCCACCGTCTCGAAACCGAAATAGCCGACCAGCCCGCCGCTGAAGGCGGGCAGACCCGCGACCGGTGCGACGCGATAGCTCGCGCGGATCGCCTCGACTTCGGCCAGTGGATCGGTCACCTCGCGCGACGCCACCGTCTCGCCGAGTTCCTCGATCGACAAGTGATGTCCGCGCAGCACATGCACGCGCCGGCACGGCAAGCCGATGATCGAATGCCGACCCCAGTTCTCGCCGCCCTCGACCGACTCGAACAGATAGGCATACGGCCCGTCGGCGAGCTTGAGGTAGACCGACAGCGGCGTATCGAGGTCGGACAGCACCTCGCGCACCAGCGGTATGCGGTTGTAACCCTGCGCGGCGAGGGCATCGAAGTCTGGGCGGCTGATCACGGGCAAGCGTCCTGCGGTGGCGCGACCGGCAAAGATAGCAGCACGCACCACCAAACGGATGTCCGGCCACCTTCAGACTTCTTCAAACGCATCGACGAAGATACGGTCGACAACGAGCACGGCCGGATCGCGCACGATGTCGTGCTGCATGCTGCCGGCGGGCACATCGCGGCCCCAGTACAGCTCGACATGGGTGGATGAAGCGCCGATCAGCGGATGCGGCTCGACGTCGTCTTCGGCTGGCGTGGTGGTGATCGCGAGCGGCGCTTGCCAGTTGACGCCATCGAGCGAGCGGCGCACCGCAAGGTCGAAACCGTTGCCGTTCTGGCGTATCCAGAACAGGGCGAATGCGCCATCGGGCATCACCACCGGCAGCGAATCGTGATTGTTGCCGGTGATCGCGAAATCCTGCGCGGGTGCCGACCAGTCGCGCGGGTCGGTACTGGTCTTGACGTACATCTTGAGCGCGCTGCTGCCGATTTGATAGCTCGCAAGATACAGGCCATCACTCTCACGGTAGGCGATGCGCGGCAACTGGCTGCCCGCAGCGATCAGCGTCTTCTGCGTATCCCAGCTCGCGCCGCCGTCACTGGACTGCGCGAGGTAGCTGCCACCGGACAGGCGTTGGTAGCTCATCGTGAGGGTGCCGTCGGCGTGGCGGATCACGTGCGGGTTGATCTCGCCGCTTTGCGCCCAGCCAAGGTCAAGCTGTGCCTGTTCGCTGAAACTGATCCCATCGGCGCTGGTCGCGCGCCACAGCCGATAGCTGCTGCCGACGCCCTTGAGATAGAACAGCGCGTAGTCGGCCGGCCCGTTCTGCACCAGCGCCGGATGCCGTTCGTTGGCGCTGCTGGCGATGACCGCAGTCGGTGCACTCCAGCTCACGCCATCATCGACCGAGCGAATCAACCACAGGTCGCCGGAAAAGCTCGATGGATCGAGCCGCTCGAACACGACGATGCGTGCCCCATCATCACTTGAGCGGATCACGGCCGGCTGGTAGTCGATCGCCGGGCCGCTGGTGAGGCTCTCCACTGCGGCCGCTGGCGTTGCGGCAATCAAGGCCGCGAGAATCAAGATGTCACGCATGCGGATTGCCCTCACTCAGGCGTCGGCGCGGCATCGCCGCAAGGTTCAACTGGAACTCGACACCGCTGCCATCGTCGAGGTTGGCGGCGGCGGCGCTGCCCTGATGCAACTGCGCGATCAAGCGCACGACATACAAGCCCAGGCCCAGATGGGGCGCGGCACCCGCACGCGGCGCGCTGTGCTCGCGCACCGAAACCAGCGAATCGAACAGACGCTCCTGCATCGCCTGCGGCAGCAAAGGGCCGGCATTGGCGAGACGGATGCGCGCGGCACGCTCGCCGAGCGGCTCCAAGGACAGCGCAATCCAACCATCGAGAGGCGTGAACGAGCAGGCATTGTCGAACAGCTTGTCGAGCGCCTGCGCGATGAGCTCGGGCGCGCCGTGCATCGTCAGCGCTGCCGGCGGCAAGCTCAGGCGCAATTCACGCGGCGCGGCCAGGGCGCGATAGCCCTCGGCGCAACCGGCCACCAGCGCACGCAGATCGAAGTCCTCGGCTTCGGCAGCCGCGATCGCACGCTCGACGCGGCTGGCCTCGCTCATCGCGCGCACGATCGTGCCGAGACGATCGGCGCCATCACGCGCTCGCACGAGATACGGTCTGGCATCGGCAGGCAAGCCCTGATGTTCGAGGTTGTCGAGTGAAGATTTGACGATCGCCAGCGGCGTGTTGAGTTCGTGCGAGAGTTTGGAAGCGAGCGTGCGCAGGTAGTCGGTGTAGGCGCCCACTTCGTCCAGCAATTTGCCGAAACTGCGCGCGAGATCGCCCAGTTCATCGCGCGATCCGGCCAGCGGCAGCGGCCCTTGCAGTTGTCCCGAACTGCGCGTGGCCCGCTCGGCGGCGTCGCGCAGGCGGCGGATGCGCCAGGACAGCGAGGCGCCGAACACGAACAGGATCGCGATGGCAATCGCCAGTGCGATGAAGGTGGCTCGGATCAAGCCGGACAAGGCGCGATCAGCGAGCAAGGGCAGGGTGCGATTGGCTTGTTCGAGCAGCAGCGCGCCGTGCATCTGACCATCGACCTGCAAGGGCACTGCGGCCGCGAGCAGGGTGGCGCCGTCGTCACCTGCCGCGCGCCAGCTGATCGCGGGCACGCCTGACAGCGCCTGCCAGAGTTCGCTGGCGTCGAGCCGTGGCCGATTGCCATCGAGTTCGCCCGAGCCGCCCAGTGTCGGCGCAATGAATTGCCGATACAGCCAGGCCGAGAATCCACTCACACGCACGCCGCCGTCGGCAGCGCTCAGCTTGCCGGCATCGGCGATCACCCAACCATTGGTGCTCACCAGACGCGCACGCGCCTCGCTCGGCAACATCGCCTGCAGATTGCGTGCGAGCGCATCGTCGTATGCCACCAGCGGGCGCATCGGTGCGAGATCGGAGCCGGGGTGTGCCGAATCGTGCAGGGCGATGCCGATGCGCTCGGGCGCCTGCGCCGCGGCGATGCGCACTTCGATGCGATAGCCCGAGCCGTCTTCCTGCAGCGCACCGGCGAGTGTTGCCGGCAGATTCGTCGCATCGCCTGCGCCGGGCGCAAGGAAACTTCCGGGCGCCGCGCCGATCAGGCGGTAGCGACGCGTCTGCCCGGCGCGTTCGAGCACGAGCGCGACATGATCGCCACTGAGGCTGCGCGGATCAGCCGGATCAAAACGCGCGCGACTGCCATCGCGCACCTCGGCAAGCAGATGGAGATCGCCATCGCGACGCGCGAGCACGACGCGCAGCTTGCCGGCATCGCTCGCCGGACCGAGTGCTTGCGCATATGGCTGCAATGCACGCCAATCATCGGCATAACCATCGATCGTGATCGGCTCGCGCGCGCGCTGCGCATACAGCACTTCACCGGCAGGCAGCTCGATGCCGCGCGCGAGCAGGGCCTTGGCGAACATCGAGGCCGACACCAGCCAGGCCTGTTCCTGGCCTTCGCGCAGCAGGCGCTCGGTCTGGGCAACGAATTGCCAGCCGGCCCAGGGCAGTGCCAGCGTGCACATCGCGGCGAGCAGGAGTTTGAGGCGCAGGGACATCGGTTCGGCTCAGACCACGGGGAATCGTGCGACAGCATCGGGCAAAGCGCGGCACCGGGCAAAGCCTGCGCTCAGGGCCGGCTGGTCCAGCGATAGCCCGCGCCGTGCACGGTGTCGATCGCGTCGAACGCGGGGTCGATGGCGATGAACTTCTTGCGGATGCGCTTGATGTGCGAGGTGATGGTCGCGTCGTCGACGACGACCTGGGCATCGCGCATGAGCTGGTCACGGCTTTTCACGTGGCCGGGAAAGCGCACGAGGGTATGCACCATCCAGAATTCGGTCACGGTCAGCGGCACATCGAGATCGTTCCAGGTCACGCGCATGCGCTCGGCTTCGAGCTTGAGCGGACCTTGCTCGATGATGCTGTCGGCGCGCACCGGCTGGCGCAGCGCGTCCATGCGTCGCAACAAGGCATTGATGCGCGCGGCAAGCTGATGCAGGGACACATCCTTGGCGAGGTAGTCATCGGCACCCAGACGCAGACCGGAGATCACGTCGAAATCCGAATCACGCGCGGTGAGAAACAGGATCGGCAGGGTCGGCGCCTGCGTGCGCAGCGTGCGGCACAGCTCGAAGCCGCCCTCGGGCTCGTCGCCCAAACCGACGTCGATGATCACAAGGTCGGGCATGCGCTGCGCGAATGCGGCCTGGGCCACTTGGCGCGAGGCATGGCCGCGCACTTCGAAACCGAGCCGGGTGAGCGCCTCGACGTAGTTGGCGCGGATCAAGGGTTCGTCCTCGACGATGGCGATGTGGCGCGGCATGGGCAGGCTCCGTGGATGCGCTGCCAGCTTACCCGGCACGCGCGGGCGCGCAATGGCAGCGCGCACGGGATCAGCAAATTGCCACAACTGGTCAGCATCCACGCAGGAACCGGGCCGGCTGCGTGCCGCGGCGCGCGATTCAATGACATCGCCCCGATCGCGGGGCCAGCAATCCGAATCCGAGCCAGGGATGGCAAACCGACCACCGATCCAACCGGAGTTGCCCGCATGAAACCGCTTCACTCCACCGCCGAGCCCGATCGCCCCGATCCCGATGCCGAACTGCATGCACGCGAACGCCTGCGCATCCTCGTCGCGCTCGGCTCGCTGTTGCTCGGTTTCGTCGCCGCACTGCACTGGTAGCCACCGCGACGCCGGCGAACCGCCGACGCCTGACGCGAACCCGATCCGTCCCGATCCCTTTGGAGATCATCATGAACTTGCACCAGCACGAGTACGCCGCGACCGCCCGCGAAACCTTCGATTTCGATCAGGACTTCTGGCTCGGCGCCGAGGCGATGGTCGCGCCGAACTGCCTGGCCTTCGCGCTCGAAGCGCCGGCACAGGCCGCGAGCATCGATGAGGTCGATCCGTCCTGGCTGGTGATCTGAAACCGCAACAGCAAACGCTTGCGTCACCCGCGCCGGAGCGAGCCCCTTCCTCCCTCCAACATCCGGCGCGGTTCTTTTTTGCGCAGTGACTGTCTCAAGCGGCAGCGACGATCGCCGCCTGCATGCACGCGATCACTGCGGCGTAGTCATCGGCTCCGAACACGGCCGAGCCGGCGACGAAGGTGTCGGCACCCGCGGCCGCGATCTGCGCGATGTTTTCGACCTTGACGCCGCCATCGATTTCCAGACGAATCGCGCGACCGCTGGCGTCGATGCGGCGGCGCACCTCGCGCAACTTGTCGAGCGCGCCGGGAATGAAGCTCTGTCCGCCAAAGCCCGGATTGACCGACATGATGAGCACGAGGTCGAGCTTGTCGAGCACATGATCGAGCCAGTGGAGCGGCGTGGCCGGATTGAACACCAGTCCGGCCTGACAGCCGCTGTCCTTGATCAGACCGATGGTGCGGTCGATGTGCTCGCTGGCCTCGGGATGAAAGCTGATCAGGCTCGCGCCGGCCCTGGCGAAGTCGGGCACGATGCGATCGACCGGCTTGACCATCAGATGCACGTCGATCGGCGCTTTCACGCCGTGCTTGCGCAGCGCCTCGCAGACCAGTGGCCCGATGGTGAGGTTGGGCACGTAATGATTGTCCATCACGTCGAAATGGATCCACTGCGCACCCGCGGCGATCACCGCGTCGACTTCGGCGCCCAGGCGCGCGAAATCGGCGGAGAGGATCGAGGGGGCGATGATCGGATTCTGTCTGGCCATGTCGGTTCCTTGCTGCGATTCAAATCCGGCGCGGCGTTCAGTGCGAACCGCGCTCGCTCTTGATGTGATCATAGGCCGCGTTGATCTCGCGCGAGCGCTCCTCGGAGCGGCGCTTGACCTCGTCAGGCACATCGCCGAGCTTGTCGGGATGATGCTGGCTCATCAGTCTGCGATAGGCGCGCTTGATGTCGCCATCGCTTGATTCGCGGGTGACGCCAAGCACCGCATAGGGATCGACCTCGGAAGGCCGCCGCGGCGGCGGCGCCTGCTGCTCCCAGTCGTAGCGCTGGCGCTGCGATCCCTGACGGGCATGCTGGGCCTGATGCCAGGCCGGGCCGTAACCTTTCATCGCCGACAGCGCCACGAGCTCGGGCTCGCTCACGCCCAGCGAGAGGCACAGGCGTCGCACCAGGGCGAGCTTGGGTTCGACCAGCAGACCTTCGGAGTAGACGAGGTCGAGCAACAGGTCGAGCACGATGAAGGCGTGGTCTCGGCGACCGCGGCACCAGATCTTGAGCTCGGCCAGCGTGCGCGCGATGTTGAAATCGGCCTGCTTGCCTTCGTTGAAGCGCCGACGCGCCTGCGCCTGCTGCGCTTCATCGAGGTTGAGCCGGCCCATGAGCGCCTCGGCGGCGTTGATCTCGGCCTCGGATACCCGACCATCGGATTTGGACAGCGCGCCGGCAAGTGCAAACAGCGGCTCGACGAAGGCATTGCCCAGCGGCGGCTGGCGCGGCTTGCCGATCATGCTGTCGTAGAGGTGGCCGAGCACGACGCCGACCAGAAACCCGAACGGACTGTGGAACAGGATCAGGCCGGCGAGGCCGCCGACGATCTTGCCGATGATGTTCATCGTGTCGCCTTGCCGCGCGTCGGCTGATTCTTGCTGCGGCGGGGGCGAGCGGCGCTGTGCGTCATGCGAGGGATTGGGGTGGAGAGCGGACGATTCTAGCAAGCCACTGCAACCGCTCGACGAGCGCGTCGTTACAATGGCGGTTTCCCAGCCGCGGAAGACCCAGCGTGCCGACCGTCCTCGTGCAATCCGACCTGCCTGGCCTGCAGCTGCTACACCGCGGCAAGGTGCGCGATGTCTACGCGGTATCGGCAGATGACCTGTTGATCGTCGCGAGTGACCGGCTCTCGGCGTTCGACGTGGTGTTGCCCGACCCGATCCCGGGCAAGGGCGAGATGCTCTGCCAGATCTCCAATTTCTGGTTCGGCAAGACTGCCCATCTGATGCCCAACCATCTCACCGGCCGTGCTGTCGAAACCGTGCTGCCCGCCGGCGTCGACCCGAAGCTGTATGCCAAACGCAGCGTGGTGGCCAAGCGGCTCAAGGCGCTGCCGGTCGAAGCGATCGCACGCGGTTACTTGATCGGCTCGGGCTGGAAGGACTATCAGGCGCGCGGACAGGTCTGCGGCATTCGTCTGCCGGCCGGCCTGCGTCAGGCCGAGCAGTTGCCGCAAGCGATCTTCACGCCCTCGACCAAGGCCGCGGTCGGCAGCCACGATGAGAACGTGAGCTTCGATGCGGTGGTCGCCGCGATCGGCGCCGATCTCGCCGAGCAGGTGCGCGCCGCGACCTTGGCGATCTACGCCTTCGCCGCTGCACATGCAGCCGAGCGCGGCATTCTCATCGCCGACACCAAGCTCGAGTTCGGCATCGATGCCAACGGCACGCTGCACGTGATCGATGAAATGCTCACGCCCGACTCCTCGCGCTTCTGGCCTGCCGACGAGTATCGCGTCGGCAGCAGTCCACCCAGCTACGACAAGCAGTTCGTGCGCGACTATCTGGAAACGCTGACCTGGAACAAGACCGCGCCCGGCCCGCGCATCCCCGAGTCGGTGATTGCCGGGACTGCGGCCAAGTACGCGCAGGCGCTGCAGCGCCTCGCCGGGATCACGCTCGACTGAGCATCGCTGCGTCGCTCGACCGGATTCGCGTGCACGAAATCCACCAAAACGAAACGCGCCCCGAAGGGCGCGTTTGCGTTGGTGCGGAATTGGCGAAACGCCCGATCAAAGATCGCCCGGAGCCTCGTGATCGACAGCCGTGGCTTCGCCAGCGGGGGGCGGAGAGCTCGGTACCGGCTTGAGGATGCTCGAGTTGGTGACGAACAGCGCAAAGCCGTTGTAGGCAACGAAGCTCGCCATTTCGCCCTGCATTTCAGCCGTCGCATACGGGAACGCGGTCGGATCGAGCAGCGAGCCGTGCGTCCCTTGCAGGAAGCGCGTGACCAGCTGGAAACCCGCTCCACTGAGCACCACCGAGTGATCGACCGCATGCAAGCCGAGTGCGGCAATCAGGGGCTCGGTACCCGAAAGCGGCGCCCCCGGCACCACGTTCGGAATCACCTGGTCGGGTGCCGTCGCATCGCCGCCTGGCAGGCTCGCACCGCCGACGACTTCGTTGAGCAGGATGTTCTTGAATGACTCGTTGCTGCGCACCGCCGGATCGACCAGCGTGCCATTGCCTGCATAGTTGATCGGATCGCCCGAATCGATCGAGGTCTGCGCAGCCAGCATGAACGAGTCATAGGCCGGCGTGCCGGGCGTCAGACCCGCGGCAGCCAGACCCGCGCGGATCACCGGACCGAAGGTCGGCGAGCCATCGAGCAGGCGCACGATGCCGCCGCCGGGCACGTTGAGCACGGCGGCCTTGATGGTCGGATCGACCGCCATGACCATGGTGCCTGTGATCGCGCCCAATGACTGGCCGACGAAGCGTGTCTGGCTCGCATCGACATTGGGCAGGCTCACCGCGGAACGCGCGAGCTGCATGTCATCGGCCACGCCCTGACGCAGGTTGTCGCGCGAGGTGAGCAGGCTCTTGAGATTGATGAAGTAGGTGCCCGAGGGGTCGATCACGCCGTCAGGGCCCGGCGCGCCGGTGCCGACGTTCTGCAGGTCGAGGTTGAAGGTGCGTTCGACCACACCGGCCTGGCCCAATGGCGAACTGCTGCTGACGAAGAACGGGCTGCTGGTGTTGGTGAGTCCATGCAACGGCAGATCGATCGCGACCACCGCGAAGCCCTGTGCGGCCAGCGTGCCGGCGATCGCGAACATGTCGGTGCGGTTGCGCGTGATGCCGTGCTGGAAAATCACCAGCGGCCAACCCGCAGCGGGCTTGGTCTTGCCCGAAGCCGCATTGGGCAGGGTCAGCAGCAGCGGAACCTTCTGGGTCGAGGTGGCGACCGGAATCGGATTGCAGGCGGTCAGATTGGTCGAGGTCGGATCGAGCCCGAAGTTCGCGCATTGCGGGATGTAGGCGCCCGGTGCGGCATTCCAATTGGTGGTCAGCGGCAGGGTCGGGTTGGTCGCGCTCGGCGCCGTGAGGTAGTAGGGCAGTTCGAGACTGCCGACGTAGATGTCGGCGATCGGCGGCAGCCCGATGCCGAGGTCGCCCAAGGTCTTGCCACTGGGCGAGGCAAAGGCTGCGGTCGGCGGCATCGCGCGGATCTTCGCGCTCAAGGCTTGCAAGGTCGGCGTGATCGACTGGGTGGTCGCGGTCCACGACATCGCGATCGAACCGGCGGCGATGCCGGCACCCGCGGCAGCGGCTTCCTGCGCATTGACGAGCTGGCGCAGCGGCTCGAGCGCGCAGGCGGTCGCGGTGGGCAGGAAGGCAACCGTCGACTGGCCACCCGCGCACAAGGCCCGCTTGCCGGTGGCGAGCAGGTAGGTGAAGGAGCCACGCACATTGCCGCCCGCGGCGTCCTTGACGCCATTGGTGACCACGGCCATGTACGAGGTGCGCTGCTTGAGCGCCTTGGTCGGCACGATCGCGAGCGTCTTGCCCGTGCTGTCGGATGGCGCCAGCACGGCGACGAATTCCGCTGGCGAGGCAAGCTCGCGCACGATGCCGGTGACGGCGCCCGCGGGACCGCTGAGCGTGACTTCGTACATGTGGACATTGCCGGCCAGCGAGGCGGCACTGATCGGCGCCGAGAAGCTCATCGACCACGGCGCGGTGGTGCTGAAGCCATCCTGCGCGTTCATCGCTTTCTTCGGCCCGGCATCGGCGGCGGCAGGGTCGAAGGGAATGTTGAGCGTGAGATCGGTGGTGCCCGCGAACAGCAGATTGTTCGGGAACGGAATCACGCTGTGGGCGGGATCGAACCCGGCCACGGTATGCGGCGCAACCGGTGCGGTGTAGTCGTAAGCGAGCGCCTGACCGGCCGCGAAAACCCCCAGTGACAGCGCGACGGCGGTCGCGCTTGCGATCATTCGAACCTGCATGGAAATGCCCTCTGCGTGCGTCCGGCTGCGAAAGAAAAAACCCCAAGAACGCAGCATCTTAGGCGCTTCAATCGAGGCTTGGCAACGCTGCACTGCGGCGAAATGCGGTGGCGTATGGTTTGGCCGCCACGCGCCTCGCCGGGGCCGTCTGCCTGCGTTTCAGGGCGCCTCGATCTGCAGCAGACCAAGGGCTCGACCATGACCATCGCGCACGCCGTCCTGAAGTTCGGCCAAGCGCTGCAGCGCGGGGCACAGTGCCTGCACCTGCGGTCGCAGTTGCTGCAAGGTGCGCTCGATGCGTGGCTGCAACTGGGCGGCAAGCGTGCCGGCCTGCGCCGGCAGCTCGAGCGCTCCCCGCACATCCCCATCGAGTGCAGCGGCCACACTGCGCCGGGCGGTGTCCTGCGCGAGCACGTTGGCGACATCGTCGATGGCGCCCTCGATCTCGGCTTCGAACGCGGCCGGTTGCCAGTCGCGCGTGCTGGTGCTGCGCTCGATGCGCTGACGCAGCGCGGTCGCCGCCTGCGCCAGACGTTGATGGACCTGCGTGCGTGCCTCGGCGCCTGGCGCCAGTTCATCGAGCTGGCTGCGCACGCTCGCTTGCAGCAAATCGACGCCACGCAGGGCGACGGCCTTCACGCGCGGCACCAGCGCGCGCAGCTCCTGAGCGAACAGCACGAGGCGATCGCGACCTTCGGTATCGAGCGCAACGCGCACGCCGTCGACGCGCAGCTCGCCGCGCTGCCACGACACCCGGTGCGGCACCGGCGCGGCACGTTCGAACACCAGCGCATCGGGCGTGAGGCTGAGGTCGTAGCTGCTGCCGGCACGGCAAACTGTGCTCAGATCATCGATGTCGGAGGCGTTCGCGAGTGGCGCGCCCAGCACCAGCACGCATGCAAACCATCGGGCAATGCTCATGCAGACTCCCACCTTGGATCGCGCAAGCGTCGGCGATCGCCGCGCAATCGGCGCTGAACCACTCACCGCCCCGCCAGCCAGCGGGTCGCCGCGGGGACGAAAACACGCGGGTGCCAATCGAGGTCGGCCATGGCGGCGCGGTTGTCGGCGAGCAAGTCTTCGCGCAGACGCGCAAGCAGCGCCGCACTCGGCGCCGTCAAGCCGATGGCGCGGGCGATGCGGGCACTTCCGGCAAGCAAAGACAGCGGCACCGGCACGGCCAGACACGCCACATCGAGCGAACGGCAGGTTCGCTCGATCATCGTCGCAAAGCCGAGTCGCTCGGCGCCGCCCAGCTCGTAGGTGCGCCCGGCAGCGGCTGGGCACGCCACTGCTGCGACACAGGCGGCAGCGACATCGTTGGCATGCACCGGCTGGCGCAGACCGTTCGCGCCAAGCAATCGCGGAAACAGGCGCCAACGCTGTGCCCGCCGCGCGATCGGCGTGAGTGAGTGATCGAGGCCCGCGCCGTAGACGAGGGTGGGTCGCAGGATCGTCACCACCGCGCCGCGCGCAGCCGCCGCGGCCAGCAGGTTGCGCTCGCCGTCACGCAGACGCGTGGCGAGTGCCCGTTCGGCGGCATCGCCCGAGTTCTGCTTGCTGCACGCACTCATCGAGCTCACAGCAACCACGCGCGCGGCGCCGGTCTCCGCCGATGCATACCAGCGCGCAAACGCATCGAGCGGGCCACAGCTGAAGATGGCATCCGCCACAAGGGGCAAATTCAGCCCGCCATCGAGATCCCCGGCGATCCAATGCGCGGCCGGGTCGGCGCTGGCCGAAGGCGCGCGACTGACCGCATGCACCTGCGCGCCCTGCTCAAGCAGGCGCGGCAACAGGAATCGACCAATGGCCCCGCTGCCGCCAAACAGCAGGCACACCGCCATGTTCAGGATTCCGAATCGGCCTCGTGGCTGTCCACGTCCACCGTATCCACCGCATCGGCCGTGGCGACAGGTGCGGCGGCGGCGATGCTCGCGCGCAGCGCATCGAGCGTTGCCGCGTTGCGGTTCAAGGCAGCCTTCTGCACCGCTTGGCGTGCTGCGAACAAGGGCTTGCGCGCCGCGTCGATGTAACCAAGTGCCGCCGTCTGGGTCTGCGCGTCGGCACCAATGAGCATTTCGACCGGCTGCAGGCAGACCTGCACTGCGGCATCGTAGGCACGATTGCGTTCGCGGTATTCGTCGAGCTGCGCGGCAAGTTCATCGAGCTGTTGGTTGAGCTGCGCGGTGTCGACCGCAGGTACCGGCGGCGGCGCCACCACCACGGGCGCCGGTGCGGGAGCCGCTTCGAGCACTGGATTGGCGACGCGCTCGGCATGCAGCGTGTCGAGTTCGTTTTCCAGATCGATCTTCTCGTAGAACAAGGCGTCGGCGCGAGCGCGCGAGCTGCGCCAGGCATGCACGAGCCAACTCGCCACCAAGGCCACCACCAAGGCCACCAGCCATCCAAGCCACTGCATCGTCACCCTCCACCCGGAACCACCCCCCCGGCCGAATCATCGCACGGGTCACGGGATTTCGTGCAATTTTGCCAAAGCCATCACAGTTGAGCGGCTCGCGGAGTCCGGCCCAGAGACAAGGTCTGGCATCGAACTCGGCTCGCTGGAATTGGTCGATAATCGGCCTTCCACCGATTGCGGAGACCTCCGATGCGCCTTGCCCTGAGCCTTGTCTTGCTGCTTGCCGTACCCGCCTTTGCCCATGAGCACGCCGACCACGCTGCGCCCAAGCACGAGAAGATGCCGGCGGCTGCCACACCCGTGCAGACCACCGCCGAGGGCGCGGTCTATGGCGCGAAACTGCCCGCTGACGTGCCGGCCGCCGTCAGTCTCGATGCCGTCGTCGCCAAGCCGGAACCCCTGCTCGGCAAGTCCGGCGCCTTCAGCGGTCGCATCACTCAGGTCTGTCAGCAGATGGGCTGCTGGATGGTGCTCACGGCCGAAAACGGCGAGTTCGTGCGCGTGAACATGCACGAACATGCCTTCGGAATTCCCAAGGATGCCAAGGGCGAAGCGATTGCCTACGGCACGCTCAGCCGCAAGGAGCTTTCGGCCAAGGAAATCGAGCACCTCAAGAAGGACGGTGCCAAGGCACCGGCCACCAGCGAACTGCAGATCGACGCGAATTCGGTGCTGATCCGCAGCGCGCCCTGAGCACCGTTTCGACGCAAGGCCAGCGCGCGGCCACGCCGCGCGCAATGCCTCACTTCTTTTTCGGCAGGTACAGATCGGTGATCGTGCCTTCGTAGACTTCGGCCGCCATGCCGACCGATTCCGACAGGGTCGGATGCGGGTGGATGGTGAGGCCGATGTCGGCTGCCTCGCAGCCCATCTCGATCGCCAGCGCGACTTCGGCGATGAGATCGCCCGCATTGGGCGCGACGATGCCGGCACCGATCACGCGATGACTGGCTTCGTCGAACAGCAGCTTGGTGAAGCCTTCGGTGCGGCCGATGCCGACCGCGCGACCCGAGGCCGCGTGCGGGAACTTGCCGACGCCGTATTTGACGCCCTGCTTCTTCGCCTCGGTTTCGGTGAGCCCGACCCAGGCGATTTCCGGATCGGTGTAGGCGACCGACGGAATCACGCGCGCGACGAACTCGCTCTTCTCGCCTGCCGCGACTTCCGCCGCAACCTTGCCTTCGTGCGTGGCCTTGTGCGCGAGCATGGGCTGACCGACGACGTCGCCGATCGCGAAGATGTGCGGTACGTTGGTGCGCATCTGCCGATCGACTGCGATGAAGCCGCGCTCGCTCACCGCGACACCGGCCTTGTCGGCGCCGATCCCGGCGCCGTTGGGTGAGCGACCGATGGCCACCAGCACGCGATCGAAGACTTGCGCCGGCGGCGCCTTGTCGCCCTCGAAACTTGCCTTGAGTCCGCCTTCGGTCGCCTCGATCGCCGTGACCTTGGTCTTGAGATGGATGCCGGCATAGCGCTTGGACAGGCGCTGCTGCAGCGGGCGCACGAGATCGGGATCGGCGCCGGGCATGAGCTGGTCCATGAGCTCGACCACGGTGACCTGACTGCCGAGTGCGCTGTATACCGAAGCCATTTCCAGACCGATGATGCCGCCGCCGACCACCAGCAGTTTCTGCGGCACGTCCTGCAGCAGCAGCGCGTCGGTCGAATCCATCATGCGCGGATCGGCCCACGGGAAACCCGGCAGCTTCACCGCCTGCGAACCGACCGCGATGATCGCGTGACGGAAGCGCACGAGCTTGCGTCCATCGGCGCCATCGACTTCGATTTCATGCGGCGAAACGAAGGTCCCGTTGCCAGTCACGACGTTGACCTTGCGCTGCTTGCCCATGCCGGCCAGGCCCGCGTTCATCTGCGCGACGACCTTGTCCTTGTAGCCGCGCAGCTTGTCGATGTCGAAACGCGGACGGCCGAATTCGATGCCGATCTCGCCGGCATGGATCGCCTCGTCGATGATGCGCGAGGCATGCAGCAGGGCCTTGGACGGAATGCAGCCGACATTGAGGCAGACGCCGCCGAGCACGACGTGACGCTCGATCAGCACGGTGTTCTGGCCAAGATCGGCGGCACGAAACGCTGCGGTGTAGCCGCCGGGCCCCGAGCCGAGCACGACCACGTCGCATTCAATGTCGGCCTTGCGGCCACTCGCGCTCGCGGCGGCAGACGCCGTTGCTGCGGCAGCGACCGGCGCGGATTTGGCCGCAGCAGCAGAGGCTGGTGCGGATGCGGCCGGTTTTGCCTGAGCCGGCGCATCGGCCGCTTCGATGACGGCGATGACGTGGCCTTCGGCGACTTCATCCCCCAGCTTGACGCGCAACTCGCGGATCGTACCCGCCGCATTCGACGGCACTTCCATCGTCGCCTTGTCCGATTCGAGCGTGACCAGACTCTGATCCTTGCTCACCACATCGCCGACCTTGACCATCACCTCGATCACCGGCACGCCCTTGAAATTGCCGATATCGGGAACCTTGACTTCGATCGTGGCCATGTTCGGATCCTGTTGCCTGAAGAACGGCGAAGCGCTTCGCCAAAGCGGCATTCTGCGCAAACGCGTGCGCGGGCGCAAAGCACGGCGTGTCCGTGCATGCAATGGGCACGACGTTCGCGGGCAAGGTTCAGCAGCAATTCAATGCCTGCTGCCGAGACTGCGGGCCATGATGCCCGGCAGCGTGCCGGCGCTGGAGGGTCTGGCCGATCATGATGCGTGGCGTGGCGTTGGCGATCTTGCTGGGCTTGTGCGTGTGCCTGCCCGCGCGTCAGGTCACGGCACGCGAGATCGGCGTGCAGGAAGCCATTGCCCAGGCTCAGCAGCAGACCCATGGCAAGGTGCTGTCGGCGCAGACCTTGCGCCTGGGCAAGCGCAAGATCTATCGCATCAAGATATTGACGCCCGATGGCCAGGTGCGCATCGTCCAGATTCCGGCCGAACAGTGAACCCGGCCACCCCGATCGCGAAGAGGATTCTCCATGCGTGTACTGCTCGTTGAAGACGAAGCGCCCCTGCGCGAAACGCTCGCTGCCCGTCTCAAGCGTGACGGCTTTGCGGTCGATGCCGCGGGCGACGGCGAGGAAGGCCTGTATCTGGGCGGCGAGGTGCCGTTCGACGTCGCCATCATCGACCTCGGCCTGCCCAAACTCTCGGGCATGGATCTGGTTCGCCAATTGCGCGAATCGGGCCAGCGCTATCCGATCCTGATCCTCACCGCGCGTTCCTCATGGCAGGACAAGGTGCAGGGGCTCAAGAACGGCGCCGACGACTATCTGGTCAAGCCCTTCCACATCGAGGAACTGCTGGCGCGCATCAACGCGCTGGTGCGGCGCGCCAGCGGCTGGTCGCGGCCCACGCTCGAATGCGGCCCGGTGGTACTCGACACCACCGCGCAGACGGTCAGCGTCAGCGGCGGCAATGTCGATCTCACCAGCTACGAGTACAAGGTGCTCGAATACCTCATGCTGCACGCGGGTGAGCTGGTCTCCAAGGCCGATCTCACCGAACACATCTACCAGCAGGACTTCGACCGCGATTCCAACGTGCTCGAGGTGTTCATCGGCCGCCTGCGTCGCAAGCTCGATCCCGACAACACGATCAAGCCGATCGAGACCGTGCGCGGCCGCGGCTATCGCTTCGCACTCGAGCGCAACGCGATGGCCGAAGACAACGGCGACGTGGCCGCCGGCTGAGGCGCACGCGCGTGGCGCGTCCGCTGTCACTGCAGGCGCGCTCGCTGGCGGCGGCGGGCTGCGTGCTCGCCGCGTTTCTCGCGCTGACCTTCCTCGCGCTCGACAACGCCTTCCACAGCGCCGCCCAGAGCGCCCTGCACGAACGCCTGCAGGGCTACATGTATGCCTATCTGGCTGCCGCCGATACCTCGCGTGCGGGCGCCTTGATCGCGCCCGAAGTCGGCCCTGATCCGCGCTTTGACCGACCGACCGAAAGTGGTCTGTACGCGGCGATCCTCGGAGACAAGATCGCCGGTTCCAATGCGCACGAATGGCGTTCGCCCTCGGCGCAGGGGCGCGAGCTGCCGTTTGCGGAGAAACTCGCGCGCGGCGAAGTGCATTTCGATGGCCCGGTGGCCACCGCGGTCGGCAAGCTCTACGTGCTTGGTCAGGGCGTGGACTGGCAGACCGAGGGCAAGGACGAACTGCATCTGACCTTCTACGTTGCCGAGGACAGTGGCACGCTCGATGAACAGATCAAGGCTTTTCGCCGCACCTTGTTGACCTGGCTGGGTTTGCTCGGTGGAGCGTTGCTGGTGCTGCTGCTCGCGGTGCTGCGCTGGAGCATGGCGCCACTGCGGCGGGTGGCGATCGATCTGGCCTTGGTCGAGCAAGGTGCGCAGGAACGCCTCGGTGGCGACTATCCGTCCGAGCTGCGCGGCCTCACTGCCAGCATCGACAACTTCATCGAAGGCGAGCGTGACCGCGTCAAGCGCTATCGCAACACGCTGTCCGATCTGGCCCACAGTCTCAAGACACCACTCGCGGTGGTACGCAGCCAGCTCGAGAACGACGCCGATCCGAAGGCACTGCGCTGGACCGTGCTCGAACAAGTCGGGCGCATGGACGAGATCGTCGCCTACCAGCTTTCTCGCGCGGCAACTTCGGGGCACCAGACGTTCGCCATACCCCTCGCGATCGAACCTTGCGCCGAGGAAATCGTGCGCAGTCTCGAAAAGGTCTATGCGCGCAAGGGCGTGCTGTGCGAGTTCGAGATCGATGCGGCCGCGCGCTTCCATGGCGATCAGGGTGATCTCATGGAACTGCTCGGCAACCTGCTCGAAAACGCGTTCAAATGGGCGCGCCGGCGCGTGCTGTTCGACGCCAGACCGCTCGGCGGCACACGCCGCACCGGCCTGTTGCTCAGCATCGAGGACGATGGACCCGGCATTGCCGAGGATCAGGTCGAGCACCTGTTGCAACGCGGCGTGCGCGGCGACGAACGCGTGCAGGGCCACGGCATCGGCCTCGCGATCGTGCAGGACATCGTCAAGGCCTATCGCGGCGAGCTGCGCGTCGAACGCTCGTCCACGCTCGGCGGCGCGCGCTTCGCGGTGAAGCTGCCCGCGCGCTGATCAGCTTGCAGCGAGCGCCTCGACTTCGGCAATCAACCGTGCTCGCACTGCCGCCCAGTCGTAGTTGTTGACCACGTAGGCGCGCGCACGTGCGGCCTGTTGCGCACGCTGCTCCGGATCCCGTGCCAGCGCGGCATCGATCGCCGCATGCAACTGCGCGGGATCGTGGAAGATCCAACCGCTGCCGCTGTCCTTGACGTGATCGGCGAGCACTTCGCATTGACCATTGACGATGCCCGGCGTGCCCTGCGCCATTGCCTCGAGCAACACGATGCTCAGACTTTCATTCGCAGATGGATGCACGAAAGCCAACGCGCCAGCCATCAACTCGAACTTGTGCTGCTCTTCGACAAAGCCGAGACAGCGCACATGTGCGCTGTCCTTGATGCCGAGGTGATTGGCCCCTGTCAGCAGCAATTGCAGGTTCGAGGGTTTGTGTCGCTTGTAGTCCTCGAAGGCCTCGATCAGCATCGCGCAACCCTTGTGCGCATCGATGCGGCCGCAATAGAGCAAGTAGGGTCGCTCCTGGACATGCGCGGGAAAGCGCTCGGTGGCGACCGCCATCGCCACGATCGGGCCGGCATCGGTGCCCCACAAGCGCGCGCCCAGTTGGCGCTCGGCCGGGGTATTCCACAGAATCCGCGGCGCATTGCGCGCCATCCCGGCAATGATGTCGAAGTATCCGGCCGCTTCGTCATGCAGGGTGGGAATCAGGCCCCAGCGCCGGTGGCCAAGCGCCAGCGTGCCAGCGTAGGTGGTCGGGTAGAGATAGGTCACGAACAACACCGCCGCATAGCGCGCGCCATGCGTGGCCAGGTGTTCGATCAGGTGCGGGCTGTCAGGCCCCTGCGCGCGGATGAATTCCTCCTGCAATGCGTCGGACCAGTCCAGCCAGCCGGGATTGTCCTGTCGTGCCTCGAAGCGTGTCAGCAGGCGACGGTGCAGATCGTGGAAATATCCGCCACGTTCGCGCGCAACCTGAAAGCGGTGAATGCGCACGCCCTCGCGCAATTCATCCCCGACCGGCAGGTCATTGGCCCAGGTCACATAATCGCTCGCGGTGGTCGTCAGCAGATCGACCTCGTAATCGCCGTTGAGCATCGTCGCGTACTGCCATGCATGCGCTTCGGCGCCGCCGACGAGCTTTTCGTGGCAACGCGGGACGACGATTGCGATGCGCTTCATGGCGCCAGATCCAGAGCGCCGAGCAGGCGCGCACGCAAGACCGCGGGCGAGAATTCGCTGGCATAGCGCCGGTGCGCCTTCTCGCGCAGCACGCGGCGGAACTGTGCATCGCCGCGCAGCCGCGCCAGACTGGCCGCATACACGTGCGGATCCTCGCTATCCCAGCACAGGCCGCCAGCGCCGACGGTTTCGGGCAGCGCACTGGTCGCACGCGCAAGCACCGGAACGCCCAATGCCATTGCTTCGATCACCGGCACACAGAAACCCTCGTGCTGACTCAGGGTCATGAACACGTCGCTGGACAGATAAGCCGCCTTGAGTCGCGCCTCGTTGACCGACTCGAGCCAGATCACGCGATCGCCCAGGCGATGGTGTTCGATGCGCCCGCGCACCGCGTCGACATAGGCCTGCAGGCGCGGATCGCTCTTGCCGACGATCAGCAGTCGTGCCGGATCGCCATGCGCATCAACGAAGGCGGCAAAGGCTTCGATCAGCTCGACGTGACCCTTGTTCGGCGCGATCCGGCCGACCATCAGGACCGTGAAGGCATCGTCGGCGAGCTCATCCAGAAGGTCGAGATCGGCCTGCGCCGCGTGCAGGTGTTCGACCCGATGGAATGGCGCGAATACCGCACCACGATCCGCGGGCGCACCATGCTCGATCAGCTCGTCGAGATTGAAGTGTGAATCACCCAGATACAGATCGCATCCCAGCGCGACGATGCGGCCGATCTCGGCGCGACCACGCGTGCACACATCGGCATACTCGACGGCTATGGGTGCGAAAAAATGCGCAGGCGTGATGTTGTGATACCGCACCACGCGCCTGCCGCGTGCCTTGCGCAGGATCTCGAGCGCGGTCGGCCAGCCCACCGAAAAATGATAGATGACCAGGTCATCGGGACCACCGGCAAAGCCGAGCAGCTCGTCGGGCCGGTGCGTGACATCATTCAGACCCACCGCCACATCACAGTAGATGCGCGTGTCGATGCCGCGTTCGCGCAGGATCTGCGCCATTGCCATGGCGTCGTTGCCGACGGCATCGTGGTTGGCCAGCACCGGCAGCAGGATCGCGGCCTTCATGGCGAGGCAAATCGTTGCATGATGAGGCGCAGACGCTGTCCCAGCACGGGATTGGCGAAGGTGTTCGCAAAGCGTGCACGGCCACGTTCCCGCAGGGTCGACCGCAATTGCGCATCTGCACCGATCCGCGCCACCGTGGTCGCAATCAGGGGCGGCTCATCGCAATCCCAGACGATGCCGGCATCGCCGATCGTCGAGGGCATGGCGCTCGAGGCCAGCGCGACGATCGGTGTACCCAAGGCCATGGCCTCGACCAGCGGCACGCAAAACCCTTCGTGCTTGCTCAACATGACGAATGCCGTTGCATGCTCGAACGCTGCGCGCAGCTCGGCACCGTTCGCATCCTGCAGGATCGTGATGTGCTGTTCGAGGCCGTGTGCAGCGATGCGTGCCTGCAGGGCTTCGCCATAACGCGCCAGATTCGGATCGAGTTTGCCGATGATCAGCAGGTGCGGTGCATCGCCCCGCGCCGCTGGGAAACTGGCGGCAAACGCATCGACCAGTTCGAGGTAACTCTTGTTGGGCGAAATGCGCCCGACCGCAAGCCACAGCGGCGAGCCCTGCGGAATGCGTTCGGACTTGGCCGGCAGGTCCAGCAAGTGCTCGATTTCATGGAACGGCGCAAGCACCTCGCAGCGTTCGGTACCAATACCACGACTGATGAAATCCTCGTTGTTGTAGGGCGAGTCGCCCAGATACAAGTCGCATCCGAGGGCTGCAAAATCATCGAGCTGGCGGCGACCCTCTTCGCAGGCGCTCACGTAGCCCGGCGACCAGTCGGTGAAGAACTCCGGCGGCGTGATGTTGTGATAGCGCAGCACGCGCCGCGCGCGCGTCTTGCGCATCGCATTCAGGGCAAGATCCCAACCCACGCAATAGTGATAGACGAGGACGCCGTCGCGGTGATCGAGCCAGGCCGACAATTCCTCGGGCGCGCGCACGACCTCGTCGACGCCCTGCGCGTGGGGTGCGAACACCGCGACCTCATGGCCATCCCCGCGCAGAACCGCGGTCATGCCACGCACGTCGTTGCTCACGGCGTCGTGCGGGCGCAGGCCCGGCACCAGCATCGCGATCTTCATTGTGCGCCGGTCACGGACTGACCGACCGCGCCTGCGCAGCGTGCAGCGACAAGACTGCCGCCGGCGACTTCGACCACCGCAAGGTCTTCGAACCCCGCCGCGGCCAGCAGCGCCCGCCAGCGCTCTGCATCGAAACCCGAGCCGGCATCCGCGCGGCGCGGCTCGGCCTCGACGCGCACGAACAGCCAGCCAGGTCGTGCAAGCACACGTGCCGTTGCATCCAGGAGGCGCAGCAGCGATGCCGAGCCACAGCAAAGGCTTGCATCCGCGAGCGTGATCGCGTCGAGGCTGCCATCGCTGCAACGCTCGAGCGCTGCCAAGGGATCGCCAGCGGCGACTGGTCGCGCTTGCAGGGCTGCCGCTTTCACCAACGGCGACACCGGCTCAACGCCGGCCGCGTTCATGCCGCATGCGGCAAGCCCGGCGAGCCAGGCACCATCGCCGCTGCCCAGATCCAGCACGCGCGCCCCGGCGTGCAGACGCGCCGCGATTTCACTGCTCCAGCGCGCATGGCGGGTGCTGTGTGCCTTGATCTGCGCGTCGGTTTCCTGCACGCCTGCAGCGAGCACATCGACCCGCCGACGCTGCTCATCGGCGATGCGTTCAAGATCGGCAAAATTGCGCTGCACCGTGGCCAACCAATGGTTGCCGGCGTAGACATAGTGACGCAGTTCGTCGACGGTCTGGGTGTGGCCGACCAGACGCGTGTCCACGATCCCGAACCGCTCATCGATCACTCGCAGCCGCTGCTCGACCTGACTCGTGCCCCGCTCGATCCTCTGTTCCAACGCGCCCAGCCGCTCCTCACAGGCGCGCAGGGTTTGTGCCAGCTCGCCGATCTTCGATGCGATCATGACATCGGCAGCTCGCTGGTGCCGCAACAACACGGGCAGACTTGCGAAGCTCGCGCACCAGTCGACCAGATACCCAATCCCGCGCACATGGCTGAGCTTGGCCAGCAGGTAGCGTGGCAACAAGCCGCGGATGTGGGCACCGACCCTCCGACCTTCAGGCGACCAACGCAAGTTGCCGAGGATCTCGGCCTTGCTCGCGCCCTTGGCAAGATGGTTGATCTGGCTGTTGCGACCTGCCTCATCACCGGGACGCTTGAGAATCGCACGATAGGCCTGCTCGACGAAGGCGATGTAGTTTTCGTCGGTCAGCTCGGCAATGCGGTAGTCGAGCCGGTCGCGCTCGATCCCGCTGACGTCGATGACGGGCGCGGTGCTGCCGCGCGGCGGGGGTTCCCGACGTGGCAGCGGCGCGCGCATGCGCGCGATTTCGGCCTCGGCGAGAATCTCCGCCTTCACGCGCTTGAAGTAGTCGTCGGTGGAATCCATGGTGCGCCCGTGTCCCTGGCGACGGCGAGCCTTGCAGGCAAGGCCGTACGCGAAACCAACGATGATGCCGGCCCGCCGGAGCGGGTTCAAGCCCGCTGCACAAGGTGCATGCTGCACTGCGGACACGAAGCCGGGCGCATGCGTGTTGCGTCACGCTTTGATCATGCAATCACTGCATCGCTGCCGCCGATGCCCCTATGATCGGGACTTTCGTCCAGAGGAAGGCCCCCCATGCGCGCACTCCCCCTTGCCATCGCCTTTGCCGTCGTTGCGTCCTGCGCCCAGGCGCAGGACGCCAGCAAACAGGAATGGATCATCCAGGCCCACTATCCCGATGCGGCCAGTCTCGCGCGCGCGGCCCGCTCGTTCGATCACCTCAAGGTCGATCGCAAGCACCAAAGCGTGCGCGTGCTCGCCGACCAGCAAGGCGTCGAACTGCTGCGCGCGGCAGGCCTCGAGGCGATCGGCGTCGACCTCGCCGGTAGTGCCCGACTGCATGGCTTTCAGGATCAACTGCTGGCGGCGCTGCGCACCGGCGTGAGTCCCAAGTCGATTCCGGGTTACGCCTGTTTCCGCACGGTCGAGGAAACCTATTCGACGATGGATGCGCTGAAATCCGCACATCCCAACCTCGTCGACATCGACGAGATCGGTCCGACCTGGAACAAGACCCAGAACGCCTCGACCGGTTACGAGATGCGCGCACTGCGCATCACCAATTTCGACACGCTCGCCAGCGATCCCAATCGTCCGGCGATGGTGCTGTTCGGCTCGATCCATGCGCGCGAGTACGGCCCGGCGGAACTCACCACGCGCTTTGGCGAGTGGCTGGTCAACAACTACGGCACCGATCCCGAGGCGACCTGGCTGGTCGATCACAATGATTTCCGCCTGATCCTCGAAGCCAATCCCGACGGACGCAAGATAGCCGAGCAGCAGCTCTACCAGCGCAAGAACGTCGACACGGTCAATGGACCGTGCGCCGGCCCGGTGACCTCGGGCTCGCAATATGGCGTCGATCTCAACCGCAATTTCCCGTTCCACTGGAACATCACCAATGGCGAGGGCTCGAGCGGCAGCTATTGCAGCCAGACCTTTCGCGGCCCGGTCAAGGCTTCCGAACCGGAGACGCAGAACCTCGTCAACTACGTGGCCGGCACCTGCAACGCGGCGGGCGAATGCAGCGGCGGTGTGTTCGCCGATCGCCGCAGCGGACCGATGAATCCATCCACGGTCGCTGGCGATGGCGGCGCGGCCGCGCCCGATGACACCACCGGTTTCTTCATCGACATCCACAGCAATGCCGAGCTCGTGCTATGGCCGTGGGGCGACACCACCAGTGGCGCGCCCAACCAGGCTGCACTGCGCACGCTCGGTCGGCGCGTCGCCTGGTACAGCGGCTACGTGCCCGAGCAGTCCGACTCGCTTTATCCGACCGACGGCACCACCGACGACACCATGTATGGTCTGCTCGGCGTGCCGGCCTTCACGATCGAGCTGGATGGCGACGACTTCTTCCAGGATTGCAACGATTTCGTTTCGACCACGGTGCCGGCCAATCTCGCCTCGCTGCGCTATGCCGCGCGCGCGCTGCATGCGATCTACCAGCAGCCCGCCGGCCCCGATGCCCTTGAGGTGACTGTGGGTTCCAGCCTCGTCGTCGCGGGTGATTCGGTGCCCGTGAGTGCACGCATCGACGACACGCGCTTCAATCAGTCCACCACCGGCGACAGCGTGCCGGGCGTCGTGCGCAACATCGCCAGCGCGCGCGCGAGCGTCGACAAGCTGCCCTGGCAGGCCGGCGCCAATCCGGTCGCGCTGGTCGCCACCGATGGCACGTTCAACACGACTGCGGAGAACGTTGGCGGCAGCATCGACACCACCGGCCTGGCAGCCGGGCGCCACCTCGTCTTCCTGCAGGGCAGTGATGTCGCCGGCAACGCCGGCACCGCCAATGCCGCGCTGTTCAACGTGGTGGCCGCGAACAGTGTCGGCACTCTTGCCGGTCACGTTCGTGATCAGGCGACACTGCAACCGCTGCAAGCGAACATCACGCTCACTGCAGGCAGCCAGACGCAACTGGCCAGCAGTGACGCCGGCAGTGGTGCCTACACGGCGCATGCCTATCCGGGCAATTTCGTGGTGCATGTCAGCGCACCGCATTACCTGTCCGAAGACCTCACGAGTGTTGCTCTCGCCGCCGGCGCCACGGTCACCCATGATTTCGCGTTGTATCCGACCTGCAAGTTGATCGACGACACCGTCGAAAATGGCACTCAGGGCTGGACTGCGCAAAGCCCGTGGGTGATCCAGAGCAACATCGCCGGCCACACCGGCAAGGCTTGGAACACACCCAACTACGGCACGAATCTCGACGCCTCGCTGACCTCGGCGAGCATGAATCTGGGCGGCTATGCGGACGCGGTGCTCGAGTTCGACGACTTCTGCGCAACCGAGACCGGCTACGACTACGGCCATGTCGAATTCAGCAGCAACGGTGGCACATCGTGGACGCAGCTCTACCAGTGCAGCGGCCAGGCCAGCTGGCAATCGCATCGCCTCGACCTGCCCGCCGGTGCCAACAATGCCGCGGCATTCAAGTTGCGCTTCCGCCTGAGCAGTGACGGTTCGGTCAACAGTCCGGGTTGGGCCGTCGACAACATCCGTCTCGAAGCCGGCGGTGCGGCCTGTCGCGCACAATGGGACGACCACATCTTCGTCAACGGCTTCGAGGGCTGAAGCCTCAGCTCGCCGCGCCCGCGATCACCGCGGCGCGGCCTTGTGCGAGCAGCGCGCCCGCATGCTCGATGCGAAACGCGTATTGCCAGTGCCCGTCACCGGCAAGCAGGCGCCGCGCATGCACATCGAGCAGGCCGGGCAAGTCGTCGATGCGCGCGACCTGCAACTCGACCTCGCGCAAGGACACCAGCAGTCCCGGCTCGGCGATCTTTCCCTGCGCCCGCGCGAGCAGTCCGCCGTGCACGGCCATGGCCTGCGCGCCGTACTCGCACAGATGCAGCGCACGCAGCCGGCCGTCGCTGCGCAGCGGATGGTCGGAGCGACCGTGCGAAGCCGTGCGCGCATGGATCGATTCCTCATCCCAGGCGATGACTTCATCGAGCAGGCACATCGATCCCGCGTGCGGGATCAGCATCGACCATTCGGACTGGGGCAGGGGCGCTGACATGATTTGCGGGCGGCGACTGGCAAGGCCCGATTGAAGCACGCGGCCGCGCCCTTGTGGCAAGGCCAAAGACGCCGACTCAGGCGGGCTGGAACTCGAGCGCCAAGGAATTCAAGCAATAGCGCAAGCCGGTCGGTGGCGGGCCATCTGGAAAGACATGGCCGAGGTGACCGTCGCAGCGTGCACAGCGGATCTCGACGCGGACCATGCCGTGACTGCGGTCCTCGAGCTGGCGCAGATGCGCAGGATCGAACGGCGTCGTGAAACTCGGCCAGCCGCTGCCCGATTCGAATTTCGCCGTCGAGGCGAACAAGGGCAGCGCGCACAGGCGACAGGCGAACACGCCCGTGCCGTGCTCATGCAGCAGCCCGCCGCAGAATGGCGGTTCGGTGCCGTGGTCGAACAGAACGTGGCGCTCGTCCGGCGTGAGGCGTGCGGCGAGCCGCTCGCGCTGCGCCGGCGTGATCGGGGTGAGGTCGTGGCCTGCTGCCGATCGCGCGGTGCGGGGAGCGAGCCAGTCTGCGAACTGCTGGCGCAGCTTGGCTACTTTCGGCGCGGCGACCGCGACGACGTAGGGCTGTGTAGGGTGCCGCGCCGCATAGTTCTGATGCTCATCCTCGGCGCGATGGAATGCCGTCAAGGCCACCACCTCGGTCGCGATCGGCGCCGAAAAACCCTTCGCGGCGTCGAGCTGGGTGATGTAGCGGCGGGCGATTTCGGCCTGCTGCGCGTCGACGCAGAAGATCACCGAGCGGTACTGGCGACCGCGGTCGTTGCCCTGTCGATCGACCTGGGTCGGATCGTGGGCGGCGCCAAAAAACACCTTGAGGAGTTGTCCGAAGCGGATGCGCTGCGGATCGAAGCGCACCTCGACCGCTTCGGCATGCCCAGTGCTGCCGCTGCAGACGCGCTCATAGCTCGCACTGGCAGCATCGCCGCCGCTGTAGCCCGAGCTCACCTCGAGCACGCCATCGAGCGCGCGCAGCACGGCCTCGACGCACCAAAAGCAGCCGCCGGCAAGCACGGCTCGCTGCTCGCGCACCGCGGCGGGTGGTGCCGGGTCGAACAGCGGATCGGGCAGCGAATGGGTCGCCGATGCGGAGCCGATGCGGGGAAGCTCGCAGGAGTCATTCATGCACGCACCTCACGTTTCTTTGCGCAATCCGTTGGCCATGACGGGAAACCATCCAGATGCCGTCACGGTCAAGGCATTCAAGCTTGAGCATGACTTCGGCCACTGTCGGCAATTGCGCAGGCTCGGTTATTTTTGCTTTGTAAAGAATGATTTACTCGTCGATGCGCTGCAACATGTCATTTCCACTGCTAGCCTTCGCGCATTGACACCCCCATGTTCCGGCCCAAGCCGGGGTCACAAGGAAATTCTTCATGTCGCGTAGGAAAATCGCGCTCATCGCTGTGGCCGCAGTGCTCGTTGCACTGGTTGGCTGGCGCATGTTCTCCAACAAAGCCCCGAGCGGCGCCTGGCAACGGGGCGCCGACAACGACCCGGTACCGGTCACCGTGGTCGCCGCGGTCACGCAGGACGTGCCGGTTTATCTGTCTGCGTTGGGCACGGTACAGGCCTTCAGCACGGTCACCGTCAACGCTCAAGTGAGTGGCCAGCTCAAGGCGCTGCACTTTGCCGAAGGCAAGGAAGTCAAGCAGGGCGACCTGATTGCCGAGATCGATCCGCGTACCGTTCAGGCCGCACTCGATCAGGCACTTGCGCGCAAGAAGCAGGACGCCGCTCAACTCACCGCTTCGCAGAGCACGCTGGCTCGCTACGAAGAGCTGATGAAGAAGAACTTCGTCTCCGCGCAGGATCTGGAGAACCAGCGTCAGACCGTGCGCCAGCAGCAGGCCCTGGTCGCTGCCGACGATGCGGCGATTTCGAGTGCGCAGACCCAGCTCAGTTACACCCGCATCAGCGCGCCGATCACCGGCGTCGCCGGCATCCGCCAGGTCGACGTCGGCAACCTCGTCAGCGCCAATGGCACCGGCATCGTCACGCTGACCCAGATTCATCCGATCAACATCCTGTTCGCGCTGCCTGAACAGAATCTCGAAAGTGTGCGCAATGCGCAGGCCGACGACAGTGCGGGCGCTGAAGTGGTCGCCTTCGACCGCAGCGATGCCCACGAGATCGCGCAAGGTGTGCTCAAGGTCGTCGACAACCAGATCGACACCGCCACCGGCACCTTCAAGGTCAAGGCGCAGTTCACCAATGCCGACGGCAGCTTGTGGCCGGGGCAGTTCGTCAACGTGCGCGTCAAGGTACGTACCGTCAAGGGCGGTATCGTGGTGCCGGCGACGGCCGTGCAGCGCGGCCCCGAAGGCAGTTATGCCTATGTGCTGCAGGCCGACAACAGCGTGCAGATGAAGACCGTGGTGCCCGGCGGCGACGCCGGCAACGACACCGTGCTGGTCAGCAGCGGCCTTGCCAGCGGCGAGCGCGTGGTCACCGAGGGTCAATTCCGGCTCAAGGCGGGCAGCAAGGTCACGCCGCTGGCACCGGGCGAGGCGCCGGCCGCGCCAACTGCCGAGGAACTGGCCAAGCTCAAGGCGAAGGCCGGATCTCCGAGCGGCGGCGGGCGTCCGCGCCACTGATGCCCCGCGTCCGCGCAACGGGACATTCGAACAAGGACAAGGCATCGGGTTGGATTTGACCCGATGCAACCATCAGGCCACGGCCCAGCCGTGACCCGATTCAGCGAACCTGCGCAGGTCGCTGCGATCGGCAATTCGCACAGGACCGGACCGTGAGCTTTTCCACTCTCTTCATCCGCCGACCAATCGCCACCTCGCTGCTGATGCTGGCGCTGATGCTGCTTGGCATAACCGGCTATCGCGCACTGCCGGTGGCGGCGCTGCCCGACATCGACGCGCCCAGCCTGATCGTCACGACCCAGTACCCGGGTGCGAGCGCCTCGACGATGGCGACTCTGGTGACCACCCCGCTCGAACGCCAGCTCGGGCAGATTTCGGGCGTGGCGATGATGAGTTCGGACAGCTCGGCCGGGTTGTCCACGATCATCGTCGAGTTCGACAAGGAGCGTGACATCGACGCCGCCGGTCAGGACGTGCAGTCGGCCATCAACGGCGCGCGTGGCACCCTGCCGGGCAACCTGCCGTATCCACCGGTCTACAACAAGGTCAATCCGGCCGACGCACCAATCCTGACCCTGATGCTGACCTCGGACTCGCGGCCGCTGCGCGAGGTCAACGACTACGCCGACTCGATCCTCGCCCAGCGCCTGTCGCAGATCTCGGGCGTGGGTCTGGTGTCCATCGCCGGCAATGTGCGTCCGGCCGTGCGTGTGCAGGTCAATCCCGCGCAGCTGGCCAACCTCGGCCTGACGCTCGAAGACGTGCGCAGTGCGCTCACTCAGGCCAATGTCAACGCGCCCAAGGGCAGTCTCAACGGCAGCGTGCAGAGTTTCTCGATCGGCACCAACGACCAGCTCGTCAATGCCGCCGAGTACCGCTCGACCATCATCAGCTACAAGAACAACGCGCCGGTGCTGCTGTCGGACGTCGCACAAGTCGTCGATGGCGTCGAGAACGATCAGCTCGCGGCCTGGGCCAACAGCAAGCCCGCGGTGCTGCTCGACATCCGCCGCCAGCCCGGCGCCAACATCGTGCAGACCGTCGCCGACATCCGCGCGCAGTTGCCGCAGTTGCGCAGCCTGCTGCCCGCCGATGTCAAGCTCGAGGTGTTCTCCGACCGCACCGTGACGATCCGCGCCTCGGTCGAGGACGTGCAGTTCACCCTCGTGCTCACCGTGCTGCTGGTGATCGCGGTGATCTTCGTGTTCCTGCGCCGGCTGTGGGCGACGGTGATCCCCTCGGTGGCGGTGCCGCTGTCGCTGATGGGCACGTTCGGCATCATGGCCTTCGCCGGCTTCTCGCTCGACAACCTGTCGTTGATGGCGCTGACGGTCGCCACCGGTTTCGTCGTCGACGATGCGATCGTGATGATCGAGAACATCGTGCGCTACATCGAGCAAGGCAAGCAGCCGCGTGAGGCAGCCGAAATCGGCGCCAGGGAAATCGGCTTCACCGTGTTGTCACTCACCGTGTCGCTGATCGCGGTATTTCTGCCCTTGCTGCTGATGCCCGGCGTCACCGGCCGCCTGTTCCACGAGTTCGCCTGGGTGCTGGCCATCGCGGTGGCGATCTCGATGCTGATCTCGCTGACGCTCACGCCGATGATGTGCGCCTACCTGCTGCGCGCCGACGAGCTTCCGGCTGGCGATCACGGCGAACCCGCGGCGATCACCAGCGCCGGCAAGCGCGATCTGTGGTCACGCACCCTGCATGCCTACGAGCGTTCGCTCGACTGGGTGCTCGCGCGCCAGCCGCTCACGCTGGCAGTGGCCGGCGCGACCCTGGTGGTGACGATCGCGCTGTATGTGCTCATTCCCAAGGGCCTGTTGCCCGAGCAGGACACCGGCCTCATCACCGGCGTGGTGCAGGCCGATCAGAACGTCGCCTTCCCGGCGATGGAAGAGCGCACCAAGGCGGTCGCGCATGCGCTGCGCGACGTGCCTGGCGTGGCCGGCGTGGCCGCCTTCATCGGCGCCGGTTCTGTCAATCCGACGCTCAACCAGGGCCAGATCAGCATCGTGCTCAAGCCACGCGGCGAACGCGAAGGCCTCGAACGCCTGCTGCCCAAGCTCCAACAGGCCGCCGCGCACATTCCCGGCGCCGCGCTCTACCTCAAGCCGGTGCAGGACGTGGCGCTCGACACGCGCGTGGCGCCGACCGAATACCAATACTCGATGTCGGAAGTGAACTCGACCGAGCTCGCCGGTTATGCCGCGCAGATGACCGCCGCACTCAAACAGCGGCGCGAACTCGCCGACGTCGACAACAACCTTGCCGTGCAAGGCAATGCCCTGCACCTCGACATCGACCGCGAAAAAGCCAGCCGCCTGGGCGTGCCGATCCAGACCATCGACGACACGCTCTACGACGCCTACGGCCAACGCCAGATCTCGACGATTTTCACTCAGCTCAATCAGTATCGAGTCGTGCTCGAGGTGGCGCCCGAGTTTCGCACCAGCAATGCGCTGCTCGACCAGCTCACCGTGCGCGGCAATGGTGGCGGCGCGCTCACCGGCAGCAACGCGACCAGCTACGGTCAGGTCAAGTCGAGCAATTCGGCCACGCCCGCAGGCATCGGCAGCACCGGCAACATCGGGATAGCACTCGGCGGTGGCGGCACCATCCCGCTGTCGGCGCTGGCCACCGCAAGCAAGGGCAACGCGCCGCTGGTGGTGAGTCATCAGGACCAGCTGCCCGCAGTGACGATCTCGTTCAACCTCGCGCCCGGCTACTCGTTGTCGGACGCGGTACGCGCCTTCGACGAAGTCAACGCACAGATGAAATTCCCGCCGCAAGTGCGCGGACAGTTCGTCGGCAAGGCCGCCGAATTCTCGGCCTCGCTCGGCGATACCGTGCTGCTGCTGCTCGCTGCCGTCATCGTGATCTACATCGTGCTCGGCGTGCTCTACGAGAGCTACATCCATCCGATCACGATCCTGTCGACGCTGCCGCCGGCCGGCGTTGGCGCGCTGCTCGCGCTGTATCTGTTCGGCATGCCGCTGTCGATCGACGGCATCGTCGGCATCGTGTTGCTGATCGGCATCGTCAAGAAGAACGCGATCATGATGATCGACTTCGCGATCGAGGCGCAGCGTCACGGCATGCAGGCTTTCGATGCGATCCGCCGCGCCTGCCTGCTGCGCTTCCGCCCGATCATGATGACCACCGCCGCCGCGCTGTTCGGCGCGCTGCCACTCGCGCTGGGCACTGGCATCGGCTCGGAACTGCGCAAGCCACTGGGCATCTCGATCGTCGGCGGCCTGCTGCTCTCGCAGTTGCTCACGCTCTACACCACACCGGTGATCTATCTCTACTTCGAGCGCCTGTCCGACTGGCTCAAGGCACGCCGCGAGCAGCGCGCGCGGTTGCATGCGCACGCGCACGGGGGCGTGGCGTGAACTCGTTGGGTGCGCATGTGCGGATTTCGGCTGATGCCGTAATCGCTGGGTCATTTGGGTTTGTGCGTTTGCGCGACAGCCGAATCGCGTCCGTGCGCGTTCGTCCCGCATCCGCGCCACTGGGGATTTCGGCTGGCGCCGAAAGTTTGCGTTGTCCCGATCGTGTTCGCTTTCGCGAGAACCGGCTGGCGTCCGTGCCTGTTCGTCCCGCATCCCTGCGGTTGGGAATTTCGGCTTGCGCCGAAAGTTTGCGTTGTCCTCGTCGTGTTCGCTTTCGCGAGAACCGGCTGGCGTCCGTGCCTGTTCGTCCCGCATCCGCGCCACCGGGGATTTCGGCTGGCGCCGAAAGTTTGCGTTGTCCTCGTCGTGTTCGCTTTCGCGAGAACCGGCTCGCGTCCGTGCGCGTTCGTCCCGCATCCCTGCGGGCCGGTGGCTTTCTCTTGCTCGCCCAAGAGAAAGCCACCAAAGAGAACGGCGCCCTCACGGCCTTGGTCCCGCGCGCATCGTGCGCGCGGGACTGCGCAGACGCGCTGCGGGGTTTGCCGACCGTGCATCCCTGCACGAACGGCAAACTCGGCGCGATCCATCGCGCCGCCCCTGCGGGCTTCTCCTGCGCGCGCCTGCCGCGGCCGAAAGGGATTGAGAAACAAAGGCGCGGGCATCCTGCCCGCACTCGCGAAATGTCGGCTCAAGCGCCGCAAGCGCGGAACCGACAATCGAGCAGCATCGAAGCAATGCACGGCTTCTGCTCAGCGAGCCGAGTCCGCACGCACTGCTGCTCTGGCGTTGGCGCGCAGGAGCGCGCTGCTTCCGATCCCCTTCAGCGACGGCGGGCGATGGCCGATTGGCCCGCAGGGTGCGCGCGATGGAGCGCGCGCATTGCGCCGTCGGCACAGGGAGGTGCTGTCGGCGCAACCGGCCAACGCCTGCGGACCTTGCGCGCACGAGGCGCGCAAGGCGGCGCTGCCGGGGGTGTCCTTTCTTGGGGATACCCTTCTTTGGACAAGCAAAGAAGGGTATCCGGCCCGCAGGGATGCGGGACGAACAGGCATGGACGCCAGTCGGTTTTCGCGAAAGCGAACACGATCAGGACAGCGCAAGAATTCAGCGCAAGCCACAACGTCCAGCCGCAGGGAGGCGGGACGAACGCACACGGACGCGAGTCGGTCTTCGCGAAACCGCGCACCACAAGGCAAACCCGAAATTTCGGCGCAAGCCGAAAGTCCCAACCGCAGGGATACGGGACGAACTCATACGCACGTGAGTCGGCTTTCGCGAATGCGATCACGGCAAGACAAGAGCCAAAGCGCGGCGCCAGCCGCACCACACCGCCCCCCTGCGAGTGCGCGCGATGAACATCTCCGGCCCCTTCATCCGTCGCCCGATTGCCACTTCGCTCCTGGCGATCGGCTTGTTCGTGAGCGGCATGATCTGCTACTTCCTGCTCGGCATCAGCGCCTTGCCGAACATGGAGTTCCCGGCGATCTTCGTCACCGCCAACCAGCCCGGTGGCAGTGCCGACGTGATGGCGACGACCGTTGCCGCGCCGCTCGAGCGTCACCTCGGACAGATCCCGGGCATCGATTCAATGAGCTCGAACAGCAGCGAAGGCAGCGCCTTCATCTTTCTGAGCTTCGATGGCAAGCGCAAGGTCGATGACGCCGCGCGTGACGTGCAGGCGGCGATCAACGCCGCTGCACCCGACCTGCCCTCGGGCCTGACCAACGCGCCGACCTATCGCAAGATGAATCCGAACAATCAGCCGGTGCTCGCGCTCGCGCTGACCTCCGATTCGGTGCCCTTGTCCAAGCTCTACGACTATGCCGATTCGCTGCTCGCCCAGCGCATTCGCCAGGTCTCGGGTGTGAGCGATGTCGATGTCGCCGGCGGTGCGACGCCGGCGGTGCGCGTCGATCTCAACCTGCGCGCGCTCAGCGCAATGGGGCTGTCACCCGACCAGTTGCGCAATGCCATCGTCGCCGCCAACGTGGTCGCGCCGAAGGGCTTCCTCTCCGACGGCCATACCACGATGGCGATCACCGCCAACGATGCGCTGCGCAGCGCAGCCGACTTCGCCAATATCGTGATCGCCACCCGCAACGGCATTCCGGTACGCCTGAGCGATGTGGCCACCGTGCGCGACGGCCAACAGGATCAGTACCAGGCCGCCTGGTTCGGAACCCGTCGCGCGATCCTGCTGTTCGTGCGCAAGCAGGCCGAGTCGAACGTGATCGCCACCGTCGATGCGGTCAAGAACGACATCCCGTTGATGCGGACCTGGCTGCCCGACGATGTCGAGCTGACGCCGTTCTTCGATCGCACGCCGATCATCCGCGCGTCGGTGGACGAGGTGCAGATCAGTCTGCTCATCAGTCTGGGCATGGTGGTGCTGACGATGGCGTTGTTCCTGCGCCGGCTCGCGCCAACCCTGATTGCGGCGACCGCGGTGCCATTGTCGATCTGCGGCGCCTTCATCGTCATGTACGTGTGCGGTTTCACGCTCGACAACATGTCGCTGATGGCGCTCGTGATCGCGATCGGCTTCGTGGTCGACGATGCGATCGTGGTGATCGAGAACGTGATCCGCCACATCGATGCCGGCATGCCGCGCATGCAAGCGACACTGCAAGGCGCCAAGGAGATCGGCTTCACCATCGTCTCGATCACTGCGTCCTTGATCGCGGTGTTCGCACCGGTGATGTTCGCCGGCGGCATCACCGGAACATTCTTCCGGGAGTTCTCGATCACCCTGATCTCGGCCATCATCTTCTCGGCGATCGTCTCGCTGACGCTGACGCCGGCACTGTGCGGGCGCTTTCTCACCCCGCATGCGCAGGCGCGCCCCTCGCGTCTGGGTGCCTGGCTCGACCGCTTCCACGCCGGCATGCTCGACACTTACCGCGGCCTGCTCGATCACTCGCTGCGCTGGCCGCGCCTGACCGCGCTGCAGCCGGTGCTGCTGATCGTGCTCACCGTGTTCCTCATGCGCTTCGTGCAAAGCGGGATGTTCCCGCAGCAGGACACCGGCATGTTGTTCGGTCACATCAGCGCGGGTACCGACACCGCGCCGGCGCGCATGACCGAGCAGACGCAGCAGATCGCTGATTTCGTGCTCAAGGATCCTGCGGTGCAGAGTGTGGGCTCGCGCCTGGGCGGCGGCTGGGGTGGTGGCAGTGCCAGTGGCAGTCTCTACATCACGCTCAAGCCGCTGGCACAGCGCAAGGGCGAGTCGACCTTCGACGTGATGACACGCCTCAACGCCAGCGCCGCGAAGATGCCCGGCCTGCGCCTGCGACTGCGCCCGGTGCAGGATCTGCCCAGCGGCGGCGGCGGCGGCAGTGGCAGCGGTGGCCAGTACCAAGTGCAGCTCAAGGGCAACGACATCGCCTCGCTGCAGGAATGGTTGCCCAAGCTCGCAGCCGAATTGAAAAAGGCACCACAACTGCGCGACGTCGACAGCGATGTCGGCGACGCTGGTCCGCGCCAGACCCTCCTCATCGACCGGCCGACTGCGGCACGTCTTGGCGTGAGCATTGGCGCGATCGACAGTGCGCTCAACGATGCCTTCGGCCAGCGACAGGTATCGACGATCTATTCCGACATCAACCAGTTCAAGGTGGTGGTCAGCGCGATGGCCAATCAGGCCACCGACCCGAGTTCGCTGGAAAAGCTCTATGTGCGCGCCAATTCCGGCACGATGATCCCGATCACCGCGGTCACCAAGATGAGCAGCGGCGTGGCGCCGACCGAGATCTCGCACGACAACCAGTTCTCGGTCGCCAGCCTGAGCTTCAATCTCGCGCCCGACGTCAGCATGGGCGAGGCCCAGGGCATCATCGAAAAGACCATCACCGGCATGCGCCTGCCGGGCGACATCCGCCTCGATTTCACCGGCGACTTCCGCAATTTCCAGAAGCAGCAGGGTGACAATTCGCTGCTCTTGTTCGGCGCGATCATCGCCGTCTACATCGTGCTCGGAATACTCTACGAGAGCCTGATCCATCCGGTGACGATCCTCTCGACGCTGCCGTCAGCAGGCGTCGGCGCGCTCCTGGCGATGGTCGTCACCGGTACCGAATTGTCGGTGGTGTCGATGATCGCGATCGTGCTGCTGATAGGCATCGTCAAGAAGAACGCGATCATGATGGTCGACTTTGCGCTGGTGGCCGAACGCGAACACGGTCTGCCGCCGCTTGAGGCGATCCGCGAAGCCTGCATCGTGCGCTTCCGTCCGATCATGATGACCTCGATGGTGGCGATCTGCGCGGCGCTGCCGCTGGCGATCGGCTTTGGCACCGGCTCGGAACTGCGCCGCCCGCTCGGCATCGCGATGATCGGCGGTCTGATCGTTTCGCAGAGCCTGACCCTGCTGTCGACGCCGGCGATCTACCTGATCTTCGCGCGCATCAGTGCACGTCGCCGCGAGCGTCGCGAACAGCGCCGCGCGGCACGCCTCGCTGCCGTGTAAGGCGCGTCGTCAGCGGCGCGCCGCATTCACCAGCCCAGCATGCTTCGATCAAGCGCGACCGAGCCTCGGGCATGGGTGGCCCAACGCCGCGAAGCGGGCAGCGATGCATCGGCATGCAGATGCGCCCACAACGCATCGAGCGCAGCGTAGCCGTAAGGCAAGAGCGGCACATGCCGATCGCCGAAGCCGGGCAGGCTGAGGAAGGCATCGAAATGCTGGGCGTGCGGAACACGCCAGTACACCGGCTCGCGACGCGCCGCACGCAGCGCCTCGACATAGGGCGCGCTCGAGAACTCGAGCGGCAACAGGCCATCGCTTTCACCCTGGACGACGAAGATCGGCAGATCCGCGTGCGGAACCTGCGCCGCGGTGGCGGCCACCGCTGTCTGCAGGCTGCGCGCATCGGCATTGTTTCCGCTCCACAGTGCACGCAGGCACTCGATGCCCGGCGCGCTCGTGTCGGCATCGCTGCCAAGACCGCCAAACAGAAACACGCCCGCGCCCGGCGGTATGCCGCTCGCATCCGACCACCACGCCGCGCGCGTGATCGCGTCGGCAGGTGCGGGCGTACCACTGGCTGACAGCGCCGCAAAACCGAAGCCGCAGGGCATCGCACCGGCCGGCGCACGCAGATAGGCCGACGCGTAGGTTGCAGCGACCGCGCGCCACAGATCGAACGCAGTGGTGGTGGCTGCCGTGGCAATGGTTTCATCGCGCCAGCCACGCGCATGCAAGAGCTCGAGTGCGGCCTGGGCATGCGCGATCGGCGTTGTGCCGCCGATCATGCCGGTCGCGTGCAGATGTGCGCATCGTGCCAGCGCTGCCGGTGAGGGTTTGCCTTCGACGCGCGCAAACGGCACGGCGTCGAACTGCGGCGCCAACAGGGCGCAGGGCATCAGCAAGGCCGCCTCGCTCACGTAGTCGTAGAGCGCACGACCATGGCCGGCAACATGCACGTTGGGTTCGAGCGCGACCACGCCGTCGAGCAGTTGCGCCTGATCGAGTCCCGCAGCCTGCAACGCCGCGCCGCCGCCATTGGACAGACCGACCGCGATGATGCGGGTGTTGCCGGCAGTGAAGGGCGCGGCCTGCGGAAAGGCGCGATCGAGCATCGCCAGCCCAAAGCGCGCTGCCTGCAACACCTGTTCTCCCCACTGCGCCTCGGGGTTGTCGCCCGAATGCGCATGCTTGACCGCAACACCGTGCGTGACCTGCGCGTTCGCAGGATCAAACTCGAGTTCGACGCTGCCACGCGCCGCACGCGTGCCATCGAGCGCGACACCGGTTTGCGAATCCAGATCGAAATAGCCCGGACCTGCGCCCTTGTCGGTGTAGACCACCGCGCAGCCGCGCGGCAGGCCCCAGGCGCCGGCGAGCGCAATCGCGCCATACACGCCGCGCGAGCCCGAGGCCGGCGCGACGAGCAGACAGCGCGCCTTCTGATCGAAGCCATCGGGAATCTGCGCCAGCACGCGATGCGAAGCGCGCGCGCTCGGCAGATAGGCGAATGCGCCGTACTCGCGGCCGGCCACGCTCGGCACACCGCCGTAGAGCGTGCCATAGCCACCGAGTGGACCGAGATCTGCAATCCCGAGCCAGCTCGTGTGGATCGCGCGGCGACGCAACTCGGTGGCCGTGGGTACGGCGGGATCGGCGAACGCCGCAGGCTTGGCGCGCAGCCCGGCAAGGCCCAGTCCGGCGCTGAGCAAATCATCGTCACCGCGATGCACGCTCTCGCGCATCGCACCGTAGCGATCATTCACGGACATGGCGTTCTCCGTCACCAGTGCATGGCGCGTGCAGGCGGCCAGCGTGAGGACCATCAAGACAAGCAAGGTTCGACTCATGCGCGCACGTTAGCAGGACGGCATGGAAATGCAGTTGGACCAAAGGACGAGGCTCGCGGTGCGTACGCCCGATGGCGCGGATCACGCGGCGATCTGCCTGCTACAGTGGCGAAGTGCGCATCCTGCTTGCCGACGATCATCCGCTGTTCCGCCTCGCGCTCGCGCAGGCCGTGCAAAGAGTTGCACCCGAGGCGGAGATCGCCGAGGTCGGCAGCTTCGACGACGCACTTTCCGACCTCGCCACACACGCAGACACCGACCTGGTGTTGCTCGACCTGCACATGCCGGGCAGTCACGGCCTGATGGCGCTGGCAAGCCTGCGCGGACAGTTTCCGACGATCAGCGTGGTGATGATCTCGGCGCATGACGATGCGGCGACCGTGCAACGCGCACTCGTGCATGGTGCTGCGGGTTTCATTTCCAAGCGCAGCGCGCTCGATGAATTGGAGGCTGCGCTGCGCGCCGTGCTCAATGCCCAGACCTGGCTGCCGGCGACACTGCGTGGTGCCGTTGGCGGCGGCGCCGGCAACAGCGCCGATCGTCAGCTCGCCGCGCGACTGGCCGCCCTCAGTCCGCAACAAATGCGCGTGCTCGGGATGGTTGCCGACGGTCTGCTCAACAAGCAGATCGCCGATCGTCTCGGGGTGCAGGAAAGAACCGTCAAGGCGCATCTGAGCGCGGTTTTCGAACGCCTCGACGTGCGCAACCGCACCCAGGCCGGCGTGTTGCTGCGTTCGCTGGAACTGGCCGATCCGAGCTTGCACGTCGGGGATTGAGCGCTTTGAGTGCTTCAGCTTGGTTCGGCCACTCAGGAACCGCGCGTGGTCATCAGGGCAAGGATGGCGTCGATGGAGCGCGCCTGACTGGCCGCGGATTGGGGCAAACCATTGCGCGTGCAGTAGGCGACCATCCGCGGATCCTCGCGAAACCGCCGGCAATGTACTTGCGACGCTCCTCGATCGCCTCGTGGCTGCGGCCAAGCGTGGTCAACGAGCGGCTGTAACTACTTCCTGGTGATCGCACCGTCATCCGGCAACTTCGGCAGTGCCTCGTGCGGGCCCGTCGCAATCAGTTGGATCGGAAACCCGTCCTCCCCGCTCGACGGCCTGTTCCGCGGCAACTTCACGTCCACTATCGACTTGCCTGAACCCTGATGCGACATGCGGCGCGACGCGAAGGTGGCATGGGCTGAACGCTATCTGCGGTCCGAAGCAGCGCGTGAGCGCGTTCAGACCTGAGCCGCGACCTGATTCAGTCTCATCAGCACCGCCTTGAGTGCCAGCGGCTTGAGCGGCTTGTGCAGCAGCTGCACACCGGCTGCTGCCACGGCTGTCCGCACGGCTTCGCCCTGATCGGCGGTGAGGATGATGCAGGGCAGGCAAGCGCACGCAGGATCCAGCTGCGCGCGCAAGGCGAGACCGGTGAGATCGTCGTCGAGGTGGTAATCGAGCAGCAGCAGTTCGGGCTGGAACTCCGCACACGCGGCGCGCGCGGAGACGAGATCGATCGCGGTAGCAACCTCGCAGTGCCAGCCTTCGAGCAGCTGTCGCAGCGCAATCGCGGCCGCCTCGTCATTGTCGACCACGAGGATCCGCCGCGACGGCAGCGCGACATCGCGCACCGGTTCGGGCACCGCAGGCAGTGACAGCGGTGCGGCGCGCGGCACGTCCACCGCGAACACGCTGCCGCGGCCTGGCCATGAACGCAGCGTCAGGCGATGGCCGAGCAGGCGCGCCATGCGTTCGGCGATCGCGAGGCCAAGGCCAAGGCCGCCCGCACCGCGATCGAGCCGGCGAAACTCTTCGAAGATCAGCACGCGGTCCTGCTCGGCGATGCCCACGCCGCTGTCCCAGACCTCGATTCGCATCACCTCGCCGTGACGGCGGCAACCGAGCAGCACCGAACCCGAGCGCGTGTACTTGACCGCATTGGCGAGAAAGTTCTGCAGCACGCGGCGCAGCAGCTGCGGATCGCTGTGCAGCCAGACCGAACTGCGCACGCAGCGCAGACGCAAGCCCTTGGCCTGAGCGAGCACAGCGAACTCGGCGGCGAGCGCGTCAAGCAGATCGGCCGCGGCGAATGCGCGCGGCTGCAGCGCCATGCCGCCCGCATCGAGGCGCGAAATGTCGAGCAGGCCGGCAAGCAGGTCTTCGGCCGAGGCGAGCGCACCACCGATATGGGCAACGGTGGCGCGTTGCTCGTCGGCATCGAGCTGCTGCGCCAGCGCATGCGCGAACAGCTGCGCCGCATGCAAGGGCTGCGCGAGATCGTGGCTGACCGCAGCAAGGAAGCGAGTCTTGGCGAGATTCGCCTGCTCGGCCGCGGCGCTGGCGCGCGCGAGTTCGCCGGTGCGCGTGGCCACGCGCTGCTCCAGCGTCTCGTTGGCGAGCGTGAGTGCGCGTTCGTTGTCACGAAACGCGGTGACGTCGGTGAAGGTGGCGACGAAGCCGCCGCCGGGCATCGGATTGCCGCGGATCTCGACAATGGTGCCGTCGGGAAAGCGCCGCTCCGACAGATGCGGCGAGCCCGCACGCATCTGCGCAAGGCGTCGGTTGATGCGCGACTCCATATCGCCAGACCCGATCAGACCACGCGCAATGTTGTGGCGCATGAGTTCGGCCACCGGACGACCGATAGCGAGCAAGCCGGGTGGATAGGCGAACAGTTGTTCATAGCGACGATTCCAGGCGACCACCGCAAGTGCCGCATCGACCACGCAGATGCCCTGCGTCATGTTTTCCAGAGCGGCCTCGAGCACGCGCTGATTGAAGCGCAGGTCGCGGCTGGTCTCTCCGACGATATCGACGACGGTGGCCAGACGTTCGCTGCGCTCGCGTCGCGCCACTTCGATCAGCAGCCGCGCGGACGCCGCGCCGATCACCGTGGCCAGTTCGTGTTCGACCGCGGCAACCTGACGTGCGTCGGCGTTGCCGCTGCGCGCGGCGATCAGGGCATCAACGTTCTCGCGCGGCAGGAAGCGCAGCGCCAGTGTCGCCAGTTCGCTGTTGGCCAGATCGGCCGGTGGCGAGCGACCATCGGGATGCGCCCAGCGACTGCGCGCCACCATCGCCATCACCGCGAGATTGACGGCCAGACTGGCGACAAGCACCCGCGCAAGGTCGCTCCAGCCGCCGAGCCCGAACAGGCTCGCAGGCGCCAGCAGCGGCAACGCGAAGTCGGTTTCGCGCAGCGCCGGCACGAACGAGGGCGAGATCGCGTACAGCCAGATCAGGGTGCCGGCGACCAGTCCCGCGCACACTGCACGCGCACCGATTTGCGGACGATACAGCGCCACCAGCACCGCAGGCATGAGTCCGGCCAGAGCCGAGAACGACAGCGCGCCGATGTCGGCCAGGGCATTGCTGCCGACCGCAGCGCGCGAGTACAGCCAGGCGAGCAGCACCACCGCGAGGATCGCCACGCGGCGCTGGCGCAGCACTGCCGGGCGCAGATCGCCCTGCTCGCTGCGCAGCCACGCGCCGCGCAGGCGCAAGGGTGCGAGCCAGTGGTTGCCGATCATCAGGCTCAAGGCGAGCGTCGCAACGATCACCATGCTGGTCGCGGCCGACAGGCCACCGAGAAACGCGAGCACCGCCAGTCCCTGCTGACCCTGCGCCAGCGGCAGCGCAAGCACGTAGACATCGGAGGACACATTGAGCGCGGCGAAGCGTGCCGCGCCCGCCTTCGCCAGTGGCAGCACCGGCAACGCGATCAGGCACAGGTAGAGCGGGAACAACCAGCGCGCCGTGCGTAGATGCGCCACGTCGCGGCACTCGACCACGCCGGCATGGAACTGATGCGGCAGGGTGAAGGCAGCCAACGCACCGAGCACGATCAGGGCGGGAAACCCGCTGCTGTCGCGCGGCGTGCTGCGCACCGCGGCATCAACATCGGGCAGGCCCAGCACCAGCGCACCGAGTGCGAGCATCGCCGCGAGCTTGAACAGGGATTCAAACGCGAGCGCGAGCACGAGGCCGCGATTGTGCGCGGCCGCCGAGGCGCGACGCGTACCGAACAGCATCGCGAACAAGGCCATCGCCAGTGCCACATACAAGGCGCTGTCCTGCCATGGCGGCGCATCGAGACCGTTGCCGCTGCCGAACAAGGCGTAGCTCATTGCCACCGCCTTGAGCTGCAGCGCGATGTAGGGAACGATGCCGAGCACGGTCACCGCGGTGACGAGTGCGGCCAGACCCGCGTGTCGCCCGAGCCGGGCCGCGACGAAGTCGGCGAGCGAACTGGCGTGGTGTTCGCGCGCGAGCGCAACCAAGCGCAGCAGCACGCCGATGGCGAGCGCGTAGAGCAGGATCAGGCCGATGAAGGTCGGCGGCAACCACCAGCCGGAACGCTCGGCCTGCGTCACCGTGCCGTAGAACGTCCACGAGGTGCAGTGCACACCGAGCGACAGCGCATAGACGATGTCCCAGCGGCGCGCGAACACGCCGGCATGGCGCTCGCCGTAACGCGCGACCGCAAACAGCACGATCAGCCAGATCAGGCCGGCGGTGGCGACGAGCAATTCGGACGAGGACATGGCCCGGTTCGATTCATGCGATGCGACGAAGGGGCGATTGAAGCACGAAGCCGGCAGGTGCGGGCGCCGGCTCCCGCGCTTCTCGTAGAGCGGAGCTTGCTCCGCTGCCGTGCTTGCTTCGCTGCATTCGTGCATTCAAGCCGAGCAAGCTCGGCTCTACAAAACCCACCGCCCCGCAGAGCGGAGCGTGCTCCGCTGCCGTGCTTGCTCCACTGCCTTTCACCCCAGCCACGATCACCTATCGCGTGCCGCGCAGCCAAGCCGCAAGCAGCGGCGCGAGCAGGGTGACCAGGAGCACCAGCGTCCACAGGTTGCCATCCTTGAACGCATAGGCTGCAAGGAGCTCGCTCGTGCTCTTGCCGCGCAGCAGACCGAACGACCATTCGAACGCGAGCGTGAGCCCGAGCCAGCCCAGGCCGAGCAGCAGCAATGCGCGTGTCGACTGCAGGTCGAACCAAGGCAGGCAGAGGGTGCTGACCAGAACGATCAGCGCCGCGAGCAATACGCCACTGAGGATCATGCCTGCGTGCAGACCCAGACGCGGAATCAACACGCCTTCGCGCAAGGCGCCGTTGGCGATGGCAAGCACGAGAATTGCGCACCACACCGCAAACGCCTTGGCGAACACGCCCATCGTGCTGTTCGCTCCTCAGGCCAGCGGCGCGAAGCGCGCGGTGAAATGCCGCAGTTGTGCCGGTTCGGCGACGATGCGATAGCCGCGCAAGGCCTTCGCCTTGCGTGCGACTTCCTCGCACACCTCGATCACGTAGTCGATGTGGCTTTGCGTGTAGGTGCGGCGTGGAATTGCCAGACGCACGAGATCGAGCGTCGCCGCCTTCTCGCTTCCATCGGCCTGACGACCGAACATCACCGTGCCGATCTCGCAGCCGCGCACACCGCCGCTTTCATACAACGCAACGGCGAGCGCCTGACCCGGATACTGCAGCGGCGCGATGTGCGGCAGCAGGGCACGTGCGTCGAGATACACCGCATGACCACCGATCGGCTGCACCACCGGAATCCCGGCCTTGGCCAGCGCATCGCCCAGATACGCGGTCGAGCGGATGCGATAGCGCAGGTAATCGTGATCGACCACTTCGCGCAGGCCCTGGGCGAGCGCTTCCAGATCACGACCGGCGAGGCCGCCATAGGTCGGAAAGCCCTCGGTGAGGATCAACAGGTTGCGGCACTGCTCGGCCAGCGCATCGTCGTTGAGCGCGAGCCAGCCGCCGATGTTGCCCATCGGATCCTTCTTCGCGCTCATCGTCATGCCGTCGGCAAGGCTAGCCATCTCGCGCACGATGTCGGCGACTTCACGGTCCTGCTGGCCCGGCTCGCGCTCGCGGATGAACCAGGCGTTCTCGGCAAAGCGGCAGGCATCGAGGAAAAGCGGCACGCCGTGACGGCGACACACCGCGCTGGTCTGGCGCAGATTCTCCAGACTCACCGGCTGGCCACCGCCGGAATTGTTGGTGATGGTGATGAAGGCGACCGGCACCTGACCGGAATGACTGCTGAGGAAGGCATCGAGTGCGGCGACATCCATGTTGCCCTTGAACGGATGCAGGTTGGCCGGGTCGCGGCCTTCGGCGATCACCAGATCAACTGCCTGCGCACCGCTGTATTCGATGTTGGCGCGGGTGGTGTCGAAGTGCGTGTTGTTGGGTACCGCCTTGCCCTTGCCGCCGAGCGCGGTGAACAGGATCTTCTCGGCCGCGCGGCCCTGATGGGTCGGAATCACGTGCTTGAACGGAAACAGGTTCTGTACCGCCTCGCGGAAGATGTCGTAGGACGGACTGCCCGCGTAGGACTCGTCGCCATGCTGGATCGCCGCCCACTGGTCGCGGCTCATCGCGCCCGTGCCCGAATCGGTGAGCAGGTCGATCATCACGTCCAGCGCATGCAGGCCAAACAGGTTGTAGCCCGCGGCGACCACCGCCTCATGGCGCTGGGCGGGCGTGGTCATTCGCAGTGGCGCGACCGACTGGATGCGGAAGGGTTCGATGATGGTGCGAAATGGCATGGGGCTCTCCTGTGGACAGGCGATTGTCGGGCCTGCACCAGGACCCGACAACGATCCAGATCAAGAACGGGTCGCGAGTACCGCCAACAAGGCGATCGCGGCAGGCAATGCCTGGATCCAGAGGATCTTGCGGCTCGCGGAGAACGCGCCGTACAGCCCGGCAATGATCACGCAGGCGAGGAAGAACAGCTTGAAGCCGAGCCCGGCCGCGCCCTGCACGGTGCCCCAGATCAGGCCCGCGGCGAGAAAGCCGTTGTACAGACCCTGATTGGCGGCGAGCACCTTGGTCGCCGCGGCGCGCTCGGCGCTTTGCCCGAATGCACGCAGGCCCGCGGGCTTGTCCCACAGGAACATCTCGAGCACGAGAAACCAGACATGCAACAAGGCCACCAGCACCACCAGCACATCGGCAAGCATCTGCATCGCAAGGTCCCCCGGCAGCCATCGGAAGTGCCAGCTTAGGGCAACGCTGATCAAGTAGCGCAATCGTCACGACCCCTGTCTGCGTGCAGGTCGCGGAGCGCTGCCGCAGACAGACTGGCCGTCTTTCAAGGCAGCGCGCCAAAGAGCTGTGCGCAGACAGGCGTCGCCCAACAGTTTGATCTTGTTGCGAATGGGTGGCGCCCGGAAAGCCCTCCAGTCGCGCCGCTCGGCTCGCCAAGGCAACCAGCCTTGCCTTCGCCGCACAACACGTCTGGCGAACTTTCTGGACGCCATGCCGGTTGTGCTACTTGATCAGCGTTGCCCTAACGCCGCCGCAGACACGATGTCGCGCTCACCAGGGCCTGCCATCCTTGTGGCTGAAGCGCCAGCGGCCGTCCACGTAGTGCGCGGCGAGGTCATCATCGGGATAGCTCACCTCGTCGCCCGGCGAGCGATCGCCAACCTCGAGGTAGACCAGCTCGTCGCTCGACTCGTTGCGAAGTTGATGTGCGTTGCCGGTGCCCGCCCTGAATCCGGCACACATGCCCGGGCCAAGCACGTGCCGGCCGCTGTCGCTGATCAGGGTTGCGGTCCCACTGAGCACGTAGACAAACTCGTCCTGGCGCGTATGCGCATGGCGCAGGGCCGACATCGCGCCCGGGGCGAGGGTCGTGAGGTTGACGCCGAAATTGGCAAGCCCGAAGCGGTCGCCAAGCGGTCGCTTGCTACGGCCACGCATCATCGAGGCGAAGGGTTCCGGGTAGAGTGAGGGCTGGCTGCGCAGCGGGGCGGCGCTGGCGAGCAGCACCTCGGGATCATCGTGGTCGGCCATGCCGGTGCTTCTTCGCGGGCGGGTGGCGATGGTGCCACCGCACCACGCGGGCCTGCCATCGCCTCACGACAGGCGCGGCGCACGTTCAGCGAACTTGACGCGTGCGCGCCGGAAGCCTATGATTTGCGCCCTTTTTTGCCCAAATTGCCACGATCATGGCCACCAAGCGCACCTACCAGCCCAGCAATCTCAAGCGCGCCCGCGACCACGGGTTCCGTGCCCGCATGAAGACGCGCGGTGGCCGCAAGGTCATCAACGCGCGTCGCGCCAAGGGCCGCAAGCGCCTCGCGGTCTGAACCGCGGCGCGGAGTGAACGCGCCGGCCCGCTTTCCGCGTTCGGCGCGACTGCTTTCGGCCGCTGATTTCGCGGCCCTGCGCAGCGGCAGCCGACGCCTGTCTGGCCGCTGCTACACCGCCCAATGCAAACCCGCCAATGGCCCCGGCGCCCGTCTCGGGCTGGCCGTGTCGCGGCGTGTGTCCAAGCTCGCGGTCGAACGCAACCGCATCAAGCGCATTGCCCGCGACAGCTTTCGCCGCCATCGCCACCTGCTCGGCGCGCGCGACATCCTCCTGATCGCCAATCCGAGCGCCGCGGAGGCCGACAACGCCAGTCTGCACGCCGAACTCGACCAGCTCTGGCAGCGCATTGCGACATTGAATGCGCCGGGTGCGACCGGCACAATGCGCGGCTGATCCGCGCGCTTCGGGCGCAGCCGTTCCGCATGCCGACCCGTGCTTCATTCCTTGCCGCTGGCGATCCTGACCAGCGTCTGCACGGCGGCCGCATTCCATCTGCCGTATCCGGACCTTCATGACCAGCACCCGCAACCTCCTTCTGATCGCCCTGCTGTTCATCAGCTATCTGCTGTGGATGGAATGGGAAAAGGACTACGGTCCAGCCCCGGCGACCACGCCCGCCGCCAGCACGAGCGCAGCCGACGCCGCCGCGACGCCTGCTGCCGACGGCAGCACGCCCGCACCGGTTGCGGGTACGCCACCAAGCGGCACGCCTGCGACCAGCACGCCAGCCAGCGACGCGAGCAGTACGCCCCCAGTGGCTCCGGTGGTGGTGAGCACCGACGTGCTGCGCGTGGAGATCGATCCGCGGGGCGGCAACATCGTCGTCGCCGACCTGCTCGCCTATCCCAAGCAGCCCAAGGATTTCGCCAACCCGGTGCGCCTGCTCGACCACAGCGACGCGCACTTCTTCGTCGCCCAGAGCGGCTTGCTCAGCGCGCAGGGCAGCAGCCTCGTCGCGCCCGATCATCAGGCGCTCTACCAGAGCGCGCAGGCAAGTTACAAACTCGATGGCGGCGACACGTTGGAAGTGCCGCTGACCTGGAGCCAGCCCGATGGCCTGAGCGTGCGCAAAGTGTTCGTGTTCAAGCGCGGCAGCTACGTGATCGAACAGCGCGAGGAGATCAGCAATCACGGCACGCAGGCCTGGAACGGCAATGCCTATCGCCAGTTGCAGCGCGTGCCGCCGGTGATCGACACCAGCGGCATCAAGGGCTTCAGCAACATCGAGCGCTACAGCTTTGCCGGCGCGGCGATCTACAGCCCCGAGGACAAGTTCGAGAAGCTCAAGTTCGATGGTTTTCACAAGGAACCGCTGGCCAAGAGTTTTGCCGGTGGCTGGGCGGCGATGCTGCAGCACTATTTCTTCGCCGCGTGGATTCCCACCACCAGCGAAACCGACAGCTACAGCACGCTGCAGATCGCCAATCCGCACGGGCCGCGCTATCTGATCCGCGCGATGTCGCCGCTGCTCAGTGTTGCGCCCGGTCAGTCGCGCAGCGAGAGTGCGCGGCTGTACATCGGCCCCAAGCTGCAAAGCTCGCTCGACCAGATCGCGCCGGGGCTGTCGCTGACGATCGACTATGGCATGTTCAAGGTGATCGCCGAGCCGCTGCATTGGCTGCTCACCCAGTTCCACAAGCTCACCGGCAACTGGGGTTTCGCGATCATCCTGCTGGTGCTGCTGATCAAGGCGCTGTTCTTCAAACTCAGCGAAGCGCAGTACCGCTCGGGCGCACGCATGCGCAAGCTGCAGCCGCGCCTGGCCGCGCTCAAGGAACGCTACGGCGACGACCGGCAGAAATTTGCCGCCGCGCAGATGGAGCTGTTCCAGAAGGAAAAGGTCAATCCGCTCGCCGGCTGCCTGCCGATGCTGATCCAGATTCCGGTGTTCTTCGCGCTGTACTGGGTGCTGCTGGAAAGCGTCGAGCTGCGCCAGGCGCCGTTCATCGCCTGGATCCACAACCTCAGCGCGCCCGATCCCTACTTCGTGCTGCCGGTGCTCAACGCGGCGGTGATGATCGCCACCCAGTACCTCACGCCGATGGCGGGCATGGATCCGCTGCAGGCGAAGATGATGAAGATCATGCCGGTGATCTTCTCCGTGCTGTTCGCGTTCTTCCCCGCCGGCCTCGTGCTCTACTACGTCGTCAACGGCGGCCTCGGCGTGCTGCAGCAGTGGATCATCACGCGGCGCATCGAGGCACACGAGAAAGCGGCCACCTGATGCCATGAACGCCGCGGCCGACACGATCGCGGCGATCGCCACCGCAGCCGGTCATGCGGGCATCGGCGTGGTGCGCATCTCCGGGCCACTCGCGCCGAAGATTGGCGCACAGCTGCTCGGCCGCATGCCACGCGAGCGCCACGCGCACTGGGCAAGCTTTCGCGACCGCGATGGCGCGATCATCGATCGCGGTCTGTTGCTGTATTTCGCCGCGCCGCGCTCCTACACCGGTGAGCACGTGGTGGAGCTGCAGGCGCACGGCAATCCGCTGTTGCTCCATGCCCTGCTCGCGCGCAGCTTCGAACTGGGCGCGCGACCCGCGCGCGCGGGTGAATTCACCGAACGCGCATTTCTCAACGGCAAGCTCGACCTGGCCCAGGCCGAAGCCGTTGCCGACCTCATCGCCAGCACCTCGCAGACCGCTGCACGCGCTGCGCAGCGCAGTCTCGATGGCGAGTTCTCGCGCCGCGCCGATGCGCTCAGCGCGCAACTCGTGCGCGTGCGCACCTGGATCGAGGCGGCGATCGACTTTCCCGAAGAGGAAATAGACTTTCTCGCAGCGCCCGCCCTGCTCGCCGAGATGGACGCGCTGCGCCTCGCGCTCGATGATCTCCTCGCCGCCGCGCAGCGCGGCGTTCGCCTCACCGATGGCCTGCACGTGGTGATCGTGGGTCGGCCCAACGTCGGCAAGTCGAGCCTGCTCAATGCGCTTGCCGCGGGCGAGCGCGCGATCGTCACCGAGATCGCCGGCACCACCCGCGACGTGCTGCGCGAATCGGTGATGGTGAACGGCATCGCGCTCACGCTCGCCGACACCGCCGGCCTGCGCGAGACCGACGATGTGGTCGAACGCGAAGGCGTGCGTCGCGCGCACGCCGAACTCGCACGCGCCGATCTCGCCCTCCTGGTGTGCGCGCCACCCGACGAGACGATCGACGCCGACCTGCTCGGCACCTTGCCCACCGATGCCACCCGCCTCATCGTGCACAACAAGATCGACCTCGGCGCCGAGCCACCGCGCATCGAGCAGCGTGAGGGCAACAGCCACGTGTGGCTGTCGGCACGCAGCGGCATCGGCATCGACCTGCTCGCCGCCGAGCTGCAGCGCCACGCCCATGCCGGCGAAGGCAGCGACGGCGTCTTCAGCGCGCGCGCGCGCCACGTCGTCGCACTCCAGCGTGCGCAACTCGCCTGCTCGCAAGCCGCCAGCGCACTCGCCGTGCAACAAGGCGAACTCGCCGCCGAGGAACTGCGCCAGGCCCAGCACGCAATCGGCGAGCTCACCGGCAGCTTCACCAGCGACGACCTCCTCGGCGAGATCTTTGCGAGCTTTTGCATCGGCAAGTAGGCCGAAAGGGATGGATCGAACCAGCGGTGCAGCAGCGCGCGACGGCTTGCTGCGGCTATGATCGACGCTCCTGAACCGGGGAAGCCTGCCCATGAGCCTCGTCGCCCGCATGTTGCGTCACAAGTCGGTGGAACAATTGCAGGCGGAGGCGGGCGCACGGCGTGATTTCCGCCGCGTGCTGGGCGTGTGGCAGCTCACCGCGATCGGCATCGGCGGCATCATCGGGGTCGGCGTGTTCGTGCTCGCCGGCCAGCAGGCGGCGCTCAATGCCGGGCCGGCGGTCGCGATTTCCTTCATCATCGCGGGCATCGCCAGCGCCGCCGCGGCGCTGTGCTATGCGGAATTCGCCGGGCTGATCCCGGTCACCGGCAGCGCTTACACCTACAGCTACGCGACCCTGGGCGAAGGCGTGGCCTGGCTGATCGGCTGGGACCTCCTGCTCGAATACGCACTCATCGTCGCGGTCGTCGCGATCGGCTGGTCGGGGTACGTGCAGGCTGCGCTGAACTTGGTCGGCTTGCCCTTGCCGATCTGGGCGCAGGGCGCAATCGGTACGGGCGAGGGCCGCGTGTTCAACGTGATCGCGGCAGCGATCACCTTGGCGGTCGCCGCGCTGCTGATCTTCCGCACCGAATGGGGTGCGCGCTTCAATACCTTCGTCGTCGCGATCAAGGTCGCCGCGGTGCTGCTGGTGCTCGGCGTGGGCGTGTTCTACATCAACCCGGCCAACTGGCATCCCTTCATCCCCGAGCGCGTGATCGGCGCGGATGGCGTCGGCCATTTCGGCTATCAGGGCATCGCCACCGCCGCCGCCGTGGTGTTCTTCGCGGTGTTCGGTTACGACACGCTCACCACGGCAGCCGAGGAATCGAAGAACCCGCAGCGCGACCTGCCGCGCGCGGTGCTGCTGTCGCTGGGCATTTCGATGGCGATGTATCTGGCGGTGTCGATGGTGCTGACCGGCATCGCGCACTACTCGACCCTGCATACCGATGCGCCGGTGGCCGATGCGTTCAAGAATATCGGCCTGCCCTGGATCGCGGTGACGATCTCGGTGGCCGCGGTGTTCGGCCTCATCAGCGTGCTGTTCGCCTTCATGCTCGGCGCTTCGCGCATCTGGTTTGCGCTCTCGCGCGATGGCCTGCTGCCCGGTTGGTTCGCCCACGTGCATCCGCGCTATGGCACGCCGCACCGCACGACGATTGCGCTGGGCGTGTTCACCGCGATCGTTGCCGGCCTGTTCCCGCTCGATGAAGTCGCCAAGCTCGTGAACATCGGTGTGCTCAGCGCCTTCATCGTGATCTGCAGCTCGATCATCGTGCTGCGCGTGCGCAAGCCCGATCTGCCGCGTTCATTCCGCACGCCGTGGGTGCCCTTCATTCCGCTGATCGGCATCCTGTTTTCGCTGTGGCTGCTCAGCGAGCTTGCCGCGATCACCTGGCTGGTGTTCGTGGTGTGGGTGAGCCTGGGACTGCTGGTGTATTTCGCCTACGGCATGCGTCACAGCAAGCTGGCGAAGTCCGAAGGCGCCTGAGACCCGCGCGCGTTTGGCCGTACCCGGATTCTCACTGCTCGTCAGAGCTTGTCGAACTCGCGTTTGAGGTCGAAGCCATCGTCGGTGACGATCTTCTCGAGCGTGCGCACGCGATCCTCGAGCGCATCGATGCGCGACTGCGCCGCGCTGCTGCCCTCGCTCTGGCTGGCCTTGAGCCGCAGGTGTTCGCGATACAGGCGTGCCAACACGATCACCACGATGATGCTGAAAACAAACGCGTAATTCATTCAACTCTCCAGCTCGCGAAACTTGCGGTCCAGATCATGGTGACGCGAAGTCACGTAGCCTTCCAGCCGTTGCAGGCGCTGGTCGAGTTCGCGAAAGCGCTGGCGCACCTCGCGGAAGGTGCCGCTGGCCGAGCGGCGTACGCTTTGCCAGTATTCCTCGCCGGTATCCCAATCGTAGGGGCGCTCGGGCTTGACCGGCCACAACATGCCGAGCGCGACATAGGCAATCAGGGTCACCACGTTGAGCCAGAGCAGGGCAACGATCGCAATCACGCGCACCCAGGTGACGTTCCAGCCGTAATAGTCGGCGATGCCCGCGCACACGCCCATCACCTTGCCGTTGGCGGTGTCGCGATAGAAGCGCTGCGCGCGCCAGGGTTCACGCGGGCTCATGGCTCGGTCCTGCCACGTCCGGAGCGCCAGAAACTGGCTTCGTCGCCCAGGCCGTTGTAGCGCAGCGGCCGCTCGGGCAGCAGCAGTGCGGCAACGACATAGGCCACGATGGTCGCCTGCGTGAACCAGCACAGCGCGATCAACGCAACCAATCGCGCGAGCCAGGGCGGAACGCCACCGGCATCGGCGAGTCCCGCGCAGACGCCGAGGATCACGCCGCGTTCGGTGTCGCGGTACAGACGCCCACGTTCTTCGCGATTGCGGTCGAAACGGTTCATGATTTCTCCCTCCAGTTCGGCGCCTTGGCATCGAGTATGGTTTCCAGCGACTCGACGCGGCGCTCCATGCGGTTGGCCAATTGCCACAGGTCCTCGAGCATCTTTTCATCCTCGCGGCTCAGACCTTGCGTTTCGCGCCGGCGCGTCGAGTAGTGCAGGAACAGCCACGGACAGGCAACGAAAATGCAGAGGATCGAGATGATCGGAATGAGCTCGGCCATTGCCGTCACTCCGCGACGTTCGACTTGCTGCCCGCCATGCGCGACTTCAGCGCGGCCAGTTCGTCCTGCACGCGCTCGCCCGCTTCGAGATCGGCGAACTCGCGATGCAGATCCTGAGTCTTGCCCAGGTCGTAGGATTCGACCTTGCCTTCGAGTTGTTCGAGGCGACGCTCGTAGTAATCCATGCGACCCAGCGCATTGTTGACACGCTCGTCGTGCACGCGGCGGCGCACTTCCAGACGCTGCGCGGCGGTGTTGTGGCGGCGCTCGAGTGATTTCTGACGGCTGCGCGCATCGGCCAGCTTGCCTTGCAGCGCGGCGATGTCGTCGTTGAGCTTGGCCAGACCCGAGTCGAGCTCGTTGCGCTGGCGTTCGAGCGCATTGCCTTCGTCCTGACTGCGCTGCTTCTCGGCCAGCGCCGCCGTGGCCAGATCATCGCGGCCCTTGCTCACCGCGAGTTCGGCGCGCCGTTGCCATTCCTCGACCTCACGGCCGGCCGCGGCACTGCGGCGCTCGAGTTCCTTGCGATCGGCGATCGCACGCGCGGCGGCCGAGCGCACTTCGACGAGGGTGTCTTCCATCTCCTGGATGATCAGGCGCACGACCTTCTGCGGATCCTCGGCCTTGTCGAGCATCGCGTTGAGGTTGGAATTGATGATGTCGCTGAGTCGGGAAAACATGCCCATGATCTTGCCTCGTGGATTTTGTGGTTTTGCCCTGCGAACAGTGCAGGGGCCGTGCCAAGTCGGGTGATTCACGCAAGTTATTGTTGTAACAGGCTATTTCTGGATCGTATGGGATTCTGCGCCGATCTCCGATTGTCTTTCGCACCGCTTTATCGTCAATCTGACTAAACTCAAGCGTGTTTATTCAGCCCGAATCCTCGGGCGCCGGCGCCTGTCCCAGCCCCAGCCCATGAGCCCGCTGCCCACCACCCCCGCAAGCGACACCACGGCGATGCTCGGCCAGTCGCCGGCGTTTCTCGCGCTGCTCGAGGAAACCTCGCGTGTGGCGGTCGTCAACAAGCCCGTGCTGGTGATTGGCGAGCGCGGCACCGGCAAGGAACTGATCGCCGCGCGCCTGCATTACCTCTCGGCGCGCTGGCAGGGACCGCTGGTCAAACTCAATTGCGCGACGCTCACCGAGTCCTTGCTGGAAACCGAACTGTTCGGTCACGAAGCCGGCGCCTTCACCGGTGCCACGCGTCGCCACCTCGGTCGCTTCGAGCAGGCCCACGGCGGCAGTTTGTTTCTCGACGAGCTCGGCAATGTCTCGCTGCGCGTGCAGGAGAAGATCCTGCGCGCGGTTGAATACGGCCAGTTCGAACGCGTAGGCGGCACCCAGACCTTGAGCGTCGACGTGCGCATCATCGGCGCCACCAACGAGGATCTGCCCGCGGCGGTGCGCGACGGGCGCTTTCGCGCCGACCTGCTCGACCGCCTCGCCTTCGACGTGCTCACCGTGCCGCCGCTGCGCGCGCGCGGCGAAGACATCGTCTTGCTGGCCGAACACTTTGCACTCGAGATCACACGCGAACTCGCGCGCGAGCTGTTTGCCGGCTTTGCGCCCGCGGCGCGTGCGGCCCTGCTCGCGCACGATTGGCCGGGCAACATCCGCGAACTCAAGAATGCGGTCGAACGCTCGGTGTATCGAACGCCGGCCGAGGCGATGGTCGAGCAGATCGTGTTCGATCCCTTCGCCTCCAGCTACCGCCTGCCGCGCTCGCTTGAACCGACACCGGCAGCGCCCACACCCGGCCCTGCCGCCACACCGCTACTGCCGCAGCTGCCCTGCGACCTGCGCGAGGAAATCCTGCGCAGCGAACGCAAGTTGATCGAACAGGCGCTCACCCAAGCCCGCTATCGCCAGGCCGAAGCTGCAGCGCTGCTTGGCCTGAGCTATCACCAGCTGCGCGCGCTGCTGCGCAAACACGCGATGATCGAGCCACGGCGCGCGCCAAAACCGTCGACTTGAGCGAGCCAGGCGAGCAAGCAGTTCAGGTCACCTGCGCGAGATCGCCAGTCCACGCGGCGGGCCGTTCCAACCCACCTGCCCGCTGTATTTGACGAAGTAGGTCTTGAGATCGGCTTGCGAGGCATGGCACACGAAATGGATCTGGAGCTTGGCCTGACCCGCGTAGCGCATCCGCCACCACAGCGCATCGCCCTTGGCCTGTCCGAGGAGGAGGCATGGATGCCGACTGGAGACCGCACCACGGACGGTTCATGCGACAATTCCCGACACGCGCCCGTAGCTCAGCTGGTCGAGCCGATTGCGCTTTCAGCCTGCCTTGAATGGCAGGCTGAGCAAGCGGCGAGGAGGAGGCATGGATGCCGACTGGAGACCGCACCACGGACGGTTCATGCGACAATTCCCGACACGCGCCCGTAGCTCAGCTGGTCGAGCCGATTGCGCTTTCAGCCTGCCTTGAATGGCAGGCTG
>NSJK01000033.1 GCA_002632325.1 Lysobacterales bacterium | reverse complement strand
AGTGGCGCCTTGCCACATTCCCTTGACCGACAAGGAGTTGAAGCATGATCCGCAAGTGCATTCTCGCGACGCTGCCCCTGCTTGTCGGCGCCGTTCTCACGGCCAGCCCGGCCTTGGCCATCCAGACCGACGTCGTCGTCGCCAAGCCTGCTGATGCAGCGGCGCCTGCCGATGCAGCGCCGGCCAAGAAGGAGACGGTGAAGAAAGTCCGTCGCCATCGTGCGGTGGTCGATACCAATTCCACGGTCCCCGTGCGCGGGATGAGCATGGCTCAGGTCGAAAAGCGCTTCGGCGCACCAGTCGACAAGTTGCCGGCTGCCGGCGGCGATGCGCCTCGTCATCCGACGATCAATCGCTGGCGTTACAACGGCTACACCGTGTACTTCGAGCGCACTCACGTGATCCATACCGTGATGGACGCGGCCGCACCGACCACTTGATGTCACGCAATGCATGGCGACTGCCCGCCGAATGGGAGCAGCAAGCGGCAGTCGTCATTGCCTGGCCGCACCAGGACACCGATTGGGGTTCGCGCCTGCCGCGTGTCGAGCAGGCCTATGTGCGTTTGGCCGCCGCGATTGCGCGCTTCGAGCCGCTGATCATTTGCGTTGCCGACGCTGCGGTGCGCGCACGCGCAGACACGCTTCTGGCGGCGGCACGGATTGATGCCGGCCGTGTCCGCTTTGTCGAGGCCGCCTACGACGACACCTGGCTGCGTGACTCGGGCCCGCTTACCCTCGTCGATGGCAAGTCCCATCGACTGCTCGACTTCCATTTCACCGGCTGGGGCGGCAAATACGCCGGCGACCGCGACGACCAGCTCATCACTCACCTGCTCGATGCCGGCCTCTTTGCTGCAGGCACCGAACACCAGCGCATCGACTGGGCGCTCGAAGGCGGCGCGATCGAGTCCGATGGTCGCGGCAGTCTTCTGACCACCTGGCAATGTCTGCACCAGCGCCATCCGCAGGCGAGCCGAAGCGAGATCGAAGCCCCCCTGCGCGAGGCCTTCAACGTCGGGCGCGTGCTCATGCTCGAACACGGCTATCTTCAGGGCGATGACACCGACGCGCATATCGACACCCTTGCACGCTTCGCGCCCGATGATGCGATCGTGTTCCAGGCCTGCGATGACCCGGCTGACCCACACCATGGCGAGCTCGCGCGCATGCACGAGGAGCTGGCGGCGCTGCGCACTGCCGATGGCCAGCCTTATCGACTGCATGCCTTGCCCTGGGCGCAGGCGATCGTCGATGAAGGCCGTCGCCTCGCGGCTTCCTATGCGAACTATCTGATCGTCAATGGCGGGGTTGTGATGCCGGCCTACGGCGATGCCGCCGACGCGCGCGCGCGGGCCGTGGTCGCCGCCGCGCACCCGGGCCGCGAGATCGTCGCGGTCGACGCCCGTGACCTCATCTGGCAGAACGGCAGCGTGCATTGCCTGACCATGCAGTTGCCGGCTGGCGCACTCGCCGTCTGAAACGCCCTGTCGCGACCAGTCCGCGGTCGATTCGCGCTACCATCGCCGATTGCCTTGCCGGGTATTGCGCCGATGGCACACAAACTCAAGGTCGCGCTGTTGCAGGAAACCAATCAGGGCAGCCGCGAGGCCAATCTCGATGCGATCGAGGCGGGCTTGCGCAGGGCCGCTGCGGCAGGCGCGCAGCTCGTGCTGCTGCAGGAACTGCACAACGGCCCGTACTTTTGCCAGCATGAGGACGTCGCCGAGTTCGAGCGTGCCGAGCCGATTCCCGGTCCGAGCACGCAGCGCATCGGCGTGCTCGCGCAAGAGCTGTCGCTGGTGGTGGTGGCCTCGCTGTTCGAGCGGCGCGCCGCGGGCCTCTATCACAACACCGCCGTGGTGTTCGATCGCAGTGCGCAGATTGCCGGGCGCTATCGCAAGATGCACATTCCCGACGATCCGGCGTTCTACGAAAAGTTCTACTTCACGCCCGGTGACCTCGGCTTCGAGCCGATCAGCACCTCGGTCGGTCGCCTCGGTGTGCTGGTCTGTTGGGATCAGTGGTATCCGGAAGGCGCGCGCCTGATGGCGCTCGCGGGTGCCGATCTCCTGCTCTACCCCACCGCGATCGGATGGGACCCGGCCGACGAGACGGCCGAAAAGGAACGTCAGCGCGACGCCTGGGTCACCGTGCAGCGCGGCCATGCGATCGCCAACGGGCTGCCCGTGCTCGCCTGCAACCGCAGCGGCTTCGAGGCGGCGCCCGATGGCGGTCGCGGAATCGCCTTCTGGGGCTCGAGTTTCGTCGCTGGGCCACAAGGCGAATTCATCGCCCGCGCCGGCGACACGGGCACCGAACTGCTGCTCGCCGAGATCGATCTCGCGCGCAGCGAAGCGGTGCGCCGCATCTGGCCGTTCCTGCGTGATCGTCGCATCGACGCCTACGCCGACCTCACCCGCCGCTATCGCGATTGACCATGTCCGAATCCGTCAGCGCACCTGCCGACCTGCTTGCCACGCAGCCGCTCGCGCGAGTCCATCGCAGCGGCATCGAGTACGTGCTGCTCGGCACGGCCCATGTCTCGCGCGTGAGCGCGGAAGCAGTGCGCATGATGCTCGAACGCGAAGCCTTCGACGCCGTGGCCGTCGAACTGTGTCCCTCGCGCCATCAGGCGATCAGTGATCCCGATGCGCTGCGCAAGCTCGATCTGTTCCAGGTGATTCGCCAGCGCAAGGTCGGTCTGGTAGCGGCCAATCTCGCGCTGTCGGCTTTCCAGCGCCGGCTGGCCGACCAGTTCGGCATCGAACCCGGCGCCGAAATGAAAGCCGCGATCGACGAAGCCAAGCAGCGCCAATTGCCGTTGTGGTTGATCGATCGCGAGATCGGCACCACGCTCAAGCGCGCTTATCACAGCGTCGGCTTCCTCGATCGCATGTCCATCGTCGGCGGCCTGGGTTCGAGCGTGCTCACACGCGAGGATGTCGGTGAGGACGAGATCGAGAAGCTCAAGGAAGGCGATCTGCTCGGCAGCATGTTCAGCGAATTCGCGCGTGAGTCACCGCCGCTGTACGAAGCCTTGATCGCCGAACGTGACCGCTACATGGCCGCGAAGCTGCGCGAGCATGCGGCCGGGAGCAGTGCCAGGAAGGTGTTGGTGGTGATCGGTGCAGGTCATCTCAAGGGCATCGAGTCCGAACTCGCTACCCAGAACCAGATTCCCAAACTCCTCGCCGAGCAACTCGCGCTCACGCCACCGCCCTCACGCTGGCCGAAGATCCTGGCTGCGCTGGTGTTCGTGGTGATTGCGGGCGCGATCGGCTTGGCCTTCACCCACGGCGCGCGCGCCGGCGCCAACGCCCTGCTCGCCTGGACGCTGATCACCGGCGGTGCCGCAGCGCTCGGCGCGATCGCCGCACTGGCGCATCCCTTGAGCGTGATCGGTGCCTTCATCGCTGCACCGCTCAAACCATTCCGCCCCGGCATTCCGGCATCGGCGATCAGTGCCGGCATCGAAGCCTGGCTGCGCAAACCGCGCGTGGCCGACTTCGACACCCTGCGCGACGACGTCGCCCACTGGAGCGGTTGGTGGAAGAACCGCATCGCGCGCACCCTGCTGAACTTCATGTTCGTCACGGTGGGCACCATTGCCGGTGAATACGCCGCCGGCGTCCACATCATTCGCAGCCTGTTCTGATGGCCATCAAACTGCCCTCCTTCCTGCGCAAGCCGCGTTGGCTCTCCAAGGATGCCAATGAGCGACGCCTTGCCGTCACCAACGACAATGCGCCCGAAATGCTCGCGCTGTTGCCGCAGTTCGCGCGCGAAGATGGCGATGCGCAAGTTCGCCTCGCCGCCTTGCGCCGACTTGCCGATCCCGCGCTTGCGCAAGGCATGGCGCGCGATGACGCCGATGCCGAAGTACGCCGCCACGCGCGCGAACTGTGGCTCGATCTCCTAACCGGCACCCATGCGCAGGCACCCACCGCGAGCGAACGCTTGCGTCTGCTGCGCGCGCAGGACGATGCCGAATTGATCGAGCGCATCGCCACCCGCGCGGCCGAACCCGAACTGCGCCGCGCCGCACTCGATCGCGTGAGCAAACCGGCCTTGCTGCTTGCGCGCGCAATCGAGGATGCCGATCCCGCAATCCGCCTTGCATTGGTCGAGCGCATCGAAGACGAAAAGCAACTCGAACGTCTTGCCGAGCGCGCGCGCAAGAGTGACAAACAGGTCAATCGTCGCGCCCGCGAACGCATTGAGGAACTGCGCATCGCGCGTGGCCACGACGCCACTCTCGAGGCACGTGCACGCCAATTGTGCGAACGCATCGAAGCTTGTCTGCGTGGCGGAGCAGGCAGCGACGAAGCAAGCGTGATCGCGCAGTGGCAGGAAATCCAGACGCAGGCGCCCGCAGCGCTGCAGGCGCGCTTTGTCGCAGCACGCGACTTGCTCGCGCAGTCGCGCGCACCGCGCCCCACGTCCGAGCCGACTGCGACGCCCGCGCCCGTGCACACGCAGGAGTCGGTCGATGAAACCGGGAGCGAGACACCGGCGAGCATCGCGCCGGCCGTGGTCGAAAGTGCCGATCTCGCCGCAAGCATGGCCGCGCAAGCACGCTTCGCTGCATCGCTCGATGAAGCACAGGCTGCGCGCCGCCAACAGCGCGAACAGCAGCAGGATCTGCTGCGGCAGTTGCAGGAGGCCCAGGCTGAACGCGCTGCCGCGCTTGAAACCGGCGCGAGTGCACGTGCGCACGCCGCCCACGCACAGATGCTGTCGTTGCGCGCGCAGATTGACACGCCCCTGCCGCCTGCCCTGCTCGCCCGGATCAACGACACCGACGCACGCTATGCCGAACTGTCACGCTGGCAACACTGGGCCGACCAGCAACGGCGCGAGCAGTTGTGCGCGGAAATCGAGGCCCTGCCCGGCTCGGGCCTGCATCCCGATGCGCTCGCGGCCAAGGTTCGCGATGCGCAGCGCGAATGGCAACTGCTCGACAAGGTCGAAGCCGGCAGCGCGCGACTGGGTGGCTTGGCGCGCCGCTTCCATGCCGCCTGCCGCGCTGCACTCGAACCCGCGCGTGGCTATTTCCGCAAGCGTCAGGAATTGCGTGAAGGCCATGCCGGCGAAGTCGCAGCTCTGGTCGGTCGCATCGCCGCCCTGCCCGCACAGGAGCCCGACATCGCGCAGGTGACGACGCTGAGGCGTGAAACTGCCGATGCGCTGCGTTCACTCGACCGCGTCGAGCCGCGCGAGCGCAAGGCCCTCGCACAATCACTCAAGGCCGCGCTGGCAACGCTCGATGCCCATGTCGATGCGCGCGACGCGGCAGTCGCTGCGAGCAAGGATGCCCTGATTGCCAAGGCCCAGGCACTGGTCAGCGAATTCCCGCGTGGCGCCGCGGCGAGTGCGCGCGATCTCCAGCAGCAGTGGCGCGCTGCCGGCAATGGTCGGCGCGGCAAGGATCAGGCGCAGTGGACGCAGTTCCGTTCGGCAGTCGATGAGATATTCAGCAAGCTCGATGCGCAGCGAGCCGAACGCGTGCAGCGCGACAACGAGGCGCGCGCGCAGATCGAAGCCCTGTGCGTGGAACTGGAGGGCATTGCAGCCGCCAGTGAGGAACCCGAGCGCGGCGCAATCTCGCGCATCGAAACGGCTTGGAAGGCCCTGCGCGTCGAGGATCCCAACCTGCTTGCGCGCCATGACGCCGCGCAGGCTCGGCTGCGCGAGCGGGTCAGTCAGCGCGAACGCCTGCGCAAGCAGGCGCGCTACACGGGCTGGCTGGAGCGCTACCGGCTGTGCCGTGCGGCCGAGGGCGGTGGTGATGCGAGCGACTTGCGCGAGCGTTGGCTGCAAGCGCCTGCGAGCGATATCGCCAGTGTAGTGCTCACGCAGCGCTTCGAGCATGGACTGGAAGCTGGCGCGACGCAGGCAAGCGATGAAGACGCGCACCGTGACGTACTGGTCGAACTCGAAGCGCTCGCCGGCATCGACTCCCCGGCCGAGGATCGCGAGCGGCGGCGCGTGCGCCAGGTCGAGCGACTCGCCGCGCGCATGGGCGGCCATGTCGGCACCGACGCCGCGCAGGAACTTGCGACGCTGCTGGAGCGCTGGAGCGCGCTCGATGCGGTCGTCGACCGCAATCTCGATGCGCGGCTCGAACGCGCCCTGGTTGCGGCGCTCGAAGGCGCGGGCTGACCCACCACGCGCAGCAGCCGCTCGCGCATCTGGGCGAGCGTCAAGTCCTGCAGCAGGTGGCCGTTTTCCCAGATCGTGAGCAGTGCGGCGCAGCCCGGTGCCACGGTCTGGCCGCGCGCAGCCAAACCGCCGTCTTGGCACGGTGAACCGTGATGGTGATCTCGAAATCTCCGGACGTCTGCGCATAGGCTCAGCAGCGCTCGCAGACAACGAAGAGGCGCGTATGAACGGATATGTTCGCGGCTTCCTGATTGTGCTTGCTGCAGTCGCCGCCCCCCCCCCGCGCACGCGGAAGTCTATTGGCTCGATTCGCGCCTTGACCATGCGCTACCACACTACCGCAGCGCCGAAGAGGCCTGCATCACCGGTGAGTTTGTCCGGCGCACCAATGACTATCGGCAGGCGGAGACCAATCCCGCCACCCGATATCGCTTCCGCAGTCAGACGATCGGCCAGGACCAGGGGCCTGGCGAGCCGCGGACGTGCAATGGCGTGATCGAGCGCACCTATGCCGGATTCTGGGTAACCGTTGAAGTCTTGAGCGACAACGTCCTGGTTTACGGCCCCTTTGGCGCGCCGATGGCCTGCAACATCCCCGGCTACAGCGATCCGGATACCGGGCAGTGTGGTCCGCCCAAATGCACGGGTGCGTGTTGCGGCGACTGCGGCGGCGGCCCGAACGCGGGCGGCGGGCCCAATGGTGACAGCGGCACCAACGGCAGCAACCCGATTCACACGGCCGCCGGCAACAAGTACCAGCGCGAGACTGATTTCATCGGCGCGGGCGTGTTCCCGCTGCGCATGGAGCGTTACTACAACAGCAATCGCATCGGCAGCAACGAGCCGGTTCCGATGGGCATTGGCTGGTCGCACACCTGGCAGCGTCGTGTGGTGGCCTATCCAACGACCAGCGGAGGCGCACTCAGCCAGGCCAGCGTGTATCGACACGATGGCCGGCTCCTCAAGTTCACGCTCTCCGGCAGTGTCTGGCTGCCCGATCCCGACGTGGTCGAACGCCTGAGCGTGCAATACGGTGGTCCCGCAGTGGTGGGCTGGACGCTGACCAGTGCCAACGACGAAGTCGAGCAATACGACGGCGAAGGTCGTCTGCTCTCGATCACCGCGCGCGATGGCTTCAAGCAGACCCTGAGCTATCTCGACAGCGGCAACCATCCACGCGACAACGTGCAGAAGGTGATCGATCCGGAAGGTCGCAGCCTTGCCTTCGCCTACGATGCCAACGGCCGCATCGCATCGATCACCTCGGGGGATGGCCAGGTCATCAATTACGGCTACGCGGGCGATGACCTCGGCACGGTGACGTATCCCGATCTGGTCGGCACGCGCACACGCACCTACTACTACAACGAGGTCGGGCAGACCGGCGGCGTGAGCCAGCCGCATCTGCTCACCGGCATCGAGGACGAAAACAACCAGCGCTTTGCGAGCTGGGGCTATACCAGCGACGGCCGCGCCAACCTCTCGGTACACGGCCCGTTTGCCACCGGAAGCATCGATCGTACCGTCTTTGCCTACAACGCCAACGGCACCACCACGGTGACCGATGCACTCAACCAATCACGCGTCTACGGCTTCGACGTGAAATTCGGCGTCGCCCGCATCGATGCGCTCGACCAGCCTTGCGATGAGTGCGGCAGGCCTGCCAAGAGCCAAACCTACGATGCCAATGGCTACACCGATCTTGTCACCGATTTCCGCGATGTGCAGACCGACTACGACTTCAATGCGCGCGGACTGCAAACCCGGCGCATCGAAGCGGTGGGCACGGCCCAGGAGCGCACCATCACCACCACGTGGGACGCGGCCTTCCGCGTACCGCTGTCGATCGTGGAGCCCGGCCGCACCACGGCTTTCGTGCTCAACGCGCGCGGGCAAGTGACCACGCGCACCATCAGCGATACCCGTTCGCCACCACCCGTTGGCGGCAACGAACAGCCGCGCGTGTGGACCTACGTCTACTGCGACGGCGTCAACCTCGCTGCGCCCGATCCGATCGGCGCCGGCGAGAATCTGCAGAAGGGCTGCCCGCTGGTCGGCTTGTTGCGCCGCATCGACGGGCCGCGCACCGATGTCGCCGACCGCACTACCTACGAATACCGCCTGGCCGATGCCGCCGGGGCCACGCCCGCCTTCCGCAAGGGCGATGCCTGGAGGACCATCAATGCGTTGGGCCAGGTCACTGAGATCCTCGCCCGCGACGGCGTTGGCCGCATCGTGCGCAGCAAGGATGCCAATGGCACGCTCACGGACCTGACCTATCACCCGCGTGGCTGGCTCACCAGCCGCACGATCCGCGCCTTGGCCAGCGGCCTGCCATCAGCCGACGATGCCATCCAGCAGTATGCCTACGATGGCGTGGGCAACCTCGTGCGCGCGACGCAGGCTGACAACGTCTATCTGGAGTATCACTACGACATTGCCCATCGTCTCGATCGCATCACCGACGCCAGCGGCAACTACATCCAGTACACGCTCGACGCGAAGGGCCATCGGCTCGCCGAGAACACCTATGCTAACGGCAATCCGGCGCCGATGCGGTCGATTGCGCGCGTCTGGAACACACTCTCGCGGCTGGAAATGGAGTACCCCCACGATCCGCTAGGTCTCGGGCGCCACTTCCTCTACGGCTACGACGGCAACGGCAACCGCATCGATTCGACCGACCCGCTGGACGTGCAGACCCACTCCGCGTTCGATGCACTCAACCGCCTGCAAACGCTGAGCGCAGATCATCTGGGCAGCGATCCGTCCACCGCCGATGCGACCACTCAATACGGATACGACGCACGCGACAACCTCATCAGCGTGACCGATCCCGAGCTGCTGCAAACCAGTTACACCCATGATGGCCTGAACAACCTCGATGCGTTGAGCAGCCCCGACACCGGCGCCGCCAGCTACAGCCAGGATGCCGCCGGCAACCGCAGCAGCCAGACCGATGCGCGTGGCATCACCAGCACCTACAGCCATGACGCGCTCAATCGCCTGACCAGCATCGCCTACCCCACGGCCAGCCTCGATGTGACCTACCAGTATGACCAGCCCGACAGCACCACCGGCTGCGTGGGTTCGTTCCCGCAGGGCCGCCTCACGCGCATGATCGACAGCGCAGCCACGACGGTGTATTGCTATGACCGTCGCGGCAACCTCACGCGCAAGCTGCAGGACCATGGTGGCGTGAAGAAGACCACTGCCTATACCTGGACCAGGGCCGACCGATTGGAGAGCCTGAGCTATCCCAGCGGCGGGCTCGCCGGCTACACCTACGATGCGGTCGGACGGGTTGCGGGCGTCACCTGGAGCCTTGGCGGCAAGACCACGACCGTGCTCGCCAGTATCGCCTGGTATCCGTTCGGTCCGGCGCGGGTGCTCACCTATGGCAACGGGCGCACATCCACGCGCAGCTACGACGCCAACTATGCGATCGATTCGATCGTGGGCAGTCCCGCGGGCGGGCTCACGCTCGATTACGACAGCGACATTCTCGGCAACCTGGTCGGTTTGAGCGCCGCCGCAGGCGCCAACCCGCCGGATCGGGTCTACGACTACGATGCGCTGTACCGGCTCACGCAAGTGCACGCCGGCGCCAACCTGCTCGAGAGCTACACCTACACGCCCACGGGCGACCGTGCCAGCGCGCTCACGTCCGCCGGCACGCAGATGTATGCCTATGAGCCGGGCTCGCACCGCCTGTCCAGCGTGGGCGGCGTGTCGCGCGCCTACGATGCTAATGGCAACACGACCAGCGGCATTGTTGCGGGCATCACCCAGGAGTACGACCAGCGCAACCGCCTGATCCGGGTGCGCAAGGGTGGGTCGGCGATGCATTATTTCCACAACGGACGCGGCGAGCGTGTGGTCAAGGCGGTGAAGGGCCTGGATTTTGTTGCCGCTGCGAACGAGCACTACTACATCTACGATCAGGGTGGAACGATGCTGGGCGACTACCAACCCGGCATCCTGCAACGCGAACTCATCTATCTGGCCGAGCAGCCGGTGGGGGTGGTCACGCAGGTGGGCAAGGCGATGCCGAAGCTGAGCTATGTCGAACCCGACCATCTGGGCACGCCGCGCAGCGTGATCGACCCCGCCACCAACCAGGCGCTGTGGAAGTGGGACCTGCGCGGCAACGCCTTTGGCAACGACGCGCCGAACGATGACCCCGACGGCAACGGCCAGGCCTTCGGGTTCGACTGGCGCTTCCCGGGGCAGTACCGCGACGCGGAAACCGGACTGAGCTACAACTACTTCAGGGATTATGAGCCGGGGACGGGGAGGTACATCGAGAGTGATCCGATTGGGTTGGATGGCGGCATCGATACGTACGGATATTCATATCAAAATCCGACCAACGTAATTGATCCTACGGGTCTTGATGGGTGGGAATGCCGTCGCCCCCTTGGCAAACCACCGGGAACCAAGGGGCCGGCAGTCTTTAATCACCAATACCTCTGCGTCACCCGAACCGATGGCACGATTGAGTGTGGCAGCCAGACTACCGATGGGAATGGATTATTTAGCCCTGGGCGCCCAACCAGGCCGGATGAGGACTACTACAACGAAGGGTCGTGCGAAAAGGTCGACGACGACAAGGACCGCTGTTATGAGCGTTGCGTGCTTCACAATTTCCAGAAGAAACGCCCTGTGTATGGGATAGGTCCACAGGGAACGGACTGTCAAGAGTGGAGCGACACTGTGAACGTCGGATGCAAACTGTTCTGCGGGAAAAACAGCAAATCAAGGGAAGGCTTCTTCAGCGGAGTGCGCTAATATGTTAATTTGTAAGAATATAAGGATATTGTTTGTACTATTTGCAATAGTAGAGGCAGGCATACTCTGCTGGTGGTTGAATAGTTTGGATGGTTATTACGATAATGAAGATTTCATATTCTTCCAGGCCATATTGGCGGTTTTGGGAGCGCCAGGTACATTTTTGGCATTTATTGCGATCAGTATAGTTGACTACATGACGCCTCTATTCGTTGGACACACTAAGCTTGCTGCGATTGGTATTTGGTGCACTCTTGTGGCCGTAACGTACATGCAGTGGTTTGTATGGTTGCCCAGGTGGTTCTGCCGTTCGCACTACGCGGGAAAGGGTCCGTAATTGAACAAAGGAACAAAGGGGACGGAGTCTGAGGTTTCCCCACGTTTTCACGCAGGAATGCCAAGTTGATCGAGCAACGCGGGTCTGTCAAACGAACTGTGTAACTGCGGTTGATGTCATGCGTTGACCGGCACGCGGTCTTCGCCGAACAGGATCTGGAACGTCTGCATCGCCTGCTTCCAGTGGTGCACGCCACGCCAGCGCTTGCTCGTCTCGCGGATCGCCAGGTACAGCGACTTCATCGCCGACTCGTTAACAAAGGGGACGGAGTAATTATCCGTTTGAATTTTCCTCTGACAGCGCGACTGTCCGCGGTCTGCCGCGCGGGCGAACCTGGACCAGCCGGTTGCGCACCTTCGCGACCATGGCCTGGAAGCGCGGGCTACCGAGCGCGCGCTGCTGTTGGATGTGTGAACGGATGGCCGCGAGGGCGCGTTGCTCGCGTTTGCTGGTTCAGCGCGTGGATTGCCGCGCCACCGCGTCCATCACCCGCAGCACATTGCCGCCCCACAGCGCGCGGATGTCGTCCTCGCTGTAGCAGCGGCGCATGAGTTCGCGGGTGACGTTGGCGGTTTCGCTGGCGTCATCCCAGCCCTTGACACCGCCGCCGCCGTCGAAGTCGGAAACGATGCCGACATACTCGATGCCGATGCGCTTGACCGCGTAGTCGATGTGATCGGCGAACTGCTTGAGGTCGGTGTCGTGGTGTTTGTTGCGCAGCGCCCTGCTCTCCTTGCGGAAGGCCTCGAAGGCTTCCGGCTTGGCCTTGTCCCAACCATCGGGGAAGTACTTGGCGCCCAGCTCCTTCATGCCCGCTTCAATCGCGGGATCGGTGGCCGCCACATAGGAACGAAACGCAACCATCTGCGCCACGCCACCGGACTTCTTGATCGCATCCAATTGCTCGTCATCGAGGTTGCGCAGGTTGTCGTACACGCCCTTCACGCCCGAATGCGAAGCCAGGATCGGCGCACGCGAGAGCTTGGCCGCATCGAGCATCGTGCGTTTGCCGACGTGGGAGACGTCGACCATGATGCCGTTGTCGTTGAGCGCCTTGACCAGTTCCTTGCCGAGCGGAGTCAGGCCCGGATCGGCCTTGCCATCCCCGAGCTTTTCGTTCGGATTGGAACTGCCGCCGAACTGGTTGTTGCCCATGTGGGTGATGCTGATGTAGCGCACGCCGCGCTTGGCCCACATCGGCACGTCCTTGACGCTGGCTCCGAGCGGATAGGCGTTCTCGATGCCCATCAGCAGCGCACGCCTGCCCTGTTCATGCAGGGCGCGCACCTCGGCAGCACTGGCGGCAAGACCGGCCTGCGCCGGATAGGCCAGAGCGGCACGGTGGATGCCTTGATACTTGCGCTCCACCATCTCGCGCGCTTCGGCGTAGCCGGCCTCGTCGAGCTTGCCCTGCCCCGAGTAGAGAATCAGAAAGGCGGCATCGAGACCGCCTGCGCGCATCTTCGGAAAATCCACCTGACTGGCAGTAAAGATGCCCGGATCGAACTTCACGCTGCCGTAATCGGGACTGATGTCGACGTGGGTGTCGACGGTCAGCATGCGATCGTGCACCGCGCGCGCCTGCTCCAACGATGGCTCGACCAAGGGGCACTGCGCAGCATTCGCGGCAAAACTCACGCTGCCCAACAGCAGCAGGCAAGCGCAGCTCAAAGGGCGGGTGAAGGCGTGGACAGCATGACTCGATCGGGACATGGCGCGCTCCTCAGGACACGGTGGGAACCGAGACTCTCGCAGCCGCCCGCCCCGTGCGCCTATGCCATTGGTCAGTGTCATGGGCCGCACTGCAAGTCTGGAGCCAGATCCAGATCGCCATCGCTGCAAGCTTGATGGCGATGACGTAGACTGCCCGTCCCGTCACGGCAATGCCACCCTCGAACACGTGAGCTTTCGTCGCCGCCACCGCCGCTGGATCGTGCTCGTCGCACTGTTCAGCCTGCTGTTCCAGCAGTTCGCGCTGGCGCGACATCTGTGCGCGTTCGAAATGGCGATGCCGGTGCAGCATGAGGCGGTGGCGGATGAACACGCCTGCTGCCACCCGACGGCTTCGATTGCGACGGACGAGACCCTGCTGTGCGCCCAGCATTGCAGCGCAGTCACGCCCGCGCCCGATCATCCACCTGCTCCGGGCGT
>NSJK01000016.1 GCA_002632325.1 Lysobacterales bacterium | reverse complement strand
GATGGCAGGCCACAATTCTGGCCCATGTGGCCGATTGACTGTATGGCCCAGGTTCGCGGATTGGATGATGGCTCGGGCCGAAGGCCCACCGCAAAGCCGAATACACGAATGCAACCGCACCGTCCTGACAGAGTGAACCAAGAGCGTCAGCAGGGAAAAGAGAAAATCCACGCGGCTGGCGCCGCGCTGGATTACCGCGCCCGGGGATTGACGGGGGAGTCCATACACGCATTGTTAGGCGCGGCCCTGTTTTGTTTTGGCCAAATAGGCAGCACTGATTGCTGCATAAAACTCTTTGATCTTCTTGCCTGCTGCCTTGCGAGCGGCTATAAACTCGTCGTGATTTGGTGTCTCCTTCTGAAGGATCATGCGATCCCTGAACTCACCCACTGCCTTGTTATAGCTGTTCACTAAATCAGCAGCGTCGGTTAGCCCCAGTAAGCGAAGCCGTGCCACCGCCAAGCCCATACCGTCCCTCGAGTCAAGAAAAGCCCTGTCTCGTTCTCTGATCCTCTTCCATTGCGTGTCTGAAAAATTTGGGCTTGGTGGGTTTCGCCCGCTATAAATACCGCCAAGGCTGCTGCTATACCGCCGCCAAGCGGAAAAATGCGCCTCAGCTTTCTCTGTTACTTGCTCCAAAGAATCGAGCCGTCGTGTGAGTGCAAGTTTGCTTAACTCTCGCTCGTGACTATTCTTGGCGAGGTAGTGGCTTGCAATCCCGGTGATCAGCGCACCAAACCCAATCTTAATCGCCGTATCTAGCACCTCAATAAGCGTCATGGCTCCCCCTGAGCACCTGATCTAGCGCCTAACTACAAGTAGACCCCGAAAACGGGGCGTAGCAAGGATCGTGCAGCAGCGTGAGCGGGAGGTCAAGGCGCTTTCTTGCTCGAAATCAATGCGTTGTGGCAACTGCCACGTTCCGGAAAATCTGAACGCAACCGTGTTATCCGATGAAGACGGGTGCGTAATGGAATACGCCTGCGGCTGCAGGGGCGTAACGGCTGGCGAGTCGAGGTGCAGCCGGGGCGCGTGATCGGCGAAGTTCGCTGGACCATGCGTGGCGATCGGTAGCGCTTGTACATGCGTGGCCCGGGCAGGTCTTCAGCGGATCGTTCAGCATCGGAACGAAGTGGACGCAGTGATCATCCGCCTGCATTTCCGCCATCGGTCGATCAGGATGGGGCGAGGCTTTACGCAGGACTCCGCCACACGCGACGCTGGCGAGGCTTGGGGCGGCGAGCAGATCGAGGGCGAGCGCAATGAACCTGGTCGATACGACTCCGGGTCGTCTCGGCCCGAGGCGGTTCGAGCAGGCCACGGCTGCCTGGCAAGTCGCCCGACAAGCAGGCGCAGGACCAGGGGCCGCGCACGCAACGGGCGATCACTTGCGCAGCGCGGCGCGCGCCTGGTCGATGCGCTGGGCATAGGCATCGAGCACCTTCGCGGTGGCGATGATGCAGCGATCGGCCTGGTTCCACTGGCGTTCCTCGATCGCTTCGCGCACGCACGGCAGGGTCTTCACGCCGTAGCCGGTGTACAGGCCCGGCGCATAGACCAGATGCTGGTACCACGGGCGGCCCGGCAGGCCTTTGCTGTCGAGCAGGGTTCTTTCGAGCCCGCGCAGCAATTCGTTCAATTGCGCGCGCTTCTTGATGTCCAGCTTCGCCGGGTCAAGCGCGGCCAATGCATGATCGTAGGCGCGCGCGCTGTCCTTGAGCTGCACCAATGCGTTTTCGAGCGGCGCGAAGGCGAGGAAGGGCACCGCATCCTCGCGTGGCGGCGCGATCGAGGTTTCCTTCGGATCGGCCGCGAGCTTGAACGCATCTTCATCGAGCAACTTGCCCAACGCCACGCTGTGCGCGCGTTCGTCGTCGGCGAGCTTGCGCACTTCGCCGACGTACTGATCGACGGTGTCGGCAAAATCGCCCACGCGCATCGGCAGCACCGGCGCATCGGCAGCGCGCAGCACGATGCGGCCTGCGGCCTGCGCGAGAGCGATGCCGTAGGCAAAGCCCGGGTCGCCGAAGCGTTCATAGTGATCGAAGGTGTCGTAGGCCGAGTGGTAGACGCCATCCTGCTGGTCCTCACCGCCATAGCCGATGTCGAGCGCGGCAACGCCGATGTGCTGCAGGAAGGTGCTGAAATCCGAGCCCGAGCCGAGTCCCTCGATGGGCAGGTCGGCATCGCTGGCGGCGAGCTTGGCGAGCTTTTTCGCCTGCGCGCTGGCGCCCCTGGCGAACCCTTCGACCTGCAGACGGGCACGCACGCGCTGCTGCACGCTCACGCCGGTTTGCGGATCCGTGACGTCGTTGGCGACCTGATTGACGAAGTGCTGCAGCGCATGGCTGCCGCCGGCGTGGAAAAAACCACGCGCATTGCCGTCGGTGTTGAGATAGAACACCGCATGCTTGCGCAGTTCATCGGCATGCGTCTCGGCCCATTCGGTGGAACCGAGCAGCCCGGGTTCCTCGCCATCCCAACTGGCGAACACGATCGTGCGGGCGGGCTTCCAGCCTTGCTTGAGCAAACCGCCGATCGCCTTGGCCTCGTCCATCATTGCCACGTGACCGGCGAGCGGATCGTCGGCGCCGAACACCCAACCGTCGCGGTGGTTGCCGCGCACGATCCACTGCTCGGGCGCCCGCGCGCCGGCAACGCGCGCGATCACGTTGTGCAGGGTCCTGGTTTGCCAGTTCGATTCGACCTTCAGATGCACCTTGGCCGGCCCCGGCCCGAGGTGATAGGTGATCGGCAGCGCGCCGCGCCAGCTCGCAGGCGCGAGCGCGCCATCGAGCGCAGCCAGCAGCGGCTGCGCATCGGCGTATGAAATCGGCAGCACCGGAATCTTGAGGACGGTTTTCGCATCCTTGAGTGCAAGCCGCTTGGCCTTGGCGGTGGAACCGACGCCGGGCGTGAGCGGATCGCCGGGATGGATCACCATGTCCATCACCGAACCGCGCTGCACGCCGTCGGCAGGACGCCAGCCGCCCTTGGGATAGACATCACCTTCGAAATAGCCGTCCTCGTGCGGATCGGAATAGATCAGGCAACCCACCGCGCCATGCTGCCAGGCGAGCTTGGGCTTGAGGCCGCGCCAACCGTGGCCGTAGCGCGCGATCACGATCTTGCCCTTGACGTCGACACCGTGGCGCGCGAGCTCCTTGTAGTCGTCGGGCATGCCGTAATTGACGTAGACGAGCTCGGCGGTGACATCGCCATCGGCACCGTAGATGTTGTACGGCGGCAGCATCTCGTGCGCCTGCGCGAATGCGGCATCGCCCGCGATCGGCGGCTCGTTCAGGCGCGCCTTGAACGACGTCGGCGCAACCAGTTCGACCGCGATCGACTTGGGCGTCGGATAGAGCACGTCGAAGGTCTCGATGCGCGCATCCCAGCCCCATTGCCTGAACTGTTCGAGCGTGGTCTGCGCATTGGCCAGATCCTGCGGCGAGCCGACGTGGGTCGGCGCAGCCGACATCGTGCGCAGCCACTCGCGCTGGTCAGCGGCCTTGAGCTGGGCATCGAAGCGCGCTTCGAGCGCTCGCTGCGCACTGCTGGCGGCGGCATCGAAGCCAAGCAAGGTCGGCGAAACAGCGGGCGCCGCCGCCGCACCGATGACGCAGGTGAGCGACAGCGTCGTGGTGATCGACAACAACGTGCGAAGCATGCAGCGCATGATGGCTTCCTCGGCGATCGTGACGACAAGCGTCCGAGCATACGCCCGCGCTGCGCACCTCGGCAGCATGACCAATGGCATGCCCGGCGCCTGCTTGAGTGAAATGCCTCAATCGGTGACGTCGGGCTCGAAGAACGACCAGCGGATCTGCGGGAACAGTGCGCGCATGTCGCGCTCGATGGCGTTGATCGCCTCGATCTGAGCCTGCGCGTCACTCACGCCACGCATCTGCGCCTTGATCGCCACCATCACGTCGGGCCCGAGCTGCAGGGTGAGCACGCTGAACACGCGCTCGATCTCCTTGCGTTCGCGCAGGAAGGCATCGAGCGCGGCGCGCATCTCCGGCTCGGCGCTCTGGCCCACCAGCAAGGCCTTGACCTCGACCGCGATGAACACCGCCACCAGCACCAGCAGGACGCCGATCGCAATCGTGCCGATCGCATCGAACACCGGATTGCCGGTGACCATCGTCAGCACCACGGCTATCAGCGCGAAAACCAGACCGAACAACGCGGCGAAATCCTCGCCGAAGATCACGATGAGTTCGCTCTGTCGGCTCTCGCGGAACCAGCGCCACAAGCTGCGCCCATTGCGCGCCTTGTTGACCTCGTGCAGGCAGCCCCACATCGACAGGCTCTCGGCGATGATGCCGAACGTGAGCACGCCGACCGCAACCCAGGCCCAGCGCAGCGGCTCGGGATGGCTGAGCTTGTGCAGGCCTTCCCAGATCGAGAATGCACCCCCCACCGAAAACAGCAGCAGCGCCACGAGAAACGACCAGAAATACACCGCCTTGCCCTCGCCCAGCGGATGCTCGGCCGAGGCGGGGCGCTTGGCTGCGCGCAGACCGAACAGCAGCAAGACCTGGTTGGCAGTGTCGGCGAGCGAATGCACCGCTTCGGCGAACATCGCGCCCGAACCGGTGAAGAACGCGGCAACCGCCTTGGCGATGAAAATCGCGAAGTTGGCGCCGAGCGCGTAGAAGATCGTCTTGACGGAATCGGCTTTGCCAGACATGCGGAGTGTTTGCTCGATGGAATCGGATGATGGATCGCCACGCACGGCGCGTGGCGGGCAAATCGGGATCAGGAGGCGTCGAGCGCATCCTGCGTCTTCTGCGGCAGGCTCGCGCGCACGAGTTCGTAGGAGCCGCGCACGAAGCCGGCCAGCTCGGCCTGCGAAAACCGTTCCGGTTCGGTCACGCTGATCCAGAACGGGTTGGCCGCGTACGGTGCCGGCGCCATCCCCGGCTGCTCGCGCAGTTCGACGAAGCTTTCGGGCTCGACACGAAACGACAGGCGACCGCGATCGGGGCCGAGCGTGCACAGCACCGCGAACATCTTGCCGCCGACGCTGTAGACCAGATCGACCTCCCACTTGATCGAGCGGGTCGCGCCCGGCCAGCGCGCGCACAGATCGTCGAGATCGACATCGCGCAGACCCGTCTGCTCATCCACCATGCCCTTCCCCCGTTGCCGTCGCCACACGGCCTGAGCGCGGATTATGCGGCAATGCCCGGCTGCTGCGAACCGTGGCATGCTTGGCCGCCGTCGCAGCCGCCGGGATCGTGCATGTCGCAGCCCGCTCCGCCACGTCCACGCCCCAGCCGCGGCCGCGCCTTCCGCGCCGCCAGCGGAAGTGTTTTCCGCCTGCGCGCGATCCATCCCGGCGATGTGGCGGCGCTGCAGCGCGCCTTCGCGCGGCTCACGCCCGAGCAGGTGCGCCAGCGCACCTTCCACCGCATGAACGAGCTCACCACCGAAGCGGCAACGCGGTTTGCCAAGGTCGATCCCGCACAAGGCGTGGCCTTCGTCGTCGTCGACGAAGAGGGCGAGATCCGCGGCGAAGCACGCTTCCATTTCGATTCCAACCCGACCAGTGCCGAGTTCGCGGTGATCACCGATCCCGCGCTCGCGGGTCAGGGTCTCGGCCGCGAACTGATGAAACGTCTGGTCGGCGAAGCGCGCAAGCGCGGCCTGCGCGAACTGTGGGGCACGGTGCTTGCGCAGAACACCCAGATGCTCGAGTTTTCGCGCCGGCTCGGCGCCAGTCGCGCACTCGTCGCCGACGAGCCCGATGTGGTGCGCGTGCGCTTTGACCTCTCGCGACGCTTGCGGCGCTTGTAGACGCGCCGGATGCCATGACAAGCCGCGCGCGGTTGCTCCCCTTTCATGCCCCTTTTGCGCGGGTCTATTACCTCGGATTTGTTGCCTCGGTCCCCCTTTGTTTAACGTCTCTTATTCGAAGCCATTGCGGAAAATCCGGTCGCCAGGCATCCAGATCGGCGCGCCCAGGTTGGTCAGCAAGCTCGATTGCGCGCCGGCGATGGTTTGCAGTGGCGCGGCGTTGCCATTGGCGGTCAATGCAAACACCAGAATCTTGTTGTTCGACGCCGCCGCGTAATCGCCAATCGAAACGATCAGGCGCTGGCGCACCGGATCTATGGCGAGGCCGCCGATGATACTGGTGCCAGGCAATTCCAGACCCGTGGCCGCGCCAGCGATGGTACGCAGCGGCACGACGTCGCCATTGGCCATATCATCGAACACCACGATGCGTGCGGAATGGCTGGAGTCGGGATTGATGGAGTAGGCGCCGACGAACAGCTTGCGCGATGCCGGATCGTAGGCGAGAGATCCCGCATTGTTGCCGAACATCGTGTTGGTGCCCTCGATGATGCGCTTGGGCGCCACATTGCCGCTGTCGGTGCGATTGAACACCATCACCCTGCGTGCGAAAGTTGGAGCGAAACCGACATCGGCTTCCGCAATTTCGTCGGTGGCCGGCAGGTAGACGATGCTTGACGGAAAGTGCTGCTGCGTGTCGCTGCCCGGACCACCCGCGTCCAAGTAGCGCTTCGGGAACGGATTGCCGTTGGCGTCCCGATCGAAGACCTTGTAGGTACCGTCGACGACGAGCAGCTCGTCGTGTGCGGCGTCCACGGCCAAGCTACGAACCTGCCCGAGGTAGGCCGTACCCATGGCGCGAAGTGGCGCGGGGTCGCCATTGGTGTTGGACACGGAGAACACGCGAATCGATTCGCCACGGAAGTCGCCGACATAGAGCACGTTCTCTTCCGGCTCGTACACGCCCGAGACCGGCTCGATCAGGCCACTGTTCGGCCCGCCCATGACGCGCAGCGGTATCGCGCTCGGGCCATTGGCGTCATCGGAAAAACTCAGGATCTGGCGGCGCACATTGACATCGCCGCTGTAACTGCCGATCAGGATATCGGCATGTGCCTGTGTCAGGCCGTTCACGGCGCAAAACAGCAGCACAATGATGGTACGCAAGCAACGTGACATGGCGGCTTCCTCGGTGAACGTGCGATCTAGTACGCAAAATCGCGGCGCAAACCTTCATCGCGGACGGCTGGCATCGTCATGATGCGCATCCCAATGACGGCAACGTTGCTGCCCAGCGATTCGCGCGGTGCGTGCCAATGCAACAGGCGCGGTGGCAGGTTTTGGGAGAAAGGGGTCAAGAATGGGTCACGGCGCGGGCATAGCTGCCCGCCTTGCTCGGCCGGCCCAATGCATCGGGCGCGAAGTCGACACGGGTCTCATCCGGGTAAAGCAGACCGGACAGATGCCCGATCAAGCTGCAAGTCCAGTCGAGCCGGAAGGTCGTGGCGTCGGGGTTCAGCACTTCCTTCGTGATCTGGCGACGGCTGCTAGAATGCTCGGCTCCGAACCACTCGCAGCGCCGGCCTTGCCGCGCAGCCGACATCCGTGCCGCTGATCCAGGCTCCCCTACCGCTTTCTGCCAAGCAACGTCGCCAGTGGCAACCGCCGCATGGCTCCGCGCTCGGCCTCGCGCTTGCTGATGCCGCGCAGGCGCATCGCGGGCCGCTGGTGGTGGTGTGCCGTGACACGCACGAAACCAATGCGCTGGAAGCCGAGCTTGCGGTGTTCGGCGGCGAGGCGCTGGAAATCCTGCCGTTTCCCGATTGGGAAACCCTGCCCTACGACCTGTTTTCGCCGCACGCGGAAATCATCTCGCAGCGCATCGCCACGCTGTATCGCCTGCCCAGCATCGAGCGCGGCGTTCTGGTGGTGCCGGTGGCCACGCTCATGCAGCGCCTGGCGCCGCGCAGTTATCTGGGCGCTTCCAGTCTCGTGCTCGAACTGCGCCAGAAACTCGATCTGGCGGCCGAGCAGCGCCGCCTGTCCGCATCGGGTTACCGCAACGTGCCGCAGGTGCTCGAACCGGGCGACTTCGCGGTGCGCGGCGCCCTGCTCGACATATTCCCGATGGGCAGCCACGAGCCCTATCGCATCGAGCTGTTCGATGACGAGATCGATTCGATCCGCAGCTTCGATCCGGAAACCCAGCGCTCCGAGCACAAGGTCGACGCGGTGCGGCTGTTGCCGGCGCGCGAGTTTCCGCTCACCGAGACCTCGGCCAAGGCATTTCGCAACACCCTGCGCGAGCGCTTTCCGATCGACCCGCGTCGTTGCCCGCTGTATCAGGACATCAACGAAGGCGGTGCGCCGGCCGGCATCGAGTACTACCTGCCGCTGTTTTTCGAGCACACCGAAACCCTGTTCGATTATCTGCCCGAACACGCGCTCTACGTGCTCGCCGACGGCGCGCTCGATGCGGCCGAAACGTTCTGGACACAGACCGGCCAACGCTACGAGCAGCGCGCGCACGATGTCGAACGGCCGGTGTTGCCGCCCGCCGAGCTGTATCTGTCGCCGCAGCAATTGCGCGAGCAGCTCAACGACGCGCTGCGCATCGACCTCGTCAGCGGCGAGGAGCACAAGCATGCGGTTGGGCTCGGCACGCAGCCGGCACCGTCATTGCCGCTCAATCGCAAGGGCGAGGAAACCGGCGCCGCCTTGCGCCAGTTTCTCGACGCCTATCCGGGCCGCGTGCTGATCGCCACCGACTCGGCGGGACGCCGCGAGGCGCTCATCGAACAACTCGCCGCAGCGCACATGCTGCCGCTCACGCTCGCCTCATGGCAGGCGTTTGCGCAGGGCGGCGCCGCGGGAAATCGCTTCTGCATCACGGTGGCGCCGCTGGAAGCCGGCTTTGCGTTGACCGCGCCCGCGTTGACCGTACTCACCGAACGCGAACTGCTCGGTGAGCGCGCGCAGCAGGTGCGCCGGCGCAAGCGCGCGGCGCGCGATCCGGAAGCCGTGCTGCGTGATCTGTCGGAACTGTCGATCGGTTCGCCGATCGTGCACATCGACCACGGCGTGGGTCGCTACCAGGGCTTGACCAAGCTTGATGTCGGCGGCGCCAGCGCCGAATTCCTTGCGATCGAATACGCCAAGGGCGACAAGCTCTACGTGCCGGTCGCGCAACTGCATCTGGTGTCGCGCTACTCGGGCACCGTGCCCGAACTCGCGCCGCTGCACGCGCTCGGCGGCGATGCCTGGGAGCGTGCGCGCAAGAAGGCCGCGCAGAAGGTGCGCGATGCGGCTGCCGAACTGCTGGCGATCTACGCCCAGCGCGAGGCACGTCAGGGTGTGGCGCTGCCGGTCGATCGCGAACTGGCCGAACAATTCGGCGCTTCGTTTCCGTTCGAGGAAACACCCGATCAGGCCAGCGCCATCGCCGCGGTCATCGACGATCTCGCCGCCGGCCGGCCGATGGATCGCGTGGTCTGCGGCGATGTCGGCTTCGGCAAGACCGAAGTCGCGCTGCGCGCGGCCTTCGTCGCCGCCACCGCAGGCAAGCAGGTGGCGGTGCTTGCACCGACCACCCTGCTCGCCCAGCAGCACTACCAGAACTTCCGCGATCGCTTCGCCGATTGGCCGATCCGTGTCGAAGTGCTGTCACGCTTCAAGTCGAAGAAGGAAATCGCCGCCGAACTCGACAAGCTCGCTGCCGGCCAGATCGACGTGATGATCGGCACGCACAAGCTCGTGCAAAGCGACGTCAAGTTCAAGGATCTGGGTCTGGTCATCATCGACGAGGAACAGCGCTTCGGCGTGCGCCAGAAGGAAGCGCTGAAGAAACTGCGCGCCGAAGTCGATGTGCTCACGCTCACCGCCACGCCGATTCCGCGCACGCTCAACATGGCGATGGCGGGCTTGCGCGATCTGTCGATCATCGCCACCCCGCCCGCGCATCGCCTCGCGGTGCAGACCTTCATCGGCCCCTACGATGCCGCCACGATCCGCGAAGCCATGCAGCGCGAACATGCGCGTGGCGGTCAGGTCTATTTCGTCCACAACGAAGTCGAGACGATCGAGAAGACCGCGCGCGAGCTCGCCGAGCTCATGCCGCAGGCACGCATCCGCTACGCCCACGGCCAGATGCCCGACAAGGAACTCGAGCAGATCATGCTCGACTTCTATCGCCAGCGTTTCAACGTGCTGGTGGCAACGACCATCATCGAATCGGGCATCGACGTGCCCAGCGCCAACACCATCCTCATCAACCGCGCCGATCGCTTCGGCCTCGCGCAGTTGCATCAGTTGCGCGGTCGCGTCGGTCGCTCGCACCACCGCGCCTATGCCTACCTGATGTTGCCGGAAGGGCGCGCCGTCACCGCCGATGCCGAGAAACGTCTCGAAGCGCTCGCCTCGCTCGATGAACTGGGAGCGGGCTTCACGCTGGCCACCCACGATCTGGAAATCCGTGGCGCCGGCGAATTGCTCGGCGAAGAACAGAGCGGCCAGATCGAGGAGGTCGGCTTCGCGCTCTACAGCGAGATGCTCGATCGCGCAGTGCGTGCGCTCAAGGAAGGCAAGGTGCCCGATTTCGACCTCGCAAGTCATGGCGAAGCCGAGATCGTGCTCAACATTCCGGCACTGATCCCCGACGACTATCTGCCCGACGTCAACACGCGCCTCACGCTCTACAAGCGCATCGCCAGCGCGCGCAGCGACGAGGAACTGCGCGAACTGCAAGTCGAGATGATCGACCGCTTCGGCCTCCTGCCCGATCCGCTCAAGCACTTGTTCGCGGTCACTTCGCTCAAGCTCGCGGCGACGCCTCTGGGCATCCGCAAGCTCGAGCTCGGCCCGCAGGGTGGACGTGTGCTGTTCACGCCCAAGCCCACGATCGAACCGCTGACGATCATCCGCCTGATCCAGAGCCAGCCGCGCGTGTACGCGCTCGATGGCCAAGACAAGCTCAAGTTCAAGATGCCGCTGGAAGGCAGCAGCGAGCGTCTGCGCGCCGCGGGCGATCTGTTGCGCACGCTCGGCGCACGGCTTGCCGCCTGATCGCCCGCAGAGTGCGAATTGCGCTTGCGTGAGTGCGACAATCCGCCCACCCGCATTGCGAAGACACCATGACCCACACCGACGCACTCCACCGCTTCCAACTCGACCGCGCCGGTGTGCGCGGCGCGCATGTTCGCCTCGATGCGGCCTGGCAGGCGCTGCGCACGCAGGGCGACTATGCGGGCGCGCTCGGCGTCTTGCTCGGTGAAACACTCGCCGCGAGCGCGCTGTTCACCAGCACGATCAAGTTCGACGGGCGCCTGTCGGTGCAGTTGCAGGACAGCGGCGCGCTCAAGTTGCTGTTTGCCGAGTGCACACATGAGGGCCATGTGCGCGGCATCGCGCGTTGGCAAGGCGCACCACCAACGTCGCCGATCAAGCTCGAACCGAATGCGCGCCTTGCGATCACCATCGAGAATCAGGTCACGCAGACGCGTTACCAGGGCATCGTGCCGGTCGAGAGCGGCGATCTGTCGCAGGCCTTCGAGCAGTACTTCGCACGCTCCGAACAATTGCCCACGCGCATCTTGCTCGCTCAATCGGGCGATCGCTGTGCGGGCCTGCTGTTGCAGCAGGTCGCCAGCAGCGGCGGACACGGTGCCGATCACGACGAAGATGGCTGGAACCGCGCCGGCCATCTGCTGGCAACGCTGACACGCGATGAAATGCTCGCCCTGTCCGCCGAGGACGTGTTGCTGCGCCTGTTCCACGAGGAAGATGTGCGCATGCAAGCGCCGCAACCACTGGCCTTCCACTGTCGCTGCTCGCGCGAGCGCGTTGTCGACATGCTGCGCTCGCTCGGTCAGGCCGAGTGCGCGGCGACGCTCGCCGAGCAAGGCTCGGTGCAGGTCGATTGCGAGTTCTGCAACCGGCGCTACGTGTTCGACGAGGCGGACATCGACGCGCTGTTCAGTGGCCCGCAGGCCGCAACAGGCACGCGCCACTGAACGCCGCCGTGCCCATGCATGCACGCGCCCGCGAGCTCATCGACCTGCTCGATCTCGCGCCGCATCCCGAAGGCGGTCACTTTCGCCGCGTGCATGTCTCCACGCACGAAGTGCTCGACCATGCGCGAGCGCGTGCGGCACTGAGCGCGATTCACTACCTGCTCGCTGCCGGCGAAAACAGCCGCTGGCACCGCGTTGATGCCGACGAATGTTGGCACCACGCCGAAGGCTCCGCGCTTGAGCTCTTGATCTTCGATCCCGCCAGCGCGCAGCTTGCCGTTCACCGACTCGGTGCGGTCGACGCCACCGGAACCACACCTCTCCACGTCGTGCCGGCCGGCCACTGGCAAGCCGCACGCACGCTCGGCGACTACAGTCTTGTCTGTTGCAGTGTTGGCCCGGCCTTCGAGTTCGCGGGCTTCGCCCTGCTCGATAGTGCGCCCGAAGTCGCCGCTGCACTCGCCCGCATCGACTCAGGATTGCTGTCTTTCACGTGAACTCCCGCGTCGCCGTCACGAACCCTTGTCCGATCCGGACGCAGGTGCGACGATCCCGCAACAGCATGTTCATGAATGCAATTGACTGCAGCACCGTCATCATCGCAAGGACAGGAGAGGAATGAATGTTCAGCCATGTAATGGTCGGAACCAATGACATCGAGCGATCCAGGCGCTTTTACGACGCGGTGCTTGGCGTGCTTGGGGCCGGCGATCCATTCACAAGCCCGAACAGGACGGGTCAGACACGCCTGTTCTATCGTCACGATGGCGGGGTGTTCTGCGTGACCGAGCCGATCAACGGCGAACCGGCATCCTTCGGCAATGGCGGCACGATCGGCTTCAGGTGTGCCTCGCTTGAGCAAGTCCGACAGTTCCATGACACGGCGGTTGCGAACGGCGGAACGTCGATTGAAGAACCACCTGGGCCGCGCGAACTCGCAATGGGCACCATGGATCTGGCCTACGTCCGCGATCCGGACGGCAACAAGCTGTGTGCCATTCACCTGCACCGCCCAAAGCAGTGACGCCTGACAGTTCGACGGGAAGCACCCGCACTCTCTTTGCGCCAGCTGCATCAGGCCTTGCATCGACTCGAATGACAAACAGGTTGCTGAAAAACCCTTTTCAGCAGCCTACTGGCGCAGTGCAGGGATGCGCTGCACGCGAATCGATCACGCAAGTGATTGATTCGTCGGAGACGAGTCCGGGCATGTACCGGACTCGTCGAGCTGAAGAAGTCCAGGATGGGCTTTTTCAGCACCCTGCCAATGACAGGAAGAGCAATTCAAGTGCTGTGGCCAAATGCATTCAATTTGCCGGGAATGCCGACAGCATGGTTCGCGTTCCTCGGTGCCGACCACGGTGGCTCGGTGCGTGGGCTCGGTGCGCCGCGCATGGGTGGCTGCTGATCGTCCCTGACGGCACACTGTGCCTGGGAACCTTGCGTGCCCGCTGAGTATTGCCCCGTTGGGGTGCCCGTGTTTGGCCGAACGGGCTGCGTGGCTGCCGACCTCAGGCGCCCCACAAGACCGTTTTGCCACTGGGAAAAGTCAATGAACACGGAGCACGCCGGATCATGCCTTTGCGGTGAAGTTCGCTACACCATCACCGGTTCGTTTGATCGCTTCTATCTTTGCCATTGCTCGCATTGCCGCAAGGACACCGGCTCGGCTCATGCCGCCAATCTGTTTGCGTCTTCAGCGAAACTCATCTGGCTATCCGGCGAGCGTTCAATCACGAGCTTTCAGCTTCCGGGCACACGCCACGCGCGCAGCTTCTGCGCGATCTGTGGTTCGGCGCTGCCATTCGTCAATGGTCAGATGACGGTCGTTCCTGCGGGTAGCCTGGACACCGAATTTGCCAACCTTCCCGACGGCAACATCTTCACTGGCAGCCGAGCTGCCTGGGATCACGACCTGCACGCAGCAAAGAACCATGACTCTTTCCCAGCGTAAGCACTCGCGGCAATCGAATGATCGTTTCATCGAAATGCACGCGGTAACCTGACGCCACGGTCCGCAAAGCTCACGGCCAGACGCACGTTCGCGTTCATGGTTCGATCCCTGCGGGCTTCACCATGAACGCTTGGGAAGCGAGGCGCCGTCTCGAACCATGATCGGGACAACGAACTGCGCGCTTCGCGCGGAACGCGCTTCAGACGCGGGCGAACACCAAGGTACCGTTGGTGCCGCCGAAGCCGAAGCTGTTGGACATCACGGTGTTCAGACGAGCATCGCGACTTTCCAGCGCGATTGGAAAATCCTTGGCTCGCTCATCGAGCGCTTCGATGTTGGCGGAAGCCGCGATGAAGCCGTCACGCATCATCAGCAGGCTGTAGATCGCCTCATGCACGCTCGCGGCGCCGAGTGAATGACCGGTCAGTGCCTTGGTCGAGGACAAGGGCGGAACGGCGTCGCCGAAGGCTTCGCGCACGGCCTTGAGTTCGATGAGATCACCCAGCGGCGTGGCGGTGCCGTGGGTGTTGAGGTAGTCGATCGGGCCACGCACGTCGCGCAGCGCCATCTGCATGCAGCGCACCGCGCCTTCGCCCGAGGGCGCGACCATGTCGCCGCCGTCGGAGGTGACGCCATAGCCGACGAGTTCGGCATGGATGTGTGCACCACGCGCCTTGGCGTGTTCGTATTCCTCGAGCACGAGGATGCCACCGCCACCGGCGATCACGAAACCGTCGCGACCGACGTCGTAGGGGCGCGAGGCGGCATGCGGGGTCGAGTTGTAGCTGGTCGAGAGCGCGCCCATCGCATCGAACTGTGCGGTCATGCCCCAGTGCAGTTCCTCGCCACCTCCGGCGAAGACGATGTCCTGCGCACCATGGCGAATGAGATCGGCAGCCGCGCCGATGCAATGTGCGGAAGTCGCGCAGGCGGCGGCAATCGAATAGCTCAGACCGAGAATGCCGAATGCGGTGGCGAGCGTTGCCGACACCGTCGAGCACATCGTGCGCGGCACCATGTACGGCCCGACCTTGCGCACACCCTTCTCGCGCAGGAGATCGCCAGTTTCGATCTGCCACTGCGCCGAACCACCGCCCGAGCCGGCGATCACGCCGATGCGCGGATGGCGAATGCGATCGATCGCCAGGCCCGCGTCGGCGATCGCATCGCGCATCGCCACGTAGGCATACGCCGCGGCATCGCCCATGAAGCGCTTGAGCTTGCGATCGATCTGGGCGACGAGATCGATCTGCGGCACGCCGGCCACCTGACTGCGCAGCCCGCGCTCGGCGTATTCGGGTACCGCATGCAGGCCGCTGATGCCCTCGCGCAGCGCGCGCGAAACCGTGTCTGCGGCATTGCCCAGACACGAGACGATCCCGACTCCGGTGACCACGACGCGGCGCATCAGAATGCCTCCGTCGACTGGAACAGGCCTACCCGCAGATCCTTGGCGGTGTAGATGAGGCGATCATCGACGAATGTGCTGCCGTCGGCAACGATCAGCTTGAGTCGCCCGCGAATCACGCGGCTGACATTGATCTCGTAGCGCACCAGACGCGCACTCGGCAGTACCTGACCGGTGAACTTGACCTCGCCCACGCCCAGCGCGCGACCAAGACCCGGCTCACCCAGCCACGGCAGGTAGAAACCCGCGAGCTGCCACATCGCATCGACGCCCAGACAGCCGGGCATCACCGGATCGCCTTCGAAGTGGCAGCCGAAAAACCACAGGTCGGGGCGTATGTCGAGCTCGGCCTGCAGCAGGCCCTTGCCATGCGTCCCGCCCTTCTCGTCGATGTGGGTGATGCGATCGAACATCAGCATCGGCGGCGCCGGCAGACGCGCATTGCCGGGGCCGAACATTTCCCCACGCGCGCAGGACAGGAGCTGCTCGAAACTGAGCGAAGACGGTCGGGACATTGAGTTCTTTGGCAGTTGGGAAGGATGCGGTGGACACGTCTTGCGTGGCCTGAAAAATTCCGGCGTCGCGACGACAATCAGGACGCGATGGCCAGCGGCTGCGATGGCGTTGACCGGTTCTCGACACACCAGTGTGCACCGAGGCTGGCAGGCCGACGCAAGGCCGCGGCAAGCATAGCGACGGCCAGCCGTGCCTGCCAGCCCTCGCCGGCCCAGTCCTGGCAACAGCGCAAGGCGTCCTGCAACCCCGCTGGCGAGCGCGTCGGGCCGGCCGCCTGCCACATCAGGCGGCGCAATTGGGTCAGCCGCGTCGCCGGCAAACCGACGCCGAGTTCGCACCAGCTTGCCTCGCCGTGTGCCGCCGGCAGCGCCGCATCGGCCAGCAACGCGCCCAATCGCCGCCCGCAGGCAACGCCTTCGAGCAGGGAATTGCTGGCCAGACGGTTGGCGCCATGCACGCCATTGCAGGCGACTTCGCCGACCGCAAACAGGCCGGGCAGCGAACTGCGGCCATCGCCATCGACGGCAATGCCGCCCATGTGGAAATGCGCCGCCGGCGTCACCGGAATCGGGCTCAGGCGTGGATCGATGCCGTATTCGAGACAGGCCGCCAGCACAGTCGGAAAGCGCTGCGCCCAATCGCCATCGATGCGCGTGGCATCGAGCAAAACGCGCCGCCCTTGCTGCTGCGCCTGCCACACCGTGCGCGCGACCACGTCGCGCGGTGCGAGGTCGCCTAGCGGATGCACGCCATCGAGCACGAAGTGCCCCGCCTCATCGATCAGTCGCGCACCGGCGCCACGCAAGGCCTCGGTGATCAGCGGCAGGTTCACGCGGTCGGGCAGATCGAGTGCAGTCGGATGGAACTGCACGAACTCGAGGTCACGCGCCTGTGCACCCGCTGCGAGTGCCAGCGCCAGACCGGCACCGTCGGCACCGGGCGGATTGCTGGTGCGCGCAAACAGCGCACCCATGCCGCCGGTCGCCATCACCACGGCCTGCGCATCGATCTCCTGCAGGCTGCCATCGGCATGTCGCACGCGCACACCGCACACCTGTCCGCCGCGCAGGCGCAAGGCATCGACTTCGACACCCGCTTGCCGGCGCACATGCCCACACTGCCGGGCTTGCGCGACCAGGGCGCGCACGATCGCGGCGCCGGTGGCATCGCCGCCCGCATGCACGATGCGCGCGGCATGATGGCCACCTTCACGGCCAAGCTGACGACGGCCAGCGGCGTCGCGGTCGAAGGCCACGCCTTGCTGCTCCAACCATTCCACCTGCGCCGGCGCCTGCGCGCACAGCCAGCGCACCATCGCGACATCGTTGTGCTGGGCGCCTGCGGTCAGCGTGTCGGCGACATGCGCATCGACACGGTCGGCAGGATCCAGCGCGGCGGCGAATCCGCCCTGAGCAAGCCGACTCGCGCTGCCTTCGCCATGATTGCTGCCGCGACACAGCAGCAGTACGGGCCTCGGTGCTGCGGCCAGCGCGACGCTGAGCCCGGCCACGCCCGAGCCGATGATGACGATCGCTTCGCTCACACGCGCTCGCCGCGACCCACCGCAAGCATGCGCGTGAGCGACAGGCGCGCGCGCGCGGCGATGTCGGCGGGAATCTCGATCACGTGACGCAGGTCGCGCAAGCTGGCGTAGATGTTCGGCAGCGTGATGCGCTGCATGTGCGGACACAGGTTGCAGGGCTTGATGAATTCGGTTGCCGGGAACTGCGCGCGCAGGTTGTCGGCCATCGAGCACTCGGTGATCAGCGCCACGCGCTTGGGCTGCTCGCGCGCGAGCCACTTGCCCATCGCGCTGGTGGAGCCGACGAAATCGGCTTCGGCGAGCACTTCGGGCGGACATTCGGGATGCGCGACGAGCTTGGCATCGAAGCGCTCGCGCGCATGGCGTGCTTCCGCGGCAGTGAACTTCTCGTGCACTTCGCAGCGGCCGTGCCAGAGCACGAGTTCGACGCCGGTGTGCTTGGCCACATGCGCACCGAGAAACGCATCGGGCAGGAAGATCACCTTGTCCACGCCCAGCGACTCGACCACCTGCACCGCATTGGCCGAGGTGCAGCAGACATCGGTCTCGGCCTTGACCGCAGCCGAGGTGTTGACGTAGCTCACCACCGGCACGCCCGGATGCTGCGCGCGCAAGGCGCGCACGTCATCGGCGGTGATCGAGGCGGCCAGCGAACAGCCGGCTTCGAGATCGGGAATCAGCACGGTCTTGTGCGGCGCGAGGATCTTCGCGCTCTCGGCCATGAAATGGACGCCGCACAGCACGATGATTTCGGCATCGCAATCGGCAGCGGCCTGCGCCAGCGCGAGCGAATCGCCGGTGACGTCGGCGACACCATGGAAGATTTCCGGCGACTGGTAGCTGTGCGCCATGATCACCGCGCCGCGCTGCAGCTTGAGGCGGTTGATCGCCTCGATCCAGGGCAGATGCAGCGACCATTCCATGCACGGCACCAGATGCTCGATGCGCGCGCGCAGGGCAGCGTATTCGTGTTCGAGTTCGTCGCGCCAGACCGGCACGGGCAGATCAAGAGTTGAATTCATCGACGGCTTCCGGGGAATGGACGCAGACTGCCGCGCGCGCGGCCGGCAGGTTCTCAGGATTCGCGGCGATGCGCTGCCCGCGCCACACGCGCGAAACGTGCACCGCGGTTGAGCGCAATGCGCAGACCCAGCGGCACATTCTCCCACGGCAGGCGATCGAGCAGGTTGCGCGCGGTCAGACCCAGCTCGGTGTCGCCGGTGAGCATGAGGCGACGCTGGAAGAACAGCGTGTCGGCATCTTCGAGCCGACTCGCCAGCAGCAGCAGATCGGTGACGCTGCCACGCACGCTCGCCTCGGCGGCCGCATCGACCACGCGCAATTCGCGTCCCTGCAATTCGACCACGAAGCAAAATTCGAGATCCGTCGTCTCGATGCCAAGACGCCGACCCTGCATGAAATCCAGATCGCCCACGCGCAAGGATTCCTTTAGCACATGCGCCATCGCCGTTTCGAGCAGACGCGCGAGCGCGCGCCGCGGCACCAGCCGCACCAAGGGCGCAAAGCGACGGGGCGGCGGCAGCAGGCGCAGCAGACGCGCGGCGGGCGCGGGCGAGACTTCGGCGAGCGGATCCATGGGCGCAATCATCGCAGAAATCGCTGCCGAATGAGCTTGATGGGCGTCAACGGCGGCGCCTTGCTGGCGATGCGCATCGCCGATCGCGACTTCGAGCACGCCGCGCGCGGTCGCCGCCGGCACATCGAGTCGCGCGGCGAGCGACTGGCCACGCGCATGCACATAGTCCTCGCGGCCGGCGTCATGCGCCTGCTGTCCGCCATCCCGTTTGACCGCGGCGACCACACGCACCAGCCGACGCCGCGCCGCGAGCAGCGCAATCAGACCGTCATCGACGCCATCGATCACGCCACGCAGTCCGCCGAGCACGAGCCGCGCGGGATCGGGCGGCTTCAGGCGCACAGCAGTGCTCCGAGCGTAATGGCCGATGCCTTGCCTATCTCTTCGTTCATCGTCGGTGGATTACAGCGCACTTGCGTGCCGGGCGCGCTGATCCAGATCAAGCGCGCCACTCATGGCGCGGCGTGTGTGGCGGCGAGCAGCCACAACTTACACGCGTTGACCGGCCGCTCGGCATAGCCACACTATTGAAGATCGAACTTGTAGGATCCCACCACTTCATTGGCCGCGACACAGAGTCACATCACCAAGATTTATACTAAACCGGCCGTTTAGTAAAGGAAGTTTGGACAAGCTATATTCAAACTCGGCGGCCTCGCATTTATTAGCACGAAGCAACACAACTATTTCTACGGGCGGCGTCTCTTGACCATCAAGAACCCGAACACCCCAAGCATAATTCTCCACATGATCTATCAATGCCCCAGGGGGTAGCTTGCTTCTCGACAGTGTAATCGGTAACAGGTCACCAGCGCTACGCCTCAGGATAACTAGGTCTATATTGTCAGTACATCTCTCGCACACGACGTGCCCAGTCACTCTTATAGTAACGTCGTAGTCTATATTTCTATCCGCAGCAAACCCAACGGCGGCCGCAGCAAGCAAAGCAATCACGCCATACTTCATCATGAACCTACCAGGGTGCTGAAAAAGTCGATTTTTGAGTCAACCCACAAAAAACCGAAGCGCACAGGCTTTGCAAGACACTGATTTTATTGATCACGACAAGTGCAGCGGTGATGAAATTTCGACTGAAATCTCTATCGCGTGGGTTTTTCAGCACCCTGCTACTGCCTTGGCCACGGCTGTGGATTTGGGTCATGAGGGACTCCATCTCCATTTCCATGGTCCCAAGCACAGCTATGGGCCAATTCATGAAGAAGATTTGTAGCCCCTCTTTTCCAACTCGTGTTTGGAACGCAAATATGTACATTCGGGCTAGGAATATATACGCCAGGTACAATAAATGCCCCACTCGCGACACCAGACCAATCGTTATAACCGCCAATGCCAGGTGTACAACTAGTTCCATTACAAATAACTTTGGCATTTGATAAACAACGCTTCAAAATGCAGTCTGAAAGCGTTGCATTCTTTATCAATTTGATCTTTTCAACGCAAGCAATCGATGCGTTTCTCATCACGCGTTCGGCTACGTCGCCTTCTTTATCACAATAGTTACAGGATGGGTCAATCTGAAGAAGCCCACGTCGATCCACTCGACGTAAAGGGGCCGCCGAAACGTAGCTGTAGCTGCTTGGCCCTCCGTTTAGGCCAATCGGATCGCTCTCGATGTATCTGCCGGTTCCCGGCTCATAATCCCGGAAGTAGTTGTAGTTCAGCCCCGTCTCCACATCCGCGTACTGCCCCGGATACCTCAGGTTGAAGCTGAAGGCGGTGCCATCGCCATCCGCATCTTCATTCGGGGCGTCCCCTCCGAAGGTGTTGCCAAGCAAGTCCCAGCGCCACACCGTCACGTCTGCGCTGGGCGTGGTTCCAGGCCTGACGATCGCGCGCGGCGTGCCTAGGTGATCGGTTTCGATCTCGTGGATCTGGCCGCTGCGGATCGCCGCGATCGGCGTGCCGTCGAGGTAGATGTACTCGGTGTTCCTTCCGGGGCCGTAGAGGCTGGGATATTCGCCGATCAGGTGTCCGGCCTCGTCGTAGGCGAAGGTTGCGGTGCCCGTGAGCCAGCCGATGGGCGCCTCGGGGACGGGGTAGCAGGCAGGCGCGAGGCAATGGTTGTTGTAGGTCACCTGCTTGACCGTGCGTTCGCCCTTGCCGTTGTAGCCGTATTGGGCCGAGTCGCCATCGAGGCTGATCTGGCCGCCTTGCAGCTTCCAGCCGGCGAGGCGGTTGCGCTGGTCGTAGGCCAGGTTGTTGCTGGTGGTGTTGCCGTTGTCGTCGTAGCTGCGGGCGGTGGCGCCGACGCTGGCGAGGTGGTGCGTGCCGGCGGTGTAGGTGTAGGCCTGCGTCGCGCCGTCGAGCGTGGCGCTGGTGCGATCGCCGGTGGGGCTGTAGCCATAGCTCTCGCGCGTTGTCGCGCCGGCATTGGCTTTGCTCAGGCGGTAGAGCGGATCGTATTGATAGCTGCGATCGGGCGTGGCTGGACTCAGCGTCTGACTCAAGGCAGTGACGTTGCCCATGACGTCCGTGGTCGCGTCGAGCGTGAGGCCGGTCGGATTGGCTTGAATCGAGTCGATCGCGTAGTCGGCGTCGTAGCTCTTGGTCAGCGTGCGGCCATTGCCCCAGGTCAGCGTGTCCAGCGGACCGAACGGGTAATACGTCGCGCTGCCGATCAGGTTGACCGCGGTGGCATTGGCATTGGCCTTGTACTGCACCGAGCTGATGCGGCCGAGCGTGTCGCGGCCATAGCTGATGATCGCGCCGCTCGGGTAGGTGATGCTCTGGATGCGGTCGCCCTTGGTGTAGGCCATCGCGGTGACGAGGGTGATCGTCGTGGACTTGGTCGGATTGGGAATACCATCCACGTCCACGCTGAGGCCTGCGGCAAAGCTGGATACGCCGCCGCAGCCGGACGTGCCGTTCAGGCACGAGACGATCCGGGTGCCGACCTGCGTCTTCTTCGTCACGTTGCCGTGGCGGTCGTAGCAGTAGGTCGTGCTGCCCGTGGGGTCGGTCATTTTCGTCAGCCGACCGACGGGATAGGACTCCGCGCAACCCGTCGTCGTGTTGGGTTGGTCGTAGGCATACGACACGTTGAGGCTGCTCGTCGGATACGCGATGGCGGTCAGGCGGTTGAGCGCATCGTAGGTGTAAGTGCTCGTCACGTTGCGCGCGTCGGTCTGCGTGATGCGATTGCCGGCTTTGTCGTAGGTATAGCTCGCGTTGCCGGTATCAGGGCTGTTCAGGCCGGTGAGGTTGTTCAGCCCGTCGTAGTCGTAGACCGTGTTGAGATCATCCGGGTCGGTGACCTGGCGCAGGTTGTCGCGCGTGTCGTAGGCGTAGTGCGTGGTCGTGTTGGCTGTCGCGGTGTCGATTCCATTGTAGTTCTGGATCGTCGCGACAAGGCGATTGAGGCCGTCGTATTGCTGTTTCGTGCGCGTGCCGAGGCCATCGTCGGACAGCACGCGGTTGCCGTTGCTGTCGTAGCCGTCGGCAACGGCGGGCTGACCGGGGAGGTTCTCGCTCAGGCCCATGGACGACTCGATCGGGACGTTGGCGGCATTGAGTTGCTGCGTGAGCTGGCCGAGCTGGTTGTAGACGCGGTGCAGTTGGCGCTTGATCGTGCCATTCGCATCCTTGACCTGCTCGACGCGGCGATTGCCGGCCGCGTCCAGACACTCCGCGCTGCCGACGCCGCCGGGGCAGTAGTCGATGCTGTTGGCGAGATTGTCGGCGATCTTGATGAGGCGGTGCGCGTCGTCGTAGGTGTAGGCGAGATAGTCGCCGTCGGGCTGAGTCACCTTGACGACGTTGCCGACCGGGTCGTAATCGATGTGCAGCGTCGCGTCATTGGCCGACGCGCTGCCATTCCCGTTCGCGCGCACGATCCGGTCGGTCAGCCAGCCGCGCGGGTGATAGGCGAAGTCGGTGAGCGTGCCGTTGGCGTCCTTCGAGCGGGTGACGCGGCCGTTCTTGTCGTAGCTGACGGTTTCGGTGATTTTGCCAAGCGCGTTGGTGACTTTCCACAGGTCGCCGTGGCGGTGCGGGCAGGCGCCGCCGCTGGCGCAGCTCGGATCGTCGGTCTGGTAGTAGGTGTAGGTGGTCGTGTCGTCAAAGCCACCCATGCCGGCTTCGGACGTCGCGCGCGGGCCGTTGACGGAAGTGACGAGGCCGACCAGCGGACAGGTGCCGGCGGTCACGTCGGCTTGTTCGCAGTAAGTCGTGACGCTGCGGCGGACTTTGGCGTTGGCGGGCGGCGCGGTCGTTGCGCTGCACGTGTAGCTCATCGCCGCTGAATCGGCGGGGTCGATTTCGCAGCGGGCCGTGACTTGGCCGCGGGGGTTGTAGGCCCAATCCGTACGTGCCTCCGTCGTACCGAATCGGTTCACGATCGTGCGGCGATCGGGTACGCGGAAATTCGCGTTCCAGACTGTATTGACTGTACGCCTCTCCTCGGGCGTGATCCGTGTCGATGGGTTGGCAGGGTTCGGGATGGTGTTCGCCTCGATGCGCTGCGCTTCGAGACCGCGCACGTCGTAGCTGTACAACGTCTCGGTATCGCGGAAATCGCGTGCCGAGGCTGGATGACCATTGGTGTCATAGGTCTTCGCCTTTGCTGCGCCAGCGCAGTCATCGCAGGGCTGGTCCAGTGTAGCGATCCTCGCGACCAGATGTTGAACGTCGAAGCCAAACACGCGCGATTTGCCCAAGCCGTCGATGATCGTTGTCGTTCCGTCTGCATTGAACGTGAGCGAGGTGCGATCGATCGTTCCCGACGAGAAGGGGCCGTGCACACTCAGGTTCGCCCTTCCCGCAGCGGTGTAACCCCAGCTTGCGAAGCGTTGGCCGGCTTCATCGACGATCCCGGTAAGGGCACCTGGCAGACTTGCGCCGCTGGTCTGCCCGGCTTCGTTGTAAAGATAGCTGCGTGTGCGTGTACCGGTCGGCACCGGATAGGTCACCGACGTCAGATTGATGCCGGTATATCCGTATGCGAAGACCCGGCCAGCCTCATCGGTGACGGAGGTGAGTTGCAGGGTCGAGTTGTAGCCGAAGGTGAGCACACGGCCCTGACTGTCGACTACCTTCTGCACGCGACTGCTGTTACGGCCGTTCGGATCGACATAGATCAGGGTCTGGCTGAATCCATCGCGGTTGGTCAGCGACTGCAAAAGGCCCATGCCGTCGTATCGTTCCACGGTGTCGTCATTCTCCGTCAACGTCCACTGCGGCATGCCGGTTGCGTCCGTCTCAAGATTGAGTCGTTGTGAAACATCCGGATCGCCCCGCCAGACCGGACCGACCTTCTGGAAGGTCAGGATGCGGCCGTCAGGCCGATACGCGATCGCGCGGGCAAATGGTTCGGGTCCGACGCCGATGAGGCGAGCCGCGTAACTGTGAGTCCAGCCCGCGCCGAAGGAGAAGGTCATCTCCGGCGCGCGATTGCTGTTGTAGGTGCGCACCATGCGCAGCGGAAACGGCCCCATGCCGACAAAGTCGGTCTCGCGCTGGTACTTGTTGCCCGACGCCGTATGGATCGGGTTGGTGCCATTGCCGCAATCACCACAACAATCGTCGGTGCATTTGGGTGGGCCACACTGGCCATTGACCGGATCGGTATAGTTGGGAACGTTGCAAGCCTCCGCGGAACCGACGATCAGCGCATCGGTGGCGAACGGAATCAACGTCCAGCCGGTGGCCCCATGGTTCACGCGGACATGGACCACACCCAGACACCGATAGTCGCCATCGCCATACGCCTGCACCGAAGCCGCCAGGACGCGATATTCAGCCGTCGGCGGGCGCGAAGGTCGGTCGTGTTCGATGATGGAGTCGATATTGCCGAGGTAGCAGGCCTCTTCGGGGCCGCGATAGCGGACTTCGCTGTCAGGCGGGCCGCTGGGCGCGCTGGCGATCCACCCCGTCATGGCGGCAGCCGGACGCCCCCCCCCCCAGAAGCAGGAACAGGCATCCAGCACCGAGCAGATTTGTCCAGCGCAAGCCGCGCGCACGAAATCCATCGAACTTCGAGGTGAACATGGAAATCTCCATCGCAAACCGATCGGTTGGACAGCGCTGCGGCGCAAGCACCGAGGAACTGGTACGTGCGGACATTGATTTCATGCCTGATCGCAACGTTCGCACAAGCGCGCTGTGGCTAGCGTGACCAGAGTCACGTCTCGCACAAGCCAAGACACCGGGTCCCAACTGGCGCCGCGCGGGTCGGGGCAGGAATCCAGCACTTGCCTGCGCGAGAATCGCAGGCAGCAATCGCTCACGGACGGTCCCGAAACGACCGAGACGGGCACGCTCGTCGAGACGGATCGGGCAGCGCCCGACCGCAGTGGCCCTGCCGCCCGCCTTCGCACGCAGGCGCACACCACTCCCTGACCTGCATCAAGACAATGCGATGCAAGTGATTCACAATTGCGGGATGAACACGAACGCAGGTGGCAAGTCGGGGCTCGGCGGCATTCCGCTGCGCGTGGAAATGAGCAATGCGGTCGCCAGTGCCGCCGACCAGGATCGCTCGCTGCGCGCGGCGCTGGCCGAATTGCCTGCGGTGATGGCGAGCGCGCCGCACCGCCTGATGTTCTTCGCCGGCGCCAGCGCGGTGATCGTGTCGATGCTGTGGTGGGCATGTTTCCTCGGCGCGAATTGGGCCGGCCACGCCTTCCCGACCGCACCGGTACCGGCGGGTTGGGCGCATGCGGTATTCACCCAGTACGGCATGTTGCCGGCCTTCATCTTCGGCTTCCTGCTCACGGTGTTTCCGCGCTGGATGGGCCAGCCCGCCCTGCAGCCACGACATTACGTGCCGGTGTTCGCGGGCGTGTTCGGCGGCTATCTGCTCGCCCACATCGGCCTGCTGGATCTGCGCCCGCTGTTGCTCGCCGGCATCGCCTTGATGCTGGGCGGCTGGATCATGGCGCTGATCGCGCTCGGCGGCGTTCTGGCACGCAATGGCGCCAAGGATCGTCATGCGCTGTCGTGCTTTGTCGCGCTCTTGCTCGGCGCCTGCGGCCTGGCCGCATTCGGCGCCTTCGCGCTCGGCGCGCCGTGGCAGTTGGCTTATTTTTCGATCCGCATCGGCACCTTCGCCCTGCTGGTGCCGATCTATTTCACCGTCTGCCACCGCATGATCCCGTTCTTCAGCAGCAATGTCGCCGGCGCGGGCTATCGCGTGTTCCGCCCGAGCTGGAGTCTGCCGCTGATGTGGGCGCTGCTGCTCGTGCATCTGGTGCTCGACCTGCGTCATCAGCAGGACTGGTTGTGGCTCGCCGACCTGCCGCTGGCGGTGTTCTTCCTCGTGCACTGGCTCGGCTGGCAGCCGTGGAAGTGCATGCGCCCGGGCCTGCTCGCAGTGCTCTACATCGGCAGTGCCTGGTTGTGGATCGCCTTTGCGCTGTATGCCGCGCAAAGCCTGCTCGCGTTCTTCGATTTCGGCTTCCTGTTCCTGCGTGCACCCGCGCATGCGCTCACGGTCGGCTTTTTCGGTTCGATGCTGGTGGCGATGGTCACGCGCGTGACGCATGGTCACTCCGGTCGCCCGCTGCAGATGGGTGCGATTCCGTGGCTGACCTTCTGCCTGCTGCAGCTCGTGGTTCTCGCACGCCTGTACGCGGAAATTTCCAGCAATGCGCCGCTGTGGCTGGTGATTGCCGCGTTCGGCTGGATCATCGCCTTCCTGCCGTGGGTGCTGCGTTCGCTGTGGATCTACATGACGCCGCGGCTCGACGGCAAGCCGGGCTGAGCCGCCACCGTGATCGAGTTCTACCTGCCGATCCGGCTGATTCACATCACCACGGTGATTCTCTCGGGCTGCCTGTTCGCGCTGCGCGGCTGCTTCATGCTCGCGCGTTCGCGCTGGACCAACGATGCACGGTTGCGCGGTTTGTCATACGTGATCGACACCACCCTGCTGACTTCGGCAATCCTGCTGGTGCTCATGCTGCATCAGTACCCGTTCGTGCAGGCCTGGCTCACGGTCAAGGTGTTGATGCTGGTGGTCTACATCGCGCTCGGCACACTCGCGCTCAAGCGCGGCCGCACGCGTGCCGTGCAGGTGAGCTGCCTGTTCGCCGCGCTCGCGGTGTACCTGTTCATCATCAGCGTCGCCCGCGCACACAACCCGTGGGGCGCACTCGCGCCGCTGCTATCCTGAGCCAAGGCAGCAAGCACAGGTTCGACTCATGGCGCTCGATGCAGCGGTAGTGTCCGGAATTCTTGCTGCACTCGGTGGCGGGCTGCTCGTCGGTATCGAGCGCGAGCGCAGTCAGGTCGGGCCGCACACGATCGCTGGCGTGCGCACCTACACGCTGGCTGCTCTCATCGGCGGGATCGGGGCAATGCTCGAACCCGTCGGTCTGGCGCTGGCCGGCCTCATGATCGGCGTGCTGGTGCTGGTGAGTTACCAGACCAGCCGCAAGGAAGATCCGGGGCTGACTGGCGAACTGGCCTTGATCGCGGTGTTTCTGCTCGGTGCGTTGGCGATGCGCGCGCCGCAGCTCGCTGCTGCCCTGTTCGTGCTGGTGGCGCTGCTGCTGGCAAGCAAGCAGGCCTTGCACCGCTTCACCCGCCAGGTGCTCAGCGATGCCGAACTGACTGATCTGTTGCTGTTGGCTGCTTCGGTCGCAATCGTGCTGCCGCTGCTGCCCGACCGCACGATGGGTCCGCTCGATGTGCTCAATCCGCGCAAGCTGTGGCTGCTGGTGGTGCTGGTGATGGGGATCAATGCCGCGGGTTACATCGCCCTGCGTGCGTTCGGCGGTAACCGCGGCATGCTGCTCGCCGGCTTGATCGGTGGCTTCGTGTCGAGCACGGCGACGATCGGTGGCATGGGGCAGCGCGCACGCTCGATGCCGGCGTTGCGCCGCTCGGCAGTGGCGGCAGCCTTGCTCTCCAATGTCGCCACCGTCATCCAACTCGCCCTGATCCTGGCCGTTCTTGCGCCACCTCTGTTGCGCGCCTTTGCACCGCCCCTGCTAGCGGCGGGCACAGCCGCTGCCGCGATCGCGTTGGCGATGGCCTGGCATGCACGCAGCGAGGCCGGCAAGACGCTGCCGGAATTCAGCCTTGCGCGCCCGTTCGATCTCGTGCACGCCCTCGTGTTTGGCGCGATCGTCGCCGCTGCATTGCTGGCCGCTGCCGCACTCGGAAACTTGATTGGCGAGAGCGGTGTGCTCGCCGCAGCCGCGGCCAGCGGCATCGCGGACGTTCACGCCGCCGCAGTGACGGTCGGCGAACTGGCTGCGACCGGCGCAATTGCCACTCGCGAAGCGAGCCTCGCGCTCGCGCTCGCCTTCATCACCAACTCGATCATGAAATGCCTTGCCGCCCTCGGCAGTGGCGGCGGTCAATTCGCACGCTTGATCTTCGTCGGCGTCGTCGTGATCGACGCCGCACTGCTCGCGGCGTGGGTGCTTGTGCGCTGAGTGATGCCGCTCAGAACGCGTATTCGATGCTCGCCCACAGCTTGCGGGCATCGTTGGAAAAACCTTTCGCGCGGTAATCGGCAAACTTCAGCAGCAGGCCGAGCTTGGGTCGCAGCGGGTAGGCCAGCGAAACATCCAGTTCGCGACCATAGTCCTGATCACCGTGGTCGGCGCGATAGCGGTGCCAGGTCGTGACCCAGGCCGCCTTGCCGAGCTTGCCACTGGCACCGATGTAACGATCATCCAGACCATTCCTGGGCGTGGTCAGAAACCGATCCGCCCAGCCATTGAACGCATGCAGGGTCGCGTAGGGCGTGCCGAAGCCGTAGCGGCCATTGCCGCCGAGCACTTCCCATCCGGCCTTGAACGTCACTGCCTTCCAGCTCAGGCTCGGCTCGATCAGCAGGTAATCGGCCGAGAGCGACTGTGGATTGCCGCGCCAGTCGGTCTGGTGGGCGTATTCGAGCGTCCAGCCCAACTTGAGCTCTGCCAGCGGCTGCGTCGCGACCCAGCGCGCGCCCAGCGTGCGCGTGGACAGCGTCGGCATGTCGTTGTTCCTGACCCAGTAGCCGTAGCCAGTCAGCGCTCCCAGCGGCATGGTCTGGCTGACGTTGAGCAGGTGGCCGTCGAGGTTCCACGCGCGCAGCAGCGGATCGGGATTGTCATGGCCATTGATGCGCTGCACGCGATCGAGAAACACGTAGCGAACGACCGGCCCGCCTTCACCTGCCGAGTAGCGCATCGACAACGCGTCGAAGGTCTGTTCGTTCTGACGCCAGCCCGAGTTGCCGAAGAAGCGCTGGTTGTCGAGCAGCAAACGCTGGCGGCCCAGGGTCGCTGCAAAGGCATCACCGGCATAGGCCACGAAGGCCTGATTCAATTGGCTCGACTGCGGATCGACGATCGTCGGATACCAGGTCTTGCCGTTGGCCGTGCTGTTGTAGTGCGCGCCAAACAGCGCCTGCACGTGCGCGCCTTCGACGTAGGCCTGCCAGCCGGGCGCAAACACCCAACGGTAACCCAGGCGCAGACGCACGGTATCGGCCTGCGCATTGCGCGCAAAGGCCGCGTCATCGACCTGCTCATGACGAACGCGCAAGTCGAGGGTCGGACCGCTCTGCGCAGCGCTTTGCGCGTGGGCGCTTCCGATGAGGGCACACAGCAGGACGGCAGCGGGAAACCACTTGGCAAGGTACGAATCGCGGTGTGACATGGCGGACTCCGGAGATCGTATTGAGCGGGGCAAGTTGACACAGTGCACAACACACGACGCGATTTCATTGACGCCGATCAATCAGCGCTCCGATCCAAGGCGTGACGGGCAAACCTTGGTCGATCGAGCGCAGATTCAAACCGTCGCTTGATCCAAATCAGGACGCCAGGATGCTGCGCGCGCAACAATCGCTTCCAATCACGATTTCAAACCTGAAAAGTGAAAGGTGAACCATGAGACGCGTATTGCTTGCATTGGTAATCCTTGCCGGCGCCGGACTCGCCGGCTGCACGATAGGCACCGGCGGTATCGGTGACGCCAACGCCGCCCTCGGAACCACGGGCGGTTCGGCCAAAGGGGATTTCGGACCGCCGCAGGGCGAGCCGATCCACGCGATCCTCACCAGTCCGCCGCATGTCCCGCCAGCGACCAATCGCGACCATCCGGCCAAGGTGATCGTCGAACTGGAAGTGATCGAGAAGGAAATGCCGATCTCCGAAGGCGTGTCCTACACGTTCTGGACCTTCGGCGGCACCGTGCCCGGCAGCTTCATTCGCGTGCGTCAGGGCGATACGGTCGAGTTCCATCTCAAGAACGCGCCCGACAGCAAGATGCCGCACAACATCGACCTGCACGGCGTGACCGGTCCGGGCGGCGGCGCCGCCTCGAGCTTCACCGCGCCCGGCCACAAGTCGCAGTTCACCTTCAAGGCGCTCAATCAAGGCATCTACGTCTACCACTGCGCGACCGCACCGGTGGGCATGCATGTCGCCAACGGCATGTACGGCCTGATTCTCGTCGAGCCGCCCGAAGGCTTGCCGCCAGTCGATCACGAGTACTACGTGATGCAGGGCGATTTCTACACCACCGGCAAGTATCGCGAGAAAGGTCATCAGCCCTTCGACATGGAAAAGGCGATCGACGAGAACCCGACCTACGTATTGTTCAATGGTGCCGAGGGCGCGCTGACCGGCGACAAGGCACTCAGTGCCAAGGTCGGTGAGCGCGTGCGCCTGTTCATGGGCAATGGCGGTCCGAATCTGGTGTCGAGCTTCCACGTGATCGGCGAGATCTTCGACAGGGTGCAGCCCGAAGGCGGCACCCATCCGCAGGAAAACGTGCAGACCACCCTGATCCCCGCTGGCGGCGCCGCATCCGTCGAGTTCCATCTCGAAGTCCCCGGCAGCTATGTGCTGGTCGATCACTCGATCTTCCGCGCCTTCAACAAGGGCGCGCTGGCAATTCTCAAGGTCGATGGCCCCGAGAACAAGGCGATCTATTCGGGCAAGGAAGTCGACGAGGTCTATCTCGGCGACCGCGCCGAGCCCAACCTCGCCGCGGTCACCACGGCGGCCAAGGCGCACGCCAGCGGCACCCTGACCAAGGAAGAGCAGATCGCCGCAGGCAAGCAGCTCTTCACCGGCACCTGCTCGGTCTGCCATCAGGCCAATGGCGAAGGCCTCAAGGGTGTGTTTCCGCCGCTCGCCAAGTCCGACTACTTTGCCAGGGAACCGAAGAAATTGATCGAGGCGATCCTGCATGGCGTGAGCGGCAAGGTCACGGTCAACGGCGCCGAGTACAACTCGGTGATGCCGCCGATGAACCAGCTCACCGACGACGAAGTCGCCAACATCGGCACCTTCGTGCTCAACAGCTGGGGGAATCCCGGAGGTCGCCTGACCAAGGCCGAGGCCGCCGCAATGCGCGCCCAAAACCCCAACGCAACCCAGGCCGAGCACTGAGGAGCACGCCATCATGAGCCGTCGCAACGACGCAGTTCCGCAAGCATGGCCCATGCGCGGTGCGCGCACGCTGCGGCGGCTCACGATGTTCGCTCTCATCGCGGTCACTGCACCACTGAGCGCCGCGCCACCAGCTTACCACGAGATTCCCGTCACCGCGTTCACCAGCGTGATCAGTGAAGGTGAAGGCTCGCGCGCACAGATGGTGGCCGCCTATGCACTGCGCGAAGAGCCCGTCACCAATGCGCAGTTCCTCGCCTTCGTGCTCGCCCATCCGCAATGGCAACGCGGGCAGGCGCCTGCGGTATTCGCCGACGCCGGCTATCTGGGTCATTGGCAGTCAGCCAGCGTGCTCGGCAAGGACGCCTTGTCGAATCAACCCGTCACGCGCGTGAGCTGGTTTGCGGCGCAGGCCTTTTGCGAAGCAGAAGGCGCACGCCTGCCAAGCTGGATCGAATGGGAACGAGCGGCGGCGGCCAGCACCACGACGGCCGATGCGCGCAACGATCCAAGGTGGCGTCAGCAGTTGCTCGACTGGTACGCCAAACCTTCACGCGGCGCATTGGCATCCGTGGGTGGTGCCGCCAACCTCTACGGCGTGCGCGATCTGCACGGTCTGGTCTGGGAGTGGGTCGACGACTATGCGGCGATGATGGTGAGCGCCGACAGCCGCGACCAGAATGACCCCGACCGCCTCAAGTTCTGCGGTGCCGCCGCGCTGTCGATGCGCGACCGCGACAACTACGCCCTGCTCATGCGCATCGCGATGCTGTCCTCGCTCAAGGCAGCCGATACCACGACCAGCATGGGCTTTCGCTGCGCCCGCGACCTCAAGGAGACCTCGAAATGAACTGGCACCGCCTTCTTTCCTGCGCGCTGGTGGCGATCCTCGGTCTTGCCGCAAGTCGCGCTGCGCATGGCGCGCCGCTGCCGGGTGACTCGATCTATCACCTTGATGCGCCACTCACCGATCAACACGGCAAGTCACGCAAGCTCGCCGACACGCAAGGCAAGCCGGTGATCGCGGCGATGTTCTATGCCTCATGCAAGTTCGTCTGCCCGCTCATCATCGACAGCGTGCGCAAGACCGAACGCGCGCTCGAACCTGCCCAGCGCGAGGGCATCGAGGTCGTGCTCATCAGCCTCGATCCCGACCGCGACACGCCGGCTGTGCTCAAGGAACTCGCGCACAAGCGTCACGTCGATTCTCCACACTGGCATTTGATGCGCGCGCAAGCCAACGACGTGCGTCGCATCGCTGCGGTTCTGGGCGTGCAATACAAACGCCTCGACGATGGCGAATTCAGCCATTCCAGCGCACTGGTGCTGCTCGACGCGCAGGGCCGCGTGCTCGCGCGCAGCGAGAAACTCGGCGAAGCCGATCCGGATTTCGTCGCCGCGGTGCAACGCGCGCTGGCAACGCCCTGAATCGGCAAACGCAAGGTGCAGGCGATGCAGGCTTTCGCCCCGCAGCACTGGTGATGCGGCGCACAAATCGCCGATAATGGCGTTTTCCGGGGGAGCCTGCCGATGCCCAAGACAGAAACCTACAACGATCAGGTCGTACGCCTGTTCCTGCTCGCTGCGGCGGTGTGGGGCATCATCGGCATGTCGGTGGGCGTGTGGATCGCTGCCGAACTCGCGTGGCCGTTCTGGAACTTCGACGTTCCCTTCCTCACCTTCAGTCGCTTGCGCCCGGATCACACCTTCGGCGTGATCTTCGCCTTCGGTGGTTCGGCGCTGATGGGCACCTGCTATTACGTCGTGCAGCGCACCGGTCACACGCGACTGGCCTTTCCGCGCGTGGCGAACCTCACCTTCTGGGGCTGGCAGCTGATCTGCGTGCTGGCGATGCTGACGATGCCGCTGGGCATCACCCAGAGCAAGGAATACGCCGAACCGGAATGGTTCATCGACATCCTGATCGCCGTGGTGTGGGTGAGCTTCGGTTTCGTGTTCTTCGCCACGCTCGCGCGCCGGCGCATTCGCCACATCTATGTCGCCAACTGGTACTACGGCGCCTTCATCATCGCCGTGGGCCTGTTGCACATCGTCAACAACCTCGCCGTGCCGGTGTCACTCACCAAGTCGTATCCGATCTATTCGGGCGTGGTCGATGCGATGGTGCAGTGGTGGTACGGCCACAACGCAGTGGCGTTTTTCCTCACTGCGGGCTTCCTCGGCATGATGTATTACTTCGTGCCGCGTCAGGCGCAGCAGCCCTTGTGGAGCTACCGCTTCTCGATCGTCAATTTCTGGGCGCTGATCTCGATCTACATGTGGGCGGGTTCGCATCACCTGATGTACACCGCCTTGCCTGATTGGGTGCAGTCGGTCGGCATGGCCTTCTCGTTGATCCTGTTGATGCCCAGCTGGGGTTCGGCCGCCAACGGCCTGCTCACCTTCAACGGTTCCTGGCACAAGCTCAAGACCGATCCGGCGGCGAAGTTCATGGTGATCGCGCTGGTGTTCTACGCGGCCTCGACCTTCGAAGGCTCGATGATGGCGATCAAGACCGTCAACGCGCTCTCGCACTACACCGACTGGACCGTCGCCCACGTGCATTCGGGTTCGATCGGCTGGGTCGCGATGATCACGATCGGCTCGCTCTATGCGATGGCACCGCGCGCGCTCGGCCGCCCGGCGATGCATTCCAACACGGCAATGGAATGGCACTTCTGGCTGCACACCACCGGCGTGTTGCTGTACGTGCTGGCGATGTGGGTGGCTGGCGTCACCGAAGGCCTGATGTGGCGCGCGACCAATCCCGACGGTTCGCTCACGCATGCCTTCATCGACAGCCTGCTGGCGATCAAGCCGCTGTACGCGGTGCGCTGGCTCGGCGGCATGTTCGTGCTCGCGGGCATGGTGGTGATGGCGTGGAACCTGTGGCACACGGCTGCGCACGCACGCGCCAAGCTGATCACGCCGATTCCGGTACCGATTCCCGAGCCCGAAACGGCTCAGGTCCCCGCGCCGCTGCCGGCCATGGGTTGAGGAGACGACGATGGCTGGTGGATACCGCGGTTACAAGTATTTCGAAGCGATCGAGAAGCGTGCCGGCCTGCTCGGCATTCTCACCGCGATCATGGTTTCGCTCGGCGGCCTCGCCGAGATCACGCCGATCTTCATGGCGGCGCACGAAGTCAAGCCGGCGCTGGGCGTGAAGCCCTACGACGCCCTGCGTCTGGCCGGCAAGGACATCTACGTGCGCGAAGGTTGCTACCTGTGCCATTCGCAGATGATCCGTGCGCTGCGTGCCGAGACCGAACGCTACGGGCCATTCTCGACCGCCGAGGAATCTGTCTACGATCGCCCGCACCAGTGGGGCTCCAAGCGCACCGGGCCCGACCTCGCGCGCGTCGGCGGCAAGTACAGCGACGAATGGCAGCGCCAGCATCTGCGCGACCCGCGCTCGGTGGTGCCCGAGTCGAACATGCCCTCGTATCCGTGGCTGGCGCAGGCACTGGTCGATGGCGATGACATCGCCGCGCGCATGCGCACGCTGCGCTTCCTCGGCGACCCCTACAGCGATGCCGACATCGCCGGTGCCAAGGCCGCGGTCAGCGGTCAGACCGAGCTCGATGCGGTGGTCGCCTACCTGCAGGGGCTGGGCATCGCCAACGAGCCGACCAATGCCAAACCGCAGCAGGCCGCGCCATGACGCTCAGTCCGTTCTGGGGCAATCTCGCCGGCGTGGTGACCGTGGCCTCGATGCTCAGTTTCATCGGCATCTGGATCTGGGTCTGGAACGCTCGTCACAAGCAGAAGTATGACGCGCTTGCGCGCATCCCGATGGACGATGAGGAGCAATCGCAATGAGTCCGTTCTGGTCCGGCTGGATCATGTTCCTCATCGTGTTCAACCTCGGCATCACGCTGTTCCTGTTCCTGTGGGGACCGCGCGTGAAGATTCCGACCCTGCCCGATGGCACCACCGGTCACGTGTGGGCGCATGGCGTGCTGCGCGAAGGCATGAACCGTCTGCCGCTGTGGTGGATCGTGATGTCGGGCGCGATGTTCGTGATCGGCTTCGCCTATCTGTACCTGTATCCGGGCTTTGGTTCGAGCAAGGGTTCGCTCGGCTGGACTTCGCACAAGCAACTGGCCCAAGACACTGCCGCCAATCGCGCCAAGCTCGATCCGATCCTCGCCGGTTTCGCCGGCAAGCCGGTCGATGCGCTCGCTGCCGACAGCACCGCCACGCGCATGGGTGAGCGCTTGTTCATCGACAACTGCGCGGCCTGTCATGGGCGCGAGGGCCACGGCAACCGCGTGATCGGCGCGCCCAACCTCATCGATGCGACCTGGATCTACGGCGGCGACGGCGCCACCCTGCTCACCAGCATCCTCGATGGTCGCCACGGCACGATGCCGCCGTTCTCGAGCAGCCTCGACAAGGCCGCGATCGAGAATCTCGCCAACTACGTGCTCAGCCTCTCGGGCCGCGATCACTCGCCGGCCAAGGCCAAGCTCGGTGCAGAAAACTTCGCGGTGTGCGCGGCCTGTCACGGCCCGACCGGCACCGGCAATCCGGCGCTGGGCGCGCCCAACCTCACCACGGCCGATGAACTCTATGGCCGCGACCTCGCGACCATCGAGCAGACCATCCGCAATGGCCGCAGCGGCGTGATGCCGGCCTGGCGCACGCGCTTGACCGACACCGACGCGCGCCTGATCGCCGCGTGGGTCTATGCACGCTCGCACGCCAACGCCGCGCACTGAAGCACCACGGATGGTGTGGTATCGCGAGCCGGTGATCTGGCTCGCCGCCTTCGTGCTCGTCGGTTCGCTCGCGGGCTGCATCTGGATGATCGTGCTCGGCGCGCGCCATGCCGACGAGCCGATCGCGCCGGACGCGCAGGTGATCCTCAAGATGCCGCTGAACCGACCCGCCGCGCCGAGTGCAGCGCCGCCTGCGGAGCAGGAGCGACCGTGAACGCAAACTGCTGGCATTGCGGCGAAGCACTGCCGGCCGGCGAGACGATCCATGCCACGGTCGCCGGCGTCAGTCATCCGGTGTGCTGTCAGGGCTGCCGCGCCGCCGCGCAGTGGATCGACCAACTCGGGCTGGCCGACTACTACCGCCTGCGCACGCAACCGGCCTTGCGTCCCGCGAGTGATGCGCCGATCGAAGCGGCAACCTGGCGGCGTCCGGATCTTGCCCGTCATGTCGTGCGCGAACTCGACGGCGATCGTCGCGAAGGCGTGTTCCTCGTCGATGGCCTGCGCTGCGCGGCCTGCGTGTGGCTGATCGAACGCGCACTCGGCGCCCTGCCCGGCGTCGAACTCGTGCAGGTCAACGCGGCCGCACGTCGCGCGCGCATCGTCTGGGATGCGCAGCGTTGCGAACTCGCACGCGTGGTCGAAGCCTTCGCACGCGCCGGCTATGCCGCGCTGCCGCTCGATGCCGCCGCACTCGATGATGCGCGCCGGCGCGAATCGCGCACCGCGCTCAAGCGTCTGGTCGTCGCCGGCTTGGGCGCGATGCAGGCGATGATGTATGCGAGCGCGCTGTATCTGGGCGCGTTCTCGGCGATGGACACGCCCACCCGCGACCTGTTCCGCTGGTTCGGTCTGCTGGTCGCCACGCCGGTGGTGTTCTACGCCGCGCAGCCGTTCTTCGCCGGCGCCCTGCGCGCCTTGCGCGCGCGCCGTCTGGGCATGGACGTGCCGGTGGCGATCGCGATCGCGCTGATCTATGGCGCCAGCGTGATCGAGGCGATGACCGGCGGACACGAGGTCTATTTCGACTCGGTCAGCATGTTCGTGTTCTTCCTTCTGATCGGTCGCCATCTGGAACTCAAGGCGCGCCACCGTGCCGGTGACCTGAGCGATGCGCTCGCGCGCCTCACGCCTGCGTTCGCGCAGCGCATCCGCAGCGACGGCACGCAGGAGCGCGTCGGCGCAATCGAACTCGTGCCGGGCGATCTCGTGCATCTGGCGCAGGGCAGCTCGATTCCCGCCGATGGCGTGCTCGAAAGCGCGCACTGCCGCGTCGATGAAGCCCTGCTCTCGGGCGAATCCACGCCGCTCGCCAAGCGCCGCGGCGACAAGCTGATTGCCGGCAGCGTCGTCGTCGAAGGTCCGGCGCAACTGCGCGTCGAGCGCGTCGGCGCCGATACCGCGCTCGCCGGCATCGTCGCACTCGTCACGCGCGCGCAGACCGAGCGCCCGCGTCTGGCCTGCGCAGGTGAAGCCGCGGCCGCACGCTTCGTCGCGCGCGTGCTCACGCTTGCCGCGCTCACCGCAATCGGCTGGAGCTGGTTCGATCCCTCGCGCGCCTTCGCCGCCACGCTCGCGGTGCTGGTGGTGTCCTGTCCCTGCGCATTCGCACTCGCCGTGCCCGCCGCGCTCACGCGCGCACTCGCCCTGCTCGCGCAACGCGGCGTGCTGGTCGTGCATGCCGACGCCATCGAAACACTCGCCGGCGCCACGCATCTGGTGTTCGACAAGACCGGCACGCTGACTCAGCCACAAGCGAGCCTGCAGCCGATCGGGCCCGCGCAGACCGACGATGCGCTCGCACTCGCCGCCGCGCTTGCGCGCAGCAGCACTCATCCGCTCTCGCGCGTCGTGGTTGCCGCCGCTGAAGCAGCGCCGCTCCGTCGCGCCGAAGACGTCGAGGAACTCGGCGGTCAGGGCCTGCGCGGCCGCGTCGATGGCCGCGCCTTGCGTCTGGGTCACGCGCGTTTCGCACTCGGCGACCGTGCGGAAACCGCGCTCGATGACGATGCCCTCGTGCTCGCCGATGAGCACGGTATGATCGCGGCATGGCGCATCGACGAGCAGTTGCGCCCGGGTGCGCGCGAATCCGTCCATGCGCTGCGCGAGGCCGGCCTCGCACTGGGAATTCTCAGCGGCGATGCCCAGGCCAAGGTCGAGGCGCTGGCCCAGCGCGCCGGCATCGAGCGGTGGCAGGCGCGTCAGAGCCCCGCCGACAAGCTCGCGCATCTGCAGGGGCTGCGCAGCGAGGGCGCGCGCGTGATCGCAGTGGGTGACGGCGTCAACGATGCGCCCGTGCTCGCGGGCGCCGATGTCGCCGTCGCCCTCGCCAGCGGCAGCCAGTTCGCGCAGGCATCCAGCGACATCGTGCTCGCGCAGTCGCGCCTCACCGCCCTGCCCGAAGCGATCGCCATCGCGCGCGAGACCCTGCGCATCCTGCGCCAGAACCAGCGCTGGGCACTGGTCTACAACCTCGTCGCCGTGCCCTTCGGCGCACTCGGCTTCGTGCCGCCTTGGCTCGCCGCGATCGGCATGTCGGCGAGCTCGCTCATCGTCGTGCTCAATGCCACGCGCATCGGCCGCAACGATGCAAAGGCAGCGCTGGCCACGCCACGCGAGGCGCTGGCATGAACATCCTGCTGGTGATGATCCCGCTGTCAATCCTGTTTGCGCTCGGCGCCGGCATCGCCTTCTTCTGGGCAGTCGATCACGATCAGTTCGATGATCTGGACACGCCCAAGTTCATGCCCCTGCTCGACGATCCTGCGCCCGAGCGAACGCCGAGCGAAAGTGATTCCGCTGAATCCGCATCGCCACGGGCAGCGAGCAGCGAGGGTGCCGAAGGTTCCGTCGTTGCACGTTCGATGCGCGATGGATGTAATGAGGATGCCGCAGCAGCGCAAGACGCACAGGGTGAAGGCGCTTGGGGTTCTGCGGAATCGCACGCCGTGCACGACGATCAAGTGCAATCACGGATTGCAGATTGCACGAGCGCCGATCAGCGTTCCGACACGGCATCCGGATCGTGCGCACAGACCGACGCCCACGCCTTGTCGTCTCAGTCACCACGCTCATGATCGGCAACGTGCCCACCCTGTTCGCCGCGCTCCTGCTCGGCCTCGCCGCAAGTGGGCATTGCCTGGTGATGTGCGGTGGCATCTCGGCCGCGCTAGGCATCGCCACCGCCAAGGGCGCCGATGGTCGTCCGCGCCGCGAGCTGCTCGTGCTGTATCAACTCGGACGCGTCACTTCGTATGTGATCGCAGGGCTGCTGCTCGGCAGCGTGCTCGGCGGCGTAATTGCCCTGCTCGATGTCGAAGCCGTGCGCATCGGGCTGCGCGTGCTCGCGGCGGCGGCGCTGCTGCTCGGCGCCGCGGTGGCCAGTGGCGTGCTGCGTGATCCGAGCTTCGGCATCGGCCGACGCCTCTGGCCACACCTGGCACCACTGGGTCGGCGCCTCGTGCCGGTCACAAGCGCGCCGCGCGCGTTTGCCTTCGGCATGATCTGGGGCTGGATGCCCTGCGGCTTCGTCTACACCGTGCTGCTGATCGCGGCGCTTCAACTGGATGCGCTGCACGGCGCGGCGACGATGGCGGCATTCGGCCTCGGCACCGCACCCGCGCTGCTCGCGGTCGCCTTCGGCGCGCAGCACGTCGCGCGCTGGGGCGCACACCCGCGCAACCGCCGCATCGCCGCGGTCGCGCTCGTGCTCAGCGCCGCGCTCACCCTCGCCGGCCCATGGCTCGTGCAAACCGCGCCGTGGCTGCATGGTGTCTTGCCGTTCGACTGCGCGCCCGCGCGTTGAATTCGCTGCATCGCTCGCACCGCCGCACGCTCATTCAACAGGCGATGAGCCAACCACCCCTGATTCGCGGAGCGCCTGCACGCGAGGTCAAGAGGAACGCTCCTGTTCTTCGTGAGCGCCACGCCCCGTCACGATCCTGCGCAAGCCGACCCCGATCTCGCAACGAACTTCGTCCATCAAGCCCCGCGAGTCGTGACATCAACCGACTTCCGTCTCAAGAATGCGCCGGCGTGCCCCGAGCACATAATGCGACGCTAGAAACCGTACATGTCTGCGAGCTTACCTGCCTCATCCTTCAGGCGTCGCCGCAACAAGCCTGGCTTCATGACTTCGACACTGCTGCCGAGGCTGCGCAGCCACCAGAACAGGTGATCTGTGTAAGGCACGGTTGCCGTCACCCGGAGGCATTCGCGGTCTGGGATTGGTTGGATCGTTTGGTTCAAAGAAAGGCGCCGTTCTTCCAGCTGGCGCGCCAGCCAGCCATCGACACGAAGTTCCAACTGGATCTCGTCACCGGCCGGGTATTCGAAGGATCGTTCTTCGCGAACGTAGCGACCGAAATCGAAGCCCTTCGGAACGCGCGCCGGAACATCGAGCGGAGACGGATTGGAGATCCGCTGCAGCGGAAAATGGCGTGGGTCTTCGTACTCCCATAGCGTCGCCACGAGGTACAGCACGCCATCACGATAGACGAGTCCGAGCGGGTTGAACGCGTAGCGACGGGGCCGTTCTGCCTCCACCGACCGATAGCTGGCCTCGAAGCGCGTGCCATTGAGTAGCGCTTCGTACACGATTGCACTCACGTCATCTTTCACCTCCGGCGCCAATAGCGGAAAACCGGTTGGAAGGACTGCGATGTGCTTTGACCAGCGGGCAAGCGGCGAGCCCTTGAACTCGTCGAGCACGCGCCGAGCCTGCGCGAAATCGGGCTCCAGCCGCTTCAACATGGTCTTGGGGAAGGCGGGCGCCAAATAGCGTGCGACAAGCTCATAGGTCAACGCCGTGCCGGCATCCATGCGCGGAAATCGCAGCGGGCTTTGACCGGATCGCCATGACCAGCCCGCCGGCCGCGCTTCATCGCTCACCAGCGGAAATCTCTCCGAGAGCTTGTGCAGATCCCGCTCGATGCTGCGAACGTCGACGCCATAACCCAGTGACTCCAGCCGTGCGTGCAGATCGCGCGACGCGATCTTGCCGGGCAGCGGCGGAATCAGGCTCAGCATGTCGAGGTGGCGAAGCAAAGTGTCGGCCATGGTGGATCTCCTTGGAAGGGCGAGTCTATCGCCCGTTAGATCTACGGATGACGTTGCAAAGCGAAATGGAAACCGACACCACATGTCGGTTCTCTGGGGGACCATGGCGATCCCAAACTGGAATCTTCCTCATGGCCGGTATCGACGATTTCGGGAGCAAACATCCGGAGCATCCGGCATTCCGCCAGATTTCCATGGCTGGACCGCTTCACTGCGAGGGCGCCCTCGCGGCGTTGAGGATGATCGATCGATGTCGGTGGACAAAGCATCTGGTTCGGCGGGACGAACTGCGCGACAGCGATGTGCTGACCCTCGTCGGACTGGACATGGAGGGGCGGATGGTTCGCGAGAGGGACCTCAACGCAGCTTTCGCCGCACAGCGAAAGCGCCTCGCGGCACGCCTCAGCGCATCCACCGACCTGCTCTCACGCAACATTCGAAAGCTGGCCGACCTGCTGCGATTGAACGACGCAGAGCAGATCGTGCTGCGTTTGGCCATCATCATGACTCGGATCGAGAACTTCCGTGACCTGTTTGCGCTGGTGATGCCGAGCGCCTGGGACATGAGACGCGCCATCGTCGCCGGGTCCGGCTTGACCCAATCCCAGGTGCACTTGGCGCTGTCAGAGGATCGGGTCCTTCGCCGCGCGGGCATCTTCGCGCAGCTCAATCCTTTCGAACAAACCTTGAATCCCCTCGAGGTCGAACGACGCGTCCTCTGTGCGCTCCTTGCACCGCGCTTCGACGAAGAGCGCTTTGTCCGCAGCCTGGTCCGGTCGTCGCCGCCACCTACGCTGCAGATGCCGGACTTCGCCCACGATCCTTTAGGGAACGCGATCCACGATTACCTGCTGCGCGTGCTGGGAAGGCGATCGAAGGGCGTGAACATCCTCCTGTATGGCTCCCCCGGCACTGGCAAGACCGAATTCGCGCGCGCGGTCGCTGCAGCGGTCCGCGGCCATCTACACGAGGTCCCCAACGAAAATGAAGAGCGTCGGCCGCTTTCGGGCCGCGCCCGATTCCATGCCTATGCGCTGTGCCAAAGCGTGCTGGCGCACCGTCGTCGCCAGCTCCTGCTCTTCGACGAGGTAGAGGATGTCTTTGGAAGCGCGGACGGATCCCTGACGCCGGGGTTCGGCCCGCGACAGTACGACCCCGATTCGATTCGCAAGAGCTGGATCAACGAGACGCTCGAAACCAACCGCGTACCAGCCATCTGGATCTGCAACACCATAACGGGCATGGATGCGGCATTCCTGCGCCGCTTCGACGTCATCGCCGAGTTCAAGCCGCCCGGCCGCGCAGTCCGAAGACAGCTCATCGATCGCTACTTCCCTGCCGAGATTCTGACGGACGCCTGTGCTGCACGGTTGGCCGAGCTGGAGTCGCTTGCTCCTGCGCAGCTGGAGCGGGCGTCTCGCGTGGTGCGATTGCTAAAGGGCCGCGGCACCACGCAGGACATCATCGTCCACGACCTGATCCTTGCTACGGCTCGCGCCATGGGACAGGAGCAGACACTGCTCTCGCCAACAGTTCCGGACTACTACGAGCCCGCGTTCCTCAACCCCGATCGCGACCTCGAGTCCATCAAGCAGGGACTCTTGCGCCATCCATCGGCGCGCCTTTGCCTACATGGACCACCCGGCACCGGCAAGACGGCATTCGCGCATCATCTGGGTGTTGTTCTGAACCGCCCGGTCATCGTTAAGCGCGGCTCCGAACTGCTCGGCATGTACGTGGGTGAGACCGAAAAGCGCATCCGCAAGGCGTTCGACCAAGCTCGGGCGGATGAGGCGATTCTCGTCATCGATGAAGCCGACGGATTCCTGCGCGATCGCGCCCGCGCGGACAGGCGCTGGGAAGTCACACAGGTCAATGAATTCCTGACGCAGATGGAAGCATTCGACGGAATCCTGGTCGCGTCTACCAATCTAGTCGACACACTGGACCGCGCCTCGCTGCGCCGTTTCGATTTCAAGATCAAGTTTGACTACCTGCGTCGCGAGCAGCGTCGCGCGATGCTCCTTCGCGTTGCTTCGGATGCCACCGATCAAGACAACTCACATGCGATCCACCGGGTCGATTCTCTCGGCCTTTTGACGCCCGGCGATTTCGCCAATGCCCTCCGACAGCTGCATGTCACGGGCGAGGCACCCACCGCCGCGCGTTTGGTGGAACTGCTCACCGGCGAAGTAGCCATCAAACAGGAAGCGCGCCACCGTCCCATCGGATTTGTCGTCGGATGATCACGCCCATTTTCCATTTCCCGCAATGCTTCTCTGGCATGCAAGCAAGCTCGGCAACCCGGGGCCGATTCCATCGCGACCGCCAGCCGCCCACTCAGCAGCCGGTCGGCCTCGAAGGCCTGAAGAAGGAAGAGTCGTGACAACTCGGCGTACAAAGGTGTCATTGGTACGCGTTCCGCCGCATTCGATCGAGGCCGAGCAGGCCGTATTGGGCGGCTTGATGCTCGTGCCTGCCGCGCTGGAAATCGTCGGTGATGTGCTGGTCGCTGACGACTTCTTCGACAAGATCCACCAGATGATCTACCGCGCCATCGTCGACCTCTCCGCAAAAGGCGTGAGTCATGACGCAGTCACGCTCGGTGATTGGTTCCACAGCCAAGGACGTGCGGAAAGCACCGGCGGAGCCAGCTACATCATCGAACTGGCCAATTCAACGCCGAGCGCCGCCAATATCGGCGCCTATGCCGCGATCGTCCGGGACAAGGCGCTGCTGCGGCGGCTGATCGATGCGAGCAGCGAAATTGCCGGCGAGGCGTTCGAGCCGTCAAGCAAGTCGGCGCGTGATGTGATCGATATCGCCGAACAGAAGATATTCCGCATCGCCGAGTTTGGAAGTCGAGGCCGCGGTGGTCCGATCGTTGTGCGCGAGGGCATTCGTGAAGTCGTCGAAAGCATCTATCACCGCCACAAACATCCGGACAAGCCGATCGGCTTGTCCACGGGATTCACCGACCTGGACAAGATTCTCACCGGACTGCAGCCTTCGGATCTGGTCATCATTGCCGCGCGTCCGGCCATGGGAAAGACAGCGATTGCACTCAATATCGCCGAGCATGCGGCCGTGGCGCACGGCACCACTACGGTCGTGTTCTCGATGGAGATGTCCTCCGCGCAACTCTCGCTTCGCCTTCTGGCCGCGCGCGGCCGCATCAACCAGCAGCACCTGATGTCCGGCGAACTGGCGGAGGAAGAGTGGCCTCGGCTGACGAACGCGATCTCCGTCTTGCACCAAGCGCCCCTGTACATCGACGACACTCCCGCGCTGTCACCCTTGGAGCTTCGCAACCGCGCTCGTCGCTTGCGGCGCGAGCATGACCTTGGATTGATCGTCGTCGACTATCTTCAACTGATGCAGACACCCTCGACTCGCGAAAACAGGAATGCCGAGATTTCAGAGATATCGCGCAACTTGAAAGCGCTGGCAAAGGAATTGAATGTACCGGTGATTGCGCTGTCGCAGCTCAACCGGGCGCTGGAACATCGCGAGGACAAGCGGCCGATGATGGCGGACTTGAGGGAGTCCGGAGCCATCGAGCAGGATGCCGATGTCATCCTCTTCATCTATCGCGACGAGTACTACAACCGCGAATCGACGGAACGTGGTGTCGCTGAGGTCATCATCGGCAAGCACCGCAAGGGACCGACCGGGACGGTGAAACTCCTGTTCCGCGGCGAGTGCGCGCGCTTCAACAATCTGGCGCCAGATGCCGCGTATGCGCCCAAGTGGTAAATTGCACCACAACGCATACCGTAAACCCGCCATCCGTACGTCGACCTTCCAGATGCAGGCACAGGATTGCCAATCCATGCCGGACCTCGCCGGAAATGGCGATGCCGGTCGGGCGGTTCCTTGGGCCGAAATCCGTGGATGATCTAGTCAGACGGCCAAGATGCCGCCCACGATTTCCGGGGCGCCGAGTGCGCGCTCACCCCCACACCCTGCACGCAGGATGCGTGCGCGGCCCGTTGTCGACGACACGACCTAACACCGCTCGATCACGCAAACACTTTTCGCCACGATGCGCGCCGGTCAATCCGCGCGCGATCAAGGCGGCGGGCAGCCCAGACGATGACATGGCGTTGTACATTCGAAGTCACGAAAGGCTCCGGGAACTCGCCCGCGCACCTTTCTGGCGCGCTTGCGCCTGGAGATGCATTGCGACACAGGATGTCGCCTCCTTGATCTACATTCCATCCCCCTTCCGCCAATCCGGACTGCTGCCCCGCATGAACTCGTTCGCTTCGCTGCTTGTGCAAAACCTTAAACAGTTGAACGCCAAGGAACGCGATCACTTGATGCGCTTCGCCTATCTCGGCGCAACCGGCGCGTACGAAGACAACGCCGACCGCTGGTTGTCCGTCGAGATGGAGCGCGCGCTCAAGGACCGGTTTGCCAAGTCGGGGCTCGACGCGAGCGCACGATGCGTGTTCGCCAGCATGGACTACCACCTCGATTGGTTGCATGTTGCACTGCTGCTCGCATGCAACAAAGAGATAGCTTGCGACCAAATGGGTTTGCTGGATGACGGGTTGCCCGACGATTCCCTGCGACCCGTGATCGGCATCCAGGAGGATCTCGATCTGCTCGTGGTGTTTGCCACTGACAGCAATGTTTTCCTGCTGTGCATCGAGGCGAAGGGGGACGCCTCATTCGACAAGGTGCAGCTTGCACGCAAGTTGATTCGGCTCGATCGGATCATCGTCGCATCGGGGGCCATCAACCGCGCTGACCTTCAGTGCACATTGGTCTTGATTGCCCCTAAGACGCCGGCTTTCACGGACTGCCTCGAATACACGCGATCCCTTCCTGGCGGCAAGTTCTCCGACATGCGCGACTACCTGGAGCATCACCCTTCCGGCATAGGAGGCGGCGTGAAATTCGTTGAGTTGGCAGGATTTCCGAAGACGCTCAAGAAGGTCACTCGCACGGATCCCGCCAACGCATCCTCCAAAGAGTTCACTCACTGGAGGATTAAGAATCGATGACCCCGCGTCTCTCGAAGTCCCGCATCCAGTCCGGTCGACAGTGCCAAAAGCGACTGTGGCTGGAGTTGAATCAACCAGAGACGGCGCGTTGGGGTGGAGCCGCCCAAACGCGCCTCGACGAGGGCACTCGGTTCGGCGAACTCGCTCGCGACCTGCTCGGTGGCGGCCTCTTGATTACTGCCGATCATCTGCATGTGCGCGAAGCGTTGGCGGAAACGCAGGCGGCACTTGAGCGGCCGCACACGGAATTTCCGATGTTGTTCGAGCCAGCATTTTCGCATGAGGACGTGCGCGTGCGCGTCGATGCATTTCAGCGCGGAGAAGATGGCGATACGCTGATCGAGGTGAAGTCGACCACATCGGTCAAGGGCGAACACATCTGGGATTGCGCGGTCCAGACCTGGGTGGCGCGCGGTGCAGGTCGCCACGTCCGCAAGGTTATGTTGGCACATGTGGACAACCAGTTCGTCTATACGACGGCCGGTGACTACACCGGGCTTTTGACGCAGGTTGACATCACCGAGGCTGTGGAGGCACTGCAGCCTGAGATCCCGGTCATCGTGGCGACATTGAAGAAAGTTGCCATAGAGCCGATGCCGGGGATAAGCACCGGGAGGCACTGCTCCACCCCCTACGGTTGCCCGTTCCTGAGTCACTGCCAGTCCGGTGAGGCCGCGCCGGCGCAATATCCGGTCGATCTTCTGCCGCGGGCAGGTGCACTCATCGAGCGTCTTCAGGAAGCGGGCTACCGCGATCTGCGCGACGTGCCGGATAGCGAGCTTCCAAATGGTCTGCTGAAAAGGATTGCGGCGGCGACCCGCACCGAGCAGACCTATGTGTCGGAGGAGTTCCGGCGCATCCTTGTGGCGATTCCGTATCCACGGTTCTTTCTCGACTTCGAAACCATCAGCTTCGTGATTCCGCGCTGGTTGGGCACGCGTCCGTTCCAATCGCTGCCTTTCCAATTTTCCTGTCACAGCGAGGCGGCATCCGGCGCGATCAGCCACACCGGATTTCTGGATCTTTCGGGCGAGTCGCCATTGGCGACCTTCATCGACCACCTGCTCGAGGCCGTCGCGGAAGAGGGGCCGATCATCGTATGGAACAAGGGTTTCGAAGCCTCACGCCTGAGAGATCTCGCAGGGATGTTTCCTGACCGGAGCGAAGCGTTGCTGCGAGTGATCGAGCGCATGGTCGACTTGCTGCCTCTGTATCGGGAGCACTATTACCACCGTGACATGCGCGGCTCCTGGTCGATCAAGGCGGTATTGCCGACGCTCGCTCCCGAACTCGCCTATGCAGACCTGACCATCGGCGATGGCTCCGAGGCGCAATCCGCATACATGGAAGCCATCCGTTCCGAAACGCCAGCTCATCGTCGTGATGCGTTGAGGGAACAGTTGCTCGCCTACTGCGAGCGCGATACCCGAGCCATGGTGCGGTTGATGACATTGGAGGAATCCGGCGCGACTGTGACGCGAAGCAGCTCCCCCGACCGCTGAGGAGTCCGGCACATCCATGTCAATCCGCATCGCGTACTGCATGCACCGGGGGATGCCCCATCGACAACAGGACGCCCTGCTGGTGGGAGCCGACGTCCGGCAATCCGCCAACCTCCGTTCGCAGCATGTCGCTCTTGACGGAGAGGTGCTTGTCGCCCTTGCCGATGGCGTCGCCGCGAGCCCAAACGCGCAGCTTGCCAGTCAGTTCGTCCTGAACGAACTTCCAAAGGTGCTGCAACAACACGCCGACTGGTGTCAGGAAGGTCTTTTCAACGGTCGCCATGTGCGCGAAACCCACGCACGTCTTTGCGCTGAACTCGCACATCGTCCGCAGATGCACGGCAGCGCGACGACTCTTGTGGCGGCGCATATCAAGGGAAGCCGTATCGCCATCCTCAATACCGGCGACAGCCGCGCCTACCTGCGCAGCGCCAACGGGAGCGTCCGCCAACTCAGCCGCGACCATACAGAGCTGCAGCGCTTGCGGGATGCCGGCGACGCCGACGCAATGACGGAATACGCGAGTCTCTACGGCGCGCTCTCGGACTGTCTGGTCGCCGATTCGTTGGAGTCCGACTTTGCCATCCACCGCGAGACGTTGACGCTGGCGCCGAATGATCTGCTGGTGCTGTGCACGGATGGCGTCCACGACATACTGGGTGACGCTCGCTGGCGCGACCTCATCGCCGAGCACTCCGATTCGCTCACGCTGGTGCACGCCGCGCGCACCGCCGTATTGGCCGCCGGTGCTTCCGACAACTTCTCGGTCATCGCCGCTCACTCCCAGATCTGAGATGCCGTTGCATGGTGCGGCGGCATCATCCAGTGACTGCCGATTGAATCAGCTAGTCCACTGCCCAGCCTGCGGAGATGACTTCTTCCGCATTGGCGAAAGTCCGCTCGCCTGCATTGTCTTTCAGGCGAAGTATGAACTTGCCCTTCAACAGATCGAGCAACTCAAACGATCCGAAACCGCCATCGATGTGCTTCATGTGAAGACGTCCGTCTGGGGACGGCAGTAGGTCAAACAATGCTTTGCGGGTCTGATCGCGCAATCCGTTCGACCATTCATGCTGTGATTTGCCAGTGATCATTTTGGCCTTCGTATCAGGATTGTGTGGGGCTTGGCGTTTGAACGCGCCCGGCCCAATTTTCGACGGAAACCAAAACCCTCTTGTCTGTTAGGCGTCTCAAAGCACGTCCATGCAATTCGGTTGCAATCTTCACGCTGGACGGTCGCAGATGATGCGACATACCGACGCGACGTCCGATGGATTTGCGCTGGACTGCTGCCAGTTCCGCGGACATTATCCGAAGCTTATTGCGCAGGCGGTGAAGACAGCAGGGGTGGCAAAGACGCTGAAAGCCAAGCCCAAGAAAGACCCTGAACGGCATGCTGAACCGCAGCGGGTCCGGCTTCATCGCGCCATCAGCTGGCTGCATCGTGCGGAATTGGAGGAAGAAGATTTCGACGCCCGATTCATTTTCCTTTGGATCGCCTTCAACGCGGCGTATGCCAAGGAATTCGGCCATGACGAGAACGAACGGGGTCGACTCGCCCACTTCATCGAAGCGTTGCTGGGCGCGGATGGCGGGAAGCGATTGCACCAGCTTGTCTTCGGGCAGTTCAGCGGGCCGATCCGCACCCTGATCGAAAACAAGTTCGTGTTCGAACCCTTCTGGAAGGCACTGCGCGAGCACGATTCCAGTGGTCGCTGGGAGGAGAAGTTCACCGCCAGCAAGAAACTGGCGCTGGCTTCGGTCATGGCCGGCAACACGGCCATCGTGTTGTCGATCGTGTTAGACCGTCTCTATGTGCTGCGCAACCAGTTGGTGCATGGCGGAGCGACCTGGAACAGCAGCGCGAACCGTGCCCAGGTGAAAGACGGCGCCGCGATCATGATGGCGGTGATCCCGCTCATTCTCGACCTGATGCTCGACCATCCGGAAGTGGACTTCGGCGACATCCTGTATCCCGTCGTTTGAGCGGCGTCTCTGGATTCACTTGGCATTGCCAGGCGTAGTAGCTGCTGCACTGCACGACCAGCGCCCGGCGCATCGCGCACAGAGGGAAGGACCACCTAACCTACGTTGGGCGATTTGCGGAAGCAGGAAACCATTTCCACTACTGGCGCATTCCGCCGCGCGGAGACGAAGAGTCGTTCGCGTATGTCGTGGTTGGCGCTGACAGTAGCATTTGTACCGGCTGGGGCGACCGGGAGCCGCCTATTTCGCGCGCTTCAATCTAACTATGTGTTGCAGCGGACGCCGGGGACGTCGTACGTTTCAACCAACCACCGCGGCCCTGCGCCGCTGAACACGGCGTTGGGCCGCCAGTTGAAGCGTATGGGTAATCTGCTACTTGTCATCGGTGCAACGTTGAGCGGCCTTGCCGCCCTGCTGCATGTCGGTTGCATCGTCTTTGGCGCTTCGTGGTACCGCTTCTTCGGCGCGGGCGAGCGCATGGCTCAACTTGCTGCCACTGGTAGCTGGCGTCCTGCGTTCATCACTACCTTCATGGTGCTGGTGCTTTCGGCATGGTCGCTGTACGCATTGTCGGGTGCTGGCGTTATCCCCAGGCTCCCGCTTGTACGTCTGGGACTATGCGTCATCACTGGAATCTACCTTTTGCGCGCTGTCGCTGGTTTCTGGCTTGCGATGGTTGCGCCTGGGCGGAACGGGGTTGCCTTCTGGTGCTGGAGTTCTGCAATTTGCCTTGCCATTGGTGTGGTGCATTTTGTCGGCACTTGGCAGGCGTGGTCGGGGTTGGGTCGTGCCGCGGACTAGCATCCCAATCCAGCGGACGCCCACCTGCTCGCCGCTGATTTCGGGCGTTAGACCTTTCTGATGCGCACCCATGGCACTCTGACAAAATGGAACGACGACCGTGGCTTCGGCTTCATTGCGCCGGCCAATGGTGGCGAGGACGTCTTCGTTCACGTCTCCGCGTTCCCGAGAGGCGGTGGGCGCCCCCGCATCGGAGAGCTCATATCCTTTGAGACAGAGACAGGCCATAACGGCAAGGTGCGGGCAATCCGCATCATGCGCCCTGGGCAAAAGGCAGCACCTCGCCGGTCTCGATCTCCCGAACGCTCTGGGCACACCGCAAGGCCAATCGGTGTGATCTTCACTCTTCTGGTGGTTGCTGCGATCGGCGCGTACGGGTACTCGCATTTCACGATACGAGCCCCTGAGGCTTCCGCTGCCAAAGCGGCGACGGCCTTGCCAGCACCATCCTTCAAGTGCGACGGTCGCACCATGTGCTCACAGATGACCTCTTGCGCAGAGGCGCAGTACTTCCTTCAGCATTGCCCAAACACCAAGATGGACGGCGACAACGATGGTGAGCCATGCGAGCAGCAGTGGTGCAACTAAGCGGAGAACCATCTTCTTCTGCATGGCAGCCGAATTCTGCCGCGAACTCACGGGAAAATGAACCTGACCCGATTTCTCAGATCGGTGCGCCGGGTGGAATCTTCGGCAAGGGCCGCAGGCTGACCGATTTGGGATCGGCGAGATAGCGTTTGATGAGGTCGGCGGCGGCGATGCGGCTTGCATGGTCGGCCGCAGTGCCACGATGGGCGGCAAGTTGCGTCTGCCACGCCCCCAGTGACGCGCGAACTGCCGCATCGACCTGCGCGTGCAGCTTGCCCTCATCGAGTGCGTGCAGCAGCGCATCGAGCACGACCCAGTTTGCAGCGGTCTGCACTGCCGCTGCCGTGCCATCACGCGGCGACTGATTCCAACTGCCGGCGAACACGGCGGCAAGCAGGTCATCGATGCCCGGCTGCTGCGCATCGCGCGCGTGCTGCCAGGCCAGACGATTCAAGCGTTCTGGCGCGAACAGGAAGGTCGTGGTCTGCGCCGTTGCCGCTTCGGCGGCCGACAGCGGATCGAACAGTGGCGCCATCTGCGTACTGAAGTATTCGCGATTGCGTGAATACTCGTTGCCGGGCGGCGTCATCAGCGCAAGCGCGTTGGCGGGCAAGGCGAGTTCGTCGGCGCTGAAATTCGCGACCAGACGCTTGAGTGCCTCGCGCTGCGTTGCGGCCGCCACCGGCGTGGCGCCGGCGCGCTGATCGGCGGCGCTGGCGTAGGCGTAGCTCGCGCCACCGAGCAAACGCGCGACCGCCTCGGTCTGGTAGCGATGCAGAAGATACAGCGGCACCAGGCGCGCCTCGAATTCACCGCTCTGGCGCTCGGGCGGCAGCACGCCGATCGAGAAGTTCGCGAGCGCCACGCGGCGCGCCTTCATCAGAGCATCGAAGGTCTGCAACGAATCGGGGCCGGAGTCCCACAGCAGGCCATCGGGCTCGGCATCGCCGGGGCTGCGCGCATCCTGATCGGCGAGAAATCCATAGCCCGCCTTGACGATGTCGGCGCGCAATTTTGCGAGTGCCGTCTGTTCCTGTGCGGGCGCGAACTGACTGTAGGCGTGGGCGACGATGAAGTCGTCCCACGGCCCGACGCCAACCCCATAGGCATCGGCGAGCGAGAGACGCCCATCCGCACCAAGCTTGATCAGCGGATGCGGATAGTCCATCACCGAGCCGTTGCCGTGACGGCTCGCCGAGAAATTATGCGCAAAGCCGAGCGCATGGCCGACTTCGTGGGCGCCGAGCTGGCGCAGTCGCGCAAGCGCGGCCTGCTCGGCCTCGTTCTTGAGTGCTGCGGCATCGGGCTTGTCGTAGGGCGCGAGCAATGCTTCGGCGATCAGGATGTCCTGCCGCACACGTTGCGAGCCGAGCGTGACGTTGCCGCGGATGATCTCGCCCGTGCGCGGATCGACGATCGGCATGCCATACGACCAGCCGCGCGTGGCGCGATGCGCCCAGGTGATGAGGCTGTAGCGCACGTCCATCGGATCGACGCCCGCGGGCAAGAGCTCGACGCGGTAGGCATCCTTGAAGCCGGCCTTCTCGAACGCGCTGCGCCACCAGTTGGCGCCTTCGAGCAAGGCCGAGCGCACGGGTTCGGGCGTGCCGCGATCGAGGTAGAACACGATCGGTTTCCTGACGTGCCCGGCGGCGTCGGTCTTTTCCAGACGAAAGCGCGGCTGCACGCGACGCTCGATGCTCGCCGCGAGCGGCTGCGCGTAGTCGTACCACGACACGCTCAGGCCGCCCGAAGCCGGGTGATAGTCGCGCGGCACGTAACCGGGCTTGGGCAGGCGCACGAGACTGAGGTGCTGGTGCAGGCTGAGGCTTTGCGTATCCATCGCCACGTCGCGCACGAACTTGCCCTCACCCGCGCCCTTGAAGGTGAGCAAGGCTTCGAGTTCGGTGTTGTCTGGAAAACTCCTGGCCTCGGCCGCGAGCAAGGCACTGCGTTTGTCATCGACCTCGTACTTGCCCTGCCCGCTGCGCGCGAGCTGGGCGGCAATGCCATGACGATCGGCGGCAAGGAGCGAGCCGACATCGACGAGCACGAGGCCGTCGCGCTCGGCAACCACATCACCCGCCCACCACACCGATTCGGCGAAGGCCTGACGCACGCTCAGTGCTTCTTCGGAATTGTCCGACTGCGCGCGAAAGCGCGTGTTGTCCTCGACCAGCAGCACGCGCGCGCCGACGCGGCGGAACTCCATGAGATGCGACTCGCTGCTCTGGCCGCGGTCGAGTCCGATGTCGTTGGAACCCAGCGCCCAGGGCAGCGAAGTCATCAGCAGGAACGGCTGATCGAACTCATGGATGCCCAAGATCAAGCGACCCTTGGCCGGATCGCGCCAGAGATCGAAGAAACCCGGAACATGCTGCAGGCCGCGCGTGGCGGCTTCGACACTGCTTGCGCTCGACGTGCTCGCAGACGGCGTGCTCTTCGTTGGCGCGGCGACCGCGCAGGCAGGACCGGCCAGTGCCATGGCGAGGAGTGCGCTGGCGAGCGTCGGGGCAAGCTTCATCTGGCTTTCCTCATGGCAGATCGGAAAGCGCGAGTCTGACGCGCCGGGCCCGCAATTCCCATATCCCGAAAGCCATGTCGGACGCGGGCAATGCGGGTCAGGCGCCGACCGCGTCCAGACGCTGGCGCAAAGCCTCCACTTCGCTGCGCAGGCTCGCGATCTCGGCTTCGAGTTCTGCGACGCGCTCGCTCAGGCCGCCCGCGGCACTCTCGCGCAGGGGCGGCGCGGCCGCAACCAGCGCTTCCAGATCGAGCGGACCACCGAGCAGATGCATGTAGCGAATCTCGCGCTGACCCTGCGCGAGCGGCAAGGAAGTCACCAAGGGCTCATCACGTTGCAGCAGATGTTCGAGCGTGTCGCGCACCGCGTCGAGCGAGTGGAAATCGGCGAGACGATCGCAGCGCGTGAGGAGTTCCGCAGGCGTCTGCGGCCCACGCAGCAGCATCACGCACAGCACCGCGCGCTGGCGCGCGGTGACATTCCAGCGCGACTCGAAGCGATGCTCGTAGCGCAGCGCACGCTGCGAAGATGGCGCCACCTTGACCAGGCCCTTGCCTTCGAGCACGCGCAGGGTGTGCGCGACTGTGCCAACTTCCAGATGCATCACCGGCTCGCGACTGGTCTTCTGGTTGCACGCAGCAACCAGCGCATTGACCGTGAGTGGATAGACCTCGGGTGTGGTCGCGCCCTTCTCGATCAGGCAGCCGAGGATGCGCGCCTCGATCGGGTCGAGCGGCGGCGCTGCCGCTGCGTTGTCGACAGATGCATCCGATTCCATCGCGCACCTCGCATTCGATACGGCGAGTCTAGGGGAAATAGCGGGCCGTGTTCATTTCCCGCAGGTCGATCGCAAGTTTCATCAGGCATCCAAGAAGCGTACCTGCCCTGTTCAAGGCTCTTCGCCGTCGCCATTGTCCTTGGCCGCCGGCACGCAGCCGACGACCACGGCCACGGCGGGCAGCAGCATCCATTCGCGGCGATTGGCGTGACCCACATGCACGGCGTGGCTGGCGTCGACGCACGCGCCCATCTCGCGCATGGCCTGCTCAAGAATGAAGATGCGCCGGTGCGCGGTATCCTCGGCGAGCCAGTGCGTGGCACGTTCAAACTGGGTCGTCCACGGCGCGCGGAAACCGAAATCGCGCACCGGGCCTTGCGCCATCAAGAGATTCTGTTCCTTCCACGCGACCAAGCCCAGCTCGACGTCGGCACCCGCCAGCGTGCGGGCGCGCTGCATGATCGCTGCGCCCGAACTCGATGCATCGAGCAAGGGCGTGGCCCACAGGCTCCACACCAGCCACAGACCGGCAAGACCCGTGAGCAGCGCCTGCACGCCGCGCCGTGGGCGCAGAAACAACGCCGCAAGCACGAAGCCTGCACCGACCGCGAGGAACATGCCCCACACTGCGCCGGCGATGTCTTCGAGCTCGCGCTGTTCAAGCAATTTCTCGAAACGCGGCCAATGTCCCAGCGCAGCCCAGGCACCAACACCCAGCAGCAATGCGCCGAGCAGGGCGGCAATCGTGAACGCGGCGATGCGCAGGGCGCGCGATCGCAACAGCGTCTCCCAATGCGGTGCCATTGCCAGCACCACCATCGGCAATGCTGGCATCAGGTATACATCACGCTTGCCGCTGGGGATGCTGAAGAACACCAGCAGCAGCGCCGACCATGCCAAGAGCAGCATCACGCGCGCCTCACGGTCGCGCAGATCGCGCCACCAGCGCGGCAGCAGCGCCGGATAGGCAAGTGACAGCGGAAACCAGTTGAACACGATCACCGGCAGGAAATACCAGAACGGCTGCACATGCGCCCACGAAGCCGCATAGCGCTTGGCGGTCTGGCGCAGGAACAGGTCATCGACATAGGCGGCGTACTCGGGTGCGCCGTGCAGATGCGCCGCAATCAGCACCGCGCCGCCCCAGAGCAGGATCGGCGCAAGGAAGGCGAGCGCGCCAAGACTCCAGCGCCAGGCCGAGTGCGCGGTGTGCGTCACGCCCGGCCAGTTGCGCAGGCGGGCATAGGCATACGGCAGGAGCATCAGCAGCGCGAGGAAACCCACGCCCTTGGAAATCACGCCCAGGCCCGCAGCGAAACATCCGAGCCAGTACGCGCGCCAATTCGGGCCACGCAGGCAGTGCAACAGCAAGCCCCAGTTGGCGAGCGTGATCCAGCAGGTCACCAGCGGATCGATCTGCGCGCGCTTGGCCTGATACATGAACTGCAGCACGAACAGCACCGCGATCGCGCCGTACAGACCGGCGCGATGGTTCCACAGGCGCCGGCCCAGGTCCCACACCAGGGCGAGCGTGGCGAGGCTCGCGAGCAGGGACGGCAGCAGGAAGGCGATGCGCCAGGAGCGCAGCAGTTCGAACGTGCCGGCCATCAACCAGAACAGCAGCGGTGGCTTGTCCGAATACAGCTCGATGCCGCGATGCGGGAACAGCCAGTTGCCCGATTCGATCATCTGCCGCGCAACCAGCACGAAGCGCGGCTCGTCGGCCGGCCAGGGATCGCGCAGTCCGATGCCGGCGCCGATCAAGAGCGCGGCGAACAGCATGAACCACCAGAACTCGCGACGTTCGCGCGGCGATAGCGGGGTCGGCAATGACAGACCGGTCATGGCAGGCAGTGCCAGCAAGACGGGACGCCGATCATCGCACGATCGGCGTCAAGCGCGGATCAATGCTCGTGACCGCCCGCACCATGCGCGTGGCCGTGCGAGATTTCCTCTTCGCTGGCGTCGCGGATGTCCGTGATCTCGACATCGAAACGCAGGGTCTTGCCAGCCAGCGGATGGTTGAGATCGACATCGATCACGCTCGAACCCACCTTGTGCACGACCACGGTGCGGGCACCGGCTTCGCGCGTGTGCAGCACGGTGATGTCGCCCGGGCGCAGGCGCTCGCCCTGCTGGAAATACTTCTTGGGCACGCGTTGGGTGAAGTTCGCACGGCGCTCGCCATAGGCCTGCGCCGGCTCGACGCTGACCTCGAAGGTGTCGCCCACGCCATGACCGAGCAAGGCCTGCTCCAGTCCCGGAATGATGTTGCCGTGGCCGATCAGCACGCTCAACGGCTGGCCGCGCTCACGCGAGGAGTCGACCGGCTCGCTGCCGCCATCGCTGACGCTGTAATGGAAGGAAACGACCTTGTTGGCCTCGACGTTCACGACACACTCCGCATGAAAAAGCGCGAGAGCATAGCAGGCTGTGGCAAATGCGTCATCGGCACCGATCGGCTGGTCTTGCGGTCGTGGTCGGCTCGGGTACATTCAAGCCCCCGCCGCATGGGAACACGGATGCCACTCCGAGCCGACAGCGATGCCATCGAACGCATCGCGCAGCGCTTCGCCCGCCGCAGCCATGCCGGCTATGCGCGCGGCAAGCTGCGCCACGATCCGGTGTTTGCCGCCGCCGCGACCTGGATCGATGGCGGCACGATTCCGCTGCTCGACATCGGTTGCGGTCTGGGTTTGCTCGGCTTCTACCTGCGCGAGTGTGGCTGGCACGGCACCTATCACGGCCTCGATTTCGATGCCGGCAAGATCGCTGCCGCGCGCGACGCCGCCGCGGGACTCGTGCAGTTTCGGCTCGACGACGAACGCGCACAGAGCCTGCCCGCATTTTCCGGGCATGTCGCCCTGCTCGACGTGCTGCACTACCTGCCGCGCGCGGAACAGGCCGCGCTGCTGCAGGAAGCCGCAGCACGCGTGGCGCCCGGCGCGCTGCTGATCGTGCGCAGCGTGCTGCGCACGCCGGGCTGGCGGTTTCGTCTGACCCAGCTCGAAGAACGTTTCATCCACGCCATCGGCTGGATCGCCAGCCCGGCCCTGCACTTTCCGACGCGCGAGGAAATCGACGCGCCGCTGCAGGTCGCCGGCCTGAGCGCACAGGTGCAGCCTTTGTGGCAGGGCACGCCTTTCAACAGCTTTGCGATCATCGCGAGGCGGCCCATCTCCGCGTGAGCGCACCCGACTCGCCAGCAACTGCCGCTTTGCGGCATGCTCGCCCGCATTCGAGGATCCACCACGATGCCCAATCCCGCGTCACCAGCAGTCACGATCGTCGGCGGCGGTCTGGTCGGAGCCCTGCTCGCCTGCCTGCTCGCGCAACGCGGCTTCGCGGTCGAGGTATTCGAACGGCGCCGTGATCCGCGCGTGGCTGGCTACGCAGGTGGACGCTCGATCAATCTGGCACTGGCCGAGCGTGGCCTGCACGGATTGCGACTCGCGGGGCTGGGTGAGGAAGTCATGCGGTTGGCGGTGATGATGCGTGGACGCATGGTTCACCACCGCGATGGGCATTGCGAATTGCTGCGCTATGGACGCGACGACAGCCAGGTGATCTGGTCGCTCAGTCGTGGCCGCCTCAACATCGCCCTGATCGATGCCGCCGAACGTGCCGGTGCGCGCTTCCGGTTCGAGCAGCGTCTGCACGATGCGCGATTTGCCGACGAGGTGACCCTGCAACTGGTCGATGAAGCCAGCGGCGCGACGCACACGCATCAGACGCCCTTCGTGCTCGGTTGCGATGGCGCTGGTTCGTCGCTGCGCGCCGCGATGAACCGCGCGCAGGCCTTGGGCGAGCGCATCGAGGAACTCGGCCACGGTTACAAGGAACTGGAGATTCCCTCGCGCGGCGCTGCCGACGCCGCGACGGCCTTCGCGATCGAAGCCAACGCCCTGCACATCTGGCCACGCGGCAATTACATGTGCATCGCCTTGCCCAATGCAGAAGGCCATTTCACGGTCACGCTGTTCCTGCCCAATCAGGGCGCACCGAGTTTTGCGCAAGTGAACAATGCCGGCGCGGCACGTGCGCTGTTCGAGCGCGACTTCGCCGACCTGTTGCCCATGCTGCCCGAGTTTGACGCGGATTTTTCCGGCAATCCGGTCGGCACGCTGGCGACGCTCTATCTCGACCACTGGCATCTGGACCGTCGCGCTCTGCTGCTCGGCGATGCCGCCCATGCGATCGTGCCGTTCCACGGTCAGGGCATGAATTGCGGCTTCGAGGATGCGGTCGAGTTGGCCGAGTTGTTCGCGGCGCACGATGAGGATTCGGCGTGGATCTTCGCCGAGTTCGAGCGCCGACGTCGACCCAATGCCGCCGCGATCGCAGCGATGGCGCTCGAGAACTATGTCGAGATGCGCGACTCGGTTGCCGATCCCGGTTTTCTGCTGCGCCGTGAACTCGGCCGCGTGCTCGCCGACCGGCATCCCGACCGCTTCGTGCCGCGTTACTGGATGGTGACCTTCTCGCGCATGCCCTATGCGCAGGCATTCGCGCGCGGCGCAATCCAGGACGCCCTGCTGCATGAGCTGGCCGATGGCCACGACCGCCTCGACGACATCGGTCTCGCCAAGGCCGATGCGCGGGTTCGGGCAAGACTGCAGCCACTGACCGCAGCATGAGGCCCCACCGGCGCGCGAGCTGCTCGATCAGTTTCGGTCTGCACAAGGCTGTCACGGACCGACCTCGACATCCGGAGCAAGCATGACCGACGCCGCCGATCTCGATCGACACCGCCATCTCTACGGTCTCTTGCGTGCAGCGCTCGACGTCGACGAAGGTGAGCGTGCGACATGGCTCGTGCAGCAATGCGCCGATGATGCCGGCGCGCTTGCGCAGCTGCGCGACCTGCTCGGCGGCAGCCAACCCAGTCTGCTCGACACTGACGCCGCCAGCATGGCCGCGCGCCTGAATGAGATCGACGGACACGTCGACCCACTGCCGCACGGCACGCGCATCGGCAACTGGGTGATCGAGCGCCCACTCGGACACGGCGGCATGGGGATGGTCTACCTCGCCACTCGGCAGGGCGATGGGTTCCTCCAGCGCGGCGCGCTCAAGTTGATCAAGCGCGGCATGGACAGCGCCGCGGTACTCGAGCGTCTGCGCCGCGAGCGACGCATCCTGGCCAGCCTCAACCATCCCAACATCGCCCACCTGCTCGACGGCGGCATCACCGAGGCGGGCCAGCCGTTCCTGGTCATGGAATATGTCGACGGCAGTCCGTTGGCCGACTGGGCGCAGCGCACGCAGGCAAGCCTGGCCGCACGCGTCACGCTGTTCCTGCAGTTGTGCGAAGCGGTGGCGCATGCACACCGCCAGCTCGTCGTGCACAGCGACATCAAGCCCGGCAACGTGCTGGTCGATGTCGAGGGGCATCCGCACCTGCTCGATTTCGGCATCGCCAAACTGCTTGATGACGAGAGCGCCGCCGAACAGACCGTGCTGCACGCGCGCTTCCTCTCGCGCGCGTATGCGGCGCCCGAGCAGATCGACGGCGGCGCCATCAGCACCGCCACCGATGTCTATCAGCTCGGCGTGCTGCTGTTCGAACTGCTGACCGGCACGCGCCACAGCGACGCCCCCACCGCATCGCAGGCATCGCGCCAGCTGGTGCGGGCACACGGCAACACACCCATGTCAGCGCCGATTCCGTTGCGCCAGTTGCGCGGCGACATCAGCGTGATCGTGGCGCGCGCGACCGATGCCGAGTCCGCGCGGCGCTACGCCAGCGTCGACGCACTGGCCGAGGACCTGCGCCGCTGGCACCACGGTCAGCCCATCCTGGCGCGGCCCGACAGCCTGGGCTATCGGGCGCGGTTGTTCGTGCGTCGCCACACGCTGGCGGTCGGCACCGGCATGGTCGCGGCGCTGGCCTTGCTCGTCGCCGTCAGCTTCGCGTTGTGGCAGGCGGCCGAGGCGCGAGCCCAGGCACGGCGCGCGACCGCCGAGGCTGCCAGCGCGCGCGCTTCGCAGCAATTCATGCTCAATGTCTTCACCCAGGCCGAGCCCTGGCGCAACGCCGGTCACCAGCCCACGGCACTGGAACTGGCCGAACGCGCGCTGCAGCGCGTGGACGGCGAACTGGCCGATCAGCCCTATGCGCGTGCCGACATGTATTACGCACTGGCCCGGCTGTTCACGGTCGCCGGCGACATCAAACTGGCCAAGACCGCGGCCACGCAGGCCGCAGCGACGCTGCAAGCCCAGCCCGACGTCGACCCCGAGCGTCTGTTCCACGCCCGCCTGCGCTTGGCACACGTGCAGTTCTACACGGGTGACTTCGACGGTGCACAAGCCACGCTCGATCTGCTCGACGCCAGCGCCGCAGCGGGTCTCCCGCAACTGCGCAGCGCCACGCTGCCACTGCGTGCCAACCTCGCACGCGACCGCGGGCGCCTGCGCGAATCCCAACGCTTGTCATTGCAGGTGGCGCACGCGGTCGACCCAGGGCAATTGCGCGAGTTGCGCGAAGCCTGGTGGCACGTCGCCCAGGCCGAGCGCGCACTCGGGCGCTACCCGGCGGCGCTGGCGGCCGAGCAACGTTCGCGCACGCTGGCGATGGCCGATGCCGACAGCACTGCGGCCACGCTCGGCCATGCCGCACTGACGGCCTGGGCGCTGGTCGCCGAAACCGATGCGCCGGCGCAGGCCGCACGCGAACTGTCCTCCCTGGCAGCGCGCACCCGGCAGATGTTCGGCGACAGCCTTTACACCGCCGCGTCCCTGCTCATCTACGCGCAAGCCCAACGTCGAATCGGCCACACGCAGTCCGCGCTCAGGCTGCTGCGCGAAGCCGAGCGCCTGGCGCTGACCGGAACCGGTGGCGGTGTGCTCGATGCCGCTCCCATGCGCGTGGAACTGGCCTCGACCCTCATCGACCTCGGGCAGATCGATCAGGCACTGCCCCTGCTCGCGGCCGCCGATGTGGAGTTTGCCCGCGTCGGTGGCGAAGACGACGCACGCCGCTGGTTCCTGCGCATGGTCGGCGCACGCGCCGACCCGCACAGTCCCGCCGCTGCCCTGCGCCGCGCCTGGCAGCAGTCTCCCGAGGAAGCGCGTGAGCGGCCACAGGCCCTGCTCTGGCTCGCCCAGGCCGAACTGCGCGAGGGTGATGCGGCTCAGGCGCGGCTGCACTGGCGTGAGACGCTCGCCGAACTCGACCGCCAGGGGCGACCGCTCAGCGCACTGGCCTGGCAGGCCCATGCGGGTCTGGCCGGACTGGGCGATCCCGCCGAACAGGCACTGGCCTGCTCGCAGGCACGCCTGTTGTTCGGTACCGATGCGGCGCAGGTCCGCACCTGCGCCGACCTTGTCACGGCGCATCCGACCGCGCCGCAATCCACGACCGCGCGTCATGACGATCTGCAACGACTCGACGCGAGGATCACGGCCTTGCTGCCGCTGGACGCCACCTACGCGGCCTGGCTGCAGGCGCTCGACAACGAGGTCGGCCCAGCCACGCCCTGATCTGCCCGCCATCGCGCCGGCACGCCTGTTGCTCGGCGTGCGCAGTGGACTGCAGCAACGCGCAGGTCCGCGCAACCGCTCGTCGCAAGCGCCGGTCCAGCCAGCCGCGTGATGCCTTGCGATATCGCTACAATGTGCCCGCGCCAACCGCGGAGGCTGGCCACGGGGGAATCACCCGATGAGGATCGATGAACGACAGCATCAGCCGCCTGCTGGAAGCCGCCGAGGGCGGTGACCCCACTGCACACGACCGCCTGTTCACGCTGCTCTATGACGAGCTGCGCCGCTGTGCCCATCGCCAGCTCGGCGGTAGCGCACAGACGATGTCGACCACCGCGCTGGTCAACGAGACCTATCTCAAGCTGGTCTCCGCGCAAACGCTCAAGCTCGAGAGCCGCCAGCATTTCATGGCGCTGGCCGCGCGCGCGATGCGCCAGGTGCTGGTCGATCACGCCCGCCGCATCGGTGCCGACAAGCGTGGCGGTGCGGCGCTGCAGGTCACGCTCAACGAACATCTGCCCGACACGCCTGCCGAGGCGGCCGAAGTGCTGGCGCTGGACCAGGCGCTGAACGAACTGGAAAAAATCGATCAGCGCGCTGCGCGCGTGGTGCAACTGCACTTCTTCGCCGGCCTGACCTTCGGCGCGATCGGCGAGTTGGAAGGGCTGGCCGAGCGCACCATCAAACGCGACTGGGAAGCCGCTCGACGGATGCTCGCGCTGGCGATGGGCGGCGCACACTGAGCGATCCCGACGCCGGCTGCAAACCGTGCGTCGGCTCGCCCCGGGCAGCGCGGGCGCGTCGACCCCGCAACGCGCACGCTCTCAAGGTGCGCCGCCGAAGTCATCGACAAAGATGCGGTCGGTCGAAAACACCGTCAGCGTGGCGTCGTAATCGACGGTGCTCCATTGGCGATAACCCGCCACCGCGATGACTGTCGGGCTGTCCTCGCCACCGGACATCAATCTTGGCGCAGCCATGAGCGCGACGGGCGCCGAGTTCCGGCCGGTTCCGCTCATCTGGCTCTGGTAGTCGTAGCCGATTGCGCTATCGGCGATGACTGTGCTGGCGTCGTGACTGAGTTCCTGCAACAGGTTGTAGGTATGTCCATCGCCGAACGAGCCGGAATTCGAGAAGCTTTGCAACACCACCAGATCGCCGTTGTCTCCGCGCTGGACGATACCGACCGGTACCGAGTGCGGCCGGTAGGTGACCCCGAAGACCGTCCACGGTGGATCGGGCTGGCACGCTCCGTACGCGCCAAGGCAAACCGATGGCGTGGCGCCATCCGATGCGCGATAGCGGCCGACGAACATGGGCTCGCTTGCCTGGCCCGACGCCCAGCGGCCCGCGTATACGATGTCGCCGTCGGCGGTCGCGCTCAGTGCGGTGATCTCGGTGTCCCCATCAGCGTTGTAGGGATATCCGGGATTGCGTTTGAGGTGTTGAATGGGGGCGGCGGTCGTCGCCGGGATGGTATACAACACGGTTTGACGTTCCTCGTTTGAAGCCCACTCCGATCCACCGACAAAGACGTAACCACCGGCGCCGACGGCAATGGCGCGGATCGCTGCGCGGTTGAAGCCATCTCCGGGGTACCTGGGTGTGCCGCGCCAATAGCCGTTCACGCCGAACGCGGGGTCGGGAGCGTGGTCGTTGTCCAGCTTCATCTTCAACACGCTCATGAGTTCCCCGGTGCCCTGCAACGCGATCACCGCAGCGATGTACAGACCATGACCCGCGTAATAGGCAAGATGTGGCTGGGTGATCGCCGTGACCGTCCCCGACCCGGTACCGAAGTCATAGGTGTTGCTCGGCCAGCCCCAATTCGGGCACTTGGGCAAGCTGGTGTCTTGCAGTTCATAGCAGTCAGCCCGCAGCGCCATGTTGCCAGCGCCTGCTGCCGTATAGACGCGCCCGTTGGCGATGATCACGTCATTGGGATCCGGTTGCGATGGTGCCTTGGGTATGAGCATCCAGCCGTTGCTGCCAAAGCTCGTGTCGGTGCTGCCGTCGAGCCGGATCCGCGTCAGCCACCATCGCCAGCCATCCGCGGAAACCAGGGTCTTGAACTGCAGCACGACCAGGTAGTAGCCGCGCAAGGCGTACAGGGGAAAGCCGCCGTAATACGGATAGACGCCACGTGCGACATCCCAATCCGACCAACCCGATTCAAACGGTGGCCACAGCGCGCGGCGGCCGACATCAGGGCCGGTATTCACGACCAGGCTCGGGTCAAAGCTCAATGGCACCAGGCCTGGTGGCGTCAGCATTGCCGCTTGCGCGGGCGCCACGACTGCCGCCGAAGCCGCATCCAGATCACTGGCTGGAGCGCTGGCCGCGGCCGCTGCCAGCGCAACCGCCAGAAGGAAACGTTGCAACACGGGGAACCTCGATATTCAGGGGCGAGAAAGGGACTTTCGGCTTCCGTCGGCCTGGCGGGCTCATTCGAACCCGTTGACAAAAATCCAGTCACTCGCCGACAACCGCATGACGCGCGCGTCCAGATCACTCGTCGAGCTGCTGGAATAGGCGGCGCTGCCGACGATCACCGCTTGCGAGCCGTCCATGAAGATGCCCGAGAATTTCGTGTTGTAGCTCAGTTGGGTAAGGCCGACCGGTGCCGAATACAGCGCAGTACCATCCGGCATGACCGGCGCGAAACTGTTATCCAACTGCCCATCGGGGAGCAGACGCGTCACGCTTCCCACGCGATAGGCAGTCGATCCGGGGCGTGTGCCGACCAGCAGCATGCGCCCGCTGGCATCGGCCGCACCGGACCAGCATTGCGAAGTCGCGACGGGGCTGGCGTAAACGTAATGGGACGGCTGGTTGCCGACAAAACTCGGATCCAGTGTGACTGTGACCTGATTGGGCGGCTGGAACACGAACTGGATGCGCAGCGCCGCACAATTCTGGGTCGTCACCGCATTGGCGATCCCGGTCAGAAGGACACGGGTCGGGTTGACCAGAGCCGCATCCAGCATCACGTCCACCCAATCATTCGCGGACAGGTCCACTGCAAATCGATTGTAGCTTCCGCCATTGGTCAATGCCTTGCCATCCGGGGCAAAGACGCGGGCGGCGAAGTCCATGTCGTTCGCTGAAAACTGCGTGCTGCCGAGCACGGCGTAATAGCCGTTCGCGATGCGCAGCACGCGGCGGACATCAGCTACTTCGGAAGTGAAGTAACGGCTGATCGAACCGTGCCGACCCGCGCCATCGACCAGATCGCCGAAGCCGGTGTCGAGCGAACCATCGTCATTGAGGCGGATCAGGCCGATGGACTGCGTAGTGACGTCGTCGCCTTGCGTGACATTGCCGGCGATGACGATCTTGCCATTCGGATCGATCGTGACGCTGGTGGGCAAATCATTCGTCTGCGCACCGCCGATGTCGAAACCGATCGCGGTTCCACCGTCGCCGGCGAAGCTGGTGTCGTCGCTGCCGTCGGCCTTGAAGCGCACCACGCCGAAATCACGCCGGCCGTTCGCGTCGGGTGTGGCGCCGACGACCACGATGCGCCCTTGCGGATCGATCGCCATGGCGGTGACGCTGGTCAGCCAGGCATCCTTGACCACGACGCCCGAGTCACCGAAGGAAGCTACCCGTTCGCCACCATGGTCGAGACGGTGCAGGAGAATCCGCTTCCCGGTGCCGCCCATGGCGCCACCGCCGGGAGCATCGGCCAGGACGACATAACCTCCATCGGCGGTGCCGGCAATGGCGATGCCATTCTCGTCCTGGGTCGGGTTGGATGCAGTGGGTTCGTAAACCAGGACCCATGCGAAGGACGGGTCGACATCGGTGTCGCCGGCAAGCGCCGGCAAGGCGACGGTGCAGGCCAGCGCCAGCGCGGCGGTCACGAGTGATTTGGGTCGCATGAGGTGGCTCCTGATCGAGGGTACCCATGCAGTACGCACTGTCGCGGACAATCGGGACATGCCTGCAGCAAACGCGCGCAGGGCGCGTTGCGCCCGGGCCATCGCACGGCGGCCTGCCGGCCGTGCGCTGCCGTGACTGGGCGATGACGCACCCGCCTGCCTGCATCAGACGCGGTCCAGTGCCACAGCCACGCGCCGCTCGTGCCGCGCCAGCAGCCATTTGGCCGGAATCAGCAGCAGGTATGCGAAGCCCGGCATCGACAAATCCAGCGATCGTTCACGCATCGGCACGATCAGGGCGAGCAACAGGGACAGCATCGGAATGGCGAAAAAAACGCCGTAGCGCACCACAATCACACGCGTGCGAGCGCGCTCGACGAGCGACAGCCCGAGCGTGTCGGCCAGCACCAGCGCATGCCGGTGCAAGGCGACGAAGATCAGCGAAATCGCCGCATAGCCGATCGCGAAGGTGACGTAGAGCGCGCGCCATTGACTGGGCGTGGCCTGTTCCACCGCGCGCACGCTGGCATCGAGGGTGCTGAAGTTCGGCAGCACCATCGAGGCGAGCATGCGCAGCGGATAGACGTAGATCAGGATGACGAACACCAGCGCAATGCTCAGACGCACGCTGAACGCGTCCTCGATGCCGTAGCGACGCGACCATTGCCGATGGTTGAGCCAGAACTGCGCGATCAACAGGAAACTGGCGGCGAATGCCGGCACGTCGCCCATCGCCGCGATGAGCTCGGCCACCGAAGTGGGCACATGGCCGATCGCAATCACCAGCAAGGTGACCGCGAACGCGAAGGCGGCGTCGACGAAGGCTTCCATGCGCGTGGGATCGGTGCCGCGCAGGCGAAAGCCATCCTCGTATCGAACCGATTCATTCATGCGCTTGCCGCTGCCTGTGGATGCCATGCGCCGACCCGCACGGTACGGCATGGGGTCTGGGAAATACAAACCGCCTTTTCGGCACGCCTGCCGGGCACGCGATGCCGCTGCACGCGCAGGATCGAACAAGCCGGTGGTGCTCGTGGGTGTCAAGCAATTCGATGCGCGTGGCGGCGCTTGCCGCCGCTTTGCCTGCGCAATCGTGGCCGCAGGCTGCGGCCGTGGCCGCCGCACCTGCGGCAGCCGGCGGCCCCTGCGGTCGGCACCGGTACGCAGGGCGCAACCTGCTAGCATGCGCGCCCCATGCCCGAATCCCGTTTCCACGAACGGCCCGCACTGCTGCAGGCACGCGGCCTCGCCTTTGCCCGCAACGAGGAGCCGATCTTCGGCCCGCTCGATTTCGCGCTGCACGCGGGCGAGGTCGTGCTCATGGAAGGTGACAACGGTGCCGGCAAGACCACGCTGCTGCGCGTGCTGGCGGGCCTGATCGCGCCCAGCCAGGGCGAGATCTTTCTCAACGGCGAACCGCTCACGCTGGCGCGGCTGTCGCCGCAACTGGCGCTGCTCTCGCATCAGGGCGGCCTCAAGCACGACCTCACCGCGCTGGAGAACCTGCGTTTCGCCGCGGGCCTGCATGGCCAGCGCCGTGGCCTGTCGCCGGTGTCGGCGTTGGCCGCGGTCGGACTCGACGGTTTCGGCGAGGTGCCGGTGCGCCAGCTCTCGGCCGGCCAGAAAAAACGCGTGGCACTGGCCCGCGTGCTGCTTGCGCCGGTCGGTCTGTGGTTGCTCGACGAACCCTACGCCAACCTCGACCGCAGTGGCATCGAACTGGTCAACCGCCTGCTCGAACGCCACGCACATGAAGGTGGCGCGGCGCTGATCACCTCGCATGGCGCCTATGCCTATACCTCGGGCACGCCACGGCGCATTGCACTGCGACCGGACCCTGCTGGCACCGAATCGCAAGGCGACACGATCGTGGAGAACACGCGATGAGGCCAGGCTCGACACGCGCGGCCTGCCTCGCGCTGCTGCGCCGCGACCTGCTGCTGGTGTGGCGTCGGCGCGGCGACACGCTCACGCCCTTGCTGTTCGCGCTGATCGTGGTTGCGCTGTTTCCGCTGGCGATCGGCGCGCAGATGGAGACCTTGCGTCCCATCGCGGTCGGCGTGGTGTTCGTCGCCACGCTGCTGGCGGGCCTGCTGGCGCTGGATTCGCTGTTCCGCGGCGACTACGAGGACGGCTCGCTCGAACAACTGGTGGTCTCGCCGCATCCGCTGGCGCTGCTGCTGGCCTGCAAGATCGCGGTGCACTGGCTCACCACCGCGCTGCCGCTGATCGCGCTCTCGCCGCTGCTGGGTGAACTGCTGTTCCTCGATCCGGCCCTGCGCGGCCTGTTGCCGCTGGCGCTGGCGTTGACCACGCCGCTGCTGAGCCTGATCGGCGCGGTGTGCGTGGCGCTGACCGTGGGCATGCAGCGCTCTGGTATGCTGCTGGCCCTGCTCGTGCTGCCCTTGTACGTGCCGGTGCTGATCTTCGGCGCCGGCGCCTGCAACGCCGCGCAGATGGGCCTGCCCTACCTCGCCCCGCTGCTGTGGCTCGCCGCCGGACTCGTGCTTGCGCTCGTGCTCGCGCCGCTGGCCTGCGCTGCGGCGCTGCGGATTTCGACCTCATGAACACGCTCACCTACTGGTTCCACAAGCTCGGCTCGCCGCCCACGTTCTACCGCATCGCCACGGCCCTGCAGCCCTGGTGCTACGGCGTGGCGCTCGTGCTCGGCCTCATCGGCCTGTATGGCGGCCTCGTCGTGGCACCCAAGGACTACCAGCAGGGTGATGCCTACCGCATCATCTTCGTGCATGTGCCCTGCGCATGGATGGGCCTGTTCGCCTACCTGTTCATGGCCGTCAATGCGTTCATCGCGCTGGTCTGGCGCATCAAGCTCAATGAAGTGCTGGCGATGGCCAGCGCCCCGGTCGGTGCGGCATTCACCTTCGTCACCCTGGTCACCGGATCCCTGTGGGGCAAGCCGATGTGGGGCACCTGGTGGACCTGGGACGCGCGCCTGACGTCCGAGCTGTTCCTGCTGTTCCTGTATTTCGGCGTGATCGGCCTGTACAACGCGATCGAGGATCGCCGCCAGGCCGCGCGCGCGGCGTCTTTCCTCGCGCTGATCGGCGTGGTCAACCTGCCGATCGTGCATTTCTCGGTGAACTGGTGGAACACGCTGCACCAGGGTTCGACCGTGCGCCTGTTCGGTCCTTCCAGGATCGATGCCTCGATGCTGTGGCCGCTGCTGCTGCTGGCGATCGCCACGCACCTGTGGTTCTTCGGCAGCGTGCTGGCGCGTGCCCGCGGCGGCCTGATCGAACTCGACGCCGGCAAGGACTGGGTGCGTACGCTCGCGCTTGCCCAGAGCAAGCCGACCGCTTCCGGCGTCACCTGAACCCGCCCTTCGCGGCCTTCGCCGCAACGCAATCGGAACATCGCGTTTGCTAGAATCGGCGCACCGCCCACACTCGCACGGGCGGCTGCAGGATCGAAGCGCAAACCATGCACAGCTTTTTCGCCATGGGCGGCTACGCCGCCTACGTCTGGGTCTCCTACGCAGTGTTCATCGTGGTACTGGCGATCGACGCCTGGGCCGCGCGCGCGCAGCGCCTGCGCCAGCTCGCCCAGGTGCGTGGCCGCGCGCGCCGCTCGGCCGCACGCAGCGGGAGCACGCCATGACGCCGACCCGCAAGCGCCGCCTCGTCATCGTCAGTCTCGTCGTCGCTGCGGTCGGCGTGGCCGCGGCGCTGATCGCCTTCACGCTCGGCCAGAACACCAACTACCTGTTCTCGCCGAGCGAAGTGCAGGCCGGCCACGTCGCGCCCGATGCCACCTTCCGCCTTGGCGGCGTGGTGCTGGAAAACTCGGTGCACCGGGCCAGCGATTCACTGCGCGTGGACTTCATCGTCACCGACCGCTTCAAGGAAATGCCGGTGCAGTACACCGGCATCCTGCCCGACCTGTTCCGCGAGGGCCAGAGCATCGTCGCCACCGGCAAGATGGACGGCGGCCACTTTGCCGCCACCCAGATCCTGGCCAAGCATGACGAAACCTACATGCCGCCCGAGGTGCACGATGCGATCGAGAAGGCCAAGCACGTGGACCACGCGAGCGCTGACGCCAGCGCCGCCAACTGAGCAGCGCGTGATGCGCTCGCCACCCCGCGCGCGGCGCAGCGGACGCTGATACAGGCAAGTCGCCGCACAGGGTCGGCAACAGGGCCGCTGTTGCGCCGCGCCTTGCCTTCGCGCGCGCAACGTGTTCAGACTCCCCACACGCGAACATCGATCGCGCAGTAGCCAGCAACACCGCAGGTGGAATGGGAGAACGTTCCACGCCCGGCGCAAGCCGATTGCCAGCCACTGGGGGAGCGCATGATGACCACGCTGCGCAAACGCACCGCTTTGCTCCTGCTCGGAGCATCATTCGGGCTGGCAAGCCTGCTCGCCCACGCCCAGCAGACCCGCGCCGACCTCGCGCGCAACCTGCCTTCGTCCAACCTCAGCGGCCACGACGTGCAGGCCACGCGCACGAGCCTGCTCGGCGCGCCCGGCTTTGCCCATGCGCGCGTGGTGAGCAACCCCGCTGCGCCCGATGCCACGCCCGTGGGCGAGGGCATGTGCATTTCCTGCCACCAGCTGGAAGCCGACCACTTCACCCACACGCTGCACGCGCTCGGGCTGCACGCGGCCAACAAGGCCGATGCTTCGGTGCCCGTGTGCGAGACCTGCCATGGCGCCGGTTCGGCGCACAGCCAGTCGCCGCAGACCAGGGGCCTGATCATCGGTTTCACCAAGGACTCGGGCACGCCGATCGACGTGCAGACGCGCACCTGCCTGTCCTGCCACGAGGGCGGCCCGCGCGATCACTGGACCGGCTCGGTGCACCAGCGCAACGACCTGTCGTGCAGCGATTGTCACAACCCGATGGCGAACTTCTCCAGCGAAGGGCTGATGGCCAAGGCCTCGATCAACGACACCTGCGCGCAATGCCACAAGGACATCCGCGTGCAGTTCAACCGGCGTTCGCACATGCCGCTGCCCGAAGGGCAGATGAGCTGCGCCGACTGTCACAACCCGCACGGCTCGGTGACCAGTCCACTGCTCAAGACCAACACCGTCAACGAAACCTGCTACCAGTGCCACGCCGAAAAGCGCGGGCCGTTCCTGTTCGAACATGCGCCGGTGCGCGAGAACTGCCTCAACTGCCATTCACCGCACGGCTCCAACCAGAACACGCTGCTGGTCGCGCCGATCCCGTTCCTGTGCCAGCAGTGCCATACCGGCCAGCGCCACCCCAACGACCTGCATACATCGCAGTCACTGGCCACGGGCAGCAATCCGGACGAGCGCATCATGGGCCGCGGCTGCCTCACCTGCCACGCCAATATCCACGGCTCGAACGCGCCTTCGGGTCCGCGTTTCCACGAATGAGGAAGGAGGCCGATCATGCACACGCAGCGACGCTCCACCTTGTTGTGCACGCTGCCGCTCGCCCTCGCGCTGGCGACGGTCCTGAACGCGCAGGCCGACAGCGGCATCGGCGTCGATACCTGGCGCGCCAACAAGCTTGACCCCAGCGCCGGCGCGCAAGGCCGCATGACCGATGAGTTCGGCACCAGCTGGCTGATCGGCGGCCAGCGCCGTTCGCCGACCGGCAATCTCTACATGTGCCCCGCGCAGCCGCCGCAGCTCGACCACTTCGGCGACTGGATCGGCTACGGCGTGCTCGAAGCGGGCGCGGTGGGCACCAGCGGCGATGACCGCAATGCCCTGTGGAACCGCTATGCCGACTGGGACAGCGGCCTCATCCTGGGTCTGCTCGACTACACCTGGCAGCGCCCCGACGATGGCAGCTACGCCAACGTGCGCGCGAGCCGCATCAGTGAAGACGACCAGTACTACCAGGCGGTATTCGGTCGCGCCGGCGCCTTCAAGATCCAGGCCTTCATCCGCGACCAGCCCAATCTCGTTTCGTCCAACGCAAAGCCGATCTGGAACGGCGTGGGCAGCGACCAGCTGACCCTGCCCACCGCGCTCACGCCGGGCGGCAGCACGGTCGCCGATGTCGCGGCCGTCTCGGCCGCCACGCCCGAGCGCACGCTGTCGGTCAAGCGTTCCAAGCAGGGCATCGGCTTCGACCTCAACTTGCCGATGCGCTGGAGCGTGTATGCCAATCTCGCCGACGAGCAGCGCAAGGGCGCGCGTCCCTATGGCGGGCCGTTCTTCTTCAACTACCCGTTCCCCAACAACGGCGGCGTACTGGAGACGACCAAGCCGATCGACGACCACACGCTGGCAATCAATCTGGGCGTGCGCCACGTTGCCACCCAATGGCGCATGGATTTTTCCTACTCGGGCTCGTTCTATCGCGACCGCTACACGCGCTACACGTACCAGACGCCCTTTGCGCTGTGGGCCGTCGTGCCCGGTTCGGCATCGGCGCCGCTGACCACGGGCCAGATGGCGATGGAGCCCGACAACGACTACCACAACATCAAGGCGGCCTTCACCTACAAGCTGCCGCTCAACGGCGAGCTTTCCCTGACCGCCTCGGCTGGGCGCATGAGCCAGGACGATCGCCTGATCGCGCCGATCGACTGCAACGGCGTGTTCGGCATCGGCCTGGGCGGCAACCTCAACCCCGGGCCCGCCAATCCCTTCCTGTTCCGCTGCTCGGACTGGAACACCCCGGCAGCACTGTCGCGGCGCACGGCCGACATGCGCATCGACACCAGCCTGCTCGATGCACGCATCAGCCTGCAGCCGCTCGACGGCATCTCCGTGCGTGGCGGGCTGCGCTTCAACCGCGATGACTATCGCAACGGCTACCTCGCCTACAACCCGCTCACCGGCGATTACGGTTACATCGCCGAAAACGGCTCGCAGGGCAGCATCGTTCCCGGCGAAGTCGGACTGTTCAACCCCGTCACCGCGCCTTCCAACATCACGCGTGTGCGCAGCCTGCCGCTGGACCTGCAGACCATCGACGCCAATCTGGGAGCCGACTGGAAACTCGACAACAAGAACACGCTGGGCGCGACGTTCGCCTTCAATCGCTACGAACCCACCCACCGCGAGCGCCGACGCATCGACGACAACAGCCTCAAGCTCACCTGGGTCAACCGCAGTCTGGACTGGCTCACGCTGCGCGCCAATTACACCTGGAAGAAGTCCAACGGCGACCCCTACGAATTCGATCCCTACGAATTCACCTACTCCATCGACCTGCCCGGCTACGTGCCACCGGCGGGCGGCACGCCCTCACACACGGTCGAGGCGATGCGCAAGTACGACATGTCCAGCCGCGACGGCCACAAGATCGACGTGATGGCCACGATCATGCCGCGCGAGGACATGACGCTGAGTGCCTCGCTGCGGGGCGACTGGAATTCCTACGACGCGCCGATCGGACGGCAGGACTACCAGACCAGCAGCGCGACGCTGCAGTGGGACTGGCAACCGCGCGATGGCACCAACCTGAGTGCCTATGCGGCATGGGACCGCTCGCACCTGCGCCTGTCCAACGTGCAGGACCAGCAGGCCGGCGCCGGTGTGGACCCGCGCCTGGGCGGTCCGAACTATGCACTGATCGGCCAGTGGTGGTTGCGTGACAGCCAGCGCGATGTCTACGCCGGCGCCACGCTCGATCACCGCATCGGCCGCGTGCGCATCGACGCCAACTGGAACTACACCCGCGCGCGCGGCATGGACCGTTACAACTACGCCGGGCCGACTGCGCTGGCCTACCCCGCGCTCGCGCCCGGCGCGGGCCCCGGCGGCGGCGCCTTCCCGGCCATGACCTACCGCGTCGATTCAATCAGCGTCGGCGTGACGATCCCGCTGGCCGATCGTTTCGCACTGCGTGTATTCGACTACTACGAGCGCGGCCGCGTCAGCGACTGGCACTACTCCGGTTTCGACACCGCGCGCGTGATCGACCACCGCGTCTACACCGATGGCGGGCCGACCCGCTACAACGCCAACCTCGTGGGCGTGATGCTGCGGGTGGCACTGTGAGGAGGCGCACATGAAACCGACCCTGCCCCGCGCGCTCGCGCTGGTCGTCGCAGCCGTGCTGCTGGGTGGCTGCGCGTCGTCCAGCCTGATCGACCTGCGCAATCCGGTTCCGGTCACCGGCAACGCACAAGCCGGCGCACAGAAGATCGAACTGTGCTCGGCCTGTCATGGCAAGGACGGTTCCTCGCCGGTTCCTGCCTTCGCCAACATCGGTGGCCAGAAGATCGACTACCTCTACTGGGAACTGGTCGAGTACCAGCGCGGCGCCAATCCCGATTCGCCGATGACCGCGATCCTCGCCAGCCTCAAGGTCAGCGACGCCGACCTGCGCGACCTGTCGGCCTACTACGCTGCGCAGACGCCCGCCGCGCCCAGCGGCGATGCCACGCCGTTTGCCGGCGGCGAGGCCCTGTTCCGCCACGGCGACCCCGCGCGCGGAATCGCGCCCTGCCAGGGCTGCCATGGCAAGGCGGCCGACGGACGCCTGGACAGCGACGCCACGCGCTACCTCGCCTATCCCTCGCTGCGCGGCCAGCACAGCCAGTACCTGGCTCGGCGCCTCAAGGAGTTCCGCGACAAGTCGATCAACTTGTCCAGCAACGATCACATCATGCATAGTGTGGCGCACAACCTCGACGACGAAGCGATCACCGAGCTTGCAGGATGGTTGCAGGCGGCGACGCCGTAGGCGATTCCACGCCGCAGTCCGGGCACGATCCGCACCGCGTCCTGCCCGGGACGCCGCCGGTTCCCAGCGATGCATTGGCTAGCCAGGAAACGTGAAATGTCCAAGCAGAGCAAGACCTCATCCATCGACCACGGCCGCCGTGGCTTCCTCAAGACCGCCAGCGTCGGCGCCGGCGCCGCACTGGCGATCAGCGTGCTGCCATCCCTTGGCCGTGCCGAAGACCTGCCGCACCTGCAGGTGACCGATCCGACCGCGCAGGCGCTGGGCTACGTCGAAGACACCGCACAGGTCGACGACAAGAAATATCCCAATCACAAGACCACGCAGGATTGCGCCAACTGCAAGTTCTATCAGGGCACGGGCGGCGAATACGGTCCTTGCCAGTTGTTCCCCGGCAAGTCGGTGCACATGAAGGGCTGGTGCTCGGCGCACGCCGACAAGGCCTGACCCGCACCCCTGCTTTCCCTCTCCCGCACGGGGGAGAGGGAAAAGCAGAATCAATAGATCGACGCCCGGTCTGGGCATGCCCGTCTCCATGTCGCTTCCACAAGAGTCCGCACGAGGCATCGTGCGCGAGGCCACGCGAGCCTCCAGCTGCGCGGGCTGAAGGCCAGCATTGCACGACACGATCCAGCGCAGTTGCGCCCGCGTCGTGCGCGCGAGCGAGCGCCGCGTTCATGCGCAAGTCGGGTCACGGCACTCAGCGGATCCAGCCCCGCGCGACTCGCCGCAGCGCGCGCAAGAGCGTATCCTGACGGCCTTGCTGTAGTCGTTGCCGCGCATGCTCCCTGAACTTGGTCAATTTGCGCTGATCCTCGCGCTGATCCTCGCCACCCTGCAATGCGCGCTGCCCCTGGTCGGCGCGCAGCGCAACAACGCGGCCCTGATTGCCGTCGCGCGCCCCGCCGCGGCGGGTCAGGCGGTGTTCGTGCTGCTCGCCTTCGGCATCCTCACGCTGGCGTTCGAGCAAGGGGACTTTTCGGTCGCCTACGTCGCGCAGAACTCCAATTCGCTGCTGCCCTGGTACTACCGCCTGTCGGCGGTGTGGGGCGCGCACGAAGGCTCGTTGATGCTGTGGATCCTCATCCTCAACCTCTGGACCATCGCCGTCGCGGCGCTGTCGCGGCGCCTGCCTGACGTGTTCATGGCGCGCGTGCTCGCCGTGCTCGGCTTCATCAGCCTGGGCTTCCTGTTGTTCACCGTACTCACCTCCAACCCGTTCCTGCGCGTGCTGCCGGCGCCGCTGGACGGCAACGACCTCAACCCCGTGCTGCAGGATCCGGGCCTGGTCATGCACCCACCGATGCTCTACATGGGCTATGTCGGCTTCTCGGTGGCCTTCGCGTTCGCGATCGCCGCCTTGCTCGGCGGCGAACTGGACGTGCGCTGGGTGCGCTGGGCGCGGCCATGGACGAACGCGGCCTGGGCCGCACTCACGCTGGGCATCGCACTCGGTTCGTGGTGGGCCTACTACGAACTGGGCTGGGGCGGCTGGTGGTTCTGGGATCCGGTCGAGAACGCCTCGTTCATGCCCTGGCTGGTCGGCACCGCACTGATCCATTCGCAGGCGGTCACGGAAAAACGCGGTTCTTTCCGCGCCTGGACCTTGCTGCTGGCGATCTTCGCGTTTTCGCTGTCGTTGCTCGGCACCTTCCTCGTGCGCTCGGGTGTACTCACCAGCGTGCATGCGTTCGCGAGCGACCCGCGTCGCGGTGTGTTCATCCTCGCCTTCCTCGCCATCGTCATCGGCGGCTCGCTGCTGTTGTATGCGCTGCGTGCGCCCAAGGTATCGGGCGGCGAGCCGTTCGCGGCGGTATCACGCGAAACCCTCTTGCTCATCAACAACCTGATGTTCGCCTGCGCCGCGGCGATGGTGCTGCTGGGCACGCTCTATCCGATGATCGGTGACGCCTTCAATCTCGGCCGGATTTCAGTCGGGCCGCCGTATTTCGCCCTGCTGTTCACGCTGTTGATGGTGCCGGTGGTGCTGTTGATTCCGTTCGGCCCGTTCATTCACTGGCGCAGCGGGCGCCTGACCGCGGCGCTGCGCAAGTTGCTGCCGGCGTTCGCCGTCGCACTCATCGCGGCCGTGCTGGCGTGGCTGCTGGTTCGACCTGCGCCATTGCGCATGCTTGCCGGCGTCGCCGGCGCGCTGTGGGTTGGCCTCGGCATCGCCACCTTTGCAGTTTCGCGCTGGCGCAGCGCGCCAAGCGGCCGCCGCTACACGCCCGAAATGCTCGGCATGATCTGCGCACATTTCGGTGTCGCCCTGTTCGTCGCCGGCGTGCTCATCGTCGAATCGACCAGCATCGAGAAGGACATCCGCCTCGCGCCGAACCAGAAGGTCGCGATCGGCTCGCTCGAGTTCCGTTTCGATGGCGTCGTCGAAACGCGCGGCCCCAACTTCAGCGCGCGCCAAGGCACGCTCACGGTGTTCGAGAACGGTCGACAGATCGCCGCCCTGCATCCGCAGAAGCGCCAGTACACGCGTGCAAGTCAGGTGCAGACCGAGTCGGCGATCCTGCCGAGCCTGCACCGTGATCTCTACGTCGCGCTCGGCGAATCGCTCGGCGACGACGGCGCCTGGGCGGTGCGCATCTATGTCAAACCCTTCGTGCGCTGGATCTGGTTCGGCGCCCTGCTGATGGCCTTGGGTGGCCTGGTCACCACACTGGATCGGCGCTTCCGTCTGCAGGGTCTGGGTGATGCCACGCGCAAGAATCGTGCAGCGCAGCCTGATGCGCCCGCGCCATCCGCGGCCGAACCATCTCATGCTGGAGCACAGGCATGAACACGCGCCTGCTGCCCTTCATCGGCTTCCTGCTCGTGCTCGCCCTGCTCGGCTTCGGCATCTGGTGGAGCAGCACGCACGACTTGCGTGCGGTGCCCTCGCCCCTGATCGGCAAGCGTGCGCCGACCTTCTCGCTGCCCGAGCTCGACAATCCGCAGCGCTCGTTCGGCAGTGCCGAATTGGCCGGCGAGCCCTACCTGCTCAACGTGTTCGCGAGTTGGTGCTTCGCTTGTCGTGACGAGCATCCAATCCTCATGCGCGAGGGCAAGCGGCTGGGCATCAAATTGGTCGGCTTCGACTACAAGGATCCGCCCGAGGATGCCAAGCGTTGGCTCGCCCAGTACGGCAATCCCTACGACGTGGTGATTGCCGACCTGCCCGGCAACGTCGCCATCGACTTCGGCGTGACCGGCGCACCGGAGACGTTTCTCGTCGATGCCCAGGGCATCATCCGCTACAAGCACATCAGTCCGATCACGCCCGAGGTGATCGCCACCGAACTCATGCCGCGCATCGCCGCCATGAAGGCAGCACCGCGATGATGCGCATGCTTGCTGCCGTGCTGGCCTTGCTGATGTGCGCATCGAGCGTACTCGCTGCCGTCGATCCGCTGCCGTTCAAGGATCGCGCCGAGGAACTGCGCTTCCAGAATCTCACCAAGCAGTTGCGCTGTCTGGTGTGCCAGAACGAAAGCCTCAATGATTCCAGCGCCTCGCTCGCCGGCGATTTGCGTCGCGACGTGTTCGAGCAGATGCGCGCGGGCATGAGTGATGCGCAGATCAAGCAGTGGCTGACCGAGCGCTACAGTGATTTCGTGCTCTACGATCCGCCGCTGCGTGGGGGCACCTGGCTGTTGTGGTTCGGCCCGGCGCTGTTCCTGCTGATCGGCGGCGTCGCCGTGCTGCTGACGATCCGCCGCCGCGCCGCGGCGCAACGCGGCACGGCTTCAAACCGAGTCGACAGCGTCGAGGACGACTGGTGATGCCGATCTTCGTCGTTTGCGTGGCGCTGATGACACTCGCTGCGCTCGCCTTCATCCTGCTGCCGCTGCTGCGCGCGCGCAGTGCCGATCCACGCGCACAGCGCATGCGTGCGCTCGATGCCGCTCGCGATGCCGGCATCATCGATGCCGCCGAACATGCGCGCCAGGCCGCGCTGCCACCGGACGATCGCATTGAAACGTCGGCGCGGCGCACGCCGGGCACGGTTGCGGCGGCGCTCCTCCTTGCCTTGCTGGTTCCCACTGGCGCGCTCGCCCTGTATCGATTGGTCGGCACGCCGCAGGCGATCCTCGCAACGCCGACGCAGGCAGGCGCGGAGCAAGCACAGCCCACGCTCGACATGCCGCAGGCGATTGCCGCACTGGTTGCACGTCTCAAGGACCATCCCGACGATGTGCAGGGCTGGGCGCTGCTCGGCCGAGCTCATTCCGCGAGCGGAGAGCCCGAACAGGCCGCCGATGCCCTGCGCCATGCGCACGAACTGGCACGCGACGACGCCCAGATCACCGTCGAGTACGCACAGGCGCTTGCACTCGCCACGCCCGGACATCGCATCGACGGCGAGCCGGCGCAACTGCTCGAAGGCGTCCTCGCGCACGATCCGCAGAACCAGCGTGCCTTGTGGCTGCTCGGCATCGCCGACTTCCAGAATGCCCGCTACGACGCCGCGATCGCACGCTGGAACACCCTTTTGCCCTTGCTCGAACCGGGTTCGACCGTTGCCGCCGCCGTGCAGCGACAGATCGAGGAAGCGAGCGCACTGCGCGACGGCAAGCCAGTCGCGAACGCCGCCACTTCGGCTCCTGCGCCGGCCAAGCCCGCTGCGGCGACAGCAGCCCCTTCGGCTCGCCTGACGGTCGAGGTCTCACTCGATCCCGCACTCAAGGCGCAGGCCGATCCCGAAGCGACTGTGTTCGTGTTCGCACGCGCCGCCAAGGGCCCGCCGATGCCGCTCGCGATCGAGCGTCACAAGGCGCGTGAGCTGCCACTGACCGTCACGCTCGATGACAGCACCGCGATGATGCCGACAATGAAATTGTCGGATTTCCCCGAGGTGGTGGTCGGCGCGCGCATCTCGCGTTCGGGCCAAGCCACGCCGCAAAGCGGCGACTTGCAGGTCTTGTCGGCGCCGCTCGATGTGCAGAGCAAGCAGACGATCCAGCTCGAGATCAATCAGCGCGTGCCCTGAGCGCCTCGCTCGCGCAATTCGCGCAGCGCCATGCGCGCGCGATTGACGACGGTCAGCGCCGGCAACGCCACCATCACCCACAACAGCCAAGGCAGCCACGGCTGCGCGGCAACGCCCAGGCCCGACAGCAGGCCGCAGCAGGCCTTGAAGCGCGGGTTTCAACTGATGGATGCTCCGCATCCTCGCTCCCGTGACAGACCGCAGGCAGGACGCTGCCGGTGGCAGCGCACGACAGCAGGCGCACATCGATATGCCGACGCCGACTTGGCGTGATCGCCGTCGCAGGCTAGATTGATCGACCTCGATCCGATTGCCCGCACCGATGGCCGACGCCCGCCGCTGGTTCAACTTGTCCTCGCCGTTTCCGATGAAGCGCGGTGGCGCGCTCGTGGACGCGCATCTGGCCTACGAAACCTGGGGCGAACTCAACGCGGCCAAGGACAATGCCCTGCTCATCCTCACCGGCCTGTCGCCGAGCGCACATGCCGCGAGCAACGCCGACGATCCCACCCCGGGCTGGTGGGAGGACATCGTCGGCCCGGGCAAGGCGATCGACACCCAACGTTGGTTCGTGATCTGCGTCAATACGCTCGGCAGTTGCAAGGGCTCGACCGGACCGGCCGACATCAATCCCGCCACTGGCGAGCCGTATCGCCTCGACTTCCCCGATCTCACGCTCGAAGACGCCGCCAACGCGAGTCACGAGCTCGTGCGCAAGCTTGGCATCGAGCAACTCGCCTGCATCCTCGGCAACTCGATGGGCGGGATGGCCGCGCTGGCCTATCAGGCGCAGCACCCGAACTCGGCGCGCATGCACATCAGCATCTCCACCGCGCCGCAGGCCCAGCCGTTCGCGATCGCGATCCGCTCGCTGCAACGCGAGGCGATCCGTCTCGATCCGAACTGGAACAACGGCCGCTACGACGAGGAACGCTATCCCGAGGCCGGCATGTCGATCGCGCGCAAGCTCGGCGTCATCACCTATCGCTCGGCGATGGAATGGGTCGGGCGCTTTGCGCGCATCCGCCTCGATGCCGACCAGCGCAAGGATGATCCGTTCGGCTTCGAATTCCAGATCGAATCGTATCTGGCCGGTCACGCGCGTCGCTTCGTGCGCGGCTTCGATCCGAATTGCTATCTCTATCTGTCACGTGCCAGCGACTGGTTCGATCTGGCCGAACATGGCGGCGGCAGCGTCAGCGCCGCACTTTCAAGACTCGGTGTCGAACGCGCACTGGTGATCGGCGTGGATACCGACATCCTGTTTCCGCTCACTCAGCAGCAGCAGATCGCCGACGGCCTGAGTGCAGCGGGCGCGCAGGTCGAGTTCGTCGCCCTCGACAGCCCGCAAGGTCACGACGCCTTCCTCGTCGATACCGTGCGCTTTGGCGCCGTCATCGGCGGCTTCCTCAACGCCGCCTGAGCCAGCAGCGACACGGATCATTCGGGCTCGCGCACGAGTGCCCGGCTGGCATATACTGCGCGGCCCCGCGGCCAGCCCGCGAGCCATGCCGAAATGGCGGAATTGGTAGACGCAGCGGACTCAAAATCCGCCGCCCTTAAAAGCGTGTGGGTTCGAGTCCCACTTTCGGCACCACCCCTGACACGTTTCGATTTGCACTTCGAACCGTGCCCGACATCAGATCACTGCGCGGCGGCAGTGCCCGCGCGCCTCACTCGATGCGTTCGGCGCCGCCCAGATACGGGCGCAGCGCAGGCGGCAGCGTGATCGAGCCGTCGGCGTTCTGGCCGTTCTCCATCACCGCGATCAACGCGCGGCCGACCGCGACGCCCGAGCCATTGAGCGTGTGCACGAGTTCGGGCTTGCCGGTCTCCGGATTGCGCCAGCGCGCCTGCATGCGGCGGGCCTGGAAATCGGTGCAGTTGGAACACGAGGAGATTTCGCGATAGCTGTCTTGCGAAGGCAGCCAGACCTCCAGATCGTAGGTCTTGGTCGCGGAAAATCCCATGTCGCCCGTGCACAGCAGCATGCGCCGATAAGGCAGACCGAGCTTTTCCAGCACGACTTCGGCGCAACGTGTCATGCGCTCGTGTTCGGCGCCGCTGTCGACCGGCCGCGTGATGCTGACCAGTTCCACCTTCTCGAACTGATGCTGGCGGATCATGCCGCGCGTGTCGCGGCCGTGCGAACCGGCTTCGGCACGAAAACACAGCGAATGCGCGGTGAGTCGCTGCGGCAGCGTCTCGGCCTCGAGGATCTCGTCACGCACGAGATTGGTCAGCGAGACCTCGGCGGTCGGAATCAGATAGCGCTTGCCATCGCCCACTGCAGTCGAGAACAGATCTTCCTCGAACTTGGGCAATTGGCCGGTGCCACGCATCGATTCGGAATTCACGATCAACGGCACGTTGCATTCCAGATAGCCATGCTCGCCGGTGTGCAGGTCGAGCATGAACTGGGCGAGCGCACGATGCAGGCGCGCGAGGCCACCACGCAGCACGGTGAAACGCGCACCCGAAAGCTTGGCGCCGGCATCGCCGTCGAGCCAGCCATGGCGCAGACCGAGCTCGACATGATCCTTCACCGCGAAATCGAAGCTGCGCGGCGTGCCCCAGCGATGCTGCTCGACATTGTCATGCTCGTCCTTGCCCGCCGGCACCGAGGCATCAGCCAGATTGGGCACGCCAAGCACGAGCGCGGAGAGACGCTCCTGCACTTCGGTCAGGCGCTGTTCGTTGGCCTTGAGCTGATCGCCGATGCCGGCGACTTCGGCAAGCAGGGCCGAGGCATCTTCGCCCTTGCCCTTGGCTGCACCGATCGCCTTCGAACGCGTGTTGCGCAGGTTCTGCAGCTCCTGCGTCTGGATCTGCACCTGCTTGCGCTCGGCCTCGATCGCCTCGATCACCGCGACATCGAGCGCAAAACCGCGCGTGGCAAGGCGCTGGGCAGTGTCGGCCAGATGGCCGCGCAGCAAGGCGGGGTCGAGCATGGGCGTATCCGAACGGCGAAAACCGCGATTATAGCGGTGAATTCACGCCTCTCGCCTTGCCTGTCGCGGCAATCAAACCGAAGGCATCAGCCCGATTTAGGCTGCCGCCGCATTGCACGCACGGCATCGACCTTGTCGCGGAACTGGCCTTCGAGGCCGCGTTCGGTCGGCGCATAGAACACCGCATTGGCCAGCGCATCGGGCAGGCATTGCTGATCGGCGGCAATGCCGCCTTCGGCGGCGTGGTCGTACTGGTAGCCCTTGCCGTAGCCCAAGCCCTTCATCAGCTTCGTCGGCGCATTGCGCAAATGCATCGGCACTTCGAGCGTACCCGTTTCACGCACCCGCTCACGTGCCGCGTTGAAGGCGGCATAGGCGGCATTGCTCTTGGGCGCGACCGCGAGATACAGCGCGAGCTCGGCGAGCGCGAGCTCGCCTTCGGGACTGCCCAACCGGTCGAAGCTGTCCCAGGCATCGAGTGCCATGTGCCAGGCGCGCGGATCGGCCAGACCGATGTCCTCGATCGCCATGCGCGTCAGGCGCCGTGCGAGATAGCTGCGATCGCAGCCGCCGTCGAGCATGCGCGTGAGCCAGTAGATCGCCGCATCGGGATCGGAGGAGCGCACCGATTTGTGCAGCGCCGAGATCTGGTCGTAAAACTGCTCGCCGCTCTTGTCGAAGCGGCGCGTGCGATCGGCGAGCACCTGATCGAGCGTGGTCGCATCGATGCGTCCGTCATCGGCAAGCTCGGCGGCAATTTCGAGAAAGGTCAGTGCGCGGCGCACATCGCCATCGGCCGCTTGCGCGAGCGTTTCGATCGCGCCTTCGTCGAGGCGCAGCTCGAGTGTGCCCAGACCGCGCTCGCGATCGGTGAGTGCGCGCTGCAAGGCGGCGGCGATCGCCGCGGCCGGCACGGCGTCGAGCACATGCACACGGCAGCGTGAAAGCAGAGCGGAGTTGAGCTCGAACGAAGGATTCTCGGTGGTCGCGCCGACGAACACGATCACACCACGCTCGATGTGCGGCAGGAAGGCATCCTGCTGCACCTTGTTGAAGCGATGCACTTCGTCGACGAACAACACCGTGCGCTGTCCCTGCGCAAACCGATTCTCCGCAGCAGCGAGCGCGGCACGCACCTCGGCCAGGCCCGAAAGCACCGCCGAAATCGCGCTGAACTGCGCATCGGCATACTTGGCCAGCAGCAGCGCCAAGGTCGTCTTGCCGCAACCCGGCGGGCCCCACAGGATCATCGAATGCACACGCCCGGCCTCGATCGAGCGACGCAGCGCGCTGCCCGGTGCGAGCAGGCGCGTCTGGCCGACGACTTCATCGAGATCGCGCGGGCGCATGCGCTCGGCCAGGGGCTTGAGCGCATCGGATTCGGCAAACAAGCCGGTGGCGGGCGGAACGACTGGGCGGCGCGGCATCGACACATGATAAGCCAGCCGGGCCGAGCGAATCGCGCGGGAAACTGGCGCGAGCGCCACGCACGCCCGACAATGCTTCGTCTCGTCTGCCCTTGCCTGCCACACGCATGAACTACCGCCACGCCTTCCATGCCGGCAACTTCGCCGACGTGTTCAAGCATGTCGCCTTGCTCGGCCTGCTCGACGCCCTGCGCGCCAAGCCCGCTCCGTTCTGCTATGTCGATACCCACGCCGGACGCGGCATCTATGACCTGCGCGGCGATTCGGCGCAGCGCACCGGCGAGTTTCGCGACGGCGTCGCGCGCGTGCTGCAGGCCGGCGACTTGCCACCCACACTGGCCGACTATGCGCAGCGCATCCGCGCCTTCGGTGCCGATGCCGACGGTGACCTCATGCGCTACCCGGGCTCGCCCCTGCTCGCACGCGATCTGCTGCGCGCGGACGATCGCGCGATCCTGTGCGAACTGCAGGACGAAGAGGCCGCCGCGCTGCGCGCGGCCTTGCATGGGGATGCGCGTTGCGCGGTGCATGAGCGCGACGGCTATGCAGCGCTCAAGGCGCTGCTGCCGCCCGCGCAGAAACGCGGCCTCGTGCTGATCGACCCACCCTTCGAAGCGCAAGGCGCCGAGTTCGAGGCGATTGCCCAGGCACTTACACCGGCGCTTGCACGCTGGCCCAACGCGATCTACGCGATCTGGTATCCGATCAAGTTGCGCGAAACGATCACGCCCTTCCACCGCTGGCTCGGCAGCGAGGTCGGCAAGGCCGACGTCCTCGTCACCGAGCTGCTGCACCCGGGCAACACGCCGCTGCGTCTCAACGGCTGCGGTCTGGCGATCCTCAATCCGCCGTGGCAATTCGACACATGGCTGGCGACGTGGTTGCCGAATCTGGCGCGCCTGTTGGCAGCCGGATCCGATCCGACGACACGGATCGAATGGGTCCGACGCTGAGCATTCGGACAAGGCAGCGATGAAGGCCTGAGTCTGGTTCAGCACGCTGCACGCATGCGATGGCACAAGGCATACTGCGCAGCGCGCAACATTCAGGGGAACGCATGAGCGAGGCGATCAACAGCGGTTTGTTTCCACACCTGCGCATCGTCATGGGCATGGTGCTGGGTCTGGCGATGTCCAAGCTGCTGACCGGATTTGCGGGTCTTGTCCAGCACCCCGGCCGCTATCGACTCTCGGCCATCCACCTGCTCTGGGCCGGTTCGATCCTGGTCGAGCTGATCCTGTTCTGGTGGTGGGAATTCGAGCTCTCGCGCGTGCCGAAGTGGTCGTTTGGCACCTTCGTCTTCCTCATCGGCTACACGATCACGCTGTACCTGATGGCGGCCTTGCTGTTTCCCGATGACATCGACGAATACGGTGGCTACGAAACCTATCTCATCGGGCGCCGCTACTGGTTCTTCGGCCTGCTTGCGGCGACCTTCCTGTTCGACATCGTCGACACGATGATCAAGGGGCAGGACCACTGGAGCCAGCTCAGCACCGACTACCTGGTCCAGGTGCCACTGGGCCTGACGCTGTGCGTGATTGCCTGCCTGAGCAAGGCGCCACGGGTTCAGTTGTCACTGGCCTTGCTGCATATCGCCTATCAGATGTTCTGGATGTCGCGCATCATCGCTACCACGGTGTGATCGAGGAACCCACACAACGCGCCATGCCCGATTGACATGGCGCGTCGCTGACACTCAAGCGCCGCCGCAATCAGCCCTGCGCCTGCGGACGCTTCATGCAGTCCTTGACGAAGTCCTTGCGCTCCTCGCCCTTGAGTCCCTGCTCCTTCGCCTCGGCGCCGCAAGCCTTGCGCTGCACCTGCTTCGCGCTCGGCGCCTTGGCGATCACCGGCGCGGTCTTGCCGGCTTTGTCACTGCCGGCATCTGCGGCGGGCGCCTTGAGGCAGGTGCTCATGAAGGCCTTGCGCTCGTCGCCCTTGAGCGCATCGGCTTTTGCCTTGGCATTGCAGTTCTTCATGCGCGCCTGCTGCGCGGTGAGCGGCTTGCCTGCCTTGTTGAGTTCCTCGGCATGACCCGTGCCGGCGCCGAAGGCAAACACGAGGGCAAGCACGAGAATCGAAATCATCTTGGACTGCATGGGAATTCTCCTGATCTGGACGGTTCCGCGCCGGTCGGCGTCGGCAGGCACAGTCTGGACAAGCCGCCTTCCCTGCGGCAGCGGAACTTCGCGCGTCCTCTGGCCGGCAAAGCGCGCTGATGCGATGTCGAAAGCGGCGACCCTGCTGTAGGAAATCTCGCAAGCCCGCAGTGCAGCTGGGCGTGGGCGCTCAGTCCCGAAAAAAACGGTGCTGCAGTTCGCATCGATCTCAGGTCTTGTCCATGTCCGGTCAGCCCGACAGAAATGTGACCCAGCGCCGCATCGGCGCGCGCGTTGCGCCACGTTTTGCCGCGCATTTGCCTCGGGATTGCCATGTTTCCGCAGGTATACTGCGCGCATCAAAAAGCCGGGGAATCCATGATGGATCAGCGTTCGTCCAGCCTCTTGCTGCGCCTTTCTTCCTGCCTGCTGTTCGCGATCGCGCTGGCAGCGTGCAAACCCTCAGGAGACAAGTTGCCTGAGGTCCAGGGCAGCAAGGCGCCGGTTGCGGCCACCCCGACCAAGCCCGCAAGGATCGAGGGATTCGGCATCGCCGCCGCCTCGGCCGCGATGCACGACGGCTCTCTCGCGATCAATCTCGAATTCAGCCAGCCGCTGGTCGGCACGCAGGCCTTCGATACCCTGATCGCGGTCAAGGACGACAAGGGCGCGAAGGTCGAAGGCAGTTGGTCGCTCGCCGATGACTCCAAGACGCTGTATTTCCCCTTCGTGCAGGCCGATCGCAGCTACTCGGTGCAGATCAAGGGCGAGCTGGCCGCGGCGGACGGCAAGACGCTGGGCAGTGAAGTCACCAAGGAAGTCTACAGCGGCCCGATGGAGCCCAATGCCGCCTTCGCCTCGCAGGGCAACGTGTTGCCCTCGCGGGATACGCGCGGCCTGCCGGTGGTTTCGGTCAACGTCAAGGATGTCGACATCGAGTTCCTGCGCGTGCGCGACGGCGAGGTTGCCAATTTCTTCTCGCGTTACCAGAAGAACGGCAAGCGCGGCACCTGGGAGCTCGACCCGCAATACGGCTGGGGCAACAATGCGCCGCCGATCGTGCAGATTGCCGAGTCGGTCTATGCCAATCGTTTCGCCCTGACCGGCAAGGACAACGAGCGCGCACTCAATTACATCCCGATCCAGAACGTCTCGCAGTTGGCGCAACCGGGCCTGTACTTCGCGGTGATGAAACCGGCCGGAACGTTTCAGGACGAGAAGGAAACCGCGTTCTTCTTCGTCAGCGACATCGGCCTGCACATCCGCAGCTACGGCAAGAGCCTGTTCGTGCACGCGGCCTCGCTCAAGTCGGGCGCGCCGATTGGTTCGGTCGAACTCTCGGTGCTCGACGACAAGGGCGAAACCGTGGTTGCCGGCAAGACCGATGGCAACGGCAATGCCGAGCTCGCCTATTCGTTCAAGAGCGGGCACGTGCTGGTGGGCCGCAGCGGTCGCGATGTTTCCTTGCTGCCATTCAATCAATCGGCACTCGATCTTTCCGACTTCGCGGTGGCCGGTCGCAAGCAGGCCTGGTTCGACGTGTTCGCCTGGTCCGATCGTGATCTGTACCGCCCCGGCGAAACGATCGCGATGTCGGCCCTGCTGCGCGATTTCGACGGCAATCCAATCAAGCCGCAGCCGCTGTTCGTGACCCTCAAGCAGCCCGATGGCCGCGAGTACGCAACGGCCCAGCTCGAACCCAGGGACCTCAATTACTTCGAGTGGTCGAAGCTGATTCCGGCCGACGCGCCGACCGGCCGCTGGCAGGTCGAGTTTCGCACCGACCCCAAGTCGAAGGAAGCAACCCAGGGCATGAGCCTGCGCATCGAGGAGTTCCTGCCTGAGCGTCTCAAACTCGACCTCACCACCCAGCAGGACACGATCAAGCCCGGCGACCCGTTCAAGCTCGAAGTGCAGGGTGATTACCTGTATGGCGCGCCTGCCTCGGGCAATCGCTTCACCGCACGACTCACGCTCGCGGTCGATCAGCATCCGGTCGAGGCGCAGAAGGATTACTACTTCGGCGATCCCACCATCGAAGTGCCCGAGCAAGCCGATGATGTAGTTGATGAAGCACTCGATGACGATGGCAAGCTCGAAGCGGAGATTGCGCTCAAGGATGCACCGTCGACGAAGTCACCGATTGCCGCGATCATTTCCGGCAGCGTCCACGAGACGGGCGGTCGCGCAGTCACGCGCACGCTCAAGCGCACGATCTGGCCGGCCGACGCCCTGGTCGGTGTGCGCCCACTGTTCGACATCAAGGACGGTGCCGACGCGCGTGGCCGCGCGGGCTTCGAGCTGATCCGCAGCGATGCCAAAGGCAATCTCGTTGCCGGCACTGGCCTGCGCATCGCGCTGATCCGCGAGTACCGCGATTTCCACTGGACCTTCGACAAGGAAAGCGGCTGGCATTTCGATTACGTGCAGCGCTACGAGGAAGCCGAGAAGCGCGAGATCAGCGCCGAAGCAGGCAAGGCGGTGAAGTTCGACGTGGCCGTCGACTGGGGCAACTACCGCCTCGAAGTGTTCGACCCGTCGACCCAGCTGACGACACGCCTGCCCTTCTACGCCGGCTGGAACTGGGACGATCAAAATCGCGGCAAGGAAGCGCGCCCCGACAAGGTCAAGCTCTCGCTCGACAAGGCCGCCTATCGTGCCGGCGACACGCTCAAGGTCACGGTGACGCCGCCGCAGGCCGGCCCGGGCATGTTGCTGGTCGAGTCCGACCACCTGCTCTACACCAAGAACATCGACGCGCGCCCCGGTGCGGTGTTCGAGATACCGGTCACCAAGGATTGGGAACGCCACGACGTCTACGTCACTGCACTGGTGTTTCGTGGCGGCTCGGCTGCCGAGAAGATCACGCCGGCGCGGGCGGTCGGCGAGGCCTGGGTGAAGATGGATCGCAGCGATCGCAAGATCGAGGTCGCGATCGATGCACCCAAGCAGATGAAGCCGGAAACCGATCTGCCGGTCACGGTCAAGGCGCCTGCACTGGCGGGCAAGAAGGCTTACGTGACGGTGTCGGCGGTCGATGTCGGCATCCTCAACATCACGCGCTTTGCGCGGCCCGACGCCAATGCCTGGTTCTTTGCCCAGCGTGCGCTCGGCATCGACGCCTACGATCTGTATGCGCGCATCATTGAATCCTTCGACGGCGCCACCGCACGCTTGCGCTACGGCGGTGACATGGCGCTCGGCCCGCTGCCGCAGGCACGTCGCCCAACGGCCAAGGTGCTCACCGTCGACTTGTTCTCGGGTGCGGTCGCACTCGACGCCAAGGGCGAGGCCAAGCTCGCGCTCAAGATGCCCGACTTCAACGGCACCGTGCGCGTCACCGCGCTGGTGTTCGGCGAGAACCAGTACGGCGGCACCGACAGTGAAACGATCGTGCGCGCGCCTCTGGTCGCCGAAATCTCCACGCCACGCGTGCTTGCACCCGGCGACAAGTCGAATCTCACGCTCGATTTGCAGAACTTCTCTGGCAGCGCGCGCGAATTCGCGGTCAAGGTCAGCGCCGACAAGCCGCTCGCGGTCGCCCAGGGCGAGCGCAAGGTCAAGCTCGAGGACGGCGCCAAGACCACGCTCAATTTCCCGCTCACTGCGCTGAGCGGCTACGGCGTGGGCAAGATCCGCGTGCTCGCCAGTGGTGGCGACATCAAGGTCGATCGTCATTTCGAGATGGTGGTGCGCGCGGCCTGGCCGAGCGTGATGCGCTCGAGCGCACGCCAGATCGACAAGCTCGAAGCGATCAGCCTGGGCAGCAGCAGCATCGATGGCCTCCTGCCCGACTCGGCCATAGCACGCCTGACCGTATCGAGCCTGCCGCCGCTGCCGTTCGCAACCGTGCTGCACGACCTGTTGCGCTATCCCTATGGCTGCATCGAGCAGACCACCAGCAAGGGCTATGGCAGCCTGCTGCTCGACGCCAAGCTCGCGCAGAACCTGCATACCGAGGGGCTCGGCGATGCCGAACGCAAGGCGCGCGTGGATGGCGCGATCGGTCGCATTTCCTCGATGCAGATTCCCAACGGCAATTTCTCGATGTGGGGTGGCGACAGCTACATCAACGAATACATCACGCCTTACGTGGTCGAATTCCTCGAAGATGCCCGCGACGCCGGCTTCCTCGTGCCCGAAGACCTGCTGCAGAAATCGCTCAACCGCCTCAACGACGATCTGCTCTCGGGTGGCACGCCGTTCTACGGCTACGAGCACAGCGATCACCTGCGCTTCGCCAATCAGGCCTACGCCGGCTATGTGCTCGCGCGCGTCAATCACGCCCCGCTGGGCACGCTGCGCGCGCTGTTCGACAACGAGCGCGGCAAATCGCTGACTGCGCTGCCGCTGGTGCATCTGGGCATCGCGCTCAAGCTCATGGGCGATGCGCCGCGCGCGCAGAAGGCGATCGAAGAAGCCTTCGCCAAGAAGGTCGATCGCCCCTGGTATCTGGGCGACTATGGCTCGGAACTGCGTGACACCGCGCTGATGATCGCGCTCGCCCACAAGTACCAGTTGTCCAAGCCCGAGTACGAGGCACGCGTGTTCGACCTCGCGCGCACGATCACCTCGCGCAACAACCAGAGCTGGCACTACTACAGCACGCAGGAGCAGATTGCGGTGGCGCGACTGGGCAAGGCGCTCATCGACGATGGCGACAAGGTGGTCTCGGGCACTCTCTCGATCGGCGCGACCTCCACCGAAATCAGCCCCGATCGCCTGTGGAGCCGGCGCTTCACCGCCAGCGACCTCGCCGCCGGCGCGCGCTTCATGCCGCAAGGTGATCTGCCGCTGTACACGAGCATCGACGTCGTCGGCGTGCCGCGCACCGCGCCGCCCGCCGAAGACCACTACGTCGCGATCAAGCGCAGCCTCTACACGCTCGATGGCAAAGCGTGGGAACCGGCGCCGCTCAAGGAAGGCGACAGCCTGATCGTCGGTCTGCGCATCGATGCACGCGAGGAAATGCCCGACGCGCTGCTCACCGATCTGCTGCCGGGCGGTCTCGAGATCGAGAACTTCAATCTCACCGATGCCAAGCAATGGGTGGATGTCGTCGTCGACGGCATCACCATCGCCGATCGTGCGCAAGCAGCCGAGGTGCGTCACGAGGAGTTTCGCGATGATCGTTACGTGGCTGCGCTGAATCTGCACAAGGGTCAGTCGGCACACGTGTTCTATCTCGTGCGCGCGGTCAGCCCCGGCACCTTCCAGGTGCCACCGCCGCTGGTCGAGGACATGTACCGCCCGCAGGTGCGCGGCGTCGGCAAGAGCACGCCCGAGAAGATTTCGGTGATCGAACCGTAAGCGCGATCCGCGCAGCGCCCTGCCCGAACGCAGGGCGCTGCCGCAACGGGGCGGCGCTGGCTTGAGGCAACGATGAA
>NSJK01000047.1 GCA_002632325.1 Lysobacterales bacterium | reverse complement strand
CCGGCCGCGCGGCCGCCTGCGCACAATGACCTGTGGCATCGGTTGCACCCGCGGCGTTATGGCAAAATCCCCCATTGCTCGACTTTCGGCAGCGCATGAACAAGCACTACGCCCTGATCATCGACGACGAACGCGACATCCGCGAGCTGCTCACGCTCACGCTCGGACGCATGGGCCTGATCGTCGAAACCGCGGCCACCGTCGCCGAAGCGCGCCAGCGCCTGGCCGAACGCCGCTATGCACTGTGCTTCACCGACATGCGCCTGCCCGACGGCAGCGGCCAGGAACTGATCGAACTGGTCGCCACGCAGTACGCGGAAACGCCGATTGCGATGATCACCGCCTACGGCAATGTCGATGCCGCGGTCGAGGCGCTCAAGGCCGGCGCCTTCGACTTCGTCTCCAAGCCGGTCGACATCAGCGTGCTGCGCCGCCTGGTGCAGACCGCGCTGCGCCTGTCCGAGGAAAAGCGCAGCGAGCAGGCCGCCAGCGTCGGCAAGCTGATCGGCGACTCGGCAACGATGAACGAGCTGCGCGCCACCATCGCCAAGGTCGCCCGCAGCCAGGCGCCGGTCTACATCGCCGGCGAATCGGGCGTGGGCAAGGAACTGGTCGCGCGCCTGGTGCACGAACTGGGGCCGCGCTCGAACGCGCCCTTCGTGCCGGTCAACTGCGGCGCGATTCCGTCCGAACTCATGGAAAGCGAATTCTTCGGCCACAAGCGCGGCAGCTTCACCGGCGCGCAGGCCGACAAGGATGGCCTGTTCCAGGCCGCCAATGGCGGCACCCTGTTCCTCGACGAGGTGGCCGAACTGCCGATGCACATGCAGGTGAAACTGCTGCGCGTGCTGCAGGAAAAAGCCGTGCGCCCGATCGGCGCGCATGCCGAGGTCAACGTCGACGTGCGCATCCTCTCGGCCACCCACAAGAATCTCGCGCGCCTGGTCGAACTGGGTTCGTTCCGCCAGGACCTGTTCTATCGCATCAACGTGATCGAGCTGAAAGTGGCACCGCTGCGTGATCGCCGCGAGGACATCCCGCAGATCGGCGCGCGCGTGCTCGAACGCCTGGCCAAGGACAGCGGCGGCACGCCGACGCAGTTGTCGCCCGACGCACTGCAAGCCCTGCTCGCCTACGACTTCCCGGGCAACGTGCGCGAACTGGAAAACATCCTCGAACGCGCGGTCGCGCTGTGCGAGCGCAACCTCATCCACGCCAGCGACCTGCGCCTGACGGCATCGTCCGAACGCGCACCCTTGCCCGCTGCGGGCGCCGCCCCGCATGCACCGGCGGCCCCGCCATATTCCCATCCGGCCTCGCAAGCGACGATGCAACCGCTGCGCGAGCCGCCGCCCATGCCCGGCGAACCGCCCGAAGACGCCGGCTTCCCCAGCGACCTCGCCGCCGCGGTCGCCGAAACCGAACGCGCCGCGATCATGAAGGCGCTCGAAGCCACGCGCTGGAACCGCACCGCCGCGGCCAAGCAACTCGGCCTCACCCTGCGCCAGCTCCGCTATCGGCTCGAGAAACTGGGCATCGAGTAGGCGCAGGCCATGAACGCCGTCCGCCCGCTGCCCGACTTGCCGCCTTACGATTTCGTCGAGCACATCGCGGCGCTACCGTTCGTCGATGCGATCATCCTCTACGGCTCGCGCGCACGCGGTGACGCCCGACAGCGTTCGGACATCGACCTGGCGGTGCGCGCGCCAGCCGCCAGCCCTGCGCAGTGGCAGCACCTGCTCGACCTGCTCGACGATGCCGACACCCTGCTCGGCATCGACTGCGTGCGCCTGGAATCCCTTGCCGCCACCGATCCGCTGCGCCGGAACATCGAGCGCGAAGGCATCGCGCTATTTCAACGAGCCGGCACATGAACGCGACGACGCGCAGCAGCGAGTTCCGTCGCGCGGTCGAGCGTCTGGATGAAGCGCTGTCATTGGCCGCAGGCAACCCGCTCGGGGTGGATGCGAGCATTCAGCGTTTCGAATTCTGTGTCGAACTGGCATGGAAATCCCTGGGCGATGTATTGCTCGCCACGCACGGCATCGTCGTTGCTTCGCCCAAACCCGCCCTGCAGGAAGCCTTCCGCGTCGGCCTGATCGACGATGAAGCACGGTGGCTGTCGATGCTGCGCGACCGCAACCTCAGCTCGCACACCTACCGCCAGACCCTCGCACTCGAGATCTTTGCGCGCCTGCCGGATTACCTGCATGTTCTCAAGGGTCTGGCCCAAACCTTGGCAGCCTGATCACCGCCACGCGGTCCAACGCAAGCTTCGTATTCCTGCAGAGCCTTGCCCGGCGCGGGAGTTTCGTGGAGCTTGCCCGGCTCGGTTCGCGCGGCCGTGCAGGAGAGCCGCAAGGCCCGACCCCGCATTTCATCCCCCGCGTCGCGCAGGTCGCGGCTGCCGCCGCTCCTACAACAGTGCGCGGTAGGAGGGCCGG
>NSJK01000015.1 GCA_002632325.1 Lysobacterales bacterium | reverse complement strand
GAGGAGGAGGCATGGATGCCGACTGGAGACCGCACCACGGACGGTTCATGCGACAATTCCCGACACGCGCCCGTAGCTCAGCTGGTCGAGCCGATTGCGCTTTCAGCCTGCCTTGAATGGCAGGCTGAGCAAGCGGTGAGGAGGAGGCATGGATGCCGACTGGAGACCGCACCACGGACGGTTCATGCGACAATTCCCGACACGCGCCCGTAGCTCAGCTGGTCGAGCCGATTGCGCTTTCAGCCTGCCTTGAATGGCAGGCTGAGCAAGCGGTGAGGAGGAGGCATGGATGCCGACTGGAGACCGCACCACGGACGGTTCATGCGACAATTCCCGACACGCGCCCGTAGCTCAGCTGGATAGAGTACTGCCCTCCGAAGGCAGGGGTCGTGGGTTCGAATCCCGCCGGGCGCGCCAGTTTCTCCCGACCTCTCGCACGAAGCAGTCGTGGGTTCGACAAAATCGTCCGGAACGATTTTGGACGACCGCGAGGTCGGCTGCGAGCGCAAGCGAGGGGCGAGCGTCAGGGATGATGCGAGCAATCCCGCCGGGCGCGCCAGTTTCTCCCGACCTCTCGCACGAAGCAGTCGTGGGTTCGACAAAATCGTCCGTAACGATTTTGGACGACCACGAGGTCGGCCCCGAGCGCAAGCGAGGGGCGAGCATCAGGGATGATGCGAACAGTCCCGCCGGGCGCGCCATCTTCCCAAATCGAGCCCCGTGCCCATCTAGTGCCCAGACCTGTGGCCCGCGTGACGCGGCGGACATCTGCGCCTGAGTAACGGCCACGTGCCCACAAGGGGCTGGATTCAGTGCCCATCCACTCGTCTGCATTTCAGAATCATGCGTCGATTGGGCCTGTGCCCGCACGTGATCTGATTTGGCGTCTCGATGACGCTGGTTGTGCCGATCGCCTCGCAGATATTTGGCAGCAGCCGGGAAGTGGGATGAAGCGGTCACGGCTGCCGCGCCACATTCAGGCCACGACTCGATACTTGCCGCTTCATTCGCTTTCCCGGAAATCCAGTCCAGCCAGCGCTTCGCTTGCGGTTGCCGCGCGGTGGATGCACTGGAGTACCGAAATGAGCGTGGGTGCAGGTCAGATCAAGGGACCGCCGGGAACAGACCTTCAAATTAGCTTGCTGGCAGTTCGCGATACTCGGTTTCTGGCGCGCCCTTGAGGCTGGCCGCGCGATATTCGGATGGCGTGCATCCCATGATGGATTTGAATGCGCGATTGAATGGACCCAGCGAAGCAAATCCGCTCTCGCTGCTGACACGCAGGATGCTCTCAGTCCCGGAAGGCATCGCCAGCAACTTGCAGGCATGGGCGATGCGATACTGATTGAGCAACTGGTTGAAATTCCTCTTGCCCTGTTGCCGGGTGATGAACTTGCTCAGCCGATATTCGGGGACTTCCAGTCTCGCGGCCAGCTCAGCCACCCTGAGCTCGGGCTCACGATAAACCTGCAGGACCTCCAGGTGGTGGCGCAACTGCGCCGCGAGCTGGGTATCGCCTTCGCATGGGGCGGCCACTTGCCTGGTGGAGTCACGGCGTTCGCTGCTATCGAATGGCGCGGGATTCTGGCGGCGATGCCGGATGGCCAGATGGGTGAACACGATCATCACCGACGCGCAGAGCGCGACGGCGCCGGCACGCCATGGGGCCATCGCGGGAAATGCGTGAGCGAGTTCGCCAAGAAGACTGGTGGACAACACGGAACCACCGTACACCGCCATGAACAACAGGCGCAGACGACGTTCGTCTGGCGACCACTTCGAGGACCAACCAAGCAGGGGCTCGATGAAACTCATTGCCAGCAAGGATGTGCTCGTCAGGACAAGCAGGGCATCGATTGCCACCGTCAAGACCGACGGAGAGACATCCCCATGCATGGCGGTACCGCGATGGATCGCGATCAGGATCGCGACGCCTGCCGCCAGCAGGACGTGTTGCAAGCGCACGCCCTGTTCTCCCCGGAACAGGGCCCTGGATACCAGCCAGAATCCGTTGCACGTCGCCGAACCCCCGACAGCAATAGCCCATTTCATCCATTCCGGCGCGTTACCCATCCAGGGTGACATCAAGGACAGCGCCAGCGATCCGCTGACCACCGCGAATAGAACCTCGGAATTGCGCTTGGTCTTTTGCCGGATCAAGGCCAGCAGCGACAGCAGCGCGATCGTCACAGCCAATGCAGTCATCATGCCGGGCCAACCGTCCATCGATGCATCTCCCAAACGCCAACGGCGAGATGATATCGGACAATCCAGAATGCTCCGCCACCAGCCGCAATTAAACTGCGCCTGAACAACGGTTTCCGACGGGCCGAATCGACTAGCCGATTCGCGAAACGGCGGGATGCGTGGGGCGAGAACGGGCATGGTCACGCCCCTCTTCGCCCAAGATTTCCCGAATGACCCAGCCCCGCATTTCCTCCCCTGCACGCGCCCTGAAACTGGGTGCCACCGCTTGGTTCGTTGCCGCGACACTTGGCCAATGGGCTTTCGTCTTGTTCATCCTGCTGTTTTTCGGGGGCCATAGTCTCAGCGGCGATCTGGCCGGTCTCAACGACAAGCCGCATGTGACCGGATATGTCCCCGGAGACCTGTTCGGCAACATCCATTTCATCGCCCACGCCCTGATGGGCGGGGTAGTGACCTTCGCCGGGTCGTTGCAGCTGGTGCCGGTCCTGCGTCGCCGCTGGCCTCGCATCCATCGCTGGAACGGCCGCCTGTTCTTGAGCATCTCGCTGCTTGCCGCATTGTCCGGGCTGTACCTCACCTGGATTCGCGGCTCCCAACTCGGGACGGGCAGCAACATCTCGATCACCATGAACGGCGTGCTGATCCTCGCCTTCGCCGCGCTCGCTTGGCGAAGCGCCTTGCGGCGCGATTTCGTACGCCATCGGCAACACGCCCTGCGCACCTTTCTGTTGGTGAACGGCGTCTGGTTCCTGCGTATCGGCATCATGCTCGCGGGCTTGGTGCTGGCGCCGCTGGGAATCGAAATCAACTATCAGGGAACGGTCTTCGTGGGGGTCAGCTTTGCCAGCTGGGCGGTGCCGCTCGTTGTGCTTGAGCTGTACTTGCGAGCGGAGCGATCGCAACGAGCCGCTCCGCGGTACGCGATGGCCGCGGCACTGGGGCTGTTCGCGCTGGTAACGCTGGCGGGCAGTGCCGCTGCCGCCGCGTTCATGTGGTTACCGGTGCTGAGCCCTGGAAGCGCGCATTAATGCGTGCAAGTCCCGTCGTGCGCCCACGCCGCGTTGTGCAGGCTCACGTCCTTTGCACTGCAGGCCCAGTTCCCGCACCGGCTGACCGTCACTCTCTCGAAATCGTGCCTTCCAATTGCAAGGAGATTGAAAATGAAACTCTATCCTGCGACCGCCATCATTCTTTCCATGCTGCTGCTGGGTGGTCTTTCCAATGCCGCGACCGCCGACACGCCTCTTGCCGGCGCGGACGGGTCCGCTGCACCCGAATCGATCCAGGTGGACGGCAAGGTCTCGAGAAAGATCTCGATGGCGATCGGCGAGGAAACCGACCACTTCGTGGTGACGAAGCAGGAAGACGTGGATTCCTCCGCTGGCATGAAGGGCACCGAATACACCGTCAAGACGGGTGACGGAAAGACCTACAAGTGCCAGATCTTCGAGCCTTCGAGACTGGGCAAGCTCGTGAGCTTCGGGACCGCTGCCGGCGCGGACGCCCTTTGCACCGACTTCACCCGAGGCTCCCCGAGCCAAGGCAAGACCAACCAGGCCAACTGCAACGCCTTGCTGCGCGCAGCGCACAAGTGCGACTGATCCCGGACGCCGACCGACCTTGCTGAGGACACCATGAAAGCAACTCGGATGCACGCGTCCTGCCTCGTCGCCGCGTTGGTTCTCTCGGCGAAGGTGCATGCCTTCAGCATGATTGTGCAGTACCAGGGCGCGGCCGATGACCGCGCGGTGTATTTCGCCGACGTGCGCTACATCGTCAACCGCACACCGCCGGACAGGGTGGGGAGCGGAACGGAAACACGCGAGATCCCCGTCACGGTCGTCTACGAAAATGCCGCGAAGCCCGAATTCGTCCACATGAAACTGCAGTTTCAGTGTCCTGATCGATTCACCTTTGACAAGCAAAAGCGGGATCTCTCGGAGAACAAGAAAACGGTGCGAGCGGGCGGTGAGGTCATGTTTCGGATTGGCCCCGGCAGCTACCTGCTGCGGCGAACCGATTTGAAAACCGAGCCGGTGCCCGAGAGCGACTGGAAGACATCAAACGTGCCGATGCTTTCCAAGGCGGGCACGATCGCCTGCAACGACATCGAGATCGAGAAGGCCCTGCACGCAGCCATCAAGGGTGAGCATTTCGATTTCAAGGGCTTCGGCCAGCGCATCGCCAAACTGGGCCTGCCTGCCGACATGGCTGTCATCGGCCAAACCCTGCCGTCGGAATACCTGGATTTCGCGTGGGAAAACTTGTGGTGGGACAAGGTCGCGAACGGCAAGCGCCCCGACCCAACTGGGAGGTGGGCCACGCCAGTATCAGAGGCCGACAAGCGTGCTGCCATGGAGAAACTGAAGGCGAAGCAGGACGAACTGGAAGCCGGTACCGCGGCAATCCAGACCCACCTGCTGGAAAGCATCAAGAACCACCAGGCCGAAATGAAGGCGGAATTGGCGACGGCCAAGAACGCGGGCAAGCATCCCGACGGCTCGAAGATGAACAAGCACGAGGCCAAGCTCATGGCTGTGTTCGGCGGCCGGCCGGAGCGGGACGTGGTCGCAACGATGGGCAACCCCGATGATTTCAACCAGGCCGCCGACGCGCGCTTCCTGCGCTACAGCGCCTGGTGGGAACAGCAGGGCGTCACCGTCTACGGCGCACAGGGCGTCATCGGCGGGGATCCGGGCGGCTATGCCGAATGCTTCGCCGAATTCAGTACTCGCCAAGACGCACAGGGCGAGTGGCGGGTGAGCGATATCGTGGTCCGTGGTGACTACGAGGGAACGGGGTCGCGCGAAATCCGGCTCGTGTGCGACGACGCCACGAGGCCCAGGCGTTGATGGGCATCGCGACGCCGCGCGTTGGAAACCCATCCGCTCCGATGCGAAGCATCGATAACAGGACATCGAAGGGAACTCAGGCAATGATCAAGACTGCGATTCTGGCGGCGGGATTTCTGGTCGCAATGGCACCCTTGCTGTCGCGGGCCCAGGTGAACGGTGCGTCTTTCGACGTGCTGGCGTCCGTCATGGAAACCCACAGCAAGGAAATCAATGCGCATGACGTCCTCGACTCGAACAAGAAGCAGGCGGAGCAATACCGGGAGAAGGTCATCGCCGGCTGGTGGGAATTCATGCAGGCCAGTTCGAAGGCCGGCCCGGGTGAGTATTGCGCGGCATCCTTCCTGCGCGCCAAGCGCCTGACCGAACCCGGCAAGGCAGACACGATGAAGGAGGGGATCGTCGTTACCCTGTTCGGGCCCGGCGGCAACTACCGGGGCGCCTTGCTGGCTTTCTCGCCCCTGGGCGAGGACTCCACCGCAACATTCCCCAAGGTGGCGAGCGGGAAGCCCGTTCGTGTCACCCTCAAGCAAGGCAACATCAAGCCTGCGACGCTCAACGCCATCTACATGGAGACCGGCCCGAAGTCACCGCCGCTGCTTGCCTTCGCAGTGCCGAGCATGGACGCCTTGCTCGCCGGCATGGAAGACAAGTGGAATTTCGATGTGAGCTACGAGGGAAAATCGATTGCCAACATCGAGTGGCACGATGGCCTCAAGGCCCGCGACGAACTTGCGAACTGCCTCGCAGGAAAGCCTATTGCCGGCGAGCGGCACCGAAAAGGCGAGATCGGTCGATAGTGCGCGAGCTGCGATCTGGCGACGCCATTCTTGCGCGCGGCAGCAGCCGAGTGCAGACCGATGCGCCGGAGTTCGTTGGAATCGCAATCCTGGAGCCTCCGAAGGCAAGGATCGTGGGTTCGACAAAATCGTCCGGAACGATCTTGGACGACCACGAAGTCGGCCCCGAGCGCAAGCGAGAGGCGAGCATCCGGGATGATGCGAGTCATCCCGCCGGGTGCGCCAGACTTGCCTTTGCCGCAACCAGATGGCCTCGCCGTCCGCTTCGCCTCAGTAGTAAGTCCGCACGGTGAAATCGAGGCTCTTGCTGTTGTCGAGGTGACGGTAGAAGGCGCCGACCGCGAAGGTGTCGTTGATGTGCCAGACCGGGCCGATGGCGACTTCTCGGGTCTGCCAGCCGAATACGTCGGTATAGGTCGCGGCGGCGATGACTTCCCAGTCCTTGGCGAAGCGATGACGGAATTCGGCAATCGTGGTCCAGCCGGTGTCCATGAATTTCGCGCCGCTTGCCCAGCGATAGCGCCCCTGCAGCAGGGCACCCTCGATCGCGAACATCGTGTCGCTGCCGATCATCCAGTGCCCGCCCAAGCCGAGCCGCATCGCGCGGCTGTTCTGCAGCTCGGGGTGACCGTAGGAGCCGGCATCACTGATGGAGCCGAAGATGTGCAGGTTGTTGCCGATCTCGTAGTAGGCGCCGAAGGCATCGTTGCGGAAGCTGCGCCCATTGACGTGCGACTCGCCACTCTTGAGGTAGGCGTAGTCGTAATTGAGCGGTTTGGCTTGTGCGCCGGCACCCGCCATGAGCAGCACTGTGGCAAGCAAGAGTCGCATGCGAATCCCCCCAGAGATGACCGCGTGTTGGCCAAGTCTGGCACGATTCCGCTGCCGCGGCGCACTGCGGCGTGATTGCCCATGATCGGGGTGGTGCGGCAGCGCGTGCCTTCCGCGTGCGGCGAGGCGTCGTTATACTCGCGGGACTTTTTTGCGTCCGCATTCCAGCGCGGCGTGCATGGCGAGGGAGGGGTTTCGTGTCCAATCCGGTAAGCAACACCGATTCGGCGTTCCTCAAGCGTTTCGCGCAGCTGATCGGCTTCCTCGCCTTCGTGGCGATCGTGCTGATCCTGGTCGCGCGATACATCCACCACAAGTTTCCGTCGGCGCCCAGTCCCGACGCCGACAAGGTCGTGGCCGAACGCCTTGCGCCGGTCGGCGGCGTGTATGCCGGAGACACCGGTCGCGCCGCGATGCAGGCTGCAGCCGATGCCGCAGCCAAGGCTGCCGCCTCGCAGGTCGCCTACGGTGGCACCACCGACGGCAAGACGATCTTCGGCAATCTCTGTCACAGCTGCCACGAGGCCGGCATCGCCGGCGCGCCCAAGGTGGGTGACAAGGCGGCGTGGGCGCCGCGCATCGCCGAGGGCATGGAGACGCTCGACAAGCACGCGCTCGATGGCTTTACCGGCAAGACCGGGGTGATGCCGGCCAAGGGCGGCAATCCGGCGCTGAGCGCCGAGCAGATCACCGCGACCGTGAAGTGGATGGTCGAACAATCCAAGTGATCCGCTGACGCGGGCGCCGCAAGAACGCCGCGATCGCGGCGTTTTTTGTGGCTGTCGTTGGCTGCCGCCCACGTGTTCACCCGGGCCGCAAGGCTGGCCAAGGTATGATGACGACATGACTTCCGCCTTGCCCGTGCCGGCCTTCGCCGCCGGTTCGCTGCTGTTGCCCGGCCCCGCCGGCGCAATCGAGATGGCCTGCGCCTTGCCTGAGCCCGCACTGGCGCGACGTGGCATGGCGATCGTCGCGCATCCGCATCCGCTGCATGGCGGCACCATGCACAACAAGGTAGTCACGGTCTGCGAGCGCGCCCTGCTCGAGCTGGGTCTGGCCACGTTGCGCTTCAATTTTCGTGGCGTGGGCCTGAGCGAAGGCGTGCATGACCACGGCATCGGCGAGGCCGAGGATTTGCTCACCATTGCCGCGTGGTTGCGCGCGCAGCGCCCCAACGATGCATTGTGGCTGGCCGGTTTTTCCTTTGGCAGCTACGTGACCCTGCGGGCGGCGCCACGGTTGTCGCCGGCACAGGTGATCCTGATTGCGCCGCCGGTCGGGCGCTGGGATTTCAGCCAGATCGAGCCACCGACCTGTCCGTGGCTGGTGGTGCAGGGCGAAGAGGACGAAGTCGTCGATGCGCCCGCCGTGCTGGCCTGGGCGCGCGCGCAGCAGCCGGTGCCGAGCGTGATCGCGATGCCCGAAACCGGACACTTCTTCCATCGCCGTCTGGTCGATCTGCGCGGCGCCCTGCGCAACACACTGGCGCCGCACCTGCCAGCACGGGCATGAGCGCGAACGAAGCGGCGCTGCCGAGCGCGCGTTATGCCCGCGGCGTCGCCGACGGCCAGTGGCACGAGGATCCCGCGCAGCGTGCGGTGCTGCCCCAGCTCGATCGTCTGTGTCGGGCGCTCGAGCAGACGCCCGCGCCGAGCTTGTGGTCGCGGCTGCTCGGCACGCGCGCACCGGCGCCACATGGCCTGTACCTGTGGGGGCGCGTGGGTCGCGGCAAGACCTTCCTCAGCGAATTGCTGTTCGACGCACTGACCACGCCGCACAAGCAGCGCATCCATTTCCACCGCTTCATGCAGGACGTCCACGCCCGTCTGCGGGCGCTCGAGGGCGAAGCCGATCCCTTGGTCAAGGTGGCCGCCGAACTGGCCGCCGAACTGCGCATCCTCGTGCTCGACGAGTTCGTGGTCGGCGACATTGGCGATGCGATGATCCTGGGCAACCTGCTGCGTGCGCTGTTCAAGCGCGGCGTGGTGCTGGTCACCACCTCGAACACGCCACCGCGCGAGCTCTACCACGACGGACTGCAGCGCGAACGCTTCCTGCCGGCGATCGCCCTGCTCGAGCAGCAGTGCGAGGTGGTCGAGCTGGCCTCGCCGACCGACTGGCGCCTGCGCACGCTCAAGCAGGCGCCGGTCTACTACTGGCCGCCCGATGCGGCTGCCGAACATGCTCTCGAGCTGGCTTTTGCGCGCATCGCGCATCCACCGCTGCGGCGCGATTTCGAGCTGCGCGTCAACGATCGGATGATCGCCACGCGTGCCGAGGCCGCCGGCGTGGTCTGGTTCGACTTCGCCGCCCTGTGCGAAGGTCCGCGCGGCGTGGCCGACTACATCGAGCTCGCCACCACCTATCACACGATCTTCCTCGCCAACGTTCCGCAGTTCACGCCGCAAACCGAGGATGCCGCGCGTCGCTTCATCGAATTCGTCGATGAGATCTACGATCGCGGCGTCAACCTCGTGCTGTCGGCGGCCACACCGATCGTCGAGCTCTACGATGGCGCGCGCCTGCGCGCCGAGTTCGCGCGCACCGAATCGCGTCTGATCGAGATGCAGAGCGAGGATTACCTTGCCGGCGAACACAACGCCTGATGACACGAGCTTGCGCGCGGTGATTGCGCGACGGCCCTGACTGGCCGACGATCGCACCATGACTTCGATCAATCACGGCCCGCTGGGCACGCACAGCGACTATCCGCGTCATTACGATCCCGGCCTGTTGTTCCCGATCGCGCGCGCGCTCGGACGCAGCGAATTGGGCCTGAGCGCCGATGCGGCACTGCCGTTCCACGGCATCGATCTGTGGAATGCCTACGAGTTGTCGTGGCTCGACCGCCGCGGCAAACCGATGGTGGCGATCGCCAGCTTCGGCGTTCCGGCGCAGTCGCCGAACCTGATCGAATCCAAGTCCTTCAAGCTCTACCTCAACAGCTTCAATCAGGAACGCGTCGATGACCCGAACGCGCTTCAGACGCGACTGGTCGAAGACCTCTCCCGCGCGGCCGGCGCTGCGGTGACTGTCGAACTGAGCGGCAGCGATGCGTTTGCGCGGCAGCAATTGGCTGAACTCCAAGGCCTGTGCATCGACAGCCTTGAAATCGACGTCGACGATTACGGCCCGCCGCAACCTCAATACCTGCGCTGCGGCGAGGGCGATGTCCGTGAAACTCTGGTCTCGCACCTGCTCAAGTCGAACTGTCCGGTCACCGGCCAGCCCGACTGGGCCAGCGTGCAGGTGAGCTATCGCGGCGCAGCGATCGACCACGCAGGCCTGCTGCGCTATCTGGTGTCGTTTCGCAACCACGCGGGTTTTCACGAACAATGCGTCGAGCGCATCTTCATCGACCTGCAGCGCCAATGTGCGCCGCGGCGCCTGAGTGTCTACGCCCGCTACACGCGGCGCGGCGGCCTCGACATCAATCCCTGGCGCAGCAGCGAACCGGGATTGCCCGCCAATCCGCGCGGTGCGCGGCAGTGAGCGTAGCCATTTGTAACGATTACCGATGACGGGCTCATTGTTGGTTAAGCGGCTTGGCGTCTAATGTGCAGTTCCCGCAGCAACCCGAGGAGTCGAAGATGGCCAATCCGCCAGGAAAACCGGATTTCTCCAACGTGCAGGGCGGCAGCGCCTCCTCTGCGCCGCCCCCCGCAGCCAAGGCCGATTTCGGCAACGTGCAGGCCGGCTCGGCCAGCACGGCGTCCGCGCCGGCTGCCACACCCGTGCAAACCTACACGGTCGCCAAGGGCGACACGCTGTCGAAGATTTCCAAGCACTTCTACGGCAGCGCCAACCACTGGAACGAGATCTACCAAGCCAATCGTGACCAGTTGTCCAACCCTGACCTCATCAAGCCCGGTCAGGTGCTCAAGATCCCTGCTGCCAAAGCCAAGAACCCCTAATTCGGAGCATTCGCAATGACCCAGACACGCACACCCTTCGCCCTCGTCGCCCTCACCGCCGCGCTCGCGCTCGCCGCCTGCGGCAAGAAGGAACAACCGGCACCTGCGCCTGCACCTGCTCCGGCCCCGGCGCCTGCCGCAACACCGGCTCCGGCACCCGCTCCGGCGCCCGCTCCGGTTGCGGTGGCATCGGTCGATCTGGGCACCGCCGTCGATGGCGCTCAGAAGGTCACCACGCCAGCCACGGAGTTTGGCGCCAAGGACACGATCTACGCCGCGGTTTCCACCACCGGCACGGCCGCCAATGCGGTGCTCAACGCCAAGTGGACGTTCCAGGACGGCCAGACCGTCAACGAGTCGAGCCAGACGATCGCGCCCAATGGCCCGGCCACGACCACCTTCCACATCAGCAAGCCCGATGGCTGGCCGGTCGGCACCTACAAGGTCGAGATCACGCTCGACGGCAAGTCGGTGGCAAGCAAGGACTTCGCAGTGAAGTAATTGCCGCACTGGCAAGCACCACCCGGTGATCGACGGATCACCAGCAAAGGCGCGGAGCAATCCGCGCCTTTGTCGTTTGCGTCCAGTGGATCATCCGCAAGCGCGGGGACGTGAGGGTCGAACGACTACTGGACCGAGAACTCGTGGTCCTCGGCAGCAAAGCCGACGACCACCGCGCCGGTACCGACATTGACCATGCCGGTAACGCTCATCTGGCTTTCGAACAGTTCCACTTCGTGCTCGGCGCAGACTTCGCGCAGCTCGGCGTAGCCCGGCAGTTCATTCAGTTCGGCGAGATTGCCGCCGTAGCTCACGCACACGACCGGCGTGAGCAGGCCTGCGCGCACGCGCCGAGCGGCATGCGCGAACAGCACTTCGCAACCATGTTCGAAGCCGCGCACCTTGGCGACCGGCCCGGTCTCGCCACGCAAGGCGCGCAGCACCGGCTTGATGTCGAGCGCGGTGCCGAGCGTGGCCGAGAACCAGCTCACGCTGCGATCACCGCGTTTCTGCGTGCGCGCGCGCAAGTAGTGCAGGTCGCGCGGCAGCATGTAGCCATAGGTCTGGCGCGCGAGCATCTCCAGCCGCTCGCGGATCTGGCCGGGATTCGCGCCGGCTTTGCGCATGCGCACCGCCTCGACCGCGGTGATGCCCTGTGCAGCGAACAGGTTTTCGGTATCGATCACGCGCATCAGGAACGGGCCCGGCACGCCGGCCGCCTGACGGATCGCGCGGTAGTCCTTGAGGATCGAAAAACTGGCCTTGCTGGCATTGGCGAAAATGCCGCTGCGCGTGGCGATGATGGTGAGGCAGAACACGCAGTCGTAGTCGATCACGAGGCGCTCGAGGAACAGCGCGCTGATTTCTTCGACCGTACACGGCTCGGTTTCACCGGAATGACTGCGCGCGCCGAGGTTCTCGTCGAGGAAGCGACGGAAGCTCTCGGGATCGCGCTGGTCGAGCAGGGTCAAACCTTCCAGATGCACGCGGATCGGCAGCACGATCAGGTCGTGCTGGCGGGTGTATTCGACCGGCAGGTCACAAGCCGCGTCGATGACGATGCCTATGCGCATGACACCCTTGAATGTCAGCCTCGACGGCCACAAGCTAGCACCGTTTCGGCGTGAATTTTTTTGCGATGCAGCGTGCGGAAGCGCTTTGCGCTGCGCGCACCGGCTTTGCCTGTCCCGGCGAAACCGCGACAATGGGCGGTTCGCCGCGCAGCGCAGCCGGATCACCGGGCCTGTGCGGCCATGTTCGATTTCCCACGACGACCCACAGGCATCCTTCCATGTCCGACACGCCCAGGATCATCTACACGCTCACCGACGAGGCGCCGTTTCTGGCCACCCAGTCGCTGCTGCCGATCGTGCAGGCCTTCGCCGCAACGGCGGCTGTTCAGGTCGAAACCCGTGACATCTCGCTCGCCGCGCGCATCCTCGCGCAGTTTCCCGATCGGCTCGAAGCGGCGCAGCGCTGCAGCGATGATCTGGCCGAGCTCGGCCAACTCGCCACCCTGCCTGCGGCCAACATCATCAAGCTGCCCAACATCAGTGCTTCGGTACCCCAGCTCAAGGCCGCGATCAAGGAGCTGCAAGCGCGTGGTCTGGCTTTGCCCGACTATCCCGACGAGCCCGCCAACGACGAAGAGAAGGCGACCAAGGCGCGCTATGACCGGACCAAGGGCAGCGCAGTCAATCCGGTGCTGCGCGAGGGCAATTCCGACCGCCGTGCGCCGGCTTCGGTGAAGCAGTACGCGCGCAAGCACCCGCACCGCATGGGTGCCTGGGATGCCGCCTCGAAAACCCACGTCGCGAGCATGGAGGGCGGTGATTTCTACGCCAGCGAACAGTCGGTAGTGGTCGATGCGCCGACCACGGTGCGCATCGAGTGGTTCGGTGAGGACGGCTCGCGCCGCGTGCTCAAGGACAAGACCGCGCTGCGCGCCGGCGAGATCATCGATGCCGCGGTGATGAACCGCAGCGCGCTGGCAAGCTTCGTGCGGACGCAGATCGAGGATGCCAAGGCGCAGGGCGTGCTGTTCTCGCTGCACCTCAAGGCGACGATGATGAAGGTTTCCGACCCGATCATGTTCGGCGTGGTGGTCAGCGAGTTCTACAAGCCGGTGCTGGAAAAGCACGCGCGCGTGCTCGACGAAATCGGTTTCGATCCCAACAATGGCATCGGCGACCTGACCGCGCGCATCGCCACGCTGCCCGCAGCGCAGCGCGAGGCGATCAGCGCCGACATCAACGCGCTGTACGCGCAGCGGCCGGCACTGGCGATGGTCAATTCCGACAAGGGCATCACCAACCTGCATGTGCCCAGCGACATCATCGTCGACGCCTCGATGCCGGCGATGATTCGTGATTCCGGCCGCATGTGGAATCCGCAGGGTCAGTTGCAGGACACCAAGGCGCTGATCCCCGATCGCTGCTATGCCGGGCTGTATCGCGCGGTGATCGACGACTGCAAGCGCCATGGCGCGTTCGATCCGGCGACGATGGGCAGCGTGCCCAACGTCGGCTTGATGGCGCAGGCCGCGGAAGAATATGGCTCGCACGACAAGACTTTCCAGATCGCTGCCGCGGGCGTGGTCAAGGTCAGCGACGACGCTGGCAAGCTGCTGCTCGAACAGCCGGTGCAGGCGGGTGACATCTTCCGCATGTGCCAGACCAAGGACGCGCCGGTGCAGGACTGGGTCAAGCTCGCGGTCAATCGCGCGCGCCTGTCGGCAACGCCGGCGGTGTTCTGGCTCGATCCCGCGCGTTCCCACGATCGTGCGCTCAAAGCCAAGGTCGAGCGTTACCTCAAGGATCACGACACCCAGGGGCTCGACATCCGCATTCTCGATCCGGTCGCCGCGACCGAGCTTTCGCTCGCGCGCATCCGCAAGGGCCAAGACACGATCTCGGTCACCGGCAACGTGCTGCGCGACTACCTCACCGACCTGTTCCCGATCATGGAGCTGGGCACCAGCGCGAAGATGTTGTCGATCGTGCCCTTGATGGCGGGGGGCGGTCTGTTCGAAACCGGCGCCGGTGGCTCGGCGCCCAAGCACGTGCAGCAGTTCCTCGCCGAGGATTACCTGCGCTGGGATTCGCTCGGCGAGTTCCTTGCCCTGGCCGCTTCACTCGAACACCTCGCCAACCGCTACTCCAGCAGGACGGCGGCGATTCTTGCGCGCACGCTCGACGCAGCCAACGGCAAGATCCTCGACAACAACAAGTCACCAGCGCGCAAGGTCGGCGAGCTCGACAATCGCGGCAGTCATTTCTATCTCGCGCTGTACTGGGCTCAGGCTTTGGCCGCGCAGGACGAAGATGCCGCGCTCAAGACCCGCTTCATGCCGCTGGCCAAGGCATTGGCCGACAACGAAGCCAGAATCATCGGCGAGCTCAACGGCGCGCAGGGAAAGGCGGTCGACATCGGCGGCTACTATCGCCCCGATGCCGGCAAGCTCTCGGACGCGATGCGACCGAGTGCGAGCTTCAACACCATCCTGAGCGACTTCGCCGCGCATTGAGATGGGGCGCAAGCGGCGTGCTTGCGAGCCGACCATGGACGGTCGCTTGCACGTGCTGAACGTCTTTGCAGAAATTTTTCCGGCTTTGCATGCGTGAAGTCGTCGCGTGGCGTCGCTGTGCTAGGCTCACGCGCGTACGACCCGCGCGTCATGCGCCACTGGCCCCGGAGGAAATCCATGAACAAGATCATCAGCCTGCTTCCCCTGGCCCTTGCACTCGCCGCCTGCGGTTCGGGTGAATCACCGACCACGGCAGGCAACACGCCTGAAGCCAAGCCCGCGCTCGACCAGCCCGCACAACCGACGCCACCACAGAGTGCGCAGGAAACGCTCGCCTACACGCTCGACAGCGCGATTGCCGGCGACTGGCGCTCGGAAGCGAACAAGGCACGTGACCCGTATCGCCATCCCAAGGAAACGCTCGAATTCTTCGGCGTCAAGCCGACCGGAACCCTGATCGAGATCACTCCCGGCAGCGGTTGGTATGCGCAGATCCTCGCGCCCTTGATGCACGCCAGCGGCACCTACGTTGCCGCGGTCGCCAAACCCAAGAAGCCCGAAGGCGAGGACGCGCAGGACAAGAGCAGCCTGCAGACGATGTTCGAGTCCGATCCCAAGCTCTATGGCGCCGCGCAGACCGTGGTGTTCGATGGCGCTGCGCCGGTGTTCGGCCCGGCCAACTCCGCCGATGTCGTGCTCACCTTCCGCAACGTCCACAACTGGGCGATGGGTGGCAACGCACCCGCCATGTTCAAGGGCTTCTTCGAGGTGCTCAAGCCCGGTGGCACGCTCGGCGTCGTCGATCACCGCGCCACGGCAGGCGAGAGTTTCGACAAGGTCAAGGACAGTGGCTACTTGCCGACCGACTACGTGATCAAGCTCGCCACCGATGCCGGTTTCAAGCTGGTCGCGCAAAGCGAGATCAACGCCAATCCCAAGGACGACCATCACCACGAGCAAGGCGTGTGGACACTGCCGCCCACCTTCGCGCTCGGTGAGAAGGATCACCAGAAATATGCCGACATCGGCGAAAGTGATCGCATGACGCTCAAGTTCGAGAAGCCGGCGGGCGATCAGGTGTTCAAGACCAAGGATTGATCCGGCGGCGGGCAGGTGGGCGATGTTGCTCGCGTTCAACAAGCCACATGGCGTGCTGTGCCAGTTCACCGACCACGGCACGCCATCGCGCCCGACTCTCGCCGAATACATCGACATTCCAGCGGTCTACCCCGCGGGTCGCCTCGATCTCGACAGTGAAGGGCTGTTGCTGCTCACCGACGATGGCGCGCTCGCGCATCGCCTGACCGACCCGCGCCACAAGCAGCCCAAGACCTATCTGGCCCAGGTCGAAGGTGTCATTTCCGAAGTCGCGCTCGCGCAATTGCGTCACGGCGTGACGCTCAACGATGGACCGACCCTGCCGGCACAGGCGTGCGCGCTTGATGCCACACCGGCTTGGCTGTGGCCACGCGATCCGCCGGTGCGCTTTCGCAAGAGCGTGCCCGATGCCTGGATCGAACTCACGATCCACGAAGGCCGCAACCGTCAGGTGCGGCGCATGACCGCCGCGGTTGGCCTGCCCACCCTGCGCTTGATCCGCGTCCGCGTCGGTGAACATGAACTCGACGAGCTCGCGCCCGGGGCATGGCGTCGCATCCACACTGGCTTGCGGTCACGCGACTGGGCATGATCGCCATGAATGACCAGATCGCAGGAATCCGACATGACACCAAGGGCGCTCACGCAAGGACAGCGGCACGCGGGTGACTGCGCATGATCACCTACGCCTGTCACGGCGCCGCCAAGGACGTCACCGGCTCCTGTCACCTCATCACCTGCAACGAGCGCCGCGTGCTGATCGATTGCGGCCTGTTTCAAGGTGGCGAGGAAACCGAGGCAAGGAACTTCCGCGAGTTCGAGTTTGATCCGGCCAGCATCGATGCGCTGCTGCTCACCCACGCACATCTGGACCACTGCGGCCGCGTTCCAAAACTCGTGCGCGAAGGTTTCCGCGGTCGCATCTTTGCCACGTCTGCAACACGTGAACTGGCACGCGTGGTGTTGCTCGATGCCGGCAGCCTGCAGGAAGAAGAAGCGCGCCGCGCCCAGCGCAGCGATCGTCGCGGCAATGGCAACATCGAGCCGCTCTACACCGTGCACGACGCCCTGCATGCGCTTGATTTTTTCGCCGTCGACGTCGCCTGCGGACAGTCGCTGCAGATTGCCGAGGGCATCCGCGCGACCTGGCAGGAAGCTGGCCACATCCTCGGCTCGGCCTCGATCGTGCTCGATCTCGATGACCGCGCGCAGCAGCGCCGCATCGTGTTCTCGGGCGACCTGGGCAGTCCGGGACGACCGATCCTGAATGATCCGACGCCGGCGCCGGTTGCCGACTACGTGGTGATGGAATCGACCTACGGCGATCGGCCGCATCGCGCCTTGCCTGACTCGATCGAGGAGTTGTATCAGGCGATCCGCACGACCTTCGAGCGCAAGGGCAACGTGGTGATTCCGACCTTCGCGCTCGAACGCGCACAGGAGATCCTCTACTACCTGCATCGCGGAATCCGCAGCGGCGCGATTCCCGCGCAGACCCGCGTGTTCCTCGATTCACCGATGGCGATCTCGGCGACCGAAATCTTCCGCCGCCATCCCGAGTGTTTCGACGAGGCGATGCGCGAGGAGCTGGGTCATGGTGATCCCTTCGCGATGCCGGGTCTGCATTTCACGCGCGAAACCAGCGAGTCCATGGGCATCAACGCGATCGAGGGTGGCGCGGTGATCCTCGCCGGTTCGGGCATGTGCAATGGCGGACGCATTCGTCACCATCTCAAGCACAACCTGTGGCGCCAGCGCAGCAGCATCGTGTTCGTCGGCTACGCCGCGGCGGGCACGCTGGCGCGGCGCATCATCGATGGCGCGCGCGCGGTACGCGTATTCAACGAGGAAATTCCGGTGCGTGCGCAGATCTGGACCATCAACGGCTTTTCGGCGCACGCCGACCAAGCTGGCCTGCTCGACTGGCTCGGCCCGACCCGCCGGCGGCGCGTGTTCCTCGTCCACGGTGAACACGAACGCGGCATGCGCGTGCTTGCCGAGCGGCTCGAAGCGCGCGGTCAGCCCTGCCAGATTCCCGGTTTCGGTGAGCCGATCCTGCTCGATTGAGGCGGACCCAACTCCGCGGCTTGGCGCGATGCGTCGGCGTCGCGCTCCACGGATCATCGGGCCAAGGGCGAGGTGGCGCGCTGGCGCGCATTCACCGGAATGCGCGCGCGCCGCCGAGCGCCCGCAGCAGGGATGCGCAGGGCCGGGCAACACGGCGAGGCAGGAGCCGAGCCGATGTTGCACGCACCCCATGCAGCCTGTTCAACGTCGCGGCTTGGCGCGATGCGTCGGCGTCGCGCTCCACGGATCATCGGGCCAGGGGTGCTTCGGATAACGCCCCTTGAGTTCCTTCTTCACCTCGGGATAGGTGCGTTGCCAGAAACTGCGCAGGTCCTGCGTCACCTGCACCGGCTTGCCTCCCGGCGAGAGCAGATGCAAGGTGAGGGCGATCTTGCCGGCCGCGATGCGCGGGGTGTCGGCGAGGCCGAACAGTTCCTGCAATTTCACCGCGAGCACGGGCGCAGTTTCGTCGGTGTAGTCGATCGCACGCTGCATGCCGCTGGGCACCGCGACCACGAGCGGAGCCTGTTCGTCGAGCGCGTTGCGCAGGCGATGATCGAGTCGCGCCGCCAGCGCGTTGGACAGCTCGCTGGCTTGCAAGGCATCCAGACGCCGCTTGCCGGCGAGAAACGGTGCCAGCCAGTCCTCGAGCGAGGACAGCAGCGCAGCGTCTGAAAAATCGGGCAGGCCCAGCTCGGGATTCCAGCCGCGCAGTGCATTGACCCGCCGCCGCAAATCGATCGCCTGCTCACTCCACGGCAGGGCTTCCAGACCCAGCTCGCGCACGGCGGCGAGCAAGGCCGGCACGGCATCTTCGGGTTGCGCGGGCACGCTGCGTCGTTCGAGCACGATCGCATCGAAGTGTCGCTCGATGAAGGCCTCGACCGCGCGCGTCGTGCGATTCCAGCGCACGTTGCGGCGCTCGCCGAATCGCTCGGCAAAGTCACGCTGCAGGCGCTCTGGATCCAACGGCGCCGCAGCGAAAATCAGACTGTCACGCTGTTCGTGGCGCAGATCGACGATCACCAACCAGGGCTCGCCGAGCAGCGAGCTCTCCTCGACAAGACGCGCGCCGCGACCATTGGCGAGCGTGTAGCGGCGCGCATCGGCCGGGTCCTGACGCGCGATGCGATCGGGAAAGGCGTGCATGAGCAGATCGCCCACGGCGGTTGACGACGATATTTCCATCGCCGATTCGCGCCGCGCCTCACCGCGCTCGCCGGCACGGCGACGCCAGCCATCGGCGAGCTGTGCGATCGCGGCGAGTGCATCAGGGTGGGCCGCGTACTCGCGCAGGCGCGGGTCCCGTCGACGCCAGGCCGACAGCGCGGCGACGCGCAGTCGGAAATCATCGCGCCGAACGTCCTCGCCGCGCAGCGGATTGCGCGCCTCGACGAGGGCGATGAGATCGGCCGCGAAGCTGCGTTGATCCGTCGGCGCGCGCAACAGGGCTGCGGCCAGACGCGGCGTGGCGCCCAACGCGAGCATGCGCTGTCCGAGCGGCGTGATGCGCTGTCCTGCATCGAGCGCGCCCAATCGCTGCAGCAAGTCGCGCGCCTGTGCGAGCGGCCCGGCGGGCGGCGCGTCGAGCCAAGGCAAGCTGTCTGCACCCCAGCCCGCGAGTTCGAGCGCGAGCTGCGACAGTTCGACCTGGCTGATCTCGGCGCGGCGCTCGGCATCCAGACGTTTGCTTTGCGGCCAAAGCCGGTAGGCGCTGCCTGCGGCGAGGCGTCCGGCGCGACCGGCGCGCTGGTCAGCCGAAGCTTGCGAAATCGCCACACTCGTCAGCCGCGTGAAGCCCGAATTGGGATCGAAGGCGGGCTCGCGCGCGATGCCGAGATCGACCACGCTGCGCACACCGGGCAAGGTAAGGCTCGACTCGGCGACATTGGTCGCAAGCACGACGCGACGCGTGCCCGGTGCGGCGGCAGCGAGCGCGGCGCGCTGCTCGGACAGTGCAAGCTCGCCATGCAAGGGCACGATCCGGATGGCCTGCACAGTCAGGCCTGCGAGCGCGCCGGCCGCCTGTTCGATCTCGCGCTTGCCGGGCAGGAAGGCGAGCACGTCACCCTCGTTCTCGGTGAGCGCGAGCTCGACGCTGCGGCGCAGGTGGGTGGTCCAGCCGCGCTCGGGCCATGCTTCACCTTGGCGCGCGGGTGGATGCGCGATGCGCACCGGAAAGCTGCGGCCTTGGCTGAGCAACTGCGGCGCGTCGAACCAGCGTGCAACGCGCTCGCCATCGAGCGTGGCCGACATGATGAGCAAGCGCAGATCGGGTCGCAAATTGGCTTGCACATCGAGGGCGAGCGCAGCGCCGAGATCGCCCTGCAGATGCCGTTCATGAAACTCGTCGAACACGATCGCGGCGATTCCGCGCAGTTCCGGATCGTCCTGGATCATGCGCGTGAGGATGCCTTCGGTCACGACCTCGATGCGGGTCGCGGCGGACACCTTCGATTCGAAGCGGATGCGATAGCCCACGCTCGCGCCGACCGCCTCACCGCGTTGCGCGGCCATGAACTCGGCGGCGGCGCGCGCAGCGATGCGACGTGGTTCGAGCATGAGGATGCGGCGATCTGCGCGCCACGGCGCGGCCAGCAAAGCCGGCGGCACGCGCGTGGTCTTGCCTGCACCGGGCGGTGCCTGCAACACCAGTCGCGGGTGCGCTGCGAGAGCCGTGAGGATCTCGGGCAGCAGCGCGTCGATGGGTGCCGGATCGGGCATGGCGCAAGGGGCAGCAAGACAGCGGGCGATTGTAGTGTGCGGTCGTGGCACATGAGGCCATAGGAAGTGTGACGCGATAGCGCGCCACACGGACCACCCCAACAACAAAACGGCCGCACCAGGCGGCCGTTCTGCGTGTCACCGAAGTGCGAGGCTCATTCGCAGAGCATGCCGTTGGCACTGAGCAGGCGGTCATAGCTGATCGTGCCGGTGATCACCGGGACACCCGCCGCCAGAGTCTGGTTGGGCGTGAAACTCAGATCCATGCGATTGCAATTCGTGAGCACGACATGGATCGAGCCCCATTCGATGATCCCGTTGTTGGTGGTGAGATAACTCACCGGCAGATCGAGCGAACGCACACCACCGGCAACCGGATCAAACGCCGTGCCACCGACGATCCAGAACGGATTGCCCGCGGCGTCCTTGGTCAAGAGGTCGATGATCAACTGGCGACGCGTCGGATGCGCGCCGTCGAAATTCTCGGCCACCTGCACGATCACGCCTTCGTTGCGCGCGGCGTTGTACCACTGCGCCGCCGCGTAACCATCGATCGCGATCGGTGCGAACGCGTCTGGGTAGGTTGCGCTGGTGGGGTCATAGGCCGGCACATTGATGTCAACCATGGTGCCTGCGCCACCGATCACGCTGAGCTTGAACGCGGTCTTGTAGTCGAACTGCGGCATGCCCGTGATCGGATAGTTCTCGAGCACATAGGTTGCGCTGCCAGGCATCGCGGAGGCGTAGGCGGCTTCCGACAGCGCCGTATTGGGTTCGGCAGCGACCCGAATCACGCCAAAGGTCGTGGTGCCCTGCGAAAACAGCAGGCGCGGTCGCAGCGGAACCTGCGTCGCCAGACTGTCGTCGGCGCGGTCGATGCGCACCAGCGTCATCGCATTTTTCGCGCCGCTCGCGTTGTAGGGCGTGGCTTGCCCGCTGCTGCTGCAGGGTACGCGCCACACCGTCACCACGAGATTCTCGATGGTGGTGCCGACACTGGTGGTGGCGAGGGCAGGAACAGTCGCGCTCCAGGTCGTCCCGCTCGGCTTGTCGGGTAGCGGATATGAGGCGCAGCTGGGCGGATAGTTGCGATAGGCGTTCGCCATCGGCGTACCTGGCGCCGAGTGGGTGCCGGACGCCTTGGGTGCGGCCGCAATCGCGCTGTGGGCACGGCTGGGGATGTCATAGCGGGACAGCAAGGTGTCCTGAGCTGCGCCGGCATTCGCCAGCGCCGGAATTGCGAGCAAGGCCAAGGCGGCCGTCAAGCCCAGTGCTTGGTTCATTTCAGGGACTCCTGTGTTTCGTTCAGGGAACACGCAACGGCCGCAAGGAGGTTGCCGTTGCGGCCGTTGCAAATCGGGCGCCGGATTCCGACGCACCGGGATGGATCATTCGCACATCATGCCATTGGCGGCAAAGATGCGGTCATAGTCGGCAGAGCCATTGAAGCTGGGCACCGACGAAGGCAGCCCCGAGTTGGCCTGAAACACCACGCGCAGCTTGTTGCAACTGAGCAGCGTGATCGAGGCGTTGCCCCAGGGCTGGGTCGCATTGCCATTCACGAGATAGGTGAGTGGCACGTTGAGCGTGGTCGCGAAGTTGACATCGAAAGCCACGCTGCCGACGATCCAGAATGGCGCATTGTTGTTGTCGGTGGTGAGCAGGTCGAAGATCACCTGACGGCGGGCCGGATGGGCGCCGTCATAGCCTTCGGCAACCTGGATCAGCAGGCCTTCATTGAGCGATGCGTTGTAGTACTGCGCCGCCGCGTAGCCGTCGAAAGGAAGCGCCGACAGACCGGTGCCGGTGTAGTCGCCCATTGCAAAGGTCGTCGGGCTGCCGCCGCTGATGTAGGGATCGACCTGCAGGGTGAAGGCATAGCCGTAGAAGTGATTGTAGGCGGCACCGAAGTTGTAGTTTTCAAGCACGTAGGTCGTGCTCACGAACACCGGTGCGTCGAAGGGGCCATCGGCCACGAAGGTATTGGGTTCGCTCGCCGCGCGCACGGCACTGGCCATGTCGCCGAAGTCGAGATTGCCTTGACGGATGTTGAGCAGCGGGAAGGTCGGAAAGCGGTCGGTCTTGCCCTCATTGCCCGAGTCGCGGTCGATGCGCATCAAGGTCATCGCGTTGCCGCCGCCATCGTTGTTGTACGGCAGGTTGTTTGCACCACTGCTGCTGCAGGGCACGCGCCACAGGGTGATGGTCACTGTTTCCGGAGCCACCGGATTACCGCTGCCGTCGCGCGTGTACAGGGCCATGCGCTTGCTCACGCTGGTACCGCTCGACTTGTCCGGCAGCGGCCACGCGGCGCAGCTCGATGGGTAGGCGCGATACTCGTTGGCCAAAGGGGTGCCCGATCCGGTGTGGCTGCCCATCACCTTGGCCCTGGTCGCATCGGCGCGGGCCAAGGCAAGATTGGCTCGTACCTGGGTGATTGCTGCTTCGTGATACTGCCGGGCAGCGTCCGCGCTGGTCTCGGCGGCAAATGCCGGCAGACAGAACAAACCCGCGCAAAAAAGCGTGGTCAATTGGTAGGCGCGCATCACGAGATCCTCTCTCCAGGGTGGCCAAGCATCTTTGAGCCGGGATTAATTGCCTGTGAACCACGCGGCCCGGCAAGCGCGATCCAGTTCGCCGATAATAGCCAGTTCCGGGGTGCCGGGAATCCTCGGAGTTCGCATGACTGCGCTCAATCTGGTCGATATCGGCGCCAATCTCACCCATGAATCCTTCCGCGCCGACTTCGATGAGGTGCTGGCACGCGCACGCGCGCACGGGGTGACGCAGATCCTCGTCACCGGCGCCAGCGCGGCCGGCAGTCGTGCCGCCCATGCGCTCGCGGCAGAGCATCCCGGATTTCTCCACGCCACAGCCGGTGTGCATCCGCACCATGCGCACGAGTACGACGCGGCCACCGACGCCCTGCTGCGCGAGCTGTCGGCCCAGCCGCAGGTGAAGGCGGTGGGCGAAACGGGGCTCGACTATTTCCGCAACTATTCGCCGCATGCGGCGCAGCTCGATGCCTTCGAACGTCAGCTGCAGATTGCGGTCGACTGCGGCAAACCGCTGTTCCTGCATCAGCGCGACGCACACGAGGACTTCATTGCCTGCCTCGATCGCGTGCGTGATCGCATCTGCCGGGCCGTGGTGCACTGTTTTACCGGCGAGCGCGCCGAACTGATCGACTATCTCGATCGCGGCTGTCACATCGGCATCACCGGCTGGATCTGCGACGAGCGGCGCGGCCAGCATCTGCGTGAATTGGTACGCCTGATCCCGGCCGATCGTCTGATGATCGAAACCGATGCGCCTTACCTGTTGCCACGCGATCTCGTGCCCAAGCCCTCGCATCGGCGCAATGAACCGATGTACCTCGCCCACGTCTGCGCCGCGGTGGCGGCTGCGCGCGGTGAGCGTGTCGATACGGTTGCGCAGCTCAGCAGTGACAACGCGCGCGCATTCTTCGCGCTCGATGACTGAGCGGGAGCCTCAGCTGCGCAGACCGACGCCACGGGCAATCAGGAACAGCGCCCACGCGCTCAACGCGACCGCAAAGCCGAGCATCACCGCGTAGGCTTGCCACAAGGGCAGATCCGTGATGCCGAGCAGTCCGTAGCGGAAGGCATTGACCATGTACAGGATCGGGTTGGCGTAGCTGATCTGACGCCATGGCGCACCGAGCGCGTTCACCGAATAGAACACGCCGCCCAGATAGGTCAGCGGGGTGAGTACGAAGGTCGGCACCAGGGCGATGTCATCGAACTTCTTCGCAAACACCGCGTTGATGAAGCCGGCCAGCGAAAACACGATCGAGGTGAGCAGGATCGTCGTCAGCGTCACCCAGGGGTGATGCAGCTGGATGTGGGTGAACAGCAGCGAGATCGCCAGCACGATCACCGCAACCATCGCGCCGCGCAACAGCGCGCCGGCGACATAGCCGGACAGGATCACCCACGCCGGCGTCGGCGAGGCCAGCATTTCCTCGACATAGTGCTGGAACTTGGCGCTGAAGAATGACGAAGAGATATTGCCGTAGCTGTTGGTGATCACCGCCATCATGATGAGGCCAGGCACGATGTAGTCGATGTAGCCGATGCCGGGCGCCATCTCGCCAATGCGGCTGCCGACGAGGGTGCCGAAGATGACGAAATACAGGGTCATCGTGATCGCCGAGGGCAGCAGCGTCTGCGTCCAGATGCGCAGGATGCGTGATACCTCGCGACGGGCGATGGTGTTGAAGGCGATCGAGAGGGCCTGCGCGTTCATGCGACCTGCTTGCCGTTTTCGACCAGACGCACGAACAGCTCTTCGAGGCGGTTGGTCTTGTTGCGCATCGAGCGCACGGTGATGCCGGCCGCGCTGAGGGTGGCGAACAGGGAATTGAGATCGCTGCTGCGCGCGACCTCGGCTTCAATCGTTTGTGCATCAAGCGCATGCAGTCGCACGCCGGAAACGAAGGGCAGTTGCGCCGGCGCGGCGCCCAGATCGAGCACGAAGGTTTCGGTGTCGAGCGTGGCCAGCAGCTTGCGCATCGAGGTGTGCTCGATGATGCGGCCGTGATCGATGATGGCGATGTTGCGGCACAGCTGCTCGGCTTCCTCGAGGTAATGCGTGGTGAGGATCACCGTGGTGCCGGCCGCATTGATTGCACCGATGAACTTCCACATCGAGCGGCGAATCTCGATGTCCACGCCCGCGGTCGGTTCATCGAGAATGAGCAGACGCGGCTCGCTCATCATCGCGCGCGCAATCATCAGCCTGCGCTTCATGCCGCCCGAGAGCGTGCGCACCTGCTGATGCGCCTTGTCCCACAGTTGCAGTTCGCGCAGATAGCGCTCGGCGCGTTTCACTGCGATCGGCCGGGCAATGCCGTAGAAACCTGCCTGATTGACGCAGATCTCGATCGGCTTCTCGAACTGATTGAGATTGATCTCCTGCGGAACCAGACCGATCAGGGCCATGGCCGCGCTGCGTTGCTCGCGGATCGAGACGCCGAAGATGCGCGCATCGCCCGCGCTCGGATTGACCAGCGAAGAAAGAATCCCGATCAGGGTCGACTTGCCGGCGCCGTTGGGCCCGAGCAGGGCGAAGAAGTCGCCGGTCTCCACGCGCAGCGAAATACCCTTGAGTGCCTGCACTCCGCTGGCGTAGGTCTTGCTGAGCTCGACGATGTCGAGCGCGGGCGTGGCGGTCATCGGGGCGGCGGGGCGATGGGCTGCGCCTGCTAGTATAGACGGCCCTCGCGTGCGAATCGCAGTGGTTCGATGGAATCCTTCAAGCTTCGTCTCGTCGCCAGCCACATGCTGGCGCCCTCGGTGCGCCACCTCGCTTTCGAGCGTGCCGACGGCACGCCGTTCGCCTTCGTGCCGGGTCAGTTCATCCAGATCCACTTTCACTACGCCGATGGCTCGCCAACCAAGCGCAGCTACTCGGTGGGCACGGTCGGCAACGGCAGCGGCGCGGTGCAGCGGTTGGAGATCGCCGTGTCCTATGTCGAAGGTGGCGCGGCTTCGGCACTGCTCGCCCAGCTCGACGAAGGCGGCACGGTCGATGCGAGTGGACCGTTCGGGCGCTTCTGTCTGCACGCGAACGACAACAACGCACGCTACCTGCTGGTCGCCACCGGCACCGGCGTCACACCCTACCGCGCAATGCTCGGGCAAATCCGCACACTCACGACTTCGCGTGGTTGTCGCTTCGCGCTCGTGTACGGCGCACGCAGCGAAGTGGAGCTGCTCTACGGCGAGGAGTTCGAAGCCTTCGCGCGCGAAGTGCCCGGCTTTTCCTTCCACCCCTGTTTCAGCCGCGTGCCGCGCAATGTGCCGCGAGCGCACGATCGCAGCGGGCGCGTGCAAGTCGCGCTGGCCGAGCTCGCGCCCGATCCCGCGACCGACATCGCCTACCTGTGCGGCAATCCCGACATGGTCGACGAGACCTTTGCCTTGCTCAAGGAAGCGGGGCTGGGCGTGCCGCAGATTCGGCGCGAGAAATACATCTCCTCGCGCTGAGGCTCATGGCGGCTTGTAAAGGATGCTTGACAGGCCCGGAGAGTCGCCGTATCGTGATGTCAAGTTTCCTTGACACACCGCTACCCATGTCGATCCTGCCAAGAACCAACCCCACCGAACGCTGGATGATCACGACGGTGGCGCTCGCCGGGCTCATTTCGGGCGTTGGCCGGCTCTGGCCGATGGTCATCGATGCAGGCCTGTTGCGCGCGGCTGACGGCATCGCGATCGCGCTCGGCGGCTGGATGCTGGTGTACGCACTCGGTCGCCGCCTGTTTGCCGCACAGCTGTCGCGCTGGTGCGACTCGCCCGGCGCAGCGCGGGACCGCTACATGCGCCGACTCGGTCCGGCGATGCTGCTCTACATGATCACCCTGGTCGGTTCGATCGTGCTGATCAAGCGCGGCATCGAACCCGTGACGCTGCGGGCCGCAGTGGCCGTCGCGCCGATGCTGCCGGTCTCGATGGTCGCGGCGGCGATGGTTCGCTACGTGCACGAAGTCGATGAAATGCAGCAGCGCATCGAAACCCTCGCGGTCTGCATCGCGGCGCTGCTGGTGTCGCTCGGCTATTTCGCCGGTGGCCTGCTGGTGGTGGCCAAGGTGATCGAGCTCGAAGCAGGCGCCGCGATGCTGTGGGTGTTTCCACTGCTGTGCATGAGCTATGGCCTGGCCAAGTTCTTCGTCATGCGCCGCTATCAATGAACAACGAAGTGCGCGCCTTGCGTGAAGGCCAGGGCTGGTCGCAGGGCGAACTCGCCGAGCGCCTGGGCGTTTCGCGCCAGACGATCCATGCGATCGAAACCGGCAAGTACGATCCCAGCCTGCCACTGGCCTTCAAGCTGGCGCGACTGTTCGGCAAACCCATCGAGAAGCTGTTCGATCCGGGAGAATGAGGATGAAGAAATCCACCCAGTGGCGCCTTGCGGTCGCAGTCGCGGCCCTGAGTTTTCTGGCGCTGCATCAGTTGCGCAAGACGGGCGAGCCAACGAAGCCTGAAGCGGCTTCGACTGCGCCTGTGCCAGTGCGTCTCGCCGATGGCGGCATGCGCTTGGGCAGGCTCGTGTTCTCGCCTTGCGAGCTCAAGGCACCCTTGACCGGCGCCACCAGCGCGGCGCTGTGCGCGCCCTTCAGCGTGCCCGAAGATTGGGATCAGCCTGACGGCCGCAAGATCGATCTCAAGCTCGCCTTGATTGCGAGCAATGCGGCAGCACCGCCGGCCGATCCACTCGTGCTGCTCGCGGGTGGTCCCGGACAGGCTGCGACCGAGGTCTGGGCGCAGGAACGCGGTGCGTTCGCGCCGATGAGCGAGCACCGCAACGTGCTGTTGCTCGACCAGCGCGGCACCGGCGGCTCCAATGCGCTCACCTGCAAACTCGAAGACTCGGGCGATAGCGAAGCATTCGATATCGAGCGCGTGCGCCGCAACACCGGCATCTGTCTCGAGCAGGTGAAGAAGCATGCCGACCCGCGCTACTACACCACCAGCTTCGCCCTGCGCGATCTGGAAGCCGTGCGCGAGGCAATCGGTGCGCCGCGCCTCAACCTGATCGGCGTGTCCTACGGCACGCGCGTGGCTCAGCAGTACGCCAAGAGCTATCCCGATGCCGTGCGCAGCATCATCCTCGACAGCGCCGTGCCCAACGACAATGCGCTCGGTTCGGATTTCGCCGCCAATCTCGACGAATCACTCAAGGCCCAGTTTGCGCTGTGCACAGCCAACACCGCTTGCGCCAAGGCCTTCGGTGATCCCTGGGCGAACCTGCAGAAGCTGCGTGGCGTCTTGCGTGCGCAACCGGTCGAAGCCAGCTATCGAGATCCCGTCAGCAACGCGCTGGAGACGATGAAAGTCGGCGAGGACTCGCTCGCCGGTTTGGCGCGCATGTATGCCTACATGCCGGAGATGAGCGCGCTGTTGCCCTTGGGCATTTCGCGAGCCGTTGCCGGCGACTACGCCGGGCTTGCCGGTCAGACGCACATGCTCGGCCTCCAACTCAAGAGCCTCACCGACAACGCGATGCAACTGTCGGTGATCTGCGCCGAGGACGCCGATCGTCTCTCGCTCAAACCCGCCGACACCGATACCTTGCTGGGCACGCGCTTCGTCGAGGTGATCCTGGCGCAATGTGCGTTGTGGCCACACGGCAAACGGCCCGCCGATTTCAACGCGCCACTGACTGGTGATGTGCCGGTGCTGTTGCTTGCCGGTCAGTTCGATCCGGTGACACCGCCGCGTTATGCCCAGGCCATTGCCAGGCAGTTGCCGAATTCGCGCGTGCTCCTCGCCAATGGTCAGGGCCACAGCGTGCTCGGTCGCGGCTGCTTTCCCAAGCTTGCCGCGCGTTTCGTCGACACCCGCGACGCGCTCGCGCTCGAAGCCGACTGCGTCAAGAACTTCTCGCCGATTCCGGCCTTCATCGATTTCAGCGGAGCCGCGCCATGATCGAAGTTACCCACCTGCACAAGGCATTCGGCAAGGTCCAGGCCGTTGACGATGTGTCGTTCATTGCCCGCGATGGCCAGATCACCGGCCTGCTCGGTCCCAACGGCGCCGGCAAGACCACCACCTTGCGCATGCTCTACACCTTGATGAAACCCGATCGCGGCAGCGTCAAGGTTGACGGCATCGATGCCGCGATCGATCCGCTGGGCGTGCGCCGGCGACTGGGTGTGCTGCCCGATGCGCGCGGCCTGTACAAGCGCCTGAGCGCACGCGAGAACATCGATTACTTCGGCCGATTGCAAGGTCTGGACACGGCAACGCGCGCATCGCGCATCACCGAGCTGTCGGCTGCACTCGACATGGGCGACATCCTCGATCGCCGCACCGAAGGTTTTTCGCAAGGTCAGCGCGTCAAGACCGCGATCGCGCGCGCACTCATCCACGGCCCCACCAACGTGATCCTCGACGAACCGACCAATGGCCTGGACGTGATGGCCACGCGCGCGATGCGCGGCTTCATGCGCGAGCTCAAGGCGCAGGGCCACTGCGTGCTGTTTTCCAGTCACATCATGCAGGAGGTCGGTGCCTTGTGTGATCGCATCGTCGTGATTGCCCGCGGTCGCGTCGTCGCCGACGAGTCCCCCGAAGAGCTGCGTGCGCAGACCGGCGCGGCGAGTCTCGAAGATGCCTTCGTCAAGATCATCGGTTCGGAAGAAGGACTTGCCGCATGAACGCCATGTTCGTCGTGTTTTGGAAGGAAATCCTCGAGAACCTGCGCGACCGCCGCACCGTGATCAACACGCTGTTGACCGGCCCGCTGATGGCGCCGCTGATGTTCGCGCTGATCATCAATGCCTCGATCTCGCGTGAGCTGGCCAAGGCCGACAAACCCTTGCCGGTGCCGGTGGTCGGCGCCGAGCATGCGCCCAACCTGATCGCCGCGCTCAAGCGCTCGGGCGCCGAGATCAAGGACGCGCCTGCCGACCCGGAAAAAGCCGTGCGCGAACAGGATGCCGATATGGTCCTGCGCATCCCGGCCGCATTCGCCAAATCGTGGACTGACGGCGAGCCAGCCCAGGTCGAGCTCGTCTACGATGAATCGCAGCGCGACGCACAGGGTTCGGTCGCGCGGCTGCGCGGCATGCTCGAAGCCTATTCCCAGCAGAACGGCGCCTTGCGTCTGGTCGCGCGCGGCATTGCGCCGAGCGTGATGCGGCCGCTGGCGATCGCCGAACGGGATCAATCGACCGCACAGACGCGCGGCGGCGGCCTGTTCTCGATGCTTCCGTACTTCTTCATCCTCGGCGTGTTCATCGGTGGCATGGCGCTGGCAATCGACACCACCGCAGGGGAGCGCGAGCGCCAATCGCTCGAACCCCTGTTCGTCAACCCGGTGCGTCGCAGCACCTTGCTCGCGGGCAAGCTCGGAGCCACCGTGGCGTTTGCGTTCACCACCCTGCTGCTCAGCATCATCGCGTTTTCGGTCGCTGGTCAGTTCATGCCGATCGACAAGCTTGGCATCAGCCTGCAGATGGGTTTTTATTTCGCCGCCTGCACCCTGCTGGTGATGCTGCCGCTGGTGGTGCTGTTGTGCAGTCTGCAGACGCTCGCGGCCGCGTTTGCCAAGAGTTTCCGCGAAGCACAGACCTATCTGTCGTTGCTGATGTTCGTGCCGGTGATTCCGACCATGATGTTGTCGCTGTTTCCGCTCAAGACGCAGACCTGGATGTATGCGGTGCCGCTGATGGGTCAGCATGTGACGATCCTGCGTTTGCTGCGCGGCGACCCGATCCTGCCCGAACAGCTGACGCTGTGCGTGGCTGCGACCAGCGTCGCGGCACTCGTCTGCGTGTGGATCACGGCGCGCATCTATGCCAGCGAACGGCTTGCTATCTCGGCCTGATGGCGCGGTGCCGGTCAGATGATGGCCGGCGTCGCGTTAAAATCTGCGGATGTTCGAGTTCTGGCCCCACTGGATCGATGCCTGCAACCAGCATGTGGTGACTCCACTGTTGGCCTGGCTGCACCTGATCGATTTGTTCGGCGATCCGCGCGACGTCGCCGAAGCACTGGTCATTGCCTTGATTCAGGTGTGCGTGATCGGCGCGATCTTCCGTCCGCTCGAGTCGATCGCGCCGGCCGAGCGCTGGAGCGATCGCCGCCTCACGCGGATCGACCGCACCTACACGCTCATCATGCTGTTCGGGCTCAACCCGCTGTTCGCCTACCTGGTATTGACGCCGATCGCGGCCCTGCTCGGCGCCCATGTCGCCGAAGACACGCCGGGCGGCCTGCTGGCCTGGATACCTTGGTTGCAGACGCATCCTTATGCAGCGTTCGGCGTCTACTACCTGTTGTTCGATTTCACCTATTACTGGATGCATCGCGCTCAGCACTGGATGCCGTGGTGGTGGGCGTTGCACAGCCTGCATCACAGCCAGCGTCAGATGAGCTGCTGGTGCAATGACCGCGGCAGTTACGTCGACGGCCTGTTGCAATCCTTCGTGCTGGCCGGCTTTGGTTTGGTGATCGGTGTCGAACCGGAGCAGTTCGCGCTGCTGATGTTCGTCGGCGAACTGGTGCAGAATTTTTCGCACACCAACACGCGGCTGGGCTTTGGTCGCGTGTTCGAGCGCATTTTCGTCGACCCGAAGTTCCATCGCCTGCACCACATGATCGTCGACGAATCCCGGCCGAACCTGCACAACTGCAATTTCGGTCAGGTGCTGTCGATCTGGGACCGCCTGTTCGGTACCGCGCTGTATGGCGAAGCGCCGCGCCCGACCGGCGTGCTCGACCCGATGGTCGACATCGACAACGAGCGTGGCCTCGTCGCGATGCAGTGGGGCGCGATCCGTCGCTTCTGGGGCGCCCTGTGGTCACGTGCGGGCTGGCGCCCGGGCGATGTGGGTTTCGGTACCGATTACATGCCCTATCCGAGCGGCCATGATCGAGCCGAGGCAACACATTCCCCGCAGTCGTTGCTCGGCGCAAGCGAGAGTCGACCCTGAGATGGAAACCTTGCGAGTTCAGACCACGCCCGTCAGTCCGTAGACGAGGATCACGAAGAACACCGCGAGTGTCTTGATGAGGGTGATCGCGAAGATGTCGCGATAGGACTGGCGATGGGTGAGCCCGGTCACCGCAAGCAGGGTGATCACCGCGCCGTTGTGCGGCAGCGTATCCATGCCGCCAGAAGCCATCGCCGCAACACGATGCAGGACTTCGGGAGAAATCCCGGCAGCGGCGGCGGTCTGCATGAAGGAATCGGCCATCGCCGCGAGCGCAATGCTCATGCCGCCCGAAGCCGAACCGGTGATGCCCGCCAGCGCGGTCACCGTGACCGCTTCGTTGACCAGCGGATGCGGAATCGAGCGCAGCGCGTCGGCGACGAGACGAAAACCCGGCAGGGCCGCAATCACAGCGCCGAATCCGTATTCCGACGCCGTGTTCATCGACGCCAGCAAGGCGCCGGCCACGGCGGCGCGCGTACCGTGGGCAAAGGCCCGCGTCACCGGACGCCAGGCGAACACGAGCACACAGGCGATGCCGGCGAGCAGCGCGCCTTCAACCGCCCAGATCGCAGCAAGCTTGCCGACGTCCTGCACGATCGGTGCGGCATTGCCGACCACGCTCGGCGCGAAACTCGTGCTGGCTCCGTACCAATGCGGTATCGCGCGCGTGAGCAGGAAGTTGACCACGCCAACGATGATCAGCGGTGCGATCGCAAGCGCTGCGGGCGCCATCTGCGTGCCCGCGAACGGCTCTGGCTCGTTGCTGTGCTCGCTGCCATAACCCTCGCCGCGCGCAATGGCAACGCGCCGGCGCCAGTCCAGATAGAACATGCCGACGATGAACACGAACACCGCGCCGATGCTGCCCAACCACGGCGCGGCCCAGGTCGTGGTGTGGAAGAAAGTGGTCGGGATCACGTTCTGGATCTGCGGCGTGCCCGGCAGCGCATCCATCGTGAAGGTGAAGGCACCCAGCGCGATCGCGCCGGGAATCAGGCGCTTGGGTATGTCGCTCTGGCGGAACAGTTCGGCCGCAAACGGATAGACCGCAAACACGACCACGAACAGCGACACCCCGCCATAGGTGAGCAGCGCGCACACCAGCACGATCGAAAGCATCGCGCGACTGCGCCCGACGATACCGATCGTCGCCGCGACGATCGAGCGCGAGAATCCCGAGATCTCGATCAGCTTGCCGAACACTGCGCCAAGCAGGAACACCGGGAAATAGAGCTTGAGGAAGCCGACCATGCGATCCATGAACAGACCGGTGAACATCGGCGCGACCAGACCCGGATCGGTGAGCAGCACCGCACCCAGCGCCGCCAGCGGCGCGAACAGGATCACGCTGTGCCCGCGATAGGCCGCGAACATCAGGAAAGCGAGCGCGGCGAGCACGATGAGGAAAGCCATCGGTTGTGATCCTTGCAACGATGAAAGTCCCGCAAAGGCCGCGGGCATGTCGGCCCGAGTATGCGCAGGCCGCATCCGCATCCCACTGTACGAAGGTACAAGTGCCGGCGAGCGAGCGCTGGCCTAGCCTGCAGGTACCGTGGCCCGTGGTGGGCCGGCATCACTTCGTGGGGGAACCATGCAACGTCATCTGTTGGGTTTGGCCATTGCCTGCGCGCTGGGCGCATTCACCCAGTCGGCAATTGCCGCCGACCATGCAGCTGCGCCGGAAGTGGCGGCGGCTGCTGATCAGGAATCAGCCCCCGCCTCGCCCAACGCCCAGCCCACCGAGCTGGAAGCCATCAAGGTGACGGCGCGGCGGCGGTCGGAAAACATCGAGAAGATTCCGGTCGCGGTGAGCGCCTTCAGCGAAGAGGATCTCAAGGACCTGCAGGTCGAGAATCTCGACGGACTGCAAGGTGCCGTGCCCGGGCTCAACGTGGTGCAGGGTCGTGGCTCATCCAACAGCGCCAACATCTTCATCCGAGGCATCGGCCAGCCGGATGCCTTGCAGACTTTTGATCCGGGCGTGGGCATGTACGTGGACGATGTCTACTACTCGCGCATCCAGGGAGCCTTGCTCGGCCTGTTCGACGTCGATCACGTGGAAGTCCTGCGTGGTCCGCAAGGGACCTTGTATGGCAAGAATTCGACCGGCGGCGCGATCAAGATCGTGACCAAGGACCCGAGCGATGCGACCACCGGCAGCGCCGAGCTGACGCTGGGCAACTACGGACGCGCCGAAGGGCGGTTCTATCTTGCCGGCGCTTTCAATGACATGTGGTCGGCCAGCATCGCCGGTGCGATCACCGGCAATGACGGTTACGTCAAGGATGTCACGACCGGCAACCGCTACAACGACGATGACAGCAAGGCGTTTCGCGCCAAGCTGCAGTTCAAGCCGAGCGAGAGCTTCAAGGCCACGCTCGCGCTCGACTACATCAACCAGAGTACGGCGCTCACACTCGGTGCGCCCACTGCGCCTCTGTTTGCCACCAACCTCTCGCCGGGGACGCCGCCTACCCTGCTCTACACACCACCCGGTGGAACCTGGGATTTCCATGCGCGCACCTCGTTCGGCCCGGACAAGGGTCAGGATCTGGAGCACAAGGGCGTGAGCCTGAGCATGGACTGGCAAATCAGCGAGGCATGGAAGTTCAAGAGCATCAGCGCCTACCGCTGGCTCGACAGCGATGCCTACATCGATATCGATGCCTCGCAGTTCGAGCTCGGCGATGTGCTGGTCGATTTCAACCAGAAGCAAGCGAGCCAGGAACTGCAGTTGCAGTACGACAACGGCAGCAACCTGCAGGCCGTCTATGGCTTGTACTGGATGCGCGAGATGCTGCCTTCGCATCAGGAAGCCTACGCCGACAATCTGCTGCTGCTCGGCACGCTGCCGATCGGCTTCCTGCGCACGATCGACGATCGTCAGACCACCACCAGCAGCGCGGCATTTGCGCATCTGAGTTGGGAGTTCGCGCCGACCTGGACGCTGGCCGCGGGCTTGCGTTACACGCACGAGACCAAGGATTACTGGCGCACCACCAGCGCTTTCTTTGGAGCGCCGTTGCAAGCTGCCTCGCAGGATCCGCAGGCGGTGATCCCGCCGACCAGTCATGGTTGGAATGCTCTCACACCATCGCTGTCGCTGCAGAAACAGTTCAACGAGCAGTTGATGGGCTATGTCTCTGCCAATCGCGGCTTCAAGTCGGGCGGCTTCAACGGTCGCGCCAACTCGGCGGCCGAAGCGGCCAATCCGATCTTCAATCCCGAGTATGTGTGGACCTATGAGTTGGGCCTGAAGATGCGCTCGGCCGACAATCGCCTGCAGGCGAATGTGGCTGCGTTCCACAGCAACTACCGCGATTTCCAGGCGCGCGTCTCGGCAGTCAGCGGCGATCCGGCCAATCCGGTGTTCTCGTTCCCGGTGCTCAACGCGGCGAGCCTGAAGATGGATGGCATCGAGATCGAGGGTGCGGCGCTGTTCGGTGAAGGCACGCGCTTGTCGGGGCAGTTGTCGTGGCTCAATGCACGCTATGACAAGTTCGTCGATCCACGCGTGCAGATGTTCCCGACGCTGGCCTCGCTGCATGACCACGTTCCGTTCTCGCCGGAATTCACGGCGCGCGTAGCGCTCGCGCATACCTTCGGCTTCGGCAGTGGTGCGGCGCTCACCCTGGGTGGTGATGTCTCCTATCGCGACGACACCTGGCTCAGCGTCGACAATCGACCTGGTCTCATGCAACCCTCGTTCGCCCTTGTGGGCCTGTTCGGCGTGTTCGATTCGGCCGACGGGCATTGGCAAATCCGCGCCGGCGTGCGCAACTTGACCGACAAGGTGTACAAGACAGACGGTCAGGAGTTTTCGAGCGTCGGCAACATCCAGACCGCCTATTTCGGCTGGCCACGCAACTACTACATTTCGGCGCGCTACAGTTTCTGAGGTGCGTCGCGCGGCTGCCGCTTGCCTCGCTTGGCAAGCGGCAGTCCACGTCTCGCGTCGCGGCACTTTCCAGCCGCCTGGTCACGGATCGACCATGGCCAGCTGCGCGTCTACTGATTCATCGGCTTCGGCATGAACGCGCTGGCCGTCACCAGCAAGCTTGCTGCGCAAAGGAGGGGTTCCATGCGTCTTTCCAGTGCATTGCTTGCGGTGGTATTTGCGGTTCCAGGTGCCCGGGCTGCTGAGTCAGGGTTGCCGCCGCTCAAACTTGATCCTGCCCGCATCACCGTTTCGGGAATTTCCTCCGGCGCCTACATGGCGCAGCAGATGCATCTGGCTTTTTCGGATCGTCTTGCCGGTGCGGCCTATCTCGCGGGGGGACCTTGGCACTGCGCGCAAGGTTCGCTTTCGACGGCGCTGGCGCAGTGCATGACCCCTGCGCAGGGCAAGGGACCGGACATCGCCACCCTCGCCACGGCCGCGAGGGAAGCGGCGAAGGCGGGCCGAATCGCGCCGCTCGCAGGTCTGGCCGGAGATCAGGTTTTGATCTTGCACGGCAAGGGCGATGAAACCGTGTCCGAGTCCTTGAGCGTCGCGAGTAGCGAGCTGTATCGCGCGATCGCACCCGAGGCGAAGCTGAGCGTGGATCTTGGGCGTGCCTTCAGCCACACGTTTCCAACGCTCGATGCGGGCGCCTCCTGCGCGGTCAGTGCAGCGCCCTACATCGGCCATTGCGGTTTCGATGCCGCCGGAACGATTTTCGAGAAGCTGCTTGGCAAGCCGCGGCGGTCGGCGGACAGGGCACAAGGCTCCGTGCGCAGCTTCGATCAGGATCTTTATCGTGGGGAGTCCGACGCCTTTCTGGCCGGCAAGGGCTATGTCTATGTGCCTGAAGCATGTGCCAAGGGCAGTCGCTGCGGTTTGCACATCGTCTTCCATGGTTGCCAGCAGAACGCCGACACGATAGGTGAGAAGTTCGTGCGCGAAGCGGGCTATAACCGGTGGGCCGACGCTTACGATGTCGTCGTGCTCTACCCGCAGACGCGCGCGACCTTGGCGCCACTGAATCCGAAGGGTTGTTGGGATTGGTGGGGCTTCAGCGGGCAGAATTACGACACGCGCGAAGGCGTGCAGCTGCGCGCGATTGCCACGATGTCTGCCGCCCTGGGTGCGGCGTTGCAGTGAGTCGGCATCTGCACCGGCAAGGTCCTGCGCTTCTCGGCGCTTTGATCGCTTCGTTCGGTTCAAGGGTTCAGTTCTCGATGTGCGCCGGGCAGCAGACACGCTGTCGGTGACATCCGCTGGTTCTGACACGCGCGATCATCGAGTTCACCAGGTTTTTGTCGCTCCCGCGCACGCTCCGGCTGGTATGCTGCAAGGCCGGGCCGGCACGTTCGTGCACGCCTGCTTCTGATTGCCCCGTGTCGCCATGAGTGAGCTTTGGCCCCGTTGTCTTTCCCGATTGGAAAGTCAGTTCAACGCTGACGATATCCATACCTACCTCGCGCCTTTGCAGGCGAGCGAGGATGCGGGCTTGTTGACCTTGTGGGCGCCCAATCCCTACACGCTGGACACGATTCGCGAACGCTTCCTGCCCACCATCAAACAGGTGGTTGCGCACTATGCGCAAGATGACGTGGTGGTGGATCTGCGTCTGGGCACGCGTGCAAGTCCGCCCGGCAAGGTGACCCCGCGCGGTCGTCCCGGCGAACGGCCGAGCGAGTCGAACATCGATGCCAGCTACACCTTCGAGACCTTCATCGAAGGCAAGTCGAACCAGCTTGGCAAGGCGGCGGCGATGCAGGTCGCGCAAAATCCCGGGCGTGCCTACAACCCCTTGCTGCTGTACGGCGGCACCGGCCTGGGCAAGACCCACCTGATGCATGCAGCCGGCAACCTCATGCGTTCGAACAAACCCGACGTGAAGATCCTCTACCTGCGTTCGGAGCAGTTCGTGAGCGGCATGGTGCGCGCGCTGCAGCAGAAGAACATGGACGAGTTCAAGCGCCGCTTCCGCTCGGTCGATGCGCTGCTCATCGACGACATCCAGTTTTTCGCTGGCAAGGACACCACGCAGGAAGAGTTCTTTCATACCTTCAATGCGCTGTTCGAAGGCAAGCAGCAGATCATCCTCACCTGTGATCGTTACCCCAAGGAAGTGGACAAGCTCGAACCACGCCTGAAGTCGCGTTTGGGTTGGGGTCTGTCGGTGGCCATCGAGCCGCCGGATTTCGAGACGCGTGCGGCGATCGTGCTCGCCAAGGCGCAGGCCAAAGGCGTCGAATTGCCGGAGGACGTCGCGGTGTTGATCGCGCGTCGCATGCGCTCGAACGTGCGCGACCTCGAAGGCGCACTCAATACCCTGGTGGCGCGCGCGCATTTTGTCGGCAAGCCGATCAGTCAGGATTTCGCGCAGGAAACCTTGCGCGACCTGCTCACCGTGCATGCACAGGCAATCAGCATCCCCAACATCCAGAAGGTCGTGGCAGACTACTATCAGATGCGCGTGGTCGATCTGCTGTCCAAGCGCCGCAGTCGCTCGATCGCGCGGCCACGGCAGATCGCCATGACCCTGGCCAAGGAACTGACCGAGCACAGCCTGCCGGAGATAGGGGACGCTTTCGGGGGTCGTGATCACACCACCGTGTTGCATGCCTGCCGAACCGTGCGTGACCTGCGGGAGACGGACGGCAAATTGCGGCAGGACTGGGACAAACTGTTGCGCCAACTCACAGGCTGAGAGATGTTGGTGGCTGCGGGATAAGCTGTGGACAGATTCTGCGAAAAGAGTTATGCACTGATCATGCACAGGAAAGGCAAACGGTTCCGCTTTCGAAACAACGATGTAACTAATTGATTAACAAATAAAAAATAGACAAATTCAAGAATCCACAAGACCAACAACAGATATCGTTCCACAACAAGACAAAGACAGGACAGACAAGCCATGCGCTTCAGCATCCAACGAGAAACGCTACTCAAGCGCTTGCAACAGGTCGTGGGTGTCGTCGAACGCCGGCAAACACTGCCCGTACTCGCCAATCTCTTGCTGGTGGTCGATTCGAATGGCGTGACGTTGACCGCGACCGATCTCGAAGTGGAGATGTGCGCGCGAACCGACGCTGACGATCTCGTTGCGGGCGAGGTGACCGTGCCGGCGCGCAAGCTCTTCGATATCTGCCGGGCCTTGCCGGATGGCTGTCGGATCAAGATGGAACGCAGCGGAGAGCGCGTGACGGTAGTAGCCGGTCGGGGCCGTTATACCTTGGCAACCTTGCCAGCGAGCGAATTTCCGACCGTCGATTCGATTGAACTGGTTGAGCGCGTGAGCCTGCCCGAAGCCACACTCAAGGATCTGATGCAACGCACTTCGTTCGCGATGGCGAATCAGGATGTGCGCTACTACCTCAATGGCATGTTGTTCGACTTGCGCGAAAGCAGTCTGCGTTGCGTTGCGACCGACGGTCATCGACTGGCGATGAGCGAAGCCAAATTGCAGGACAAGGTCAGCTCGCCGCGACATGTGATCGTTCCGCGCAAGGGCATCAATGAACTGCAAGGCCTGTTCGAATCAGGTGATGCCGTGGTCGAGCTCGAGTTCGCCCGCAACCATCTGCGCGTCCGGCGCGAAGGTGTGACTTTCACGTCCAAACTGGTCGATGGGCGTTTTCCCGATTACGAAGCGGTCATTCCGATTGGTGCCGACAAGGAGGTCCGCGTGCAGCGCTCCGACATGCGTGATGCGCTCCAGCGAGCAGCCATCTTGTCGAACGAGAAGTATCGCGGGGTCAAGCTCGAGGTCTCGCCGAACAAGCTGCGCATCGTCGCGCACAACCCGGAGCAGGAAGAGGCCATCGAAGAAATCGAGGCCAGGACCGGGGTGTCGGAGCTGAACGTCGGATTCAACGTGAACTACCTGCTCGACGCCCTTGGCGCGATCGAGGCGGACGAAGTCCTGCTGTGCCTGCGTGATGGCCAGTCCAGCTGCCTTCTGCGCAAGCCGGATTCGGATGACACGCGGCATGTGGTGATGCCGCTGCGCCTGTGAGGGCAGAAAAGCAAACAGCGCCAAGACGTGGAACTGGGCTCGCTGCGGATTGACGGTCTGCGTCTGTTCGATACGCTGGAACTGGCGATCGAACCCGGCTGGAACCTCTTCGTTGGTGCCAACGGCGCCGGCAAGACGACGATACTCGAAGCAGCCTATTTGCTGTCGCATGGGCAGTCGTTTCGTGCGGGGACGCGCGACGCGCTCGTGCAGCAAGGTCGCGACGGCTACACGATCCACAGCGAACTCGACAGTGGGCGCGTCCGCCGGAAACTGGCGATCGGTCGGTTCCGGGGTCGTTTGGAAGCCCGTGTCGGCGGCGAGACGACGACGGTAGGCGAGCTCATGCGGCACGCGGCCGTGTTGTGCTTCGAACCGGGTTCCCATGCGCTGCTGAGTGGTGCGGCCAACGAACGTCGACGCTTCATGGATTGGGGTGTGTTCCACGTGGAACAGTCATTTCTTGCCACCTGGATTCGTTATCAACGAGCCTTGCGCCAACGCAATGCCTTGCTGAGATCCCGATCAAGCGACGCAGAGCTCACTGCCTGGAGCGCGGAGTTGACTCGTTGGGGAGAACCCTTGTCGCTCATGCGCTCCCGTTATTTTGATGGGCTCGCCCAGCGAGCAGCACCACTGCTGCAGCAACTCTTGCCTCAGCTCGGAGCGCCGCGGCTTCATTTCCGTGTCGGGCACGATCCGAATCGATCACTCGGTGAGGAGTTGTCGGCGGTGCAGGGCAGGGATCAGGAGCGCGGGCATACGACGCGAGGGCCGCATCGGGCCGATTGGTCGCTGGAATTCGAGTTCGCGCCAAAGCGGGAACACTTGTCACGCGGTCAGGAAAAACTCGCCGCGTTTGCCTTGTTGATGGCGCAAGCCGGCCTGTATCAGGAAAGCCAGGGCGAGATGCCGATCCTGTGTCTGGACGATCTGACTTCCGAAATAGACCGAGAGCATATGGATCGCGCGATGGGGATGACCGCGGACAGCGGCGCTCAGGTACTGGCTACGGCAACAGAGTGGTCACCTGCGTATGAACAACTTCCCGGCGCTCTCGCGAGGTTCCACGTGGAACAAGGTCGGGTGCGCCGACTGCTATAATCGACCGATTGTGTGGCACGCCACCCACGGGCACGAGGATCAGCCATGACCGATCAGTACGACTCCAGTAAAATCAAGGTCTTGAAAGGTCTTGAGGCGGTAAGGAAGCGGCCCGGCATGTACATCGGCGACACCGACGACGGCACCGGCCTGCACCACATGGTCTTCGAGGTCGTCGACAACTCGATCGACGAGGCGCTGGCGGGATTCTGCGACCACGTCGTCGTGACCATCCATGGTGATGGCTCGGTCAGCGTGCTGGACAACGGGCGTGGCATTCCCGTCGGGATTCAAGCAGACGAAGGACGTTCGGCCGCTGAAGTCGTGATGACCGTGTTGCATGCGGGCGGCAAATTCGACGACAACAGCTACAAGGTTTCAGGCGGCCTGCACGGTGTTGGCGTCTCGGTCGTCAACGCCCTGTCCGATCATCTGGAACTGACGATCTATCGCGACGGGCACGAACATCGGCAGGAGTACGCCCACGGCGAGCCGCAGTATCCGCTCAAGGTGGTTGGCCCGAGCAGTCAGCGTGGAACTCGGGTGCGCTTTCATCCGAGTCCAGCCACGTTTTCCCAAACCGAATTCCACTACGACATCCTCGCCAAGCGTCTACGCGAGTTGTCCTTCCTCAATTCGGGCGTCAAGATCGAGCTGATCGACGAGCGCAGCGACAAGCGCGACGTGTTCGAGTATGAGGGTGGCATCCGATCCTTCGTCGAGCATCTGTCCCAGCTCAAGACGCCGCTGCATCCGCAGGTTATAAGCATTACGGCGCAGCACGAGGGCACGACGGTCGATCTGGCCATGCAGTGGACTGACGCCTATCAGGAAACCACGTTTTGCTTCACCAACAATATTCCGCAGCGCGATGGCGGCACCCATCTGGCCGGTTTCAGGGCAGCGCTGACACGTTCGCTTTCCAGCTACATCGAATCGGCTGGCATCCAGAAAACCGCCAAGGTCGCCCTGTCAGGCGATGACATGCGCGAAGGCCTGATCGCCGTGCTGTCGGTCAAGGTGCCCGACCCCAAGTTTTCCTCGCAAACCAAGGACAAGCTGGTTTCCAGCGAGGTCAAGGGCATCGTCGAAACCATCGTCAACGAGAAATTCGGCGAATTCCTGCTTGAACACCCCAACGAGGCACGCATGATCGCCGCGAAGGTGGTCGATGCGGCTCGGGCGCGCGAAGCGGCTCGCAAGGCGCGTGAGATGACGCGGCGCAAGGGTGCCCTCGATATTGCCGGTTTGCCAGGCAAGCTTGCCGATTGCCAGGAACGCGATCCGGCCTTGTCGGAGCTCTTCATCGTCGAGGGCGACTCGGCCGGTGGATCGGCCAAACAGGGGCGCAACCGCAAGAACCAGGCGATCCTGCCGCTCAAGGGCAAGATCCTCAATGTCGAGCGGGCGCGTTTCGATCGAATGCTCGACTCGGCCGAAGTTGGGACCTTGATCACGGCGCTGGGCACCGGCATTGGCAAGGATGAATTCAACCCGGACAAGTTGCGTTACCACAGCATCATCATCATGACTGACGCGGACGTCGACGGCTCGCACATCCGCACCTTGCTGCTGACGTTCTTCTATCGCCAAATGCCGGCACTGATCGAGCGCGGTCATGTCTACATCGGTTTGCCGCCGCTCTACAAACTCAAGCAGGGCAAGCAGGAGCTTTATCTCAAGGACGATGTGGCACTCAACCAATACCTCATCGCGAGCGCGATTGAAGGTGCCGAACTCGCGTATGCACCCACCGCACCAGCGGTCAAAGGCGCCGGCCTCGAGAGCTTGATGCTCACATGGCGCGCCGCCCTCGATCAGGTGGAGCGACTTGCGTTCCGCTTCGACGAGGGTTTTCTGCGCGCCTTGCTCGACGCGCCGCAGGACGCCTCAACCTGGACTGATGCCACCGAACAAGCGGCTTGGCTGGCACGTATCGGCGCTTCGCTTGCGGCGACCGGTTTGGGACGGCCGCGTTACCAATTGCGTATCCAGCCCGCCCAGAACGATCACCCCGCAGCCTTGATTGTCGACCGGGACCAACATGGCTTGCGTCATACCCAGGTATTGCCTGCGAGCCTCTTCGCATCGGTCGAGTTCAAGCCGATCCGCGAAGCGGCAAACCAAACCGCCGCACTGATCCAGCCGGGTGCTCAGGTGCGCCGCGGTGGAAAGAGTCGTGGCGTAACCGGGTTTGGCCAAGTCTTCGATTGGCTGATGGACGAAGCCAAGCGCGGTCGCACGATCCAGCGTTTCAAGGGCTTGGGCGAAATGAACCCCGAACAGCTTTGGGAAACCACGGTCAATCCGGACACGCGCCGCCTGCTGCAGGTGCGCATCGAAGATGCGATCGCCGCCGACCAGATCTTCTCGACCTTGATGGGTGATGTGGTCGAGCCGCGCCGTGATTTCATCGAGCAGAACGCGCTGCGGGTAGCCAATTTGGACGTCTGAACGGCTTATTGTGCTACGCAGCAAGAAGGTCGGTGCAAGCGCATCGGCTTGTGCGCGCCACCATCGAAGCGCTACGCTCGCGCACTCACCGAGCGACACAAACGACAGCTTTCGTACAAACGGGGTGATGGCATGAAACGCATGAATGTTTTTCTGGTGGCGTTGTGCGCGCTTGGATTTGCGTTCTCGACCATATCCTTTGCGCGTGACACGAAAAAGGAAGACAACCCCTATCCGCACGCAACGCGCAAGGAGCCCAAGGCCTCGCTGGGCTCGAGCGAGCAAACCGCACTCAACAAGGCTGCCGATCTTCTCAACGACGGCAAGGATGCTGATGCCCAGCCCTACGCAGAAAAGGTGCTCGGCTCAGGCAAGGCCAGCCCCTATGCCAAGGCCTTTGCGCAGGAGTTGCTCGGCACGATCTATTGGAATGCCGACAAGCCCGATCAGGCAATCGATGGCTACAAGAAAGCGATCGAACTGGATGCCTTGCCCAACAAATCGCAGTTCAGTCTGCTCTATCGCCTCGCCCAGATGCAGTTGCAGAGCGAAAAGTACGAGGACTCGTTGGCAACCTTGGAGCGCTGGGAAAAGGAAACTGGCTCGCAGAATTCCGACGAGCTCGCGCTCAAGGCCAACGCCTACTACCGACTCGACAAGTTCCAGCCCGCCATCGACACGATGAAGCAGGCGATCGCCAAGGCGGAAAAGCCCAACGACAGTTGGTCGCAGATCCTCATGGCGAGCTACTTCGAGCTCAACCAATACGACGAAGCCGCCAAGGTCGTACAGGCGATGCTGGCAAAGGATCCGGGCAACAAGAAGCTGATCAACCAGCTCGCCCAAGTCTACATTCAGGGCGACAAGCCCGATCAAGCGCTGCAAGTGCTGGCGAAGGCCAAGAGCGATGGCTTGTTCAACACCGCTGATGACTATTCACAACTTGCCAAGCTGTACTCGATGGCCGAAAAGCCCAAGGAAGGCGCAGCCATCGTCAAGGAAGGCCTCGCCAAGAATGTCCTGCAAGGCAATCTCGACAATTACAAGCTGCTCGGCGACCTGTGCATGCAAGCCGAAGACGATGCCTGCGCGCTTGACGCCTACGGCAAGGCCGCGCCGCTGGCCAAGGACGGCAATGTCCAATACCAGCTCGGCTATCTGCAGTTCTATGCCGGCAACTCCAAGGACGCCGTCGACTCGCTGAGTCAGGCGATCAGCAAGGGCGGTCTGCGCCAGGAAGGCGAGGCCTACCTGTTGCGCGGCGATGCCCACAACGATCTCGGCCAGTCAACGGCTGCAGGCGCGGATTGGCAGAAGGCAGCGACGTTCCCCAGCGCAAAGTCCATGGCGGAACAACGTCTGCAGGCGCTCAAGAAGGGCGCCAAGATCAACGCCAGCAAGAAAAAATAACCCCTCAACCCGCCGAGCAACGTTGCAATGCATGCGATTGGCCCCTTTGGTGCGTCCCCAGGAAATGAAAAGATGCGTCAATGGCCTTGGAACAGTTCCCGGGCGCTTGTCGGACCGGCATGTGCTGTTGTACCGTGTCGGACTCGCGTTCTTTCGCTGCGGCTTCTAGGGGTTGAAGCCGGGAAGCGCTTGGGCGGCCGCACAGACATAATCTCGTTGGTCAATCACTGATGGCAGATCATTCCCAATCTGGCGGCAACCAGTTCAGCTGGCAGCGCGTTACTGCATTCAGCAGCGCGTTCGCGCTGCACGCTTTCGCGTTCGCCATGATCATGGCGCCGGTGGCACCGCCACCAAGCAAGGACAAGACGGTCGACAAGAAGGTGATGGTCGAGTTCATCGAACCGCCACCACCACCGCCGCCGCCGCCGCCACCACCGCCGGAACCGCCCAAGAAGCCGCCGCCGAAGATCATCGAGAAGGTGCAGCCGCCGCCGAAGGCGCCGCCGCCGCCGCCAGCTCCGCCGATCGTCGAAGAGCAGACGCCCATGTCGGTCCCCGCACCGCCACCGGCTCCGCCTGCGCCGCCGCCGCCGCCAGCTGACATCGCGCCGAGCGAAAACATCAGTTACCGTAAGATGCGTCCGCCGCGCTATCCGCCGCAGGCGCTGCGCCAACACCAGCAGGGCAAGGTGATCCTCAAGGTGCTGGTGGGTGAAGATGGCAGTGCGCTGGATGTCACGGTTCAGAAGAGCAGTGGTTCGCGTTTGCTCGATCAAGCCGCGATCGATGCGGTGAAGACCTGGAAGTTCAATCCGGGTTCTAAGGGTGGCAAGCCCGCACAGGGTTATGCCTTGGTTCCGATTGACTTCAACTTGAACGAATAAGGTAGAGCCATGCAGCAAGATCCCTCACAGACAACCGCAGCGGCTCAGCCTGCCGTTGTTCCAGGCAGCGGCGGCAACGCCGCGGCAATGAGCCAGATGGGGTTCAGCGACCTCATCCACAACTTCGACGTTCTCGGCTGGATCGTGTTCGTCACGCTGGTGGTGATGTCGATCGGCTCGATCTACTTCATCGTCGCCAATTTCCTGCGCAACAGCATGATTCGTGCGCGCATGGAGAAGGTGATCGGTACGTTCTGGGATACGCCCTCGGCGCAGGACGCCGTGCGCTTCCTTGAAGACCAGCCGCGCAGCGAGCCGTTCTCGAAGATCGCGCTTGATGCGGCCCAGGCCGCCGCCCACCATCAGCGCAACGAAGGCAGCCGCCTCGTCGAGGCGCTCAATCGTTCCGAGTTCATCGACCGTGCCCTGCGTCAGGCCGTTGCCCGCGAGAGCCTGCGGCTGGAAGGCGGCATGACCCTGCTCGCCACCGTCGGTTCTTCCGCACCATTCGTCGGTCTGCTCGGTACCGTGTGGGGCATCTATCACGCCTTGATCAAGATCGCTGCCTCGGGCAATGCCTCGATGGAAGCGGTCGCAGGTCCAGTCGGCGAAGCGCTGATCATGACCGCGTTCGGTCTGTTCGTCGCGATCCCAGCGGTGCTCGGCTACAATTTCTACGTGCGTCAGAATCGCGTCATTTATGCGCGCTTTGACGAATTCGCGCATGACCTGCACGACTTCTTCGCGACCGGTTCGCGTGTCGAAGCGGGCGTCGCACCGGCGGCAGCGAGGAAGTAAGCCATGGGCATGAGCGCGGGTGGTTCGGGCGGTGGCCCGATGGCGGAAATCAACGTCACGCCGCTCGTCGACGTGATGCTGGTGCTGCTGATCATTTTCATGATCACAGCACCGTTGATGTCGCACAAGATCCGGATCGACCTGCCGCAGGCCAATCCGAACGTCCAGCAGGACAATCCACCGGAACCCATTGATCTGGCGATCAAGGAGAACGGTGATCTGTACTGGAACGACGAGCCGGTGACGGACGCGATCCTGCAGGCCCAGTTGCGCGTTGCGGCGCAGAAGAGCCCGCAGCCGGAATTGCAGATCCGGGCCGACAAGCCGACCCAATGGCAGAAGATCGCCACGGTGATGGCTGAAGCCAAGAGTGCAGGCATGGTCAAGCTCGGCTTCATGACGACCGGCGCCAACGACCAGTAAGGTCGAGGCGCAATCGCAAGTTCAGGACGGCGCCGCCTCACCAGCGGCGCCGTTCTTGTTTGCGGCCAGCTTGCGCATGTTCGCCGGACAGGCGTAGGCTGAAATCGCCGGGCCACTCACGGGAGAACGACGATGAGCTCCAGCCTTCGCTTCCAAGCCACGCACGCGCATGCCGAAATCAATGTCACGCCCTTGATCGACGTCCTGCTGGCGTTGGTCGTGATCCTGATGATCGCGGCGCCGCTGACGATGAAGAAACTCCCGCTGCCGCTGGCAGGGGGCCAAGCCGCGCCGTCACCGCGTACGGCGACGCTTTCGATCCTCTCAACCGGTGAACTGTTCCTCGATGGTCACGCCGTGAACCGCAGTGCACTTGGCAAGACGCTCTCGGTCTGGGCGCAGCAAGCCCCGCCACCCGTGCTCGAAATCCATTCCGATCGCGATACACGCTACGAAGCGGTCGCAGCAGCACTCGGCATTGCACAGGCGAGCGGGCTGGAATCCATACGCATCGAAGGAACTGCAACGCCTTGACTCGAGCAGTCTCGACGGGTTGCCGCCGCAATCAAGCTGGCGGCGCTCAGCGCTTGGCTGTGCAAGCTGCTTCCGCCAGCGCAGCAAGATAGGCAGCCACCGTCGAAGCAAGGCCCGCGTACAAGGCTTCGCTGATGAGGGCATGGCCGATCGATACTTCGGCGAGGAACGGAATTGCGGCGATCAGCGCGACGAGATTGCGCTGGTCGAGATCGTGGCCCGCATTCACGCCCAACCCGGCCGCGAGCGCCTGCTCGGCGGTGCGCACGCAGTCGGCCAGTGCCTTGTGTGAGTCACCCGCCACAAACGCGCGCGCGAATGCTTCGGTGTAGATCTCGATCCGATCCGCGCCAATGTCCGCAGCCCTCCCGACATCGCGTACATCGGGATCGACGAACAGGCTCACCCGCGACCCCAGCGCCTTGAACTCGCGTACCAAAGGCGCCAAGCGCTCGCCGTCCCGCACCAAATCGAAGCCATGGTCCGAGGTGAGTTGCCCGTCGCCGTCCGGTACAAAGGTCACCTGCGCAGGGCGAGTACGGCGCACAAGCTCAAGCAGACCCGGGTAGCCCGCACGCGGCGGCGCGAACGGATTGCCTTCGATGTTGAACTCGATACCCGCAGGCAGCGCAGCGGCTACACGCACGACGTCCTCGGTGCGGATGTGGCGTTGATCCGGGCGTGGATGCACGGTAATGCCATGACAACCCGCTTCGATGCAGACCAGCGCGGCTGCGAGCGGATCAGGCAGGAAGTGTCCGCGCGAGTTGCGCAACACCGCAATCTTGTTGACGTTGACACTGAGCACGGTCATCGCGCGATCATCGCGCAAGCGCGCCAAGCTGTCGATCAACGACAGGCCTCGTCAACAGTCGTCCACACCACCGGTTCCCAATAAGCAGCACTCCGCCAATCGGCGAGCGCTTTCGCGTTGAGTTTGGCCGCGATCAGCAAGGTCGTGTTCGCGGGAACATCGACCTGCAAGGACTTGCCGCCTCTGGCGCCGACACCCGCCTGCCGCTGCCGATCGTTGAAGGGCAAATACTTTGGATCAATGCGCTCACCCACTTCGAGCGTGTGCCTTCCGGCACCAACGCGAAAAACGTGGGCATCGGTCGGTCCGGCCAGCTTGCCGTCGATGCTGAGCACACGCGCCGCATGCAGCTGTCGCTGACGCGGCGCCACATCGAAATCGCTGATCCGACCGCAGCCCGCGACATCCGACGAAACCGGAACTGGCGGCGACTGCTTGGCATCCGCGTTTCCGACCAGCAGACGCATCGCCGGCAACCGGCGACTGCTCACGGTGCCCGTTACGCGTGACTGCCTGCCGCTGCGTTCAATCGTCAAAGCCACATCAGCACGATCCGGCAAGCCGGCAACCGTGTCACGCAGGCGCTGCACCGCACTGTCGACGCCCGCAAGCTGAACTTGATTGAATGAAAGTATCCGATCACCACCGCGCAGGCCCATGCTCTCGGCTTGCAGACCCGGAGTGACACCGACCACCAAGACGCCGTCGCGCGAGATGCGGCCACTGTCGACCAGCAGCCCCAGATCGCTGACACGTTGCGCGGGAATCGCCAGATCAAGATGAAGATCCTGGACGGCAGTCGCGCCGAATACGCCTGCGTCGGCAAGACCAGAAATCGCGCTGCGCACCTCATTGGCCAGTTTCTCGGGCGCCTGCGAATGGACCACGGTCGACATCGACTCCGAGGTACCTGCGGGCGCCTGCGCGAACGTGGCCGCCGCGACACCGACACCCATCGCGAACAACATACCCTGCCAGCGTGTGTTGCAAATGCCACAAGGAGTAATCCAACGCTTTGTCATTGCCCTTGCCTCAAGATCTCAGATTCGCGTTACTTGCACGTCGCCCGCAGTCGTCATGCCCTCTCGTGCGGCCTTGATCAGCTCGCGCAGTGCGATATTGCGCCTTGCCCACAGCGTGGAAAGCTCGTCTGCGTCGGCACCCCGGTCGTAGGCTGCTTGCAGCTCCGTGTCGATGGCACGCATCTGCACCGTCTGTCCAGGTGACACGGCGGACCTCGCCGACGCAAGCCATTGCCGCTCGAGTGCGCGCGACTCGCTCGACGGCGCCTCGCCGACCGTTGCGGGAAAAGCCGCTGGCTCGGCCCGCCAGTCATGCGAAATCAGGATGGCCGCCGCGACAAGGCTCGCTGCCAGGGAGCCGATACCGCCCAGACGCAGCATGCGCCGACGCTTCCGGTGATGGTCGTGGGCCGCGAGTATGCGCTCGCGCAACAACGGATCCGGCGCAAAGCATGGCAACGAACTCAGGATCTCGTTGCTGCTGCGGCAATCTTCACTCTTCATGCTGACCTCCCACCTCGCCGCGCAGCTGCCGCTGCAGGGAAGACAGCGCGCGCGACAGGATCGACTTCGAATAACTTTCGCTCTGACCGAACAACTCGGCGAGCTCCTTGTGCGTGTAGCCTTCCATCTCGTGCAAGATGACCACCGCCCGCGCCCGCGGCGGCATGCGCATCAGCAAGGACCAGGCATCCACACCCTGCTGCGCAACTTCCGGCGTTTCACCGATCCGTTCCAGAGTGTCGTCGAGCACATCGATGATGCGCTGACGGGCACGCAGGGCATCGATCGTGGCATTGCTGACCATGCGCTTGAGCCATGCGCCGAACGGTGCTTCGCCGCGGTACCCGCGCAGGCCCGTGAGCAGGCGCACGAAGACCTCATGCACGATGTCCTGCGCGGCAGCCGGTTCACCCAGAATGCGCAGCGCCAGGTTGTAGCAGGCTGGGCCAAAGCGATCGTAGATCGCCGCAAACGCCGCGCGATCGCCACGCTGCGCACGCCTGAGCGTGAGCTCATCGAGAACCTGCGCGAAGCTGCTCGATGAGGCCAACGTCTGCACGCCTGATTTGCTGCCATCGGCCATGATCCGGGTATGACGATCCGCGGCGACCATTCGTCGCGTCGCCGTCAGACGGGCACTGTGAACTGCCGCACCGAGCGCGGCGGCCCCTGCCACGCCAGGCAGCCGACCAGGCCAGGACGCGGTTCCCACGCATGCAAGCGCCAGTCTTCCACTGCGCCAGCTTCGGCATCAATCGATTGCAAGCAGATCACCTTGCCCGCCGCATCAAGTGAAAACTCGAGGCGCGCCAGACCAAACGACAGGCCCATTCCGGTCGCCTTGAGCACCGCTTCCTTGTGTGTCCACAGTCGCAGGAAGGCTTCGGCGCGACGTGCCTCGGTGAGCGCTGCGAGCGCATCTGCCTCGGATGGTGTGAAGAAGCGCTGCGCCAGATGCAACGAAGCCGGACGCCGCTGCAAGCTTTCGATGTCGACGCCGAGCGCTTGACCACGCGCGAGTGCGATCACCAGATCCCCACCGCAATGGCTCAAATTGAATCCAAGATCGCCAGCGCCACGCAGATGCGGCTTGCCGTGTGCGTCACGTCCGATGACCACGCCATCGGAACCGCAATGCCGAGACAGCAGATCGTGCACAACGCCATCGACATCACGCCGGCGAGTCGCCGCATTGGCAAGATTCAATCGCAGCTGCCACAGCTGGATCTCGTCGGCCGCCAGCAGCGGCACCTCGATGTGTCCGAACGGGTTAATGCCGGCCTCGGCTTGCATGATGGGATGCTAGCAGTCGCGCGTCCCCGAACGCGTGCGGCGGACGTGAATCAGCTCTCGCGTGAAGACGGCGCGTCTTGCCTCAAGGCGGGCGCGGCTGGCGCCGGGGCGCTGCTTTTTGCCTGACTGCGTGCCGCAAGAACGGCCAGATGCTCCCGCGGGGCCATCGCGGTATCCGGGCGAGTCACCGCCGACACGCGATCGGCGAGCAGCGAGATCACGAAACCGACCACCGCCACGACGCCCACCAACATGACCACACCGAGCGCGAACACGCTCTTGGTGGTGAAGGCGACCACAAGGCACACTAGGCTCAGCCCGAGCAGGATCCAGCGCAGCATGATTCACCGTGACGACGTGAAAACTCTGCCAAAACTAGCAGAAACACCCCTTGTCGCGAACTGCCATCGGTCACCGATCGGCGGCGACCCGACGGGCGTGCGATGAACGCACTGTCTGAACTGGCGCTCGCGGGTGGTCTGGCCTGGGCCAGCGGGATCCGTCTATATGCGGCGATTCTCATCGTCGGTTTGCTGGGTCACTTCGGCTATCTCGATCTGCCACCTGCGCTCGAGATCCTGCAGCACCCCTGGGTGCTCATCGCAGCCGCCGTGATGACGGTCGGCGAGTTCATCGCCGACAAGGTGCCCGCGTTTGATTCAGTTTGGGACGCGGTGCACACCTTCATTCGCATTCCTGCGGGCGCGTTTCTGGCCTGGGGTGCGATGGGTGATGCGACACCGGCGGCGCAACTTGCGGCGGCCATCATCGGTGGTTTCATCACCAGCGGTACCCATCTGGCCAAGGGCGGTACCCGCGCAATGATCAACACATCGCCCGAACCTCTGAGCAACTGGACCGCAAGTTTCAGCGAAGACGGTCTGGTGCTGTTCGGCTTGTGGCTGGCGCTCGCGCACCCACTGCTGTTTCTCGCGTTACTGCTCCTGTTCCTGCTGCTGCTGGCCTGGGCATTGCCCAAGTTGTGGCGATTTCTCGTGCGCCTGGTACAGCGCCTGCGCGGCAAGACGGCATCAGCCCGGGCCTGATGACCCTTAGCAGGGTGCTGAAAAAGTCCATCCTGGACTCCTTCAGCTCGCCGAGTCCGGTACATGCCCGGACTCGTCACCGACGAATCAATCACTTGCGTGATCGATTCGCGCGCAGTGCATCCCTGCACTGCGCCAACAGGCTGCTGAAAAGGGTTTTTCAGCAACCTGTCAGCGCTCGGACTGACCCGTACCGCTGCCATCACCACGTCGCGCGAACAGGTTCGGCTGCAATGAATCGAGAAATGCCCGCGCCTCGGTGCTGAGGAACTTGCCCTTGCGCATGATCACGCCGTAGCTGCGACGCGGAAACAAGCTGCGCACGTTGCGCATGGCCAGGCGATGCCCATCGCCTTCCTGAACGCACAAACCGGGCACCACCGAGATGCCGAGACCTTCGGCAACATAGCGCTTGATCACATCCCAGCCGCCGATTTCTATCGCGACGTGGAATGGCACCTTGTGCTGCTGGAACACGAGATCGACGAGCTGGAAGGTGGTCTGTCGCTGCGGCGGCAGGATCAGACCAAACGGTGAAAGATCCTCGAGCCGCAGTTCGCTCAAAGCCGCGAGTGGATGTCCCGGCGCCATGATCAGCATCGGGTCGAAGGTTTGCAGCGGCTCGTAGGCAAGATCCTGCGGCACATCGAGCAAGGATCCGATCGCAAGTTCGACTTGATCGGCGCGCAGCTGGGCAATTCCTTCGCTGCCAACCCCGCTGCGCAGCTGCAGATGGACATCGGGATGGCGATTGCGGAATGCCGCCACCCACGGGGCGAGCAGGTACTGCCCGGTCGAAGCACCGGCGGCGATGCGCAGTTCGCCGCCGGCCAGGCCCTTGCAGCGAGCATGGAAGCGGCGGTCGAGTGATTCGAGGCCTTCGATGAGCGGCAAGGCCAGCTCATACAGGGTTTGGCCTTCTCGGGTCGGCGCAACCCGCCGCCGCCGGCGTTCGATCAGCGCCACGCCGAGTTCGGCCTCGAGCGCCCGCAACTGCAGGCTGATCGAAGGTTGCGAGAGAAACAGCGCTTCCGCCGCACGCGACAGCGTGCCGAGCTTGATGATCATGCAGAACGCGCGCAATTGCTTGAGCCGGCTGCCCTTGTAATAGAACCGCACTGCAGCAGGGCTGGCTTCGCGCTTCTTGGGCGGCGTTCGTCTGTTGCGACGACTGCCATCCTTCAGTTCCGATATTTTCTTCATTTGTATCAGCGAGATACATGCCATTGAATTCGTCAATGTTACGCATTGAATCATTTTCTTTGTCAAAGTCCAAATTTCTACAGAGGATTGCCGCACAGCACAACGGACGATCCCATGGCCCAGCCCGCTTCCAGGCTTCTCCCCGCTCAGGTCGAAATCCGTGCCGCCGTGTCGGCCGAGGCAAGCGGTCTGCTCAGTGAGTCGGCGCGCGCTTTTCTCGCTGACCTGCACCGGCAATTTGAACCACGGCGCCGCGCGCTGTTGCACCGTCGCAGCGAACAACAGGCGCGCCGTGATGCGGGAGTCCTGCCCGACTTCCGAGCTGACACCCGGGCCATCCGCGACGGTGACTGGCGCGTCGCGCCGATCCCCTCGGCGCTGCTCGATCGTCGCGTCGAGATCACCGGGCCGGTCGAGCGCAAGATGATCATCAACGCGCTCAATTCGGGTGCGCGCGTGTTCATGGCCGACTTCGAGGATTCAACCGCGCCGACATTCACCAACCTGCTCGATGGTCAGCGCAACCTGCGAGATGCCGTTGCCGGGTCAATCGAATACACCTCGCCCGAAGGCAAGCGCTATCGCGTCGGTCCCGACCCCGCCGTACTCATGGTGCGGCCGCGCGGTTGGCACCTGCCCGAAGCGCACTTCGAAATCGATGGTGAGCCGATGTCAGGCGCACTGTTCGACTTTGGCCTGTTCGCGTTCCACAACGCCGCCACCCTGCAGGCACGCGACCGCGGCCCGTACTTCTACCTGCCCAAGCTCGAGTGTCACGAGGAAGCCGCGTTGTGGGACGCGGTATTGCGCCACACCGAGATGGAACTGGGACTGCCGCGTGGTGCGATGAAGGTGACCGTGTTGATCGAAACGCTGCCCGCGGTGTTCGAGATGGACGAGATCCTGTACGCCTTGCGCGAGCGGGTGACCGGCCTGAACTGCGGGCGCTGGGACTACATCTTTTCCTACATCAAGACGCTGCGCGCGCATCCCGATCGCGTACTCCCAGAGCGCGGCCAGGTTGTGATGAGCGTGCCCTTTCTCAAAGCCTATTCGGAACTGCTGATCCGAACTTGCCATCGTCGCGGCGCGTTCGCGATGGGCGGCATGGCCGCGCAGATTCCGATCAACGGCGACGCGCAGGCCAATGCCGCAGCGCTCGACAAGGTGCGCGCCGACAAGCGACGCGAGGTCGACGCCGGTCACGACGGCACCTGGGTCGCGCACCCGGCCCTGGTGCCGGTCGCGCGCGAAATCTTCGATGCGCAGATGCCCAAACCCAACCAACGGCATGTCAGCCGCGCTGATGTGGTCGTCGATCGTGACACCTTGCTCGCGCCATGCGTCGGCAGCATCACCCGCGCCGGCTTCGCCGCCAACATCGAAATCTGTCTGCGCTATCTCGCCGCCTGGCTCGATGGTCAGGGCTGCGTGCCGATCCATCATCTGATGGAAGACGCGGCAACCGCGGAGATTTCGCGGGCCCAGCTCTGGCAATGGCTGCACATCGCGCGCGAACCGCGCTTCGATGATGGTGGTGTGATCGAGCTGGAAGGTTTTGCCTGCGAACTCGAATCCGCACGCGCCCGCCTGTCGGTGCAGGCAATTCCGGGACAAAGCCGAGTCCGTGCCGCCGCGGCCTTGCTCGACCGCCTGACCCGCGCCGACGTGCTCGCCGACTTTCTCACCCTTGCCGCGATTGACCAACTCGCGGCAGCTGAAGGCGCCGCATTGCACTGATCAAGATGTCACGTCACGCCAATCACCCTTGGAGCCGCCGGGGACGGCTCCTGCCAACGGGACGCTTGCCCTTCCCCTGTCGCATCCACCGTCACGAGGTCATGTCATGAAGAACGCGCTTCCCACGGCTGCACAGATTCAGCAGGACTGGAGCAACAACCCGCGATGGAACGGTGTCACGCGCAATTACCGCGCCGACGATGTCGTGCGCCTGCGCGGCACGGTGCAGGTCGAGCACTCGCTGGCCCGTCTGGGTGCGGAAAAACTCTGGGCCTCGCTGCATCGCGAAGAGTTCGTCAATGCCTTGGGCGCATTGACCGGCAATCAGGCGATGCAACAAGTCAAGGCGGGCCTCAAGGCGATCTATCTTTCGGGTTGGCAAGTTGCGGCCGATGCCAATCTTGCCGGCCAGATGTATCCCGACCAGTCACTCTATCCGGCCGATTCGGTGCCGGCGGTCGTGCGCCGCATCAACAATACCTTGCTGCGTGCGGACCAGATTGCCCATGCCGAAGGCGATGACGGCGTCGATTACCTGCAACCTATCGTTGCCGATGCCGAAGCCGGCTTCGGCGGCGTGCTCAACGCCTTCGAACTCATGAAGGCGATGATCGAAGCGGGAGCCGCGGGCGTGCATTTCGAAGATCAGCTCGCGAGCGTGAAAAAATGCGGCCACATGGGCGGCAAGGTGCTGGTGCCCACGCGCGAGGCCGTCGAAAAGCTCAACGCGGCGCGTTTGGCTGCCGACGTGCTCGGCGTGCCGACCTTGGTGGTCGCGCGCACCGATGCCGAAGCCGCCGATCTGGTCACCAGCGATGTCGATCCGAACGACCAGCCCTTCACCACCGGCGAGCGCACCGTCGAGGGCTTCTTCCGCACCCGCAAGGGCCTCGATCAGGCTGTTTCGCGCGGACTTGCCTATGCGCCCTACGCGGATCTGGTCTGGTGTGAAACCGGCAAACCCGACCTCGGCTTTGCGCGTGCATTCGCCGAGGCCATCCACGCCAAATACCCGGGCAAGCTGCTTGCCTACAACTGCTCGCCGAGCTTCAACTGGAAGAAAAACCTCGACGACGCGACGATCGCGAAGTTCCAGCGCGAACTTGCAGCGATGGGTTACAAGTTCCAGTTCATCACCTTGGCCGGCTTCCATGCACTCAACTACGCGATGTTCAATCTCGCGCATGGCTATGCGCAGCGCCAGATGAGCGCCTTCGTCGAACTGCAGGAGGCCGAGTTCGCTGCTGCCGATCATGGCTTCACTGCGGTCAAGCACCAGCGTGAAGTCGGCACCGGCTATTTCGATGCCGTGACCCAGGCCATCGGCCAGGGTCAATCTTCCACGCTCGCGCTCAAGGGTTCGACCGAGGAAGAGCAGTTCCACGCCACCGAGGCGCTCGCTGCGGCCTGAGGTCGAGTTGCCGGCGGTCGCGTGACCGCCGGCAAGTGCGGCCTCTCTTCATCGCGAAAACCATCACCTCGTCTGGCACATTGGGCTAGGATTCGAGGGACAGTCTTCGAGGTGAACAACCGTGTCCGTGAGCGAAAGCGCTGCCCTCACCGCGGCGCGCAGGTTGCCGCGCCAATTGTCCGATGCCGAGGCGGCGCTGTTTGCGCGCCATGGCAGCAGTCGCGACGTGCGACCCGGCGACGTGATCTTCCGTCGCGGCGAGCTCGGGCGTGCGATGTTCGTGATCGAGGCCGGTGAAGTCCGCCTCGAGTTCGGCGATGGCCTGCCCGACAAGATCATCGGCCCGCGGGAGTATTTCGGCGAGCTGGTGCTCTTCATCGGCAGTCATACCCGCGTCGCCAATGCCGTTGCGATCACCTCGGTCGCCTTGCGCATCGTCGACCGCGATGCGTTCGACGCGTTGGTTGCCAGCGATCCGGCCCAGCTCGCGCAGTTCATGCGCCGCTCGTTCTCCTATCTGGTGGCGAGCGAGCAGCAGCTGATTCAGAGCCTGAAGCGGCGCAACGAAGACCTGCTGGTGACCCTCGATACCCTGCAGCACGCGCGCACCCAGTTGTCGGTGGCACAGCAATTGGTGCGTACCGACGAACTCACCGGCCTGTGCAATCGTCGCGGTCTGTATCGATTCCTCGAACAGGTCGAGCAGCAGCGCATCCCGGGCAGCGTACTGGCCCTGCTGCTGGTGGACATCGACCGTTTCAAGCAGATCAACGATCGCCACGGACACCTCGTCGGTGATCGGGTGCTGTGCGCGATCGCCAGCGAAGTGCAGAACGCGGCGGCGGTTGCCGACTTGCCCTGTCGGCTTGGCGGCGACGAATTCGCCTTGCTGATGCAGGTGAGCGGACAGGACGAACTGGTCGCCCGCGCGACCCAGATCGTGCATGCCGTGCGTGCGCTGCGTCTGGCCGGTGCCTCCAGCGAGCTCATGGTTTCGGCCAGCATCGGCGGCACCCTGTGCGACCCGCGCAGCAGCTGGGCCACGTGGTACAGCCAGGCCGATGCCGCGCTGTATCAGGCCAAGGGACGCGGCGGCGACGCCTGCAGCATGGCAGCGGAAACCTCCGGCCAAGCGGGTCTCGACGAGGCGCGATAGACCCGCAGCATGCCCGAAATCCCGGTCAAATGGCTGACAAGGGCACCCGGAGCGGTGCACAATCGGTGACGATTTGCGCCGGAGATGCTTCAGGCCATGGCGGCACTCGGTGAGACGATCACGCTCGCGCCAACGCCCACCGCGTTGCTGCGCACGCTGGTGCTGTGCGATCTGGCCGACTCGACGGCCCTGATCGAGCGTCTCGGTGATCGAGCCGCCGCCGAACTGATCCGCAGCCATGATCGCCTCGTGCGTGATCTGGTGGCAGCCCACGAAGGGCGCGAGATCGACAAGACCGACGGCTTCCTTCTGGTGTTCGAGCGACCGATCCAGGCGGTCGCGTTTGCGCTCGACTACCAGCGGCAGCTCGCCGAACTTGCTGCGCGCCTGCGCGAACCGCTGACCGCACGCGTGGGCATCCACGTCGGAGATGTGGTGGTGTGGGACAACCAGCGCGACGACGTCGATCGTGGCGCCAAGCGCACCGAACTCGAAGGTCTGGCCAAGCCGATCACCGCGCGTCTGGCACAGCTCGCGCTGCCAGGACAGATCCTGCTCTCGGGTACGGTGTATGACATCGCCCGCAGTGCCCAGGGCGAGCTCGGCAAGGTCCTGAGCAAGGTGCGTTGGCTGGCGCACGGTCGTTATGCCTTCAAGGGCGTGCCTGATCCGGTGCCAGTGTTCGAGATCGGCGAGGAAGGCATCGCACCGCTCAAGCCGCCGCCATGGTCGAGCAAGGCGCATCGTGAAATTCCGTTCTGGCGGCGCCCGATCGTGATCGGCACCGAGTTGCTGCTGCTCCTGGTCGCGATCCTCGTGCCCTTGCTGTATCTGCTCAAGCCGCAGCCCGCGATTGCATTCGCCAACCGCGATTGGGTCGTCGTCGGCGATCTGCGCAACATGACCGGCGAGTCGAAGTTCGACGACTCGCTGCAGTCGGCGTTCCGCATCGCGCTCGAGCAATCGCGCTTCGTCAACGTGATTCCCGACCTCAAGACCCGCGAAACGCTCAAACTCATGCAGCGCGATCCGAACACGACCGAGGTCGATCGTGCGGTGGGTTCGGAAATCGCCCTGCGTGGCGGCGCCCGCGCATTGATCCTGCCGAGCATTGCCGAGATCGGCGGTCGCGTACGGGTGACAGCCGAGGTGGTCGATCCCAAGACCCAGGCAACGGTGTTCGCCGAATCTTCCGATGGGGTCGGCGAGTCCTCGGTTCTGCCTTCGCTCGATCGTGTCAACCAGAAGCTGCGCCTGCGTCTGGGCGAAGCCTTGGCTGCGGTGTCGGAAAACTCCAAACCACTCGATCGCGCCACCACCGGCAACCTCGACGCCCTGCGTGCGTTCTCGCTGGGGCGGCGGGCCTACTACGCCAACAACCTCAAGGAAGCGCTTGCGCTCGAACAGCAGGCGCTCGCACTCGATCCCGATTTTGCGCTCGCGCGCACCACGATCGCGGCGATTTACTACAACGTCGGCAACTACGAGCTGGCACAGCGCGAAATCGCGCGCGCGGCAGCCACGCGCGATCGGCTGTCCTCGCGCGACGCGCTGTTCGTCGATGCCTGGAAGGCGCAGTTCGGTCCGCCGCTGCCGGCACTCGAGAAATGGCGTGCACTGGCCAAGATCTATCCCGATTTCTCGATCGCCACCGGTTCGGTCGGCTATTACTCATGGCAACAGAACCTGTTTGCCGATGCCAAGGTCGCGATGAGTGCCTCGATCACCCCGGGGACGCCGCATCAGGGTTGGATCGAAGCGATGCTCGGCATCCTCGAACTGGGCAGCGAGCAGTACGAAGCCGCCGAGAAACATCTGGAATCGGCACGCCGGCTCGGCCTGGACGCCGTCGAGAATCGCTTTGCGACCTACGCGGCACGTCGCCAGTTCGACAAGATCGATCTGGGCCAGATCAAGCAGGATTCGAAAGATCTGCGCGGACTGGATGCAACCGCGCAGAACGCGCGCATCACCCTGACCCTGGATCAGGGCAAGTGGGCGGAAGTCTGGTCGCTGTTGGCGAAGGAAGAAGGCGCCGTTCCGGCAGCGCAGATGCGCACCGCGCGCAAACTCGAAACGATCGAACTGGGCCTGCGTTCACTCGTGTCGGCGGCGGGCGGCACCAATGCAGCGGCGCTGCGCTCGTTCATCAAGCAAGGACAAGCCGCGCTCGCCAAGGCCGCGCCGATCGATCGCTCCGAAACCGCATTTCAGTTGTTGTTCGCGTCTTATCTCGCGGCTCATGGCGGGGAGAATCGCCTCGCCGCCGAGACCCTCGAGCAGTTGGGGCCGGGTTGGGCCTCGACCGACTATCCCGTGCTCAGTCGCATGCATGCGGCCGCCAGCGCCGAGCTGGCGCGGCGCTCGGGCAAACCCGAAGAGGCCCTGCGCCTGCTGCGTGCGCAGCCAATCGATGACAGCGCCCTGATCCTCACCCATGTCGTGTTGATGGACGCGCTTGCCGACAGCGGCGACGCCAAGGCCGCGCGCGCGCAGGCACATTGGCTCAAGACGCATCGTGGTCGCGCCTACGCCGAATACAACGGCGATTGGATGTTGCGGCCATGGAACGTCGCGCAGACGAGCTTGGCTCTGTTGCGCAGCGCCGAACTTGCTGCCGCCGCAGGCGACATGCCACAGGCGAGCAGTGAGCTCGATGCGTTCACGCAGGCCTGGCCGCAGGCAGCGGGCGAAGCAGGCTTGGCCAAGCGAATCGGCACCTTGCGTCAGCGCCTCGCGCCAGCCAAACCCTGATCGATAGGCGCGCCCGTGCTCGCCGCGTTCGCGTCGGCGAGCAGCGGCGTGTGTCGTTCAGCGCGGTGTGCCGATCCGCAGTGCAGGCACGAGGAACGAGGAGTAGGCCTGCGCCGTGACCTCGTCGAGGTTCGCATTGGCTTTCTGGAACACGTCCTTGCTGCCCAGCTTGCACGGTTGCAGACACTTGGCATCGAGTCCATCGATCACCGCCTGTTCGATGCCGAGTGTGGCGAGCGCCTTGGCCGGATTGGTCTCGAAGCTGCTGCGAAATGCATCGTTGGTGGCCAACTGGTGCACCAACTGGCGGGTCTGTTCGGTCGAGAGTGTCGTCTTGGCCACGTGCTTTCCCCTGTATGGATCGGTCGGTCGTCGCGATGCGCACGCAGCGCATAGCCTGTTGTTGCACGCACCCCACCCGAAGCGCAGGCAACCGCGCGATCATGGCGCCATTCCCACCGGAGTCAAGCCATGTTCGTACGCCGTTGCGCCATCCTCATGCTCGAGCCGCGCGAGCGAGCCGTGTTCGACATCGCCTTGCTGGTGGGCGGCGAAAGTGGCTTGCGCATGCAGGTCGAGTGGGTCGCCCTAGCACCGCATCTGGATCACGAATGCGAGCTCGATGAGGCGCAGATCCGCGTGCTCGGGCAGATTTCACCGTCCACCTGGCTTGAACTCGACGAATTGGCAGCGCGCCATCCGCGCGAACAGCTCGACAGCCTGCTCGACAAGAACCTGCTCATTGCGCAAGGCAGTGCGGGCGATGCCGCCGACCAGGGTGTGCGCGCCACCCACTGGCGACCCGCGGCCGCGGTGATGCACGCCGCGTCGCGCTGGCAGGGCGTCGATTCCAGGCAACTGGCGCGCGAGTTCGCCGCGCATTCCGAGCAGCCGATTCTGAACTTTCTCGGCACGCCGCCCGCGCCCGTGCGCGAGTACCTGCCGGTGGCCGAGCAGCAGCGCCTGCCGGTGCCGCCGTCGACGCCATTCGACGATCTCTTGATGCGCCGTGTCACCTGCCGCAACTACGACGTCACGCGCCCGCTCGACTTCGAGGCCTTCGCCGCCGTCCTGCACCGCAGCTTCGCCGCCCGCGCGGTGGTGGAGACCGCGCCGGGCGTGCATATCCTCAAGAAGGGCGTGCCTTCGGCAGGGGGCCTGCATCCGACCGAAGCCTATCTGCTCGTGCAACGCGTCGAAGGTCTGGCTTGCGGGCTCTATCACTACCATCCGGTCAACCATGCGCTCGAACCCCTGCGTCTGTTCGATGCCGACACGGCCGCCGCGCTGGCGCGCAATTTCGTCGCTGGTCAGGACTATTTCGCCCAAGCCCATGTGCTGGTGATCGCCGCCAGCCGCTTCGAGCGCAATTTCTGGAAATATCGCAATCACGCCAAGGCCTATCGCGCGCTCACGCTCGACGTCGGCTACCTGTCGCACACGATCTATCTCGCTTCAACCGAGCTCGGGCTGGCGGCCTTCATCACCGCGGCGATCAACGAGATCGACATCGAACAGGCGCTCGGGCTCGACCCGCGCGCGGAAGGACCGCTTGCGGTTTGCGGCTTCGGCCTGCGCGCGCAGCAGCGCCACGAAATCGAGTTCGATCCGCTGGGGGCGGTCTGGGCAGGTGCGGCGGTGTGATCTGATCGGCTGCGGCGTGGAAGGCAGCCCACCGGCATCGGAACGGGGAGAGGGAGAGGGCTCCGGAGCCGCTGGGGAGGGTGCTGCCGGAGTGGTACGTTCCGATGCCGGCGTTCCCCCGGGCCCAGGATGGGGTTGGGTGGGGAAGAGCTGACATCAGGAATAGAGCAAGAAGCGGGCCAACGGTACTCCCGACGTGGCGTCAATCGAAAAGCGTGATGCGGCGCACACTTCGCCCCAGGCATGCATGACGGCGCCCGAATGCGGCCAGCCGACAATGCGCGGAACCGACACGCAGTGTCACAAGCGGACGGACGTCTAAACGTCTCACACGAGCAGGTCGTCCCGCATGCGTAGGCCAGAAGTCATGGGCGCTTTCGTGCGAACGTCAGCCGCCGCCACGGCGAGCTTCAATCCTTGCCGTCGCGTGCCATCAGGATCGACAGACAGAAATGAAAACCCACGCCGAGCGCAACGGTGAGTCCGATCGCGCGCAGCACCGGCAGCGAGGACAGCGCCTGCAGGCCGAACACCAGCAGCGCGGCCGCCACGCATACGAGGGTCGCATGCAGGGTGCGCTGCGCCTCGGCGGCATCGCGGCTGCGATGTTCGAAGAACAGTGCGTAATGCAGGCCCAGACCCGCCGCCAGCGTGACCGCGACGAGGTGAAACAGCGACAGCGAGATCCCGCTGCCGCGCTCCACCACCACCACCAGCACGGTTGCGAGCGACATCGGCGCGAGCACGCGCCAGGCGCGGCGCAGACTGCGCAGCGCGACGCCGACGGTGACCACGAGCAGGAGCAGCGCGACGCCGAGTGCGCGCAGGATGCGTTCTCGATAGTCGGCCACCAGCGACTCCGATGCCGCCTTGAGATCGAGCAGGCGCAGCGCGCCGCCACTGGTCTGGGTGAAGGATTCGAGTGCCGCAGCGTCATGCACGCCCGATAGCGTCGCCAAGCCGAGTGTTTCGCCCTTGCGCTCGACCAGCATCGAAGCCAGCCGAGCGCCGAACGGCGCCTTGGCAAATACGGCCGGGGTCAGGGGCGCGAGCCCGCGAGCGGCTTCGACATCATCGAGAAAAGGCGCGAACAGGCCGCTGCGAAACGGCAGTCCGTCGCTGGCGCTGGCGAGCGCAACAGCGAGCGTGTCGCGATCCGGCAGCTTCGCCTGCCGGGTACGCTGGGTCGCAAGGCTCGGCAGATAGCGGCTCGGCAATTCGACCGCATCGAGTGCGCCACGTGCGATCAGTGCGTCGATCTCGGGTTCGATGCGCTGCGACAGCGCGAGCACGGCCTCGGCGTCGGCGCCGTGGAGCACAAGCAGATAGCGCACATCGGGCGCACCGAGCTCGCTGCGCAACGCGGCGTCGCGTTGCAGCAAGTCGCGTGGCACCGGCGTGAGCGCAGCAAGATCGTTCTGCCACATCGGCCCCGGCGCACGATGCAGCACGACTGCGCCGACCAGCAGCAGCAACCAGGGCAGCCAGCGCGGGCGCGGCACGTGATCGAGCCAGCCGGTCGCCGCAACCAGCCAGCGCGCGCCGGCGACATCGTGCACGCGCAGCGGCAACACGCGTGGCAGCAGGTAGCGCGTCGAGAAACCCGCCGCGAGCAGCCCTGCGATCGTGAACACCGCGAGTTGCTGCAGGCCCGGCACACCCGAGGCGAGAAACGCGAGATAGGCGATCGCCGCCGAGACGATCGCGGTCGCGAGCAGCGGCCACAGCGCGCGCACGCTGGTCAGCGGATCCTCGCCCGCGCGGCGATGACTGAGCACGCGCAAGGGATATTCCTGCGCCACGCCAAGCAGGGTGAAGCCGAAGGCAAGCGTGATGCCGTGTGCTTGCCCGAATACGAGCGCGAGCGCGACCAGACCGAGCACCGCGCCGCTGAGCACCGGCAAGGCGCCGAGCAGGAGGGCCGGCACGCTGCGATAGGCAAGCAGCAACAGGAGCATGAAACCCACGCTGCTCGCCAGCCCGATGCGATCGGCTTCGCGTTGGGTCTGCGCCTGAATCCGTGCGCTGAACCAGCCCGGTCCACTGATTTCCAGCTCCGCCACGCCGCGCTCGGGCAGCGCGGCGAACGCCGCCTGCAAGGCCGCGATCGCCTCCTGTTGTTTGGCCGGATCGAAACCCGCAGCGCGCGTCTGCGCCAACAGCAAGGCTCGGCCATCGCTCGAGAACCACACGCCATCGCGCACCTGCGGCGCCTTCGGCGGCGACCAGCGCTGCGCGAGCGCAAGGACTTCAAGAGTCGGATCGCGCGCGAGCAAGGGTTTGAGCAGTCCCGCCGCGGGTGAGGCGAGATCGGCGACACGTTGTTGCAACTGGTCGGCGAGGAAGGCCGCATCCAGCGTGTGGCTGTCGAGCGTCGGCGACAGCAGCCAGCGATACGGCAACCAATCGGAATCCAGCGTGGCCGGATCGAAGGCGCCATTGAAGGCCTGCTCGAACTGCACGTCAGCCTTGAGCGCGGCGACGAGTCCACGCGAGAGCTCCGCGAGCGTGGCTTCATCGGCGCCCGAGATGGCAAGCAGCAGCAGGCGTGAACCCGGCCCATCGCCGATCTGCTCCATCAACAATTGCTGGTCGGGTGTTTGAGCCGGGGGCATGAAACTGCGCAGGTCGCCGCTGATGCGCAGGTTCTGCCAGGCCAACAAGCCAGGCGCGGCGAGCGCGAGCAACCAGGCCGCAACCAGGATCGCCTTGCGCAACTCAGCACGCATGTCGGCGTCGTCGCGTGGCTGGACGGGAATTCTTCACTTGCGCGCAATGCCGCGACACAGGGCGTCGACCTGCATCGACGAAACGCGGGGCGACAGCGTGCTCGCGGCCAGCGGCCCGACCAGCAGGAAGCCGACGTCGCCATCGGCATCTTCGGTGCGAAAACACCAGGGTTCGCTGCCGCTGCCATCGACGCGCAGCGAGGTCACGCGCCGCGCAAGTCGCGCATCGCGCGGCTTGAGCAGAAGCTGCCAGCGCGTGCTGCTGCCGCTCGCAGTGAGCGCGAAATCGCGCGCGAGCGCTGCCGCATCGCCACCGAGCAGGGCCGAGAAACCGCGCAGGAAACTGTCGAGCTCGGGAATCTGCGTGAGCGGCAGGCTGCGCTCCGGCTTGTCGCCGCGTCGCAGGCTGGCCCTGCCATCGGCGATCGCGGTCTGTTCGTGATACGGCGCGTCGACGCGCTTGGCCAGTCGGCCCGGCCCGAGATATTCCATTTCGCCACGCAGGATCAGCGGCCGTTCGAGCAGGCCCGAGTAGCGCACTTCGACATAGGCGGTGCGCGCCGGCACGCTGCGTTTGAGCGTGGCGACGAGCTGCGCGGGATCGAGCGCGCCGTCAGGCGGCGTCGCGCGCAACAGCATCGGAGCGCTCAGCAGCAGGCTGATGCCGATCGACGCCGCGACCTTGCGGATTCCAGAAATCATGCCAGTTGAACCAGTTGCAGGGATCGAGTCGGACGTGGTGTTCGAGACGGCTGGCGTAGGCCTGCGCGAGTGCGCGCACGGCGCCATCGCGTTCCTTGCGTGCACGCGGCAAGCCGTCGGCGAGCGGCTCGAAATGCAGATCGTAGCGGTTGCCACCGCGGTACATGCCCAGACACAGCACCACCGGCACATCGAGAATTCCGCCGAGCGCGAATGGCGCGACGGGCAGCAGCGCAGGTGCACCAAAAAACTCGACGGCCACGGTCTGCTCGTCGCCGCGCACGCGATCGGCGAGCAGGGTCACCAGCGTACCTTCGGCGAGCGCCTCGGACATCGCCAGCACGATCTCGCTGCCGGGCCGCGATGCGTCGATCACGCCGAGCCCGATCTGCGGGTTGAGGGAATGCAGGAGCTCGGTGAGTGCCGGCGTCTTCTGCGTGTCGAGCACCACGCGCAGCTTGACCTCGGGATGGCCGATCGTGGCCACGCGCAGCACCTCGAAACTGCCCACATGTGCGCCCAGCAACAAGACGCCGCGATCGGGCCGCATGCGCTCGATGAGTGCATCGAGTCCGTGCATCTGCACCTCGAAGCGCGCATAGCGCTCGGCGAGCAGGAACGCGCGATCGAGCAGGGTGCCGGCAAAACGGTGGATGTGCTGCAACACGCGCCACAGCGATGGGCGTCGACCCTCGATGCGCGCGAAGAATGCGTAGGAAACCCGTCGCTCGTAGGGTCGGCGGAAGTAGAAATACAAGGTGATCGGATACAGGCACAGGCGCGCCACGCCGCGCCCGCAGCGCAGGCCGATCGCGAGAATCAGCGAGATCGCGAAGCGCCCACCGCCTTCCTTGCGCTCGCGCCAATGCTCGCTCATGCGAATTCGCCCTCGCCGCGCAGGATCGCCTCACCGTCGCGCCGGATCTGGAATCTTGTACGCGAGCCCACGCATTCGATCGACATGTCCAGCGCCTGCATGGGCAGTGCCGGTGCGAGAAACTTGAGCGTCGAAATCCGACGCAGCGCACCCAGCCCCGAGGACTCGGCGAGTGCGGCAATGGCATCGAGCAGAACCACACCCGGCACCACCGGCCATCCGGGAAAGTGGCCGGGCAAGGTCGGGTGATCGCTCGCGATGCACAAGGGTGCACTGACCTGCCGCGCCTCGTTCATCGCTCAGCCTCGTCTCGGCCCTGAGTGAGACTGGCCAGCAGAGCCGGCCAGCGTTGCACCACCGCGAGCAGGAACGCGAGCAAACCCATGTGCTCGAGATGACGCAGCTGCCAGCGACGCCAGCCGTATTCGAGCAGCATGAAGGCACCGACCACGAGATAGCTGCCGGCATGCAGGTAGGCGATCCATGCGGGCGCGGACAGGCGCGGACCACCGACACCGAGCACGACGAGCAGGCCATGCGGCATCAGCATCACGATCAGTGCGAGAAGCGTGGCTTGCAGGCCAAGCACCAGTGCCCACGCCTGCGTGAGTCCGCGCGCGTAAGCCGCCACGCGCGGATCGTGCAGGCGCTCGCGACCCTCGAGGATTGCGATGAAGCGCGCGATCAGCGGCTCGTGGCCCGGCACGAGCGTGCGCGCGAACAGCAGGCATAGACCGAGATTGACCAGGGTCGGCACCAGATCGAGCAACAACCAGCCGGCACCCACCTTCGTGAGCCACACACACGAGGTGGTACTCACGACGAGCGTGAGCCAGGCCATCCATCGGCCGCGACGCAAAGCGGGCACCAGCAGCGCCGTAATGAGCACCAGCACCGCGGCCGCAGCCCAAGCCGCTCGTCCGCTGGCGAGCGCGATCGAGGCGAGCACGAGATACAGCGCCACCGCAGTCAGCAGCACACGCGAGCGTCGCAGCGGAGGCGTTGGCGTGGCGTGGCTGGGCAGGCTCGCGGTAGGCATCGCCGGCGCCTCGCCCTCAACGGGTCGCGCGATGCGTCTCGATGTGCGCGGCCAGGGCGCGCAGGCTGCCGAAAATCTGCTTGTTGTCGGGATTGTCCGAGCGCAACTGGAAGCCGTAACGCTTGGACACCGCCAGCGCGAGTTCGAGCGCATCGATCGAATCCAGCCCCAGATCGCCGGCGCCGAACAAGGGCCCATCGGGTGCAATCGCCTCGGCCTTGATCCAGTCGATGTTGAGGCTGTCGACGATCAGTTGCGCGAGTTCGGATTCGGCGGGCGACTGTGCGCCGGGACTGCTGCTGGTGGCCGTTTGCATCGGAGGAAAGGACGGTTTCGCCGCGGTTGTCGGGTGCGCCAGTGTATCATTGGCGGCTGTTTTCCCGCCGTCCGCCCTGCCTTGATGCTCGACACGATGAGCCCCGCCGCCGCCCGCTTGCCACCTCTCGAAATGCGCTACGAGCCGGTGACTGCTGCCGTGCCGGGCGACGACGTGCTCGCGGTGATCGGCTACGGCGCTGCCTTCGAGTCGGGCACGGATCCGCGCGTGCTGCGCGTAGCGCTCGAGCCGATGTCGCAGCCCTGCGTCGAAGTCTGGCGCAGCACGGCGCGCGTCGAACATGGCCGCAGCGGTGACTTGCGCTGGAGCCATGACGGCGACTACGGCTTCTTCGCGATCGAGATCGACGAGATCGATGGCGATGTCGGCGCGGCCGCGCAGGTCGCCTACCGGCAACTGGTCGAACACGTCGAGGCGAGCACGACGCCGCACATCCTGCGACTGTGGAACTTCATCGACGCGATCAACGAAGGCGACGGCGACGACGAGCGTTACCGCCGTTTCTGCGAAGGCCGGGCGCGCGGCATGGCGCAGTTCCATGACGCCTGTTATCCCGCTGCGACCGCGATCGGTGGTCACGATGGCCGCCGGCGCCTGCTCGTGTATGGCCTGTCCGCGCGCGAGGCCGGAACACCGATCGAGAATCCGCGTCAGGTCAGCGCCTGGCGCTATCCGCGCCAGTACGGTCGCACCGCACCGACCTTTGCGCGCGCGATGTCCACGCCGGCCGATCAGTTGCTGATTTCGGGCACGGCCGCCGTGGTCGGTCATGCCTCGCAGCATGAGCAGGACCTGCGCGCGCAAATCAGCGAGACGCTGGCCAACCTCGACAGTCTCGTGGCCGCGGCACAGGGGCGCTTTGGCGAGCGCGCCGTGCTCAAGGCCTATGTGCGCGACGCAGCTGATGCACAGGCCGTGAAGCAGGCGATCGCGGACCACGCCGCGCAGCTGGGCGAAGTGCTGCTGTTGCGCGGCGACATCTGCCGGCGCGAGCTCCTGGTGGAGATCGACGGAATGCAGGGCCTGTCGGCCTGAGATGGACGCGCGGCGGGCCTTTTTGCGCTCCGTCATCGCAATCGGCCTGTCTGTCTTGAGTGCGTGTTCGGCTGGCGACCAGACCGAGCCGTTGCGCGTGCCGCAGGCCGCGACCGGCGCATTCAACGCACAGGGTCTGCCGCTGTTGCGCAATCCCCTGCCCGACGACGAGCCGACGCGCGCAGCCGGAGCGCAGGTGTATGCGAGCTATTCCTGCGCGGCCTGTCACGGCGAGCGGCTCGAGGGTGGACTCGGTCCCTCGCTGGTCAACACGATCTGGGTCTACGGCAGCGACGACACCACGCTGTTCTTTCTCATCCGCGATGGCAGCAAGGCTTTGCGCGCACACGGTTACCATCGCCTCGGGCACGAGCCGCAACCAGGCGAGATGTCGCCGTTCGCGAGCCTGTTGCGCGAGCAGCAGATCTGGGAATTCATCGTCTACCTGCGTGCGCAGGCAAGAACCGCGGATTGAGGATCGTGACGCCAAAGCGTTAAGGTGATCGTTCCCAAGAACGGAGCGTCGACCATGAAAACCCGTGCCGCCGTTGCCTTTGCCGCGGGCCAACCGCTCGTGATCGAGGAAGTGGATCTGCAAGGTCCGAAGGCAGGCGAGGTGCTGGTGCGCATCGTTGCCACCGGCGTGTGCCATACCGATGCCTTCACGCTCTCGGGCGCGGATCCCGAAGGCGCGTTCCCGGTGATTCTCGGCCACGAAGGCGGCGGTATCGTCGAGGAAGTCGGCGCGGGCGTCACCAGCGTCAAGGTCGGCGATCACGTGATCCCGCTGTACACGCCCGAGTGCGGCGTGTGCAAGTTCTGCCGCTCGGGCAAGACCAATCTGTGCCAGGCGATCCGCGCGACCCAGGGCAAGGGCCTCATGCCCGATGGCACTTCGCGTTTCTCGTTCAAGGGCAAGCCGATCCTGCACTACATGGGCACGAGCACGTTTTCGCAGTACACCGTGCTGCCCGAGATCGCGCTGGCCAAGATCAATCCGGCCGCGCCGCTGGACAAGGTCTGTCTGCTCGGCTGCGGCATCACTGCCGGCATCGGCGCCGTGCTCAACACCGCCAGGGTCACGCCCGGGTCGAGCGTGGCGGTGTTCGGCCTGGGCGGTATCGGCCTGTCGGTGGTGCAGGGCGCGGTGATGGCCAGGGCCGAGCGCATCCTCGCGATCGACACCAATGCCGACAAGTTCGTGATGGCCAAGGCGCTGGGCGCGACCGATTTCATCAATCCCAAGGACCACGACCGCCCGATCCAGGACGTCATCGTCGAGCTCACCGATGGCGGCGTCGACTATTCCTTCGAATGCATCGGCAACGTCCACGTCATGCGCTCGGCGCTCGAGTGCTGCCACAAGGGCTGGGGCGAATCGACCATCATCGGCGTCGCCGGCGCGGGCCAGGAAATCTCCACGCGTCCGTTCCAGCTCGTCACCGGCCGCGTCTGGCGCGGCTCGGCGTTCGGCGGCGTCAAGGGACGCTCGCAGTTGCCCGGCTATGTCGACCGGTATCTTGCCGGCGAGCTGCACATCGACGATTACATCAGTGCACGCCTGCCGCTGGAGCGCATCAACGAGGCTTTCGACCTCATGCACGCAGGCAAGGGCATTCGCACGGTGATTGAGTACTGACGTGATCTGGTCAGCGATGCGATAACGCCGGAACGGCAACTTCGACGGTTCAGTTGGCCTTGCGCAGGAAGCAGGTCTTGAGCACGAGGTCCTTGATCTTGTCGCTGTGGCCCTCGATGTGCTCGGCGTCGTCCTCGATCAGGCGGATGTTCTTGATCGGCGTGCCCTGCTTGAGCGGAATCGACGAGCCCTTGACCTTGAGGTCCTTGATCACGACGACACTGTCGCCATTGGCCAACACGTTGCCGTTGCAGTCGCGCACGACCATGGTCGACTCGCTCGCCGCCGCGGCTTGCGACCATTCATGGCCGCAGTCGGCGCAGATCAGCAGCTCGCCGTCGGGGTAGGTGTTTTCCATGGCGCACTGCGGGCAGGGGGGAAGCGTCGACATCACGGAACCGGAGGAAAGATGGGGTCGCGCATTGTACGCGCCACTCGAACCGGTCTTTCGACCGTCTGCGAATCCCGTCACCTCGCACGAGCCAGCCAGACCTTATGCTGCGGGCTACCGCCACCGGTAGGGAGAACGAACGTGCGTAGAGCATTCTGGTTTGGATTGGCCTGTGCCTTGAGTGGCAGCGTCGGTGCTGCCGAGGTCACGATCAAGAACGATTCGCTCACCGATTTTGGCAATGCCGCGATCGTGTACAGCTTCAACGCAGGCGAAATGGCGGCTTCGTGGCTGACCAGCCCCTGCGACGGCAACCTCGTTGCGGTGCAGATCTTCTGGCGTTCGCCCGCGGGCACCTCGGCGGCAACCATCGCCAACGCGATCCACATCTACCGCAGCGGCACTTTCCCCGAGCCGGGCGTCTTGGCGCAGGACATCGGCGGCCCGGTGCTCAACGACAATGCGCTCAATGAATGGCGCTATCTGGACGAGAACAACACCTTGCCGCTGAGCGTGGCGGTGAGCGCGAATGAGACCTTGGTCATTGCGCTGGAGTTTCCGCAAAATCAGGTTCCGAACGAAGATCCCAGCGTGGTGCGCGACACCGACGGCAACACCGCCGGCCACAACGCGCTCTACGGAGATATCGGTCTTGGTCCTCAGTGGTACAACAGCGCGGCATTGGGCGTGCAGGGCGACTGGGTGATCCGCGGCGTGGTGAACTGCCAGGCCGGCTCGAACAATGCCAACGTCGGTGTAACGATGAACGCCGACCAGAGCGCCTATACGGCTGGTTCGCCGCTGCAGTACACGATCGTGGTTGCCAATGCCGGGCCGGCTGCGGCCAATGGCGTGACCCTGGTCGACACCTTCCCCAGTGCCTACCAGACACCGAACTGGACCTGTCTGGCCAGCACGGGTGCGACCTGCCCGGCCGGCGGCAACGGCAACATCATCGGTGCGGCGAACCTGCCCTCGGGCGGCCAGATCACCTTCACGGTCAACGGCACGGTGGCCAGCGGCACCACCGGCACGCTCGGCAATTCGATGACGGCGGTCGTCAATGTGCCCGCAGTCGACCCCGACACTTCGAACAACACAGCGACGCTGAATCTCGAAGCGGCACCCAACGATCTCATCTTCAAGAACGGTTTCGACAGTGGCGCCGGGCGCATGATCCCGGCGCCGGCGCGCGCGCTGGGCCGCCGCGGCAGCTGACGACAGGCCCTCGCCATGGTGGCCATGGATGGCCGTCCAGACTTCCATCACCTTGGCGTGCGCAGGTGCTTGCCGCGCTGCTAGGATGCGAGTCCCTCCGCCGAGCGAATCGACCAGCAGCGATGCGTGATCATCGACCACCCGCGGCGCAGTCCAGCGTCGTGCCGGCCACACCCACGGCCAAGCATCGAGGCGCCGGCGCGAGCATGCGCATGGCCTCGGTCGATGCGCTGCGCGGCTGCACCGTCGCGGCGATGCTGCTGGTGAATGACCCGGGCAGTTGGGACGCCGTCTACGCACCGCTCGAACATGCGACCTGGCATGGCTGCACGCCAACCGATCTGGTGTTTCCGTTCTTCCTCTTCATCGTCGGCGTCTCCACCGCGCTCGCCTTCGGGCCGCGTCTGGACAGCGCGTCGCCAACGGCTCCGCTGCTGCGCGGCGCCCTGTGGCGCGCAGCGCGCATCGTTGCGCTCGGGCTCGCGATCAATCTGCTCGCCTTGTGGCTCTTGCCCAATGCACATCTGCGCCTGCCCGGTGTGCTCCAGCGCATCGGTCTGTGTTTTGCGGCGGTGGCGGCGATTGCGCTGTACCTGCGGCCGCGCGCGCAGTGGCTCGTGCTCATCGCCCTGCTCGTCAGCCATGGCCTGTTGCTGCAGTGGGGCGGCACGCTCGCACCGTTCGAGAACATCGTCAGTCGCGCCGACAGTTGGCTGTTCGGTGCCACCGTGTATCGCGTCGATCCCGCCAGCGGTCGCGGTCACGATCCCGAGGGTTTGCTCGGCACCCTGCCCGCGATCGCGACGACCTTGCTCGGCCTCATGGCCGGGCACTGGCTGCGTGCGCGCAATTTGCGCGCGATCGGCATGCTCGGCATCGCGGCGCTCGCGCTCGGATTCGTCTGGTCATTCTGGCAACCCTTCAACAAGAATCTGTGGACGTCCTCGTTTGCACTGTGGACTGCGGGTTGGGCGAGTCTGGCCTTGCTCGCGTTTCATTGGGCGATCGACCAGCGTGGCTGGCCTGCCTGGGGCCGACTTTTCGGCGTGAACGCGATCGCCGCCTATGCCGGATCGGAACTCATGCAGATCCTGTTGCCGGCTTTCGGTTGGCAAGAGCCGCTCTATCACTTCCTGCTCGCCGATTGGCTCACACCGCTCGCAGGCGCGCACCTCGCCTCGCTCACCTGGGCTATCGCCTTCGTGTTCCTGTGGTGGCTGATCGTGTGGGCGATGGATCGGCGAGGCCTGCACGTGCGCATCTAGCAGGCTGCTGAAAAATCCTTTTCAGCAGCGCTGCTAGCGCAGTGCAGGGATGCACTGCACGCGAATCGATCACGCAAGTGATTGATTCAACGGAGACGAGTCCGGGCATGTACCGGACTCGGCGAGCTGAAGAAGTCCAGGATGGACTTTTTCAGCACCCTGCTAGGAGCCAGCGCGCAGCTAAAATCTGCTGCTGCGCGTGCCGCACCAATCATCAGTCCAGTACACCGTCAATGACGCCGGATCCATGCGTACGACGTGGCACGGCCGTCCGCATCCCTTGCCCAACCAGGAATCACCCGCCCGCATGCTTTCCATCGAACACCGCATTGCCCAGGATATCGCCGCGCAACCGGCACAGGTACGCGCCGCCGTCGAATTGCTCGATGGTGGCGCCACCGTGCCCTTCATCGCCCGCTACCGCAAGGAAGTCACCGGCGGTCTCGATGACACCCAGTTACGCCTGCTCGAGGAGCGGCTCGGCTACCTGCGCGAGCTCGAGGACCGTCGCGCGGCGATCCTCGTGAGCATCGAGGAGCAGGGCAAACTCGACGAGGCGCTGCGCGGTCGCATCCTCGAAGCCGACACCAAGGCGCGCCTCGAAGATCTCTACCTGCCCTACAAGCCCAAGCGTCGCACCAAGGCGCAAATCGCGCGCGAAGCCGGGCTCGAACCGCTCGCGCTGGCCTTGCGTGACGACCCCTCGATCGCGCCCGAACAGCGCGCGACCGCCTTCGTCGATGCCGACAAGGGCGTGGCCGACATCAAGGCCGCGCTCGAAGGCGCGCGCCAGATTCTCATCGAGGCGATCAGCGAAGATGCCGCTCTGGTCGATGGCCTGCGCGAATGGCTGTGGAAGCAGGGCCAGATCCGCGCCCAGGTGATCGATGGCAAGCAGGAGGAAGGCGCGAAGTTTCGCGACTATTTCGATCACGCCGAGGCGATCGGCAAGATCCCTTCGCATCGCCTGCTCGCATTGATGCGCGCACGCAACGAAGGCGTGCTCGCGCTCGAACTCGAACCCGGTGGCGATACCGAACAAGCGCATCTGGAGGCAATCGGCCGCGTGGCCGTGGCTGCCGGCATCGCCGCGCGCGGTCGCGCCGCCGATGCCTGGCTGATGGACACCTGCCGTCTCGCCTGGCGCGTGAAACTGCACCTCACGCTCACCCTCGATCTGTTCGGTCGTGCGCGCGAGGCTGCCGAAGCCGAGGCGATCCGCGTGTTCGGCGACAACCTCAAGGACTTGCTGCTGGCCGCGCCCGCGGGCGCGAAAACCGTGATGGGTCTGGATCCGGGCATCCGCACCGGCGTCAAGGTCGCGGTGGTCGATGCCACCGGCAAATTGCTCGCCACCAGCACCGTGTATCCGCACGAGCCGCGTCGGCAATGGGATCAGTCACTCGCCGAACTCGGCGCGCTGTGCCTGCGTCATGGGGTCAACCTGATCGCGATCGGCAACGGCACGGCCTCGCGCGAAACCGACAAGCTCGCGGGCGAACTCATCAAGAAACTCGGCGAGCGCGCGCAGATCGCCAAGCTCGTGGTCAGCGAGGCAGGCGCATCGGTGTATTCGGCATCGGAGCTCGCAGCGCGCGAATTCCCCGATCTCGATGTCTCGCTGCGCGGCGCGGTGTCGATCGCGCGACGCCTGCAGGATCCGCTCGCCGAGTTGGTGAAGATCGAGCCCAAGGCGATCGGCGTCGGCCAGTACCAGCACGACGTCAACCAGATCAAGCTCGCACGCGCGCTCGATGCGCGTGTCGAGGACTGCGTGAACGCGGTCGGTGTCGATCTCAACACCGCCTCGGCGCCGCTGCTCGCGCGCGTGGCCGGCCTGAGTGCGATGCTCGCCGACAACATCGTGCGCCATCGCGATGAGCATGGCCCGTTCCGCAATCGGATCGCGATCAAGAAGGTGGCGCGGCTGGGTGACAAGGCCTTCGAGCAATGCGCCGGCTTCCTGCGCATCGCCGACGGCAGCGAACCGCTCGATGCGAGTGGCGTGCATCCGGAAGCCTATCCGCTGGTCGCGCGCATCCTCGCCGCGTGCGGGCGGCAGGCGCACCAGTTGATCGGCGATGGCGCGCTGTTGCGTGGTCTGGATCCCGCGCGTTTCACCGACGAGCGTTTCGGCCTGCCGACCGTGCGCGACATCCTGCGCGAGCTGGAGAAACCCGGCCGCGATCCACGCCCGCAATTCGTCGCGCCGAGCTTTGCCGAGGGCGTTGAGGATCTCAAGGATCTGGTCGTCGGCATGGTGCTCGAAGGTCGCGTCACCAATGTCGCCGCGTTCGGCGCCTTCGTCGACATCGGCGTGCATCAGGATGGCCTCGTGCATGTATCGGCGCTCTCGTACCAGTTCGTGCGCGATCCGCGCGAGGCGGTCAAGGCCGGCGACATCGTCAAGGTCAAGGTGATGGAAGTCGACCTGCAGCGTCAACGCATCGCGCTGAGCATGCGCCTCGACGACGTGCCCGGCGAGGCGCGCAGTGTGCGCGATGCGCGCGGCGCTTCGAATTCACCATCGGGCGCCGTTCGCAACAAGGCAGTGCGCTCGCCCGCGCCGGCCGCTGCGCCGAGCAACAACGCACTCGCCGACGCCTTCGCCCGCGCGCGCGGACGCTGAGTGTCATCGCGTCAGGGCGGGCCGAACAGTTCGGCCTGCCCCGGCGTGTCGTCAGGATCGAAGAAGTTGCCCAGGCCCACGCCGACGAGGCGATAGAGCGTGTCGGCTGGCAAGTCGACGCGCGCGCACAGCTCGAGCGCAATGCGCGCGAGCATCGCCGCCGACGCGGGCGGATGCTCGGGCGTGTGGCTGCGCGTGAGGATGCGAAACTCGCGGGTCTTGAGTTTGAGCACCACGGTGCGCGCGATGCGCGGCGTGCGATCGCGCGCGGCCCAGGTGCGCGTGGCGAGATCGCGAATGGTGTCATCGAGCGCACCCAAGGGCAGGTCGTGCTCGAAGGTGTCCTCGGTCGAGATCGACTGCGTCGGGCGATCCGGACGCACCTCGCCGTGGTCGATGCCGTGCGCGAGTTCGGACAGACGCAGGCCGTAGCGACCGAAGCGCGCCTGCAGCGCATGCGCGTCGGCAGCGCGCAACTGGCCGACCGTGGTGATGCCCAGCGCCGCGAGCTTGCCTTCCATCACCTTGCCCACGCCGTGGATGCGCGCGACCGGCAAGGGCGCGAGAAAGTCGAGCACCTCGTTCGGGCGAATCACGAACAGGCCATCGGGCTTGCGCCAGTCCGAGGCGATCTTGGCGAGGAACTTCGCTGGCGCCACGCCCGCCGACGCCGTGAGGCCGGTCTCTTCGCGGATCTGCGCGCGGATCGCGCGCGCGATCGCGGTCGCGCTGCCGAGCGCCGACTTGGGCGCGGTGACATCCAGATACGCCTCGTCGAGCGACAGCGGTTCGACCAGATCGGTATGCCGCAACATGATCGCGCGCACCTGCTGCGACACCGCCTTGTAACGCGTGAAGTCGGGTGGCACGAACACCGCATCGGGACACAGGCGTTCGGCGCGCACCGCAGGCATCGCCGAACGCACGCCAAACACGCGCGCCTCGTAGCTCGCCGCGCACACCACCGAGCGCGCGCCGCGCCAGGCGACGACCACGGGGCGCCCGCGCAGGCTCGGATCGTCGCGCTGCTCGACCGAGGCATAGAACGCGTCCATGTCGATGTGGATGAACTTGTGCATCTGCGCTGCGCATGGCCCACGGCGCGCTGCGCCGACACGGCGCACACGCGGATAGGCGATTGTCCTACACGTGGGCGCGGCTGCCGACCATCGCGACGCCATCGAGCTTGGCGGACACTGCGACCCGTTCCCAATGGCAATGCCGCCCATGAACCCGTCCGTCCGCACACCCGCATCGTTGTTGTTGCTTGCACTGCTTGCCACGTCGCCCCTGCACGCGCAGTCGGTGCTTCGCTGTGTCGATGAACACGGCGCGGTCGCCTTCCAGGACCATCCCTGCATGGCCGGTCAAATCCAACGCGAAGTCGTGATCGAGCCCGCGCCCGCGTACCAGCCTTCGCCTGAGTACGACACACCACGACCGCAGCCATTGCGTTTGGTGACGCGATCGACACGTCGTTCTGCCAAAACCGAGCCGCGCTCGTTCGAATGCCGCGCCGCCAATGGCGAGGTGTTCTTCCGCCACGACCGCTGTCCCTCCTCGATCCGCGGTGCGCGTGGCACGCCGTCGATCTCCGTGCGCGCAAGCGAGGTCTCGCGCGGCGAAGCCTGCCGGCGCATCGAGCATCCCGCGCGCAGCGGCCATGAACGCGATGATCGCGTCTCGACTTATGAGCGCAATCTCGGCCGCGATCCTTGCAGGCGTTTTTGATGCTTGAGCCGAGTCTCACCCCTCCACTTGCCGCGCCAGTTCATCCTGGCGCCATCGGGCACGGTGGTTTGTGCAGGTGTAACCATTCGATTACACTGTGACTGCATTCACGATCAAGCAGTCCGATGAATTCACGGCCTGGCTTGATGCCATCAAGGACGGCATGACACGGCGTCGGCTCGGTCGTCGCCTTGAAAAAGCCCAGACCGGCAACCTCGGCGACGTGGAGCATGTCAGTGCAGGCGTGAGCGAAATGCGTGGGCACTTCGGGCCAGGCTGGCGCATGTACTACGTGCAGCGTGGTGACGTGCTCATCGTGATGCTCGGTGGTGGCGACAAGGCCACGCAGCTGCGCGACATTGCAGCCGCGAAAAAACTGGCCGCAACCCTGGAGGATTGACCCGTGCCCAAAATTGCCGATCTCAAGACCTTTGACATAACGGAAATGCTCGACAGTGAGCAGGCCATTGCCGAGTACTTGACCATCGTGCTCGAAGAGAACGATGCCGCCGCGCTGGCCGATGCGCTGGGCACCGTCGCCCGTGCGCGCGGCATGACGGCGGTGGCCCAGGACGCCGGGCTTGCGCGCGAAGCGCTCTACAAGGCGCTGCGGGCCGGGGCGCATCCGCGATTCGACACGATCCAACGCGTGATGGCCGCGCTCGGTGTCCGTCTGGCCGCGATGCCGATCCGTTGAAATGCGAGAAGACACACACCTCCGGTACATGCCCGGACTCGTCTCCGACGAATCAATCACTTGCGTGATCGATTCGCATGCAGTGCATCCCTGCACTGCGCTAACAGGCTGCTGAAAAGGGTTTTTCAGCAGCCTGTTAGGATGGTCGCTGGTTCGCCGGCGGAGTCGTCCATGTCCCTCACCCCACGCAGCTTGGTCTTGTTCGTCGGCACGCTCGTGCTGGCGGCCTGCTCGCCCTCGTCGGCGCCACCGCAGCAGCACAATGCGCCCGCTGCGGCGCCGGTCGTCGATGCCGCGCAGACCAAGGCGCTGACGATGTATCGGCAGATGCTCGATGCGCAGCAGTGGGAACTGGCGGCGCCGATCGGCAAGGAAATCGTCGAGAAGTATCCGGGCAGCGCCGCTGCGACCGAGGTGCAGAAGTCGCTTGCCGATGCCAGCGCCAAGGCCGATGCCGCGAGCAGCAAGCGCCGCCTCACCGCCTTGTGGATCTATCAGGCGAGCAAGGAATCGGGCGCCGATCAGGTCACCGCATCGATCTACAGCAGCGACCGCAATGCCAACGATCGCGTGCGCCTGATCCTGCGTCGGCATGCCAAGTGGGGGCAGAGCGCTTACCTGTTCGGCAGCGGCAAGGGCTTCGTCTGCAAGGGTGTGTGCGCGCTCGAGGCGATGTTCGACGACACGCCGGCCAAACTCGCCGCGTTTCTGCCCGATACGGGTGAGCCTGCGATCTTCATCAAGGATGACAAGGCCTTCATCGCCAAGCTCGCGGCGGCGCAGAAGCTCACGATCAAGGTCAGCGAAAAGGGCAAGGATCCGCGCACGCTCACCTTCGAGGTCGGTGGCTACGACGGCGACAAGTTTCCGTCACTCGCGAGCATCAAGAAATGAAGGTCCAGAAACGGTTGAGCGCGCCATCATCCCGATGACTCCCAACGACCGCAGGGTCCATCAAGCCGAAATCGATCCCTTGCGCATGAACCCAAGGACTTTTGATCTTTCTTCGTGACCTTCGTGTTCCAGTCTTTGGCCTTATTCCAGACCTCCCGCGCAACGTCGCAAAGCATGCAAGAGATCGAAACACGAAGGACATGAAGAGCGCGAAGGAAAAGATGGAGAGTGTCAGACCTTTCTTCCCGACGACTCCCAACGACCGCAGGGTAAATCAAGCCGAGATCGATCTATTGCGCATGAACCGAAGGACTTTTGATCCTTCTTCGTGACCTTCGTGTTCCAGTCTTTGGCCTTGTTCCAGACCTCCCGCGCAACGTCGCAAAGCATGCAAGAGATCGAAACACGAAGAACACGAAGATCGCGAAGGAAAAGATGGAGCGTGTCAGGCCTTTCTTCGCGACCGTCCTGGCCTGAACAAGGCGCCGGGATGGCGAGCGGGGAATCCTTCAATCTCGACTCAGGCGCGCGGCAGCAGGCGTTCAAGCCAACGCGGGCGCGCCAGCACCTTGCCGAGACGATCGACCTTGAGGCCGACCTTGCGCACGCCTTCGTCGCCCAGTTCGCGTGCGATCAGCGTCACCGCACCCAGGCGCACGTGGTCGCCGATCTCGATCGTGTGCTCGAAGCGCTGGGCAAAATGTTCGGCCAGCGTGAGCGGCGCATCGCGTGGACGCACCGGCAGGCCGTAGAACTCGGCGATGTCGGCCAGATGCACGTCAGCGTCGAAGCTGAACTCGCCAAACAGCTCGCGTTCGGCCTCGCGAGCTTCCTCGGGTGGCGCGAACAGCCAGTCGAGCCGGTACACGCGCCCCGGTGGTGCCAACAGATACGCATAGTCACCTGCGCGCAGGGTGCCGCCCTGATCGGGCGTGAGGATTTCTCCGCTGCGCACGATCAGGGTCAGTTGCGACCAGTCCGGCATCTGGGTGCCAGCGAGCACGCGCGCATCGGCTGCAACCGGATAACCGACCAGCTCGCGTTCGAGCGAACCGGGCAGGTCGAGCTCGACGCGGCGCACCGTGCTTTCGCGATGTGGCAGGGCCACGTCGAACACGCGCGCGGCAAAACCGAGCGTCCAACCCTGCACGAGCAATGAAGCAAGCACGACGACGAAGGCGACGTTGAACACGAGTTGCGCGTGCGGCAGCTGCGCGAGCATGGGGATCGAAGCGAGAAAGATGCCGACCGCGCCGCGCAGGCCGATCCACGAAATGAAGGCGATCTCACGCTTGCCGTAGCGACGCAGCGGCGCGAGGCAGGCGATCACCGCGAGCGGACGGCCGATGAACATGAGGAAAGCGGCGATGCCCAGCGCCGGCAGGAGCGATTGCAGCAGCATGCGCGGCGAGGCGAGCAGGCCGAGCACGAGGAACATCGCGATCTGACACAACCAGGTCGCCGCATCGAGCGTGCCGAGCAGGTTGGTGAGGCCGCCGCGAACGTGACTGGCGACGAGCAGGCCGGCGATGTAGACCGCAAGGAAGCCGCTGCCGCCGATCTGTCCGGTGATGCCAAACACCAGCACTGCGGCGGCGAGCGCAAACAGGGCCGACAGCGCATGGCCGAGTTGCAGATGGTTGAGGCCGCGCGCGATCGCGCCACCACCGATCACCCCGGCGATGCCGCCGATGCCGAACTGCACGACGAACTCGCGCGCGAGTGCGAGCGGCGACAGCCCGGCCGGAGTGGTCACATACTCGACCAACATCATCGTGAGCAGGATCGCTGCCGGATCGTTTGCGCTCGATTCGATCTCCAACGTCGCGCCGACCCGCTCGCGCAGGCGCAAGCCGCCCGCGCGCAGCAGGAACAACACCGCAGCCGCGTCGGTCGAGGCCAGCACCGCGCCGACCAGAAAACCGAGCACGGGTTCCAGATCGAGCAGCCAGCTCGCCGCGATGCCGGTGAGGATCGCGCTGAGCAGCACGCCGAGCGTGGCCAGCAGCAGGGTTGGCGCGAGCACTCGGCGCACACTTTCCATCCGCGTACGCAATCCGCCATCGAACAGGATGATCGCCAGCGCCAGCGATCCGAGTTGGTAGGCGCCGCTGTAGTCATCGAAGGCGATCCCGCCGGGCCCATCGGTGCCGGCGAGCATGCCGATGACAAGGAACACCAACAGCAAGGGCGCGGAAAAACGCCGAGCGACCAGACTCGAGGCAATGCCGACCAGCACCAGCGCAGCGGCGGCGGCAAACACCCAGTAAATGTGTTCGATCGTGGTCATGCGCCGATCATAACGGCCTCGTGTGTCAGCTCGGCAAGACTTGTGCGCGGCGCAGGCTTCAAGCGCCCGCGCGCTGGTACTGGATCGCCTCGGCGAGGTGTTCGCTGCCGATCCGCGCCGCCGCCGCGAGATCGGCGATCGTGCGCGCCACGCGCAGCACGCGGTGATAGGCACGTGCCGAGAGGCCCAGACGTTCCACCGCGCGATCGAGCAGGGCATGATCGGCGTTTGTGAGCGCGCAGCAACCTTCGAGCTCGCGTGTACCGAGCCAGGCGTTGGGCTTGGCCGCGCGTTCGAGTTGGCGCTGGCGGGCGGCGACGACGCGCTCGCGCACCGTGGCGCTGGGCTCGCCGGTTGAGGTCTGGCGCAACTGCGTGTGGCTCACGCGCGGCATTTCCAGCTTGAGGTCGATGCGATCGAGCAAGGGCCCGGAAATCCGCGCGCGGTAGCGTGCGATCGCCTCCGCCGAGCAACGGCAGCGACCGCTCGGGTCGCCGGCATAGCCGCAGGGACAGGGATTCATCGCCGCGACCAACTGGAAACGCGCCGGGAAATCGACCTGACGCGCCGCGCGCGAGATCGAGATGTATCCCGACTCCAGCGGCTCGCGCAGTACCTCGAGCACGTGGCGATCGAATTCGGGCAGCTCATCGAGGAACAGCACACCGTGGTGAGCGAGCGAGATCTCGCCGGGGCGCGGGATCGAACCACCGCCGACCAAGGCCACGGCCGATGCCGTGTGGTGCGGATGCCGAAACGCGCGCTGCTTCCACGCAGCCGGATCACTGGACTGACCGGCCACCGAGCGGATCGCGGCCAGTTCCAGCGCTTCGTCTTCCTCCAGCGGCGGCAGGATGCTGGGCAGGCGGCTCGCAAGCAGGGTCTTGCCGGTGCCCGGCGGGCCATGCAGGAGCAGGTTGTGGCTGCCCGCAGCAGCGATTTCGAGCGCGCGGCGTGCCTGTGGCTGGCCGCGCACGTCGGCGAGGTCGGGCAGCGTGCTCGCAGGTATCGCACCCGGCTCCGCGTTTTCGGCACGTGTCAATTGGATACGGCCAGCGAGATGGGCGCAGACTTCCAGCAGGCTGTCGGCAACCAGCACCTGGGCATGGCTCACCAGTGCCGCTTCGGCGGCGTTGCCGCGCGGCACGATCACGCGCCGGCCGCTGCGGCTCGCGTGCAGCACCGCAGGCAGCACGCCCTGCACTGCACGCAGCTCGCCCGACAGCGCGAGCTCGCCGACGAATTCGTGTTCGCGAAGGGCCTGCTGCGGCAGGCTGCCATTGGCGGCGAGGATGCCGAGCGCAATCGGCAGATCGAAGCGGCCACCGTCCTTGGGCAGGTCGGCGGGTGCGAGATTCACGGTCACGCGTCGCTGCGGATAGTCGAGCTGGGCGTTGAGAATCGCAGCACGCACGCGATCGCGCGCTTCCTTCACCGCGGTTTCCGGCAGACCGACGATCGAAGTGCCGGGCAGGCCGCCCGAGAGATGCACTTCACAGGCGACCAAGGGCGCGGCGACGCCGGATTGGGCGCGCGTGTAGACCACGGCGAGGCTCATCGCGGCACCCATCCGGAACTGCGCGGATCATCGAAGCGAAAGCGCGCGTGGCGATGCGAGCGAGGGAAAAGGTCTGCCGCCCCGACCGGGGGGTGACGGGTCAGTGACGGCAGACTTCCCGGGAAACTGGTGGTGTTTGGCGACATGCAAGCCCGTCCCTGGCACGGCACGCGGGCATGGGGCCGCGCGACCTAGTTGCGCTGTGACAGCGAGACTCCCAACGAAGACTCGAGCGCTGCAAGCTGTTGCTCGAGCTCCTCGATCTTTTCGCGGGTACGCAGCAGCACGCAGCGCTGCACGTCGAACTCCTCGCGCGTGACCAGATCCAGATTGCGCAAACCTGCCTGCAGTGCGCTGCGAAAATTCGCGGTCAGGTCGGCTTTCGCCTCACGCAGGCCCGGCGGCACGAGGTCGGCCAGCTTCTGCGCAAGATCGTCGATGGTTTGGCCTTGGAGCATGGTGGTATTCCTCGAAGCGGGCTGTTCGGATGGCGGGATCCCTCGGGGCAGCCGGCGGGGCCTGAACACCGCCGGCTGCAGCCTCCCTGCGATGCCGATCCATCGACATCCGCCCCATGGGAAGCCAGTCTACGCAGAGCATAACGTGGCGCCAGACGCAGAATTCGGATTCTCGTGCAGGAAATTTCCTACACGCGCGCATCGGCTATAGTCGCCCGCGGCACACCACGGGAATCGTCCATGCGCATGGTCACGGCCATCATCAAGCCCTTCAAGCTCGACGACGTGCGCGAGGCACTCGCTGAAGTCGGCGTGCAGGGCGTCACCGTCACCGAGGTTAAGGGTTTCGGGCGCCAGAAGGGCCACACCGAGCTCTATCGCGGCGCCGAATACGTGGTCGATTTCCTGCCCAAGATCAAACTCGAAGTTGCAGTCGCCGACGATCAGGTCGAGCGCGTGGTCGAGGCGATCAGCCACGCCGCCAACACCGGCAAGATCGGCGACGGCAAGATCTTCGTCAGCGTGCTCGAACGCGTGATCCGCATCCGCACCGGCGAGACCGATCAGGACGCGCTGTAGCGCTTCAGCGCAGCGCGACCCACAGGCCCAGCGCGGCGAACAGCACGGCAGCAGCGATGTGCGCGGCGCGCATCGGCAGCTTCTGTGCAAAGCGCGCGCCCAGCCACACCACCGGCACGTTGGCCAGCAGCATGCCCGCCGTGGTGCCAGCGACGACCTGCCACAGCGGCGAATACTGCGCCGCGAGCACGACCGTCGCGATCTGGGTCTTGTCGCCCATCTCGGCGAGGAAGAACGCGATCACGGTGGCAAGCAGCACGCCACGACTGCGTGTCGATGTGGCTTCATCCTCATCGAGCTTGTCGGGGATCAGCGTCCACACCGCCATCGCGAGGAAACTTGCGACCACGATCCACTTGAGCAGTTCGGGACTCAGCCACTGCGCGAGCGCGGCGCCGAGCACACCGGCGAGCGCATGGTTGAGCAAGGTGGCGATCGCGATACCGATGCAGATCGGCAAGGGCCGGCGGTATTTGGCCGCGAGCACGAGCGAGAGCAGTTGCGTCTTGTCGCCGATCTCGGCCAGCGCAACCACGGCGGTCGAAACGTAGAGGGCTTGCATGCAGACTCCATCAGGCCAGGACGAGGACGCAATGGCACATGCACGCGGTCCCGGCCCGGGCGTCGCGGCATGCACCAAAGGTCTTGCCGCGCAAGCCCGTCGATGGCTTGCGGTACGCGCCATGGCCGGTCGGCCAAGTGTGTTGACGCGTCCTGCGCGATGGTTCATCGCGCCCGACTACTCCCCGATGGAGCGCGCGCAGTTTAGCAGGCGGCCGGGCCAGCTCTGATGCTCGGCCCCGCTCTGGCGCCCGTGTCGGCGACGAATGGCTGGCCGCGACCAAATCCCTGCTTGACTTTCAAATGCGAATCATTATCGTTTCGCACAGACCTCGACAGGAGCATGTCCATGTTCGAACCACAGCCCCTCGCCACCACCGGCTTCGCGGCGATGCAGACCGTTGCCTTCAACAGCGCCCGTCCGCTGCCCGCCAAGCCGCGCATCGACAGCGCGCGCCTGCTCGACGGTGCGCGCGAACTGGTGATCGAGCACGCCGGCCAGGAATATCACTTGCGCCTGACGCGCAACGACAAGCTCATCCTCACGAAATAAGTGCCGTGTTCGCTCGACTTGTCCGCTCGATCCTGGATGCCGCTGCACGCGTCTTCACGTCACGGATGCCGGCGCGACGCCGGCGCAGCCACTCGCTGCAATTGGTCGATTGGCTGCGCGATGAGCCCGAGCTCGGCAATGGTCTGCTCCATCTGGGACGCGAGCGTCGCGACGATTGGCAGCTGTGTGCGCCGAAACACGATCCGCGCACGCTCCGCGACGCACTTCACTTGGACGGCACGCGCGCACGGGATCGCCGGCAGGAGATGCGCGCATGAGCATTCTGGAAACCGGCCGCTTCGATGCGCCGACGGCTTCGGACTGGCAGCTCATCGACCCTGCGTCGATCCGCCGCGCTCGTGCGCCCGCTGGGCCGCGCGGCCTCGAACTGGGCTGCCTCGCCGAGCTGCTGCCGCGACTCGGCCCGGTACTCTGGCTCGATTGCGCCGGTGACAAACATTGCGACGATGCACTGCCACTGCGTGCGGGACGCGGCGTGTTGCTCGAACCCGGGCCGCTCGACGCGCTCGCCACGCTCAGACGTGTGACCGCCCACGCGAACGTGACCAGCATGGGCCTGCGCGAATTTCTAGGCTTTGCCGACGCGGCGGGAAACACGCTCGCCCGGCTCTACCTCTTGCCCGATACCGATTGTCTGGCCTGGGATGAAATGACCTGCGCGTGCGCGCTCGAACCCGAAGAAACATCGGCCAATGCCCGGTGGCAGGCGCATGGCGCATTTCGTCGCAGTGCCTTCGCACGACTCGGGCCAGCGCGTCGCGCGCGCATGGTCAGGTTCGAACTGCACGGCTCGATCGGCCTGCGCAGGCTCGCAGCGCGTCCACTCTTGCGCCTGTCGCTGCTCGGCATGGCGCGCGCCCGCCAGATCGCGCGCGAGGAAGGCGCCGAATTGCTCGGCCTTGGTGCCAGCGACTGAATCCCGTTTGAAGGCGAGATTCAAGCGCCACGATCGCTGCGCAGAACCTGTTGCCTGCGGCGATCGCGCGCGGCGTCGCGGCCAACCAGCACACCCAACGCGATGATCCCCGCGATCACCAGCAGCGCGCCAAGCGCGGCCCAACCCCGCGGGATCGCTTCGCCGAGAAACATCACGCCCAGCGCGCTCGTGAACAGCAGTTCGGCCGCCTGCATCGCCTCGACTGCGCCGAGTGCGGCGGGTTGATTGCGCACCAGACCGGTGGCGTGGAAAAACACCACGGTGGCGATCACGCCAGTGAACAGCGCGACACCCATCGCCAGCGTCATCTGCATCGCCGGCGGTGGCCCGACCTGCAGCCAGGCGTAGCCGGCGATCAGCCACCACAACGGCTGACTTGCCAGCGTCATGCCGAACACGCGTTGGGTTGCATCCAGCGTTTCGCCCGTGCGTTCCAGATGCAGCAGGATCGCGCGATTGCCCAGTGGATACAGGGCTGCGGATGCGGCGACCAGCAGCAGCGCAAGCCAGGCGTCGCCATCGAGCTGGCCGTGGAAATGCGCGCCCTGCATCAGTGCGACACCGGCGACGATCACGCCGCCCAGTGTGAGCGCCGCCCACGGCAGGCGTGCGCGCTCGTCGCGATAGAGCAGCGGGCCGACCAGCATGCCGGCGACCACGGTGAGCTGGAAGGTTCCGGCCACCAGCCAGGCCGGCGCATGCGCAGCCGCCCAGGTCAGACACACGCAGAACAGCCCGAAGCCGATGCTGCTCCACGTCAGCCACGGCAGCGGATGGGCGCGCAGTGCGCGCCACACCGCAACGAAGCCGCCGCGCCACGCGATCACGATCGCGAGCAAGGGCAAGGTGAACAGGTAGCGCAGCGCCGCCGACCACGCCCAATGACCGCCTTCATTGGCCATCGCGCGGTTGAGCACATAGGTCGAGGTGAAGAACAGCGCAGCGGCAAGGCCAAGCAGCACCGCGCGCAGTTCATGCTGGCGCGGTGTCGCGCTCACCGCCGTACCCGGCTGCCACGCAGATTGGCGATCGAGAAACTCGCCACGTCGCCTTCGAGTGTGCGCAGTGGTTGGCCGATCGCCGGCGCCAGCGCATGCGCGTAGATCACTTCCCAGGTCGCCGGCAGCACACCGTCGCGGCGAAAATCCTCATAGGCCGCACTCACGCGCGCGAGATGCGCCTTGCCCATCAACGTGCGTGCGCGCTGCGCATCGGCATTGGTCGCGCCGATCGCGCGCAGCTCGCACATCAGGCTGCGCAGGTCGCCGTAGGTGAGCACGAAATCCTCGCGCTCCATCACCGGATCGCGGAATCCGCTGGCGAGCAGGCCATCGCCGATGTCGTGCATGTCGATGAAGCGGCTCACATGCGGCGCGCGATCGACCGCGGCGAAGGCGCTGCGCAACTCGTGCAATGTATCGGGGCCGAAGGTCGAGAACAGCAGCACGCCCTCGGGCCGCAGCACGCGCCGGAACTCGGCGAGCGCGAGGCCCGGGTCGTCACACCATTGCAGGCATAGATTGGCGTGCACCAAGTCGACACTGGCCGCGGCCAGCGGCAACGCCTGGGCGTCGCCGGCGACGCAGGATGGCGAAGCGGCCTCGTCGCGGCGCGCAGCGAGTTGCAACATCGGCAAGGCCAGATCGAGCGCGATGATCTGCGCCTGCGGCCAACGCTCGCGCAGCGCGCTGGCGCCGATGCCCGGACCGCAACCGACATCGAGCACGCGCTGCGGACTGAAGTCGCGTTCATCGAGTTGCTCGCGCAGGCGTCGGCCGACCTCGGCCTGCAGCACCGCATGCGCCTCGTAACTTGCCGCCGCGCGCGAGAAGGCATGGCGAATCTGGCGCGGATCAAGACCCGCGCTCATGCCGGCAGCTCCGCGGCAAAGCCGTGCAACGCCGTCGCGATCTCGCGCGGATGGCTGATGAAGGGCGCGTGGCCGCTGTTGATTTCGAGGTATCGCGATGCAGGCGTGCGCTGCGCCGCCCATTGCATCGCGGTCGACGGCACCAGCCGATCGCGGCGCGCGGAAATCCACAGGCTCGGCATCTTCAGCGCGGCAAGCTCCGCGCGCAGGTCGTGACTTTCCAGCGCACGCAGGCCATCGCGCAGTGCCGTCAGCGAAGGCTCGCCATGCGCAAACACGCGCGCCTTGAGCTCGCGAAGCTCGGTTTGCGCGTGCGGCGAACCCACGGTCTCGAGCGCAAGGAAACGCTCGACCGTGTCGCGATAATCGCTTTGCAGACTGCTTTCGAAACCGCTGAACACCGATAGCGGTACACCGTGCGGCCAATCGGGCGCGGCCACGAAGCACGGACTCGATGCGATCAGCACCACGCCGCGGACCTGCGGCGCATGCTCGATTGCCGCGCGCAGGGCGACCATGCCACCCAGCGACCAGCCGACCCAGATCGCGCGCGGCACGCGTGCGGCGATGCGAGCCACGCAATCGGCCAGTTCGAAGCGCGATTCGCCATTGCTGCGACCGTGACCGGGCAAGTCGACCAGATGCACGCGCAGATCATCGCCGAGCTGCTCGAGCAGCGGCGCGAAGATGTCGCCGTGCATCGCCCAGCCGTGGATGAGCACAAGGTCGTGGCGCGCATCATGCGCGCCCATGGTTTCGATATGCATGTCAGTGCAAAGCTTGCGTGTTGCCGCCGCCGGACGCGGCCTGAGCGCGCAATTTTACGATGCGCGGCTCCAGCAGTCGCCACAGTCGCTGCGCGTGGGTGCGCTGGCAGCGGCCGCGCGCGCAGCCAGCGTGGCCGCGCGAGGTTGCGTGCGATCTGCGCGGCCAGCCAGTCCGGATCGAAGGCGTCCCACACGCCGGCCGTGGCGCACAGATTTCCGTGCAGGATCGGATGGACCTCATCGAGCAAGAGGCTGCGCAGTTGCGCGAGCGTGAAGGGTGAGGCCGCCAGAATCGGCAGCGCGCAGCGGATGCTTCCGCGCAGCGGCTGATCGAGATACAGCCACGACAAGGCGCGCAGTGCCTCGGCGCGGGCGGCCTCGCTCATCACGCAACCGCAGCGAGTGCGTCGAGCAGGGCCGCCACATCGGCTTCGCAGTGCGCTGCGCTCAGGGTGACGCGCAGGCGGGCCTGGCCTGCGGGCACGGTCGGCGGGCGCACCGCCGGCACATGGAAACCACGTTGCGCGAGGCGTGATGAAGCCATCAGCGCGGCTTCCGTGCTGCCGAGCAGAACCGGCTGGATTGCGCTGCGCGATGCGAGCACGGGAAAGTTCAGCGTCCGTGCGCCGTCGCGGAACTGCGCGATGCGTGCGTGCAGACGCGCGCGGCGCTCGTGATCGCTGCGCGCGATGGCGACTGCAGTGAGCGTGGCCGCGGCGAGCGCGGGCGGCAGTGCGGTGGTGTAGATGTAGCTGCGCGCACCCTGCACCAATGCTTCGATGAGCATGGCCGGGCCGGCGACGAAGGCGCCGAAGCAGCCGAGTGCCTTGCCCAGCGTGCCCATCAAGAGCGGCACCTGAGTTTGTCCGAGGCCGGCTTCGGCAAGGCTGCCGGCGCCGTCTGCGCCGAACACGCCCAAGCCGTGCGCATCATCGACCAGCATCAGTGCACCCGTGCCTGCGCAGAGGCTGGCGAGCTGCGCGAGCGGCGCGACATCGCCGTCCATGCTGAACACGCCGTCGGTCGCGAGCAGCGCCGCCGCCTGCGGCAGACTCGCCAACTGGCGTGCCGCCGATTCGACGTCCGCATGCCGATAGCGGCGCAGCGTTGCGCCCGAAAGGCGCGCGCCATCGATCAGGCTGGCGTGATTGAGCTTGTCCTGCACGCACAGGTCGCCGGCTTCGAGCAGGCCGGCGAGCACGCCGAGGTTGGCCATGTAGCCGGTCGAGAACAGCAGCGCGCGCTCGCGTCCGGTCCACTGCGCGAGCGCGGCTTCCAGTTGCGCGTGCTCGTCGCGATGACCGCCGAGCAGATGCGCGGCGCCGGCGCCTACGCCACTCGCATGCGCGGCGCGCGTGAGTGCCGCGACCAGCGCCGGATCGCGCGCGAGACCGAGATAGTCATTGCTGGAAAAATCGCGTTGAAGCTGGCCGTCGATCAGCACCCACGCGCCTTGTTGCGGCATGCAGGTTCGCACCCGGCGCAGGAGTTGCGCCTGTTCGCGCCGCAACCATTCCGCGGCGAGGCGCTGCATCAGGTCGGGGCGGGGCGTCGCGCGCGCCGGCGCGTGTTCGCCAGCCGCCATCAGTGGATTCCGAGTTGGTGCGCCAGTCGTTCGGCGGCGACACAGCCGACCTGGGTCGGCAGATAGGCTTCGCGCAAGAGCGGCAGCGCCGACTTGAGCAGGCTGCGCGCTTCGTCCTTGCGGCCTTGTCGTGCACGCAGCGCAGCCTGTTCGGCCTGCGCCAATGCGAGCTCGCTCGCGGGTGCCTTGCCGGCCTCGAGGATTGCGATCGCCGCACTGAGTTCTTGGTCGGCGATGGCGAGCTGGCCCTGGTCGAGCGCAATGGCCGCGTGCAGGCGATGCAGCAAGCCAAGATTCTTGTGCGTGGGCGGCAGCTTGCTTGCCCACAAGCGCATGGCTTCCTCGACCAGCGGCAAGGCGACCGCGGCCCGCCCCGTGCGTTGCTGCGCGAAGGCCAGCTGGAACGTCGTGTTGGCGTATTCGGCCGAATCCTCGCCATCGATGCGGCGCGCGCGTTCGCGCAAGTCGGCCAGTGCGGTGACCGCCGCAGCTCCTTGTCCATCCAGCGCCTGCGCGCGTGCGGCCAGACGTTCGATAGCGCGATGGCCGTCGTTGTCGCGCTCGATGCCGCCGGCATCGAGCAGTGCCAAGGCTTGCGCAAGCAATTGCCGCGCGCTCGAATAGTCGCCGATGTTCTCGTAGCTGACCGCGAGGTTGGCGGTAAGCGCGGCGCGATTGAACGGTCCTTCACTGTCGGGGATCTTGAGCGTGGCGAGTATCCGGGTCGCCTCGCGGAAGCGACCTTGTTCCTGCAGCGCGAGCGCCAGTTCGTTGTTGAGTTGCAGCATGCGCATGCCGCTGTTGCCGATCGTCTGCTCCTGCAAGGCGATCAATTCGCGCAGCGCGGCTTCGGCTTCGGCCGGCTTGCCGCAGGCACGCAGTGCCGAGGCGCGATTGCGCATCAACCATTGCCGATCTGCCGCACGGGGATCCGTGCCGGACAGATGCGCAAGCGTGTGCGCGGCGACCGTGATCGCTTCGCTGCAGCCACCATTGCTCGTCAGTTGACTCGACAGAAATCCCGCCGCGCGCACCTCGAGATCCAGCGGCAAGGATGTCGCGTGGGTCGGCGTTTCCAGCACTTTTCGCAGCAGCGCAATCGCCTGAGCGCCCTCGCCGGCATTGATGTGCCAGATCGCCAGCGACAACTGATTGCGGGCATGCGCGAGCGCATCACCGGCGGCAAAGCGATCACGCAGCGCAGCCGCTTGATCGAGTGCGGCACGCGCCGGTGCCTTGCGATCGAGGATGCCGAGCAAATTGGCGTACTGGTCGTAGTCCTGCGCCAGTTCGAGCGCCTGCTCGCGACTGCCCGGATCGGCCTTGGCGAGGCCTTGCTCGAATTGTTCGACGGCCGCTGCCGAATCGCCGAGCGAATCGTAGAGACGGCCGAGCAGACGCTGCATCGAGCGCGTGACGGCGGGATCGTGCGTGTCCTGCGCGAGCTTGGTCTTGGCGCTGTCGAGCAACTCACGCACGCTGACCGTCTTGCTCAGCGCGTTGTCGGGCGCGGCGGCGCTGAAGGCATCGGTGAGAAAGTTCAGCGCGGCGCGCGCACTGGCGGCGTCACGTTCGGAGGCCGCCTGCGCCCGCTGCGCCAGCGCCTCGGCGGCGAGTGCGCGCGCGCGTTCACGATCCAACCGCCAGACGAATGCGGCCAGCATGGCAGTGACCACGATGGCGGCCAGCACTGCGAGGCGATGCCGCAACACGAACTTGCGCAGCCGATAGGCGCGCGTGATACGCGCCGCGCGCACCGGGCGACCGTCGCGGTAGCGGTCGAGATCGTCGCGGAATTCGCCGGCGCTGGCATAGCGTTGCGTCGGCTCTTGCGCGCAGGCTTTGGCGAGGATGCCGGCAAGTTCGGCATCCAGCGGCAGCGCAGGCAACGGCGTGGCCAGCATCCGCGGCGAGCCTTGCACCAATTCGCGCAACAGCACACCCAGACTGTAGATGTCGCTGGCGGTGGTGATCGCGCGACCTTCGCGCTGTTCGGGGCTTGCGTAGGCCTCGGTGAACACGCGCGTGGAGGTGTCGCGCGCGGCCGCGCCGGTATCCAGATCGACCAGGCGGGCGATACCGAAGTCGAGCAGCTTGACCTCGCCGGCCGCATTGACCAGCACGTTCGCGGGCTTGATGTCGCGATGCACGACCAGATGCTGGTGGGCATGGCCGATGGCATCGAGGATCGCATCGAACAGGGCCAGTCGTTGCGTCAGCCGAGGCGCATGGCGCGCGGCGTAGTCGAGCAGGGTCAGGCCATCGACATGCTCGAGCGCGAGCCAGGGCTGGCCCTGCGCGGTCTCGCCGCCATCGAGCAGGCGCGCGATGTTGGGATGATCCAGGCCGGCAAGGATCTGCCGTTCCTGACGCAGGCGGCGCAAGCCGTCGGCGGTGGGGAAGCCGCGCAGGATTTTCACCGCCACGCGCTGATCGAAGCCGCCATCGACACGTTCGGCGAGGAACACCGTGCCCATGCCGCCGGCACCGAGCTCGCGCAGGAGTCGATACGGCCCGAGGCGTTCGCTGCGTGGTGCCGAAAGCTGCGCCACGCCCTGTTCGAGCGCACGCGCGAGCGGATCATCCGGATCGCTGTCGGCTGCAAGCAGGCGCCGCAGCATGTCGCGTTCATCCTCGCTGATCGTCAGCGCCGCGAGCGCGGTTTCGCGCTGGGCGATGGGCAGGGCGGACAGGCGTTCGAAATCCTCGGCAAGGCGGTCGAGTGAAGGCGCGCTCATGCGCACAACGCGGTCTTGAGCCAGGCGCGCGCGAGGCGCAAGTCACGGTCGACCGTGCCTTCGGAAACGGCCAGCGCGGCGGCGACCTCGGGTCGGCTGAGGCCGCCGAAATACACCAGTTCGATCGTTTGCGCGCGGCGCTGGTCGTTGAGCGCGAGTTCGCTCAGGGCTTCGTCGATGCGCACGAGCTGGTCGTCATCGGCGGTGGCTGCCAGATCGATCGCCGCATCGATCTCGACATGCTCGGCGCCAGCGCCACGCTTGTCGGCCAGGCGCTTGCGCGCGGCATCGACCAGCACCTGGCGGGTTGCCTGCGCGGCGACATGGTAGAAATGACGGCGATCGGCCCAATCCAGATTGCTGCCGAGCAATTTCAGCAGCGCCTCGTGGGCGAGATCGGTCGCGCTGAGCGTGGCGCCGGGCATGCTGCGCAGCGATTGCATCGCGATCGCGCGCACGTTGGCGTAGACGCGCTGCATGAGCGCCTCGCGCGCCTGCACATCGCCGCCGCGCCACGCAACCAGCAGGCGGGTGATGTCGTGGTCGCTGGCGGCGTCGCTCATGGCGCGCATTGTAGCCACTGGCAACGCGCCGTCGCCGAGCTTCGATTCGGGCCACCCACAACCCACGGGTCGTTCGTGTGGCGGCCCGTGGGTTGTCGGTTGCACAAAGGCGCACGGGATGTACCTGCGCCAGCGCATGCACCCCCATCGCGCACGCCTTGGCCTGTGCGCCACCCTCGTGCCGGCGCTGGCACGACTGTTGCGGCGGCGCCTTTCGGGACGGAGCAATTGCGCCGACACGGGCGCAGCGAGCACAGCGCTTGACGCGTCTCGGCTGGTGAGACAGTCTGCAGACACCCTGTCCGCATTTCGTCCCTTTGGAGACCCCGGCATGGAAGACGTCCACACCCTGCTCGCCACCCTGCGTGGCCGCTACAACCAGCGTGAACTCGCCGCGGCGCTCGAAGTCTCGCCACGCACCCTGCGGCGATGGCAGGTCAGGGAAACCGATCCGCCGCCGTATCTGGCCGATGCCATTCGCCAACGCCTGCTGCCGTTGACCGATTCCGCGGCGTCGAAGTCAGGCGACTTCCGCTTCATCGACCTGTTCGCCGGCATCGGCGGCATCCGCATGGCGTTCGCGGCGCACGGCGGGCAATGCGTGTTCACCAGCGAATGGAACCCGTGGGCGCAGAAGACCTATCTCGCCAACTTTCCCGAATCCGCGCACGCGCTCGCAGGCGACATCACGAAAATCGACGAACGCGACATTCCCGATCACGACGTGCTGCTTGCGGGTTTTCCCTGCCAGCCCTTCAGCATCGCCGGGGTGTCCAAGAAAAACGCGCTGGGCCGCGCGCACGGTTTCGCCGACCAAACGCAGGGCACGCTGTTCTTCGACGTGGCGCGCATCATTGCGGCAAAGCGTCCCGCCGCGTTTCTGCTGGAAAACGTCAAGAACCTCGTCAGTCACGACAAGGGCAACACCTTCCGCGTCATCAGGAAAGTGCTGGAAGAAGAACTCGGCTACCACATCGCCTGCAAGGTGATCGATGGTGCGCATTTCGTGCCGCAGCACCGCGAGCGCATTCTCATCGTCGGTTTTCGCGAGCGCACGGACTTCAGCTTCGACGATGTGAACCTGCCGACCGACAAGCCGAAGCTGTCGAGCATCCTGCATCCGCAAGATGGCGCCGAAACAGCCGAATCGCACTACACCAAAGGCCCCAAGGCCACGGTCGACGCGCGCTACACGCTCACGCCGAAGCTGTGGGCGTACCTGCAGGCCTACGCCGCAAAGCACCGCGCCGCCGGCAACGGCTTCGGCTTCGGGCTGGTCGATGGCAACAGCGTCGCGCGCACCTTGTCTGCCCGCTACTACAAGGACGGCTCGGAAATCCTCATCGCGCAAGGCCCGCGCAAGCGTCCGCGCAGGCTCACGCCGCGCGAGTGCGCGCGGTTGATGGGCTTCCCGGATGATTTCGTGATACCGGTGAGTGATACGCAGGCGTATCGGTTGTTCGCGGACGCTGCGGTTGTGCCGATGATCGAGGCTGTCGCAAAGTTGATGGTGCCGAAGCTCAGCGCAAGGAAATCCATCATGTCAGATGCGATCGCGGTGTCTCGCAACGCGTTTCCGACTAAGGGAAATTGGACGAGCGAGCAGCTCAAGCTCGCGTTCTACTTCTACTGCTTGACTCCGTTTGGAAAACTGCACAGCAGGAATCCGCAGATCATCGAATTGGCCGGGTTGATCGGGCGAACGCCCGATGCGCTGGCGATGAAGTTGGTCAACTTTGCGAGCCTCGATCCGTCGATCACGGGAACCGGTCGCAAAGGGCTGAGCGGCGCGTCCGCCCGGGACCGCGAAGTGTGGAACGCGTTTCATGCGGATTGGGAGCGACTCGCCACCGAATGCGAGCAACTTCGAGAATATTTGCGGGGCGAACGCCGTCAGGCGCCGGAAGCATCGCAGCCGAGCGACGACGAATTCGTACTCGACGATTTCTCCGGCGAAACACGCCAAGCCATCGTTCAGCAGCGCATCAAGCAAGCGTTTTTCCGGCGCGCAGTGTTGGCCAGCTACCGCGGGCGCTGCTGCATTTCAGGTGTGAGCGATGCGCGTTTCCTCGTCGCTAGCCATATCGTGCCGTGGCGGGAGGACAAAGCCAATCGCCTGAATCCGAGCAACGGACTGTGTCTGTCCTCCATCCACGACAAGGCGTTCGACAAGCATCTGTTCTCGCTGACCGACGACCACCGCATCCTGCTATCGACGCAACTCAAGGCGAGTGAGGACACGTTCTTGCGCGAGGTGTTCTGGTCGATTGACGATCGCGTCATCGAGCTGCCGGAACGGTTCCGACCAGAGCCCGCGTTCGTGCGTAGCCATCGCGAAGCAATGCTGCGCGGTGCCGCATGAAGAACATCACGATCGGCCGTGCTGGGAGCGACTGGGCACCTGCGGCAGCCGCGCGCTATTACGCGCAGCGAGGCGATGGCGAGGAGTACGCCTTCGGGCCGACGCCTGCCGAAGCATTGGCGCGGCTCCAAGCGCGCGAAGCCGCTGGTGTCGCCAACTTCGACAAGAGTCTTGCCGAGGAAGTCGCATTCCTTGCCCTCGGTGCCGCCAATGTCCTCAGGGATCAGCCAAGCGTGAAGTTGGATGCATTCGGCGGCTACATGGGCTTCATCGGTGAAGTGATTCGACACGCACCGCTGCTCGCCGCGTATTGGAAGCGGATGGGAGACGATGGATTCGACGGCGTCTGGCTTTACGACGTCACCGAACGGTTCGGACGTGAGTGGGCCGAAGGCCTCATCGCAGGGTCAACGCAATGCCCTACGGCGCACCTCGAATGCATCATCCGAGACGAGCTGGAAAAGTGGGCGTGAGCACGGTTGATCCCGAATGGCTGCGGGAGTTTGACGCCGAAATGAAGCGGCTATTTGGAGTAGATCGCGACGATTTGGGTGTGGATGACGAACGCCTCGCCAGACTCGGCGATCTACCACCGCGAGAAGCAGCCGCATATTTTGGCGACAAATACGACTTAATCCGCGTGGATGGGTATTGGCGTCCACGCGTACGATGAAGGGTAGCGCTCACGCATCCGCGTGCTCTGGGTTCTCCACGACCTCCACATGCGCCGTCGCCGCTTCCACCTCGACCTGCAGCGCGTGGACGCCCAGACGCGCGAACAGGGCTGCGTCGCGGTCGCAATCCGGATTGTCAGTGGTCAGCAGTTTTTCGCCATGAAAGATCGAATTGGCCCCGGCCAGGAAGCACAGCGCCTGCAGTTCGTCGCTCATCTGCGCGCGCCCCGCTGACAGGCGCACCATCGAGGCGGGCATGGTGATGCGCGCTACCGCGATCGTGCGCACGAATTCGAATGGATCGAGCTCCACTTCTCCGGCCAGTGGCGTGCCTTCGACGCGCACCAGTCGGTTGATCGGCACCGAGTCCGGGTGCGCGGGCAGGCAGGCCAGTGTCTGCAACAGGCCGGCGCGCTGCGCGCGCGTTTCACCCATGCCGACGATGCCGCCGCAACAGGTCTTGAGACCCGCGTCGCGCACATGCGCGAGGGTGTCGAGACGATCCTGATACTCGCGCGTGTGGATGATCTGCCCGTAGAACTCGGGCGCGCTGTCGAGGTTGTGGTTGTAGTAGTCGAGCCCGGCGTGCTTGAGTGCCTGCGTCTGCGTCGGCGTGAGCATGCCGAGGGTGGCGCAGGTCTCCATGCCCAGTGCCTTGACCGCGGCGATCATCGCCGCGACCTTGGGGATGTCGCGGTCCTTGGGCGAGCGCCAGGCCGCGCCCATGCAGAAGCGCGTCGCGCCATCGGCCTTGGCCTGCTGCGCCTTGTCCAGCACCTCGTCGAGTTCCATCAGCTTGGTCGCATCGACCCCGGTGTGATAACGCGCCGCCTGCGGGCAATAGGCGCAATCCTCGGGACAGCCGCCGGTCTTGATCGAGAGCAGGGTCGATACCTGCACCGCATTGGGATCGTGATGAGCGCGATGTACCGCCTGCGCGCGTGCGAGCAGGTCGGCGAAGGGCAGGTCGAGCAGGGCGAGAACTTCCTCGCGCGTCCAGTCGTGACGGATGGCAGCCATGCAGGTTCCGGTAGAGTGATCAGGAGCGCCCGACGTGGGCGACACCGTGCAGGGCGCGGGGCCGCGCGCCAAGGCGGCGAGCGCGCAGAGTCTCGGGGTGCGACAGGAGCCTGTCAACTTGAGTGTACGCGGCAAGGTTGACGAGATCGCGGTGCGGGCGCTGCGCAGCCTGTTGCCGCCGCGTTGCCTGCTGTGCGGTGCGCCGGGTGAAGGCGATCGCGATCTGTGTGCGGGCTGTGCGGGTGACATGGCACGCAATCAGCCCTGTTGCGCACGCTGCGCCGAGCCGCTCGCCGTCGCCGCATTGATGTGTGGTGCCTGCCTGAAACACGAGCCACCCTTCGCGGCTGCATGGGCGCCGCTGCGTTATGCACATCCGCTCGACCTGATCGAGGCGCGCTTCAAATTCCATGGTGATCTTGCCGCTGGTCGCGTGCTCACGGACCTGCTGTGTGCGGCGTTCGATGAAGCGTCACCGCTGCGACCCGATTGCCTGATTCCGATCCCGCTGCATGCCACACGCCTGCGCGAGCGTGGCTACAACCAGGCGCTTGAACTCGCGCGACCGCTCGCCGCACGGCTCGGCATCCCGCTGCGCATCGACCTGCTCGAACGCACGCGCGCCACACCAGCGCAGACCGGGCTCGATGCCGCCGCACGCAAGCGCAACCTGCGTGGCGCATTTGC
>NSJK01000014.1 GCA_002632325.1 Lysobacterales bacterium | reverse complement strand
GGCACGGCAGCATCGAATTGCGTTACGACGCCAGCTCGCTCTCGCTGCACGGCCCATGGGAAGTGCGCGACCTGCGTCTGGTCAATCAGGCGGATTTCAGCCTGCAGGAACGTCGCGAGCGAGCGCTCGCCTGGCGATGAGACGTCGTGACGGGGTCGCCGCAAGGCGGCCCCGTCCATCGTTCGCAATCAGGTCTGCGCAAAACCGAACGCGAGCACCTCGCGGATATCATCGGTCTGCAACAAGCCCATCAGCAGGCGTTCGATTCCGAGCGCAACGCCCGCGCAGGCTGGCAAGTTCGGCAAGGCCGCGAGCAGGCCTTCGTCGATCGGCAATTCGCGCTGCCCGCGCGCACACCGCCGCGCGTTGTCGCGCTCGAAGCGCGCGCGCTGCTCGGCCGCGTCGCCCAGCTCGTGATAGCCATTGGCCAGTTCGTTGCGGCCCAGGTACAGCTCGAAGCGTTCGGCCAACGGCGGCTCACCGGGGCGAATCCGCGCCAGCGCCGCCTGCGTCGCCGGAAAGTCGAAGATCACGCTGATCCGATCGTTCGGAAACCTGGGCTGCAGACAATGGGTGACGAGCAAGTCGAGCCAGTCATCACGCGACAGGCCCGCAGCATCGATGCGCACGTCGCGCAGTGGCTCGCGCAATGCGTCGATCGTCGCGGTGCATGGGTCGAGATTCAGTTCGCGCACGAACCAGTCGCGATAGCTGCGGACCTCCACCATGGCATCACGACCGACCAATGACAGCGCGCGCTGCACGATCGCGACGGTTTCTTCGATCAGGCGATGGTGATCCCAGCCCACGCGATACCACTCGAGCATCGTGAATTCGGGATTGTGTCTGCGGCCGGCTTCGCCATTGCGGAACACGCGGCCCAGCTCGTAGCAATCGCCGACGCCGGCAGCAAGCAGACGCTTGAGCGGGTACTCGGGCGAGGTGCGCAGCCAGCGTTCGCGCGCACCGGCATCGACGTGACCGCTGAAGCGAGTGCAGAAGCCCTCGATGTTGGGCTCGGTGTTGCCCGCTGCCGACAGGATCGGCGTTTCGACTTCCAGCACATCGCGTGTGGCGAAGAATTCGCGCAGGCTCGCGTACAGACGCGCACGCAGGCGTAGCGCCGCAAGGCGCGGAAAACTCGGTGGTGCCGACGATGACATCGCGTGAATCACGGGTCTGCGGGACGAAGCGGGCAAGTGTACGGCCACGGGCCCTTTCTGCCCGCATCGCGACAATTCACCTGTTTCCACAACGATAGTTAGTGCCTATCGCATGGATTCCAACAATCAATTTCACCAAATGTCCCCGATCGCCTACCCTGTCGATGTTCCTTCTTTCCACCCAACCAGGAGATGCACCGATGTCGCTCATCAACACCGCGATCAAACCTTTCAAGGCGCAGGCGTTCCACAACGGCAAGTTCGTCGAAGTCACCGACGCCAGCATGAAGGGCAAGTGGTCGGTCATCATCTTCATGCCCGCCGCCTTCACCTTCAATTGCCCGACCGAAGTCGAGGATGCGGCCGAGCACTACGCCGAGTTCCAGAAGGCCGGCGCCGAAGTCTATGTCGTCACCACCGACACGCATTTCTCGCACAAGGTCTGGCACGAAACCTCGCCGGCCGTGGGCAAGGCGAAGTTCCCGCTGGTCGGCGATCCGACCCACCAGCTCACGCGCGCCTTCGACGTGCACATCGAGGAAGCCGGCCTCGCCCTGCGCGGCACCTTCATCATCAATCCCGAAGGCGTGATCAAGACGCTCGAGATCCACGACAACGCGATCGCGCGTGACGTTACCGAAACGCTGCGCAAGCTGCGCGCCGCGCAATACGTCGCCGGCCACCCGGGTGAGGTCTGCCCGGCGAAGTGGAAGGAAGGCAACAAGACGATCGCGCCGTCGATCGACCTGGTCGGCAAGATCTGAAGCCTTCCGGCGCACGCCGCTTCCCGATCGTCTCGGGAAGCGGTGGGCGGCACACCACAGTCCGCTGCGGCGGCTTGTGGTCTGCCTCCCTAACGACGTCTGCACTTCACGCAGGCGCCGACATTTCACCCTATCGGAGATCGACGCCATGTTGGATGCCAATCTCAAGACCCAGCTCAAGGGCTATCTCGAACGACTGCAACAACCCATCCAGCTCGCCGCCGCACTCGATGACAGCGAAACCGGCGCACAGATGCGCGAGCTGCTCGATGACATCGTCGCCCAGTCCGAACGCATCAGCCTCGTCGAGAGCAGCGACCCCAACATACGCCGCCCTTCGTTCGCGATCATGCGCAGCGATGGCAGTGCGCACCTGCGCTTCGCCGGCCTGCCACTGGGCCACGAATTCACCTCGCTGGTGCTCGCGCTGCTGCAGGTCGGCGGTCACCCGTCGAAGGAAGATGCGGCGCTGATCGAACAGGCGTGCGCGCTTGAAGGCGAGTTCCGTTTCGAAACGTATTTCTCACAGTCCTGCCAGAGCTGCCCCGACGTGGTGCAGGCACTCAATCTCATGGCAGTGCTCAACCCGCGCGTCGAGCACGTTGCAATCGATGGCGCCGCCTTCAGCGAGGAAGTCGAGCGCCTCGGCATCATGGCGGTGCCGGCGATCTTCCTCAATGGCAAACCCTTCGGCAACGGCCGCATGGGCCTGGCCGAAATCCTCGCCCAGCTCGATACCGGCGCGGCCGCACGTGAAGCCGAGAAGATCAAGACCAAGGCAACGTTCGATGTACTCGTGGTCGGCGGCGGTCCCGCCGGGGCAGCCGCGGCGATCTATGCCGCACGCAAGGGCATCGCCACCGGCCTTGTCGCCGAGCGCTTCGGCGGCCAGGTGCTCGATACGCTGGCGATCGAGAATTTCATTTCCGTGCCGCACACCGAAGGCCCGCAGTTCGCCGCAGCGCTCGAGCGCCATGTGCGCAATTACGAAGTCGACATCATGAACCTGCAACGCGCCGAACAGCTACTGCCAGCCGACGACCATTTCGAGTTGAAACTCGCCAGTGGCGCCTCACTGAAGGCGAAGTCGGTGGTGCTGGCAACCGGTGCGCGCTGGCGTCAGATGAACGTGCCCGGCGAAAACGAATACCGCAACAAGGGCGTGGCCTATTGCCCGCACTGTGATGGCCCGCTGTTCAAGGGCAAGCGCGTCGCCGTGATCGGCGGCGGCAACTCCGGTGTGGAGGCGGCAATCGATCTGGCCGGCATCGTCAGCCAGGTCACCCTGATCGAATTCGACGGCAAGCTGCGCGCCGACGAGGTTCTGCAGCGCAAGCTGCGCAGTCTGCCCAACGTGCGCGTGATCGTCTCGGCACAAACCACCGAAGTGCTCGGCGATGGCCAGCGCGTCAATGCCCTGCTCTACAAGGACCGCAACAGCGGCGAGAGCCACCGCGTGGATCTGGAAGGCATCTTCGTGCAGATCGGCCTGCTGCCCAACACCGACTGGCTCAAGGGCGCGCTCAAGCTCAGCAACCGCGGCGAGATCGAAGTCGATGCTCGCGGCGAGACATCGGTCCCCGGCGTGTTCGCTGCCGGCGACTGCACCACCACGCCCTACAAACAGATCGTGATCGCAGTCGGCGAGGGCTCGAAGGCCGCACTCAGCGCCTTCGATCACCTGATCCGCACATCCGCACCGGTGCAAGCGGCCGCCTGAACCGGGCCGAGGGTGGTGCCGCCGCACACCGCGGCGGCATGCGCAAGATCTTGGGTTTTGCCTTGTCTTGATTCGCTGCGCGAGAACCGACTCGCGTCCAGGCGTGTTCGTCTCGCATTCCTGCGGTTGGGAATTTCGGCTTGCGCCGAATGGTTGCGTTGTCCTCGTCGTGTTCGCCTTCGCGAGAATCGACTGGCGTCCGTGCCTGTTCATCCCGCATCCGCGCGCTCGCGCGCTGCGGCTCGCACCGAAGGTTTGCGTTGTCCTCGTCGTGTTCGCTTTCGCGAGCACCGACTGGCGTCCGTGCCTGTTCGTCCCGCATCCCTGCGAGCGGCGACGGTCATTTTGGCATGCGTCGAAAGTTCGCCTCGGTAGGCTTCGCTGCGCCGACGCGAGAACCGACTCGCGTCCATGCCTGTTCGTCCCGCATCCCTGCGGGCCGGTGGCTTTCTCTTGCTCGCCCAAGAGAAAGCCACCAAAGAGAACGGCGCCCTCACGGCCTTGGTCCCGCGCGCATCGTGCGCGCGGGACTGCGCAGACGCGCTGCGGGGTTTGCCGACCGTGCATCCCTGCACGAACGGCAAACTCGGCGCGATCCCTCGCGCCGCCCCTGCGGGCCTCTTCTTCGCGCGCCTGCCGCGGCCGAAAGGGATTGAAAAGCAAAGGCGCGGGCATCATGCCCGCACTCGCGAAATGTCGGATCCGGTGCTGCGCACCTTGATCCGACCATCGAGCCGTTCCGAAGCGCGACGATGCCTTGGCTTTGGCGCGCAGGAGCGCGCTGCGGTTTCCAATCCCCATCAGCGGCGGCGGGCGATGGCCGAGAAGCCCGCAGGGTGCGCGCGATGGAGCGCGCGCATTGCGCCGTCGGCACAGGGATGTGCTGTCGGCGCAACCGGACATCGACCGCGAACCTTGCGCGCACGAAGCGCGCAAGGCGGCGCTGCGAGGGGTGCCCTTCTCTTTGGTGACCTTCTCTTGGGCAAGCAAGAGAAAGACACCGGACCGCAGGGATGCGGGACGAACAGGCACGGACGCCAATCGGTTTTCGACAAGCCGAACAAACCAAGGCAACCACATGGCCACGGCGCAAGCCGAGTCCCCGACTGCAGGGACGCGGGACGAACTCCATCGGGCGTCTGCGCTTTTCGCGAAGACGAACAGAACAACGGCAAGACCAACGTGCGGCGCCAGCCGGCAAACCAAACCACGCGCGCGCAAGCACCCTCAGAACATGTGCTTTTCGATGCCGAGCTCGACGAGGATCTTGCTGGCGATTTCCTCAATCGAGGTGTGGGTGGTGTTCTGCACCGGAATGTTCTCGCGACGGAACAACTTGTCGGCAAGTTCGAGTTCCTTGCGGCACTGCTCGATCTTGGCGTAGCGGCTGCCGGGGCGGCGCGCTTCACGCACCTGTGCCAGGCGCTGCGGATCGATGCTCAGGCCATACAGCTTGGCGCGATGCGGCAGCAGGCGCGGCGGAATTTCGAGCCGCTCCAGATCCTCGTCGGTGAGCGGATAGTTCGCTGCCTTCACGCCGTAATGCAGGGCCATGTACAGACAGGTCGGTGTCTTGCCCACGCGCGATACGCCGACCAGGATCACGTCGGCGTCGAGATAGTTCACGTCGATCCCGTCATCGTGGGTGAGCGCGTAATTGGTGGCGTTGATGCGTGCCTCGTACTCGGTGAAGTCGGTCAGGCCGTGCGCCTTGCCCACCCGTGCCGAGCGCTGCGCACCGAGTTCGGCTTCGAGCGGGGCGAGAAACGGCGCGAACACATCGAGCATGAGCGCGCCACTTTCGGCAACGATGTCGCTCAGGCGCTGATCCATGATCGTGTTGACCACGATCGGGCGCGCGCCGCTCTGCGCATAGGCGGTCTTGAGCCGCAAGGCCGCTGCTTGCGCCTTGTCCTCGGTGTCGACGAAGGGAATGCGATAGGTATCGAATTCGATCGAATCGAACTGCGTGAGCACGCTGTGACCGATCGTTTCGGCGGTGATGCCGGTGCCGTCGGAGACGAAGAAGATGATGCGGCGCATGCGGATCCTTGCCAATGTCGTGGCCGTGATGAACGGCGGGAACGGATCCGCAAGCATGCCGGAAACTGCGACTGCAGCGATAGGGCGGCACTTCTCAGCGATAGCGGCGCAGGTAGTTCCACTCGAACGCGGCCTTGGCCCAGTGCATGAGGCGCAGCGGCCGCAGCGCCCGCATCCCCTGCTCGCGCCGCGTCACCAGCATGCCGCGATCCAGAGAATCGATGATGCAGACCAGCTCGGCCGCGAAGGTTTCGGTGGGGACTTCACCACGCAGTTCGCGCAAGAGATTGCGTGCGGCGACGGCGGCCTGCAGATCGGCCTGATGGGCTTGCTTGGGCATCCAGTCCGGCCCGGGGAGGCTCGCGCCATCACCGGCGACATAGGTGCAGGCATGGCCGGCGACGCGGCACTGCGCATCACCCGCGACCAAACCGCCGGGCGAACGCGGCAGACTGGTCTGATCCAGCCATTGCGGCCCGGTGAGTCCGGGCATGAACAGGGTGAGGTCGCTGGCGATGCGCGTGTGTTCGAGTTGCACGCCATCGGCTTCGATGCGCTGCGGCTTCTCGCCAAGTACCGTTTCGATGCCGCGTTTGGCCATCTCCGCGAGGATCATTGCGACCGCACGCTCGCCCAGGCGCAAGCCGGGTTTCTGCGAGGGGCTGAAGAACACCAGGCGGAATCGATTGCGCCTGCGCTGCCTGCGCAAGAGCGTGTCGAGTCCGAACACGAACTCGAAGATCGGCCCGCCACGCATCGCGTTCGGCTCGGCCGGATTGGAAGAAAACCCGCAGCAGATCGTCCCTTCCTGCAGGGCGGCGAGACGACCACGAATCGCCTCGCCCGCAGCGATGCCGTCGCAGGGAATGATCGCGTGTTCGAGCCCGGGCAACTTGCGCATGAAGCGCGCGCCGCTGGCGATGACGATCCCGTCATTTGCAACATCCCCCGCATCGGTGTGCAAGGTGCGGGCATCGGCTGACAGACCTGTGGCACTGCCCGCGTGGAACTTGACGCGCGTGCGATGCAGAAAGGCGTCGAGTGGAAGCACAAGCTGATCGCGCCGACGCTGGCCCGAGGGCAACCAGATCGCGCTCGGCAGGTAGTGCAGTTCGGCGCGGGGCGCAACCAGCGTCAGCTCGGCATCGGGCGCTTCGCGACGCAAGCTGCGCAAGGCAGTCAAGCCGGCAAAGCCGGCGCCAACGACCGTGATGCGTGACGTGGCCATGACAACTCCTAGTGGGCGATGCCCAGGACTTCCTTCACCCGTATTTCGCTGCCGGTCATGCCTGCGGCACGTCCGAGCTCGAGCGCAGCTTGCGCATCCAGCTGATCGAAGCGCGCCTGATCGAGCGCAAGCAGACCGCCGACCCGGTTGCCGCTGGCGCAATGGATCAACACCGGGCCCGTAGCCGCAGCAAGCGCATCGTGCAATCGGCGCGCATTCGCCTCGTCGATCTCCCTGGAACCAGCCACCGGGATCTCGATGTAGGTCATGCCTGCAGCGCGTACCTCGGCGGCTTCGTCGCGACCGGGCAGCTCCTGCGGCAGACGCAGGTTGATCACGGTGCGCACACCCTGCCGTCGATGCAGTCTCGCCCACTCGTCCGCCGCGGGTTGCCCCGAGGTGAATAGGCCGGGCATGGGTTCATGCAGCGTGAATGGCGCCGCGGCAATCTTGCCTGCAGTCGGCGCATGCGCACAGGCAGCGAGCAAGGCGGCCGCGCCGGCAAGCAACAAAACGGAAGCGATGCGCCTCATGAACTTTCCTCAGGCAGCCAGCTGCTGATGTACCCAGCGCACGATATCACCGGCGCTGCTTGCACCCGAACGGCGCGCGAGCTCGCGGCCTTCGCGCAGCAGGATCAGGGTTGGAATGCTGCGAATCGCGAAGCGGTCGGCAAGGCCGGGCTGGGCGTCGGTATCCACCTTGCCCAGGCGCACTTGCGGTTCAAGCTGGCTCGCTGCCGCCTCGAACTGTGGCGCCATCGTGCGGCAAGGGCCACACCAACTCGCCCAGAAGTCGACCAGGAGCGGCAAAGCAGCACGTTCGCCATGCGCGTGAAAACTCGCCTCATCGAGCGCAAGCGGATGGGCCGCGAACAGCGGCTTGCCGCATTTGCCGCACACCGGCGCATCGCCGAGCCGCGCCTGCGGCACGCGATTGAGCGCGAGACATTGCGGGCAGGCAATGATGATCGGGCCTTGATCGCTCATCTGCATTCCACCTCAGGCAGCACCGCCCGGCACATGCGCAACGCCATCGGCATCGACGATGCGCACATCGACCGCAATCCCTTCGCGCACGCTCTGGGTGACGATGCAGAACTGCTCGAACTGGGCGAGCACGCGCTCGAAGTGCTCGAGTGAGGCGGCCTTGTCGGCGAGCGAGATGCTCACTTCGGCGCGGGCGATGCGCCAGCGGCCCTGCGCGTTGCGTTCCTTGCGTGCACTGATCTGCGCCCGGATCGGCCCGGGATCGTTCTTGAACTTGCGCAGCGCGAACAGCAGGCTCGCGCTCAGGCAATTGGCGACACCGGCAAGCAACAGCGCAGACGGATTGGGCCCCGCACCACCGCCCAGCGGCGCCGGTTCATCGGTGTGCAATGCTTCGAGCGAAGTGCCTTCGAAGCGCACCTTGAAGGCATAAGGGCCTTCCTGCTCAAGCAACAGGCGGATCTCATCGGTGTTCTCGCTCATCGGATGGTTTTCCTTCTTTCGGAATCGAGGCTGACCCTGCGACCATCAGGGACAGATGGGGATGATCCTGCCGTCGGCAAGGTCACGGTCTGCGCAGTCGTCCTGCAAGCGCTCATCCTCCAGCTTCGTCTGCAGACGCCGCCAGCGCGCGCCGACGCAAACCGAAATACAGCAGGGGGATCACCACGAGGGTGAGGATCGTGCTGACGAAGATGCCGAAGATCAGCGAGATCGCCAGACCGTTGAAAATCGGATCATCGAGGATGAACAAGGCACCGAGCATCGCCGCCACACCGGTCAATGCGATTGGCTTGGCGCGTACCGCGCAGGCATCGATCACCGCGTCCACCAAGGGCACGCCGCGCGCGGTCTCCTGCTTGATGAAATCCACCAGCAGGATCGAATTGCGCACGATGATGCCGGCCAGCGCGATCATGCCGATCATGCTGGTGGCGGTGAATTGCTTGCCGAGCAAGGCATGGCCCGGCATCACGCCGATCAGGGTGAGCGGAATCGGCGCCATGATCACCAGCGGCACAAGGTAGCTGCGGAAGTGCCCGACCACCAGGAGGTAGATCAGGATCATGCCGGCCGCGTAAGCCAGGCCCATGTCGCGGAAGGTCTCGTAGGTGATCTGCCATTCGCCGTCCCATTTGAGCGCATAGCTCGCGCTGTCATGTGGCTGGGTGATGAAGTTCTGCGCGAGCAAGGAGCCGTCGACCTGCGCGTGGCGCAAGGCGCCGACCACCGAGAACATCCCGTACAGCGGACTGTCCAGACGCCCGGCCTCATCGGCGGTGACGTAGACCACCGGCAAACCGTCCTTGTGATGGCGCGCACCATCCCAGTCCGAGCGCTCGACACGCACCAGTTCCGACAGCGGCACCAGTTGGCCCTGATTGCTGCGCAGCTTGAGCGCGAGCAGGGACGGCAAGGCAGCCTGATCCTGTGCAGGCAAGCGCAGGCGCACCGGCCGTGCGTACTTGGCAGCGCCATCGTGGATGAAGCTCGCATCCATGCCGGCCACCGCGAGCGCGAGCGTTTCGGCGACGCTCGCCTGCGTCACGCCCAAGCGCGCGGCACGCTCGCGATCGAGCACGAAGGTCTCGCGCGCAGCCTTGGCCTCGACCGTGGTGTCGATGTCGACGATGCCTTGCGTCCGCGCGAACTCACCCCGTGCCAGCGCCTGGGCGATGCGACGCTGGCCGTCGTAATCGGGGCCATAGACTTCAGCGACGATCGGTGACAGCACCGGCGGACCCGGCGGCACTTCGACCACCTTGAGCGCGGCGCCGTGACGCGCCGCAATCGCCGCGAGCGCAGGACGCAGGGCCAGCGCAATCGCATGGCTCTGTCGCGAACGCAGATGCTTGTCGACGAGGTTGACCTGCAGATCGCCAAGGTTGCCAGCCTCACGCAGGTAATACTGGCGCACCAGTCCGTTGAAATTGATTGGCGCAGCGGTGCCTGCATAGCCTTGCCAGTCGAGGACTTCGGGCACGCGGGCGACTTCGGCGGCCAGTTCGGTTAGCACCGCCGTGGTCTGTTCGAGCGTGCTGCCCTCGGGCAGATCGACGACGACCTGCAACTCGGACTTGTTGTCGAGCGGCAGCATCTTCATCACCACCAACTGCAAGGCGGCGAGTGAGGCAGCGAGCACCACCAGCAGCGCAATGGCGCCGAACAGCACGCCACGGCGGCGCCCAGCTCCCGCGCCGCGCAGGAACGGCGACATCACGCGCTGGAACAGGCGATCGAGCCAGCCACTCCGGTGCTCACTGGTCTGGGTGTCGGCATTGCCGTGACGACGCAACAACTTGAGCGCGAGCCAAGGCGTGACGATCAGCGCAATCGCCAGCGACAGCAGCATGCCGACCGAGGCATTGATCGGAATCGGTCGCATGTACGGGCCCATCAGCCCGGACACGAAGGCCATCGGCATCAGCGCCGCGATGACCGTGAAGGTGGCGAGGATGGTCGGCCCGCCGACTTCATCGACCGCAGGCGGAATGACCTCGGCGAGACTGCGGCGCTGGCCGTCCGGCGCCGGCATGGCCAGACGGCGATGGATGTTCTCGACCACCACGACCGCATCATCGACGAGGATGCCGATCGAGAAGATCAACGCGAACAGCGACACGCGATTGAGCGTGAAGCCCATCGCCCATGAGGCAAACAGGGTGACCGCGAGCGTCAGCACCACCGCACTGCCGATCACGATCGCCTCGCGCCAGCCGAGCGCAAACAACACCAGCAGCACCACCGAGGCGGTGGCGAAGAACAGCTTCTGGATCAGCTTGCTCGCCTTGTCGGCGGCCGTCTGCCCGTAGTCGCGCGTCACGCTTGCGTGCACGCCGGCGGGAATGAGCTCGCCTTCGAGTTCGTGGATGCGCTGGCGCAGCGCCGAAGTGATGTCGGAGGCATTGCTGCCGGGCTTCTTGGCGATCGCGATCGTCACCGCAGGCGCACGGCCCGTGGCAGGCCCCGTGCGTCCGGGCGGCGAACCGAACCAGACATGACTGGTGGCAAGATCGCCGCGCGAAGCCACACTGGCGACGTCGGACAACAGCAGCGGCTTGCCATCCCGATTGCCGATCACCAGCGCAGCGACTTCCTGTGCCGAGGCAAGGAATTGCCCGGCTGTGACCGGCACCGCACCTGCGGCATCGATACGCTCGCCGGCCTGATGCACGACGTTGGCTGCGCGCAAGGCCTGCAGGAGCTCGCCGGCGCTGAGCTGATAGGCCGCGAGTTTCGCCGCATCGAGCGTGACCAGCACGACCCGCTCGGGTGCGCCGATCGTGTAGACATCGCGCGTGCCGGGAATGCGCTTGAACTCCGCTTCGAGTGTATGCGCCACCTCGGCGAGCGCCGTCGCGTCGACATGAGCGTCGTCGCTCCACAGCGTCACCGCCATCACCGGCACATCGTCGATGCCCTTGGGCTTGACCAGGGGCGCGCCCACGCCAACGCCCTGCGGCATCCAGTCCTGATTGGAAAACACCTGGTTGTACAGACGCAGCAGCGCGCTCTGGCGCGGCACGCCGACCTCGTACTCGACCGTGAGCACCGCAGCACCCGGCCGACTGATCGAATAGACGTGTTTCACGCCTTCGATCTCGCCGAGCTTCTGTTCCAGCGGCGTGGCGACGAGCTGTTCGACATCACGCGCACTGGCGCCGTCGAAAGGCACGATGACATTGGCCATCGTCACGTCGATCTGCGGCTCTTCCTCGCGCGGCGTGATCGTCGCGGCGAGCAGACCAAGCATCAATCCGGCCAGCGCGAGCACCGGCGTGAGCGGATTGGACTGAAACGCCGCAGCGAGTCGCCCCGACAGGCCCAGACGCGCGGGCACCTGCGCGTCAGTCATGCTTGCCACCGGCGGCGCGACGTTGCGCGATCAGGGCCTGCATTGCGGCCACCGGATCGGTGACGATGCGCTCACCCGATCGCAGGCCGCTGATGACCTCGACCTCACCACCCTGGCGTGCGCCCAGGCGCAACTGACGCAGCAGGAGCTGTCCGTCCGCGAGCACGTACACGGCGGACAACTCGCCGCGCTGCGCGACTGCGCTGGCAGGAATGCGCAACAGCGTTGACGACTCCGCAGTCGCAGCCGCTTCGAACACGACCTTGGCGGTGGTGCCCGGCGCGGGCGCCGGTTCGACCGCAGGCAACAGCACGCGCACGTTGACGCTGTGACTGGCTGCATCGGCGGCGGGAAACACGATCACCTGCGCGGGCGTGATCGCGCGTCCGTCGGCGAGGCGCACATGCGTGCGCGGATCGGCGCGGATCGCATCGGCCTGAGTCTGCGGCACCGCCACTTCGATGCGCAGATCCTGCGGCGCGTAGATGGAAAACAATGGCTGCCCCGGTGCCACGGTCTCGCCGGGCTCGACGCTGCGCCGCGCGATGATTCCCGCGAACGGTGCGCGCACCACGGTGTAGCTCGCCTGTTGGGCCAGCTGGGCCACCTGTGCCCGCGCCGCATCGCGCAGGGCGACTGCGGTGTTGCGCGCCGCACGCGCCTGATCGAGCTGGGCACGCGAGACATGGTTCGAATTCGACAAGGACTCGTAGCGTGCATATTGCGTCTGCGCTTCGGCTGCGCTGGCCTCGGCTGCACGCAATTGCGCGCGCGCGGTGTTCAGCGCGGCATCCTGCTCGCCAGCGGTGATGCGCAACAGCACGGCATCGGCAGCCACGCGATCGTTGACATCGACCGCAAGCTGCTCGACACGGCCATTCGTCTGCGCGGCCAGATCCGCGCGTCGCACGGCCTCGACGACACCATCCCAGGCCTGCCCCGGACTCGTGTCGGCCGCACCGACTTCAATCGTCGACAGCTCCGGCAAGGACGGCACGCGGGCGTCCTTGCCGTTGCCACCACACGCGGCAAGCAAGGCAGCCAGTGCAAGGATCAGAAGCGCCTTACTTGAATGCACAGCTGCCCCCGCGCACACCGAACTTCTTGAACAGCATCGCCGCCGGACAGAAGCCGGTGAAGCTGGCCTGCAGCAGGTTGAGACCGATGAAGGCCGTGAACAACAGCCACCACGGCGAGACGAAATGCACGAGCAACACGCTGATGAGGATCATCACGCCGGCAAAAGCCATCACGGCACGATCGAGATTCATGGTTTGGACTCCTGGTCCGTTGGTCGAAAACAGCCTGTGGATGCCTCAGTGACGCGTGTCCTTGAGACGTTCGATGCCCAGCGCACTGAGGATGTATTTCTCGTACACCGGCTCGGAGGTGCCGTGGCGCATCTTGTAGAGGAAATATTTTTCGAAAGCGACCTTGGCGACATGCACCCAACGCCCGATCTTCGTCCAGGTCACGTTGCGCGGCGGAATCTGCGGCAAGGCGACGAAAGCCGCACCGGTATCGCCCATGTCGGCGAGGCACACGGCGTTCCATGTGCCCTCGAAATCCGGCTTCTTGCCCGCCAGTTCGGCCTGGATGTTGCGCACGATGGTGGTGACCATCGATTCGATCATGAAGCCGGTCTTGGGTGCGCCGGTCGGCACGGGCGTGGCTTCGACCGGAGGAATTGCCACGCACACGCCGGCTGAAAATATCTTCGGATACTTCAGGCTGCGTTGGTGCTTGTCGACGATCACGAAACCGCGCGGATTGCACAGCCCTTCCACGGCAGCCACCGCGTCCACACCCTTGAATGCCGGCAGCAGCATCGCGAACTTGAACGGCAGCGTGCGCGTCTCGCCCGCGTGACCCTTGGCATCGTGCTCAAGCACATCGATCTCGCCTTCGCGCACCTGCGTGACCTTGCTGTTGACCACCCAGTGGATGTGGCGTTGGCGCATCTCCGCTTCCATCAATCCCCTGGAATCACCGACGCCGCCAAGGCCCATGTGCCCGACGTAGGGTTCGCTGGAGACGAAGGTCATCGGAACCTTGTCGCGCAGTTTGCGTTTGCGCAGATCGGCATCGACGATCATCGCGAATTCGTAGGCGGGACCGAAACAGCTCGCGCCCTGCACCGCGCCAATCACCACCGGACCCGGATCGGCGAGAAACGCCTGATAGGTCTGCCAGGCCTGCGCCGCGTGCGGGGTGGTGCACACCGATTGCGTGTGACCGATCTCGGGCCCGCTGCCAGGCACGTCCTCGAAGGCCAGTTTCGGCCCGGTGCAGATCAGCAGGTAATCGTAGCCAATGCGCTCGCCCACACCGGTGATCACGGTGTCCGCGCCGGCTTCGATGCGTTCGACGCCATCGGCGATGAAACGAATGTCCTTGCGCTCGGCATGCTCGGCGACATCGAGCGTGATGTCCTCGCTCTTGCGCCAGCCCACCGCCAGCCACGGATTGGATGGCGTGAAACTGAAACGATCCCCTTGGCCGATCAGTACGATCTCGTGCGCCTTGCCCAAGGTTTCGCGCAGTTCAAAGGCTGCGCTCATGCCGCCAAGACCCGCCCCCATCACCACGATCTTTGCCATTGCCGAACCCTCCAGTCGCCAAACGACGTCCGTATATTAGCCCGTGCGCATATGCGTTGCAACTTATATTCATGTCGAAGACTTGTTACACTCGCGCAGCCGTGCGCAGTCCAGCACGGCTTGAGGATTCACCGATGACACGCAACAACAAGCCGAAACTGTCGCTGGATCTGCAGCAGATGCGCGCTCATGCGGGCGATGCCAGCCGCCTGCTCAAGACACTGGGCAATGACAAGCGCCTCCTGATCCTGTGCCAGCTCGCCGAGGGCGAGCGTTCGGTAGGCCAGCTCAACGAGCACCTCGACCTCAGCCAACCCGCGCTGTCGCAACATCTGGCGGTGCTGCGCGACGAAAATCTGGTCACCACGCGCCGCGATGGCCAGACCATCCATTACGCCCTCGCCGAAGGCCCGGCGGCGCGCGTGATCCAGCTCCTGCACGAGATTTACTGCGGCAAGCGGCCGCGCTGCTGAGCGGCGCGAGCCCGGCATCGAGCCGCTGCGGCTTGCCCCTGCGGCGACAAAGACCGAAAATTGCGCACTGCCGCAAAGCGGCCTTGTCCCCACTCCGGAGCATCCCCTTGAGCGACCTCGTCCTTTGGCTCGATTCCCTGCGCATGTCCGATCTGGGCAAGGTCGGCGGCAAGAACGCCTCGCTCGGCGAGATGATCGGCAACCTCGCCCAACTTGGCGTGTCGGTGCCGGGCGGTTTCGCGACCACCGCGCAGGCGTTTCAGGACTATCTGGAAAAAAGTGGCCTCGCGGCAAGGATCCAGCAGCGCCTGTCGAGCCTGGATGTCGAGGACGTCGATGCGCTCACCGCAGCGGGAACCGAAATCCGCGGCTGGATCGTCGATACCACCCTGCCCGCCGAGCTCGATGCAGCGATTCGCGACGCCTACGCCAAGCTGTGCAAGGACGCCGGCGCCAACGACATCGCCGTCGCGGTGCGCTCCTCGGCCACCGCCGAAGACCTGCCCGATGCCTCGTTTGCGGGTCAGCAGGAAACCTTCCTCAACGTGGTCGGCATCGAGGATGTGTTGCACAAGGTCAAGGAAGTCTTCGCCTCGCTCTACAACGATCGCGCGATTGCCTATCGCGTGCATCACGGCTTCAAGCACGAGGACGTGTTCCTCTCGGCCGGCGTGCAGCTGATGGTGCGCTCGGACGTGGGCGCATCCGGCGTATTGTTCACGCTCGATACCGAGTCGGGCTTCCGCGATGCGGTGTTCGTGACCGGCAGCTACGGCCTGGGCGAGATGGTCGTGCAGGGCGCGGTCAATCCCGACGAGTTCTACGTCTACAAGCCCACGCTCAAGGCGGGCAAGCCGGCGATCCTGCGCCGCCAGATCGGTGCCAAGCAGCAGCGCATGGTCTATTCGTCCAAGGCCGGCGAGCGCGTGCGCATCGAGGAAACGCCAGCCGTCGATCGCGCCCGCTTCTGCATCACCGATGCCGATGTCCATGAGCTCGCCAAGCAGGCGCTGGTGATCGAGCAACACTACGGCCGGCCGATGGACATCGAATGGGCCAAGGACGGCAACACCGGCAAGCTCTACATCGTGCAGGCCCGACCGGAAACGGTGAAGTCGCGCGCACGCGCCACCCAGATCGAACGCTTCCAGCTCAAGGCGCGCGGCCCCGTGCTTGCGCAGGGCCGCTCGATCGGCCAGAAGATCGGCGCCGGCACCGCGCGCGTGATCCGTTCGATCAAGGACATGAATCGCGTGCAGCCGGGCGATGTGCTGGTGGCCGACATGACCGACCCCGACTGGGAACCGGTGATGAAGCGCGCCGCGGCGATCGTCACCAACCGCGGCGGTCGCACCTGCCACGCCGCGATCATCGCGCGCGAGCTGGGCGTGCCCGCGATCGTGGGGACCGGCAATGGCCTCGACACGATTCCCGACGGCGCCGCAGTCACGGTTTCCTGCGCCGAGGGCGATACCGGCTTCGCCTACGCGGGCAAGCTCGATTTCGAGCGCGTCACCGCGGATCTGGGCGCGATGCCGCCGGCACCGCTCAAGATCATGATGAACGTCGCCAATCCCGAACGCGCCTTCGACTTCGCGATGCTGCCCAATGCCGGCGTCGGTCTCGCGCGTCTGGAAATGATCATCGCCAGCCACATCGCGGTGCATCCCAAGGCCCTGCTCGAGTACGAGCAGCAGGATGCCGAGATCCGCCGCCAGATCGACGAGCGCATCGCCGGCTACGCCAGCCCGGTCGATTTCTACGTCGATCGCCTCGCCGAAGGCATCGCCACGATCACGGCCGCATTCGCGCCCAATCCGGTGATCGTGCGTTTGTCCGACTTCAAATCCAACGAATACGCCAACCTCATCGGTGGCAAGCGCTACGAGCCGCACGAGGAAAACCCGATGATCGGCTTCCGCGGCGCCAGCCGCTACGTCGATCCGAGTTTCGAGGACGCTTTCGCGCTCGAGTGTCGCGCGATGAAGAAGGTTCGCGAGACGATGGGACTGGACAACGCCTGGGTGATGATCCCGTTCGTGCGCACGCTGGAAGAAGGCCGCAAGGTCATCGAGGTGCTCAAGAAACATGGCCTCGAACAGGGCAAGCACGGCCTCAAGGTCATCATGATGTGCGAGGTGCCGTCCAACGCCCTGCTCGCCGACGAATTCCTCGACATCTTCGACGGTTTCTCGATCGGTTCCAACGACCTCACCCAGCTCACGCTCGGCCTGGATCGTGACTCGGCGATCGTCGCCAGCCTGTTCGACGAGCGCAATCCGGCGGTGAAGAAAATGCTCGCAATGGCGATCTCGACCGCACGCGCCAAGGGCAAGTACATCGGCATCTGCGGCCAGGGCCCGAGCGATCACCCCGACCTCGCCCAATGGCTGATGGAACAGGGCATCGAATCGGTCTCGCTCAATCCCGATACCGTAGTCGACACCTGGCTCGCGCTCGCGCGCAGCAAGCAAGCCTGAGCCGGCGCCTCGGCTTCAAGCAAAAAAAGCCCCGTCGATGACGGGGCTTTTCACTCAGCAGGGTGCTGAAAAAGTCCATCCTGGACTTCTTCAGCTCGCCGAGTCCGGTACATGCCCGGACTCGTCTCCGACGAATCGATCACTTGATCGGTTGCACGCCCGAGGCCTGCGAGCCCTTGGGCCCCTGCACGATTTCGAAATTCACGCGCTGGCCCTGCTGCAGGGAGCGAAATCCCTGCGCATTGATTGCCGAAAAATGCACGAAGATGTCTTCGCCGCCCTCTTCGGGCGCGATGAAGCCAAACCCCTTGGCATCGTTGAACCACTTGACGGTACCGGTACGCATTGCCTTGAACCCCTCTGGATGATCCCCTGCGTGCGGCGCAGCTCCCCGCCCGCCAGCGCGGGCGCACACGCTGGTGCACCGGGAAATTCAAGCACCGTCGTGCGTAGGCGATCAAGCCGCGTCCGATCGACGGTCAAGGATCACGCCTGAAAGGCTCATCGCCTGCAAACGCAAATCAGCTGCGGGTTTCGGGCGGTTTCTAGTCAGCCGTACCGCGATTGCTGAAGGTCAAAGGCCTTCGAGCAAGGCCACGACCAAGGTCGGAACCTGCGCGGTTGCCGCGGCCAGATTGGCGTAGATCTCGGCCAGACTGATTTCCTTCGTCTCGCCACAACCCGCCGCCCAGTTGGCGATCAGCGCGATGCAGGCATATTCAAGATCCAGCTCGCGCGCGAGCGCCGCTTCGGGCATTCCGGTCATGCCAACCAGGTCGCAGCCATCCCGGCGCATGCGTGAAACCTCGGCGCGGGTTTCCAGTCGCGGGCCCTGGGTTGCGCCGTAGCAGCCCCCATCGACGATCGCAATGCCGATGCTGTCGGCCGCTTCGATCAAGCCTTGGCGCAGACTCGCCGTATACGGCTCGCTGAAATCGATGTGGCGCACCTGCGCTCCGGCAACATCGCAGAAGCTGGTGATGCGTTCACTGGTGTAGTCGATGATCTGATCGGGCACCGCAAGGATGCGCGGCACCATGTCGGCACGAATGCCGCCCACCGCGTTGATGCCGATCACGCGGCGCGCACCCAGATGATGCAAGGCCCACAGGTTGGCGCGATAGTTCACGCGATGCGGCGGAATCGTGTGCGACTCGCCATGCCGCGCGAGAAACGCGATGCGATGTCTGCCGACCGTGCCGATCACGATGCTGTCGGATGGATGGCCGTATGGCGTATCGAGCGCATGCCGCTCGACGCCCTGCAGGTCCGGGAACCGATACAGGCCGGTGCCGCCAATCAGGGCGAGGTCGATCGTGCGTGTCATGCATCCACCGCGTAGATGGCCGGCAGGTTCCGTCCCTGCTCGTGATAGTCCATGCCATAGCCGAACACATAGCGATCGGGGACTTCGACGCCGACGAATTCGGCGCGGAGTCCGACGCCACGGCCATGCCGTTTCTCGCACAGTACCGCGATCAGGACACGCGCTGCACCTTGCGCGCTGCAATAGTCGCGGATCTCGGCCAGGGTGTGACCTTCATCGAGGATGTCATCGACCAGCAGCACGGTGGCGCCGGCCAGCGATACGTTCGGACGCTTGACCCAGTGCAGCGCGCCGCCGCTGGTTTCACCGCGATAGCGCGTGGCATGCACGTAATCGAATGTCAGTGGTGAGGACAGCAGGGTGGCAAGCTGGCCCGCGAACGGCAAGGCACCTTGCATCACGGTGAGAAACACCGCCGGGCGACCTGCCAGCTCGGTGTCGATCTCGCCGGCCATGCGCGTGATCGCCGCGGCCAGCACGTCGCCATCGTGGATGCGCTCGGCGCTTGCCAGCGCCGCAGCAAGAGGGGGAACTTGCTTGTTCATGTCGTCGTTTCCGTATCCAGCGCAGCGAGGCGCGCAATGAAGAGTTCACGCTGGGGATTGTCCGCCAACGCCCGCCAGGTCGGCGCCAGCGCGCCCTGCAGCGTGGCCAGTCGTGCCTGCGCACAGGGTACATGCGCGCGCGCCGCAGCGATCGATTCGTCGACGATCGCTGGCGAACAGGCCAGCAACAGATCGCAGCCGGCGCGCACATGCGCCTCGATGCGAGCGGCTATCGGCCCCATCGATTCGGCTGCGGCCATGCCGATGTCATCACCGATCACCAGGCCGCGAAATCCGAGTTCGCCGCGCAACACCTGATCGATCCAGACGCGCGAATAACCGGCCGGCAGCGCATCGACTGCGGGGTAGGTGACATGCGCCATCATCACCGCCTCGGCGCCGGCCTCGATCGCGTCGGCAAATGGCACGAGGTCGCTGACTCGCAAGTCGGCCAGGCTGCGCGAATCGATTGCGGCGTCGAAATGGGTGTCTTCGGACACGCTGCCGTGGCCGGGAAAATGCTTGATCGTCGCCGCCATCCCGGCCAGGCGCATGCCGCGCAGGCAAGCCAGCGCGAGCCGCGAAACCACCTGCGGATCGGCATGCAGGGCGCGCACGCCGATCGCGCGGTTGCCGCGTGCGAGATCGACCACCGGGGCAAAGCTGAGGTCGATGCCGATCGCGCGCATCTCGGCCGCCATCAACCAGGCATGTTCTTCGGCGCGCGCGACGGCGGCTTGCGGATCACGATCATGCAGTGCGCCCAGACTCGCGAGCGGCGGCAGGCGCGTGAAGCCTTCACGAAAACGCTGCACCGGGCCGCCTTCCTGATCGACACAGACGAGAAAGGGCCCACCGCGCTCCGCGCGGATCGAGTCGATCAGCGCGGCGACCTGCTCGCGACTGTCGAAATTGCGCGCGAACAGGATCACGCCGCTGACCTGCGGCACCGCCAATCGTGCGCGGTCGGCCTCGTCGAGTCGCTTGCCAGCCAATCCAATGATGAGCATCTGCGGCCTTTCCCGGGACTCCCCGCGCGCCGCCCATCGGCGGCCGCAGGGCCCTGTCAAACCGCCGATTGTACCGGCAAGCGGCGCTGGCGCAGCGTCGATGGGCCGAACGGGGCTTCAGACACAGGCCGCGCGGCAGCCGTCATTCAGCGCACGAACAGCGCGATCGATTCCACGTGCGCGGTATGCGGAAACATGTCCATCACGCCGGCCGCCTCAAGCGTGAAACCGTGCCGATTGACCAGGGTTCCGGCATCGCGAGCAAGAGAACCCGGATGGCAGGACACATAAACGATGCGATCGCAGCCCTTGCGCGGCAGGTATTCGAGCACGGCGGCCGCGCCCGAGCGTGGCGGATCGAGCAGCAGCTTGTGGTAGCTGCGTCGCGCCCACGGCGCATCAGCCTGATCGGCGGCCAGATCGGCGGCGAAGAACTCGACATTGCCGATGCCATTGGCTTGCGCGTTCTCGCGCGAGCGCGCCACCAACGCCGCCTCACCTTCGACGCCGACCACCTCGCCTGCGCGCCGCGCAATCGGCAAGGTGAAATTGCCGAGGCCGCAGAACAGGTCGAGCACGTGGTCGGAGGCATTCAATTCGAGCAGTTCGAGCGCGCGCGCGATCATGCGCAGGTTCATGCCGCCATTGACCTGGATGAAGTCGAGCGGGCGAAACGCGATGTCGATGTCGAAGTCGGGAATGCGAAACGACAGCGACACCTGTTCGGGCCACAACGGCACGACGCTGTCGGGCCCGCCACTTTGCAGCAGGATCGCGATCTCATGGGCCTTGGCGAAGTCGACGAGCGCGGCGCGATCGCTGTCCACGAGCGGCTGCAGATGGCGAAAGGTCAGCGCAACGCACTGATCGCCGGCGGCAATCTCGATCTGCGCGATCTGCTCACGCGCGGTCAGCGAGCCGACCAGGCGCGACAACTCGGCCAGACGCAGGCCGATCGCAGGCAGCAAGGTGTGGCACTCGCTCAGATCGGCAACGAAGCGCGGATTGTCCTCGCGGAAGCCGACCAGTGCCTTGTCTTTCTTGGCCACCCATTTCACCGACAGCCGGCCCTTGCGTCGATAGCCCCAAGGCTCGGCAGTCAGCGGTTCGAGCCAGCGCAGCGGCGCGACCTTGCCGATGCGCTCGAAATTCTCGGCGAGCACGCGCTGCTTGGCGGCGATCTGCGCAGCCGGCGGCAGGTGCTGCAGCGTGCAACCGCTGCAACCGCCGAAATGCGGACAGCGCGGGGCGATGCGCTCGGGCGAGCGTTGCAGCAACTCCTCGACCTTGGCCTCGTCGAAATGGCGGCTGCGCTTGACGATGCGCACGCGCGCCGTCTCGCCCGGCAGAGCGCCGGCCACGAACAGGGTCTTGCCATTGACGTGGGCGACACCACGACCATCATGGGAAAGGTCGGTGATCGAAACTTCGGTGATCTGATTCATCGGTTGCGGACAGGGGCGGCGCGCCGTGCGACGCTACTTGCGCTGCCAGACACTGTGGGAATCCTGATAGTACCAGCCGGGCCGGGCCCGCTCGATCCATTGCTGCGCAAACGTCGCACGAATCTGCGGCGCCCAGTCGGCATGGCCGTTGGCGAGCGCGATCTCGCGATAGGCGGCCTCGCGGTCACGATTCTCGGCGGCGACTGCCGCATTGATCGCAGCACGCTGGGCGAGTGGAATCAAGGCTGCATCGCGCACGGCGACCAGGGCGTCGCGCGTGAAACCGAGGGCACCGCTGTCGAAGTGCGCACGCAACTGCGTCGAGAAGCGTTCCTGCATGCGTACCTGAATCGCCTGGATCTGCGGTGTCTGCACGGTGATGTCGGCGCCCTGCGCATGCGCGCTGGGCACCAAGAGGTCGAGCAAGGCCGCGGCTGGATTCTTGCGCTCTGGCGCGGGGGGCGGATCGCTGGGCGCAGGCGCCTCGCCACCGAGCACCTTGTCGACGAACTGGCCCGCCGCTTTCTGCGCGGCAGCCTCGGGAAAGTAGACATTGATCGTCACGCAAGCGACCGGCGCGACGCAGGCGATGAACAGGGCAAGGACGGCAAGCGGACGACGCATGAAACCTCCGATTCACTCGATGACGGGCGCCTGCCCCCGGGTCGCATCACGCAGACGGCGTACCAAGGTGGGCCAATCGACATGGCGGCGATGACCGACGATGTCGATGCGCGGCAGGCCCGCACCCTTGACGATAGCGTAGCCACGCGCATCGAGCGAGTGATCGGCATCGAGCCGTTCAGGCACGGGATCGACGCCGCCCATCGTGCAGATCTCATCGCGCAATCGGCAACGCACACCGAGTTGTCCGAAGCGGAAGGTATTGACGAGCTTGAGCGCGAGATTCTGCAGCGCCGGCGCGCCGCTGCTGATGCCGGTGATGTCATCGACCGCGGTGTAGCTCATCTTGCCGCCGCCCTTGGTGCGCAACCAGGCATCGAAGGCGACCGTGCCCCAATCAAGCAGGCGCAGATCATCGATGGTGCCGAACAGGCGCCCGCTCATGCTGCCGAAGGAAAAAGCGCTGGTGAGTTGTTCGAGGTCGAAATTCTCGAAATGGATATTGGCGCCGAGCGCGGGCTCGCTGCCGAAGGGTCGCTCCAGGCTCATGGTGTTGACGCCCAGATGGCCGTCGAACAGATACAGGTCCAAGCCACCATGGAAATCGATGCGATCGCCGACGAATTCGATTTCGGGAATGCCGCCCGACAGATTGCCGGGAAAGATCGGCCAGCCGAAGGCCGCCGACATCTGCGGCAACTGCACGCCGACCACCGCGAACGAGGCTTCATAGCGATCGCCACGCGGCGATGCGGGCTGGGCAATGAACTTCTCCAGTCGCAACTGCCCGCCCAGCACATCCACGGCCAACGGCGCGGCCAGACGCAGGCTTTCGCGGTCGGCCGTCCACTGCGAACGCGCTGCACCGAACGGGACCCTGTAGAACTCCGCGTGCCGCCAGCCAAGAGCAGTTGGAGCGCGCGGCGTGTCGGCGCTCCAGTCAAGCGCGCCATCGAGTCCTTCGAGCGCGAAGCGCCCTGCACCATCGACGAGATCGACTTTCTTCGCCTCGAATGAAAAGCCGCGCACGCGTCCCGCTTCGAGCGCGACCGCGCCCTGCGCGCGACCGCGTGCCTGCAACTCGCCATAGCCACGCGTGGCGAGCCAACTGCGCGCGTAGCGGTCGGTTGCAAGCGCAAGATCGAGCTCGCGCAGCTGCGCCTGCAGTGCCTGCCACTGGTGCGTGAGCGGGTTCCACTGTCCATGCAGGCTCGCATCGAGCACGCCCGGGTCACGCCAGTCGAAGCGATCGACCTTCCACACCGATGACGAAAGAGCGGCTCCGATCCGTGCGTGGATCGGCGTCTGCGGCAACTCCACATAGATGCTGCCAGCCAGCGCCTGTCCGCCGTGCAGACTCGCGTCAGCCGCGATATGCAGCGCATCGAGCGCACCGGCGAGTCTGAGATCCAGATCAGCGGCGAGATTGGCAATCCCGAAACTGCCATCGGTGGCGTCATGGCCCATGCCCCGCACGCCCACGCGCCCCTGCAACCAGGTCACATCCGCAGCAGGCTCGCGCAGCGTCAAGTCTTGCGCCACGAGTTTGCCGCCCAAGAGCCGCGCACTCAGCGGCCCGATCAGATGCGCCGCCCGATCGCGAATCTGCCAGCGCGAACGCAGTGCGTCGACGGCGATGTCGCCCAAGCGCGCATGCGCAAAGGAAAGCGGCCTGATTTCGCCGTGGCCATCACGTCGCCAATCCAGACCACCGCGCAATCCTTCGATCGAGATCGCACGCTGCGGCTCGCGCAGATCCAATCGATCGGTCGCGGCCGCGGCGCGGATCAAGCCCTCACCGTCCAGTTCCGCACTGCCGCGCAGTTCGCCGACGAGTGCAAGATCATTCAATTCCTGTGCAGCGAGCACACCGCGACCATAGCGTTGCAGGGCGAGCGGGAACACCGCGCGCGCCTGATGCAATTGGAGACGCCGCAAGGGCGCAAGCTCGCGCGGGTCGAAGCGGGCAGCGGCGTCGAATTCGAGCACGTCAGGATCGCGCCAATTCAGCTGCGCGATGTCCCAGACCGCATCGACGCCGCGCCGCACATCGAGCGCCAGATCGACCGGCGCCTGCGGCAATTGCGCGTGCAGCACGCCAACGTCCAGACGTCCGCGCGCGAGGCGCAACTGCGCACCGATCCGGGCGATACCGTTCGTCACGGACCAATTGCCCTCGCCTTCGATGTCAACGCCATCGAGTGCGAGCGTGCCATCATGCGTGCCGAGCGTGAGCCCCGTGATCGAACCACTTGCATGCGCCCGCTGCGCAGCATCGATCGTCAGCTCGGCTTCGACCAGTCCCGCACGCAGACTGCCGCCGCCCCAGTGTCTGGCCAAGACCGGAGCGACCCACGCCGCAGGCAAGCTGCGCAGCTTGAGCGCAGTCGTTCCGGCACCGAGAGGCCATTGCAAGACGCCTTCGAAGGCATCCTGCTCAAGCCGCAGAGCGAGCTGCTCACGCGCGAGGCGCACGCGCAGTTGCGCGCTGCGCCCGTCAGACAACCGCAAGGGCCCATCGCAGACCTGCGCATCGCCCTCGCGTTTGAGCACGCATTGCCAATCGAGGACCTGATCCACGCCAAGCTCAGCAATCCGCAGCCGCTGCGCAACCACCTGCAGCTTGCCGCCATCAGTGTCGAGCTGCGCATCAAGGCGCACGCCCTCAAGGCTCAGGCTCGGCGCTTCCACATGCGCCGCCTGCAGGCGCAGGCTGCGCGCGGCCGCTTGCGTCGCTGCAAACATGGCCAGGCAGCACAGGATCAGGACTGGGTTTGACGAAAGGCGCATCACGCCCCATTCTGCCGCAACGCCGCCACGGACGGATCGATCATGTCGCGTCCACGCCTGCTCGTTGCCGATGACAATCCCATGAGCCTGCAGTTTCTTGCCGAGGCCTTCACGAAACTGGGCGTCGATGTTGTGTCCGCGACGGATGGCGGACGGGCGTTGGCACTCGCGCAGGAGCATGCCTTCGACCTGCTCGTGCTCGACCTCAACATGCCTGTCCATGACGGCTGCGCCGTTCTTGCAATGATCCGTGCTGGCAGCGGCCCCTCGCGCGCCGCACCGATCTGGGCGACCAGTGCGGAGCTCGACGTCACGAAAACGGCCGCGCTCAAGGTGCGAGGTTTTGACCAGGTGTTGGCCAAACCGATCACGATACAGGCCTTGCGCGACGCCCTTGCGCGCAGGCTGCCGCAAGTCGGATTCGCATCCGAGTCCGAACCGACATGCCGACTCGATGATGCACAGGCGCTGCGCACGACGGGCGGGGACGCCGCGATCGTCATCGCGCTGCGCGGATTGTTTGCTGCCGAGTTGGCTGGCTTGCCCGCCGAGCTTGCGCAGTTTGCGGCGCAGAAGGATCGCGACGCGCTGCGCGCCCGCCTGCACCGACTGTCGGCATCCGCAGGCTTCTGCGGTGCGCCCGGCTTGATCGCTGCGATCGCAAGCCTGCGCGAACGCCTTGAGCACGATGCCTGGCCGGACAACGCGATCGAGTCCTTGCTCATCGAGTGTGGCCACGTGCATGACGCGATCAAGGGCAGCGCACCCACCTGAGCTTCAGCGCGACGGAGCCGCTGCGCTGCGCGCGAGTCGCCAGGATTTCAGCTCACCGCCGATCAGATGGCGCACCACGGCGCGTACGAGGCCGCGCAACTCGCGCAGCCCTTCGGCAGGCGGGCGCACATCGGCTGCCAGTGCAAGCAACGCGGCGCCGGAAATGCGCAGGCCGGAACCTTGTCCGGACCAGAGCCGCGCGCCTTCTTCGGGGTCGTAGCCGTAGTCGAGTTCAGGCTGCAAGACTGAGCCATCCGCGGCGCGTTCCAGTACGAGGCCGTAGCCGATTTCGGCGAGGAAATCGCGCTCGAAGCGGCGCAGCGTCCATGCCACCGCGTCCTCATCGGCCAGCCGCGCCAGGCACTGCGCATACAAAGAGAACGCTTGTGGATGCGGATCGCCACGACCACTCAGGCGCAACACGAATTCATTGACGTACATCGCTGCAAGCAGGGTCTGACCCTGCGGCTGCAAGGACGCACTTGCGGCTTCGGCGGCAACCAAGGTGCCCAGTTCGCCGCGGGCGACCCAATCGAGCAACAGCGGCTGCAACGGCTGCAACAGGCCGCGTGGCCAGCGGCTGCGTTCCCGGCGCACGCCACGCGCCACCAGTCCGACCCGGCCGTGGTCGCGGCTGAAGATCTCCAGCAGCAGCGAAGTTTCGCGCCAGGCTCGCGCGTGCAGGACGAAAGCGGGCTGTCCCTCGACGCGCATCGACGTGTCCGCAGCGCCTCAGTCGGTATAACCAAATTGCTTGAGCGCGGCGGCGTCGTCGCTCCATGATTCACGCACGCGCACCCACAGTTCCAGATGCACGCGCCGTTCGAACAGACGCTCCATCCCGCGGCGGGCGGCGCTGCCGATTTTCTTGAGCTGGGCACCCGCAGCCCCGATCACGATGCCCTTCTGTCCTTCGCGCTCGACCCAGATCACCGCGCCGATGCGCGTGATCTTTGCAGTGTCTTCGAATTGCTCGATCTCGACCGCAGTCGCATACGGCAATTCATCGCCCAACAGGAGCATGAGCTGCTCGCGCACCAGTTCGGCGGCGAGAAAGCGCTCACTGCGATCGGTGAATTCGTCTTCGGCGTAGGCCGCCTCTCCTTCCGGCAGCAGTTGGGCAATGTCGTCGAGCAACACCGCCACGCCGTCGCCGCGCCGCGCACACAGGAAATGCACTCCGGCATAGTCATGCTCGCGCGTGACCTGCGCGGCAAAGGTCAGTAGACGCGTCTTGTCGGCGAGTTTGTCGACCTTGTTCACCGCCAGCAGCACCGGCTTGCCCAGTGGCGCGAGCAATTTCCAGATCGCTTCGTCCTCGTCGTTCCATTTCGGGCCGTCGATCACGTGCACGAGCACGTCGGCCTCTTCGGGCGCCTGGCGGGCAATGCGGTTGAGCTGGTGATTGAGCGCGCGACGCGTCTGTCGATGCAGGCCGGGTGTGTCGAGCAGTGCGATCTGGGCGTCGGGGCGGGTGACGATGCCGAGGATGCGGTGGCGCGTGGTCTGCGGCTTGGGGGTGACGATCGATAGCCGCAGGCCGAGCATTGCATTGAGCAAGGTCGACTTGCCGACGTTGGGCTGGCCGACGAGGGCCACGGTGCCAAAGCGATGCGGTGTCGACTCAGTGCTCATCGGATCCCTGGTTTTCCATCACGGCCAGAACCTGCTCAGCCGCAATCTGCTCGGCGGCGCGGCGGCTCGATGCGCTGCCTTCAAAACTTCTTTCGATCGAATCGACGCGGCAACTGACGGTGAACACGCGTGCATGTTCCTCGCCAGCGGTGGCGAGCAGTTCATAGACTGGCAGCTGCATCCCGCACGCCTGCAACAGCTCCTGCAGCCGGGTCTTGGCATCCTTGGGCGTGCGCTCGCCCGCTTCCACCAGCGGCGCGAACAGGTCACGCACTCGCTGTCTGCAGGCTTCCCAGCCGCCATCGAGATAGACCGCAGCCACCAACGCCTCGAAGGCATCGGCGAGGATCGAATCGCGACGATGACCACCACTCTTGAGTTCACCGGGCCCCAGGTGCAGGAGATCGCCCAACTGCTGCGCACGCGCCATGCCGGCCAGCGCGTTGCCGTTGACCAGCGCCGCGCGCAAGCGTGTCATCTCGCCCTCGCTCGCACGCGGATGCCGTTCGAAAATGAGCTCGGCGACGAGCAGGTTGAGCAGCGCATCGCCGAGGAACTCCAGCCGCTCATTGTTCGCATGCGCCGCGCTGCGATGGGTGAGCGCACGCTCACGCAAGGCAGCGTCGGCAAAGTGATGCCCGAGGGTGCCCGACTCACTCACCCGTGTTGCTGGTCAGATTGATGGAATGATCAAAACTGACCAGAAGGTCGACGTTGTACATGAACGGGATACGCCGTTCGTAGGCCGTGCGCAGAATCACCTTGCCGGCATCGCGCACCGCAGTGACCGAGCTCAAGGGCACGTTCTGTTCATCGACATACTGCGTGCTGAACTTGAAACCGAGGTCACGCCTCAACTGGTCGAGTGATTTGCTCGCGACGCCCGGCTCCTTGCTCAGCTGATCCATCGATTTCACCACGCCGAAATATTCCGTGTACGCGGGGATCAGCTTCATCGCCACATAGGCGAAAAAGCCGGCGACGACGAGGACAATGACGAAACCGATCAGCGTGATGCCTTTGCTCTTGTGGTGCATGTGCGTACTCCCTCGATGGCCGGATGCGGACTGCTGCCGCGCATCTTATTTGATCACGGTGCCGATACGATTCAAATTACCGAAATTCATCCAGACGAGATACGCCCGGCCGACCAGGTTTTCCTCGGGCACGAAACCCCAGAAACGGCTGTCGGCGCTGTTGTCGCGGTTGTCACCCATCGCGAAGTAGTGGCCTGGCGGCACCGTCCAGGTGCCCTCATGGCCGACCCAGGCGCGCGGCACCTCGAGGATCTGGTGCTCGACGCCGCCGAGGTTCTCGAGCTTGAGCTCGGCGCCATCGGCCGGGCGGCCGGGCTCGCTCGGCCCCGAGTAGGCTCCCAGATCGGTCTCGGCGATCTGCTGGCCGTTCACGAACAAGGTCTTGTTGCGGTATTCGATCGTGTCGCCGGGCAGGCCGATCACGCGCTTGATGTAGTCCTCTTTCGGATTCTTCGGATAGCGGAACACGAACACATCGCCACGCTTGGGCTCGCCGGTGGCGAGGATGCGCTTGTTGAGCACCGGCAGGCGCACGCCGTAGGAAAACTTGTTGACGAGAATGAAGTCACCGACCAGCAGGGTCGGCATCATCGAGCCCGAGGGAATCTTGAACGGTTCGGCGATGAACGAGCGGAACAACAGGATCAGGAACAGCACCGGAAAGAACGAGTGTGCATATTCGACCACCACCGATTCGCGCAAGGCATCGCGCTTACGGGCATCGCGCTCTTCATCGCTCAGTGCGGTCATTGCCGCGATCGTCTGCGCGCGACGGCGCCGACGCGGCGCGAGCAGCAGCAGATCGAACAGCCAGATGACACCGGCGGTTCCCGTCAGCACGACCAGCAGCAATGCGAAATCGAAATTCATGTTTGGCTCCGGAATTCCCCAGCGCTTTGTCACGCCCCTGACCCACACCCAGCGGCCATGACGGGCAGCGACTACTTGTCCATCTGCAAGACCGCGAGGAAGGCTTCCTGCGGAATCTCGACACTGCCCACCTGCTTCATGCGCTTCTTGCCTTCCTTCTGCTTCTCCAGCAGCTTGCGCTTGCGCGTGATGTCACCACCGTAGCACTTGGCCAGCACGTTCTTGCGCAATGCCTTGACGGTGGAGCGGGCGATGATCTGGGCGCCGATCGCGGCCTGGATCGCCACATCGAACATCTGGCGCGGGATCAGGTCCTTCATCTTCTCGACCAGATCGCGCCCGCGCCGATCGGCGCTGGAGCGATGCAGGATCAGACTCAGCGCATCGACGCGGTCACCATTGATGAGGATGTCCACGCGCACGAATGGCCCGTTCTGGAAGCGTTCGAAGTGATAGTCCATCGAGGCATAGCCACGCGACACCGACTTGAGCTTGTCGAAGAAATCGAGCACGACTTCGGCCAGCGGCAACTCGTAGCTGATCTGCACCTGGGTGGCGAGATAGTTGATCGAGCGCTGCACGCCGCGTTTTTCCTCGCACAGCTTGATCACGTTGCCGATGTAGTCGGGCGGCGTGAGGATGTTGGCGACGATGATCGGTTCGCGAACCTCCTCGACCGTCTGCACTGGCGGCAGCTTGGCGGGATTGTCCAGGCGCACCACCTGACCGTCGGTGAGCAGGATTTCGTAGACGACCGTCGGCGCCGTGGTGACGAGGTCAAGGTCGTACTCGCGCTCGAGCCGCTCCTGGATGATCTCCATGTGCAGCAGGCCGAGGAAGCCGCAGCGAAAGCCGAAGCCCATCGCTTCCGAGGTTTCCGGCTCAAAGTACAGCGCAGCATCATTGAGCTTGAGCTTTTCGAGCGCCTCGCGCAGGTCGGGGTAATCCTCGGCCACGACCGGAAACAAGCCCGCGAACACGCGCGGCTGCATCTGCTGGAAACCCGGCAGCGGCTTGGTGGCGGGATCGCGTGCGAGAGTCAAGGTGTCGCCGACCGGCGCACCGTGCACGTCCTTGATCGAAGCCGTGACCCAGCCGACCTCGCCCATGCCGAGCTTGTCGCGCTGCGCGCGCTTGGGCGTGAACACACCGACCTGATCGACCTCGTGGGTCCGTCCGGTCGACATCACGAGCAGCTTGTCGCGTGGCTTGAGCTCGCCCTGCATCACGCGCACCAGCGAAACCACGCCGAGGTAATTGTCGAACCAGGAATCGATGATCAGCGCCTGCAACTTGTCGGTATCGCGTGGCTTGGGCGGCGGGATGCGCGCCACGATCGCCTCGAGCACGGCCTCGACGTTCTGACCGGTCTTGGCGCTGATCGCGATCGCATCGGCAGCGTCGATGCCGATCACCGCTTCGATCTCGGCCTTGGCGCGATCGATGTCGGCCGTCGGCAGATCGATCTTGTTGAGCACCGGCACGACTTCGAGCCCCTGCTCGACCGCGGTGTAGCAGTTGGCGACCGATTGCGCCTCGACGCCCTGCGCGGCATCGACCACCAGCAAGGCGCCTTCGCAGGCGGCCAGCGAACGGCTGACCTCGTAGCTGAAGTCGACGTGGCCGGGCGTGTCGATGAAATTGAGTTGGTAGACCGTCCCGTCCTTGGCCTTGTATGGCAGCGACACCGATTGCGCCTTGATGGTGATGCCGCGCTCGCGCTCGATCGGATTGTTGTCGAGCACCTGGGCTTCCATCTCGCGCGCAGTCAGACCTCCGCACAACTGGATGATGCGGTCGGCAAGCGTGGACTTGCCGTGATCGACGTGGGCAATGATCGAGAAATTGCGGATGTTGGTCATGCGTACCGGGCTGCTCCGGCGGCACCCGGCCCCGGCAAACGCGGGATTATCGCACGAAGCGCGGCGATTTCATCGACCCATGCGGTGCTTTCCCTGTGCGACCCGGAAAACACGACGGGGCCCGCAGGCCCCATCGCTTGTACCTCAAGTATCAATCCAGGCTCATTCGCGCTCGGGCTGTGCCTTGGGCACGGTCACCGCCACGAACTGGGTCTGATCCTCGCGCCGTACCAGCAGCATGATCGAATCGCCCGGCTTGGCCTCCTTGACGCTGGCATTGAAGTCGGCCGGTGATTTCACCGGCTTGCGCCCGACCATGAGGATCACGTCGCCCGGCATCAGCGCACTGCGGCGCGACAGATTGCCGGCAATGCGCTGCACTACCACGCCCTGATTGTCGGTGATACCCAGTTGCTTGCGCTGCTCGGCGGTGAGCTCGTCGACGACGATGCCCAGCGCATTGCCGGCGACCGCGCTTGGCGTGGCGCCACGCGCACTTGCCAAGGCGTCCTTGTCTGCCGGAAGTTCGCCGACCGTGACCGGAATCGTCAGCGTCTTGCCTTCGCGCCAGATGGTCAGATCAGCCTTGCTGCCCGGCTTGGACGAGCCCACCAGCGGCGGCAGGTCGGCTGACATCACGATGTCGCGACCGGCGAAGGCGAGAATCACGTCACCGAGCTGGACGCCGGCCTTGTCGGCCGCGCCGCCCGGTGTGACCTTGTTGACCAAGGCGCCGCCGGTGCGCGGCAGGCCGAGTGCCTTGGCCTGTTCGCGATCGACGTTCTGGATCTGCACGCCGATCATGCCGCGGCTGACGCGACCGGTGGTCTTGATCTGCTCGACCGCATTCATCGCGATGTCGATCGGAATCGCGAAGGACACGCCCATGAATCCGCCGGTGTTGGAGAAAATCTGCGAGTTGATGCCGACCACCTGTCCATCGAGATTGAACAAGGGGCCACCCGAGTTGCCGCGATTGATCGGCACGTCGGTCTGGATGAAGGGCACGTACTGCTGGTCGGCGCCGCCGAAATTGCGCCCGATCGCACTGACGATGCCGGCCGTCACCGAGTGATCGAAGCCGAACGGCGAGCCGATCGCGACCACCCAGTTGCCCGGCTTGATCTTGCGCGAATCACCGATGCTCACCACCGGCAGATTGCTCGCGTTGAGCTTGAGCAAGGCGATGTCGTACTGCGCATCGGTGCCGATCACCTTGGCATCAAGTTCGCGCCGATCGGACAGCCGCACCGTCACCTGATCGCTGCCTTCGACCACATGGTTGTTGGTGAGCACGTAGCCGTCGCTGGAAATGATGAAACCCGAACCCATCGACACTCGCGCACCGCGCTGGCGCGGCATCGGCATCTGCGGGCCGAAGAAGCGGCGGAAGATCTCCGGCACTTCCTGCTGATCCGGCCCCTGTTGCGACTGGGTGTCCGGATTGCCGGTCGCCTGCACGTTGACCACGGCCGGGCCGTATTTTTCGACCAAGGGACTGAAATCGGGAAGGTCAGCCGCTGCCACTTCGCCGGCGGCCAGGAACAAGGCCAGCACCGGAACCAGCATCGCGCGCGAAAACAGCGCGCCCCGTGAAATCATCGTCATGATTGCCTCGCAGTGTTGAGGAAGGAAAGGTTTTGCCCGCAGTTCGGCAACGATGGCTGCAGCCCATCGCACCCCTGCTGCCACCGATCATCGAAAGCAGTGCGCATGGGACGATGGACAAGGCGCAAAGTTCAAAGGCTCATGTCTTGCGATTCAGCATTGAGTCGGATGCGGACGCAGGAACAGGGAAGCCGCCGCACACGCATCGCCAAGCGACAAGGTGTCGCGCGAAGTGCGAAAACTCAGGGATTGCGCCGCGGCGCGCTCTCGACCTTGCGTTCGACCGGCGTCAGCAACAACACATAGCCACTCGCAGGCACGCTCGCGCCATTGCGCGCATAGACCGAGAAGCGCGGATCGAGCGCAGGCACCAAGGGGGTTTCGACCCCATAACTCGCCGGCGCAGTATCGATCGGCGCATTGGGCACGAGCAGGGGTGGTCGCACCTCGCCGATGCCAAGGCTCGACGTCGTCGCCGACGCCGGCAAGGCAGCAATCGAAGCTGCAGGATTCGCTGCCGTCGGCGTCGTGCGTGCCAGCGCCGGTGCAGGCGGGGAATACGGAGTGGTCGTGGGCCCATCGCCGGGACGCGTGGCAATGAGGGCCATCACGGCCACCGAGGCCGCGATCGCACCACCGGCTCCCCAGCGCAGCAGTCGCTGCCCGAAGTGTGGTTGCGCCACGGAGGGTTCGTTCGCAATCGCTGCCATCACCGCTCGCGCGAGACCGTCATCGAGCAGCAAGGGGCGCTCATGGCGCAGGATCTGGCCGGCGAGGTGATAGCGGCCCCAACGCTGCGCAGCGTCCTCGTCGGCGGCGAGGCCAGCCAGCACGAAGCGCAATTCGTCCTTGCTCAAGGCATCGTCCTTGAGGGCGGAAAGGGACTCGCGGCGGTTCTCGTTCATGGGGTCTTCCTTCCTTCCGACAACAGCGGACGCAGCTTCTCGTCGATCGCTTCACGGGCGCGGAAGATGCGTGACCTGACCGTACCGATCGGGCATTTCATCGCTTCCGCGATCTCCTCGTAACTCAGGCCGTCGACTTCGCGCAGCGTAATCGCGGCCCGCAGCTCCTCGGGCAGCTCTTGGACAGTGGAAAACACGGTTTGTTCAACTTCCTGACGCATCAATTCGCGCTCGGGAGTCGCCGACTCCTGCAGACGCCCGGCGCCCTCGAACTGGACTGCATCCTCGACGGCGATGTCCTCGGTCGGCGGCCGGCGGCCCTGCGCGACGAGGTGGTTCTTGGCGGTGTTGATCGCGATGCGGTAGATCCAGGTATAGAACTGGGCATCGCCGCGAAACGAGCCGATCGCGCGGTAGGCGCGCACGAAGGTGTCCTGGGCGACGTCCTGGCACTCGCTCCAGTCATTGATGTAGCGGGAAATGACGCCCACCAGCTTGTGCTGGTATTTCCTGACCAAGAGGTCGAAGGCACGCTTGTCCCCCTTCTGCACACGCTCGACGAGCGCCTTGTCCGAGTCGCTTTCACCCATGCGGGCCCTGCTCCATGTTCGTGGTCCGCCACAGGTTCGCGGCTTGGACTCCCGCTGCGGCCGAAAGTTCGCCGCTGCCGTCGAGCGTGCCGCTCACGCTCACGCTCGCGCCCCGAGCGTACCGAGCTGACGCGCACGCTCCTTGAGCAGATTGTCGAAACTGGCGACTGACAGCGGCCGGCAGAACAGGAAGCCCTGCAGCTCGTCGCAGCCTTCCTCGCGCAGGAACTCGAAATGCTGCTCGGTCTCCACGCCCTCGGCGACGACCTTGCAGTTGAGGTCATGTGCCATCGACAGCGTGGCGCGCACGATCGCCTCGTCGTCGGGATCCAGACCGATGTTGCGCACGAAGGCCTGATCGATCTTGATGCGGTCGGCGGGGAAGCGCCGGATGTAGTCGAGCGAGGACTGACCGGTACCGAAATCGTCGAGCGAAATGCCGCAACCCAGCTCGCGCAGGCCGTTGAGCGTTTCGATCAGATTCGGAATCGTCTTCGCGCTGATGCTCTCGGTCACTTCCAGATCGAGCTGATGCGGGTCGAGTCCGGTTTCGCGCAGCACCGTCGCCACCGTGCGCACCAGATGCGGCTGGCGCAGTTGCAGCGGCGAAAGGTTCACGCCCAGACGCAAGGCCAGCCCATGTTCCTGACACCAGCGCCGCGCCTCCTTGCAGGCGGCCCGCAGCACCCACTCGCCGATCGAGATGATCAGCCCCGTTTCCTCGGCCAGTGGCACGAAGAAGCCCGGACTGATCATCCCCAGCTCGGGATGCTCCCAGCGCAGCAGCGCTTCCATGCCGATGATGTCCTCGCTGCGCGCATCGACCTGCGGCTGGTAGAACACGCGCAGCTCGCCATTGCGCTCGGCCTGACGCAGCTTGGCTTCGAGCGCGAGGCGCTGGCGATGCGATTCCTCGGACACCGCCACATAGGCCTGGAAATTGTTGCGACCCATGCCCTTGGCCGAATACATCGCCACGTCGGCCTGCTTGAGCAGACGCTCGGCGTCGGCGGCATCGTCGGGATAGAAACTCAAGCCCAGCGAGGTGGTGATGCTGAGCTCAAGACCGTCGGGCAACTGCAGCGGCACTTCCATCGCCCGCACGATCTTCTCGGCGATGCGCAACACGTCTTCGCGCTGCACGATATGGCGCAGGATCAAAGTGAATTCATCACCCGCGTAGCGCGCCACCGTATCGGTGCTGCGCACACTGCTACGCAGACGCCGCGCGACCGCAATCAGCACCTGGTCGCCGACCGCATGGCCGAGCGAATCATTGATGGTCTTGAAACGATCGACGTCGACGAACACCACCGCGAGCATTTCGCCGCCGCGATGCGCCTCGGCAATCGCCGAATTGAGTCGATCGTTGAACAGCAGCCGGTTGGGCAGGCCGGTGAGCGGATCACGCAGACCTTCGGCGCGGCCCTGCGCACGCGCGCGGCGCAACTCGAACTCGGCGCCCAGCGCACGTGCGAACAGATGCAGGCCCGCCTGCACCGAAGGATCCATGACCAGCGCATCGCGGCGCGCAAGGATCAGTGCGCCGATGCTTTCCTCGCGCTCGCCGCCAACCGGAATGCCGGCAATGAACTCATAGCGCCGCTCGCGCAGCACCGGATCGGGGAGCGGCGAGGACCAGGCCTGTGCGGGCAGGATGACTTCCTCACCACTGAGCACCTGGCGCAACATGGCCTCATGCGTTGCACCGGCATCGGCATCGACATCGAAGCGGCGAAATGCCGCCACCTGGCTCGGCTCGGGCGCGGCATCGATCGGCACTTCCAACGCCAATACCAGATCGAAGCCCAGCCATTGCGCCACGCCTTGCACGATCGCCTCGGCGGTGTCGCGGCTTTCGCCGCGCCCGACTTCGAGCAGGGCCGCGATCGCAGCCTGCAGACGACTGAGCTCGCCGATCTCGCGGAAGGTGTAGAACTGCACCACCCGCCCCTCGTGCACCGCATTTCGGATGCTCACATCGACCGCATACCAGCCGCCATCGGCACGTGGCTTGCGCGCACGCATCTGCACGCTGCTCTCGCTTTCGAGTTGGGCAGCGACTTCCTGACGACGTTCGGCCGGCACGAGAAAATCGAAACCGTTGATGTCACTGCCCACCAGCCGCGCACGCGGATAACCCGAGCGATGTACAAAGGTATCGTTGACATCGAGAATGCGCCCGCTGGCGGGCTCGACCAGGGCCAGCTCATCGAGGCTGCCGTCAAACGCAAAACGGTAGCGGTCGGCGACCGCAGCGACCGCAGCCGCGGTGGCGACGGAAACGGCGGTCGGCGGACGCGGCGGCGCTTCTTCGCGCTCGGCCAATGCGGTTTTCAGACGCGCCTGGGCATCGCCGGCGCGTACCGGACACAGCAACCAATCGGTGACACAGGTCGGCAGACCCGCACTGCCCCAACTGCCACCGGGTGTGGCGACGATGCCCACGATCGGAATGCGGCGCTGCACCGAGGCAAGCAAATCGTTGCAGAACGCCACCGCGGCCGCCGATTCCTCGATGAACTCGACGAAGGCGAAATCGATACGAATGCCCTGTTCGAGAAATTCGCGCGCCTGAGTGACGTCCTTCGCCGAATAGATCTCGTCGAAGGCTTGCTGGTCGAGCACGTCGAACAGCACGCGGCGGTCGTTGCGATCGCCGGCAACGATCAGTGCCGCACCCAGCCCCTCGCCGAAGACCGCGCTCATGAAACCCAGCGTCCGTCGCGCAGACGCAGGCGCTGCGATGCGTGCGGCGCCATCGACAGCGCCTGATAGACGCCGTCGAGCTCCTCGGGCAAGGCGACCTGATGCCCCACAAACACGACCTTGCGCTCGCTGCGCATCGCGGTGCGCGAGATGCGGCGCAGGAACAGGGTTTCGGCGGGCCGCAGGAATTCCTCGAACGCCATGAACAGGTAAACACCGAAATGCATGCTCTGCAGCACATAGCGCAGCGCATCGGCCAGACGCTTGGTGCCGGGCACGTACAGACCCGCTTCGCGCAGCGGCGTGATGCCACCCTCGGGATCCCAGGCATAGATCGAGGTACCGCCGCGGATCGCCAGCATGCGCATCTGCGCGAGCAATTCATCCGGATTGTCGGTATCGAGCGCGATGACGTGCTCGGGCGATTGCACGATACGCTCGAACAATTTCTGGATGATCGGCAACTCGGTCTTCGGATCGCTCACACGTTTCTCCGCGCCGCATTGACCCGACGCACAACTTGACCGGATTATAGCCACCCATTGCCGCTATTTCGGAGCCGATCATGTTCGAAGGGCTGCGCTTCCAGCATTGGCACGCAACGCTGGGCACCGACGGCATCGTCGAGCTGGCACTGGATCGTGCCGGCAGTTCGGTCAACGCGCTGTCGCGCGCGGTGATCGATGAGCTGTCCGAGATCGTTGAACGCCTCTCGTTCGAGCCACCCAAGGGCGTGATCGTCCGCTCGGCCAAGGCCGGTTTTGTGGTCGGTGCCGACATCAAGGAATTCGAGAGTTTCGAAAAGGCCGGCACGATCCGCGACGTGCTCGAGAATGGCCAACGCGTGTACCAGCGTCTGGCCAGCCTGCCCTGCCCGACCGTCGCGGCGATCCATGGCGTGTGCATGGGCGGCGGTACCGAACTCGCACTGGCCTGCCGCCAGCGTGTGGCCACGCGCGATCCGGCCACGCGCATCGCCCTGCCCGAGATCAAGCTCGGCATCTTCCCGGGCTGGGGCGGCTCCTCACGCCTGCCCTACCTGATCGGCGCGCCGGCCGCGCTCGAATTCATGCTCACCGGCCGCGCCGCCTCGGCCGAGAATGCACGCACGATCGGACTCGTCGATGCGCTGACTTCGCCCGACCTGCTGGTGGCGACTGCGCGCGAGCTCATCGCCCATCCGCGTCCGCGCCCGCTCAAGCAGCGCCTGCTGGCCTGGGCCACCAACCTGTGGCCGGTGCGCCAGCTTCTCGCCGCGATGATCAGCAAGCAGACCGCTGCCAAGGTGCGCAAGGACCAGTACCCGGCACCGTTCGCCCTGATCGACACCTGGCGCCGCGGCGGCGGCATCGGTCAGCGCCTGCGTAACGAGGCGCGCGCGGTGGCCAAACTGGCGACCACGCCGACCGCGCGCAACCTCATTCGCGTGTTCTTCCTGCAGGAGCGACTCAAGTCCGCGGGAGGCGGCATCGACCACGGCATCCAGCGCGTGCATGTGGTCGGCGCGGGCGTGATGGGCGGCGACATCGCCGCCTGGTGCGCGCTGCGCGGCTTCGAAGTGACACTGCAGGATCGCGAGATGAAATACGTGCAGCCCGCGCTCGATCGCGCGCGCACGCTGTTCGAGAAAAAACTCAAGACGCCCGAACGCATCAATCCCGCGCTCGCACGCCTCAAGGCCGACGTCGAGGGCAACGGTATCGCCACCGCCGATCTGCTGATCGAGGCGATCTACGAGAACGCGCAAGCCAAGGAAGACCTGTACAAGGGCGCCGAGCCGAAGATGAAGGCCACGGCGCTGCTCGCCACCAACACCTCGAGCATCCCGCTCGACGAACTGCGCAAGGCGGTGGCCCAGCCCGCACGTTTCCTCGGCCTGCACTATTTCAATCCGGTTGCGCTCATGCCGCTGGTCGAGATCGTGCGTCAGGATCAGCTTGATGGCGCCAACGAGAAACGCGCGCTCGCCTTCTGCAAGGCGATCGACAAGCTGCCGATTCCAGTCGCCGGCAGCCCCGGCTTCCTCGTAAACCGCACGCTCATGCCCTACATGCTCGAAGCCGCGCGCGCGTATGCGGAAGGTATTCCTGCGCCGGTGATCGACAAGGCGGCGAAGAAGTTCGGCATGCCGATGGGCCCGATCGAACTCATCGACACCGTCGGTCTCGATGTCGCCGCCTCGGTCGGCGCCGAACTCGGCCCCTTCCTCAATCTGGACATTCCACCCGCAATCGCCGAACTGGTCGGCCACGGCAAGCGCGGCAAGAAGGATGGCGAGGGTTTCTACAAGTGGCAGGACGGCAAGGCGCAAAAGCCCCAGGTCGATCCACACTACGTCGCACCCGATGATCTCGAAGACCGCATCATCCTGCCGCTCATCAACGAAGCAGTCGCCTGCCTGCACGATCACGTGATCGACGATCCCGACCTGCTCGATGCGGGCCTGATCTTCGGCACCGGCTTCGCACCGTTCCGCGGCGGCCCGATCCAGTACATCCGCGACAGCGGCGCCGATGCGGTGGTCGCGCGACTGGAAAAACTCGCCGCGCGCCACGGCGAGCGCTTCAAGCCGCGACCGGGTTGGGATTCATCTGCCCTGCGCTCGAGCGCCAAGGCCGGCTGACGACAAGGCTGCAATGAATCGTCATCCTGCACGAGACTGGAAAGCACGAAAAAATTGAACCACGAAGATCACGAAGGAAGATCAAGGGCTCTTCATCTTCTGCAAATGCGCTGGATCCCAGCGATGCGGGAATGACGGCATGTTCAGGTCACGAATGCCGATCACGATCCTTTCATCTTCCTCTTCTTTACCTTCGTGTTCTTCGTGTTTCAGGCTTTGGCTTTGGCTTCGGCTTTGCACATGCGCTGGATCCCAGCCATGCGGGAATGACGGCTTGTTCAGGTCACGAATGCCGATCAAGATCCTTTCATCTTCCTCTTCTTCACCTTCGTGTCCTTCGTGTCCTTCGTGTTTCAGGCTTTGGCTTTGGCTTCGGCTTCGGCTTTGCACATGCGCTGGATGCCAGCCATGCGGGAATGACGGCTTGTTCAGGTCACGAATGCCGATCAAGGCCCTTTCAGTTTCCTCTTCTCTTCCTTCGTGTTCTTCGTGTTCTTCGTGTTTCAAGCTTCGGCTTCGGCTTCGGCTTTGCACATGCGCCGCACAGCACGGGAAATGCTGAAAGAGGCTGAAGCCAGGTTCCTACAATCGCTCGACTCGCGCGCGCTGCACCTGTGGCCGCAACTGCGCGGGCCAGTCGGTGGCGTTGCTGACTTGGGCATGGCCCGCGTTCGCGGCGAACGCGGCCAGATCGACCTCGGCGATTGCCCAGCCGACTTCCGCCTGCGCGATCACACCATCGTCGGGAAAACCGCGATCGATCGGCGCATAGATCCCGGCCGTGCCGGTATTGCGGTCCAGCGCCGGACTCCACGGCACTTCGCCCGCCGTCACCGCGCAGGCCACGTACAGCGGATTCTCCAACGCACGCGCACGACAACCCAGACGCACGCGCTGCGCGCCGGCCGCCGTGTCGGTGCAACTGGGCACCAGCAAGACCTGCGCGCCGGCTTCGACCTGCGCGCGCGCGTAGAGCGGAAACTCCACGTCGTAGCAGATGTTGACCGCGAAGCGTCCGAAACCGGCCTCGAACACCTTGAGTTCATCGCCGACCTCGAGCACGCAGGTGGCCCGCTCGTAACCGGTCAGCGTGAGCTTGTCCTGGAATGCCAGATGACCCTGCGGCGTCACGATCCAGGCGCGATTGCGATAGCGCCCGCAGTCCATGCGCAACAGGAAAGTCCCGGCAATCAGCAGCAGCGCGTGACGCCGCGCCAATTCCCGCGCGAGCGCGAGGTAATCCTCGTGCAGGGCCTGCAAGGCATCGAGTGAGCGCAGCAAATCGCTGCGAACCTCGCCCTCGAAAATCGCCGCGGCTTCCAGCGCGAGATATTCGGGCAACACCACCACCTGCGCGCCCTGCCCCGCCGCGACAGCCACCTGCGCGGCCACGCCTTCGGCGAATGCGGTGAAATCTTCCGGCTCGCCGATCGCGTACTGCGCTGCGGCCACCTTGATCTTCATGAGCTCTCCCAAGCACGCAGCCAGAACTGCAGATCATGCGCGATCGAGCCTGCCTCGCCCAGCTCGGGCCAGTCGAGCGTGCAGCGCAAACCATCGACCGGCGCATAACCGCGCTTGCACCAGAACGCATCGTTGCCACGATATTCCAGCGGCCGCCGTGGATCATCCTGCGCCCGCACGACGCTGCAGAACGCGGTGAACGCAAGACCATCCCGTCGCCGCGCGTGCGCCTCGCGCTCGTCGAAGAAGCGATGTCCCAAACCCCGCCCCCGATACTGGGGCAACAGCACCGACTCGCCGAAATAGCACACCTCGACCAGATCCCGGCCCATGCGCTCGAAGGGCGCGCGAATCGCCTCGGTTTCCTCGACCAGCGCCACCGCGGTCGACGCCCCGACCACGCGCGCGCCATCGAACGCCAGCACGAACAGGCTGCTCGCCGCCTGCGCATAGGTCGCAAGGTAACTGCGCTCGTAAGCCGCATCGCCGTCGTACAGATACGGCCAATCGCGGAACACCGCTATGCGCAGCGCCGCTACCTCGTCGAGATGAGGCTGTATCGCCGAAGCGCTGAAGGAACGGACCTGAACCATGCTGCGTCGTGCCGGGGTACCGGATGCGACCTTAGCGCAGCGGGCGATCCGTCGCAGGATCCGAGACGGCTTTGCACGAGGATTCTGCCATCGGCCCGAGCGCCCAGGCTCTTCCACAAACGCCGGGCGACATGATTGTAGGTCGGGGCTGCGTCCCCGACGGTTTTCTGCGTCCCCGACGGTTTTTCTACGTCCCCGACGGCGCTGCTCAGCGCGCGGGGGTTTCGCCTTGCGTCCTGGCGACATCGATGAAGGGCACGGCGCCGCCGGTGACGTTGGGCAGGTGGCCGTCCCACTTTTCGATCGCACGCAGGGTGGCTTCCACGCGGCGCAGTTCGATCAACTCCTTCGACACCTGCTCGCGCTGCACGCGCAGGGCCTCGGCCTGGGCCTTGGCGTTGATTTCCATCGCGTCGGCGTCGGCCTTGGCGCGGGTGACCTTCTGCTGGGCCTCGACCTCGATGCGCTGCAGGTTGCGCTGCTCGGTGAGTACCTGCTGTTCGGCGACGGTCTTGGCTTCGATCGCAGCGTCATAGCTGGGCGAGAAGTGGAACTGGGTGATCGAGAACTCGTCGATGACCAGGCCGTGGCGTGCAAAGCGTTCGTTGAGCGCTGCGTGCATCTCGCTGGCGACGACGGCGCGCTTGGTGATGAGCTGTTCGGCGGTGTAGCGCGCGGTGGTGGCCTTCATCGCTTCCTGCACGGCCGGGTCGACGATGGTGTGTTCCACCTCGGCCACGTTGCCGACGGTGCTGAACACATCGACCACGCGCGCGGGGTCGATGTGGTAGTTGAGCACGACCTTGGTGTTGACGCGCTGCAGGTCGCTGGAGGCCGATTCGCTGCCACTGGTTTCACTGCGCTGGATGGTGACCGGCACCAACACGATGCGCTGCGCGATCGGCCAGCGCCACTGCAGGCCCGGCGAAAGCGGTGTCGGCGCGGCGCGGCCGAAGGTGAGCAGCACGCCCTGGTTGCCGACCGGCACCTGGGTGAAGGGCCGCACTGAATAGATGACCAACACGACGGCCGCAAGCAGCGCAAGCTTGATGCCCAGGCCAAAGACGCGTGCGGGGCGTTCATCGCCGAGGGTGGATTTGTTGCCGAAGGCCATGTCGAGCATCCTTTGTCGTAGCAGTTCATGCAGGCCGGACATGATCGCCGCGCACAGGCGGATCGTCTCAGGTCGCGGCGGCGCAATGGCGCAGTCCGGTCTGGCCACGCTTGTTGCCTTTCACAGCGCAGCCGAGCCTAGCAGATGCGGTGTTGCGCAATGCGAAAGCCGTGCATGTCACTCCTGGGCCGCGCGTGCCAGGGCCGCTGCGGCGCGCTCGCTGCCCCACCACCGCCAGTGCCCGTGGGCTCGCAGCCGTGACCCAGCCCGAGCGTTCGACATGGGCCACCAAACGCCACGATGGCGTGAAGCGCTCCGGTCGGGCCTTCCGGCCCTCCTACCCAATCATCCATTGCACTGCCGTGTGCCAACTTCGTGCAGCCATCATGTTCGCGCCATGTAGGAGCGACGGCAGTCGCGACCCACGCCTCCGCCAACCAATGATGGCTCAATGAACCGTGACTCCACATCCGCATCCAGCCCTCATCCGGCGCTGCGCGCCACCTTCTCCCGGCGGGAGAAGGAACCGATCAGCTCCCTTTCGTCGCATTTCATGCGTCGCGAAGGTGAATGCATGATGCTTCCGGGCCGAATGCGCCGCCCATGCCGCCACCACCAAACGCCACCATGGCGTGAGACGCTCCGGTCGGGCCTGCCGACCCTTCTACCCGATCAATCGTTTCCTCGCCGTGTGCCAACGCCGTGCAGGAACCATCGTGTCCTTGCCCTGCGTCGTGATTGTGTAGGAGCGACGGCAGGCGCGGCCAAACCTCCGCCAAGCGATGATGGCGCCCATGTCGCCACCACCAAACGCCACGATCACGTGGGACGCTCAGGTCGGGCCTTCCGGCCCTCCTGCACAAGCGCGCGAACCGGGCCGATCGAGCTCGAACGTCACGAGCCGAGCAAGCTCGGCTCTACAAGAGCGCCGCGCGTCAAACACACACGCATCGATAAACACCACCGTAGTAGAGCGGAGCTTGCTCCGCTTCCCGGCGTCTGGTCACGACTCCCGGCCCTCCTACGCGATCAATCGTTTCGTCGCCCTTCGCCAACGCCGTGCGGGAACCATCGTGTCCTTGCCCTGCGTCGTGATTGTGTAGGAGCGACGGCAGTCGCGACCAAACCTCCGCCAAGTGATGATGGCGCCCATGCCACCACCATCAAACGCCGCGACGGCGTGGAACGTTCCGGTCGGGCCTGCCGGCCCTCCTGCACAAGCGCGCGAACCGGGCCGATCGAGCTCGAACGTCACGAGCCGAGCAAGCTCGGCTCTACAAGAGCGCCGCGCGCCAAGCACACACGCATCGACAAACGCCACCGTAGTAGAGCGGAGCTTGCTCCGCTCCCCGGCGTCTGGTCGGGCCTGCCGGCCCTCCTGCGCGATCAATCGTGTTGCCTCAGCCGATCACCGTTGCCCCAGGCACCAGCGCGCGGCGGCTGCGCCCGCGCGACGGCCGCTGGCGAAGCAGGCGGTGAGCAGGTAACCGCCGGTCGGGGCTTCCCAGTCGAGCATTTCTCCGGCGCAGAACACGCCAGGTAGTTGGCGCAGCATCAATCCCTCATCGAGCATTTCCAGGCGCACGCCACCGGCGCTGCTGATCGCTTCCTCGAGCGGGCGCGGACGCAGCAAGGTCAACGGCAGCGCCTTGAGCGCGCTTGCGACTTTGATCGGATCATGCAGCGCTTCGGCAGCGAGCACTTCGCGCACGAGACCGGCCTTGACGCCGGCAAGGCCGAGGCTGCGACGCCACTGTTCGCTGAGCGAGCGCTTGCCGGGCGCAGCGCGCAATGCGTTTTCGATGGCGACGAGCTTGCGGTCGGGCAGCAGGTCAAGGTGGATGCGCACGTGTCCTTCCCGCTCGATCGCATCGCGCAGCGCGGCGCTCGCCGCATAGACGAGGCTGCCTTCGATCCCGTACTGCGTGATCACGCATTCCCCCTGCCGGCGTTGCACGCTGCCATCAGGCGCAATCCATTCGAGCACGACCGGCTTGAGCGGATCGCCCGCGTGGCGCTGCGCGAAATGCGCACTCCAATGAATATCGAAGCCGCAATTGGATGGGCGCAAGGGCGCGATGTCGATTCCACGTTCGGCAAGCGGTCGGGTCCAACGACCATCGGAGCCGAGCACCGGCCAGCTCGCACCGCCCAGCGCAAGCACGGTGGCGTCGGCGCGCACGGCGATGTCGCCGGCGGGCGTGGCGAAGGCGAGCGTGCCGTCCTCGTTCCAGCCGCGCCATTCGTGGTTGACATGGAAACGCACGCCCTGCGCTCGCAGGCGGCGCACCCAGGCGCGCAGCAGCGGCGCGGCCTTGAGATCACGCGGAAACACGCGCCCCGAACTGCCGACGAAGGTGTCCACGCCCAGGCCAGCGGCCCAGGCGCGCAGTGCGTCGGCATCGAACTCGCGCAGCCACGACTCAACCTGCGCGCGACGCTCGCCATAGCGCGTGACAAACACGTCGAACGGTTCGGAATGGGTGAGATTGAGACCGCCCTTGCCTGCGATCAGCAATTTGCGCCCGACCGAACCGAGTTGATCGTGGAGATCGACTTCAGCACCGGCTTCGCGCGCGGCTTCGGCGGCCATGAGTCCGGCCGGCCCGCCGCCGATGATGTGCACCGAATTGCGGGAGCTCATCAAGCGCCGACCTGGCGCAGCCAATCCTGCAGGTTGTAGTAGTTGCTCACGCGCGTGATGCGGCCATCGTGAATCTCGAAGAACGCACCACCCGGCAACACGTAGGTCTGGCCACGCGCGGGCGGCAGGCCCTCGTCGCTGGACTTGTAGCGGCCATGCACGACGTACTCGGCGGCCGCGCGCGTGCCATCGTCGGAAGCGAGCACGACAATGCCCTGCAATTGCTCGGCATAGCAGCGATCCATGCGCGCAAGGAACGCGCCAAAAGCCGCACGCCCGGTCTCGCGCGGCCCCTGATTGAGATCGTGCGCGACCTCGTCGGCAAGGCAGTCGAGCATCGCCGGCCAGTCGCCGCGGTTGAAAGCGGCGTAGTAGCGTTCGATCAAGGCCTGCACCTGTGCTGCTGGAGACATCGCCTCACCTTGTCGGGATGGTCGGAGTTTGCTGCCCGCGGTGATCGATGATCGATGCGCTTCAGCGCCGACATCCTAACGCGGGCGAGCCGCGTTGCGCGGGCACGCTGTTCGCATCAATCCTCGAGCGGATGGACTTCGGCGTCGGGCTTGTAGTCGCCGACCACATCCACGCCCTTGGGCGGCACGAATTTGAAGGTACCGGACGCGAGTTTTGGATTGCGTGTCCAGCCCGAAAACACGATGTCGGTGCGGTTGCCGAGTTGATCCTGAAAACGCATGCGCTGCAGCGTGTCGCCTTCGAAACCGAGCTCGGCATAGGCGAACTCGGCATCCTGCGTACGCGGTTCGAGCTTGAGCCAGACCAGTCCATCACGCTCGCCGGCGTCGCTGGCCTTGAACTGGCTGTCGAGCTGCGACAGGTCGGTGAGCACGGTCAGCGGACTGTGCGCTTCAGCAACGCTCTGGTTGCGCACCGAGACCTGTTCGAGGTCGGGCTCGTACACCCACACATGCGCACCATCGGCCACGATGGTCTGCTCGAATGGCGCCGTGGTCTGCCAGCGGAACTGCCGCGGTGCTTGCAGGGCGAGCGTGCCGCGCGATTCATCGCCGCGGTGGCCGTTGGCGTCGGTCACGCTCTGCTCGAATTGGCCGCTGATCGATTGCAGCGACTTGGAGAAAGCTTCCAGGCGCGCACGCGCGGAGCCAGCGGCGTGTGCAGAGGCAGCGAGGAAGAGAGCCAGCAGCGAAACCAGAACGCGCATGACGAGGATGGCCTGTCGGTGTGGAGCGGCGATTATCCGCATCGCGCATGAATGGCGACAGCGTGGCAGCACGTTGCAACCGCTGGCTCGAAGCTTTCGGCAAGGTCGCCTTGAAAACCATGGGATGACCCGATCGGCCCGATCCGTCCGGTCGCGACTGCCGTCGCTCCTACAGAATCAACAACCCAAGGATGCCGGAAGGTGCGACCAACGCTTCGCAGGAGCGCCGTAACGCGCGACCCATATGTTGTAGGAGCGCCGGAAGGCGCGACCAAAGCCGGTCGCGACTGCCGTCGCTCCTACGGAATCAACAACCCAAGGATGCCGGAAGGCGCGACCAACGCATCGCAGGAGCGCCGTAACGCGCGACGAACACGCCGCAGGGGCGCCGGAATGCGCGACCCATATGTTGCAGGAGCGCCGGAAGGCGCGACCAACACGCCACACGCGCGCCGCAAGGCGCGACCGATCCTGCGATCAGTCCTTCGGCGGCGGCGGCGCGAGCACGCTGCGGTTGCCGTTGTGCTCGGGTGCGCTGACCACGCCGTCGCGTTCCATCTGCTCGATCAGGCGCGCGGCGCGGTTGTAGCCGATGCGCAGGTGCCGCTGCACGCCCGAAATCGAGGCGCGCCGCGACTGGGTGACGATCGCCACCGCCTTGTCGTAGAGCTGACTGTCCTCGTCGCCTTCGGCTTCGCTGGCGTCCTGCGGCAAGCCGGAGGCATCGATGATCTTGCCGTTGTCGAGCGGCTGCACTTCTTCGAGCACGCCGTCGATGTAGTCGGGCTCGCCCTGCTCCTTGAGCCAGGACACCACCTTGTGCACTTCGTGGTCGTCGACGAAGGCGCCGTGCACGCGTTCGGGCATCGCCGTGCCGGGCGGCAGATACAGCATGTCGCCGTGACCGAGCAGGGTTTCGGCACCGCTCTGGTCGAGGATCGTGCGCGAGTCGATCTTGGATGAGACCTGAAACGCGATGCGGGTGGGGATATTGGCCTTGATCAGGCCGGTGATGACATCGACCGAAGGTCGTTGGGTGGCGAGGATCAGGTGCACGCCGGCGGCGCGCGCCTTCTGCGCGAGACGCGCGATGAGTTCTTCGACCTTCTTGCCGACGATCATCATCATGTCGGCGAATTCGTCGATGATGACGACGATGCAGGGCAAGGGCTGCAGCGGCTGCGCCACCCGCTCGGGTTGCGAGGCATCGGGGCGGAACAGCGGATCGAGCAGCGGCTGACCCGCTTCGTCGGCGTCCTTGACCTTCTTGTTGAAGCCGGCGAGGTTGCGCACGCCAACCATCGACATCAGCTTGTAGCGACGCTCCATCTCGGCCACGCACCAGCGCAGCGCATTGGCCGCTTCCTTCATGTCGGTGACGACCGGTGCGAGCAGATGCGGAATGCCCTGATAGACCGAGAGCTCAAGCATCTTCGGGTCGATCATGATCATGCGCACGTCTTTCGCGCTCGACTTGTAGAGCAGCGACAGCACCATCGCATTGACCGCCACCGACTTGCCCGAACCGGTGGTGCCGGCAACCAGGAGGTGCGGCATCTTGGCCAGATCGACCACCACCGGCTTGCCGGCGATGTCCTTGCCCAAGGCGAGCGCAAGTGGCGACTTGAGGGTGTCGTATTTGTCCGAACGCAGGATTTCGGAGAGGTAGACGATCTCGCGGTGCGCGTTGGGGATTTCCAGACCGATCACCGACTTGCCCGGAATCACGTCGACCACGCGCACCGCGGTCACCGACAGGCCGCGCGCGATGTCCTTGTCGAGCGAGGAGATCTGGCTGCCCTTGATGCCCGGCGCCGGTTGCAGTTCGAAGCGCGTGATGACCGGGCCTGGAAAGGCGCTGACCACCTGCGCATCGATGCGGAAATCCTTGAGCTTGAGTTCGACCTGGCGCGAGAGTGCTTCGAGCGTTTCCTCGGAATAACCCTTGACCTGCTGGCGCGGTTCGTCGAGCAGGGACAGCGGCGGCAGTTCGCCATCGGCGGAAGCGCCAGCAAACAAGGGGATCTGCGTTTCGCGGTGTGCGCGCTCGCTTTTTTCGATCGGCGCGATCGAAGGCTCGATGCGGATCGGATCGCGTCGAGACTGCTTGACCGTTTCGGCCTTGCGCACCACCTCGCGCACGGCTCGCGCCTCGCGAGCGCTCGACCAGTCCTCGGTCTTGCGCCAGCGCGTAGCGGCAAGACTCCCGCCGGTGAGCAGCAGCCGGCCGATCGCGTCCATCAGCCAGAACCACGACAGCCCGGTGGCCAGCGTGATCGCGATCAGCACCAGCGCGAACAGGAACAGGCCCGCACCAAGCGGACCGAAACTGCCCATGAGACTGCTGCCGACGAGTTGGCCGAGGATCCCGCCCGGCCCGGCCGGCAGCGGATTGGGATGTCCCGATTGCAGCCAGGCCAGACCCGGCGCAGCGACGAAGAAGGCCACGAAGCCGACCAGACGCAGCAGCGGTTCGAGCGGCGAGCGCTCCTGCTCGGTGACGCCACGCAAGACCACGTAGCCGACCACCAGCAAGAGGATCGGCAAGGTGTAGGACACCACGCCCAGCAGGTAGAACGAGACGTCAGCCAGCCAGGCACCGAAGGCACCGCCGAAATTGTGGATCGGCCGGGTCGGATCGCCCGCATGCGACCAGCCCGGATCACCCGCCGCATAACTGGCCAGACAGGCGAACAGATAGATCGCCAGCGGCAGCAGGACGAGGAAACCCGCCTCGCGCAGGCGCTTGGTCCAGCGTTCGTCCAGCGCGGGGGCCTTGGTCTCTTTGAGGGTGCGAGCCATTCGTACAATCTACCCGAAGTGCCCGCACCAAGTCATTGATTGAACGGCAAGTGGCGACCGCTGCGCGTTGCTCTGCACCGCGCAGCGGTCACACCGTTCAGCCCTTGAGCGCCGGATGGACGATCTTGCCGCCCTCGACGTTGATGCCCTTGCGCAGCGGCTCGAACTTCTTCCAGTTCTTGTCCGCGGCGAGCCGGTTCACGTAGGGCAGGATCGCCGCGCAGATTGCCTGCGAAGAGGTCTGCGGCACGGCGCCGGGCATGTTGGTGACGCAGAAGTGCGTCACACCATCCACGACATAGGTCGGGTTGGCATAGGTGGTCGCCTTCGAGGTCTCGAAGCAGCCGCCCTGATCGATCGAGATGTCGACCAGCACCGAGCCGGGCTCCATGGTCTTGATCATCGCGCGAGTCACCACGCGCGGCGCCTTGGCGCTGGGAATCAGCACCGCGCCGATCACGAGGTCGGCATCGCGGATTTCGCGCGCGACGGTTTCCTCGTAGGGATACAGCGCAGTCACGTTCGGCGCCACCGCCATCATCTCGCGCAGGCGATCGGGGCGCTTTTCGAACACGATCACGTTGGCGCCGGCGGCGGCTGCCAGTTCGGCGGCATTCTTGCCGGCCGCGCCGGCACCGAACACGATCACCTTGCCACGCACGGTCGAGGGCAGACCGCCGAGCAGCTTGCCCTTGCCACCGGCCGGCATGTGCAGCAGATGGGTACCGATCTGGGTGGCAATGCGACCGGCGATGATCGACATCGGCGCGAGCAGCGGCAACGTGCCATCGCTGTCTTCGACCGATTCGAAGGCCACGCCAGTGAGGCCGATTTCGAGCAGACGCTGGGTCAGCTTGGGCTCGGCGGCCAGATGCAGGTAGCAGAACAGCAAGTGATCCTTGCGCAGGAACTTGAGGTCGCCCGCGATCGGCTCCTTGACCTTGACGATGAGCTCGCCCGCTTCGTAGAGCTTCTTCGCGTTGGCAGCGATCTTCACCCCGACGCGCTCGTAATCCTCGTCCTTGAAGCCACTCTTGAGGCCGGCACCAGCCTGCACGTAGACCTCGTGGCCGTGTCGCACCAGATCACCACAGGCAGCCGGCACAAGCGCGACGCGCCCTTCCAGAGTCTTGGTTTCCGCAGGTACACCGATACGCATCGCAGTTTCCTTGAGGTTGGGACAAAGACGGGCGGCGCCTTGAATCGAGTCGGCGTTCCCTCCATTCTCCCCGTCTGCCTGCGCCGGGCGCGGCAGTGGAAAAGGAGTGGATCCGGGCGGCAACGCAAGCCCGCGATCCACGATCGGGAAACACCACGAACAGTCGCCGCAATGCGGCGCCGGATTATACATGAGCACAAGCAAGCACTCGCGATTGATCATCCTCGGCTCCGGCCCGGCCGGCTATACCGCCGCCGTGTATGCGGCACGCGCCAACCTCAAGCCGACCCTCATCACCGGCCTCGCCCAAGGTGGCCAATTGATGACCACCACCGACGTCGACAACTGGCCCGGCGACGTCGAAGGCCTGCAAGGCCCGCAGCTCATGCAGCGCATGGCCGAGCATGCCGAGCGCTTCAAGACCGAGATGGTGTTCGACCACATCCACACGACCGATCTTTCGCAGCGCCCGTTCCGCCTCAAGGGCGACTCGGGTGAATACACCTGCGATGCGCTCATCATCGCCACCGGCGCCACCGCCAAATACCTCGGCATCGCCTCGGAAGAACACTACAAGGGCAAAGGCGTGTCGGCCTGTGCGACCTGCGACGGCTTTTTCTACCGCGATCAGGACGTGGCCGTGATCGGTGGTGGCAACACCGCGGTCGAAGAGGCGCTGTATCTCTCCAACATCGCGCGCAAGGTCACCCTCGTGCATCGCCGCGACAAGCTGCGCGCCGAAAAGATCATGCAAGACAAGCTGTTCGAGAAGCAGCGCGCGGGCAAGATCGACATCGTCTGGAACCACACCGTCGATGAAGTGCTCGGCGACGACGCCAGCGGCGTCACCGGCATGCGTCTGCGCAGCCTCGTCGATGACAGCACCCGCGAGATCGCCCTCACCGGATTCTTCGTCGCCATCGGCCACACGCCCAACACGGCGATCTTCGAAGGTCAGCTCGACATGAAAAACGGCTATATCACGATACGCACTGGCCTTGACGGCAACGCCACCGCAACCAGCGTGCCCGGCGTGTTCGCCGCAGGTGATGTCGCCGATCAAGTCTATCGTCAGGCGGTGACCTCGGCCGGTTTCGGCTGCATGGCCGCGCTCGATGCCGAGCGTTTCCTCGACAAGGGCTGAAGTCCGAAGCCAGCGACGGCGTCATGCAAGCTCGTTTCCACGCGCAGCTTTGCGACATTCCTGCAACACAGTGGGACGCGCTGCGCACGGACGATAATCCGTTTCTTGCACATGCCTTCCTCGCCGGTCTCGAAGAGCACGGCTGCGTCGATCCGCAATGCGGCTGGCAGGCGCATCATCTGGGGATGTACGAGGGTGCGCGGCTGATCGCCGCCGCGCCGCTCTATCTCAAGGCCCATTCGCATGGCGAATTCGTCTTTGACTGGACCTGGGCCGACGCCCATGCACGCCACGGGCTCGACTACTACCCGAAACTGCTGTGCGGCGTGCCCTGGTCGCCGGTGAGCGGTGCGCGCCTGCTGGTTGGTGCCGGCGAGGATGCGGCGCATCTGCGTGCGCTGCTGATCGAAGCGATCCTTGCCGAGACCCGGCGCCTTGGCCTGTCGTCGGCGCATCTGAACTTTGCGACCGAGGACGACGCGCTTGCATTCGCGGGTACTGACTGGCTCGCGCGCGGTGATCTGCAGTTCCACTGGCACAACACCGGCGGCTGGCGCGATTTCGATGAGTTTCTCGCTGCGCTCACGCACAAGAAGCGCAAGAACATCCGCAGCGAGCGGGCACGACTGGCAAGCGCAGGCGTGCATTGCGAGATTCGGCATGGCGACGAGCTGGCGCCGCAGGAGTGGGCGGCGCTGCACGCGTTCTACCTCGCGACATTCGAAGACAAGGGCAATTACGCTGCGCTCACACTCGATTTCTTCCGCCACCTTGGCCATGCCCTGCCCCGTCAGGTCGTTGCCGTGCTGTGCCGGCGTGGTGATGAGCTGATTGCCGGCGCGTTGATGCTGCGCAGCGCCACCACGCTGTTCGGCCGCTACTGGGGTGCGCGCGAACACGTGGAAGGCCTGCACTTCGAGGCCTGCTACTACCAGGGCATCGCGTATTGCCTGCGGCACGGCTTGCAGACGTTCGAACCCGGCGCAGGCGGCGGACACAAACTCGCGCGCGGTTTCTTGCCCACGCGCACGCGCTCGTTCCACTGGATTGCCGATGCGCGATTTCGCACCGCGATTGCCGACTCGCTCAAGCGCGAGGTCCTCGCGCTCGAACATTCACGCGCGCAGCTGCTTGCGCACTCGCCCTACGCGCGCAAGAGCTGAATTGCGGCACCTCACATGTTGCGCCGGTACTCGCCGCCGACATCGTAGAGCGCATGACTGATCTGGCCGAGGCTGTGGGTCTTGACCGCTTCCATCAGCGATGTGAACACGTTCTGCCGCGCACGCGCGGTGTCCTGCAGGTAGCGCAGCCCGTGACCGTCGTGGGCATCGGTATCGGCCTCGTCGACATCGGCGCCGTGCCCGCGTGAGGTCTCGCCCGCGGGCGCGAGCGCATTGCGACCCCTCTGCCATGCGCCCACGTTGGTGATCTGCTGCGTCTTCTCTTCTTCGGTCGAGCGGATCAACTCGATCTCGGTGGCGACGTCGGAATGACCGTCCTTGCCGAGGAAGGTGTTGACGCCGACCAAGGGCAGGCTGCCGTCGTGCTTCTTGTGTTCGTAGTAGAGACTTTCTTCCTGGATCTTGCCGCGCTGATACATCGTGTCCATCGCGCCGAGTACGCCACCGCGCTCGCTGATCGCCTCGAACTCGCGATACACCGCTTCCTCGACCAGATCGGTGAGGTACTCGACCGCGAAGCTGCCTTGCCAGGGGTTCTCGCAGAAATTGAGCCCGAGTTCCTTGTTGATGATCATCTGGATCGCCACCGCGCGGCGCACGCTTTCCTCGGTCGGCGTGGTGATCGCCTCGTCATAGGCATTGGTGTGCAGGCTGTTGCAGTTGTCGAACAGTGCATACAACGCCTGCAGTGTGGTGCGAATGTCGTTGAACTGGATTTCCTGCGCGTGCAGCGAGCGGCCCGAGGTCTGGATGTGGTACTTGAGCATCTGGCTGCGCTCGTTGGCGCCGTAGCGCTCGCGCATCGCACGCGCCCAGATGCGCCGCGCCACGCGCCCGATCACGGTGTATTCCGGATCCATGCCGTTGCTGAAGAAGAACGACAGATTGGGCGCGAAATCGTCGATCTTCATGCCGCGCGCGAGGTAATACTCGACGATGGTGAGGCCGTTGGAGAGCGTGAAGGCAAGCTGCGAAATCGGATTCGCGCCGGCTTCGGCAATGTGATAGCCGGAAATCGACACCGAGTAGAAATTGCGCACCTTGTGGTCGATGAAATACTGCTGGATGTCGCCCATCATGCGCAGCGCGAATTCCGTCGAGAAGATGCAGGTGTTCTGCGCCTGATCTTCCTTGAGGATGTCGGCCTGCACTGTGCCGCGCACGGTGGAGAGGGTGTGCGCCTTGATCTGCGCATAGGTCGCCGCATCGATGATTTGGTCGCCCGTGACGCCGAGCAGGGCAAGGCCGAGGCCATCGTTGCCGGGCGGCAGTTCGCCGTGATATCGCGGCTGCTCGCGACCGACGAACAGGCTTGCGATCTTCTGCTGCGCCGCTGCCCAGCGCATCGCATCGGCCTTGAGGTGTTTCTCCACCTGCTGATCGATTGCGGTGTTCATGAACATCGCGAGGATCATCGGTGCGGGGCCGTTGATCGTCATCGACACCGAGGTGGTCGGGGCGCACAGATCGAAGCCCGAGTAGAGCTTCTTCATGTCATCGAGCGTGGGCACGTTGACGCCCGAATTGCCGATCTTGCCGTAGATGTCCGGGCGCGGCGCCGGATCCTCGCCATACAGCGTCACGCTGTCGAATGCGGTCGACAGCCGCGCCGCGGGCAGGCCCTGACTGAGATAGTGGAAGCGGCGATTGGTGCGCTCGGGCGTGCCTTCGCCGGCGAACATGCGGATCGGATCCTCGCCGCTGCGCCGATACGGGTAGACGCCACCCGTGTAGGGATAGGCGCCGGGCAGGTTTTCCTTCTGCAGGAAGGTCAACAGCTCGCCCCAGCTCTGATAGGTCGGCGCGGCGATCTTGGGAACCTGCTGATGCGAGAGCGACTCGCGGTAGTTTTCCACGCAGATCGTCTTGCCACGCACTTCGTATTCATTGACCTTGTCGGTGATCGACTTCAGCCGCGCCGGCCATTCGCGCAACAGACGCAGGGCATCGGAATCGAGTGCCTGGATCGCTTCGTTGTAGAGCGCGGGCAGGCGCGCTTCGACAGCACCACTGCGTGCATCGGCGCGCTTGTGCAGTTCGAGCGGAGCCGGCAGATCGGGGTCGCCCAGCGCCTTCATCGCCGACCACAACGACTGCGCGCGATCGGCAATCTCGGCCTGGCTCAGAACCCGCGCATTGATCGCGCGCCCTTGCTCGGCGATCTCGGCGAGATAGCGCACGCGGCTGCCCGGTATCAGCACGGTCGCACGCGGCTCCTTGAGCGAGGTATCGAGCTGCGGATCGAAATTGCACGAAAGGGGGACGGAGTCATTTTTCGACTCTTGCCCCGCCTTTCCCGTCGACGCGCCCGAAAAATGACTCCGTCCCCTTTCCCATTTTTCGCGCAACAAGCGGCACAGGTTGACGAACATCCAGGTCACGCCCGGATCGTTGAACTGGCTCGCGATGGTCGGATAGACCGGCACATCCTCGTCGGCGGTCTTGAAGGCAACGTGATTGCGCTTCCACTGCTTGCGCACATCGCGCAAGGCATCCTCGGCGCCGCGGCGATCGTACTTGTTGAGCACGATCAGTTCGGCGAAGTCGAGCATGTCGATCTTCTCGAGCTGCGAGGCCGCGCCGTAATCGCTGGTCATCACGTAGACCGGAAAATCGACGAGGTCGACGATCTCCGAATCCGACTGGCCAATACCCGCCGTTTCGACCAGCACCAGATCGAAGGCCTGCGCCTTGAGGAAGGCGATGCAGTCCTTGAGCATCACGTTGGTCGCCGCATGTTGGCGGCGCGTGGCCATCGAACGCATGAACACGCGATGGCTGCGCAAGGCGTTCATGCGAATGCGGTCGCCGAGCAGGGCGCCACCCGAGCGACGGCGGGTCGGATCGACCGCCAGCACCGCGATGCGCATCTGCGGAAACGCATGCAGGAAACGCAGCAGCAGCTCATCGACCACGCTCGACTTGCCGGCGCCGCCGGTGCCGGTGACACCCACGACCGGCGTCGTCGAACGCGAATCGGGGCGTCGCGCAGCCCAACCCTTGCGCAGCAAGGCGAGCTCGGCTTCGGAGAAGGCGCCGTTCTCGATTGCACTGAGCATGCGCCCGACTGCAATCTCGTCATCGATGTCGACCTGCACCATCGACGTCGCGGCCTTGCCACCTGTCCCATCGCGATGACGCGCGGCACGCGCGACCACGTCTTCGATCATGTGCACCAGACCCATGTGCATGCCGTCATTGGGGTGGTAGATGCGCTCGACGCCGTAGTCTTGCAGTTCGCGGATTTCCTCGGGCGTGATCGTGCCGCCACCGCCACCGAACACGCGCACATGTCCTGCACCACGCTGCTTGAGCATGTCGACCATGTACTTGAAGTATTCGACGTGGCCGCCCTGATACGAGGACAGCGCGATTGCGTCGGCGTCCTCCTGCAGCGCCGCACGCACCACGTCTTCGACCGCGCGGTTGTGGCCCAGATGCACGACTTCGGCGCCCTGCGCCTGAATCAGGCGCCGCATGATGTTGATCGCTGCGTCGTGGCCATCGAACAGGCTGGCGGCAGTGACGAAGCGCAGCGGACGCTGCTCGATGGCGGGAGCGGCTACGGAAGTTGCGGGGATGCTCATGAAATGGCGTCTCGCTGGCGGCTGCGGCTGCGCGTGGGGTCGCGATTTTACAACGTTTGCGCCAAATCCCGCCGTGAAACCCGCAACACCGCCGCCCCGCACTGTCCCCCCGCCGCGGGCGCGACTACACTACGCGCCCTTTCCGCCGATCCGGCTGCTTTTCACCCGTTTCACCCTTGGTTTTTCCACCACACGCCCGCCACATCGCCGCGCCATCGCGGGCTCGCAGGAGTTGCCATGATTTTCGAAACCCTCGCCAACACCGGCCACGAACAGGTCGTCTTCTGCCACAGCAAGGACGCCGGCCTCAAGGCGATCATCGCCATCCACAACAGCGTGCTCGGCCCTGCCCTCGGCGGCCTGCGCATGTGGCCGTACAAGAGCGAGGAGGAAGCGCTCAACGACGTGCTGCGCCTGTCGCGCGGCATGACCTACAAGAATGCGGTTGCCGGTCTCAACCTCGGCGGCGGCAAGGCGGTGATCATCGGCGATCCGAGCAAGGACAAGTCCGAAGCGTTGTTCCGCGCCTTCGGCCGTTTCGTCAACACGCTCAGCGGCCGTTACATCACCGCCGAGGACGTCGGCATCGACGTCAACGACATGGAGTACGTGTTCCGCGAAACCGAATTCGTCACCGGCGTGCATCAGGTGCACGGCGGTTCGGGTGATCCCTCGCCGTTCACCGCCTTCGGCACCCTGCAGGGCCTGATGGCGGCGCTCAACCACCAGTACGGCAACGAGGAAATCGGCAAGCGCAGCTTCGCGGTGCAGGGTCTGGGCCATGTCGGCATGGAATTCGTCAAGCTGCTGCGCGAACAGGGTGCCAAGGTGTTCGTCACCGACATCCACAAGGATCGCGTGCAGAGCGCAGTCGACGAGCACGGCTGCACCGCGGTCGGGCTCGACGAGATCTACGATGTCGACGCCGATGTCTACAGCCCCTGCGCGCTGGGTGGCACGCTCAACACCAAGACCATCGATCGCATCAAGGCCAAGATCATCTGCGGCGCCGCCAACAATCAGCTCGCCGACGATTCGATCGGTGATGAACTCGCGCGTCGCGGCGTGCTCTATGCGCCCGATTACGCCGTCAACGCCGGCGGCGTGATGAACGTTTCGCTCGAAATCGACGGCTACAACCGCGAGCGCGCGATGCGCATGATGCGCACGATCTACTACAACGTCGGTCGCATCTTCCAGATTGCCAAGCGCGACGGCATTCCCAGCTACAAGGCTGCCGACCGCATGGCCGAGGAACGCATCAGCGCGATCGGCAAGATCAAGCTGCCGACCATGGGCAACAACGGTCCGCGTTTCCTCGGCCGCATGCGCGGTCAGTAAGCCAGGTCAAGCACGGCGACGGGTTCGTCCGTCGCTGCATGCAACAGGCAATCAACACGAGGCCCGCTTTGCGGGCCTCGTTCGTCATTCAAACGCGTCGGCGAAGATGCGATCGAGCGCATCGAAGCTGCCGGTGATCGAAAACCCGCCGAGTGCGGATGCGGCATGCACGCTGGCATGCCAAGTGCCTGCGACTGGCGAGTCGATCACGCAAGTTTCGTTCGCGCCCGCCGATTCCGAAGTGCACACCACGTTGCCATTCAGGGACACCGCAAGGTCGGGATCCTCGCCCGTGGTCCCCGCGAGCGAAAAGCTCAGGCGCGTCTGGCCGGCCGGCACCAGCAGCGTGAACGCCTGATCGGCGCCCTCGAGTGCGGCCACCCCTGCGTGCGCAACGCCATTGACCAAGGCGAGCACGCCGTTGTCGACCTCGATCGATTCGCTGTGCAGATTCGGCAGGCTGCCATTGTCGGTCACGGTGAGTGCGACCTGATAGGTACCGACCGCAGCATAGGCCTTGAGCGGATTGGTCTGGGTCGAGGTGCTGCCGTCACCGAAGTCCCAATGCCGTGAAACGATCGTGCCGTCCGCATCGGTCGAGGCATCGGTGAACTGCACGTTCATGCCGCTCGCGACATGGTTGAAAGCCGCAGTGGGCGCCTGATTGGACGTAGGCACATGGGTCTTGCCGAGCTCGCCAATGAAGGCGAGGCCGAACTGCGCGAACTTCACGCTGTGTGTCGCCGAATTGCCCATGTTGGCGAGCGTGTCACCGGTGGAGTGGATATACGGGAAGTCCCCCAGATCCCAGGGATCATTGGGATCACGCGGCTTGCCCGCCTCGAACATCATCGCCGCCGGAAACCCCTTGGCCGTCCAGGATGCGTGATCGGAGCAGCCATAACCACATGCCAGATCGGTGAGCACCAGACCGCGCGGCGCGAGATAGGCCGCGAACAACTCGCCGAAATAGGCCTTGAGGGCGGCATTCGAATTGTCGCTGATGCGCTGCATGTCATAGGCCGCGCCGTCCTTGTAGTTGGTCATGTCCAGTTGCAGCACGCCAACCACGTTGATGTTGGCATCGGCAAACGACGAGGCGATCGCGGTGGAGCCGTTGAGGCCAACTTCTTCGGCTGCGTAGCCCATGAACTTGATCGTGCGCGCGGGCTTCCAGCCGCTGGCCAGTGCGATGCGCACCACCTCGGTGATCGTCGCGATGCCCGAAGCATCATCGTCGGCGCCGGGCGCAATGCGTTCGTTGCCGCCGCCCGAATTGCTGGTCGAATCCAGATGTCCGCCGATCACCACGACCTCGCTGGCCAACTCGTTGCCCGCGACGGTCATGATCACCGAGGGTTGGCCGCCGCAGTTGCTGCAGGCGGTGAACAGTTCCACGCTCACGTCGCTGCGTCCCGCCGCAAGTGCCTGCCACTGGTCGCGGATCCATTGCGCGGCCTGCGTGCCGTAGCTGCTCGTGTAGTAACGATTGCGGAAGGCCGACAAGGTCTGGATCGTGCCGCGGATATTGGCCTCGCCGACCAGATCGAGCCACGGGTCGACCGTGGCGTGATTGTCGATCGTGTAAATCCCGCCCAGCGGCAAGGCCTGAGCGTAGGCGCTGCGATCATCGGCGAGAAAGGCCTCGGCCTCCTGCAAGGTATCGAAGGCGAAGAAGCCGCCACAGCGCTGCTCGCTCTCGTGCACGTGTCGAACCAGCGCTTCGCGCGCGTCGGCATCGATGCGCGCGAGCACCAGGGACGTACCCGAGGCATTGCGGCGAAACTGTGCATCCTGCGCACGGTCGAGGATTCCGCGATGGGTTTCCGGCGACATCACGACATGGACGGCGGAAGCTGTCTCTGCCGGCGGCGCTGTGTGGTCGGCGGCATGGCCCGGCACGCTGCCAACGGCGAACAGTGCCAGCGTGCCGGCATGGAACAGGTTCATCAGGATTTCCCCAAGCAGATGTTGACCCGCACCAAACGCAGGTCGGCGCGCGATCCTACACGATCGGCCGGCCGGCCCGCGTGCTGCATCCGCCAGAATCGGATTCGCGCGGGCGCCCGGATATGGCACAGTGCGCAGCCTGCGCGGCGACTCGCCGCGAGCTTTCGCCATCTGCACGAGGTTTCCGGCCATGCGTCCATTTCCGCTCGGAGAAGAGCTCGACCTGCTGCGCGAAACCGTGCGCGCCTTCGCCGACAAGGAAATCGCGCCACGCGCCGATCTGATCGACCGCGAGAACGCCTTTCCTGCCGACCTGTGGCGCAAGTTCGGCGAGATGGGTCTGCTCGGCATCACCGTGGCAGGCGAATACGGCGGCTCGGACCTGGGCTATCTCGCCCATCTGGTGGCGATGGAGGAGATTTCCCGCGCCTCGGGCTCGGTCGGCCTGTCCTACGGCGCGCACTCCAACCTGTGCATCAACAACATCTTCCACAACGCCAATCCTGCACAGAAGCAGAAGTATCTGCCCAAACTGTGCAGCGGCGAATTCGTCGGCGCGCTGGCGATGAGCGAGCCGGGCGCAGGTTCGGACGTGGTCGGCTCGATGGCCTGCCGCGCCGAACTCAAGGGCGATCGCTGGATCGCCAACGGCACCAAGATGTGGATCACCAACGGTCCCGATGCCGATGTGCTGCTGGTCTACATGCGCACCGCGCATCGTCCCGCCGGCAGCCGCTGCATGACCGCGTTCCTCGTCGAGAAGGGCATGCAGGGTTTTTCCACCGCGCAGAAGCTCGACAAGCTCGGCATGCGCGGCTCCAACACCTGCGAACTGGTGTTCGACAACTGCGAGATTCCCGACGAGAACCGCATCGGCGAGGTCAACGAAGGCGTGCGCGTGTTGATGAGCGGACTCGACACCGAACGCCTCGTGCTCTCGGGCGGCCCGATCGGCCTGATGCAGGCCGCACTCGACATCACCCTGCCCTACGTACGCGAGCGCAAGCAGTTCAATGCGCCGATCGGCACCTTCGAGATCATGCAGGCCAAGGTGGCCGACATGTACACGATGCTGCAATCCTCGCGCGCCTATGCCTATACGGTGGCGCAGAACTATGACGCCGGCATCAAGTCGCGCATCGACCCGGCATCCTGCCTGCTGCACGCCTCGCGCAGTGCGGTGCATGTCGCGCTCGAAGCGATCCAGTCTCTCGGCGGCAACGGCTACATCAACGAGTTCCCCACCGGGCGCATCCTGCGCGATGCAAAACTTTACGAAATCGGCGCCGGCACCAATGAAATCCGCCAGATGCTGATCGGCCGCGAGCTGTTCCACGGCAAATCCTGAGTCTGCCTGGCAGCTGCGCCCGTTCGTGTGCTTGCACCGCGCTTCCATCGGAGTAGGCTGACCGCATCCACCAGCAGCAAGGGGGCTGTGCGTGGGAACGGTGATCGAAAATCTGCGTATTTCAGCCGCCGAGGTCCGCGTGACCACGCCACCTTGGAAGGTGCTGATCGTGGACGACGAACCCGAGGTCCACGAAGTCACGCGTCTGGTGCTGGGCAACTTCCGCTTTGCCGAACGCGGCCTGCAGTTCCTCAGTGCATTCAGTGCGGCGCAGGCGCGCGAGATCCTCGCCGCGCACGAGGATGTCGCGGTGTTGCTGCTCGATGTGGTGATGGAATCCGAGCAGGCCGGTCTTGGCCTCGTGCGCACGATTCGCGAGGATCTGCACAATCCCTTCGTACGCATCGTGCTGCGCACCGGGCAAGCCGGACAGGCGCCCGAGCACGAAGTCATCGCCGCCTACGACATCAACGATTACAAGGAAAAGACCGAGCTCACGGCGTCGCGTCTGGCCACCACGATGTATTCGGCGCTGCGTGCCTACCGCGACATGCGCGCGATCGAAACCCATCGCATCGGCCTCGAGCACGTGATCGACGGCTCGGCGCGCGTGTTTGCCCAACGTAGCGTGCGCGAATTCGCAGATACGGTGCTTGAACGGATCGAACAGTTTTCCAACATCGAACATGGGGCCGCGTACTGTGCGGTCGCGGATCCACGCACCACGCAGGCGCCATCGCTGCGTATCACCGCGGCGAGCGGCGCGTTTCGCCCGTTGGCGGATACCGATGCGCTGCAGACACTGCCCGCGCCGATTGCCGCCAGCCTGGAACGTGCATGGGAAGAGCAGGCACACCATTTCGAACGCAACCACTTCGTGCTGTATTTCAGCAACAGCCAGCACAGCGAGACCCTGCTGTTCGCGAGCCAGTCTCCACCCCTTTCGGCGCTCGATCTCAAGTTGATCGAACTGTTTGCGGCGAACGTCGCCATCGCCTACGAGAATCTGCATCTCAACGATGTGTTGTTGTCCTCGCAGCTGGAAATGGTGATCCTGCTTGCCGGTGCCGCCGAGACACGCTCGCAGGAAACCGCCCAGCACGTGCGCCGGGTCGGCCTGCTGGCCGAATTGCTCGGTCGGCAGATGGGTCTGCCCGCTGCCACCTGCGAACTGCTGCGCCATGCCGCACCCTTGCATGACATCGGCAAGATCGGCATTCCCGACACGATCCTCAACAAACCGGGCATGCACACGCTCGAGGAAATCGGGATCATGCGCACGCATGCGCTGATCGGCGCGCGCATGCTCGGTGGCTCCAATCGCCCGCTGCTGCGTCTGGCAGCGGAGATCGCAGCGACCCATCACGAAAACTGGGATGGCAGCGGCTATCCGCATGGTCTGGGCGGGGCCGAGATTCCGATCTCAGGCCGGCTGACGATGGTTGCCGATGTGTTCGATGCGCTCGGCAGCCGCCGTTGCTACAAGGAACCTTGGCCGGAACAGCAGATCCGCGCCCACATGCTTGAGCAATCCGGACGCAAGTTCGATCCCGCGATCGTCGACATTCTCGTCGAGCACTGGGACGCTGCCCTCGCCTTGCGCCGCGACTTGCCGGACTGACTTGTTCGCACAAGCGTGCCGGCATGTGCACTCACGCCTGCACGACGCTGACCGGAAAGCGGATCAGGAAACGCGTGCCCTGTCCCGGCGCACTGTCGCACTCGATGCTGCCCTGCAGAACCTGGGTCACGAGGTTGTAGACGATGTGCATGCCCAGTCCCGAACCGCCCTGACCACGACGGGTGGTGAAGAAGGGTTCGAAGACCCGCTTGCGCACGGCCTCATCCATGCCGCAACCATCATCACCGCATTCAATGCACAGCGTCTCGCCCTCACGCCAGGCGCGCAGCTGAATCGTGCCGGCGGATGTGTCGGCAAAGGCATGCGTGAGTGAATTGATGACGAGATTGGAAACGATCTGGTAGAGCGCGCCCGGCGCGGTTTCGACGATGATGCCCGCAGCGCAGTCAAGCTCGATCTTGTGCGGTGTCTTCTTGAGGCGCGGCCCGAGCGTGGTGAGTATCTCGTCGAGCGTCGTTCCCAGATCGATCACCCGCCGATCCTCGCTCGACTGATCCACTGCGACCTGCTTGAAGCTGCGCACCAGTCGATCGGCACGACGCAGGTTGCGCAGGATCATGTCGGCGCCTTCGCGCACGCCGTGCTCGAAGGCCTGCAAGTCGGCATCACTGACCGGGCCCGATGCGAACTGGCGTGACAGCGTCCTGGCCAGTTCCTGCAGATGCGAGGCAGCGGTCACGCCAATGCCCAGCGGCGTGTTGATCTCATGTGCAATGCCGGCGACCAGGCCACCCAGCGAGGCCAGTTTTTCCGATTCCAGCAATTGCCGTTGCGTCAAGGTGAGGCGCTCGAGCGTGTTGCGCAGTTCGGCATTCGCGCTCTGCATGGCGGCCGTGCGCAGCTCCACACGCGACTCGAGCTGCTCATTGAGTGTGCGCAGCGCCGCCAATGCCTGATTGAGCGCATTGCTGTCGGAGGTCGTGCCACTCATGCGCAGCGCATGGCCGTCCGCTGCGCGCTCGACCACACGCCCGCGCGTGAGCACCCAGACCCATTCGTGGGCCTGATTGGGCGTGCGATAGCTCGCCTCGAACGCCGCACTCTGTCCACGCAGGTGCGTCGCGAATGCGTTCTCGAAGCGCTGGATATCATCGGCATGCACGAACGGGCGGTAACCGGCCAGACTGTGCTCGCTGGCTTCATGCGACACCGCCAGATGCTGCAACTGGTTGTCGCGCCGCATGTGTCCGCTGCGCAGGTCGAGGTCCCACATCTCGCTGCCGCTGCCCCACAGGGCGAGCTTGAGGCGCTCCTCGCTCAGGCGGATCGATTCCTGCACGGCATGGCGCCGGCGCAGATTGGCACGCACTTGCGCCGCGATCAGGGCCATCGTTGCCAAGGCCATCAGCACATACATCAGGTAGGCCAACGGCGATTCCCAGAATCCCGGATGCACGACCACGCTGATCGCCGGCGAGGGCTCACTCCACTCCGCGCCGCTCTGCCGTGCGCGCACCCGCATCGTGTAACGCCCGGGCGGCAGATCGGTGTAGGTCGCCAGCCGCCGATTCGACGGCGTTTCGATCCATTGCCGGTCATGTCCTTCGAGCTGGTAGGCATAGCGGATCGATTCGGCAGCGAAGTATTCGAGCGCCCCGAATTCGAAGGTGACGCTGCTGCCATCGTGCGCGAGCGAGACTGCGTGGCCACGCCACAGGCTCGTCGCCAGCGGCGCGTCGACTTGCTGCCACTGCAACTTGGCCGGCTCGTTCTGCACCAGCAATCCGGTCACCAGCGGCGCCGGCATCGGTGGCGGCATGACCTTGGCCGGGTCGAACAAGGTCGCACCACCCAGTCCACCGAAGACGATGCGGCCATCGGGCAGGCGTGCCGAGGAATTGATCCAGTAGCCCAGATCCTGGGCACCGTCCTGACGACCGAAATTGACGACATGCAGGTTCGAATCGATGCGACTGATTCCCGCCGTCGTGCTCGCCCACAGATTGCCGTCCGCATCTTCGACCATGGCACCGGCGGCATCGGCAGCGAGGCCGGCATGGGTGTCGATTGCCTCGAAATGCACGCGATCGGCGGCATCGGACACGAGGCGATTGAGACCACCACCCTGCGTGCCGGCCCACAGCCGGCCACGGCCATCCTCGAAGATCGTGGTGATGAAATCAGCGCCCAGCGAACGCGGGTCGTTGCGATCGGCCTGGAAACTCTGGAAGCGATCGGTGGCCCGATCGTAATGGCCCAGGCCCGACGGCCCGCCGGTCCACAACTCTCCGGCGCGGGTCTCGTAGACGATGGTGACGTAATCGCTGGCGATGCTGCCGGTACGGGCGGCGTCGTAAACGTGATGACGGAAACCCTTGCATCCGGAGCACCGTTCATCCAGACCACGATCGGCCGTGCCGACCCACAGTGTCCCGTCGCGACCTTCGACGAGGCTCAGGACATTGTCGGAGGCAAGGCTGTCCGGATCGTTCGGGTCGTGCCGGATGTGCTCGAAGGAATCGCCGCCGGGGCGCATCCAGTCGATGCCACCGCCGTTGGTTGCCACCCACAGGCCGCCATTGCGTGCGCGCGTCACGTACTGGACGAAGTTGTGCGACAGACTGTCGGCGCGCTTGGGATCATGCACATAGCGACGCAGCACGCCCTTGGACGGATCCAGATGCACGAGCCCGCCGCCTTCGAGCGTGCCCATCCACAAGCTGCCATCGCGGTCGGCATGAACCGTCTTGACCGGTCGCGCGGGCAAGGTGCGCGCATCGCCCGGCACGGAATCGATCAGCGTGAAGGCGCGGGTGCGCGGATCGTGCACGCTGAAGCCGTTCACCCACGAACCAACGATGAGCAGACCATGGCGCTCGAGAAACAGGCTCCACAGACGATTCGCGCCCACCGTCTGCGGCCGTGCCGCATCGTGGACATGATGGTCGAAGCGTCCGCTGGCCGGATCCATGCGCGCGAGGCCACGACCATTGCCGGCAACCCACAGGCTGCCTTCATGGTCGAACAGCAGGGCACGCACGGCATTGTCATGCAGACTGCCATCCCCTTCGCCTTCATTGCGCAGGTAGTGGGCCAGTTGGCGCCCATCGGCTGAAAAGCGGTAGAGGCCAGCTTCGGCGGTGCCGATCCACAACGAGCCATCATCGGCCTGAGCCAAGGTATAGACATCGAGTGAAGCGCCATCGGCGTCGCGCCATTCGACCATCGTTGCGGCTGCGGGATCGATGCGCCAGACGCCGTCGAGCGTGCCGAGCAGCAAGCTCTTGTCCTGCAATTCGAGGATCGTGCGCACCATGCGGAAGGGCGCACGTTCGCCCATGCCCGAGTCGTGCAGGACACCGTTCGCGCGGTCGAGCCATTGCAAGCGCCCGCCCGTGCTGGCTACCCACAGGCGCCTTTGGCTGTCGAGCGCCAGCGCAGTCACGTTGTTCGACGCGAGCGCGTCGCTGCGTGTCGGATCGGCAAAGCGTGCAGTGAAACGATCGAGGTCGGGATCGTAATGATTGAATCCGGCCTGCGTGCCGATCCACACACTGCCATCCTCATCGGCAACCAGGGCCGTGACATGGTTGGCCGACAGGGACCAGGGATCGACGCGATCATGGCGATACACCTTGAAGCCGTAACCGTCGAAGCGCGCGAGCCCGTCCTGGGTGCCGAACCAGAGAAAGCCGGTGGTGTCCTGCGCAATGGCACGCACCGTCGCCTGCGGCAAGCCATGGGCCGTGGTGTAGGTGCGAAAGCGGATGCGTTCGATGCCCGGCACCTGCTGCGCGAATGCACTCGCGCAGCCCAGGCACAAGGCGACCGCGAGCGCGATGAAGCGCGCGATCCAGGTGATCTGCTGCCAGCCCCTGCCCCCCATGTGCCGAGGCTATTCCCTTGCCACGCAGGCAACAAGCCGGCACGTTTGTCGCGCCGCAGCAGTGCGCGCATAATCGGCGTTCCATCGCGCATCCGCGCCTGTCCAACCGCCCCTTCCGGAGGATTCCATGTCCGATATCGTCATCGTCGGCGCCAAGCGCACCGCCATCGGTTCCATGCTCGGCCAGTTCACCGGCGTGCCCACGACCACGCTCGGCGCCACCGCGATCAAGGCCGCACTCGAACACGGCGGCGTCGCACCCGGCGATGTTTCCGAAGTCATCATGGGCTGCGTGCTGCCGGCCAATCTCGGCCAGGCACCGGCGCGCCAGGCGGCGCTTGCTGCCGGCCTGCCCAAGAACGCCGGCTGCACCACGATCAACAAGGTCTGCGGCTCGGGCATGAAGGCGATCATGCTCGGCCACGATCTCATCAAGGCCGGCTCGGCCAGCGTCGTCGTCGCCGGCGGCATGGAGTCGATGACCAACGCACCGCACATGGTGGCCGCTCGCACCGGCATTCGCTACGGCGACGGCAAGCTGGTTGACCACATGGCCTGGGACGGACTGACCAATCCCTACGATGGCCAGTCGATGGGCGTGTTCGCCGATGCCACCGCGCGCAAGTACGCTTTCACGCGCGAGCAGCAGGATGCGTTTGCGACCGAATCGGTCAAGCGCGCACAGACAGCGATCGCCAATGGCGCCTTCGCCAGCGAAATCGTCGCGGTCAAGGTGTCCACGCGCAAGGGTGATGTCGAATACGCGACTGACGAGCAGCCCGGCAAATCCGATCCCGCCAAGATCCCCACGCTCAAGCCAGCCTTCGCCAAGGACGGAACCGTGACCGCGGCGAGCTCCTCGAGCATTTCCGACGGCGCCGCGGCCACCGTGCTGATGAGCGCAGCCGAAGCCGGCAAGCGCGGCATCAAGCCGCTCGCGCGCATCGTCGCCCACGCCACCAATGCACAGGAACCGGAATGGTTCACCACCGCACCGGTCGGCGCGATCAAGGCCGTGCTCGACAAGGCGGGTTGGAAGGTCGGCGATGTCGACCTGTTCGAGATCAATGAAGCCTTTGCGGTGGTGGCGATGGCGCCGATCAAGGATCTGGGCGTGCCGCATGACAAGCTCAACATCAATGGCGGCGCCTGCGCACTCGGTCATCCGATCGGTGCCTCGGGTGCACGCCTCGTGGTCACCTTGCTGCACTCGCTGATCCAGCGTGGCGGCAAGCGCGGCATCGCTTCGCTGTGCATCGGTGGTGGTGAAGCCACCGCAATTGCGATTGAATTGACCTGAACCGGTTCACGCTCCTGCGTGCAACTCCATTGACTGCGCCATCCCGGCGCGGTCGCCCAACGAGGAAACTGCAAACATGAAGCACCTCAAGCCGCTCGCCATCGCCGCTGCGCTCGCCCTCGCGCTCACCGCCTGCAGCGATGACACACAACAGAAGGCTCAAGAAGCTGCTGCAGCCGTCGAGAAAGCCAAGGCCGATGCGCATGCTGCGGCCGAAAAGGCCAAGGCTGACGCAGCCGCTGCTGCTGCCGCGGTGAGCACGGCGGCACAAACCGCGGTCAACTCCGCGACCGATGCCGCCAATGCCGCTGCCGCAACGGCCACCTCGGCCGCTGCCGATGCCACCAAACAGGCTGTCGATGCAGCCAACACTGCAACGGCTGCCGCCACTTCAGCCACTGCCGATGCCACCAAACAGGCTGTCGATGCAGCCAACGCTGCAACGGCTGCCGCCACTTCAGCCGCCGCCGATGCCGCCAAGCAAGCGGCCGACGCTGCCAAGCAAGCGGCCGACGCTGCCAAGAAAGCCAACGAAGCGGTCCAAGGCGAAAAGCACTGAACCCCGCACCATCGCTGCATCCCCGCATCGGCCGCATTCGCGGCCGATGCTGTTTTCGGCCGGCGTGCGGTGACGTCAACGGCGCCATCACCTACCATCAAGACCTTTCCGCTCGCGTGATCGCGCCCCATGTCCGTCATCCAATCCACGCTCGACCTGCGTTCCCCCGAGTTCCAGGCCAACGCCACCCAACTCCAATCGGTTACCGAAGCCTGGCGCACCGAACTGGCCAAGGCCGCGCAGGGCGGCGGCGAGAAGGCACGCAGCAAGCACACCGAGCGCGGCAAGCTGTTGCCGCGCGAGCGCATTCGCGCCCTCCTCGATCCGGGTTCGCCGTTTCTAGAACTCTCGCCGCTCGCCGCGCATGGCATGTACGACGATGCCGCGCCCTGCGCAGGACTGATCGCCGGCATCGGCCGCGTCCATGGTGGTGAAGTGCTGGTGATCGCCAATGACGCCACGGTCAAGGGCGGCACCTATTTTCCGATGACGGTGAAAAAGCACCTGCGTGCGCAGGAAATCGCGCTCGAAAACCGCCTGCCCTGCATCTATCTGGTCGACTCGGGCGGCGCCTTCCTGCCGCTGCAGGACGAGGTGTTCCCCGACAAGGAACATTTCGGACGCATCTTCTACAACCAGGCGCGCATGAGCTCACTGGGCATTCCGCAGATTGCCGTGGTGATGGGTTCATGCACCGCAGGCGGCGCCTATGTGCCGGCGATGAGCGACGAGACGATCATCGTCAAGGAACAGGGCACGATCTTTCTTGGCGGCCCGCCCTTGGTTAAGGCTGCGACCGGCGAAGTCGTCGATGCCGAAACACTCGGCGGTGCCGATGTGCACACCGCAGTCTCGGGCGTGGCGGATCACTTCGCCGAAAACGACACGCATGCGCTGGAGCTGGCGCGCAACATCGTCGCCAATCTCAATCGCCGCAAGCAGGTCGCGCTTGCACTGAGCGAGCCGCGCGAACCCTTGCATGCAGCGAGCGAACTCTATGGCTGCGTGCCTGCCGACACACGCAAGCCCTTCGACATCCGCGAAGTGATCGCGCGCATCGTCGACGGCTCGCAACTGCAGGAATTCAAGGCACGTTACGGCAAGACCCTGATCACCGGCTTCGCCCACATCGAGGGCTATCCGGTCGGCATTGTCGCCAACAACGGCATCCTGTTTGCCGAGAGCGCGCTCAAGGGCGCGCACTTCATCGAACTGTGCAACCAGCGCAACGTGCCACTGGTGTTCCTGCAGAACATCACCGGCTTCATGGTCGGCAAGAAGTACGAGCAGGCCGGCATCGCCAAGGATGGTGCCAAGATGGTCACCGCGGTGGCCTGCTCGCATGTACCCAAGTTCACGGTCGTCGTCGGCGGCAGTTTCGGTGCCGGCAACTACGCGATGTGTGGTCGCGCCTACGGCGCACGCTTCCTGTGGATGTGGCCCAATGCGCGCATCAGCGTGATGGGTGGCGAACAGGCGGCGAGCGTGCTCGCCACCGTCAAGCGCGACGGCATCGAGGCCGCGGGCAAGGCCTGGAGCAAGGACGAGGAAGACGCCTTCAAGGCACCGATCCGCGAACAGTACGAGCATCAGGGGCATCCCTACTACGCGACCGCGCGCTTGTGGGACGACGGCATCATCGACCCGATCGACACCCGCCGCGTACTCGGGCTGGCGATCTCCGCTTCACTCAATGCACCGATCGAGCCCGGCCGTTTCGGCGTGTTCCGCATGTAGCAGGCTGCTGAAAAACCCTTTTCAGCGGCCTGATAGCGCAGTGCAGGGATGCACTGCACGCGAATCGATCACGCAAGGGATTGATTCGTCGGAGACGAGTCCGGGCATGTACCGGACTCGTCAAGCCGAAGCAGTCCAGGATGGACTTTTTCAGCACCCTGGCAGGTGCGGAGCCGGCTCAGGCGTCGCGCGTTTGCCGTGGTCGGAACTGCAAGACTTGCGGGGCAAGTGGATCGACGCGCGTCGCCATCTCGCAGCCGCCACAACTCGAACAACTGCTGGCACAACTGCCGCCTTGCGTGCTGCGCGGCTGCCACAGCAAGGCGCGACTGCGCAGCCAGGCCGGCGCCCACGAACCGGCGAAGCAATCGGCGAGCTGCGCCTGCAGGCGCCGCATCGATTGCGGCGCAAGCTTGCATGCCGTGCGCCACAGGCTCCAGACCAGCAGCATGCCGATGATCGCTGCCTGCACCACGCCGACGACGCTCATGTCAGTGCCACTGTGATCTGGTAGACCAACAACGAAGCGAGGTAGGAAAGCGCGAACAGATAAGCCGTCGCGATCCACACGTTGCGCCAGGAATTGGTCTCGCGGCGGATCACAGCAAGGGTGGATATGCATTGCGGCGCGAACACGTACCAGGCGAGCAACGACAAGGCCGTCGCCAGCGACCACTGCGCGGCAATGGTGGTGCCCAGAGCTGCGGCGGCGGCTTCTTCGCTGGTCGCCGAGAGCGCATACACCGTCGCCAGCGACGATACCGCGACCTCGCGCGCCGCCAGCCCCGGAATCAGCGCGATGCAGATCTGCCAGTTGAAACCGATCGGCGCGAACACCGGCTCCATCCAGCGGCCGATCTGACCGGCCAGGCTGTAGTCGATCGGCGGCAGGGTCGCATCCGCCGGCGGTGCCGGAAAGCTAGACAGGAACCACAGCAGCACGGTGAGTGCGAGCAGGATGCCGCCAACTCGATGCAGGAAGATCAGCGTGCGCTCCCACAGGCCGAGCAGGATGCTGCGCGGATCGGGTACGCGATACGAAGGCAGTTCCATCAACAGGGTGTGCTCGCTGCGATCTCGTCGCAAGCGCTTGATCACCCAGGCGACCATCAGCGCACTGACGATGCCGGCGAAATACAGCGTGAACAGCACGATGCCCTGCAGGTTGAACACGCCGAGCACCTCGCGGCGCGGAATGAACGCCGCAATCAGCAAGGTGTACACCGGCAGGCGCGCTGAACAAGTCATCAGCGGCGCAACCAGAATCGTGGTCAGGCGATCGCGCGGATCGGCGATGCTGCGCGTGGCCATGATGCCGGGAATCGCGCAGGCGAAACTCGACAGCAGCGGGATGAAGGCGCGGCCGGTGAGGCCGACGCGAAACATCAGCGTGTCGAGCAGGAAGGCCGCACGCGGCAGATAGCCCGATTCCTCGAGCACGAGAATGAACAGGAACAGCACGAGGATCTGCGGCAGGAATTCGAGCACCGTGCCCAGACCCGCGAAGATGCCGTCGGTGACGAGGCTTTGCAGCAGCGGCATCGACGTGAGCAGTCCGCCGACCCAATCGCCACACGCCGCCACCCCAGCCGCGACGGCGTCCTGCAGCGGCGCCGCCCAACTGAACACGGCCTGGAAGATCAGGAACATCACCGCCGCGAGGATCGCCAAGCCGCCGACGCGATGCAGGACGACGGCATCGATGCCATCGTCGACGATCGAGGTCGCGCGCGGCATCGTCACTGCGCTTGCCAGCAGGCTGCGCACCTGCGCATGCAGATCCGCATCCACCGTGCCGGGCGCTGGCGGCTGCACGACCGCTGCATCGAGCTGCGCCAGCAGCGCAGCCGCACCGCCTTGCTTGACCGCGACGGTGGTGACGATCGGCAAGCCCAGCGCCGCCTGCAAGGCATCGACATCGATGCTGATGCCGCGCTTGTGCGCGACATCCATCATGTTGAGCGCGACCACCATCGGCCGACCCAGCCGCTTGAGTTCGAGCACGAAGCGCAGGTGCAGGCGCAGGTTGGTTGCATCCAGCACGCAGACGATCAGATCGGGCGGCGCTTCGCCCGCATGCCTGCCCGCGCAGATGTCGCGCGTGATCATCTCGTCGGGACTGGCTGCCGCGAGACTGTAGGCGCCGGGCAAGTCGAGCACGCGCACGCTGCGCCCTGCTGGCGTGAGCAAGCGTCCTTCCTTGCGCTCGACGGTGACGCCGGCGTAGTTGGCGACCTTGGCGCGGCCGCCGGTCAGGCGGTTGAACAAGGCGGTCTTGCCGCAATTGGGATTGCCGACCAGCGCGACATGCAAGGCGGGCGCGGCGGCGTTCATCGCGGCGTGTCTTCGACGAGCACGACACGCGCAGCTTCTGGACGCCGCAAGGCGAAGCGCGTGAAGCCGATCTGCACGAGAATCGGATCGCGCCCGATCGGCCCGAGCGCAACGACCCGCACCGGCTCGCCGGCCACGAAGCCGAGCTCGTCCAGGCGTCGCGCGACCGGATCGTCGGGATGTGCTGCCTCCACATGCGCGACGATCGCGCCGTGACCTTTGCCAAGTTCGGAGAGTCGCATCGGAAGGTGCGCAAACAAGAATTGTTCGCATTGTAGCCGATTCCGGAACCGCCTCAATCGAGCACGTTCCTGCGCCCATCCGGGGCTGTCGGCCCGCCACGAGCGGCTATCATGCGCAGCGCTTTCCGCTCGTCACACTGCCATGACCGATTCAATTCAACTGCATACCCGTGCCGGCATCGCCAGCCTCACGCTCAACCGGCCGCAGATCCACAATGCCTTCGACGATGCCTTGATCGCCGAACTCACGGCCGCGCTCAAGACCTGCGCCGCCGATCCCGCCGTGCGCGCGGTGGTGCTGAGCGGTGCGGGCAGCTCGTTCTCGGCCGGCGCCGATCTCAACTGGATGCGCGGCATGGCCGCCGCCAGCGAGGCCGACAATCGCGCCGATTCGCTGCGTCTGGCCGAGCTCTTGCACACGCTGAACTTCCTGGCCAAGCCGACGCTCGCGCGTGTCAACGGCTCGGCCTATGGCGGCGGCGTCGGTCTGGTGGCCTGCTGCGACATCGCGATCGGCGTCGATAGCGCCAAGTTCTCGCTATCGGAAGTCAAACTCGGCCTCGTGCCCGCGGTGATCTCGCCCTACGTGGTCGCCGCGATCGGCCTGCGTCAGGCACGACGCCTGTTCATCAGTGGCGAGGTGTTCGACGCGGCCACCGCCGCTCGCATCGGCCTGCTGCACGAAGCGGTGACGCCGAGCGCACTCGACGAGGCCGTCGATCGTTGCCTGCATTTCCTGATCAAGGGGGGGCCGCTCGCGCAAGCAGAAGCCAAGCAACTCGCGCTGCGCATGGCCGGCATGGATTCGGATTCGGCCCAGCGCATCGATGCGGAGAACGCGGCCTTGATCGCACGCCTGCGCGTGAGTGAAGAAGGTCAGCACGGCATTGGCGCCTTTCTCGACAAGCGCCCGGCCGATTGGGTCAAAGCACAATCTGGCTCGCCGACTTGATCGACATGGCGGCCCGATGAATCGCCGCTCGATCATCCGCCACATACGCTGACAGCAGCGGACCAACACCGTGATCGCCTATCATCGTGGCGATCGAGCCGCCGGAATCCAGCATGTTCAAGCGCATCCTCATCGCCAATCGCGGCGAAATCGCCTGCCGCGTGATCCGCACCTGCCGCAAGCTCGGCATCGAGACCGTTGCCGTGTACTCCGAAGCCGACGCAAATGCGCAACATGTGCGTCAGGCTGACTGCGCGGTGCCGATCGGCGGTCCGCGCCCTGCTGATTCCTATTTGCGCGGCGAGGCGATCATCGCCGCGGCACGCCAGAGCGGCGCGCAGGCGATCCATCCGGGTTACGGATTCCTCTCCGAGAACGCCGACTTCGCCGACGCAGTCGAACAGGCTGGCCTCGTCTTCATCGGCCCGCGTGCCGAGTCGATGCGGCGCATGGGCTCCAAGGCCGGCGCCAAGGAACTCATGGCCGCGCGCGGTGTGCCGGTGGTGCCCGGCTACACCGGCGAGGATCAGGATCCGGCCCTGCTCGCGCGCGAAGCGCAGCGCATTGGCTTTCCGCTGATGATCAAGGCCGCTTACGGCGGTGGTGGCAAGGGCATGCGCATCGTGCGCAAGGCCGAGGAATTTTCCGCCAATCTCGAAAGTTGCCAGCGCGAAGCCAGGAACGCCTTCGGTCGCGATCGCGTGCTGCTCGAGCGCTACATCGAACAACCGCGCCACATCGAATTCCAGGTGTTCGGCGACAGTCATGGTCATGTCGTCCATCTGAATGAACGCGAGTGTTCGGCCCAACGTCGCTACCAGAAAGTGCTAGAAGAAACGCCCTCGCCCTTCGTCACGCCCGAGCTGCGCGCGAAGATGGGCGATGCAGCGATCGCTGCCGCGCGCGCGCTCGATTACGTCAATGCGGGCACCGTCGAATTCATCGTCGGAGCCGGCGGCGATTTCTATTTCATGGAAATCAACACGCGCCTGCAGGTCGAGCATCCGGTGACGGAAATGGTGCTCGGGCTCGATCTGGTCGAATTGCAGTTGCGCGTGGCCGCGGGTGAAGCCCTGCCCGGCTCGCTGGTGCGCAACAAGTCGATTCCGCAGCAGGGTCACGCGATCGAATTGCGCCTGTACGCCGAGGACCCCGAGCAGGGCTTCCTGCCCGGTTCGGGTCAGCTCGAAACCCTGCGTCTGCCTGCGCCTTCGCGCCATGTGCGCATCGATTCGGGCGTGATCGAAGGCGACAGCGTGACGATCTTCTACGATCCGATGATTGCCAAACTCATCGTCTGGGACGAAACGCGCGAAGCCGCACTGATCCGCATGCGCGAGGCGCTGGCGGCCTGCGCGGTGATCGGCCCGAAATCCAACATCGACTTCCTCGAACGCCTCGTGCGTCACCCGGCGATCGTCGAGGGTCGCATCGATACCGGTTATCTCGATCGCTGCCTCGATGAGTTCGTCGGCGCCGGCGCCAGTGATCCTGCCGCGCGCTTTGCAGCAGCCAGCGCCTGGCTGCTGCAGCAGGAAGCGCAGGCGCCGCGCAGCGCCGCGACCAGCGCAGATCAGCATTCGCCGTGGGCGCGCGCCGATGCCTGGCGCGTGGGCCACCGTGGCAAGCGCATCGTCGCCCTGCTCGAGCGTGGCGAACGCGTCGAGATCGCGGCCTTCGGCGCGCATGGCAGCTATCGACTCGAAACCGCAGACCAGAAGGCACAGGTCGAAAATGCGCATCTGGCCGACGGCATCCTCAGTGCGCAGATCGATGGGCTCGCACGGCGCTGGCAGATCAGCTTCGATCATCGCGGCTTGATCGTCCACGACGGTAGCCGCCGCCACGTGTTCACCCATGCGCCTGCCTTCGCCTGGACACCGGCCGTCAGCGGCAGCAGCGATCGCATCCTCGCGCCGATGCCGGGCCGCATCGTGCTGGTCAAGGCTGCGGCAGGTGATGCGGTCGCCGAGGGCGATGAATTGCTGGTGATGGAAGCGATGAAGATGGAGCTGAGCCTCAAGGCGCCTCGCGCGGGCAAGATCGCCGCGATGCAGGCGGCTGCGGGCGACTTCGTCGATGCCGATGCGGTACTGGTGCGACTGGAAACCTGAGCGCATGCGGCGCAGGTAGAATCAGCGGATCCCTGCACCGCTCGAGGAAACCGTCATGGCCAAGGCCATCTGGCTCGCATTGCTCGCCTGCTCCCTGCTCGGCGGCTGCATCGAAACGCGCTTCGAGTCGCCCTTGGGTGACAACATCGAAACCTGCGATACCGCGTGGAAGGGCCTGTGGTTCGCCGAGGACGACGATGGCGAGCGCGCCGACGGCGAGAAGCACGTGATGGGTTTGAACGTCGATGAGGCCTGCGCACTCACGCTGTTCGAGCAGCCCGAGGGGGGTGGCCCGCTCGAGCACACCCGCATTCCGATCAACTTCGTGCACGCCAACGGCAATGACTACGTGGTGGTCGCCGACTCCGCGCTGCGCGCGCTGGGCAACATTCCGCCGCCCTACGACATCGATCCGACACCGGCGAAATCGTATTTCTTCGCCAAATACCGCATACGCGGCGACCGCCTCGAACTGCGCAATGTGGACAGCACCAAGGCCGCGCGACTGGTGATCGACGGCAAGCTCGACGGCACCGTGGCCAAGGGTCGCAACGAGCTGCACGTCTACATTCGTGGCGGGCGCCAGCAGATGCTCGATGCGGTGCGCCGCAACGATCTGTTCGAGACCAAGGCGATGAACGTGTTCAAGCGCAGCCGCCAGAGCCTGCAGGATTTCGAACGCTCGCTGCAGAAAGCAGCCACCACGGAGTCGCGTCGATGAGCCTGCCCGCAAGCGTGCGCATCGTCGAGGTCGGCGCGCGCGACGGCCTGCAGAACGAAAAGGCGATCATCCCCGCGGCGACCAAGATCGAACTGATCGATCGCCTCTCCGCAAGCGGCCTGCGCACGATCGAGGCCACCAGCTTCGTGAGTCCCAAATGGGTGCCGCAACTGGCCGATGCTGCCGAGGTGTACGCTGGCATCACGCGCCGCGAGGGTGTGAGCTATCCGGTGCTGGTGCCCAACCTGCAGGGCTATGAACGAGCGCGTGCGGTCGGTGTGCGCGACATCGCCATCTTCACCGCCGCTTCGGAAGCCTTCAATCGCAAGAACATCAATGCCTCGATCGATGAATCGATCGAACGCTTCTTGCCGGTGCTCGAACAGGCGCGCGCCGATGGCGTGAGCGTGCGCGGCTACGTTTCGACCGTGCTTGGCTGTCCGTATCAGGGCGAGGTGCCGGTAGCCGAGGTGGTGCGCGTGGCGCGCCGCCTGCACGCGCTCGGCTGCCATGAAGTCTCGCTCGGCGACACCATCGGCGTGGGCACGCCGGCCAAGGCGCGCGCGATGCTGCGCGCGGTCGCGGGCGAGGTGCCGATGGCGGCGCTCGCCGTGCATTTCCACGACACCTACGGACAGGCATTGGCCAACATTCTTGCCTGTCTCGAAGAAGGCGTCGGCGTGATCGACAGCTCGGTCGGTGGCACCGGCGGCTGCCCCTACGCCAAGGGCGCGACTGGCAATGTCGCCAGCGAAGATGTGGTCTACATGCTCGAAGGCATGGGCATCATCACCGGCATCGACCTGGGCAAGCTCATTGAAACCGGCCTGTGGCTGAGCGGCGCACTGGGACGACAGACTTCCAGCCGCGTGGCCCGCGCGCGCAACGCCTAGCGACCTGCTCGCTATACTCGGCCTTTTGCAGGGCGTGCTGCCATGCCGGCCAAACTCGGACCCGATCGCAACCGTGGCTTGATCGTAGCCAGTGGCGAAGCGACGCCGTCCGACCGTGGTCTGGGCAGCCTCGCCCGCGTGTTCGGCCTGCTCGGCCCGCAGCCGCGCGTGGTGCTGATCGCCCGCCATGACACTGCCGATAACGATGATCTCGACCTCAGCATGCAACTGCGCTCGGCAGGTGCCGGCGATGTCTGGCGCGTGCTGCTGCGCGCACGCGTCGATTGCGAACAGCGCAGCCTGCTCGATGCGCTGGAAGGTGCCCAGCTCGCTCTGCTGCAGACTGACCAGCCCCTGCGCCTGTCGACCCTGATCGGCGGCACGCCACTGGCGCGCACCCTGCGCCGTCGCAATGCCGAGGGCATGGCAGTCGCCGGCTGTGGCGCGGCCGCGGCGCTGCTGTGCGAACACATGCTCGCGCGAGGTGAAACCGGTGCCACGCCACGCCACGGCGGGGTTCAGCTTGCGCCGGGTCTCGGACTGACCAATCGCGTGATCATCGATCAAGGCGGGCACGCGAGCGATCGGCTCGGTCGCCTGCTCGCCGCGCTCGCGCTCAATCCCTTCGCGCTCGGTCTGGGCATCGATGCCGACACCTCGGCGATCATCGGCCCCGACAATGTGCTCGAAGTGGTCGGCCACGGCGGCGTGACCCTGCTCGACCCGAGCGAAATGGCCGATTCGAATGTCGCCGACGTCGCCCCCGGCGCACCGATCCGCATCACCAATCTGCGCCTGCACGCACTGCCGGGCGGCACCCGCTACGACCTCGATTTCCGGCAGGCGCTGTAACGCACCGACCTCGGAGTCACCACTGCGTGACCTCGGAAGTCCGGCTTGTCCCGCTTCGCGCAATGCCGATCCGGGATAGCAGGCTGCTGAAAAAAACCTTTTCAGCAGACTGCCAGCGCAGTGCAGGGATGCACTGCACGCGAATCGATCACGCAAGGGATTGATTCGTCGGAGACGAGTCCGGGCATGTACCGGACTCGGCGAGCTGAAGAAGTCCAGGATGGACTTTTTCAGCACCCTGCTAGAATTCGCACCCTTTCAGCAGCAGGTGAAGCCATGCAACTCGATCAGGTCAAGGCCGTCATCACCGGCGGGGTTTCCGGGCTCGGCTACGCGGTCGCGCAGCATCTGGTCGCACATGGCGCCAAGGTGGCCCTGCTCGACCTCAACGATGACAAGGGGGCGGCCGCGATTGCCGCGCTCGGCAACGGTAACGTGCGGTACTTTCGCACCGATGTCAGCGACGAAGACGGCGTCGCTGCCAATGTCTCCGCCGCACGCGGTTTCCTTGGCGGCCTCAACGTCGCGGTCAACTGCGCAGGCATCCTCGGCGCCGGTCGCGTGCTCGGCAAGAACGGCGCCATGCCGCTCTCCAATTTCTCGACCACGGTGATGGTCAATCTGGTCGGCAGTTTCAACGTCGCCAAGGCCGCGGCTGCAGTCATGCAGGACAACCCGGCCGGTGAGGACGGCGAGCGCGGCGTGATCGTCAACACCGCATCGGTTGCCGCCTTCGAGGGCCAGATCGGTCAGGCCGCCTATTCGGCATCCAAGGGCGGCGTGGTCGGCATGACCTTGCCGATGGCGCGCGAACTGTCGCGCTTCGGCATCCGCGTGATGACGATCGCACCCGGCATCTTCTGGACGCCGATGGTCGATGGCATGCCCGACGAGGTGCAGAAATCCCTGTCGGCATCGATTCCGTTTCCTTCGCGCCTGGGGCAGGCTTCCGAATTTGCCGACCTGGTCGCCTACATCATCGGCCACCGCTATCTCAACGGCACCACGATCCGTCTCGATGGCGCGGTGCGACTGGCGCCGAAGTAAGTACACCCACCCGCGCGCGCCGCAATCACGCAGCGCGCACCACATCACCCGGCACGAATATCCCACCCATGAAAGCCTCCGAAATCAAGAAGGGCAACGTCGTCGAGCATGACGGCAAGGTCTGGCAAGTCCGCGGCATCGAGCGCAGCTCGCCGCAAGGTCGTGGCGGCAACGTCACCTTCCGTTTCACCATGTACAGCGTGCCGGGCGGACAGAAACTCGATCTGTCACTGCGTGCCGAGGATGACCTGCGCGAAACCGAGCTCACACGCCGCGCGGTCGACTATTCCTACAAGGATGACTCGGCTTACGTGTTCATGGATCGCGAGGACTACACCCAGTACACGCTCGATGCCGCCGCGATCGGCGATGCCTCCGGCTATCTCGTCGAGGGCATCGAAGACTGCTACGTGCAGCTCATCGACGGCGCACCGGTTGCATTGCAACTGCCACAGAACGTCGTGCTCGAAGTCGTCGAAACCGCCCCCGAACTCAAGGGCGCGACCGCAACCAAGCGTCCCAAGCCCGCGCGCCTGTCGACCGGCATCGAAATCCTCGTGCCCGAGTACATCAGCACCGGCGAAAAGGTCTACGTGAGCACGACCACCGGCGAATTCGGCGGCAGGGCCTGACGCGCTGCACGCTTCACGCAGACGCTCGCTTTCCAAGGCGTCGGGTTTGCGCTCGCGAGCCGAGGCAGCAATGCCCCGAGCGCCATCTGACACGGGATAATGCACGTCGACGCCTCCGCGCACTCACGAGCTGATGCACCCATCGTGAAACCCACTCTGCAGACTCTTGCCGACGGCCTGCGCGCCGCCTTGCTCCGCACCCCGCGCGGCTCGGTCTTGCGTGCGGGTGCAGGCGTGTTCATTGCCCTCGTCGCCACATATTTGTTCACGTCATTGCTGGTCGATGGCTTCGACACACCGAGCCCGTGGCGCTTCGACAGCGGTGGCGTGCTCGTCGTGCTTGGCGACGCCCTGCTCACCCTGATTGCGGGTTGGTTGCTCGCGCGTCTGGCGCAGCGCGAGGAAGTCACGCTCGGCGTGGCCAGCACCCTGCTCGCCGCCAACATTCTGGTTGCCGTGCTCATCAACTGGCCGCTGCGCCATCTTGCTGATCTGCTGCATGCGCACAGCCAGACCGCGCTGGCACTGCTGGTCGCCTTGATCGGGCAAGCGTGGTGGTTCTTCGTGCTGCTGGTGGTCGCGCACGGCCTCATTCCGCGCAGCTTCGCGCGCGCGGTGGTCGCGGCCGTGCTTGGCTATGCCGTTTCGGCAGCCAGTTGGTGGTATCTGCCGTCGGTGTCGATGCTCGATACCGCCATGTACGCACCCGTGGCAGCGGAGGATGCGACGGCCGCATCGGTCGATGGGACGGATGACGCCCAGCCAACAAACGCAGACCCAAACGAGGATGACGACTCGGGCGAAAGCGAAGTTGGGGCCGCACCGAGCTTCGATCCCGAGCAAGTGATGTATGACCAGCCTGCCCTGCTCGATGCCGCGCTCGCGCAGCTCGCGCCGCGCACGCCGGGCAAGATCAATCTCTACGCGGTGATCTTTGCCGGTGACGGCAGCCAGGATGTGTTCCGCAACGAGGCCGAGTACGCGCAAGCCTTGTTCGAGCGACGCTTCGATGCCAAGGGCCATGTCGTCGTGCTCGAAAACAATCCCGCCACGGTCGCCACGCGGCCCTTGGCGAGCTGGACCAACCTGCAACGCTCGTTGCAGGCGATCGCGCAGAAGATGGATCCGGCGCAGGACATCGTGCTGCTCTACCTGACCACGCATGGCGGCAGCGATCACGTGCTGCTGGTCGATCTGGATCCGCTGCCGCTCAACCAGATCGCGCCCGAGGACGTCGCCGATGCGTTCAAGACCACCCCGGCGATGCGCTGGAAGGTGGTGATCGTCAACGCCTGCTATTCGGGCGGCTTCATCGACGCATTGCGTGACGACTCGACCCTGGTGGTGACATCGGCGCGCAGCGACCGCACCTCGTTCGGTTGCGGCACCGATTCCGATCTCACCTGGTTCGGCAAGGCCCTCCTCGTCGATGCGCTCAACCAGACGACCTCACTGCCCGCCGCATTCGCGATCGCGCGCGAGGAAGTCGCCAAGCGCGAGGCGGAAGACGCCAAGACCGACCCCGAACTTCTGCACTCCGAGCCGCAAATTGCCACTTCCGCGAGCATCGAAGCCAGGCTCGCACGCTGGAGCGCAGGTTTGCCGCAACAGCCGGCGGTGCAGTTCACACCGGCAATCGCCAGCGCCAACGCAAAGGCTCAGGACGCGCCGCGCAGCGCAAACACCACAACGGATTCATCGCGATAGATCGGCGCACCGAGCTTGGCTTCGACCTTGACCGCACACGCGGCCATGTCGGGCCAGGGAGCCGGCCATGGAAACGCCTTGCCCGCGGGCAGCGTCCACGGATGCATGCGCAGCACGAGGTAGTCGGCGCCCCAATTCGCGCCCTTGAGGATGTCTTCGAGCCGTCCCATGCGCTTGAAGCGCGTGCCGCTCGCGGTGTACGGATACTCGTCCCAGGCGCCGACGCCGCAGATCGGCGATGCCAGCGCGAATTTCACGTTCTGGTGATGGATCTGCTGCAGCCACGGATCGGGCATGTAGTTCGAGTGGGCGCGTGCCGGCGTCTCGATCAGGGTCACGCTGCCCGCTGGTCGCTTGGCCAGATCGGTGTAGAACGGCGAAATCGGCCCGAGTTCGAGCTGACTGACGTAGGGATTGTGAGCAGGGTCGTAGTCGAACTGAAACAGCGCATGGCCCATGAATTGGTTGGGCCAGTAGAACCAGGTCGGCAGCGGCCCGCGCGCAAGCAAGGCGATCAGCGCGATCAGTACCAAGGGCATCGTCAGCCATGGCTTGCGCAGGCGTTCGACCGTATCCACCAAACCGGACGCGACCAGCAGCAGCAGCCACGGCAGGATCGGCGTCGCATAACGTGCAAACACCAGCGGGTGCTGCACCCACGCAGGCTGCGTCAAGGCGATCACGCCCATGCCGACGATCGCGGCGCTGAGTACACTGAGGACGAGGAAGCGCTCGCTGCGCCACAGACGCAGGGCGCCAAGTGCGAGCAGGATCAGCACCACGCTCAGGCTCAGCGCATCGGTGATGCCGAATTGCATGAGCAGGGTGCGATACAGGCTCGCACCGCTCACGCTGTTGGCGCCCGCCTTGCCGGCCAGCGCGGCCCAGTCGTTGATCAAGGGCGGCGCGAGCGCAATCAAGAGCAAGCCGCCAATCAACGCACCGAGCAGCAGGCTGCCACGCAGCACGCGCGCGGCCTGCTCACGTTGCCGCGGATCGAGACATCCGGCAATGGCAATCAAGGCCGCACAAGCGAGTGGCCACAGCGTGAACACCAGCGACAGAAGATGCGCCCAAGCTGCCAGACAGGTCGCCAGCACGTACAAGCCCGCCCAGACTGGCGCCCTGCCACCTCGTGCCACCCAGTTGCGCAATGCGAGGAAGGCGAGCACGCCGCACAGGGCGAGCAAGGCATAGGGCCGCGCCGTGCGACTGAAATAGATCAGCAGCGGCGACACCGCGAGCAGGCCAAGCCAGGTCACGCGCACCGGCAACTCGAGCGTGCGGCGCAACAGCAGGGGCGCGATCACCAGCAAGGCAAGACCGGCAATCAGCAGCGGCAGGTGCATCGCCCATTCGCTGAGTTGGTTGTGCTCGTAAAGCCAGCGGTCGTACAGCGTGAGCGGGATCGAGTAATCGGCCACGCCGAAGTGATCGGCGATGTCCTCCATGCCGGCCTCGATCAGCTTGCGGACCGCGTGCCACTCATCGTCGATGAGCATCTGCGAGCGCAATTGCCAGATGCGCGCGAACGCACCCGCGAGCAGCGTGCCGGCACCCAGCAGCCACCAGGGCCAGCGCAGGTCACGCACTGCGGGCGCGCGCTCAGGGCGCATCCGCTTGCATCGCCGTCAACCGATTCTCGGGCGCGGCGCAGAACAGCCGCGACTTGAGCAGGCGCCATTTCCACAGGCGATAGGTCACGGCCACGCGCAAGACGCCCAGGCCGTACACCACCGAGCGTCTGAAATTGATCTCACTGGCGTCGGCAAAATACTTGGTCGGGCAGGACATCTCGCCGATACGCCAACCGAAGGCATGCGCCTGCACCAGCATCTGGTTGTCGAACACGAAATCATCGGAATTGACCGCAAGCGGCAGCGTTTCCAGCACCTTGCGCGAGAACGCGCGATAACCGGAATGAAACTCCGAGAGCTTGGATCCGATCACGAGGTTCTCGAACGCAGTCAACATCCGATTGAACACGTACTTGTAACGCGGCATGCCGCCCGCAATCGCGGTGTTGCCGAGGATGCGCGAGCCGAACACGACGTCGTAAACCCCCGATGCGATCATCGCCGCCATCGCGGTGATCAAGCGCGGCTCGTACTGATAATCGGGATGCAGCATCACCACGATGTCGGCATCGACACCGAGCGCGAGTGCATAGCAGGTCTTCTGATTGCCGCCGTAGCCGCGGTTGACCGCGTGACGATGGGTGCGGATGCCCAGTCGCTGCGCGACGGCGACCGTCGCATCGTCGCTGGCATCATCCACCAGCAGCACCTCATCGACGATATCGTGCGGGATTGCCGCATGGCATTCGGCCAGCGTCTTCTCGGCATGGTAGGCCGGCATCACGACGACGATTTTCAAACCGTGCAGCATGCAAGCACCCAACGCCGCCGCGCGGCCGGCAAGTAATGGCGACCCCGAGAGGATTCGAACCTCTGACCTCGCCCTTAGGAGGGGCGCGCTCTATCCAGCTGAGCTACGGGGCCGCACAAGGCGCGCATTGTAACCGCGAGCCGCGCCGACGCCGATCCTGCGCCGGGCAAGGGCTGCATGATCGGCGATGAGCGAGCGCCCGGCCTGCTACAATTTGCCGTGTTCAGAGCGCGCAATGCGCATCGCGGAGTCCCCCATGTCCAGTCAGATCCTCAAGGCCCTCGGCCTTGGTCCCATCAATTCCGGCGCCTACCTCGGCAACGGCGAGTGGTCGAAAACCACCGATGCCGGCCTGCTTCAGGCGATCAATCCGAGCAACAACGAGGTCATCGCCGAAGTACATGCCTCGGGCGAGAGCGACTACGCGACCATCCTCAAGCGCGCGCAGGAAGCCTTCGTGATCTGGCGCACGACGCCCGCACCGCGCCGCGGCGAGGCGATTCGTCTGTGCAGCGAGGCGCTGCGCACGCACAAGGATGCGCTGGGCTCGCTGGTTGCGCTGGAAATGGGCAAATCCAAGCCCGAGGGCGATGGCGAAGTCCAGGAAATGATCGACATCGGCGACTTCGCGCTCGGTCTGTCGCGCCAGCTCTACGGCCTGACCATGCATTCCGAACGTCCCGGCCATCGCATGTACGAGCAATGGCATCCGCTCGGTCTGGTCGGCATCATTTCGGCATTCAACTTCCCGGTCGCGGTGTGGGCCTGGAACAGCTTCATCGCTGCGGTCTGCGGTGACATCTCGATCTGGAAGCCCTCGCCCAAGGTGCCGCTGTCGGCGATTGCCGCACTCAGGATCTGCAACGAAGCACTGCGCGCGGGCGGCTTCCCCGATCTGTTCTTCCTGTTCAACGATGCCGGCACCGAGCTGGCGCAGAGCTTCGTCGATGACAAGCGCATTGCGCTGGTGAGCTTCACCGGTTCGACCAAGGTCGGGCGCCTGGTCGGCGAGCGCGTGGCGCAGCGCATGGGCCGCAGCCTGCTCGAACTGGGCGGCAACAACGCGATCATCGTCGATGCGAGCGCCGATCTGAAACTGGCGATCCCGGCGATCGTGTTCGGCGCGGTCGGCACCGCCGGCCAGCGCTGCACCACCACGCGCCGCCTGTTCGTGCACGAGTCGATCCACGATGAGGTGCTCGCCAAACTCGTCACCGCCTACCAGCAGGTCGAGAAGAAGATCGGTGATCCCACCGATGCAAAGAACCTCATGGGCCCGCTCAACAGCCGCGACGCGGTAAGCGCCTACCTCGCCGCGATCGAGAAGGCCAAGGCCAGCGGCGGCAAGGTCGCCAGCGGCGGCGCCGCGATCGAAGGCAAGGGCAACTTCGTGCTGCCCACGATCATCACCGGTCTGGCCAACTCGGCCGAGGTGGTGCAGACCGAAACCTTTGCGCCGATCCTCTACGTGATGAAGTTCAAGACGGTCGAGGAAGCAATCACGCTGCAGAACGCCGTGCCGCAGGGCCTGTCCTCGGCGATCTTCACGCAGAACCTCAAGGCCGCCGAGGCTTTCCTCGCCGCCAGCGGCAGCGACTGCGGCATCGCCAACGTCAACATCGGTACCTCGGGCGCCGAGATCGGTGGCGCCTTCGGTGGCGAGAAGGAAACCGGCGGTGGCCGCGAGTCGGGCTCGACCGCATGGCAGGCCTACATGCGTCGGCAGACCAACACGATCAACTACTCCGACGCCTTGCCGCTCGCCCAAGGCATCAAGTTCGAGTTCTGATGCCGACCCGCCTTTGATTCGCCCGCCACGCAACCGCGGCGGGCGAATGGATCGCCGACACGCTAGGCTAGGCACATCCCCAGTCAGGATCGCCCCGAATGAATGCTCCAATGCCCGTCCGCCAGACCAGCACGACTGCACTCATCAGCCTGATCTCCGGCATCCTCGCCTGGTTCATGCTGCCCTTCATCGGCGCGATCGTGGCGATCATCTGCGGACACCTGGCACGCGGCGAGATCCGCCGCGCGCCACCGGGCACGATCGAGGGCGATGGCATGGCGCTGGCCGGACTCATTCTGGGCTGGGTGCAGATCGTCTTGACCGTGTTGGTGGTCATTGCACTCTTGCTTCTGTTCGGCGGCCTGGCCTTCCTCTACGGTCAGCCCCGCTGATCCAGCGAGCCCGCAGACAGGTCACCTGCGCGACGCTCGCCCACACCGGGATTCCGATGTACGCATTCGCGCGCTCGCTGCTGTTTTGTCTTGACGCCGAGCGCGCCCACGATCTCGCGCTCGCCGCGATCGAGGCCGCCTGGCGCACTGGCACCAATCCACTACTGGCTGGCAAACCCAAGCCCTTGCCGACTGATGTTTTCGGTTTGTGTTTCGACAATCCGGTCGGCCTTGCCGCCGGACTCGACAAGAACGGCGCCCATGTCGATGCGCTGGCTGCGCTGGGCTTCGGCTTCATCGAAGTCGGCACGACCACGCCGCGTGCGCAGGTTGGCAATCCGCGTCCGCGTCTGTTCCGCCTCGCCGAGCACGAGGCGATCATCAATCGCATGGGCTTCAACAACGAAGGCGTCGATGCCCTGCTGCGCAATGTCGAACGCGCGAAGTTCAGCGGCGTGCTCGGCATCAACATCGGCAAGAACAAGGACACGCCCAACGAACGCGCGGTCGATGATTACCTGCACTGTCTCGAACGCGTGCACGCGCGCGCGAGCTACGTCACCATCAACATCTCTTCGCCCAATACGCAGGGCTTGCGCGACCTGCAGCAGGAAGATGCCTTGCGGCGCCTGATCGGCACCTTGCGCGAGGCGCAGGAGCGACTGGCCGCGCGCGATGGCAAGCGCAAGCCGATGCTGCTCAAGATCGCGCCCGATCTCGATGCCGCCACACTCGATGCGATCGCCGCAGTCGTGCTGCAAGCGCAGATCGATGGCCTGATCTGCACCAACACCACGCTCGCACGCGAGGGCGTGGCCGGACATCGCCACGCCAATGAAAGCGGCGGGCTGTCGGGCAAGCCGCTGCTGGAAAAATCCACGTCCGTGTTGCGCGAGATGACGCAGCGACTCGCAGGAAAGATTCCGCTGATCGGCGTCGGCGGCATCAGTGCGGGCCACGATGCGGCCGTCAAGTTCGATGCCGGCGCGAGCCTGGTGCAGCTCTACAGCGGCCTGATCTACCACGGCCCGGCCTTGATCGGCGACTGTGTGAAAGCCTTGCGCGAACGTGCAGGACACGCAGCCGCATGAACCGCGGCAGCCATTCGAGCAGCTATTCGATCCTCGAGAACGCCTCGCTGCGCGCGCGCAACAGCTTCGGCGTGGAAGCACGCGCGGCGATGCTGATCGATGTGCGCAAGACCGACGCGCTGCGCGAACTGTTCGGCTACGCGATGCTCCAGCGCGGCCCCGTGCTCGTGCTCGGTGAAGGCAGCAACGTGCTGTTCACGCGCGACTGGCCGGGCGTGGTGCTCAGCCTCGCCAACCGCGGCATCGACGTGCTCGCCGATGACGAGGGCGGACTGCGCGTGCGCGTGGCGGCGGGCGAGCACTGGAACGATTTCGTGCACTGGGCGCTGGCCAAGGGCGCGTGCGGGCTGGAAAACCTCGCGCTGATTCCGGGCACGGTCGGCGCCGCACCGATCCAGAACATCGGCGCGTATGGCGCGGAAGTCGCCGAGTTCATCCGTGCAGTCGAGGTCTGGGACCGCCGCAGCGCGCAGTTCGTGCAACTGGATGCTGCCCAGTGCGCGTTCGCTTATCGCGACTCGCTGTTCAAGCGCGAGATCGAGCGTTACCTGATCGTCGCGGTCGAATTTCTTGTGCCACGTGTACAGCCATTGCGCTTGGACTATGCCGGGATCCGCGAGGAGCTGGCGGCGATGGGCGTGGCCGATCCGACGCCAGCGAGCGTCGCCGAGGCGGTGACGCGCCTGCGCCGCCGCAAGCTGCCCGATCCCGGTCAGCTCGGCAACGCCGGCAGTTTCTTCAAGAATCCACTGGTCGATGCGGCCTTCGCTGCATCGCTACGTGCACGGCATCCCGGCCTGCCGGTGTGGAACGCTGCAGCAGGACAGACCAAGCTTTCGGCGGCCTGGCTGATCGAACAGGCCGGCTGCAAGGGCCAGCGCGACGGTGATGCCGGCATCAGCGACCAGCACGCTCTGGTGCTGGTCAACCACGGCCAGGCCAGCGGCGCGCAACTGTGGGCATTCGCGCAAGGCGTGCGCGAGCGCGTGCACGAGCGCTTCGGCGTCGAACTCGAACCCGAGCCGCGCATCGTCTAGGACGGCATCGTCAGGCAAGGAATTGGCCGCCGCCATCACGGATTGCAACCGCGGACATTGCATCGGCGCCCAAGGCGAGCTATCCCTATGCGCCTCACCGAAGGGGGCACGCGGAGGCTCCGATGAACGCAATTCCTGCCGTGATGTTGACCACGCGTCGGCGCATGCTGCATGCCCTGCTCGGTGCGAATACTGACTTGCCCCTCGATCAGGGATTGTCGCGACGCCGGCCCGGCCGCGACGGCCTGGCGCAAACCGATCTGCCGCTGCAGCCCGACGCACTCAATACTCCACCCGATGCGGTGCGTTGGCTGACGCGTGCCACGTTCGGTTTCAGCACGCCCGAGCATGCCGCCTTTCTTGCGCTCGGTGCGGATGACCAGACGCGCTGGAGCGCCTGGCTTGCACAGCAGTTCGATCCCGGTTCGATCGGCGACAGCACCTGCGACAGCCGTCTTGCGAGCGCGGGTTTCGTCACGCTCGGCAAGACGCCTGCGCAGTTGTGGGCCGATCATCATTCGGTCACCGACAACTATTTCATGCGCATGTTGCCGGCCTCCGAAGTCGAATGCGCGACCCTGATTCGCCGCATCTACAGCCGGCGCCAGTTGTTCGAGGTCGTCGCCGATTTCTGGCACGACCATTTCAGCGTGTTCGGCTGGGATTACGATGGCGGCCCGATGCTCCCCGCCTTCGACCGCGACGCGATCCGCCCGCACGTGTTCGGCAATTTTCGCAACATGTTGCAGGCGACCTGCGAATCGGCCTCGATGATGTACATGCTCGACCTGTACACCAGCTATTCGGGCCATCCCAACGAGAACTACGCGCGCGAATTGCTGGAACTGCACACGCTCGGCGCCGAGAACTATCGCGGCATCGTCACCGACCCCGACGACGATCCCTCGCTGCCGACCTATGTCGACTGGCAAGGCAAGATCCAGCGCCTGCAGTACGTCGACGACGATGTCTACGAGGCCGCGCGCGTGCTCACCGGCTGGACGATTTCCGGCAGCACCTGGGAAACCCGCAACGACCCCAACCCGGGCACCTTCGAGTATGTGCAGGCCTTGCATGATGCCGGCGTCAAGCGGGTCCTGCATCGGAATTTTCCTGCCGGCGGCGGCCAGAATGATGGCACCCAGTTGCTCGACATGCTGGCCCAGCATCCGGGCACCGCGCATTTCGTGGCCGGCAAGCTGTGCCGGCGCTTCGTCGGTGACAACGCATCCGAAACCCTGGTGCAGAGTGCGGCCGATCTGTTCCGCGCGCAGTGGCAGGCGCCCGACCAGATCAAGCAGGTGCTCGACCTGATCCTGCAGTCGAGTCAGTTCAAGACCAGTTGGGGCACCAAGATGAAACGCCCCACCCATGCCGCGATCAGCGCGTTGCGCGGCCTCGTCGCCGACTTCACACCACTGCCCGACAACACCGGCAGCTGGACCACCAGCGAGGAATTCATCTACCGCCTGCAGGGCTGCGGCAATCGACTGTTCTACTGGCCAGCGCCCGACGGCTATCCCGACACGCAGGAAGTCTGGTCGAGCAGCAGCGCCCTGGGCATGACGCTCAAGATGCTGCCGCGTCTGCTGGAGATGCGGCAGATCAACGGCGACTCCAATTCGGCCTTCCTCGCCGACGTGCAGGCGCAGACGCTGGCTGCATTCCCCAATGCCGCCGATCGCAGCGCGCTCAACATCATCAACTACTGGTGCGATCGCCTGCTCGGCATGCGACCCGCGCAGACTCACGGCGTTGCGCTCGACTTCCTGCGTCAGGAAGCCGCCGCGACCACGCCGCTCGGCCTCGGCACCGACGAGTGGCACCTCTCGCCCGCCAACCAACTCTCGCAGCACTACACCAAGTCACGCCTGCGCACCGCGATCGGCCTGATCCTGTGCTCGCCCGACTTCCTGCGCCGCTGAGGAGAACGCCGACATGATGCCGATCAATCGCCGCGACTTCCTCAAGACCTGCTGCGTGAGTGCCACCGCGCTCGGTGCCAGCAGCCGCGCCATGGCCTATTTCAGCCCGCCCCTGCTGCCCGCGGCAGCGACCGGCGACACGCTGGTGATCGTGTTCCTGCGTGGCGCGATGGATGGCTTGAGTTTGCTGCCACCTGGCGCCGGCAGCCCGTATCGCGCCGACTACGAGACCAATCGCGTCGAGACTCGCGTGCCCATCAGCGGCGCAGGTGCTGCGCTCGCACTCAACGGCACGCAGTGGGCCTTGCACCCGCGCGCGGGCGGCTTGCGCACGCTGTTCAACGCGGGCCATGCCGCCTTCGTGGTGGCCGCCGGCCAGGTCATGCCCAATCCCGTCGTGCGCAGTCATTTCGAAGCGCAATCCAATTTCGAATTCGGCGTCGGCGGCAGTTCGGGCGGCAGCATCGGCTGGCTCACGCGACACCTTGTCAGCGGCGGCTTGCCAGCCAACGTGCCGTTGCCTGCGGTGTCGATGGGCAGCATCACCGCCAAGAGTCTGCTCGGCAGCAGCGACGCGATCACGATGAACAGCGGATCGGATTTTCGCCTCGACACCTTCCACTGGTCGTGGCAGAACGATGATGCCGCGCACGCCCTGGTCGGCGGCGTCAGCCGCATGAATGCGCTGTGGAATGGCGCCAATGCAACGATGCTGGAGCGCGCCGGCATGGAGACACTCGGCTCGCTCGCCCTGCTGCGGCCGATCAATTTCGGTCTCTACAACGCCAGCAGCAATCCCGATGGCTACCAGCCCGCGGGCGGCGCGAACTACGCCTTGCAGTACAACGGCAGCTTCGGCACCCAGCTGCGCAATGTGGCGCAGCTCATCAAGCGCAATGTCGGCTTGCGCGCGGTGACGATCGATCTGGGCAATTGGGACACTCATGTCGGCCAGGGCAATCCGACCCAGAGCTACGACTGGTTCGGCAACCAGGTGTCGAGCCTGTCCGATGGCTTGTCGGCGTTCTACACCGACCTCTCGGCCGGTGCGACCAACTACATGAACAACGTCAGCGTGATCGTGGTCAGCGAGTTCGGACGTCGCGTGCTCGAGAACTCCGATGGCGGCACCGACCACGGCTACGGCAATGTCATCACCGTGCTCGGCGGCGCGGTCAACGGCGGCACGGTTTACGGCAGCTATCCGGGACTGGCCAACGGCCAGTTGTATGAAAACGTCGATGTCGACGTCACCACCGATTATCGCCGCGTGATTTCCGAGGCGCTGATCCGCCGCATGGGCAATCCGAACATCTACTACGCCTTTCCCGGCTTTGCAGGCTACACGCCGATGGGAATCTTCCAGGGTGCCGATCTGCCACCCGCCAATTTCGACTCGATCTTTCGCAACGGCTTCGACGGAAGCTGAAAGGTTCTCCGCCACGCTGCGCCCTGATCAAACCCGGCTTGTTCAGGCCGCGCGCGGCAATCACCTCGCGCAAGCCCGGACGCACATGGCATGCTCCGGACATCCGGGACTCGGCGCTGCCGGGATCCGCGCCTTGCCCTTTTCGCTTCCTCGCCATCTGCGCCCATGACCGACTTCGCTCCAGATCCGCGCCTGCGCGAAACCATCCTGCAATGCTGCGTGCCGCCGCTGGCGCGCCCTGCGGACTTCATCACCGCGATCAGCCCGGGCGACCAAATGCTGTTGCACTCGCTGGCAACGCACGGTGATTTCGCCACCGCCGCCAGCCAGTATTTCAACGTGGCCCTGCAGCAGCACGCACTTGCGCGGCAACTGCTCGACCGCCTGTTCCCGGGCGATGTGCCACACGTGCTCGACTTTGCCTGCGGCTTCGGGCGCTTCCTGCGCTTTGCCGTTGCCGATTTGCCGCGTGACCATCTGTCCGCATCCGAACTGCAAGCCGACGCGCTGCGTTTCGTCGAGTCGCGCTTTGCGGTGCCGACCTTCGCATCCTGCGCCGATCCTGCGGATTTTCATCCTGCGCGAAGCTTCGATTTCATCTGGGTGGTGTCACTGTTTTCGCATCTTCCCGAGCCACTCTTCCACGCCTGGCTGGCGAAGCTTGCGGGCATGCTCAAGCCGCACGGCGTACTCGCATTCAGCGTACGCGGTGACAAGCTGCTCGCCGCCGACGCAGCGCGGCCCGCCAGCGGGATCAGCTATTCTCGCAACAGCGAGAACGCCGATCTCGATGGCGACATCTACGGCACCACCTACGTGTCGGATGCCTTCGTCCGCGGCGCCATCGAACAAGCCTGTGGCAAGCAGGCCGCCACCGCGTGCATTGCACGCGGGCTGGCCAACGAACAGGACCTTTGGCTGATCTCGCCCAGACGTGAAGATCTTGGCTGCACCGCTGGAGTCCGCCGCGGCGTCTGGGGCTGGCTCGATCGAAAGCAACGCGGCGCAGCGCAACTCGAGCTCGAAGGATGGGCCGGCTCGCTCGATGATGACGCGGTCGACGAAGTTGTGGTCACGATCGACGACACGAAACGAAGCGTGCGCACCGGCATCGATCGTCCCGATGTGGCGGTTGCCTTCGGTGAACCCAGGCTCGCAACCGCCGGCTGGCGGCTTGTCGCCCCTGCGCCAGAGCATGCGGCCTGGGTCGAGGTGATTGCGCAATCAGGAAGCGGTCAGCGGGCCCTGCTCTACGCGGGTGAAATCTGAAGTCGGCAGCGCTGGCCAAGGACCTGGCCACCCCGATGCCCGCGATTGCAGGCGCCGGCATGCCCGACTGCGCAGATGCCGCCCGCGAAAGCAGCCCGCCTCATTCCTCACCACACTGGAAGTGCAGGAGATCCAGCTCGTCGCCGCCATGAACCTGGCCGAGGCTGATCGTCCCGCTCTGGCGCAGATGCACTTCATCGCGATGGACCAGAACTTCGTTGGCCTCGCCCATGCGCAGCCAGCTGCCATTGGTTGAGCGATCGGCAAACATGAAGTGGCCGCGCTTCCATTCGATCAGGGCGTGATTGCGCGACACCCATTCGGTTTCGACGACGAGGCTGCTGGCCGGATCGCGGCCGATCGAGAACGTTGCGCTCTCGTCGAGTTCGAATACCTGGCCACGATGGCGCAAGGTGAGCCGCGAACCTTCGGCCGCAACCTGATCGGCCTGCAGCACCCGCTGCAGGGTGGTGACCGGCGCGAGATCTTCCTGCCACAGCACATCGACGATTTCGATCGGTGCCTGCTTGCCAAGCACCCAGGCATTGCCGAGTGGCCGCACACGCAGGCCCGCCACATTGGTGACGCCAGCCACCGTGGAGGCGGTGGTCACCACCTGATCACGTCGTGCCAAGGTCTTGTCGGCCATACGCGCAGCGACGTTGACGGCATCGCCGAATACATCGCCATTCTCGACCAGCGCCTCGCCGTGATGCAGGCCAATGCGAATCGCGAGCTTGTCACGCTGGAATCCGTCGTCGTGCTTGATGCGGCGCTGCATGTCGGTTGCCGCAAACAGACCGTTCAGCGCACTCGGAAAGGTGCACATGATCTCGTCGCCGATGGTCTTGACCACGCGCCCGCCATGGCGGGCAGCCACTTCGGACAGTGCATCGAGCACGCTGGCAATCAGGCGCCGCGCCTCGAGATCACCGCGTGATTCGAACAGGCGCGTGCTGCCGGAAACATCGGCAAACAGGATCGTGAGGGCACGCCGTTCGGTCATCGCAGCATCATATCCAATCGCCGCCCGCACGGCATTGCCGGGAAGGGCTGGCGTTGCCACCCGCCTGGCCGTCCGACACACGCAAACGCCGGCGTGTCCTCTCGCCAAAAATGCGCGATCAGGCCAGTTCGGCAGCCATCGCGACGATGTCGGCATCGCCCGGCAGCACGAGGAAGGCCGCGCCCGCGAGCGGCGTGTAGGTGTCGGCGCCGACCACGCGGCGCAGCGGTGTGGCGCCCTGCCCGCCTTCGACGATCGCCGTGATCACGCCCTCGCCGACCCCGGCGCTGTGGCGACCTTCATCGACGACGAGGATGCGCCGGGCACTGCGCGCCTGTTCGGCAATGAAGGCTTCGTTGAGCGGTACCAGCCAGCGCAAGTCGACCGTGCGCACCTTCCAGCCTTGCTTTTTCTCGATCTCGCGCGCAGCGCGCAGGCTCATCGGCACGCCGTTGCCGTAGCTGAAGATCACCAGATCGTTGGCACCCTCGCCGTAGATGCGGCCTTCGCCCAGCGGCATCGCCTGTTCGGGTGGCGGATAGCTGGTCAGCCATTGGCCGTCGCCGGGCTCGTACAGATCCTTGGTCATGTACAGCGCGATCGGTTCGAGGAACACGCTCACGCGCCCATCGACCTTGGCCAGCGCGGCGAGCGTGCGCAGCATCATCGCCGCATCATCGCCGCGGCTCGGACAGCCCACCACCAGACCCGGGATGTCGCGCAGCGCGGCGATCGAATTGTCGTTGTGGAAATGCCCGCCAAATCCACGCTGGTAGCCCAGCCCCGCGATGCGCACCAGCATCGGATTGCGGTACTGGTTGTTGGAGAAGAACTGCAGGCTCGCCGCCTCGCCGCGGATCTGGTCGCAGGCGTTGTGGAAATAGGCCAGATACTGGATTTCCGGAATCGGCAGCATGCCCATGTTGGCGTAGCCCTGGGCGAGACCGAGGATCATCGTCTCGTCGAGCAGGGTGTTGAACACGCGCGCGTTCTTGAACGCCTTGTGCAGGCCCTTGGTGACCGTGTAGACGCCGCCCTTCTGCGCCACGTCCTCGCCGAACAGCAGCGCCTCGGGATACTTGCAGAACAGGTCATGCAGGGCATTGTTGATCTGGATCGCCAGATGCCGTGGCGGCTGGCGCTCGGGCAGCTTTTCCTCACCTCCGAACGCAGTCAGGCGCCGACTCGCATGGTCGGCACGCTGTGCCTCGGCGGCGACCTTGTGCGGCGAATACGGCGCCAGCGGCGCGATGACGTCCGCGAGCGTGTCGAGTTTGGGCCGGCGATCGGCTTCCTCGGCCGCGGCAAAACATTTGCGCCGCGTGTCCTCGTATTTCGCCAGCAGGCTCTCGCGCGTGTACAGACCCGACTCGAGCGCGATCGCGGCCGAGCGCAGCAGCGGATCACTCGCCTCCACCGCCATCAATTCCTCGAAACTGCGCCACTCGATCTCGAAGTCGGTGCCGGCGTGACCCATGATGCGCGTGGTGCGCAGATGCAGGAAGGTCGGTCGACGCGTCGTGCGGCAGTGATGCACCGCGCGTGCGACCTGTTCGTAGCCGTTGGCCAGATCAAGACCATCGGCGCGGAAGTAATCCAGATCGCGGCGCACGCTGAAACTCGCGTGGATCCAGTCATTGGGCGTCTTCACCGAAATGCCGATGCCGTTGTCCTCGCACACGAACAGAACCGGCGCCGGCAACTTCTGGTAGGCCGTCCACTGCGCGGCATTGAATGCGGTCTGCGCGGTCGCGTGATTGGCCGAGGCATCGCCGAACGAACAGATCGCGATCGAATCGGCGGGCACCGGCAGTTCATGACCGATGCGCCGCGCCTGCTCGATCGCCACCGCCGTGCCCAGCGCCTTGGGCAGGTGCGAGGCGATCGTCGAGGTCTGCGGAATCACCCACAGCGGTTTGCTGCCCCAGACCTTGTGCCGCCCGCCCGAGGCCGGATCGTCCTTGCTTGCGGCAAACGACAGCGCCGAATCCATGATCGGATCCATGCCCGGCAACTTGCGGAAACGCTCGGCCATGAAGGCGCCACTGCGGTAATGCAGGAAGGCCGGATCGGTGTGGCGCGTGAGTCGCGCGACCATCGCGTTGCCTTCGTGACCGGACGATCCGATCGTGTAGAAGACCTTGTTCTTCACGCGCAGCACGCGCGCCATCAAATCGAGGTGGCGCGATACCAGTTGTGATTCGAACAGGTCGAGAAAATCCTGCGCGCTGCACAGGGTGCCCGGCAAGACCGGCTCATCACCACGCGGCGCGCGCTGCGGCGAGCCCGACCAGCCCTGCACGAACTCGATGAAGTTCTGGTCGCAGACCTCGGCGCGGTTGACGTTCTTGTGGCGGGCGGGAATGGGCTGGGCGGCAGACATGGACGATCCTGTGGCAAGCAGTGGCACAGGCCACGCTCCGGCGCAGCCCGCAGAAACCGCCTAGGATACCGGAAGAGGCTGAAGCAAATGACCGATCCGTAGATCGGAGCTTGCTCCGCTCCCCTGCCTTTCCAGCCGAGCGTACCGCGCGACGGTGCGCGTCTGGCGCAACGCCTAGCCCAACGTCGTGCCGTTCTTCCAGTTCCCGCGGATCAGGTGCACGATGCACTGCTGCGTCAGGGTCTTGGGGAACAGTGCCGTCACGGCGTCCGCCAAGCCCTTCAGACCGTCCATGCAGGCGATGTAGATGTCCTGCACGCCGCGCGCCTTCAGCTCGCTCAGGACTCTGGCCCAGAACTTCGCGCCCTCGCTCTCGGCAATCCACACGCCCAGCACTTCCTTCTCGCCGCGCAGGTTCAGCCTGAACCTGCCCCCTCGCAGCGAACGCCATAAAGCAGGGGGATCAAGCGGCGTGTTTCAGTTTCTTCGCATAGTCGTTGGGTGACAAGTATCCGAGCGCGGAGTGCAATCGGGTGGTGTTGTAGAAGCCGTGGATGTAGCTGGCGATGGCAGTATGGGCTTCGGCCTTGGTTTCATACACGCCGGTCGCTTCCTCGTTCTTGAGCGTGGCGAAGAAACTCTCGGCGACGGCGTTGTCCCAGCAGTTGCCTGTGCGGCTCATGCTGGGGACGAAACCCAGTGCGGTGATGGTGTCGGTGAAGTCGTGGCTCGCGTACTGGCTGCCACGGTCGGAGTGGAACAGCACACCGCGCTGGGCAGGGGCTGCGGCCGACCATGCGTTCACAAATGCCTGCTGGACCAGATCGTCCGGCATCCGCTCGGCAAGGCTGTAGCCAAGCACCTGACGCGTGGCCAGATTGATGACCGTGGCCAGATACAGCCAGCCCTGCTTGGTCTGGATGTAGGTGATGTCCCCAACCCACGCCGGTACGCCGCTGTCCACGGCGAAGCGCCGATCGAGCAGATTGGCGGCGACCGGCCGGGCGTGCCGACTGTCGGTCGTGCGCGGTTTGAAGCGGCGGCCCTTGCAGCGCCCCGCAAGGCCTTCCTCACGCATCAGCCTGGCCACACGCTTGGGGCCCACGGCGTGACCACACACGCGCAACGCCCGCACCAGACGCGGGCGTCCGTACGTACCGCGGCTGCCTGTATGGATCACGTGCAGATCGGACCGTAGCGCCGCGTCGGCATCGTGTCGGCCTTGACCTTGCCGGCGCAGGTAATCATGGAAGCCGGTGACCGAGACCGCCAGAACGCGGCACAACAGCCAAGTCGGATAATGAGCCCGTTCCCGCGCGACGAAGGCGAACCTCACTTGGACTCCCTGGCGAAGAACGCCGTCGCTTATTTTAGGATTTCGCGCTCCATCTTGAGCGTGGCGTTTTCCGAGCGCAGGAGCGCCACCTCGCTTTCCAGATCACTGACCGGCTTGCGTTGCGGCGAACGCAGCGGTCGGCCGGCGCGGGCCGCATCGACCCAGTTTTCGAGCGATTTAACCGGTATGCCCAATTGCCGGGCAGCCTTGGTTCGACCTATCGACTCCGATAGAGCAACGGCCTGTGCCTTGAAGTCATCCGTGTAGTGTCGTCGGGGAACGCGTTGTGGCATGAGAACCTCCAGAAAACGATGCAAGTATCGCTTTCTGGCGTCCGTCTTGGCGGGGCAGGTTCAGCGTCCAGCTCCGCGCTCAGCCCACGGTCGATCACCCGCTGCAGCATCTGCGTGTACAGCGCCGCCACGTCCTGCGGCGTCTTGCATCCCGACAGCAACGCCTCCAGCGCCCGTTCGTCCACTTTGTCTGCCATCTCTGCTCCTCGCGGCTTCTGCCGCTACCATACGTCAGGGAGCAATTACACAGTTCAGATTACAGATTCAAATTTACAACACCATTGATTTATTATTATATTTTCTTATCAACCATCCAAGCGCAAAACCAGCAAAAGAGCAAATTGAAATAAAGATAGCGCCGTATAAATGATATCCGTATATTGTTCGCACACCCCTAAGATAGGATATACAGCTATCAGCAATTAATGATACCAACACTATAGTCAGCACAAATATGATAGTCCATAAGAATGAATTTAGGATCCTTATCATTCTCAATGATCTATGTAGAGATACAAAAAATATCAATGAGAAATTAATAAACCAACTCAATTTGCTCGCTACGCAGAAGTCACACCCTATCTGAACTAATATAAAAAACATTAACAGCAACGATAATCCGACGCCCCAAGAGAATGCATTAAAATATATATTTTTCATTTACCAAACCCCACCATTAGCAATTCTCGAATGTACCGATAGGATTCGCTAGGCCGACCCAAGCGCATCTGGCTTTCTGCATTGAGAAATAAGCTCTCTCAATATGGCGGCTTTCCCTTTGGATCAAATTCCCTACCTAATCCAGATTGATCTCTAAGGGATTCATATTGCCAGTTAGGAACATTAACAGGAGAATATCCAGCGGCATAATGTACTGAAGCATCCCATACCTGCCCCAAAGCTCCCATAGAATAGTCTCCGCAGTTATAGCCAGTACCGCTATATTGACGCCCAAAATTGGAGTTGGCGTATTCTTGCATGGCAGCGTCTTGTTCTGGGGTTCCTGAGATATATAAAGCCCTTTTATATCTAGAAATCCTGTCGCCAGATGCCATATCAGAATACTTTTTGTAATAAGCATTCACATACTTCCCGTCACCGTCCGATGAATAGTAATACCAGCCGGTATCATCGTTACCTATCGCAAAGGCAGCATGTCCCGCATAGGTGCCAGGAGCTACCTCTGCGCCGATGGGATCATTGAATAGTACTGAATGAGCCGTCCAATCATTCGGATTGCCACGAGCAGCCTTCGCCATCCTCCGATCCAACATCTTCTGATTGGCCGCCTGCACCGCGCGCCCCATGGCATAGCTGAACGCCGCCGTCACCGCCCCATTGGCAAACTTCCCGCCACTGGCCTCGGAGACGGTACCGCCTACGATCGCCGCGATGAAGCCCTGTCCGTAGGGATCGCTCG
>NSJK01000032.1 GCA_002632325.1 Lysobacterales bacterium | reverse complement strand
CAAGCGCTGGCGTGGCGTGCACCACTGGAAGCAGGCGATGCAGACGTTCCAGATCCTGTTCGGCGAAGACCGCGTGCCGGTCAACGCATGACATCAACCGCAGTTACACAGTTCGTTTGACAGACCCCGCGCAGGTGAAGGCTGAGTTCGAGGCCCGCAAAGGCTGTGCCGGCTCTCCGCGGCTGTCACGCCACCTCAAGCGCGGGCGGCGCCAAGTGGCGATGAGCCTGCGCCGTCAGGGCCTGCGCGCGAAGGCGGCGAGAAAGTTCAAGGCGACGACGAACTCGAACCACACGCTGCCGGTAGCGGAGAATCTGCTGCAGCAGGACTTCACGGCCGAACGGCCCAACCAGGTGTGGGTCGGTGACATTACGTTCATCGACACCAACGAGGGCTGGCTGTATCTGGCGGTGGTGCTGGACCTGTACTCACGTCGGGTCATTGGCTGGTCAATGGGCGATCGCATGCCGGCGTCGCTGGTCTGCGACGCGCTACGCATGGCACTGTTCAATCGCACGATGCCGCGTGGCGTCATCATGCACACCGATCGCGGCAGCCAGTATTGCTCGCACGAACATCGTGCCCTGCTGGACGAGCATGGCCTGATCGCCAACATGAGTGCGAAGGGCAACTGCTACGACAACGCGGCGATGGAGAGCTGGAACCACAGCCTCAAGGTCGAGGCGATCCATGGCGAGCGCTTCGCAACACGCGGGCTGGCGCGCGCACACGTGTTCGAGTACATCGAGATTGACTACAATCGAAACCGGCTTCACTCGACGCTGGGCTATCTCAGCCCCGAACAGTTCGAGCTGGCCAAAGCTGCTTAGGCGGGTGTCCGAAAAGCAGGGGCAAGATCACAGCGTGCCTGCACGCCGTTGGGCAGTCGCAGCTCAATGGGCGCATCGGCCGACCCGGTCGCCTCGACCACCACCGGCACCAGGCCCGTCGACTTCGACGGAACCTCACGCAGCGCCCGCTGCCAGTACACGAACTGCGCGTGGCTCAACCCGCGCGTGCGGCAAAACCCCGCCGCCGACTCGCCACTGGACCGCCACGCCGCAACCCGCTTCGCCCACACCGCACGCTTGTCCGACATCGCCACGTTCCATTCACGCCAAGGGGCGTGGATGGCAGCAGCCCTCGGATCAAACCGGAAGATGTGGTGGGCGGACGCTTACGGATCAACTCGATCAGGTGGTTTCGAAACACCACCTTGCCTGGGGTGACCGCCACGTCCTTGCCGACCTCGAACCCTTCGACCCCTGCGGGCGCATCGTCGAGCGCGAGGCGCCTTGCATCTTCCAAAAAGTTCATGGCGCCGCGCCACAGGTTGGCGCCGCCGCTGGCCCGGATCGCATCCAGCACCTCGGGGTTGGTCCAGATGAAATTCGAAGGCGACCACATGTCCAGCCACTGCCGCCCGGCGAAAGTGACCATGTTCTCGTGATGGCGCGACACGCCACGCACGCCTGTGGTGGCGTTGTGCCACCACTGCTGCTGCAGCAAAAAGCCCTGGTGAATCACGTTGAAGGGCCACTGCTGCCAAGCCGGGGCGGCAAAGCGCCGATCCTGCTCCAGCGGTTGGATGCAGGTCGGGCAGTCGTGCGCACTGGCAACGCGCAAGGCATAGCGTGCAAGGCGCTGCTGCTTGTGCAAACCCTTTTCGATCAAGCTGCGTTGCTTGCCCGGGGAAAGGCCTGGTGCAACGCCCAGTCGTACCAGGCCAGCAGGCCGGCCACCGGTGACAGCCCACCCGTGCTGCGCGCCCGCCAGGCGTTCGCAAGCGTATCCAGGGTGTCAGGGCGACAGGCTTCGGGCTGCGCCAGATCGGCCTTGCCGTGTGTTGCGACGATGCTCATGTCCAATCCTTAATTTAGCGAGTAACATGTTACTCACTTGTAGCGTACAAGAAAAATTGCAAGCCTTCCGCAGGGGCAACAAATTTTTCAGCCACCCAAAGCGCAATCACTACCGCTGCTGATGCTGCAGTCTGACGATCAAGCACCTTTCTATCTGTCTGAAAGACGATCCAGCTTCTTGAGTTGCATCAAGTTGACCGACCCGTTCTCCCCATGAAAGGGCCCGCAGTCCTGCCTCATCTGACAAGTTTCCGATCTTGCGTCATGGTCATTTTGCGTGATACGGTAGTAATAGCTCACTAACTACATGGAGTCCGAATCGTGAGTCAACGTCCCCAGTACCTGTCCGCCGAAGATCGGCGCGCGGCCACAGTGCAAGCCGTGGTTGATCTGGCAGCCGAGCAAAACCCGGCCGAGATCACGACTACGGCGATTGCCGACCGAATGGGCCTGACACAGGGCGCGCTGTTTCGCCACTTCCCCACCAAGGAAGCCATCGTGGAAGCCACGATGTCGTGGGTCGGCGAACGCCTTCTGGTCAGCGTGGACAAGGCGGCCGAGGGCGCCGCATCTCCCGCCGCCGCGCTCGAAGCGATGTTCATGACGCACATCGACTTCGTGTCCAAGCACCCAGGCGTGCCACGCATGTTGTTCGGAGAGTTGCAGCGCTCTGGCGAAACGCTCGCCAAGCGCATGGTGCAAACCCTGATCCGCCAGTACGAGCAGCGCCTGCGCCGCCTCATGGAAGCAGGCAAGGCGCAGGGCGAGCTGAGCGCGGAGCTGGACGTGGACGCTGCCGCCGTGCTGTTCATCGGCACGATCCAGGGACTGGTCATGCAGTCCCTGCTGGCCGGCAAGGTCAGCCGGATTCGTCGCGATGCGCCCGCCGTGTTCGCCATCTATCGCCGTGGCATCGAAAGCGGCACATGAAGCAACCGCCCAGTCCGCAAGCGGCACGACGATCGAGCAAGCCCTCCAAAGAACCAGGAGCCATGAACATGACTGCACACAGCGGGCGCGGAATCTGGATGCGTGTGATCGCCCTGATTGCCATCGCATTTGGTCTGCTGACCATCAGGGAAGGCGGCGCCGTTCTGTTTTTTGACGGCGCGGCGCGTGCCGCGGCCGGAAGCTACGTGCCGTTCGTGCTCTGGTTCAACTTCCTGGCCGGGTTCGCCTACGTCATCGCTGGCGCCGGGTTGTGGATGCGCCGGCGCTGGGCCGCATGGATGGCGATGGCTATCGCGGTGGCGACGGCGCTCGTATTCCTGGCCTTCGGAGTGCATGTGGCGCTGGACGGCGCCTGGGAGCGGCGCACGCTCATTGCCATGACGCTGCGCACGTTGGTGTGGGTTGGCATCGCGGCCATGGCTTGGCGTCCATCAACAGCGCATGCACCGACCACGCGCGAGCAGTGAGCATCTCTTTGCAGTGGAAACCCATCCATGACAACTCCGAACCTCCCTACAAGAAAAGCCCGTTGGGCCGTGATCACTGTTGCCCTGCTCGCCCTTGGCGGTGCACTGGCGTTCTGGTCCACGCGCGGCCATGACAACCAGGATGCATTGCGCCTCTACGGCAACGTCGACATCCGCGAGGTTCAACTGGCTTTCCGCCAGCCCGGGCGCATCACGCAAATGGCTTTCGATGAGGGTGATGCCGTCACCGCCGACGCGCGCCTGGCCACGCTCGATGCGCAGCCGTATCGGGACGCCCTGGCAGCCGCACAAGCCCAAGTGCAGATGGCGCAGGCGGAGCTGGGCAAGCTGCGCCGCGGCCTGCGGCCGCAGGAAATCACCCAGGCACGCGAGGCGCTCAGACAAGCGCAGGCGCAGGCGCTTGATGCCGAGCGCAACTTTCAGCGCCAGAGCAGCCTGTTGGCGTCGGGCGCCAGCAGCCAGCGCACGGTCGATGCCGCACGCACTGCCAGGGATCAGGCGGCCGCGGGTGTCGAATCCGCCAAGGCCGCCCTGTCGCAGGCATCCGAGGGCTTTCGCAAGGAAGACATTGAGGCAGCGCAGGCTCGCCTTGCAGCCGCGCAGGCAGCCGCAGCGCAAGCGGCCACGGCCCTGGCGGACACAGAACTGACGGCACCCAGCAACGGCACCATCATCGCGCGGGTGCGCGAGCCCGGCAGCATGGTGGCCAGCCAGAGCACGGTCTACAGCCTGAGCTTGGACAAGCCCGTGTACGTGCGCGCCTACGTGGGTGAGCGGGATCTGGGGCGCATCGCACCGGGCACCGAGGTGCACGTCAAGAGCGATTCCGGGGAAAAGGTCTATCGCGGCCAGATCGGCTTCATCTCCCCGCGCGCCGAGTTCACGCCCAAGACGGTGGAGACGACCGACTTGCGCACCGATCTGGTCTATCGCCTGCGCATCGTCATAGACGAGGCCGACAGCGATGCCGCCCTGCGTCAGGGCATGCCGGTGACGATAGCGGTCGATGCCAAGCCGGCCTCCAGCACGCGCGCGGGGGAGCGTTGAGATGCAGGCAGACACCGCCATGGCCGCCACGCCGGCAAGCGCTGTCGCCGCTGCCGCCGTCGTCATCGAAGGCGTGGACAAGCATTTCGGCAAGGTGCAGGCCCTGCGCAGCTTGAGCGCGCACATCCACTACGGACGGCTGACGGGCCTGGTCGGCCCGGACGGCGCCGGCAAGACCACGCTGATGCGCATTCTGACCGGCCTGCTGGTGCCCAATGCCGGCCGTGTCACCCTGGCCGGGTATGACGTGGTCAAGGACAACGACGCCATCCATGTCGCCAGCGGTTATATGCCGCAGCGCTTCGGCCTGTACGAAGACCTGTCGGTGATGGAGAACATGCGCCTGTATGCGCAGCTGCGCGGCATGGACGCGGATCGCAATGCCGATCTATTTGCCGAGTTGCTGGACTTCACGCGGCTTGGGCCCTTTACCAAACGCTTGGCCGGCAAGCTCTCCGGCGGCATGAAGCAAAAGTTGGGGCTGGCCTGTGCGCTGATGGCGCGGCCCAAGGTTCTGCTGCTGGACGAGCCCGGCGTGGGCGTCGATCCGGTCAGCCGGCAGGATTTGTGGCGCATGGTGCAGGCACTGACCGATGAGGGCATGGCCGTGGTCTGGTCCACCGCCTACCTCGACGAGGCCGAGCGCTGCGAGAGCGTGCTGCTGTTGAACCAGGGACAGCTCTTGTTCGATGGTCCACCGCAGCAACTCACCGCGCAACTTGAAGGCCGCAGCTTTCGCCTGGAAAACGTCGGCGCCGAGCGCCGCGCGGTTCTGACCGAGGCACTCGATCTGGAGAGCGTGAGCGACGGAGTGATCCAGGGCGCCGGCGTGCGTGTGGTACTGCGGGACGGTGCGCAGGCAAGCCAAATTCAGGCGCTGGCTGATCGTGCGCGCGTAGCGCTGGCCCCGGTGCCGGCGCGCTTCGAAGACGCCTTCATCGATTTGCTTGGCGGCGGTCCCGGCGGTACTTCGACACTGGCCGAGCGCCTGCCACCGGTCGAGCTGGGCTCGGACATTGCCGTGTCCTGCCGCAATCTGACCAAGCGCTTCGGTGAATTCACCGCCACCGACCAGGTCAGCTTCGAGGTGCGCAAAGGCGAAATCTTCGGTCTGCTCGGCCCCAATGGCGCCGGCAAGTCCACCACCTTCAAGATGCTGTGCGGCCTGCTCAAACCCACCGCGGGCGAGGCGCACGTGGTGGGGCATGACCTGCGCCGCGCCACCGGCGCGGCCAAGAGCCGGCTGGGCTACATGGCGCAGAAATTCTCGCTCTACGGCCTGCTCTCGGTGCAGCAGAACCTGGAATTTTCGGCCGGCGTCTACGGGCTGGAAGGCAACACCCGGCGCGAGCGCATTGCCGAGATGATCGAGACCTTCGATCTCTCGGAGTGGCTGTCCGCCACGCCCGATTCCCTGCCGCTGGGGCACAAGCAGCGCCTGGCGCTGGCCTGCTCACTCATGCACCGGCCACCCGTGCTGTTCCTCGATGAGCCTACTTCGGGCGTGGACCCGATCACCCGGCGCGAGTTCTGGACCCACATCAACGGCTTGGCGCGCAAGGGCGTAACCATCATGGTCACCACCCACTTCATGGACGAAGCCGAATACTGCGACCGCGTCGCCATGCTCTCGCGCGCACGGCTGATCGCATTGGACACGCCCGATGCACTCAAACGCGCCGCCGCCAATGCCGAACACCCCGACCCGACCATGGAGGACGCCTTCATTCACCTGGTGGAGTCTGCCGACCGTGAGATGGAGGCTGCCGCATGAGCGCTGTTGCAGAACACAAGAAAGGGTCTGCCTCGATGCAGCCCGACTTGCGCCGTTTTGACCTGCGGCGCCTGGTGGCCCTGGTGACCAAGGAAAGTTACCAGGCGCTGCGCGACCCCTCGACGCTCTTGATCGCCTTCGTGCTGCCGGTGGTGTTGCTGCTGCTGTTTGCCTATGCGGTGTCGCTGGATGCCAAGGAGGTCCGCGTCGGCGTGGTGCTGGAATCGCCCGGCGCATCGGCGCAGTCGCTGGCCGCCGCCTTCTCGGGCACCCGCTTCCTGAACACGCACTTCGTCCATGACCGGCGCGAAGTGGCCGACCAGCTCGTCTCCGGCGCGCTGCGCGGCTACGTCGTCATTCCTCAGGATTTCGAGCAGCGCCTGGCCCAGCGCGGAGCAGAACCGCTGGTGCAAATCATCACCGATGGCTCCTACCCCAACACCGCCAACTACGTTGAGAACTACGCCCGCGGCGTGGTGCAGACCTGGCGCGCCGGGCTCGATGTCGCGGCGCCAGCGCAGTCCGTCGTGCTGGAGCCGCGCTACTGGTTCAACCCCGAGCTGGAAAGCCGGCGGGCCCTGATTCCGGGGGCGATTGCCATCGTCATGACCATCATTGGCACCATGCTCACGGCCCTGGTGGTGGCGCGCGAATGGGAGCGCGGCACCATGGAAGCGGTGCTGTCCACGCCCGCCTCGGTGGCCGAAATCCTGATCGGCAAGCTGCTGCCGTACTTCGTGCTCGGCATGCTGTCCACGCTGGGTGCGGCGGCGCTGGCGGTGTTCGTCTTTGGCGTGCCGATGCGCGGCTCGCTGGCGGCCCTGCTGCTGCTCTCCGCCGTGTTCATGGTGCCAGCGCTGGGCCAGGGCCTCTTGATTTCGTCACTGGCGCGCAACCAGTTCCTGGCGGCGCAGATCGCGCTGTTCACCGGTTTCCTGCCGGCCTTCATGCTCTCGGGCTTTCTGTACGAGATCGACGCGATGCCAGCGCCGATCCGCGCCATCACTCGGGCGGTTCCGGCGCGCTACTTCGTCGATTCGCTCAAGACCGTGTTCCTCGCCGGCGACATCTGGGCCGTCTTCCTGCCCAACCTGGCGGCCATGGCTGCGATCGGGGCGCTGTTCTTCCTGATCGCCAAGCGCGCCACGCGCAAGAACCTGGAGTGACGCGATGTTGACCTCCGCCTTCTCGTTCACCCGCCTGCGCGCCCAGTTCATCAAGGAAGTGCTCAGCGTGCTGCGTGACCCGCGCAGCCGCATGGTGGTATTCGTGCCACCTATCCTGCAACTGTTGGTATTCGCCTTTGCAGCCACGCTGGAAGTGCGCAACGTCGACATCGCCGTCTACAACCAGGACGCCGGGCGTTGGTCGCATGAACTAGTGCAGCGCCTGGACAGCGCTCGCTTCATCACCCACGTCCGGCATGTGGACAGCCAGCGGCAGTTGCACGAGATGATTGACCGCGGCGAGGTGATCGCCGCGCTCGCCATTCCCGTGGATTTCTCGCGCACCATCGCCGCCGGCGACAGCGGCCGCGCTCAAGTTCTCGTTGATGGCCGCCGCAGCAACTCGGGCCAGATCACCGTAGCCTACCTGTCCACCATCGCCGCCGACGTTGGTGCCGAGGTCGTGCCCGACGCGCAGGCGCCGACGCCGGTGGTGGTGCGCCACTGGTTCAACCCCAACCTGGTCTACCGCTGGTTCATCGTGCCTGGGCTCACGGGCATCCTGGCGCTGTTCAGCGCGCTGCTCATCACCTCGCTGTCGATTGCACGCGAACGTGAACTCGGCACGTTTGATCAGCTGCTGGTGTCGCCCACCTCGACGCCCGAGATCATCATCTCCAAATCACTACCGGCGCTCGCCATCGGCACGCTCTTGGGCCTGTTCATGATCAGCGCCGGCGTGTTCCTGTTCGGCATCCCGTTCACCGGCTCGTTCGCGCTGCTGCTCGCCAGCCTGGTGCTGTTCATCGCCTCGGTGGTCGGTATCGGCCTGATGATTTCCGCCGTCAGCATGACCCAGCAGCAGGCCATTCTGGGGGCCTTCGCCATTGGCGTGCCGGCGGTGCTGATGTCCGGCTTTGCGACGCCGGTGGAGAACATGCCGCTCGTCCTGCAGTGGCTGGCCCAGGCCATTCCGCTGACCCATTTCCTCATCATCGTCGAAGGCAGCTTCCTCAAGGCCATGCCGCCCGGTGAGGTTCTTTCCAGCCTGTGGCCGCTGGCGGTCATCGCTCTCGCTTCCATGACGATGGCCAGTTTCTTCGTACGGGGACGGCTGCAGTGAATCTCATATCGCAGACCCCGCGCTATTCTTTTTGGAGCCGCTGATGCTGAACATTCAACGGGCCTTCTGGGCCAGCCTGATCGCAATCACCGCGCTGTGGTTCGTCGCTGCCCCCGACTTCTACCAGTCCACAACGGTCTTCCAATGGCGCTTGCACATGCGCCAGTACACCGGCCTCGTCGCCATGGGCTTCATGAGCCTGGCCATGGTGCTGGCACTGCGCCCGCGCTGGCCCGAGCGATGGCTGGGCGGGTTGGACAAGATGTACCGCCTGCACAAATGGCTGGGCATCAACGCGCTGATCTTCTCCATCCTCCATTGGCTGTGGGTCAACGCCCCCAAATGGGCCGTGGGCTGGGGCCTGCTGGAGCGCCCGGCGCGCGGCGCCGGTGGCGGCCAGGCCCAGCGCGGCGCCATCGAGGCCTTGCTGCGCACCCAGCGCGGCCTGGCCGAAGCCACGGGCGAATGGGCGTTCTATGCCGCCGTCCTCCTGATCGCCCTGGCGCTGATCCGCTATTTCCCCTACCACTGGTTCTACAAAAGCCACCGCCTGCTCGCCATCGCCTACCTGGTGCTGGTGTTTCACAGCGTGGTGCTGATGGAGTTTGCCTACTGGCGCTCGCCCATCGGCTGGCTCACGGCGGCCATGCTCGTCGCCGGCACGGTGGCGGCGTTTGTCGTGCTGCTGGGCCGCGTCGGCGCACGCCAGACCGTGACGGCCAGGATCACCGCGCTGAACTATTACGAGGGCGTCGACGCCCTCGAAGTCAGCGCCGAGGCGCCAGGCTGGCCGGGGCACAAACCGGGCCAGTTCGTGTTTGCCACATCCGACCCGGGCGAAGGCGCGCACCCCTACACGCTGGCGTCGGCCTGGAACCCCGAGCAGCCGCAACTCACGGCCGTCATCAAGGGCCTGGGCGATCACACGCGCCGTCTGCGCGAGCGGCTGCGCATCGGGCAGGATCTGAAGGTCGAAGGCCCCTACGGCTGCTTCACCTTCGACGATGGCAGTGCGCGCCAGATCTGGGTCGGCGCCGGCATCGGCATCACGCCCTTCATCGGCCGCCTCGAGCACATGGCGCGGCAAATCCGCCAGGGGCGGCGCAACTGGCCCGATGGCCAGCACATCGACCTCTTCCACAGCACCGCCGACGTCGACGAACACGCCCTGGCCCGGCTGGCCGCCGATGCCCACGCCGCCGACGTGCGCCTGCACGTTTTCATCGACGCGCAGCATGGCCGGCTCACCGGCCAGCGCATCCGCGGCGAAGTGCCCGCATGGCGCGACGCCAGCCTCTGGTTCTGCGGTCCCGCCGGCTTTGCCGACGCCCTGCGGCGTGACTTTGCGGCCCAGGGCTTCCCGGTGCACCAGCGCTTTCACCACGAGCTGTTCCAGATGCGCTGAGCCAGTGCATGTCTTCACCTTTGTCTCATTCACGAGTTTCGCCATGCGACACGCTGACAACACCAAAACGCGCACCCCGCGGCCCGCACTGCCGGCATCAGCGCTGCGCCCACTGACATTGCTGATCGCCAGCGCGCTGCTCACAGCCTGCGCGGCCGTGGGCCCCGACTACCGCGAGCCGCCTCCGGTGGACATCGGCAGCGGTTGGACCTTGCCTCTGGCGAGCGAATCGCAGTCCGCGGACCTGGCCCGCTGGTGGTCCGCGTTGGACGACCCCATCCTTGACCGCCTGATGGGCACGGCACTGGCACAGAACCTGGATCTGCGCCAAGCCGCGGCACGCATCGACGAGGCGCGCGCCCTGCGCGACCGCGTGGCTGGCGATCAGATGCCCACCGTGAGCGTGGGCACCAGCGTGAACCGACGCGGGCAAAGCAAGAACGGCCCCTTGCCTGTGGGCTCGATTCCCGGCATGGACGCCACGCAGACCATCTACGATGCGGGCTTCGACGCGGTCTGGGAGGCCGATTTATTCGGCGCCAAGCGTCGCGCCCTGGAAGGCGCCAGCGCCCGCCTGCAAGCCACCGAAGTCGAAGCACAGGGTGTGCGCATGCGCATCGTGGCCGAGGTCGCGCGCACCTGGTTCACCGCCGTTGGTGCTGGATACGAACTGCATGCACAACAAGCCACGCTGGATACGCTGCAGCAGACCTTGGAGCTAGTGCGCCTGCGGCATGCATTGGGGGACGCATCCGCCGCCGATGTGGAGGCGGCTTATGCGCAGTGGACTGCCGTCAACGCACTGCTGCCGGACATCCAGGCCCGCCAGCGCGCCGCGGTGCTGGGCCTGGGCGTGCTATTGGGCGCTCCACCGGAGCGTGAACTGGCATTACTCGACGGCCCCTTGGCCCCGTGCACGCTGCGGGCCCTGCCGGTGGGCGAACGTGCCGATCTGCTGCGCCGCCGCCCTGACGTGCTGGCCGCGGAACGGCGTCTGGCGGCGAGTTCTGCCGACATCGGCGTGGCCACGGCCGAGCTGTTCCCCAAGCTCTCCATCGGTGTCGGCGGCGGGTTTCAGGCGCTCAGCACGGGCAACTGGTTCGATGCATCCAGTTCACGGTTTTCCATCCTGCCGCTGATTTCCTGGCGTCTGTTCGATGGTGGCCGCGTGCGTGCCGAGATTCGGGCACGCGAGGCCGCCGAGCAGCAGGCGGCGCTGGCCTATGAGCAGGCGGTGTTGGCGGCGCTGGGTGACGCCGAGCGTGCGCTGGGCGACTACCACGGCGGGCTGGACACGTTGGAGCGCCGTGCCATGGCCCTGGATGCGGCACGAACCAGCTACGGCTACGCCAAGGCTCGCTACGCCGCGGGCGATGTTGCACTGGTGGAGCTGCTGGCCGCCCAGCGCAGCCTGCACGAAGCCGAGACTGCGGCCGCACGTGCGCATACCAGCGCCACCGTGCAACTGGTGGCGCTGTACAAGGCGCTCGGGGGGGGCTGGGAGGTATCCAGCACGATGCCAAGCGCCGCCCATTCGCCTACAGACGCCGCCGCGATGGAACACCTCGCAAGCCAAAGCGCGGAACGCGAAACCCTTACTCACTTGATCATCAATAGGCCAACCGAAGGAGCCAAGCCATGACCACCACCGCCTTTTTCATTCCGCCCGTGAACCTGATGGGCGCGGGCTGTCTTCGTGATGCAGCCAAGGCCATCCAGTCCTATGGCTTCAGGAAAGCGCTGATCGTGACCGACCTTCCCTTGGTTCGTCTCGGACTGGTCGGCAAGGTGCGCGACCTTCTTGCCAGCCACGGCGTGGATACCTTGGTTTTTCATGGAGTGCAGCCCAACCCGACGACCAAGAACGTGGCCGATGGGCTGAAGCAACTGCGCGACAACGATTGTGATTTCGTCATCTCGCTCGGCGGCGGTTCGCCGCACGACTGCGCCAAGGGAATCGCACTGGTCGCTGCCAATGGCGGAACGATCAAGGACTACGAGGGCCTTGACCAGTCGGCCAAGCCGCAGCTGCCCTTGGTGGCGATCAATACCACGGCCGGAACGGCCAGTGAAATGACGCGCTTTTGCATCATCACCGACGAGGCACGCCACGTGAAGATGGCGATTGTCGACAAGCACACGACGCCCATTCTCTCGGTCAACGACCCCGAGCTGATGCTGCTGAAACCGGCCAACCTGACTGCGGCCACCGGCATGGATGCTCTCACGCATGCGATCGAGGCCTATGTCTCGACGATCGCCACGCCGATCACCGATGCCTGCGCACTCAAGGCCGTGACCTTGATCAGCCAATGGCTGCGCAAGGCCGTGGCCGACGGCCAGGATATCGAGGCGCGAGAGCAAATGGCCTATGCGCAGTTCCTCGCCGGCATGGCCTTCAACAATGCCTCACTCGGCTACGTGCACGCCATGGCACACCAACTGGGCGGCTTCTACGACCTGCCACACGGTGTGTGCAACGCCGTCCTGCTGCCGCACGTGCAGGCCTACAACAAGCAGGTCGCTGCGGGGCGCCTCGCCGACATCGCCCGCGCGATGGGGGAAAAGACCGATGGCCTGGGCGACGAGGCTGCGGCCGATCTGTGCCTGTTGGCGATTCGCCAATTGTCCGCCGATATCGGCATTCCCCGCGGGCTGTCGCAGCTCGGCGTTCAGGCCAAGGACTTTCCCACGTTGGCCACCAACGCACTCATGGACGCGTGCGGACTGACCAATCCCATACAGGCGTCGCACGAGGAAATTCGTGCCATTTTCGCGGCGGCCATGTAGCCGTCGGCGTGATTTCCCGAACCCGTTCCCTCTCACCATCAAGGAGTGCCTCCATGCAAACGAACGTAGGAAACCTCGATCGCATTGCGCGCGTCATCATCGGCCTGATCTTGCTCAGCCTGCCGTTGTGGCTGGATACGCCGTGGCGCTGGTTGGGACTCATCGGAATCATGCCGCTCGCCACCGGCCTGGCCGGCCGCTGTCCGGGCTACCGCCTGCTCGGCATGAATACCTGCCCGATGCACAAGAAGAAGCCCGAGTGAGCACGCCATGAAACTGAATTTTCTGGGCGCTGCGCGCGAAGTCACCGGATCGTGCTTCCTGGTGGAGGCGGCGGGCCTGCGCTTCCTGGTGGATTGCGGCATGGTTCAAGGGGGATCTGCGGCGGCGGCGCGCAACCGCGAGCCATTTCCGTTCGATCCGGCGGCTATCGATTTCGCGCTTCTGACCCATGCCCACATCGACCACAGCGGCCTATTGCCCAAACTCACCCGCGCCGGGTTCAAAGGTGCCATCTACGCCACTCCCGCCACGGTTGATCTGCTGGGCGTGATGCTGCCCGACAGTGCCCACATCCAGGAGAGCGATGCAAAACGCAGTGCCAAGCGGTTCCGCGGAAAGGATCCGCTGCCGCCGCTGTATACGCTGCAGGACGCGCGCGAATGCCTGCAGCAGGTACGAAGCATCGAATACGACCGGGAGTTCGCGCCCCGGGTCGGGGTGCGCGCGCGCTTTCGCGATGCCGGGCACATCCTCGGGTCGGCCATCATCGAAGTCTGGGTCACCGAGTACGGCTACCCGACGAAACTGGTATTCAGCGGCGACCTGGGCCAGCCGGGACGCCCGATATTGCGCGACCCGACACCCATCGAGGACGCCGACATCCTCGTCATCGAGTCCACCTATGGCAACCGCCAGCACAAGGACTTTTCGGCAACCGAAGAGGAGATGATCGGCATCGTCGAGAAAACCCTGTTCGAACGCGGTGGCAACGTCATCGTGCCGGCCTTCGCGGTCGGTCGAACCCAGGAAGTCCTGTACCACCTGCACCGTCTCACCAGCGAGGGGCGGCTGCGGCAACCGAGGGTATTCGTTGATTCGCCGATGGCCACGGAAGCCACGCGCATCACGCGCGAACACCTTGAGCTGTTCGACGAACAGGCGAAGCGCCTGGCAGGATGGCACGCGCGCGGCGAAAACCTGCCGTATCTGCATTTCACGGAAAGCGCCGAGGAATCCATGGCGCTGAACCAGATTCGTTCGGGCGCGATCATCATTTCCGCCAGCGGCATGTGCGACGCGGGACGCATCCGGCACCACCTGCGCCACAATTTGCCGCGCAAGGAATGCAGCGTCCTGTTCTCCGGCTTTCAGGCGCAGGGAACATTGGGCCGCCAACTGGTCGATGGCGCGGCGCGCGTGCGCATCTTCGGCGACGACATTCCGGTGCGCGCGGCGATTCACAGTGTCGATGGGCTCTCGGCGCACGCCGACCAACCAGCCCTGATGGCCTGGGCCCGAGGCTTCAAGCAAGCCCCCGAGCAAACCTTCGTGGTGCATGGGGAGCCGTCCGCCGCGCAGGCTTTGGCTGAACTCCTGCAACAGCAGCTTGGCTGGCAGGTCTCGGTGCCCGAGCACGGTCGGGTCGTTCCGTGGCCGGATTTTCTGGTGGTCGAGCGATGACACCACCCGCTGCTCCTGACGAGCGCCTGCGCGCCATCCTCGATTCACCCACATACCGCCTTGCGTATGAAGACATCGATTTGCTTGGCCAGGACGATCTGCGTCCGCTGCGTCTCCAGCTCGAACTGCTCAAGCCCGAACGTGTCTTGCGTGAGCAAGGCGTGCATTCGACCGTGGTGGTGTTTGGCAGTGCGCGCGTAAGTGATGCCGCCACTGCACGCGACCGGCTTGCTGCGCTGGAGCAGCGAGCGGGCACCATGCCAGGGAATCCGACACTTGAGCGGGAACTGGCCTTGGCCCATCGCCGCGTGGAACAGGCGCGCCATTACGAAGAAGCGCAGCGCTTTGCTCACCTGATCTCCAAGCGCTTTCAGCAGCAGGAACGGTGCGACTTCGTCGTCATCACCGGTGGCGGTCCCGGCATCATGGAGGCTGCCAACCGCGGTGCGTTCGATGCCGGGGCTCGCTCGATCGGCCTCAACATCACATTGCCGCACGAACAAGCGCCGAACCCCTACATGTGTCCGGAGCTGGCGTTTCGGTTCCACTATTTCGCGCTGCGCAAGATGCATTTCCTGCTGCACGCGAAAGGTCTGGTGGCCTTCCCAGGTGGCTATGGAACGCTCGACGAACTGTTCGAGGTGCTGACCCTGATCCAGACCGGCAAGATGCAGCGGATTCCGGTGGTACTTGTCGGGCGCAGGTTCTGGCGTCGCGCAATCAATTTCGACCATTTGATCGACGAGGGCTACATCGACGCCGAGGACACCGACCTGTTCGAGCACGCTGACGATGCCGACGAAATCATTGCCGCCCTGGAGCGTTTTCACGCAAATTCCATGGTGAAAGGCATGTCGAAAAAACGCGAGACTGGAACCTGACTTCATGACAGACCAGCCCCCATCCATCAGTCCCGATCTGCAAGGCTTGAGCAGCACCGAAGCTGCGGAGCGCCTGGCGCAGGACGGCCCCAACCAGCTGCTTGGCAGCGCGCCCAAGTCCAACCTGGCCATCGTGCGCGAGGTGCTCACCGAGCCCATGTTCCTGATGCTGCTGGCCGCCGGTGGCATCTACCTGGCGCTGGGCGACCGGGGCGAGGCGCTGTTCCTGCTCGGCTCGGTGCTGGTGGTCATAGGCATCACTCTCACCCAGGAGCGCAAGACGCAGCGCGCGCTGGAGTCGCTGCGCGAACTGTCGGCCCCGCGCGCGCTGGTGCTGCGTGACGGCGTGGAGCAGCGCATCGCCGGGCGCGAGGTGGTGCGCGGTGACCTGCTGGTGCTGCACGAGGGCGACCGCATCGCCGCCGACGCGCGACTGCTGCAAGGCGAGCTGGAGGTGGACGAGTCGCTGCTCACGGGCGAGTCCGTACCCGTGGCCAAGCTGGCGGGGGATGCCGCCAAACCCACCGAAGACCCCGACCTGTTCGCCAGCACCGTGGTCACGCGCGGCCGGGGCCTGGCGCGGGTGCTGGCCACGGCCGGACGCACCGCCGTGGGCCGCATTGGCGCCGACCTGGCCAGGGCCGAGGCGCCGCCCTCGCCGCTGCAACAGCGCTCGCGCCGTCTGGTGCGCGGCCTGGGGGCGCTGGCCCTGGTGCTGGCGCTGGCGCAGGTGCTGCTGGGCTGGTGGTGGAACGGCCGGCCGCTGCTGGACAGCCTGCTGGCCGGCATCGCCCTGGCGATGGCGCTGCTGCCCGAGGAAATCCCCGTCATCCTCACCGTGTTCCTGGCGCTGGGCGCTTGGCGCCTGACGCGGCTGCAGGTGCTCACCCGGCGCGTCACCGCCGTGGAGACCCTGGGCGCCATCACCGTGCTGGCGGTGGACAAGACCGGCACGCTGACCATGAACCGCATGGCCGTGGCCGAGCTGGCCACGCCCACCGGCCATTGGCAGGCACCGGACGCGCAGGAGTTGCCCGAGGACTACCACCGGCTGGTGGAATTCGCCCTGCTGGCCACCCCGGCCGACCCGTTCGACCCGTTCGACCCGATGGAGCAGGCCATACAGCGCTTCGGCCACGACTGGCTGCAAGGCACCGAGCATGTGCACGAGGGGCGCGAGCCGGTGTTCGAGTACGCGCTGTCGGGCGAGATGCTGGCCATGACGCGCGTCTACGCCAGCGGCGCGCCCGACCAGCACCTGCTGGCCACCAAGGGCGCGCCCGAGGCCGTGGCCGATCTGTGCCACCTGGACGCGCCGCGCCTGGCCGCGGTGCGCGCCCAGGTTCAGGCCCTGGCCGAGCACGGCCTGCGCGTGCTGGGCGTGGCCTGCGGGCGCTGGACGGGACAACCACGCCAAGCACAGGCCTGGCCGCCCAGCCAGCACGACTTCGACTTCGAGTTCCTGGGCCTGCTGGCGCTGGCCGACCCGCCGCGCCCCGAGGTGCCGGGCGCCATCGCCGAATGCCGCGCCGCCGGCGTGCGCGTGGTGATGATGACCGGCGACCACCCAGCCACGGCGCGCGCCATCGCACGCCAGGTAGGCCTGTCGGAGCGGCCTGAGGTCATCACCGGCGATGAGCTGCAGCGCCTGGACGACGCCACGCTGCGCGAGCGCCTGCGCCATGTGGACCTGTGCGCGCGCCTCAAGCCCGAGCACAAGCTGCGCCTGGTGCAGCTGCTGCACGCCGGCGGCGCCGTGGTGGCCATGACCGGCGACGGCGTGAACGATGCCCCCGCGCTCAAGGCCGCGCATGTGGGCATCGCCATGGGCGAGCGCGGCACCGACGTGGCGCGCGAGGCGGCCGACCTGGTGCTGCTCAAGGACAGCTTCGCCCACATCGTCGCCGCCGTGGCCCAGGGCCGGCGCATCGACGACAATCTGCGCAAGGCCACGCGCTTCGTGTTCGCCGTGCACCTGCCCATCGTGGCGCTGGCGCTGGTGCCCACGCTGGCGCACTGGCCGGCGCTGCTGCTGCCGGTGCACATCGTGCTGATGGAGCTGCTGATCGACCCGGCCTGCTCCATCGTCTTCGAGGCCGAGCCGGCGGCGCACGATGTGATGCGGCGCCCGCCGCGGCCGGTGGATGACTCGCCCTTCGCGCCACGCGCGCTGTGGCCGGCGCTGCTGCAG
>NSJK01000046.1 GCA_002632325.1 Lysobacterales bacterium | reverse complement strand
TGCTGCTGAGCGCGTGGGGCGCGTGGGCGGTGCTGCGCGCGCCGCTCGATGCCCTGCCCGACCTGTCCGACGTGCAGGTGATCGTGCAGACGCGCTGGCCGGGTCAGGCACCGCAGATCGTGCAGGATCAGGTCACCTATCCGCTCACCACGACGATGCTCTCGGTGCCCGGTGCGCGCACGGTGCGTGGCTATTCGTACTTCGGCGATTCGTACGTCTACGTGCTGTTCGCCGATGGCACCGATCCGTACTGGGCACGTTCGCGCGTGCTCGAGTATCTGAGTCAAGTGCAGTCACGCCTGCCCGCCGGTGCAAGCGCCTCGCTCGGGCCCGATGCGACCGGCGTCGGCTGGGTCTATCAGTACGCGCTAGTCGATCGCAGCGGCGCGCATGATCTGGGCGAATTGCGCTCGCTGCAGGACTGGTTCCTCAAGTACGAGCTCAAGACCGTACCCGACGTCGCCGAAGTCGCCAGTGTCGGTGGCATGGTGCGCGAATACCAGATCCTCCTCGATCCGGTGCGACTGGCCGGCAGCACGGTCACGCCCGCGCAAGTGATCGAAGCCGTGCGCCGCGCCAATGGCGAAACCGGCGGCGCGGTGGTGGAACTCGGCGAGGCCGATTACATGGTGCGCGCCGATGGTTATCTCAAAACGCTCGATGACTTCCGCAACATCCCGATCAAGCTCGGCGCCGACGGCGTGCCGCTCAAACTCGGTGATCTCGCGCGCGTGCAGATCGGACCGGCCCTGCGCTTCGGCGTGGCCGAACTCGATGGCGAAGGCGAAGTCGTCGGCGGCATCGTCATCATGCGCCCGGGCAAGAACGCACTGACCACGATCGAAGCGGTCAAGGCCAAACTCGCCAGCCTCAAGGCCGGCTTGCCGGCCGGCGTCGAGATCGTGCCGACCTATGATCGATCGGCACTGATCGGCCGCGCGGTACGCAACCTCACCGGCACGCTGATCGAGGAATTCATCGTGGTCGCGCTGGTGTGTCTGGTGTTCCTGTTCCACCTGCGTTCGGCACTGGTCGCAATCGTGGCCTTGCCGCTGGGCGTGCTCACGGCCTTCATCGTGATGCACTACCAGGGCGTCAACGCCGACATCATGTCGCTGGGCGGCATCGCGATCGCGATCGGTGCGATGGTCGACGCTGCGGTGGTGATGATCGAGAACGCGCACAAGCATCTGGAGAGCTGGCGCACGCAACATCCGGGGCGCACGATCGACCGCGGCGAGCACTGGCGCGTGGTGACTCAGGCAGCGGCGGAAGTCGGACCTGCGCTGTTCTTCTCGCTGCTCATCATCACGCTCTCGTTCGTGCCGGTGTTCACCTTGCAGGCGCAAGAGGGTCGGCTGTTCGGCCCGCTGGCATGGACCAAGAGTTATGCGATGGCCGCAGCTGCGGGACTGAGCGTGACCCTTGTTCCCGTGCTCATGGGCTATCTGATTCGCGGCCGCTTGCCCGACGAGCATCGCAATCCGATCAACCGTGGCCTGATCGCGCTGTATCGACCCGTTCTCGATGCCGCCCTGAGGCATCCGCGCACAACCCTGGTCAGCGCGGTGCTGGTGCTGCTCGTCACCCTCGTGCCGGCGACGCGTCTGGGCGGCGAGTTCCTGCCGCATATCGATGAAGGCGACCTGCTCTACATGCCGACCGCGTTGCCGGGACTTTCGGCCGACAAGGCCTCGCAGCTCCTGCAGCAGACCGATCGTCTGATCAAGAGCGTGCCCGAAGTCGCGCGCGTGTTCGGCAAGGCCGGGCGCGCCGACACCGCAACCGACCCGGCACCGATGGAAATGCTGGAAACGACGATCCAGCTCAAGCCGCATGCACAGTGGCGCCCCAGCATGACGACGGACAAGCTCATCGCCGAACTCGATGCGCGGGTGCAAGTTCCGGGACTGGCCAACACCTGGGTGGCGCCGATCCGCAATCGCATCGACATGCTCGCCACCGGCATCAAGAGCCCGGTCGGAATCAAGGTCGCCGGCCCGGATCTGGCCACGATCGACACGATCACGCGCCAGATCGAAACAGTGGTGCGCAAGGTGCCCGGCGTCAATTCGGCGCTGGCCGAGCGGCTTGCGGGCGGGCGTTACATCGACATCCACATCGACCGCGTCGCCGCCGCACGCCTGGGTCTCAACATCGCCGACGTGCAGGAGGTCATCGCCTCGGCGGTGGGCGGCGCGGCGATCGGTGAAACGATCGAAGGGCTCGCGCGCTTTCCGATCAGCGTGCGCTACCCGCGCGAAATGCGCGACTCGCTGACGGCCTTGCGCAATCTGCCGCTGGTGACCGCAAGCGGTGCACAGTTGCCGCTGTCCGCGGTGGCCGATCTGCGCATCGCCGACGGCCCACCGATGCTCAAGAGCGAAAATGCACGTCTGTCGGGTTGGGTCTACGTCGATGTGCGCGATCGCGACATCGTCTCGGCGGTGCATGACATGCAGGCTGCCGTCGGGCGCGAGGTCAAACTGCCGCCCGGCTATGCGATTGGCTGGTCAGGCCAGTTCGAATACTGGCAGCACGCCCTCGAGCGCCTCAAGCTGGTGGTGCCCGCAACGCTCCTCATCATCTTCGTGCTGCTGTATCTCAACTTCCGCCGTATCGACGAGGCGCTGCTGATACTCGCAAGCCTGCCCTTCGCACTGAT
>NSJK01000031.1 GCA_002632325.1 Lysobacterales bacterium | reverse complement strand
GCGCGCCTCGATCTGGCGGATGTCGAAATCGAAAGTCGTTTCCGGACTGCCGGTGTAGCGGCCGCGCAGCACCGACATCGCATACCAGCGTCTTGCGAATCGTTCGAGATCGGCGGCGATCATGCCTTCGGCGCGACCGCGCAGATACAGCACATAGGCGAAGTTGACCGCATTGCGCCCACCGATGAGGTCGCTGGTGACGAATCCCGCGGAGCGCAGGATCATCGTCATGCGTTCGAAGTGGGTCTTGTTGATGAAGGCGAGCACGCCCTTCTTGAGCTTGCCGAAGGACTCTTCGGCGATGGCATCTTCGAACTGCTTGGTCTCGAAATTGCGGCCCGACAGCAGGGCCACCAGATCCTGCAGCTTGCCGCGCCCGAACTCCGAGGTGAAGGCAACGCGCAGCATGTCGGTGTAGGTCGGGTCATAGATGTCGTCGTTGACATCCTTGAGCCAGCGCATCTGCGGCAGGAACTCCGAAGCGGCAAAGGCGGTGTCGGTCTTTTCGATGCGGGCGAGGAACTCCGGGGCGACCGCCAGATGGCAGAAATAGTCGATCGCCTTGCGCAGCAGGTTGCCGCCATGGGTCTCGTTGACGGCGATCTTCGACATGGCGAAGTCGGCTTGCGACAGTTCGGTTCCCGCCGAATTGACGCGGATGAAGATCTCGGTGACGGTCTCGATATCGAGGTCGTCGGCCAGCTCGATCACGCCGACGTGGTTGTTGATGATCTTGCGCAGTCGCTCCAGCACCCGCGAGACCGTTCTGCGATCCGCGGCCGGATTGGCGTGCGCGTAGGCGTCGGTGAGTTCGGTGATGCTGGCATCGGGCGAGAAGACCTCGGCGACATCCTCGATCCAGGCAGCATCCTTGCGGATGGCCGGATTGGCCACTTCGAACCGCTCTTCCTGCGGATGGAAGGCGATGCGGATGCGGACCGTCTCGTAATCCTTGGTCAGGACTTCGCGCGCGAGCAGGGCTGCCATGAGCGCAGTGACGCGCTGCTGGCCGTCGATGAGGATGCGCTTGCCGGCGGACGAAGTGCCGTCCTTGAGCCTGATCGTCGGATTGCGCCAGGCAATCAGGTAGCCCACCGGATAACCCTGGTAGAGCGAATCGAGCAGATTGCGCACCTTGGTGGCTTCCCAGACGAAGGGGCGCTGGATTTCCGGAATCGCGATCTCGCCGGATTTGACCCACGTGAGCAAGGTTTCGATCGGATGCGGAGTGACGGAATAACGCTGGGTGGACATGCAAGGGTCTCGGTAACGGCGACGCCAGGTGGCGGTTGGCAAGGCCGATCATGCAGCGTGGCCGCGGCGGCTCGCAAACCCCGCCCGTTCCATGGGCCTCGCTGGCGCGGTATCCCTCGGTGTCGGAGATTTCATCCCTTGGAGATGCGTACCGACGAATCGCGACCTGATGCTGCGTACGCCCCATTCGCGCTTCGGTCCCGGCCTGATCGGGGCCCACTTGGACTACCTCGCGCAGCCAGACGTTGCATGCCGCGGGCCCCTGGATCGTGGTCGTGTGCGAATGGCAGCGGCGGTTATGATGGGCACTCTGCGCTTGTCGACAAGGAGATGACCATGCGTGCGGGATGGTTGGTACTGGCGATGGTGCTCGCGCTGCCGGCGCAGGCGGCGATGGTCGAGCGACCGATCGAATACAGCGTCGAGGGCAAGGCGATGCAGAGCGTGCTCGTCTACGACGATGCGGTGAAGACGGCGCGGCCTGGCCTCGTGATGACGCCAGACTGGCTGGGAATTTCGCCGGCGAGTATCGCGCTGGCCAAGCAGATCGCGGGCAAGGACTACGTGATCCTCGTGGCCGACGTCTACGGCAGCACGGTGCGGCCCAGGAATACGGATGAGGCCCTGGCGACGGTCAAGCCGCTGTATGCGGATCGCGCGATCCTGCGCGCGCGCATCAATGCCGCGCTCGTCCAGATCAAGGCGCAGGTCGGCAAGGCGCCACTCGATGGCAAGCACTGGGGCGCATTCGGCTTCTGTTTCGGCGGCACCACCACGCTCGACCTTGCGCGCAGCGGCGCCGATGTCGGCGGTGTGGTTTCGTTCCACGGCGGTCTCGAAGGCGATCCGGCATTCAAGAACCGGATCAAGGCGCGTGTGCTCGTGCTGCACGGCGCCGATGACAGCTATGAGCCCCCCGCGCAGATCGCCGCGTTCGAACAGGAAATGCGCGATGCGGGCGCAGACTGGCAGTTCATCGCTTACGGCGGCGCGGTGCACTGCTTCGCGATTCCCGGCGCCAACCGCGAGGGTTGCAAATACGATGAGCGCACCGCCAAGCGCGCCTTTGCGCAGATGCGTGCGTTCCTTGCCGAGCTGTTTGCGACGCGATGAGACTTGCCGCCGCTGCGCGCACTTGGCACGCAGCGGCATGCGCGTGAATGCGCGGTGACCGCGTCTGACGCGGGTCAAGGAGTCGTGCGGGCAGTCATGCGATCCTGCGCGCCTTGTCACTCCACTCCGAGGTGCTGCCATGTCCGCTCGCAAGCTTGCGGTTTCCGCCATCGCCCTGATCGTTGCGGGCGCGCTCCACGCCGCGCCACAGGCAACTGCCGCGCACGACCATGCCGCGCACGGCAAGGCCGCACCTGTCGGCAAATCCGCTGCTGCGCCTGCTGCCGGCTGGGCCACCGATGCACCGCTGCGTGAAGGCATGGGCCGTGTGCGCGCTGCGCTGAGTGATCTCGCGCATCATGAAATGGGCCACATGAGCAACGATCAGGCGCGCGGCTTCGCGGTCGAAATCGAGGATGCCGTGCAGTTCATGTTCGCCAATTGCAAGCTCGATGCGGCGCCCGACGCGGCCCTGCACCAGATTCTCGTCCCGCTGTTGTCCTCGGCACAGCGCTTGTCCAAGGACCCCAACGACAAGCCGGCCATCGAGGCCATGCGCAAGGCGGTGGCGCCCTATGCGCAGCAATTCGACGATCCGCAGTGGAAGGATGACGGCAAGGCTGCGCCTGCCAAACAGGAACACGCGCACTGAGCGCTGATTTGAACCCCGCGACGTTCACGAACGCCTGCGCATTCGCTGGAGGACTCCGCGATGACCCAGTACATCCAGGCTTGGCAATGCATCGGCTGCGGCAAGATCGAGGCGCCGCAGACCTGCATCGGCGTGTGCCGTGACGTGAAGGTGTGGTTCATCGGCAAGGACGAGCACGAAGCCGCGCTGGCCGAGATCGCACGGCTCCAGGCCCAACTCGATCAGGCGGCGTCGATGCTGTTGCGCTTCGAGCACGCCAAGCCGCGCAAGGGGCAGTGGGAAGCCTCGTGGCAGGCGCTGCAGACGCAGGTGCATGAGGTCCGGGCGGTGCTGAACGAGGCGACGTCAGCGAATTGACGTCGCCTGCACCCTGGCAGGGTGCGGAAAAAGTCCATTCTGGCCTTCTTCAGCTCGACGAGTCTGGTACATGCCCGGACTCGTCTCCGACGAATCAATCACTTGTGCAATCGATTCGCGTGCAGTGCATCCCTGCACTGTGCCATCAGGCTGCTGAAAAGGGTTTTCAGCAGCCTGATAGCCGTGCACCCCCTCCAGCCGATGTGGGTCGGATCCGTGGCGATTTTTCCCCGCATTCAGCGGGCGACCGTGGCGTGATCGTCAGCTCTTTGGCGTCTACCATCCCGATGGCGTCAGCTGTTCCCTGGTCGGTTTCCTGATGGGAAGGAGGCTTTATGCGCAAGCTGGGCAGCTCGGTGGCCGTGGCCGCCATGCTTGGAGCGGGATTGTGCGTGACACTGCCGGTGCAGGCGCTCGATGCCGTGGTGGTACCTCCGTGCACCGAGAGCGCATTCAACAATGCCTTGTCGGCGGTCGATGACAGCGGCGGCGGCACCATCACCTTCAACTGCGGCAGCGCGAACATCGGCTTCAGCAGCTACAAGCAGATTGCCCACAACGTGGTGATCGATGGGGGCGGCACGATCGGTCTCGATGGCCAGAACAGTTCGCCGTTATTCCAGATCTATGCCTCGGCCAAAGTGACCTTCAAGCGGTTGACCTTGACCCGTGGCATCAACGGCGCGGCGCATGCGATCGAGAACTTCGGCATGCTCACGCTCGATCAGGCGCGTGTCGTCTCCAATGTTTCCGACGCTGCGGCGGTGATGAATTTCGGCACCCTGATCGTGCGCGCGACGAGCTTCGTCGGTAATCAGAACACGGACACCGCGGAAGATGGTGGTGCGATTCACCATGAGGGCGAATTCCTGCGCGTCGATCGCAGCACCTTCAACAACAATTCGGCGATTGGCAACGGTGGTGCCATTTACTCCGGAGCGCCGATGACTGTTTCCAATTCGACCTTCAACGCGAATTCCGCATTCGGGGGAGGCGCGATCTTCCAGCAAGGTACTGACCAGTCACGCCTGAGCCATCTGACCGTGGTTGGCAATTCGGCCAGCTATGGCGCCGGAATCTACAACGACAACTCTGCGGGCAGCGTGCTGCGCATCGACCGCTCGTTGCTTGCGGCCAACGCCACCGGCAATTGTGACGGTGTGCTGACTTCGGGCGGTTACAATCTCAGCAGCGATACGCACTGCGGCGGTGCATTCACCGCCACGGGCGATCTCAACAATCAGACGCTTGCGATGGACGCGCTTGCGAACAACGGCGGGCCGACCCAGACGATGCTGCCGCAGAGCGGCAATCCCGCGCGCAATCACATCCCGCTTGGTCAGTGCGCGATTCCGGTCGATCAGCGCGGCGCAGGACGACCCAGTGCCCCCGGCTGCGACAGCGGCGCCGTCGAGGTCGGTGGCGTGATCGATCTGATTTTCTACGACGGTCTGGAGTGAGCGCAGTTCGCGAGTGGCGCGCTCACTCGCGGAACAGGAAGAACGCTGCCGCGACCAGCAGGGCGAAACCGACTGCATGGTTCCAGCGCAGGGCGGAGCCCAGGTACAGCACCGAGAAACCGCTGAACACCAGCAAGGTGATGATTTCCTGCATCGCCTTGAGCTGGGCCGGGTTGTAGACGGTGAAACCGTAGCGATTGGCCGGCACCTGCAGGCAGTATTCGAAGAACGCGATGCCCCAGCTCGCGATCACCACGATCCACAGCGGTCGGTCGGTGAAACGCAGGTGTCCGTACCAGGCGAAAGTCATGAACACGTTGGAGCCGAGCAGCAACAGGATCGGGAGAAGGTAGTTCCACATGGGGCGACGCCGGTAGTGAAGGTCCGCGATGGTAAGGCCAGCGACAAGCGCTGTCCCGGAAGTCACATGGCGCGCGCGGGCCAACAGCGCTAGATTGTGCGTTCCATGCGCGGCGTGAACCGCCGCGCGATCCTGTTTTCAGCCAGAAGGACGCATCCATGTTGCGCGGAACCCTGATGACCACGACGATGAGCCTGGCGATTGCCACGCTGCTCGGCACGGCGCTTGCGCCCACTGCTCATGCCAAGGACGCCACCCTGCCGGCGAGCAATCCGTTTGCCGCACCGAGCACCCTGCCGCTGCAGGCGCCGCCGTTCGACAAGATCAAGGACAGCGACTACCAGCCCGCGATCGAGGCAGGCATGCGCGAGCAGATCGCCGAGATCGAAAAGATCGCCGACAACAAGGAGGCGCCGACCTTCGACAACACCTTCGTGGCGATGGAGAAGAGCGGTCGCATGCTCGCACGCACCTTCGGCGCACTCGGCGTGGTCTCCTCTGCCAACACCAATCCGGTGCTGCAGAAGGTGCAGGAGGACATCGCGCCACAGCTTGCCGCGCATGCCGATGCGATCCATCTCAATCCCAAACTGTTCGCGCGCATCAAGGCCGTCCATGACCAGCGCGATTCGCTCAAGCTCGACGCGGAATCGCTGCGTCTGGTCGATGTCGTCTATCACGACTTCGTGCACGCCGGCGCGCAGCTCTCCGATGCCGACAAGGCCAAGTTGAAGAAACTGAACGGCGAGGAATCCACGCTCAGCGCACAGTTCGTCAACAAACTGCTTGCCGCTGCCAACAAGGGTGCGCTGGTGGTGTCCGACAAGAAGCAGCTTGCCGGGCTCGGTGAAGGCGATCTGGCCGCCGCGGCCGAAGCCGCCAAGGCGCGCAAGCTCGACGGCAAGTGGGTGATTGCGCTGCAGAACACCACCCAGCAGCCCGACCTGCAGTCGCTGACCGATCGCGCCACGCGCCAGAAGCTGTTCGAAGCCTCGTGGTCGCGCGCGGAGAAGAATGATGCCAACGACACGCGCAAGACGATCGCGCGCATTGCGCAGATTCGCGCCGAGAAGGCCAAACTGCTCGGCTACGCGGATTTCGCGGCCTGGCAGCTCGACAACCAGATGGCCAAGACGCCGGCCACCGCGCTCAAGTTCATGGGTGAGCTGGTGCCGGCAGCGACCGCCAAGGCGCGCGCCGAGGCGGCCGACATCGAGGCGGCAATCGCTAGGTCGGGCGCCAGGTTCAAGCTCGAACCCTGGGATTGGCTGATGTATTCCGAGCAGGTGCGCAAAGCGCGCTACGACCTCGACGAAAGCCAGATCAAGCCGTATTTCGAGCTCGATCGCGTGCTCAAGGATGGCGTGTTCTACGCCGCCAACCAGCTCTACGGGCTGAGCTTCGTCGAGCGCAAGGACCTTCCGGTTTATCAGAGCGACGTGCGCGTGTTCAATGTCATCGACAAGGATGGCAAGCAGATCGCGCTGTTCTACTGCGACTACTTCAAGCGCGACAACAAGAATGGTGGCGCTTGGATGGACAATCTGGTCGGCCAGTCCAAGCTGCTCGGCACGCTGCCGGTCGTCTACAACGTCGGCAATTTCACCAAGCCCGCGCCGGGGCAACCCGCGCTGCTGAGCTTCGATGATGTGATCACCATGTTCCACGAGTTCGGCCACGCCTTGCACGGCATCTTCGCCGACGAGGAATATCCGACCCTTTCGGGCACCGCGACCGCACGCGACTTCGTCGAATTCCCGTCGCAGTTCAACGAATACTGGGCAACCAATCCGCAGGTGTTCGCACACTACGCGAAGCACTACCAGACCGGCGCGGCGATGCCGACCGAGCTGGTCGACAAGATGAAGAAGGCGCGACTGTTCAACAAGGGCTATGACATGACCGAGTTGCTGTCGGCGGCCCTGCTCGACATGTCCTGGCATACGCTCAAGGCGGGCGCACCGCTGCAGGACGTGGATACCTTCGAGGCAGCCGCGCTGAAGAAGAACGGCACCGATCTCGGCTATGTGCCGCCGCGCTATCGCTCCAGCTATTTCCTGCACATCTGGGGCAATGGTTATGCAGCCGGCTACTACGCCTACCTGTGGACGCAGATGCTCGCAGATGATGCGTTCGGCTGGTTCACCGAGCACGGTGGCCTCACGCGCGAAAACGGCGATCGCTTCCGTGCGATGATTCTTTCACGCGGCAACAGCGAGGAATTGGCCAAGCTCTACCGCGATTGGCGCGGTCGCGATCCGAATGTCGAGGCGATGCTCGAGCAGCGCGGACTCAAGGATGCGCCGGCCAAGCAATGAGCGCAGTCGGCGGCCGTGCACCGTCGGCCGCAACAGTTGCCCCGAAGTGCGCCTGCGCCGAGCCCTGACTCGGCGCAGGTGGCACTTCACCCGAGCACGAGACAGCGCCGCCGCCATGCTCGCGCCGGAGCACCCATCACCTTTGTCACCGCAATCGGGGATACGATCATGCGCAAACTCACACTCACCTTCCTTGCCGCCATGCTGACCGCAAGCGCTGCCACGGCTGCCACGCCGATGCTCGTCATCCACGGAGGCGCCGGCGTGATCCGCGCCGACCTCACGCCGGAGAAGGAAAAGCTCGTGCGCGCCGATCTCGAAGCCGCGCTCAAGGCCGGCTATGGCGTGCTCAAGAACGGCGGCACGAGTCTGGATGCAGTGAGCAAGGCGATCGTCGTGCTCGAGGACTCGCCACGCTTCAACGCGGGCAAGGGCGCGGTCTTCACCCACGATGGTCGCAACGAACTGGATTCCTCGATCATGGATGGTGCCACGCTGCGCGCCGGTGCGGTTGCTGGCGTTCACCACATCAAGAATCCGGTGCTGCTCGCACGCGCGGTGATGGAGAAGTCTCCGCACGTGTTCATGGTCGGTGAGGGTGCGGAGGCCTTCGCCAGGAGCGTGGGTTTCGAAATGGTCGATCCGGCCTACTTCCGCACCGACGAGCGCTGGAAGCAGCTCCAGGACGTGCTCAAATCCGAGGCCAAGGGCCAGAAGGCCGCGCTCGGCCGCATGATCCACTACGGCACGGTTGGCGCGGTCGCGCTCGATCAGGCCGGGCATCTCGCCGCGGCGACTTCCACTGGCGGCATGACCAACAAGCGTTATGGCCGCGTCGGTGATTCACCGATCATCGGCGCGGGCACCTACGCCAATGCCAAGTGCGCGGTCTCCGCGACCGGCTGGGGCGAGTACTACATTCGCGCGGTTGCCGCGCACGACATCTGCGCGCGGCACGAATACGCGGGCAAGTCGATCGAGCAGGCGGCGAAGGAAGTCGTGATCGATCTCATTCCCGGGCTCGGCGGCGACGGCGGCGTGATCGCGCTCGATGCGCAAGGCAATTTCACCACGCCGTTCAACACCGACGGCATGTATCGCGGTTGGGTCGACAAGGACGGCAAGATCCACGTGGCGATCCTCGCCGATTGAGCGCGAACTGCTGCACGCGCGTGCAGCGGTGGCGTTGCGTCAGACCCGGCCCGTCACCGGCAGCAAGGCGCCGGTGATCGCGGCGGCATCGTCGGAGACGAGGAACACGATCACCTGCGCCAGTTGCTCCGGCTTCACCCAGCGCGAAAAATCCGCATCGGGCATGTCGGCGCGATTGGGCGCGGTATCGAGGATGCTTGGCAGCACCGCGTTGACGGTGATCGAAGTATCGGCCTTGAGTTCCTCGGCGAGGGATTCGGTGAGTCGCGCGACGCCGGCTTTCGAGGCGGCATAGGCGCCCATGCCCGCGCCGGCCTTGATCGCCGCATTTGCGCCGATGTTGATGATGCGCCCGGCCTCACTCTTGCGCAGATGCGGCAGCGCAGCCTTGCTCGCCGCAGCGGCGCTGCGCAGATTGACGCGGTAGAGCAGATCCCAGGTCTCGAGTTCGCCGCCTTCGAGTGTCTGCCAGCGGAAGGTGCCGGCGATGTTGACCAATGCATCGAGGCCGCCAAGCGCCGCCGCCGCGGCATCGAGTGCAGTCTGCGCGGCGGTGCCGTCGGCAAGATCGACGCCACCGCCGATGTGGGCAGCGTGCGCGGCGAGCGCGGCAGGCGCGTTGGCGGCGTGATCGAGCGCGGCGACTTTGGCGCCTGCAGCATGTGCGGCCGCAACCACCGCGCTGCCGAGTGAGCCGAAGGCGCCGGTGATGGCGATACGTTTGCCGTGCAGGTTCATCGAATGGGTTCCTGATCGTGTGAAACCCGATGATAGGACAGTGGCGACGCGTTCGGCATGGGCGCTCGTGTGCGGAACTCAGCGCCGGCTGCGCACGAGCGCGCCGCGCACCAATCGCGCAAGCATGCGTTCGCGCAGGGTGCGCGGCGAGGAGAGAGCGAGTCGTTCGAGACTGGCGCCCGCATCGGGATGCGTGCCCGGAGCGAGCAGTGCGCCGAGCAGGGCCGGCCAACCACGACGATCGGCCAGATGCGCCTTGAGCCAGAGCAGGGCGGGCAGGGTGTGCAATTCGACCTCGCTGAAATCACTGCCGAATGGAAACTTCGGCAGCAGCCCTTCGCGCATCGCCGGCTGCAGGCGCTGCTTGAGCGCCTCGGGCGTGTTGCCACGCACCGCATCGGGCACGCGGTAATCGCGGGCGAGCTTGCCGGCCGCGATCGCCTCGCGCGCGAGCGCATCGACGAAGCGCGCATCGCAGATCGCCAGCATTGCGCGGATGCAGTCCTCGTCGCTGCGCCCGCGCAGGTCGGCGATACCGTATTCGCTGATATGGATGTCGCGCAAATGCCGCGGGATCGTGGTGTGACCGTAGTTCCAGCGGATGTTCGATTCGAGCTTGCGTCCGCTGCCGCGCGTCGCGCGCAACAGCAGCACCGAACGCCCACCGCTGAGTTGATGGGCCATCGCGACGAAGTTGTACTGGCCGCCGACGCCACTGACGACGCGGCCGTCCTCGAGCGCATCCGAAGTCGCCGCGCCGAGCAGGGTCGCCATCATGCAGGTGTTGAAGAAGCGCGCGTCGCGACGCTGGACTGCGTCGAGCTGCTCACGTCCGCCATAGAGCTGGTTGATGTCGGACACGCGGCACATCGCGAGTCCGTCGAAATCCTCACCTTCCAGTTCGCGCAGCCAGGCGTAGAAGGTTTTCGAGCCGAGCGCGAACGCACCCTTGAGGTAATGGCCGCCCTGCAGGCGCTGCGGATCGACGGCACGCCCTGCGGCAAGTGCTTGCTCGACTTCGAGATCGTCGTAGACCTTGCGCACGAGAATGCCGGCGCGGCGCAATTGCATGAAGCCGTCCATGATCATTTCGCTGGCGCCATACAGTCCCTTGTTGAACGGCGCCAGTCCGCCGCAGCGTGCAATCAGGGGGTCGCTTTCGGTCGCGCTGCCGCGCAAGCGATCGAGCAGATCACGGTATTGCGCATTGCGGCGATGGCGCAGCAGCAGTGCCTGCACGATCGCATCCGAGAGCGCGCCGATGCCGATCTGCAGCGTGCCGCCGTCGCGCACCAGCGAGCTCGCGTGCAGGCCGATCGCGTACTCGGCCGGATCGACTGCATTGAGCGGCAGCGCAAACAAGGCTTGGCGCGGCTGCGTGCCATCGACGAGGACATCGAAGAAGTCAGCCTCGACTTCGGCATCGCCGCCCAGATACGGCAAGTCGGGATGCACGACGCCGATCACCAGCGGCCGCTGTCCACCGCGCTCGGCGATCGCATCGAGCACATCGAGCGTGACATCGGGATTGCCGGACAGGCTGTAGCGCGTGGTGCGGCCATTGCCGCGTGCGGCGACCAGTTGCACGATCGCATCGAGTCGGGCGTGCTCGGCGAGATCGCGCGCGACGAAGGTGTAGTTGATGCTGGAGTAATCGCGCTGCGCACGCGGATTGTGCAGCATCGCGCCGGACAGGAAATAGAACTGGCTGACGGTGACGTTGGCGGGTAGGCAGCCGGCCTTGAGATCGCGCAGATAGTCCAGGCGCGGATAGTCGCTGCCGAAATGACGTTCGACGAACGGCGCGAGGAAGCGACGTTCAAGCTCGCTGCTTGCTTCGGGCAGGTCGAGCGAGAGCGCGGTGTAGATCGCGAGACTTCGCGCCGGATCGTGCTTGATGCGTTGGTACAGCGCATTGAGCAAGGCGTTGGGTTTGCCCAGCCCCAAGGGTGTGGCGATCGACAGTTCCACACCGCAGCGCTCGAGCACGATCGTCACTGCGGCATCGAGGTCGAGCATCTGGGGCATGGGTGGACGCTCCGCAGGATTGGTTGCCGCCAAGCCTAGCAGGCTGCCGCGGACGTGCCGCGGACGTGCCGCGGTCTACGGCGCGGCATGGGTGATCGATTGCCTGCATTCGGTCACTTGTTGCCCCGCGAAGCGCCCGCGCCGCCCGCCCGGCGCCGCAGCGCTGCGGCTCAATGCGGGCACCCATCGATGAGGAGCGATCATGAGTCTTGCCTTCAGTCAGAGCGCCACCGCCAAGATCCTCGGCATTGCCGCACTGGCCTTGCTGTTGTTGATACCGTTGGCCCAGGTCGAGCAGTTGGTGAGCGAGCGCAATGCGCGCGCCAATGATGCCGCGATCCAGATCGCGCAGCGCTGGGGCGCAGCGCAGCAGGTCGGTGGCCCGGTGCTGACGGTGCCGGTGCGGCGCACCGTGATGCGCGACGATCGTGCGATCACGGTCGAGGAAACCGGCTATCTGCTGCCTGACCGGGTTTCATTCCACGCGCGTCTGGCGCCCGAGCTGCGCAGCTACGGCATGTATTCGAGCGTGGTCTATCTGACGCAGTTGCGCGTCGAAGGGCGTTTCGATGAAGCCGACTTTGCCTTGCTCGGCACGAGCGATGGCACGCCGCAGTGGGAGCGCGCGCGCCTGCTGGTGCCGATCAACGATGTGCACGGGATTCGCAGCGCTTCGCCTCTCAAGATCGGCACGCGCGATCTCGCGTTCGCGCCCTCCGATGGCAAGGTTGGCGAGCTTGCGACCATCGCGGCGCCGCTGGCGTGGCCGCCGGCTGGCGTGGTCGATGGCAAGTTGCCGTTTTCGTTCGAGCTCAGTGTGGCCGGCAGCGAGCGCCTCGCGATGCTGCCGCTCGCACGCACCACCGAGGCCCATGTCGAAGGCGCTTGGCCTGATCCGGGTTTCGATGGCGCCTTCCTGCCTGCGGCACGACAGGTCGATGCAAGCGGATTCAGCGCCGACTGGCAGGTGCTCGATCTCAACCGCTCGATCGCGCAGCACTGGCGGCAGTCCGAAAGCAGTGGTCTGGCGATGTCAGTCAGCGACTTCGGCGTCAGTCTCACGCGGCCTGCGAGCCCCTATCAACGCAATACGCGCGCCGGCAAATACGGCATGCTGTTCATTGCCATGGTGTTTGCCGCGTTCTTTCTTTTCGAGGTACTGCGCGGCCTGCGCGTGCACCCGGTGCAATATCTCCTGATCGGCGCGGCGCTGTGCACCTTCTACGTCATGCTGCTCGCATTGTCCGAACAGATCGGCTTTGCGATTGCCTATGCGGCAGCGGCGCTTGCCAGCGTCATGCTCATCGGCATCTATGCCAGCGCGATCCTGCGCCAGCGGCGCGCCGGGTTGGGTCTGGGCGCACTGATCGCCTTCGTTTACGCGCTGCTCTACGGCCTGGTGTCGAGCGAGGACTATGCGCTGCTGATGGGCGCGACTGCACTCCTGGCCGCGGTGGCTGCCTTGATGGTGCTCACGCGCAAGGTGGATTGGTATGCGATGGGCAATCGCAACGAAGCGTTGCCGCCACGGTGAGCTAAAATCCCGTCATGAACCTGCTTGCAATCGAAACCGCCACCGAGTCCTGCTCGGTGGCCTTGCTCAGCGGCGAACGCCTGTGTGCGCGCAGCGAATTCGCGCCGCGCCGACATGCCGAACTGCTGTTGCCGATGTGCGATGCCGTGCTCGCCGAAGCCGGCATGGCGCGGCGCGCCCTGTCGGCAGTCGCGTTCGGGCGTGGCCCGGGTGCGTTCACCGGCGTGCGTCTGGCCGCTGCGGCGGCGCAAGGCATCGCCTTCGCCTTCGAACTGCCGGTCATTCCGGTGTCTTCGCTCGCCGCGCTTGCCCTGCAGGCGTCCGACGATGGTGCGCCGATCCTTGCCGCGATCGATGCGCGCATGGGTGAGGTCTATGCCGGCTGGTTTCGCCGCACACCTGATGGCCTGCTCGAAGCAATCGCCGCGGAAACCGTCGGTCCGGTGGCGTCCCTGGCGATCGCGATCAACGAGCCTTGCCACGTGATCGGCAGCGGCTGGGCGACCTATGCCACGGCGCTCGCTGCGCATTTGCCGCAGCCGCCCCGATCGACCTTCGGTGATGCCTTGCCGCAGGCCGTCGATGTCGCGCGTCTGGCCGCGCCGATGCTGCGGCGAGGACTGGGCCTGCCCGCCGAGCAGGCACTGCCGGTCTATCTGCGCGACAAGGTCGCGCTGACCGTGGCCGAACAGCAGGCCGGGCGCGCGGGCAGGGCCTGAGCGGTCTGTTTCAACTCCTGGATCGGGTTTTCAGCGAGGCCAGGATGTGCGGACATCCATGCGTCTGGCCGTCCAGACGAACTTGGCGCGCGCCGGGCATGCTGGTATCGTCGGCGCGTTTCGCAGTCCCGCACGCCACCGCCACGGCGTCATCGCGGCGCTCACCGCACTGCTTTCATCAGGAGGATGTCGTCATGCGCAAGTTCTGGATTCTTGTCTTGTGCGGGATCGCGTTGGCGGTCGGTGGTGGCAGCCATGCCGCGGCAGGCGGCGCATCGGCGGCACCGGCAGCGGCTGCGGGGTCTGTTTCCGGCGCCGACACCATCACGTTGGAAGGATGCAGCTATGCCGAGGTCAAGGCCGCGCTTGCCTCGGCGCCGCAGGGAGCCACGATCGAGGTCGGCGAGGGCGAGTGCACCTGGTTCGACAACGCCACCAATCCATCCCTGTTCCGCTACGGCAGCGTGCACCTGAAGGGCAAGGGTATCGGGCGCACGATCATCCATGCGCAAACCCCGGAATGCGGTGCAACCGGCTGCGACACCGAAACCCTGCTCACATTCAGATGCGTCAATGCGTTTGCCGATGCCGTGATCGAAGTCTCCGGGTTTTCCTTCGTTGGCAACCTGCCGCCCGAGGGCTGGACCAGCGGGCTCACGCTGGAGGGATGCCACGATTTCCTGATCCACGACAACCGCTTTGAGCGTTTCAAGGGACAAGCGCTGACACTTACGCGCAACGTTGCCAGCGTCGCGCCCAGGGGCGTGGTTTACGCGAACCAGTTCCTGCAGAACGTGGTCACGGGCACCGGCTATGGCGTGTCGGTCCACAACGAGGACCAATGGCCGGAATTCCGCTTGGGCGATCAGAATCCCGAGGCCACCATCGTCGAAGACAACTGTTTCATGGACAACCGCCATTCGATGACGGCCAACAACGGGGCGGAGTATGTGTTTCGCTACAACACCGTCGTCAACACGCCACTGGCCGGATCCTGGCCACCCGTGGATGCGCATGGCGTGCAGAAAACGGGGCAACGAGGCACGCGCAGTTGGGAAATCTATCGCAACCTCATCCGCTTCGAGGATGGAACCAGCGAAGACGCAGCGATCGGGATTCGCGGTGGCGACGGCGTCGCCTGGGGTAACCGGATCGACAGCGCCTACCCGAGCAGCATCCTGTTTCGCCTTGAGTGGTTTGAAGACAGCGGCAGCAACCAGTGCCTGAACCCGGACAACTCGTATCCGGCCGATCACCTTGATCAGACCCGCAAGGCCTGGCTATGGGGCAATACCTGGGGCGCCGGTCCGCAGACCGTCGGCGTGGCCCCGGGATGCGCTGCCTACTTTCATGAAGATATCGACTATTTCCAGCGCATGCCGACCGCCGCAGAACTGGGCGGGCATGCCTATGTGCCCCATCCCTATCCGCATCCGGCGCGCGGGAGCGACAGGCTGTTCGGTGACGGGTTCGAAGGACTGGCCGATCTATGCAGCCTGGTCGTGCCCTGACAGGCGCGCAGCGCGGCTCACGGTGATTGCGGGGCCCGGATATCTGGGTGGCGGCCAGGCAAACCGGGCCGATTGCCGGTCAATCCGCAACTGACATCGGCGCATTGACCACGCGATTGCGGCCCTTGCCCTTGGCGGAGTACAGCGCCGCGTCGGCGCGTTCGATCAGGGTTTGGGCGTGGTCTTCGGCGCGCGCGGCGGCAACGCCGATGCTCACGGTCACGCTGCGATGGGGCCAGCGCGCCGTGGTGAACGCGGCACGGATGCGCTCGGCGATCTGGGTCGCCGCGGACATCGGTGTTTCCGGCAGCAGCACGGCGAATTCCTCGCCGCCGTAACGAGCGGCATGGTCGCCTGGGCGCAGGTTTGCGTGCAGCAGGGCGCCAACCCGGCGCAGGATCTCGTCGCCTGCGAGATGGCCGTAGCGGTCGTTGTAATCCTTGAAGCGATCCAGATCGAGCATGAGCAGACAAAACGCCCGATCCTGTTCACGTCGTCCGTCGAGCAGGCGTGTCAGCAGCAGGTCGAAGGCGCGTCGGTTGGGCAATTGAGTCAGCGTGTCGGTGAGCGCGATGTTGCTCAGATCGCGCATGGCCTGATGCTGCTGATCGACGCGTTCGATCAGGCGCGCGACATACCACACGAGGGCGGCCACGCTGGCGCCGGTGAAAAATGCGCCCATGGCGATGACCAGCGCATCGTCGAGGCCAAGCGAATTGCGTGCCCATTGCATGAGCCAGGAGTAGAGCAGGGGCAGCAGCAGGGCGGGCAACAGCAGGCGCCGCGCCAGCACGCCGCCGAATCCGCGCCGGGCAGCGACCGCACACAATGGCGTGGTCGGGCGACTGGCGATCCAGGCGAGGGCGTTCACGAACAGCAGCACGGCGGCGACTGGCGTGGCCGGACTGGCAATGCTTTCCGCGCCGCGCGCAACCGTCACTCCGAGTGCGGCGAGACTGATCATGCTCAAGGCCAGCAGCAGCAGGGCAATGCCATCACCGATCTTGTGGTCAGGTTGGCAGCAATGGGTCAATGCGCGTGCGCCGAGCAGGACGAAGGACGCGGCCGTGATCGGCGGCATGCGCGCACTGACCTCGCCATCGGTTGCGGCGAGCCGCCACTGATTGATTCCGAAATCGACGTAGCCGAAGTCATCCGCGAGCGAGAGCACGCCCAGCGCGATCAGCACGAGCCCGCAGGCAATGCCGACCCTGCGCGCCGCAGGGACGTCCTTGCGCACCGCAAACAGGGCCACTGCGGCAATGATGAAGCCCATGGCTGCCGTCGCGCGGATTGGCTGCAGGCCGATGAAGAGAGCCGCCAGACTCGGGGAACGCAGGAGCCAGCCAAACAAGCCGAGCAAACCTGCGGCCAGCGTTGTCCAGGCGACACACTGGACAAACTGTCGGAAGCGGCCGAGCACGACGACATCGAAGGCGTCTGCGTTTCCGTCCGCGAGCGAAGTCAGAGGCATGCCGGTGAGCTTACCCGATCGCCCGGCGGGCCGAAGCTTGGCACGCTGGCGAGGGCTGGGTCCTGCCGCAGTCAGCAGCGGGGCGCCTGCGGCCCCGCTGCCCGACCCGTGTGCCGTGCCTCAATCAAAACCGTCGCGGAAGATCGCCTCGCTCCAGGCCGGGCCGCCTTCGAACAGGATGCCGTTGGCGCTGGCGGGGCGGTAACTGCCGAACTGGCCGTTTTCGAGCGTGAGCTGCCAGGTATCGGCGGCGATCTGCGTGGCGCGGCTGCTGAAGTCATACCAGCCGATCGATTCGGGACTTCCCGGAATCGACGGGCCGAAGTAGCGCATCGAGAAGCCGCTGCCGAAACTGGCGCCGTGGAACTTGAGCTTCACCGTGGCTTTTTGGCAGTCGAGGATCTCGAAGCGTGCGAGTTGGCGCGGATAGGCGTAGTTGCCGCCAAACGCGCCCACGTCATTGCCGTGGTAGGCCGCATAGACCGACTGCACGTCGACCGCCTGCGTGCAATTGCCGCTGACCGGCGTGATCGAGACGGTGAAATAGGGATTGCCGCTGGGTGTGGCAGCGCCGGTTTGTGTGGCACTGGTGAGCGAACCGACATCGGCCTGCTGCGCATCGTCGATGCCATCGCCATCACCGTCGCCGCCATTGGGCGCGGCATTCTCGACCGCGTCCGGAACGCCGTCGCCATCGATATCGGGTACCTGGGTCAGGCTCCACACGCCGCTGCTGGTGCCAGCGTAGAGCACGTTCGAATCGACGGGGTCGACTTCCAGGGCCAGTGCTGCATCGGCGGGCAGGCCGACGCTGATCGATTGCCAGGTGGCACCGCTGTTGCTGGTCTTGTAGACGCCGCCAGGGTTGCCGGCCGTGCCGCCACCGGCCGCATAGAGCACGGCGGGATTGGTCGCATCGATCGTGATCGCGCGAATGTCGA
>NSJK01000030.1 GCA_002632325.1 Lysobacterales bacterium | reverse complement strand
CGTCGGCCTGCGTGCCGCCTTGGGAGTTGTGCTGTTGGGCACCGGGACTCGAAAACCACTCTGGCGTCGGATCCGTCGCTGGTCGCTGATTGCTTTGCTGGCATGGATGGGCCTGAGCGTGCTCACGGTGTTCGTGCTGCGCTTCGTCCCCCCACCCATTTCTGCGGTCATGGCGCAGGAGTGGATTTCTGCGCGCCTGCACGGCGATTCCGATTGGTCGCTGCGATACCGCTGGATCAACTGGAAACAAGTCGCGCCGATCGTGCCGCTGTCGCTGATCGCAGCCGAGGATCAGCGTTTTCCGGCGCACCACGGTTTTGATTTCGACCAGATCCAGAAGGCGCTCGATGCAGCGGACGAAGGCGAACGCCTGCGCGGCGCGAGCACCATCAGCCAGCAGGTCGCCAAGAACCTGTTCCTGTGGAACGGGCGCAGCTTCGTGCGCAAGGGGCTCGAAGCCTGGTTCACCGTGCTCATCGAAGCGATGTGGCCCAAACAGCGGATTCTCGAGGTCTATCTCAACATCGCCCAATTCGGCGATGGCATCTACGGCGTCGGCGCAGCAAGCACCGCGTATTTCCACACCACGCCAGCCCGGCTCGATGCACAGCAGTCGGCCCTGCTCGCGGCCGTGCTGCCCAACCCGCTGCGCTTGCGTGCCGACAAGCCCAGCGCCTACGTCCTGCGCCGCGCGGCATGGATCCGCCGTCAGTGCGAAGCGCTCGGTGGCATCGGCTATTTGCCCCGCTGAGGGCAATGGCCGAGCAGATCACGCACAGCCGTCCCGGATCAGCCTGTTAGCATGCGCGCTTCACGGCCTGCCTGCCCCGCACCATGCCTGTTCTGACCGTCGTCGTTCCTGCCTTCAATGAAAGCGAAGGGCTGCGCGAATTCCACCGGCGCCTCACGAGCGTGCTCGACGGAATGACCGATCTCGATTGCGCCGTGCTCTATGTCGACGACGGCAGCCGTGACGACACCTGGGCGATCATGTGCGCGCTGCGCGAGGGGGATCCGCGCGTGGCTACGCTCCGGCTCGCGCGCAATTTCGGCAAGGAACTGGCACTGACTGCCGGGCTCGATCATGTCACCGAAGGCGGCGCGGTGGTGATCGATGCCGATCTGCAGGATCCGCCCGAGCTGATCCCGGACTTCGTGGCGCACTGGCGCGATGGCTTTGACGTGATCTACGGCACGCGCGCGACGCGGGCCGGCGAATCCGGGCTCAAGAAACTCACGGCATCGGGCTTCTATCGCATCATGGAGCGGCTGTCGACGACGCCGATTCCGCGCGATACCGGCGATTTCCGCTTGTTGTCGCGGCGTGTGCTCGATGCGCTGGGTCAAGTGCGCGAACGCCAGCGCTTCATGAAAGGCCTGTTCACCTGGGTCGGCTTTCGCCAGCTCTCGGTCGTCTACCACCGCGATCCGCGCCATGCAGGGCAGACCAAGTGGAACTACTGGAAGCTGTGGAATTTCGCGATCGACGGCATCACCTCGTTCTCGGGCGTGCCGCTCAAACTCGCCACCTACGTCGGCCTGCTGACTGCGTTGGGCGCCTTCCTTGCCGCGCTGTGGGTGTTCGGCAAGGCACTGCTGTTCGGCGATCCGGTGCGCGGCTATCCCTCGCTGATGGTGGTCGTGCTGTTTCTCGGCGGCATGCAGCTGATGGCGCTGGGCGTGATCGGGGAATACCTCGGCCGCCTCTATGTCGAAGCCAAGCAACGACCGCTCTACCTCGTCGACCAGTACGCACCACCGCAGCGAAACGTGCAAGGCAAGGCATGACGATCGCGATGCAAGTCGACTCGCGTTGTCCTAGACTGGCGACACGCAAGCCAATGCCCGACTGACGTGGAGGTTGCCATGCTTCAGGTCAAGCATCTGCTCGATGGAAAGGGTCGCAGCGTGTTTGCGATCGCGCCCGGCGAGCCCGTACTCGCGGCGATCCGGATGATGGCCGAACGCGGTGTCGGCGCCCTGCTCGTGCTCGAAGGCGAGGCGCTGGTCGGCGTGATTTCCGAGCGCGACTACGCGCGCAAGATCATCCTCAACAATCGCTCATCCAGCGACACGCCGGTGCGCGACGTGATGTCCACCGCGGTGATCACGGTGGCGCCCGGCGATGGTGTGGATACCTGCATGCGCCTGTGTACCGACAGCCGCGTGCGCCATCTGCCGGTGGTCGACGGTGGCAAGGTGGTCGGCGTCGTCTCGATCGGCGATCTGGTCAAGGCCGTGATCAGCGAGCAGGGCGAGCAGATCGAACAACTGCACCGCTACATCGCTGGTTGATCCGCACCTGACTCAGGCGCTCGCGCCGGGCTGCTTTTCGGGTCGCGCCGCATCGAATGCGGGCAAGGCCAGGCAGCGTTCATTGATCGCGCGGATATTCGGATACGGCGTCAGGTCGAGATTGAAACGCTGTGCGTTGTAGACCTGCGGAATCAGGCAGGCATCAGCGAGGCCCGGCGTATCGCCGTGGCAGAACACGCCGCGCGCATCGTCGGCAGCGAGGATTTCCTCGAACGCGCGCAGGCCCAAGGCCATCCAGTGGCGCATCCAGGTTTCGCGGGCAGGTGCGGCCACGCCCAGTTCGTTCTCGAGATACTGCATCACGCGCAGGTTGTTGAGCGGATGCACGTCGCAGGCAATCAACTGCGCCAGCGAGCGCACATGCGCGCGTTCACGCAGCCCCGGCGGCAGCAATTGCGGCTTGGGGTGGGACTCTTCGAGGTATTCGATGATCGCCATCGACTGGCGCACGGTGCGCCGCCCGACCATGAGCACGGGCACGCTTTCCTGCGGGTTGAGCGCATGATGCTCGGCGCTGTGCTGCTCACCGCCATTGTTGATGAGGTGTACCGGACGAATCTGGTACTCGAGTCCCTTGAGATTGAGCGCGATGCGAACGCGGTAACAGGCGCTCGAGCGCCAGTAGTCATGCAGGACAAGCTCGGCGGTCGTGTTCATGGTCGCTCCTGGTTCCCCTTCAACCGGGCGACGCTGGCCTCATGATCTGTTCGATCGCGCCGAAGATGCTGGCGCCGCCGGCGTCGGTGATCTCGATGCGTACGGTATCACCGAACTTGAGGAATGGCGTTGACGGCTTGCCGTCACGCAGGGTTTCGACCGTACGCTGCTCGGCGAGACAGGATGCACCCAGCGTGGTGTCCTCGTTGGCGATCGTGCCCGAGCCGACGATCGTGCCCGCGGTGAGCGGCCGGGTCTTGGCGGCGTGGGCGATGAGCTGGGCGAAGCTGAACTGCATGTCGACCCCGCATTCGGCCTGGCCGAACCACTTGCCATTGATCCAGGTGCGCATCGGCAGGTGCAGCTTTTCACCCTGCCAGGCCGTGCCGAGCTCATCGGGCGTGACCAGCACCGGCGACAGCGTGGAGCGCGGCTTGGATTGCAGGAAACCGAAGCCCTTGGCCAGTTCGGCCGGGATCAGGCCGCGCAGCGAGACATCGTTGACCAGTCCAACGAGCTGGATGTGCGCTGCCGCCGCTGCGGCCGACACGGCAATTGGCACGTCGTCGGTGACGACGACTACTTCGGCCTCGAGGTCGATGCCATAGTCCTCGCTGGGCACGATGACCGGGTCGCGCGGGCCGTGGAAACCCGCACTGGTGGCCTGATACATCAGCGGATCGACATAGAAACTTTCGGGCACTTCGGCGCCGCGCGCACGGCGCACACGTTCGACATGCGGCAGGTAGGCGCTGCCATCGACGAATTCGTAGGCGCGCGGCAAGGGTGAGGCGAGCTTGTCCATGTCCAGATCGAAGGCGCCCGCCGCGCTGCCCGCATTGAGCGATTCGGACAGGGCGTTGAGACGCGGCGCGGTGTTCGACCAATCATCGAGCGCAGCCTGCAGGGTCGGCGCAATCGCGCTCGCGCGCACCGCGCGCTTGAGGTCGCGACTGACGACGATGAGGGTGCCGTCGCGGCCACCTTCCTTGAGGGAACCGAGTTTCATGCCTGCTCCTGTTGAGTGTTGGCTGCGGGCCGACGCAGCACCGCGACCAGATTCGGATCGAGCGGAAGCCGGCGGATGCCGTACAGGCGGGCGATCCGACGTTCGATCCGGCGCCGTTGCCAAGCCAGCCAACGCTGCCGCAACGCCGCGAGTATGCCCGCTTTTGCCGAAACCCGGCAGGCATTTGCGACGCGCTCGACTTCGAATCCGCACAGCCGCGCGAGGTACTCGATCTTGTAGGTGGACAGCGTGCTGCGATGGCTGAAATCGCCATGCTGGTAGACGCGACCGAACGGACTCTGGCCATTGGGAAAGCGCGCGAGGAAGTGTCCGCCCTCGACCAGCAAGGCACGCAATGTCGTGAAATTCGTCACCAGTTCGGCACTGTCCCAATGCTCGAGCACATCGAAGGCGACGATGAGGTCGTAGCGGTCGCCGCGCGCGAGGAGATCGCCGAGCGCGTGCTGGCCGACATCGAAACCACCGCGCCGGCCGGCTTCGCACAGGCCGGCGTCGAGTTCCAGACCACGCACCTGCGCGCCCTGCTCGCGCGCCCAGGCGAGCAGGCTGCCATTGCCGAAACCGATTTCGAGCAGGCGCTTGCCGGCGAGTTCGAGGCCGCGAAACTCGGCCGCGAAATAACGCGCCTCGCGCGCACTCGTGCGGAATGCACCTTCCCAGCCTTTCCAGCCGGCGTAACCGGCATAGCCATCGTGCGCGAGCGCGCTGCCGGCAGGCTCCTCAGCGACCATTGGCGGTGGCGGAAAAATGCTTGCGCAGCCCGGCCCAGCACGCCAGATATTCACGCTGACGATGCGCAGCATCGAGCGCCTGCTGCGCGGGCCGGATCACGGCACGGGTCTCGAACATGATCGCCATGGTATCGGTGATGACGTCGGCTTTGGACAGATCGGCCGCGCTCGCCTTGTCGAAGGTGGCCGCATCGGGACCATGGCCGGTCATCGAATTGTGCAGCGAGGCACCGCCCGGCAGGAAGCCTTCGGCCTTGGCGTCATAGGCGCCATGCACGAGGCCCATGAACTCGCTCGCGATGTTGCGGTGGAACCACGGCGGCCGGAACGTGTCCTGCGCGACCAGCCAGCGCGGCGGGAAGATCGCGAAATCGATGTTGCTGGTGCCCGGCGTGTCACTGGGCGAATGCAGTACGAGGAAGATCGACGGATCGGGATGGTCGTAGGAGATCGAGCCGATCGTGTTGAAGCGGCGCAGATCGTATTTGCAGGGCACGTAGTTGCCATGCCAGCCGACCACGTCGAGCGGACTGTGGCCGATATCGACCCGCCACAGGTGCCCCTGGAACTTGCCGACCAGTTCGAAGGCGCCCTCGACCTCTTCGTAGGCGGCATTGGGAATCAGGAAATCACGCGGGTTGGCCAAACCATTGCTGCCGATGGGGCCGAGGTCGGGCAGCTTGAACATCGCGCCGAAGTTTTCGCAGACATAGCCACGCGCGACGCCATCGGGCAGGCCGACGCGAAAGCGGATGCCGCGCGGAATCAGCGCGATTTCCTGCGGCTCGACATCGAGCACGCCCAGTTCGGTTTCGATGTGCAGGCGCCCCTGCTGCGGCACGATCAACAATTCACCATCGGCGTCATAGAACCAGCGACCCTGCATGTCGCGGTTGGCTGCATACAGGTGGATACCCAGCCCTGCCTGCGCCGCCGGCGAGCCATTGCCGGCCATCGTGTACAGACCCTCGACGAAATCCGTCGTGGCCTCGGGCAGCGGCAGCGGATCCCAGCGCAATTGCTCGGGCGTGACCGCGCCACTGCCGAAATCATTGTGCAGCCGCGGCTGCACGAAGGGTGCAAAGGCACCGTGCATCGCGGCCGGGCGAATGCGATAGAGCCAAGTGCGCCGGTTGGCATGCCGCGGCGCCGTGAACGCCGTGCCGGTGAGCTGCTCGGCGTAGAGACCGTGAGCGACGCGCTGCGGCGAGTTGCGCCCAATCGGCAAGGTGCCGGCAAGCGCTTCGCTGGCGAACTCGTTGCCGAATCCGGTCTGGTATCCCGTGTTGTTGATCGTCATGAGCTCATCCTTCGCTTACAGCACGCCGCGGCGCATCTGATCGCGCTCGATCGATTCGAACAAGGCCTGGAAATTGCCTTCGCCGAAACCCTCGTTGCCCTTGCGCTGGATGATCTCGAAGAAGATCGGACCGACTGCGTTCTGGGTGAAGATCTGCAGCAGTTTGCGCTGCTTGGTTTCCAGATCGGCGTCGATGAGGATCTTGTTCTTGCGCAGGCGCGCGAGATCCTCGCCGTGGTTGGGCACGCGCACATCGACCACCTCGAAATAGGTGTCGGGCGTGTCGAGGAACTCGATGCCCTGCGCATGCATCGCCTCGACGGTGGCGTAGATGTCGTCGGTGAACAGCGCGATGTGCTGGATGCCCTCGCCCTTGTACTGGTCGAGATACTCGTTGATCTGCGACTTGGGATCGGCGGATTCGTTGAGCGGGATGCGCACCATGCCGTCGGGCGCGGTCATCGCCTTGGACAACAGGCCGGTCTTGGCGCCCTTGATGTCGAAATAGCGAATCTCGCGGAAATTGAACAGGCGCTCGTAGTAATTCGCCCACTTCTCCATGTTGCCTTTGTAGAGATTGTGGGTGAGGTGATCGATGAAGGTCAGACCCAGCCCCTTGGGCTGCTTGTCCACGCCGGGCAGCCAGACCCAGTCCGGATCCCAGATCGTGCCCTGATCGTCGTAGCGATCGACGATGTAGAGCATGCAGCCGCCGATGCCCTTGATCACCGGCGCGGCCACCGCCTTGGTGAGCTCATCGCGCGCATCGAAGGACTCGGCACCGTTCTTGAGCGCCTGCACGCGCGCCCACTCGGCCAGCTTGTTGACGCGGATCGCGAAACCGCAGGCGCTCGGGCCATGCTCGGCGGCGAAGCGCGCGGCGAAGGAATCCGGATCCTCGTTGATGAGAAAGGTGCAGTCGCCCTGACGGTAGTTGGTGATCTTGCGCGTGCGATGGCGCGCCACCGGCGTGAAGCCGAGCATGCGGAAATACTCATGCAACCTGGCCGGCTCGGGCGAGGCGAATTCGACGAACTCGAAGCCGTCGATGCCCATCGGATTTTCGAACGTGTTGGTGGCCGTGCCGGCAGAAGGATTGGCGTTCATTGCGGATCTCCGGTTGCGCGGATGGCGATTGCTTCGCCACAAGCCTGTCTTTATAGTTTCATATGTAACCATTTGCAATGCGCGGTGCGCCATGCCCAAGCCTCCGGCTCTGGATTTCGATGCCTTTCTGCCCTATCGGTTGTCGGTGCTTGCCAACACCGTCAGTCAGGACATCTCCAGCGAGTACGAGGAACGCTTCGGACTGAGCGTGACGCAATGGCGGGTGATGGCGATCCTCGGCCGCCATCCCGATCTCACTGCGCGCGACGTGGCCCGCCGCACCGCGATGGACAAGGTCGCGGTGAGTCGCGCGGTGGCCGGACTTGAACAACGTGAACTGCTCGCGCGCACGATTTCCCGACATGACCGTCGTGAGGCCCATCTGCGCCTGACCCGATCCGGCCGCAGCATTCACGACCAGATCGTGCCGCTCGCGCTCAAGCACGAACGTCGCCTGCTTGAGCGATTGACGGCGGAAGAACAGCGTTGGCTCGCGCAGGTACTCGACCGCTTGCAGCCCTCGGCCAGCTTGTCCGAGGCGTGAGCCACAGCTCACGCCCGAGCAAGGATACGAAACAAAAGCCCACTCATTTCTTTCGTTTCATGTGTGACTCGTGATCGAGAGGCTTCCCCTGTTGAACCCATTCGTTCCGAATATCATTCATGTAATCAGCCATATGCAGGCACACGGCGGCAAGGAAAGCTGAACCGCGTATGTTTCGTTCTACTTTCATATCTTGAAATATCGAAAGTAATAGGTGATCTTGGCGCCCCCATTCGGAACGCGCCTCATGTCCGTCAGCGAACACGCAAACCAGACACTCCAAGCGCCCGTCGGCGGCGAGCACACCGCACGGGAAATTGCCCAGCAACCGGCGCTGTGGAGCACCCTCGCCGACGACCTTGCCAGTGCGGGCAAGCGGCTCGATGCCTTTCTCGGCGATTGGCTGAGCGATCCGCGCAAGCGCGTGATCTTCACCGGCGCCGGCAGTTCCGGCTTCATCGCCGAAATGGTCGCCGATCATCTCAACGCGCAGTGGCCGGCGGATCTGCGCGCGGTACACACCACCAGCCTGTTGACTCATCCGCAGCTCTACCTCAAGCCCGATCGCCCGACGCTGTTGGTGTCGTTTGCGCGCAGCGGTTCCAGTCCGGAGAGCGTGGCCGCGGTGGAACTGGTGCGCGAGCGCGTGATGGAAACGCGATTCCTCGACATCACCTGCAACGCCGAAGGCGAGCTCGCACGCCGTGGCCAGCAGCGCATGGACACCTGCACCCTGCTGATGCCGCCAGCCAGTTGCGATCGCGGTTTCGCGATGACCAGCAGTCTGAGCTGCATGTTGCTCGCAGCGCTGTGCGTGTTCGACGCCGCGCCCTGGCCGCAGCGCCTGCAGCGCTTGCGCAGCATCGCCGAGCTTGGCCGCGAAGTGCTCTCGCGCTGGGACGCGCAGATCGCCGGGCTCGCCGCAACCGGGTTCACGCGCGTGATCCATCTGGGCAGCGGCCCGCTCGAAGCCTGGTCGCGCGAGGCCTCGCTCAAACTGCTCGAACTCAGCGCCGGACGCGTGGCCGCGTTCGCGCACACGCCGCTGGGTTTCCGCCATGGACCGAAGTCCCTGCTCGACCGCGACACGCTCGTGGTGGTGGTGCGCAGCTCCGTTGCATTGTCACGTCGCTACGAGCACGACCTGCTCGATGAACTGCGTCGCGACGGCATCGCGGGCAAGGTCTTGTCGATCGGTCCGGCCATCGAAGGCGAGGCCGATGATCTGACGCTCGCAGTGCCCGACCTGCCCGATGCCTGGCTCGCGCCGATCTGGCTCAGCTTCGCCCAGCGTCATGCATTGCATCGCTCGGCCGCGCTCGGACTGACTCCCGACAATCCGTTTCCCGACGGCTCGGTGAATCGGGTCGTGCAAGGCGTCACCATCCATCGCGCGGTCTGAATCGATGACTTCCGCTCGCGAACACGCAAGCCATTGCCACGGCATCGACGTCGGCGGCAGCAAGATCGAGTTGGTGAGCTTCGATTCCGCGATGCGCGAAGTGCATCGCCAGCGCATCGACACACCGCGTACGAGCTACGCCGATTTTCTCGATGCATTGTGCAACTTGGTCAGCGACGCCGACACGGTACTCGGCAACACGGGATGTGTCATCGGCATCGGCCTGCCCGGTGTGCGCGAACACGCCAGCGGTCGCCAGCTCAGCGCCAACATTCCCGCACTGACCGGCCAGCGCGTGGCAGCGGATCTCGCGACGCGTCTGCAACGTCCCTTGCGACTGGGCAATGACCTGCAGTGTTTCGCGCTCTCGGAAGCCAACGGCGGCGCAGCGGACGGCTATCCGAGCATGGTCGGCGCGATCCTCGGCACCGGCGCGGGTGGTGGCTTCTGCATCGGCGGACATCTGCACATGGGCCACAACGGAATCGCCGGCGAATGGGGCCACTGGAGCATGCCCGCACATCTGCTCGCCCGACACGAGCTGCCCTTGCTCGACTGCGGCTGTGGTCTGCGCGGCTGTCTGGAACGCTATGTTTCGGGCAGCGGACTGGCTGGCCTGCACCGACATCTGGGCGGCGCGTCCACCGATGCCGCGATGGTCATCGCTGCCGCCGAAGCCAACGAGGGCGCCGCGCAACATGCGCTCGCGATTCATCTCGATCTGCTTGGCCATGCCTTCGCAGGTCTGGTGATGGCGCTCGATCCACACGTGATCGTGCTCGGCGGTGGCCTGTCGCGTCACGCACCGCTCTACACCGCCCTGCCCGCGGCCGTGCAAGCCCATCTGTTTGCAGGCATGCAGGTACCGCAAATCCTGCCGCCACGCTTCGGAGATGCCGGCGGCGCGCGCGGCGCCGCGCTGCTGGCGCGCGAAATCAACTGAATCTTCGGAGAGCCTCATGTCCCGCGTGCAATCCATCCTCCAATCCCACCGAAACGGTCAATGTACTGGCCTGTACAGCGTGTGCTGCAGCCACGAACAAGTGCTGCGAGCGGCGATGCAGGTGGCACAGGACCACGACACGCCCTTGCTGATCGAAGCCACCTCCAATCAGGTCGATCAGTTCGGCGGTTACACCGGCATGACGCCGGCGCAGTACCGCGCCCATGTCGAAGCGCTCGCCGACGATCACGGTTTTGCGCGTGAGCGCCTGATCCTCGGCGGCGATCACCTCGGCCCCAATGCGTGGCAGAAGCTGCCCGCCGCGACCGCGATGAGCCATGCGCGCGAGCTGATCCGCGCCTACGTCGCCGCGGGCTTCCACAAGATCCATCTGGATTGCAGCATGTCCTGCAGCGACGACCCGACGCCGCTGCCCGACGAAATCGTGGCCGCGCGCTCGGCAGAACTGGCAATCATCGCCGAAGCCACCGCGCGCGAATCCGGTCTGCCGCCGCCGGTCTACGTGATCGGCACCGAAGTGCCCATTCCCGGCGGTGAAAGCACACTCGGCAATGGCGTGCAGGTGACCACGCCGCAGGCCGCAGCGAGAACGCTCGCAATCCATCGTCAGGCCTTCGACGTGCCGCAACTGCGCGCGGCCTGGGAGCGGGTCATTGCGATGGTGGTGCAGCCGGGCGTGGATTTCGATCACAGTCAGGTGCAGCACTACCAGCCGCAGGCTGCGCGCGCGCTGTCGGAGTTTCTCGAAGCGCAGCCGCGCATCGTGTTCGAAGCGCATTCCACCGACTACCAGACCGAAGCCTCCCTGCATGCCCTCGTGCGCGACCACTTCGCGATCCTCAAGGTCGGTCCCGCGGCGACCTTTGCCTGTCGCGAGGCGCTGTTTGCATTGGCACGGATCGAGGACGAGCTGCTACCCGCCACGCAGCGCTCGCAACTGATCGAGGTGCTCGATCGGCGCATGCAGGTCCATCCGAAATACTGGCAGGGTCACTACCGCGGCGATGAGCAGGCGCTGCGTCTGCTGCGCGCCTACGCGCTCAGCGATCGCAGCCGCTACTACTGGGGCGATCCGCAAGTCGCCGCCGCCGTGGACACCCTGATCGACAATCTGCGGCGGCATGCACCGCCGGCCGGTCTGCTCAGTCAGTATCTGCCCGAGCAATTCACCGCGGTGAACGCCGGCCGCCTGAGCGTCGAACCCTGGACCCTTGTGCGCCACAAGATCGGTCTGCGCCTGGCCGAGTACGCACGCGCATGCGCCCGCAACGAGGCACCCCCGCGGTGAACGCAAGCGCCACACCAACCCAGCGCAACACGCGCCAGCGCCGCCAACAGATCATCGAATCCCTGCTGCAACGGGGCAGCGTCGAAGTGGCCGAACTGGTCGAACGCCATCGCGTCTCGGCAGTCACCATCCGTGCCGACCTCAATCATCTGGAATCGCGAGGCCTCGTGACGCGCACGCATGGCGGCGCGAATCTCTTGCGCAGTCCGCCACCGGAACACGCGCTGCATGAGAAGGATGCCATCCATCTCGCCCGCAAGGACGCAATCGGCGCACGCGCGGCGACCCTGATCGAACCCGGCGCCAACATCCTCATCGACTCCGGCTCGACCACGCGCATGCTGGCACGTCACCTGCACGCGCAGCGCGACATCACGGTGATGACCAATGGCCTCAACATCGCCTGGGAACTGGCCACCGCGGCAGGCATCACTCTGCGCCTGACCGGCGGACTCTTGCATCAGCCTTCGCTGTCGCTGCACGGCAGTCAGGCCGAGGCCAGCCTGCAAAGCTTCAGTTTCGACACCCTGTTTCTCGGCGTGGACGGACTCGATCTGCAATTCGGTGCGACCACCCATCACGAAGCCGAAGCCAGCCTCAATCAACGCATGGTCGAACGCGCACGCCGTATCGTGGTGCTCAGCGATTCGAGCAAGTTCGGCAAGGTCAGCCTGCACCGCATCGCAAGTCTGGACCAAATCCACGCGATCATCACCGACAGCGGCATTCCCGCCGAAACACGCGAAGGCCTGCAGCGTCTGGGCATCGAGCTGATCGTGGTGGATGCAAGCTGAAACGAAAACGGCGCCCGCAGGCGCCGTTTCGTCGATTCATGCACCGATCCCGCACCAACGACCATCCATGGTCTGCGCGGGATCAAGGCATCGTGCCTTCATTTGACCCCGTGCATGAGCTTGTTGATCAGCGGCGCAATCAGGAACAGCACCACGCCCGCACCGACCAGTGCGTAGAAGCCAAAGGTATAGCCGGACTGTGCGGATGCCACCGTCATGCCGCCCTCGCCGCTGACATGGCTCGCGAACAGGCCGGACAGGCTGTTGCCGATCGCGGTCGACAGGAACCAGCCACCCATCGCCAAACCCACCACCTTGGCCGGCGCGAGCTTGGTCACCATCGACAGACCGATCGGTGACAGACACAGCTCGCCGGCCGTCTGGATCACGTACACCGCAACCAATGGCCATAGCGGAATGTGGCCATCGGCACCAACCAGGTTCGACAGCGCGAACATCAGCAGCAGGAAGGCCAGGCCGTTGAAGATCAGGCCGAGACCGAACTTGCGCGGAATCGAGGGATTGGCCTTGCCCATGCGGACCCACAGCCAGGCAAACAACGGCGCCAGCGTGAGGATCGCGATCGGATTGATCGACTGGAACCAGCCGATCTGGAATTCGAAACCGCCGAGATTGCGGTTGACGATGTTCTGGGCGAGGAAGTTGAACGAGCTGCCGGCCTGTTCGAAGAAGCACCAGAACAGCACGTTGAAGGCGAAGATGATCAGCATGGCGATCGCGCGATCACGGAATACGCTGCCTTCGCGTGAGCCTTCGACCAGCACCATCACGCACAGCACGACGAACAGTGCGGCAAGGATCCATGCGAGGATGCCGGCGTCGATGGCGAGCAGGGCATACACCGCCGGCACTGCAATCAGCGCACCGATCGTTACCGCGATCACGCGCTGCATGCCTTCGGCACCCGCAGGCGGCGCACCGATGCCCTTGAGCTGGGAACGGCCGAACCAGAACCACACGGTGGAGATCAGCATGCCGATGCCGGCCGCGATGAACACCGCCTTGTAGGCCGGCATGCCGTCCTTTCCGAACACGCTTTCGGCGAGGATGCCGGTGAGGATCGGCGCAACGAAAGCGCCGGCGTTGATGCCCATGTAGAAGATGGTGAAACCCGAATCGCGGCGCTCGTCACCCTGCGCGTAGAGCTGGCCGACCTGGGTGGAGATGTTGGGCTTGAACAGTCCGTTGCCGACGATGATCGTCGCCAGACCGATCAGAAACACCGTGTGGTCGGGCACCGCGACGAGGAAATAACCCAGCGCCGACACCACCGCGCCGACCAGGATCGAGCGCTGGTAACCAATCACGCGGTCGGCAATGAAGCCGCCGAAGATCGCGGTGGCATAGACCAGGGCGAGGAAGGCACCGTAGGTGCGACTGGCATTGGCCTGGCCCGCGGAATCGCCGTTGAAGAATTGCGCCACGATGTAGAGCGTGAGCGCCCAGCGCATGCCGTAGAAGGCGAAGCGCTCCCAGAACTCGGTCATGAACAGCATCCACAGCGGACGCGGATGCCCCAGCATTTGCGTGAAAGCGGGAGGTGCGGAAGGGGTGGAACTGGTCGTGGCCATGGGTTCGCCTGGTCGTGACGGTGGGAACAAAGTCGGTGACGTTTAACCGTTGCCGCGCGCAGCGTCAAACCGCAGCGCAGCGAGAGGCTCAACCAGCCGCGGGGGACGACTCGCTGATCCGGGTGCGTACGTCGATCAATTCGGGGAAAAACGTCAGCTCGAGCGCGCGCTTGAGGAAGGCCACGCCCGACGACCCGCCGGTGCCGCGCCGGTAGCCGATGATGCGCTCTACAGTCTTCATGTGGCGAAAGCGCCAGAGCTGGAACAGTTCCTCGACATCCACCAGTTGCTCGCACAGGTGGTACTCGGCCCAGAACTCGTGTGCGTTCTCGTAGATGCGCTTGAACACCGGCAAGAGACCTTCGTCACGCTGGTGCGGCAGGGTCACGTCACGCGCGAGCAGGTCGGACGGAATCGCATGCCCCATGCGCGCGAACAACCGCAGCACTTCGTCGTACAGGCTCGGTGCCTCCAGCGTCGCACGCAACTGCGCCTGCGCCGCCGGATCGTGGTCGAACACCTTGAGCATCGCCGAATTCTTGTTGCCGAGCATGAACTCGATGGTGCGGTATTGCTGCGACTGGAAGCCCGACGAGGGCCCGAGCACGCCGCGGAAGGCGAGGTACTCCGAGGGCGTGAGCGTTTCCAGCACTGCCCATTGCGCAAACAGTTGCTGCTGCACCTGCTTGACGCGAGCGAGGATCTTGAGCGTCGGATCGATGTCGTCGCCGCGCAGGCAGGCGATCGCCGCGCGCAGCTCATGGATCAAGAGTTTCATCCACAGCTCGGCGACATGGTGCTGGACGATGAACAGCATCTCGTCGTGACAGAGCGGATCACTCAGGGGCTGCTGCGCCGAAAGCAGGGTTTGCAACTGCAGGTATCCGCCATAGGTCGTGCGGTTGCGCAGATCGAGTTCGATGCCCTGTTCGAGCGGACGCAGGTTGTCAGTCATCACGCGACCCCGTGGTAAACTTCGCCAGTTTACCCGGCACTGCCACTTGCTGCGCCCGGCCTTGCGGGTCAAGTGTGGCATTGCTTAGGTTTCCCAACCCGTCCGTGCCGCCATCGCCGCGCATTCCGCGCGAAACACCGGACACCCCGCCGCGGCGATGCCGCGCATTTGCTGACCGCACCGGAGGCTCGCTTGACCATCGCCGCCAGTTTTGAAATCGAATACCTGCAGTACCTCGACGCCGAGGGCAAGCTCGTGCGCAAGGATCTGCCCGAGTTCGCCAAGGATCTCGACCACATGGTCGAGCTGTACAAGCTCATGGTGTCCACGCGCGTGTTCGACACCAAGTCGATCGCGCTGCAGCGCACCGGCAAGCTCGGCACCTATGCGAGCTGCCTCGGCCACGAGGCCGCGCATGTGGGCATCGGCAGCGCGATGCGGCCCGAAGACGTGCTCGCGCCTAGCTATCGCGAATACGGCGCCCAGCTCTATCGCGGCGTGCAGCCGCGCGATGTCTACATGTACTGGGGCGGCGACGAGCGCGGCAATGACTACCAGAAGGAACCGGCGCGCCACGACTTCGCCTGGAGCGTGCCGATCGCGACCCAATGCCTGCATGCGGCCGGCAGCGCACTCGCGTTCAAGATCCGCGGCGAAAAGCGCGTTGCGGTCTGCACGATCGGTGACGGCGGCTCGTCCAAGGCCGACTTCTACGGCGCGATCAACTTCGTCGGTGCGCGCGACCTGCCGATGGTCGCGGTGATCGTCAACAACCAGTGGGCGATCTCGGTGCCGCGCAAGATCCAGTCCGGCGCCAAGACACTCGCACAGAAGGGCATTGCCGCGGGTCTGGCCTGCATCCAGGTCGACGGCAACGACATCATCGCGGTGCGCAAGGCAATGGAAGATGCACTCGAGCACGCGCGCAGCGGCAAGGGCGGCAGCGTGGTCGAACTGGTCACCTATCGCCTCGGCGACCACACCACCGCCGATGACGCGCGCCGCTACCGCGAAGCCGACGAGGTCAAGCAAGCCTGGACGCGCGAGCCGATCAAGCGCCTGCGCGCGTATCTGGAAGCCAAGAAAGCCTGGGACGAGAAGAAGGAAGAAGCCTGGAAGCACGAATGCGACGAATGGATGGACAACGAGGTCAACACCTACCTCGAAACCAAGGCGCAGCCGATCGAGGCGATCTTCGACTACACCTTTGCCGAACTGCCGGCCGATCTGCAAAAACAGCGCGCACTCGCGCTGTCACTTGAGAAGGGAGCGCACTGATGGCCGCCATCACCTTGATCGAAGCGGTGACCCAGGCGCTCGCCTACGAAATGACGCACGACCCCTCGGTGGTTGTGCTGGGTGAGGACGTCGGCGTGAACGGCGGCGTGTTTCGCGCCACCGCGGGCCTGTCGGCCAAGTTCGGCGAGTGGCGCGTGTACGACACCCCGCTCGATGAGATGGGCATCGCCGGTGTCACCGTCGGTCTGGCCGCGCAGGGCATGAAGCCGGTCGCCGAGGCGCAATTCGAAGGCTTCATCTATCCGATGATGGAGCAGATCGTTTGCCATGCTGCGCGCATGCGCAACCGCACGCGCGGTCGCATCACTTGCCCTGCCGTGTGGCGTGCGCCCTGGGGCGGCGGCATCCACGCGCCCGAACACCACTCCGAAGCCAACGAACACCTGTTCACCAACGTGCCCGGACTGCGCGTGGTGCTGCCTTCTTCGCCCGCGCGTGCCTATGGCCTGCTGCTCGCCGCGATCCGCGATCCCGATCCGGTGATCTTCTTCGAACCCAAGCGCATCTATCGCCAGTACAAGGAAGAAGTGCCCGATGACGGCGAAGCCCTGCCGCTCGATGTCTGCTTCGTGCTGCGCGATGGCAGCGACGTCACCTTCGTCACCTGGGGCGCGCAGGTCAAGGAATGCCTCGAAGCCGCCGACGCGCTCGCCGCCGAAGGCGTCAGCGTCGAAGTCATCGATGTCGCCACGCTGACCCCGCTCGACTTCGACACAATCAAGGAATCGGTGCAGAAAACCGGCCGCTGCGTGATCGTCCACGAGGCGCCGAAAACCGCTGGCTTTGGTGCCGAGATCGCTGCCCGCCTCGCCGAGGAATGCATCTACGATCTGCTCGCACCGGTCGAGCGCGTCACTGCCTACGACGTGCACACGCCGCTGTACCGACTGGAAATGAAGCAGATGCCGAGTACAGCGCAGATCGTCGCTGCAGCCAAGCGCACACTCGCGGCGAGCTGAGCCGAAACCTGGAATCGAGAACAGAACATTGGCAATCGACAAGTTTCGACGCCCATTCCACTGATTCGATTCCCGATTCCAGAATCCCAATTCCCGGACTATTCCCATGGCCAACGAAAAGACATTCCACCTCCCCGACCTCGGCGAAGGTCTGCCCGACGCGACCATCGTCGAATGGCTGGTCAAGGAAGGCGAGAGCATCAAGCTCGACGCGCCGCTGGTGTCGATGGAAACCGCCAAGGCCGTGGTCGAAGTGCCTTCGCCGTATTCGGGCAAGGTCACCAAGTTCCACGGCAAGGCGGGTGACGTGATCGTGACCGGGGCGGCGCTGGCCGAATTCGAACTCGATCCCAATGCCAAGCAGCGCGCCGAGAACGCGGCTCACCATGGCCATGGTCACGCGCCTGCGCCGACACCTTCACCCGCGCCTGCGGCCAAGTCGGCCGCGACTGCCGATCGCGAAGACGAAGGCACCGTGGTCGGCGCCGTGCAAAGTTCGAATGAAGTGCGCAGCGAACAGATCGCCAGCGTCGGCGGCGTCAAGGCCGTGCCCGCGGTGCGCGCGCTCGCGAAGAAGCTCGGCGTCGATCTGGCCCGTGTGCGCGCCAGCGGCGCCGGCGGCGTGGTCACACTCAAGGACGTCAAGGACGCCGCAGCAGGTGGTGCCGCCTTGCTCCCCTCGCCCAGCGGGAGAGGGGCCGGGGGTGAGGGCTCGGCTGGGGTCGCACCCTCACCCGGCGCTGCGCGCCCCCCTCTCCCAGTGGGAGCGGGAAACCGAAGCACGCTCTCGCAAGCGGGCAAACCGATGCGCACCGCGCCGCCGACCGTCGCCGCAAGCGGCCAGCCCGAACAACTCAAGGGCGTGCGTCGCAACATGGCGCGCGTGATGGCCGATGCGCATGCGCGCGTGGTGCAGACCACGATCGTCGATGACGCCGACCTGCACGCCTGGCTGGGCAAGCAGGACATCACCGCGCGCACGATCCGCGCGATCGTCACCGCCTGCCGCGTCGAGCCCGCGCTCAACGCCTGGTTCGACGATGC
>NSJK01000029.1 GCA_002632325.1 Lysobacterales bacterium | reverse complement strand
GGGCGCAAGGTCGACGTGCTGCTGGCGGCGCCCAACCTCAAACGTTTGCCCATTCACGATGCGGCCTTCCAGCGTGGCGTCGTGCTATGACCCACGACCCTGAGCATTTGAATCGTCTGCGTTTTCTGTTGCGCGTCGTCCAGCGCGAGCGCAAGCAATTGCAGAATACCGATCAGCGTGTCTTCGACGAACCATTCACCGTCGCGCGTGCGCGCCAGCTCGACACCGACGTCGAATTATCCGAACGCGTTGAAGCCTTCGCCTCGCGCTTCAGCCGTCTTCAGGATACTGTCGGCGACAAGCTCATCCCCGTTTTGCTGCGCATGCTCGGTGAGTCGCCGGGCGCCGCCATCGACAATTTCGATCGCGCCGAACGCCTTGGTTGGCTGACATCTGCCGATGAGTGGATGAGCACGCGCCTGCTTCGCAACCAGATGATCCACGAATACATCGAAGACCCCGTCATTCTCGCCAGTGCCCTGCAGGCAGCGCACGAGCGCGTGCCGATGCTGGTGGCGACGACGCTGGCGCTGGAGGCGGAAGTCGAAAATCGTGGCTGGCTTGTCGCTGCCACATCCACGCGTCCGACATGAACACCATCGTTTCCTGCGTTTTTCGACTTCCGTGGTCAAGGCGTCGATTCGGCCTGATTTCAAAGCAGGTCACCGCGTTGACGTATCGGCGCGATGACTGATCTGCGCCGTCCGCGTGTATTGCTCGTCACCCGCAAGCTGCCGCTGCTGATGGGCGGCATGCAGCGACTCAATTGGCACATGGCGAACGAGTGGGCGAAGGTGGGGCAGGTGCGTGTCGTCGGTCGGTCAGGTTCCGCTGCGCTCGTGCGCGCCGGAATCGAAGTGCGTGAAGCGCCAGTAAGGCCGCCATGGAAGTTCCTGTTGCGCGCGCCTTGGCACGGCGCGAAGCCAAGGCATGGCAGCCGGATTCCGGCAGATCACCGCGCTGACCTATCGGCGCGAGGGCTGATCCATCACGCGGCAAGGTGCCGGGCTACAATCGCAAGGCGACCGGCAGGAGCGACATGCGATTGAATCAGGAACACATCGAGTCCTTGCAATGGCTGGCCTCGAAGATGACCGGCCACGCCGTGCTCGATCTCACCTCGGGCTTTCGCGCGGTGCGCGCCGACAAGTTCCGAGAGTTCCTGCACCTCTTGCCCAACGGCTTTTCCTACCCGACCACCTGCACGATGGCCTTCTTCCGCAGCGCCTATACGGTGGCCTATGAACCGATCCCGGTCGCGCAGCGCGTGGGCAAGAGCCATATCCGCCCACTCAAGGACGGCATCCGCTTCCTGCTCATCATCTTCAAGATCGCCACGCTGTATTCGCCGCTCAAGCTGTTCGTGCCCGTTGCGGCCGCGTTCTTCCTCACCGGCCTGGGCTACTACGCCTATACCTTTGTCACGATCCACCGCTTCACCAACATGAGCACCCTGCTGTTCAGCGCCGCCGTCATCATTTTCCTGATCGGACTGATTTCCGAGCAGATCACCAGCCTGACCTACCGAAGGGACGGCTGAGGGCGGCAGGCGATCAGTTGCCGGTATGGCGGTTTCGTCCGGATGTTGATCCGAACAAACCGACTCCTGCAATCCACGCCAACATGTCGCCGATGATCGTCACGATGCGAAAGCCGGCCAGCGCAGTCACGGTAACGCTCAGTGGCAACCGGGTTGGCAGCAGGTGGGCGGCGGTCCACTCGAATACGCCAACGCCTTGCGGTGCGAATACGGCGGCGAATCCTGCGGCCCAGGAGAGCAGGTAGCCGGAGAGGATGGTCGGTGCCTCCGCCAGCGGCAGGCCGAACAACGCAGCCCAATACAGCAGGAAGGCCGTACCGGCCATGCACCAGAACAGGATCACCGCCGCGATTGCGAGCAGCATCGGCGAGCCCGTTCCTTGCGGCATTGGTCGCGTGCGCTTCACCCAGATCGCAGGCGCTGCAAGCATGACCAGCCCGATCACCATCAGTCCAATCGCAATGCGCTGGACCAGAGCGTTCTCGTGCGTGACGAAGAGCAGCAGGCTCCCCAGAAGAGTGCTGGTTCCCAGCGCGAGTACATGCTCGATCAGCAGGATGGCGAACGAATCGCCGCCCTTGACCGCGTGCTCTCGGTATGCGGTGAAACGCGCAACGCTTTGCCAGATCCCACCGGGCAGATATTTCGCTGGAATGCGCAGGATGGAAATCGATGCCAGTCGAGGGTAGCCAAGCGGTATCGCGAAGACGCGGGCCAAGGCCGTGGTGGACAGTGGCCCGATCCATTGCGTGGCAACCCAGCAAACACAGGCCAGCACCAACGGTGCGGGGGAAATATGCTCAAGCAGCGGCCGCAAGTTGCCACTTGCGCGGTAGGCGGAATAGGCGATGAAACCCAGCGCCAGTGGCAGGAACAGCCTTCTTGACCATGCCAACAGGTGACCCAGCAACGGCCGAAAGTGCTGCAGGGTCTGCGCAATCTTCACGCCACACGCCGCCGCGCCACGAGATAACGAGCCGGAAGCAACCACGGAAACGCCATCGTGAAGGCGATTTTGTCGACCACCGAAAGCCGGGACTTCCATGTCGTGCGTAGGACCTCCCAAGCCAAGCGAGCGAGCGGAAACAGCGATTTCCCCAGCTTGAACTGGCTGCCACGATAACGTTGCTGGCGATCGTGCATGGTTTCGGGTGGACGCACCTGACGACGTGACCAGAGCGCCTTGCTGGCCGGTATGCAATCGCCTTCGAGGATCAGGCGCGCGAGCAGGATCAAGTCACCCCCGGAGCCATTGGGGACGGGACAAGCAGCACGCAGCGCTGCAGTGCGCATCAAGCCGTAGATGGGATGCATGTTTGCCCAGAGCAGGGTGAATAGTCGCGCCAAGGGTTCCATGCCACGCGTATCGAGCACGCTGACGCGGCCGCCAAACGCTTGGTCGTCCACATCGATCCAACGCGATTCGGGTACCGCTATCACCGCCGCCGGGTACTCGTCCAGCACAGCGACGCATTCCGCAATGAAGTTTGGCGACCACTGATCGTGTCCTGCCGCCCACATGAAAAGCTCGCCGCGTGCCGCATCGAGGCAGCGCATGAAGTTGGCCGCGCTGCCCAGGTTCGAATCCGCGCGCAGCAGCCGGATGCGCGGGTTTCCGGCCCCAGCGCGTTCGCAGATCACTGGCGTGGCATCGGTGGAGGCATTATCCGAAACGATGATCTCAAGGTTTGGGTAATCCTGGGCCAGAAGGCTCGCGAGCGCTGGTTCCAGGAAGGCCTCCTCGTTGTAGACGGGCAAACCAATGGTGACCAGCGGACGAGCGGGGGCGACAGGCTCGGTCATGACGGCGCCACGGCTCAGGGCTTGGTTCGGCGCAGGTAGCCACCCGGCGCGACGCTGATCTGCAGCTTGGCATCCATGTCCGCGTCCACTTCGAAGTCGTGGTTGCGTCCCAGGAACTCGCGCACCGCGGTCTTCGGGTTGTTGCCCACGTCCCAAGGCCGGTCGGGGTACATGCCTGCGGGCAAATCCTCGATCACGGTATCGAACACCACGCAGTAACTGCCGGGGCTGACCAGCGGCGCGTAGGCTTCCAGTTCGGCCAGTACATGATCGTGGGTGTGGTTGGAGTCGAGGAACACCAGTACGCGCTCGCGGCTTCGCGCAGCCTCTCGTACTTGCTCGATGACATCGGCCGCGATGGACGAGCCTTGGATCATGTCGATCCGGTGCGCCATCGGATGCGCTTCGATCGCGGCGCGATTGTGTGCGCGGATGTCGATGTCGATGCCCAGCACGCGGCGGCGCGTGGCCTTGGGGTCCAACGGTTGCCCGGACTCCACCGCCTCACAATAGTCCAGCAGTGCCAGCATCGATGCGCTCAGGATCAAGGAACCGCCATGGGCGATACCGGTTTCGATGATGAGGTCGGGTTTGATTTGCCAGATCAGCTCCTGCACCGCGACCATGTCCTGAGGGACCTGGATGACCGGGCGGCCCAGCCAGCGGAAGTTGTAGGTGTAATGAAATGGCGAAGACTCATCAAGCCAACGCAACGACGAGACTTTGAGATCCGTGGCAGACTTGAGTCTTGCGATGTTCAGTGCAACTTCTTCTTCAAACCGCATGATCGATTCCCTTCACAAATTTTCGCCAAGGGACGTGATTAGAACACAGAAATTCAACTCCGCGCCGGCCACAGTTAGCCACAAGGTCAAGGGCGGACACGAACGGGCAGAATTCGCCAAACAGTTGCGGGTATGGGCGCATTTCATAATCCATGTAACGCACATGAACGCCCTTTGATTCAAAAAGTTCATGGTTCAGGTAGTTTCTGGCGCCATGCCCTGTGATGTAGGTTGTTTCGTTTTGCCCAAGGCAGATAGAAAGCAATCGTTCGCTGCTGTGCCCGCCAACGTCCAAATCGGAAGATTTCAGAAAAAGCTTGTCGTCGCGAATTCCAAAGTAACCAGCGAGCGCGAGAATGGACTCTCGGGACACATCTGCGAGTGTGGCATGGTGCAATGAATAGACTGAATCCAAAATCCCAATCAGGTCGTCAACAAAAGGTGCTCGTCTATAGCTAGCCAACAGGTCACGCAGATGCGCGTCGCGCCACGGTTTCGACTCGTCGATTTCAATCTGATTTATTTTCGCGATTTGGGCATGTTTTTTCAGTGGAACCGTAAGCCAACGAAGACCATCCTTTGTCTTGATTTGGACTCGGTTGAAAAAGCCGCGTGAAAATTGTACGTCGTCATAATGGACAAACTTGTCCGCGAGTCTCACCTGCTCAAGAAGCCCCGGCCAAGGAAAGTACATGGATTGGGAAATTACGATGCTCACCTGAGTATGGCTTCGTCAATTTGGAAAATCATCGATAGAGATAAACGGTATATTCAAATAGAGGATAGGCGTGGTCCACGCGAATTTTTGGTGAAACCTCCGACATGCACCATGCAATTACTTCCAATGGATTCGTGTAGTAGAGATTCGGCACCATGAAATTTACATGGCTTGACATGAGATTGAACGCAACACCCTTCCGGCACAAGGAGAACATGCGTTTAATCATGGTTTTCGAGTATTCTTCCATTTCTGGAATCGTGAGTTCAAGCTTTTGTGTCAATGTTCCATTTGTTATTACATAATCAAATGGATCTACGAACGTATGCGTCAGTACGTCACCGGTGATCCAATTGGCTTCCGGTTTGTCTGTACGCACATGTGTGAGCATATCATCTACCAGCTCAATGCCCGTGTATTCGATTGGCACTTCGAGTTCGAGTGCTCGGTCGTAAAGACTCCCATATCCACACCCGACATCGAGTAAGCTGAACTGCGTCGCGTTACATGGGAACGTTTGTGCGACTGATAGCATTCGGTCCAATCTCAGTATGTGATCATGCCGTCTATCTCCCCAGTCGACGCCTTTGGGTGTTTCACCATGCTTGTCGAAAACGCGCTGATGGTGTTCTTTATACATTTCGACCATGTGCTTAGTATTGGGCATCATTGATTACTTCCATAATGCGACACACGACACGTTGAATGTCTGTGGTCAGGATTGCGTCATAGCTAGGGAGGTTGACTGCGCGTGAGCTGATCGCGGCGCTTGTAGGTGGAGTAGTTGCGCCAGAGAAGGAGTCGAGCGACGAAAGCGGCCAAAAGAACACCCGTCCGTCGATGTTGTCTGCTTTGAAGGCCGCCAGCAGTGTCTCGCGATCGAACGGGACCCCTTCATCGACGACGATGGTCGGCATCCAGTAGCCGTTGGTGGTGCCGGCGGGTTCCGGGTTCATGGTCAATGGCAGGTCGGCGAGTGCTTGTTTGTACGCCTCGAAGACGCGGCGTTTGCCGGCGATCAGTTCATCGATGCGTTCGAGTTGGGCGCATCCGATGGCGGCTTGCAGGTTGGACATCTTGTACTTGTAGCCGATGCGTTCTGGCCAGAATTGGAGCGTTTCTCCGCGTGCGCGGCCATGGTTGGAAAGTGTCAGCACGCGCTCAAACAGGGCGTCGTCATTGGTGACGAAGATACCGCCCTCACCGGTGGTGATGGTCTTGGTGCCGTGGAAGGAGAATGCACCGAAGGCGCCCATCGAGCCGGCGCGTTTGCCATGCCAGATCGAGCCGATGGCTTCGGCGGCGTCTTCGATAAGGTATAGACCATGTTTTTGTGCGATGGCGGCCAGCGCGTTCATGTCGCACAGGTTGCCGTACAGGTGAACCGCCAGTATCGCCTTGGTACGGGGCGTGATCGCCGCTTCCACTGCCGCAGGATCCAGGCACCAGGTGTCTGGCAAGACATCCACCAGCACGGGCTTGGCGCCAAGGTGGACAATGGGCGCGGCCGAAGCAATCCAGTTGATGTCGGCGAGAATTACCTCGTCACCTGCGCCGATGCCGAGTCCCGCCATGCCGAGGTGAAGTGCACCGGTGGCGCTGGAGGTGGCTATGGCGTGGCGGACGCCTAGATGCTCTCGGAATTGCTGCTCGAAACGAATGATGTAGTCGTAGCAGTGTTCACCCCAACCATTGGTTGCAGCGTCGGTGGCATAGCGGATCTCAAGCTCGGTAATCGACGGCTTGGTGTAGTGAATGCGGGACTTTTCGCTTGCGCTCGTCATGACACCACCAGCTCAGGTACCGCAGTGACGAATTGTCCACCCCATTCGCGGATATAGGCCAGCTGCGCGGTGACTTCCTCGCGCAGGTTCCACGGCAGGATCACGACGAAGTCGGGGCGAGTTTCGCGAAGGCGCGCTTCGGCGACGACCGGGATGCGCGAGCCGGGCAGGTAACGACCCTGCTTGTGCGGCGAGGCATCCACCACGTAGCTGAGCAGGTCGGGCCGCACGCCGGCGTAGTTGAGCAAGGTATTGCCCTTGGCGGCGGCGCCGTAGCCCACCACTTGCTTGCCGCTTTGCTTGGCGTCGAGCAGGAAGGCGAGAAAGTCGTTCTTGATGCCGTCGGCCTGCGCCTGAAAGCCGTGGTACCAGGCTATCGACTGCATGCCGGCCACGGTTTCTGTTGCAAGCAGTGCGGCGACTGCCGGCGTGTCGCAATGGTTTGCCGTGGCACGGCAGGCCCACAGACGCAGGGAGCCGCCGTGGGTGGGCAGCTCCTCGACGTCGAAGATGCGCAGGCCGTGTGCGGCAAAGATCTGCTGCGCGGTGTGGAAGCTCAGGTAGGAAAAATGTTCGTGATAGACGGTATCGAACTGGTGCTGCGCAACCAGCTGCATGAGGTGCGGAAACTCCAGCGTCGCCGCGCCTTCAGGTGCGAGCATGGCCTTGATGCCGGCGACGAAATCGTTGATGTCCGGCACATGCGCCAGCACGTTGTTGCCGATGACAAGGTCGGCACTGCGCCTGGATGCCGCAAATTCCTGTGCGAAGCGCTGGCCGAAAAATTGTTCGATGGTCTCGATGCCGCGTTCGCGTGCGGCGGCGGCGGTGCCAGCCGTCGGCTCGATGCCAACGCAGGGGATGCCTGCGGCTTGGACGTATTGCAGCAGATAGCCATCGTTGGAGGCGATTTCGATGACCAGACTCTGCGGCCCTAGTTGCAGGCGATTGCGGGCCTGGGTCACGTAGCGTTCGGCATGTGTCAGCCAGCTGCGTGAGTAGGAGGAGAAATACACGTAGTCGCTGGGGAACAGGGCATCGTGCTTTTGCACTTCATCCACCTGGACCAGATGGCAGGCTGCGCAGGTGTAGAGCTTGAGCGGGAACCAGAGTTCTGGTGCACTCAGGTCTTCAGCGCGCAGGAAGGCGTTGGAGGGCGGTGCGCTGCCCAAGTCGAGGAAGACATCGCTCAAGGGCGCGTGGCAGAAACGGCATTTCATGCGCGCATTCCGACAAAGCCGGCATCGAGCAGCGCATAGCCTTGGTCGCGTGCAGACAGGTTGTTGGCGGGCAATGGCCAGTGGATCGCAAGGCGTGGGTCATCAAAGCGCAGGCCCGCCTCGCAAGCGGGTGTCCAGGGATCGGTGTGCATGTAGAGCAGGTGCGCCTCATCGGTCAGGCACTGGAAGCCGTGGGCAAAGCCTTCCGGGATGAACACCGCGCAGTCGTTGTCCTCGGCCAGCTCGATGGCATGCCAGCGCAGGAAGGTGGGCGAGCCGGCGCGCAGATCGACAGCCACGTCGAACACGCGCCCGCGCAGGCAGCGGATCAGCTTGGCTTCGGCGGCGGGCGGCGTCTGGTAGTGCATGCCGCGCAGCGTACCGCGTCCGCGTGTTTCCGAGAGGTTGATCTGGGTGAAGTGCAGGCCTGCGCGGATGGGCGCGAGTTCCTGTTCGCAGTACAGGCGGGTGAAGCGGCCGCGGGCGTCGCCGGTCGGCGTGTGGCGGATTTCGTGCAGGCCCGGCAGTGGCGTGGGAAGGATGTTCATGCCGCCCACGCCAAACCGAGTTTGCGGGCGTCGTCGATGTAGGCGGCAAGATCGTCCGCGCTGGCGAGCTGTCCGGATTCGTGGAAACGGCGATACCAGCCGGCGGTGCGTGCCAGCGCGGTGTCGATGCCCCACACCGGGCGCCATGCGAGTTGCGCCGTGGCCTTGTCACAGTTCAGGCGCAGGATGGCGGCTTCGTGCGGGTGCGCGGCGGCGTCGCGTTCGATGCGCAGGGCGGGCCAGTGTGCGGAAAGGCGCGTCACCAGTGCTTCGACAGTGATTTCCCCGTCTGCGCCGGGGCCAAGGTTCCACGCGCCGACAAGACGGGCATCGTCCCATAAGCGCTGTCCCAAGCGCAGATAACCCGAAAGGGGCTCCAGTACGTGTTGCCAGGGGCGCACGGCACTGGGGTTGCGAATGCGCAGGGATTTTCCGGCGCTGGCTGCGCGTACAAGGTCGGGCACCAGGCGATCCTCGGCCCAGTCGCCGCCGCCGATCACGTTGCCGGCGCGCGCGGTGGCAAGACGCGCGTGCCCCTCGTGGAAATAACTCTTGCGGTAGCAATCGGTGATGAGTTCGGCGCAGGCCTTGGAGGTGCTGTAGGGGTCATGGCCGCCGAGCGGGTCGGTTTCGCGATAGCCATGAAGCGTTGTGGACTCGGCGTAAACCTTGTCGGTGGTGGCATTGACCAGCACGCGCACCGAGGCGCACTCGCGCACAACTTCCAGCAGGTTCAAAAGGCCGGTGACATTGCTGGCAAAGGTATCTTGCGGCTCGCGGTAGCTGCGTCGCACCAGCGGCTGCGCAGCCAGGTGGAACACGACCTCGGGCTGGTGCGCAGCCAGCACCGCGCGCATGGCCGATAAATCACGCAGGTCCACGCGATGATCGGCGACGCCATCCAGATTCAACAACTGCCAATGCGAGGGCTGAGTGTCCGGATCGAGTGCCAGTCCGGCGACTTGTGCGCCCAGTTCCCGCAGCCACAGGCACAGCCACGAACCCTTGAAGCCGGTGTGGCCGGTGACCAGCACGCGCCGACCACGGAATATGCCGTCGAACAGTGTCACGCCCAAACCTTCCAAGGCGCGCTGCCGGACTGCCAAAGCTCCTCGAGTTTGATTTTGTCGCGCAAGGTATCCATGGGCTGCCAGAAGCCATTGTGGCGAAACGCCGAGAGTTGGCCGTCCCGGGCCAGTCGTTCCAGCGGGCTGCGTTCCCAGATCGTGGCGTCGCCTTCGATGTAGTCGAGGGCGCCAGATTCCAATACGAAGAAACCACCATTGACCCAGTTGCCGTCACCACCCGGTTTTTCCTCGAAACGGGTGATGCGATGGCCGTCCAATCCAATGGCGCCGAAGCGGCCCGGTGGCTGCACCGCACACATGGTTGCCAGCGCACCTTGCGCGCGATGGAAGGCCAGTTCGGCGCGGATGTCGAGATTGGCCACGCCATCCCCGTAGGTGAAAAAGAATGCCTCATTGTCCAGATAATCGGCCACCCGCTTGAGTCGCCCGCCGGTCTGGGTATCAAGACCGGTATCCACCAGGGTCACCCGCCACGGCTCGGCATGCTTGTGATGCACCTCCACCTTGTTCGTGCCCATGTCGAAGGTGACGTCGGACATGTGCAGGAAATAGTTGGCGAAGTACTCCTTGATCATGTAGCCCTTGTAGCCCAGGCAGATGATGAAGTCGTTCACGCCGTGGTGCGAGTAGATCTTGAGGATGTGCCAGAGCACCGGCATGCCGCCGATCTCGACCATCGGCTTGGGCCGCACGCTGGATTCTTCGCTGATCCGGGTGCCCAGGCCCCCGGCGAGGATGACGGCTTTCATGCTGTTCCTGATTGGTCGTGTTGCCAGATGGCATTGTCCTCATATCCGCACCGGTCACGCCCACTCGGCCGCAGTAGTTGATGCGATTGAGTGTCAGATTCTGTTGGCTGAAAAGCTCCGGGCGACCCAGTTGATTGGCCTTGAATGATCGTTGGAGACAGGGTGGCCGTGTGCTTTAGCAGGTTCAGGCTCCTTGTGGCGGCGTGCTCGATTATCAATCATCGGGCTCGTACCCACGGCCTCACCAAGTAGAAAATACCACCCTCCACGGCGCCCAAGTTGCGTCCAACAGCGATATTCCCCGGCGGCACGCTGACGAAGCTGTGCAGGTGGTGCATGAACAAGGCATAGCCTTTGATGTTCAGGGCGAAGCCCAGGCCGGTACTGAGTACGTCGTCCAGAACCGCAAAGCAGTCGGGGCGGAGCATGCGCAGGTGCTTGCTGGCGAAGGACACGCCAAGGCCCTTGATGCCGGCCTGGCTGTCATTGGCCAGTGCCGGCGCGATGGCTGTCTCGGCATCACGGGTGTCGCCAATGGCGGTGAACCATGCGTGGAACTTCGCGCCCAACGACTTGCCGTGGTGACGCACAAGATTGCCCCAAACCCGACTACCGCCACCCCACGCGCAGACGGCTTCGCTCAGCTGCCCGGCGGATTGGGCGTCTGGCTGTGCAAGGTAGTCGCGACCAAGCTTTTCAACGGTCGCCACGGCGTGTTCGTGCACGCGACCGTCTTCCAGCCGGATCAGTGCCATGGCAGCGTAGAGCGCGCTGTCAGTGAAGCGCAATCCGCAGAAATCGCGCGCTATGGACATTGAATCGTGTGCGGTGCCTTGGTAGTCGGCCAGCGTGCGCATGACCCCATCGTCGCACCGAAAAGGCAGTGCCGGCTCCGATGTCGGGCCATCGTGCAAGACGGCCGCGTGGCAGACACGACAAGCACGGTGCCATGAGGTACCGCGGCCAGACGCGTTGCCAAAGCCGCTCCGGCTGACTAGCCGCAGGCTGTGCGTGTCGACCAGAACATCAGCCGCATGCGCGCAGGTTGCCGCAGAGGCTGCCGTGGTGGAACCTGCGCCGATACTGACGATGCCTTGGTTGTCCATGTTGGTCATTGATCCATCAAGGTAGTCAAGGTCGGTCAGTTTGATCGCGCTGTGTGGCCTGTCGGCATACCGCAGGATGAATCATCGGGTCATGCATTGAGCGATACCGGCCTGCGCCGAGTGCGCAATCCATCGCCTGGCGCGGCGCGTTGTCCAGTCACTTGGTCGAAGCGCGAATCCTGGCCCGCAATTCTGCAACCAGGTGAGCACCCTGTACTTCGCCCGGCTTGAGCATCGCTGCTGCCTGGTCAAGCACATGAGTGGCAGCCTCCTTGTCCCCGCGTTCCAGCAACAACCCTGCCACGAAGATCATCACTTGGGGTTGGGCATTGCCAGCGGAGATGGCCAGCTTGCCTTGCTCGATGGCTTGATCGATCTGCCCGGCCGCTGCGTACAGATTGGCGGCGCGGTAGCGCAAGCGCCAGACACCCAGTGTTCCCGGATCGAGGGGAGAGCGGTCGAGCATGCGAACCAGGCCGTCAGCCATCTGCGATGCAGTCAGGCCACTGCAAGGTCGTGCGACGATTCCATCACTCAAGTTGTCAAGCGCCAGCAGCAGATCGGGTTCGATTACGCTACCGGGGCCGTCGAACACGACGCCGACCATTTCCGGTTCGGCAGGTCGGCCCGAAGCGCAGTGAACCATCAAGCGCTCGATGGCGCCAAACTTGCGTGCCATTGGGTCGTTCATTGCCAACAGGTAATCGGCGTGCAGCAAAGCCTCGTCGACGGCAGGCGGCTGGCGCGACATGGCCGCCTGTATGAGGTCGACGCGCAGCCATCGTGAGTTGGGGTGGTTCTTCAACGCCTGTCGAAGCAGCAGTTCATTTGAACTCCAGACATGAGCCTGCGCGAACGTTGTCAGCGCAAGTGCGCCGATGAGCAGGCAGCCTGATGCCGTGGCGATCGCAGGCAGGCGGGCCAAGCGGGTCGGAGTCGCGTGGATCGTGAAGATCACCAAGCTGAGGAGGGCAATCGTGAGACCGATCGATGGCAGGTAGTTGCGATGCTCGAAATAGATCAAGAGAGGAAAGATCGTCGATTCGAGCGAGTGCCCGATCAGGAACATGCCGATACCCAGCGTGACTCCTGGAATTGTGCGCCGCAGGCGCCAAGCGGCGATCAACACGAACAGCCAGCCAAGGATTGCGGCCAAGGTGGCGGGTGGCTTGGTCAAACTGCGCGAAATGGCGTAGTCGTCGTGGTACAGGCCCAGATGCGCGCTGCTCGGCGCAAGAAAGGCGCCGAGATAGTCCCACAACACGCGGCATTCCGTGAGCAGCCGTTCGATCAGCGTGAATGGGCGATTGGCGTAACCGGAAACAACCACGGGAGCTTGCGCAATCGTCAGGCCGAGCGCAATCAGTGCGGGCAACGCCAGCGCGAGGGAGATGAAGGTCCGGGCCTGCCAGGCCATGCGCTGGCCGCGGCGCGGACGAAAAACAGTGAGTTCAAGGAGCGCGCACAGCGCCGGCGCAACGATGCCGTTTTCCTTCGCCAAAGTACCCAGGATCGTGAACGCCGGCACCAGCACCAGCAGGCAGACACGGGCGAGAACAGGGCGTGTGTGCAACTGCGCCCGCCCGTGCAGGTAGGCAAGCATGGCCAGCAGTACGAACAGCGTGCTCAGCATCGCCATGCGTTGAATGACATACAACACGGTGCTGGCAAGCAGTGGGTGGAGCAACCAGGCAGTGCCGCCGAGCCACACGGCCCAGCGGGCGGCACGGCCTTCTGTTGCGCCCCACAGACCCTGTCGCGCCAAGCTGGAAAGCAGGGCGAACACCAACAGGCCGTTCACGAGGTGGATCAGCAGGTTGCCGAGTTTCAGGCTCCATGTGGTCGGGCCCAGCACGGCGATGTTGGCAACAAGGCTGGCCATCGATACCGATCGGCCAAGCATGCCCGAGGAGTTGCCGAATACGGCTGCAAGCCAGGTAGTCCTGCCCGCCAGCCAGTCGTTCAGTGCGGCCAGATTCTGCGCATCGTCGAACACCAGAGGCCCGTTCAACCCGGCCCAATAGATCAGGGCGGCGGCAAGCAGACTCACCGCTGCTGCAAGTTTCCACATGCTGACGGGTCCACAAAGAAAAGTCCCGGCACAAGGCCGGGACTTTCAAAAAAACAGCTCAAATGCTGGCGTGTATCAACGGCAGGAGGCCGGAACGTACTTCTGCGAAATCGTGGTCGTGCAATCCCAGGTCAGCTGTGCGCCGGAACCTACCACCGTGGGCGTAAACACGATGTTGCCTGCCGCACCCGGGACAGTCGAAACCGCGGTCACGACGCCGGTCGTATCCGTGATCGTCACGCCTGAAACAAAGCTCGTCGCGCCCGGGAAAACGTAGCCGGAGTTGGCCGAGGTGACGTTGGCGAGCAGGCCGAGCGACGATGCCGTTTCGGAGACTGCGAGCTTGGCGGGCTCGGTCATCACGATGACCTCCGAAACCTTGGCGCGGGTTGCATAGTCCTGATACGCCGGCAGCGCAATGGCGGCGAGGATGGCGATGATCGCGATGACGATCATCAGCTCGATCAAGGTAAAGCCTTTCTGGATGTTCTTCATGGTGGTTCCTCTCATGGATGGTTCGATCTTGCCCCTAGAGCCGCCAACCTTGCCAGGCGGGCCCGCTTCCGCGATCGCTTTCTCGTCCGGCGATCGACGGCTCGCGGAAACTATTGTGCAGCTTTCGTGCCAGCCTTGGGTAGCCCGATTGTGTGACGGGTTTGTGGAGAAGAATTGCGGATCGTGGTCAGCCTTGGGCATTGCCCGCCTGAATGTGCGCAAATTGTCAGACAGTGACGTTTTGCGGCGAATGGCGTGATTGACACCGAAGCAGTCGCGGCATGCTTGCATGTCACACGCGTATGTGCTGCGCGTTGTTGCAGGAGCGGCGGCAGCCGCGACGCTCCCGTAGAGCGGAGCTTGCTCCGCTGCCGTGCGTCAGGTCGGGCCTTCCGGCCCTCTTACGACACTCATCGCGTCGTTGCCGTGCACCGTGACGGTGTAGGAGCGACGGAAGTCGCGACCCTGTGCCATGCACGAGCGAAACACCGGGTCGGGCCTTCCGCCTCGTCGGGTCTTCCGACCCTTCTGCATCGCGCTGTTGTAGGAGCGACGGCAGTCGCGAACTGCGCCATGCAAGAGCGAAACGCCGGGTCGGGCCTTCCGGTCCTCCTACGACACCCATCGCGTCGTTGCCGTGCATCGTGACGGTGTAGTAGCGGCGGCAGCGGCAAGCCGAGCACGCTCGGCTTTGGAAAGACCTCTTTCAGCGCTGCGCCGGCTTGCTACCATCGCCCGAGTCTGGATACGGGGAAACACATGATCGATTCATCCAACCGCAGGCTTGCGGCCGCAGCATTGCTGGCGCTGTTCGCGCTGTCGGGTTTCGCGGGCCTGATTTACGAATCGATCTGGACCCAGTACCTGGGTCTGTTCCTCGGCCACGCCGCGCACGCGCAGTCCTTCGTGCTCATGTTGTTCATGGGCGGCATGGCGCTGGGCGCGTGGCTCGCGAGTCGGCGCAGCGCGCGCCTGGCGCGACCGCTGGCCGCATATGCGCTCGCCGAGATCGTGATCGGCCTGCTCGGCTTTGGCTTCGACCCGATCTATCGCGGGGTGACCGGCCTGGCCTACGCCAAGCTGTTCCCGCTGGTCGGCTCGGGGCTGGCACTCGACCTCGCGCGCTATGCGACGGCGCTGCTCTTGATCGGTCCGCAATGCGTGCTGCTGGGCATGACCTTCCCGCTGATGAGCGCGGGCTACCTGCGCCTGGCGCCGAGTGCGGGCGGGCGCGTGCTCGCGGGGCTGTATTTCACCAACAGCCTGGGCGCCGCGCTGGGCGCGATCATCGCGACCTTCATGCTACTGCCGCGCGTGGGCCTGCCGGGTACGGTGATGACGGGTGGTCTCGTCAGCATCCTCGTCGCCTTGCTGATCTGGCCGCTGGCCAAGCAGTCCAGCACGGCCGAGCCGGTGGCACGGCAAGCGCAGGCGCCCGGCTTGCCGGGCGCTGCATTCGTGCTCGCGGCCGCCGCGATCACGGGCGCCACCTCATTCGTGTACGAGATCACCTGGGTGCGCATGCTCTCACTCGCGGTGGGCAGCACGGTGCATTCCTTCGAACTCATGCTCGCTGCCTTCATTGCGGGCCTGGCGTTCGGCGGCTGGTGGCTGCGCCGCCGCGCCGATGGCTATGCCTGGCCGCTACAGGTCGCCGGTTGGGCGCAGGTGTTCATGGGTCTGGCCGCGCTCGGATCGCTGTTCGTCTACATGCATGCCTTCGACTGGGTCGCGGCGCTGTGGCATGGCCTGGCGCACAGCGACGGCGGCTATGCGCTCTACAACGTGGCCACATCGATGATCGCGTTCGCGGTGATGTTCCCGGCTGCATTCTTCGCCGGCATGACCTTGCCGCTGCTGACGCTCGCGCTGCTGCGCCGGGGTGAGGGCGAGGCGGCGATCGGTCGCGCCTATGCCGCCAACACGCTGGGCGCGATCGCGGGCGTGCTGCTCACGGTGCACCTGCTGATGCCGCTCCTGGGCGTGCGCGTGGCATTGTGGCTCGCGGCGGTCGCGGACTTGTTGCTCGGCCTCTACTTGCTCGCGCGCGGGCGTGAAGGCGCGGGGGTGGTGCGACGCGACCTGCGCGTGGCTGCGGCGGTGTCGCTGCTGGTTGCGGTGGTCGCCTTGGCGGCGACGCGGGTGGATGAGAGGGTGTTGGCTTCATCGGTGTATCGCCTGGGCCGTGCGAGCCTTTCGGCCGACACCAGGATGTTGTTCTACGGCGATGGCAAGACCGCGACCGTGGCGATGTACGAATCGGCCGATGGCAGCGAATGTGCGATTGCGACCAATGGCAAGGTCGATGCCGCCTTGACCGTGGACCTGGCCCACCCGCCGACCACCGACGAATACACGATGGTGCTGCTTGCGGCCTTGCCGTTGGCTGCGCATCCCGCGCCCAAGGACGTGGCCGTGGTGGGATTCGGGTCGGGCATGAGCGTCAATACCCTGCTCGGCGATCCGCGGGTCCAGCGGGTGGATGTGATCGAGATCGAGTCATTCATGGTGAAAGCCGCACTGGGGTTCGGGCCGCGCGTGGAACGGGCGTATTCCGATCCGCGCGCCCATATCGTGATCGACGATGCCAAGGCCTATCTCTCCGGTTCGCCGCGCAACTACGATGTGATCGTCTCGGAGCCCTCCAATCCCTGGGTGAGTGGCGTGGCCACCTTGTTCACCGAGCAGTTCTACGACTTCGTGCCCCGGCACCTGGCCGAAGATGGCTTGTTCGTGCAATGGCTGCAGCTCTACGAAATCAGCCCTGACCTGGTCGCATCGATCCTCAAGGCGATGCTGCCGCGCTTTGCCGACGTGCAGGCCTATGCGTCCAACAATGGCGACCTCGTGCTGATCGCCACGCGCAAGGGTGCAGTGCCGCCGCTGCGTGACCTCGCCCTGCAGGCGCCGCAACTGGCGCCGGAGCTGTCGCGCCTGTCGATGGCCAGCGCGGCGCAGATGCGCGAGTTCTTCCTTATGGACCGAATGGGCCTTGCATCACTCGCGCGCCTCTCGCCGATGCCGGCCAACTCCGATTTCTTCCCGGTCGTGCAGTTGCGCGCACCGGCGGCGCGTTTTGCCGGTGCCAGCGCCACCGACATTTCGGCGATCGCCGATTCGCCTTGGCCACTGCTCGAAGCGACGGGCGCCTATGTGCCGCCACCCGTGTCGGTGGCCCAGGGCGTGCTGGCGCCCTGGCGACTGCGCAGCCTGCAGACGCAGACTGCCCGCGCGATCCGCCTTGACTTGCTCGCGCCCTCGGATCCCGGGGAGGGCGTCGGCCAACTGGGCGCCGATGCGGAACTCGCGCTGTTGCGCAGCGTGGCGCGTCAGTGCGACGCCGACGACGCCGCGTTTGCGGCGTGGGCGATCGCCAGTGCCAGCGTGGCGGGGCGCACCATCCCGTTCCTGCGCAGCGAAGACTTGCACGGTGTCTGGATCGAGCCGCAGTGGCTCATGCCGTGTTGGCGGGAGCAGCCACGCGTGGCCAGGCTCATGGCCTTCCATGCCGCCGCTGCCGCTCGCGATTGGCCGGCCGTGGTCAACGTCGGCGACAGCCTGCTCGATGAGCCCGAATTGGCTGCACTGGCGCCGCTGCGCACGTTTATCGCGCGCTACGTCGAACTTGCCTTGGTCGCACTGCGTGACATGGATGCCTTGTCCCGGGTCGAACAACGGCGGGCCGACCTGTTGCCGCGCGATGCGTTCGACCGCCGCTGGCTGCTCGAAGTGGCGCTCATCAAGGCCGAAGCCGGCACCGCGACGTCGCAGCCGGTAGCACACTGAGCGCCCGGCGCAGGAGCGACGCGCTTCGCGACCCTCCCGCAGAGCGGGGCTTGCTCCGCTCCCGGGCGTCACAAGCCGAGCAAGCTCGGCTCTACAAGAGCGCGGCAAGCGAGCACGCGCGCATCCACAAATACCTGCGCTGTAGAGCGGAGCTTGCTCCGCTCCAGGGCGTCAGGTCGGGCCTTCCGGCCCTCCTACCGCGCGCTGTTGTAGGAGCGGCGGTAGCCGCGACCCTCGCGACGCGGGCGATGAAATGCGGGGTCGGGCCTCCCGGCCCTCCTACCGCGCACTGTTGTAGGAGCGGCGGCAGCCGCGACCTGCGCGACGCGGGGGATGAAATGCGGGGTCGGGCCTTGCGGCTCTCCTGCACGGCCGCGCGAACCGAGCCGGGCAAGCT